>NZ_FXUD01000003.1:0-48843 GCF_900182895.1 Serratia sp. CC22-02 | reverse complement strand
CGTTCGATTATTCGGCCAAAGGCCTCACCCTGCGGGCCAGCGCTAAAGCGCTGTTCAACCCGGCGCCAGCGCCGGTTGTCCGAGTCCGGTCGCCCTATTTAGAGAACCCGCCTATGGCGGGTTTTTGCTTTTCAGGGCAAGGACTCGTCATCAAGCGACTCCTGATGATTGCAATTAGCCTCGTAACCACCGTCGCATCGTTCTATCGACCATCTCTCCTTGTAGCGTTAAACGCCTTTTTCTCATACGTTTCGCATGCATAAAAAATGAAAACACACTCAGGCAAAACAGTAATATCGCCAGAAAAAATAAACTCACTGCACCTTCCTTTGGTAACGCTTATTGACGCGCTTTATTTCTAAAAAACCACCTAACCAGATACCGGATCGGTATTATTCCCTAGGGTTATCTTTAGAACTGAATCCATAGCCCTCTCCGACCAGGATCACAAAAAAAGCAGGGAGGCATCCCTGCTTGTTAATATGAGCAATGACTACTGGCAAATAGCGGCATACTTTTTCATAAAGGGTGAAGAACAAATGGACTTCAACGTCTCGCTTTTGTCTTTTTCTTTCGGTTTGGCGGCGCCGTTGCTTTCTCCTGCACACTGCCCCGCATTTTGGCCGTTGCCGTTAATACATACGCCGACATTGCTGTTGCCGGCGCCGCTCCCGGTCCCTTCGTTTCCCGACACACCTTGGTTACCGTTGAAACCGGCGTGCGCGTAAGTCACCAGCATCGAGCAGGCGAGAATCAATGAAACAACTGTTTTCCCCATGAGCAGCTCCTGGAATATTAGTAATGAATTAATAACAAAAAAACATTCACAAAATGAATTTTATTGTTTATGTGAACTTAAAAAAGATATAGAAAAAATAATAAACGGAACATCCCTCATCGCGGTTAGGAATATTCTCCCTCATGTGAGAGCAACCAATAGATAAAGTCATGAGGTCGGTCCAGCATCATTTTGCTCATTATCGACCGTTTATGGCTGTGAATCGTTTTGACGCTAACGCCCAATACTCTGGCGGTTTGGGATTGATCCAACCCGCGCCGCAAATAGCCGATAACCTGCCGCTCCCGCGGTGTCAGCGCCTGGCTGGCAAACCGACATACCGGACCCGGATTGGCTAAGGTGTCCGTCAGCAGCGTAAAGAGGTATTTCACGTCATCGCTGCGATACAACACCCGGCTTGCTCGCCTAGTGACAACGTTTTGCCTTTCTTTGATGGTAACAATATATGCCCCCGCACAAGCCCCCCAACGCCGGACGCGTCTGGCTTGAGAGGTCAGCACAATGTCAGGTCGTTCACCGCTATCCACAGCCAGAAAACAGGCGATTTTATTATGCTGCTGAGCATATTTTGCAATGATTAGCCGCAAGCCGGCGGCGAAATAGCGATTCTCGTCATCGATGATGATATTTATCGGTTTCATTATTTCCCCTTCAGATAAATAATTAAAAACCACGTTACCGGATAAGATTTAAATAAGATAACTGAAGAACGTTTCGTTCCACGGCATTATCCTAGCGGTTACCACGACTGTACATGCCTGGTGCCAGGTTATTGGGCCAGCAGAACCGCAGCCATTCACCACTACCATACTGAAGCCCCTGATCACTGTGCACAATGGCGTTTTCTGCTGGCTTATACCAGACAGCAATCAGCAGCGTATCCACAGCCAGCACGCTTGAGAGAGTAAGTTTCATCAACCAGCCCACCACATTATGTGGCAAGAGATCGATAACCACGGTCAGATACGGTCAACTCTGCCAGGCTGGGCTTAAAAACAATCAATTCAGGCAGTGCTATCAATGACAGCCGCCCTAGAGAGCCGCGTGGCGCTATATAACCATATACAGTCTGTACTCTGTTTTTCTTCATGGCTATGGCAACCTAGATTCTGCTGCGCACTTACCAATTAGATATTTGGAATTATAGGTAAATATCCAACTATTCAATAATATGAGATTTGTAGCACTGCATCAGATGAGTAGTTACCGGTGTTGTTCAGAGTGCCACGGATGGTCGCTTTTATCCTTAGAGGTACACTCATCCCCGTGCCGATCGTAATAGCAGAACGCTCCATTATTCGATTATTGATTTCTATCACCACGTCATACCCATCTATTTTTGGGTTGTTCAATAGACTCCCGGTTAGTGTTGCAGTGCTATTGCATTCGACATTTCCCGAGGTGTTACCCGCTGCGTCAGTGATTCCCGCGGTGACTGCTCCGAGATCTAAGGCCCCAGGAATGTTGACAGTGCACTGAAGAGTGGGTTTTGGTACTGAGCCACACGAGGCATCTGGAGCGAGCACAGAAATGTTAATACCAACTGAGGGAATTGCTGCAAACCCGACACACATTTTCTCCCATGCTACTTGATTAATATATTTAGGTGACAGCCAGTTGGAAAAAGAGAAAGTACCAGACTGACCGTATTTTTTTATAAATAATTCAAATGCTTCTCTCCATGTGGTACCCGCTCGTATTCTAACTCCGTCTTTCACAGCACTCCCAATACATACGCCGCCACTATCACATAAATTTGCGCTAGGTCCCAATCCTGTTCGGGGTATTGGAGCAAACACACAGTCACTGTTGTAACAATTTGGAATAATGGCATTTTGTGCGGGAGATAGGCCGTTATCTGAAATTGCGTAATCGTAACGTATCTCGTAAACACTACCTACCAGATACGGTGTATTTGGCCCCACCCAAGATTCGTAACCATATGCCATAGAGAGTGGGGTTATAATAAATAAAAAGGCAACGCGGAGTATAAATGCACTCATTTCTCTATATCCTTGCGGTTTTCATAGTAATATTAGCCATTGGAAATCAAAAGCCGACATTACTCTTTTTTATTATCGCTAATCTCAGCAGCATTTCGTTTTCACTGACAAAACCAACCTCTGAAAAAACAAAATAAATGACATATACCTTCTTGCTTCAAGAATGGAAATTCTGTCACCTATTCAGGATGCTAGAATTTCTAATAGGTGTCTTTTTAATGCTATCCCCACCTCTTTACCTAACAGTTCTAGCTCGCATCACTGTAAGTTGGGAATATTAATTGCTTTATTCGCCAGAGTTACTCGTTCCATACACTATATATTCAGTGATTGATAGTTTGCAGATAGTTCACCCTACCACTTTATCGCCCCCCTCAAGTTGAAATCCACATCAACTCGTGACCGAGAGTAACCCTCCAAAATCCAAAACGCCTACCCAGACCTAGGAGTAACGCTCTATTTTTCGGATGTCACTTCAACCAGTCAGTCGTAACTCAGATGAAAATCGATCGTCGATTGATAACTTCCCGCTTGTAAAGGAGCTACGGTGCGTTCTGCCGCGATACGATAGTTCAGCACATTATCTCCCGGCGACAGCCAGAGAGGTTTACCGCGGCTCCCCAGGCGCACATCCTCATCGTGAACATCCAACATTCGCAGGCCCACGCCCTTCACGCCCAGTACTTTCACCAATTGTGGGTTATCTGCATCCGCCACAGCCCGGAAGCTTACCCGTACGGATGGTTGTGCCTGCGACCAACTGAGCATGCCTGAACGCTTGTCTCTGTTTCTAGCCGATGTACGCAGACAATCACGTAAACGCAATTTCACCACGGCCGGTATAGCACGTTCTCCCGGTCGTTCAAGTTGCCCTGTGGAAATTTCACCCAGCCAGATATCCTGCCTGGCGCTGTCCATCTCCAACCGACAGGCACTTTCGGTTAATGCACCTCGGACATACAATACACCATTGACGCCATCGACTTGCCAGTTGTCCATTGCTTTCGCATCAGGCAACAACCAGAATAGAGTCACGAGACTAAGAGGCATCATAAGTATCAGCCCACCCACCGCCGCGTAATAACGCAGCATACCGAACTGATACTCCCGGCCATACACGCTAACCTTTTCCCTTATCATGTTTTATCCTTATACTATTTATACTCAGTACAGCCCCCTTGAATTAGGAAACAAATCACTAACGCCCCTTACAATGGAATCTATTCATATTCCAAACTGAAAGTCGCAACGCCAGAAAAGGTGCCGAGGCCAATACTCCTTTGTGCTATTGCCTCCGGTTCACCCTGGACATACACCTGTAGTTGCACACTATTGTTTCCTTTGGTCAATGTAAAACCATGGCTGGATTTGTTTAATGGGACGGGTAAGCCCGCTATTGTTTCGATTCCCAACGCGATACCTTTAACCTGACTACCACCATCGGGTACTAGTAGCCCAGGCAAAGCCTTGCTTTCAGCCCCGTTAAAGGTCACCTTTACCGTTTTCCCTAAGCTCACATCACAATCCTGCAGCACGAGACTGAACGCTTTTCCAAGGGTACGACCATATGTATAGAGGTATTTATCAATCACTGAACCAAATTCCAGCCGAATGTTTTCGTCGCCAGGACGTAAAGTACATGGCTCTGCCACGAGTGCACCACTAAAACGCATGTTGTCCGCCGTTGAACAAAATACGCTTCCCCCTGTTAATAACAGCGCTCCCAACACATTTAGCCACGTGTGAGTTCTTCTTTTCAAACCCATATCTGTTCCCCTCCCTACGAACATTTCACGTGACTGTCCGTAATTAACACTGCCAAACTAGAGGTAATCCGCTTGCAATATCGCCGTTGCAGCAAATGCTCCTCCCGACAATTTCTCTCCGGGTTTTGCTATCGGTACCGCCTCCAAACGTGGTGGATTGGCTGGATCGATTTTGATGCTACTATTGAGCGTAAACGGCACATTATCCTGATAAATGCGAATGCCTAGATTTCCGTTATCAGTTTGTATCGCTGCCTTATCAAAATCAGTCGCGTTCCCTTTGAGGGTAAGAGACATTTTCCACGGTCGCGTTTCCGTTGAATCGCAATTAATACGGTAATTTACCGCTTGACGATAGTTAATACCGTCGACCTTGTTGACACCTACACGTTGACCGAAGTCCACAGCCACAACGCCGCCATCATTTATCCTACAAGGTGGTGGTGCACGTAAAATGCCCCTGATTAGGATATCCACTTGCTCTGCAGCTTGTGTAGTGGGGAAAAATATCATCATTGCGCATAACAAAATTATGGCTGAACTCGGTTTCATACACTCTCCAGGTTCATTGATAATCAACGCGCAACGTGGCAGATGCCGTAAAAACCCCAGTAATCAGAGTCACATCAGTTTGTTTAACCAACACTGCCTCTAATCTAGATAACTTGGGATACGTGAAATTTTGCCAGCTATTTAACGCGATACGTGAAGAGTCTTTCAAAAAAGCAATTCCCAAGCCGTTAACACTAGTCCGGAGTAAATTGTTGTCTATACCAAAAGATGTCCCGCCTACCAACAACCTCATGCTATTTTTTTGCGGGTGGCTACAAGTGAAGGAATACTCCAGCGAGGTTCGGTAATTACTGCCATCGATTCGAGTTGTCATCACTTCGTCACCAAAGTTGACTTCGATCGCCTTATTATCGTTAAGCACGCAGGGCGGAGCAAAAACAGCCACCTTGACTGTCATGGTCGAAGCCCCTGTCACCGGCTCGGCGAATAAAAGCCAAGAAGTCCCGCTCAGGAAAAGAATGCTTTTTAATTTTGCTAACCGCATCACTTTCTTCCCTTTTCCTATAAATCTATTCATGGTTGGCTCAAAAAACCGCTATCTCTTTGCTGATTGGCCGAATTAATTCACTTAGGAGCATTTCTCTCCGGCACCACCGTGCAGCTGTTGCCGCTGCAGCTGAAGGTCAGTTGCGGCCGGCCGCCGTAGTCGTTGATGTAAGTCAGCACCGGGCTGCCGCCGACGCTCCCCGCGCTGACCGTCAGCGGCAGGCTGCCCTTCGGCGGCACCATAAACGGTTCAAAGTTCTGCGGGCTCACCGCGTCTTTACGGCTGGCGGCATCCACAATGGTGACGTAGTACGGCGTTGGGTTGTTCACCACATACTTATCGCCCTGCTTGGTCAGCGTCAGCTGCTCCTGCCACGGCGCCGCGTTGCGTTCGGGGGCGATCGCCGGCGGGCGGTAGAACAGCTTGATACGCGTCTGCAGGGCGATCTGCAGCGAGTTCGGCTTGTTGCTCTTCGGCGGGATCTCGCGCAGATTGAAGTAGTACAGCGATTCCCGGTCCTGCGGCAGCAGCTTCGCCGCAGGCAGCGCCTGGATCTTCACCTGGCTCGGCTTGCCCGGCTCGATGCGTTGCACCGGCGGCAATACCGTCAGCGGGCTCTGGATCTTGTTGCCCTGCTCGTCCTCCAGCCAGCCTTGCGCCAGGTATGGCAGCTGCTTGTTCTGGTTGCTGACGCTCAGGCTCACCGACTGCACGCTGCCGTCGAAAATCACGCGGGTGCGATCCAGCGCGATAGCGGCATTCGCTACCGGGCTCAACGCGCCGGCCAGCAGAGAGGTGGTGGCCAACAGACTGAAAACGTGACGTGTGTTCATCATAAATACTCCTCAATTCAGTGTTCGTTGCCGCCGTCGCCCGCGCTCAGCGCATGGCACGGCAGCAGTAAATTCGTACTCAGCATATCTTGCGGCAATGGCGTCGGCATCTGTACCCGGCACTGCGCCGTGCCGCTCCAGTGCACAGTCATAGTCTCCCCGGCGTTGATGCCGCTCAGGTAGACGCTGCCGCCGTCGTTGACGATGCCGGTCTCTTGTTTACGCGCATTCAGCACCGTGGCGCCGAACGGCGGTTCGCCGCCGTCCGCCAGTTTGATCACCGCCATCGCCTTCTCCCCGGCGATCACCGCAAACTTGCGGTAGCCGATGGCGCCTTCGGTCAACGTCGCCTGCACCACCGATTTGGTGGCCTCGGCGTTATCGCCCAGCGCGTTCAGATCGATGCTCGCCTTGTTGCGGTAGTAGCTGTTGACGTCCGCCACCACCGCCTTGCCCCAGCGGTTGGTTGCCACGGTGCTGCCGTAGCCGCGCACCGGCACCCCAGCTACCCCTTCGGTATCCAACAGCAACCGGGTGCCGCCCGGCATGCCGATACGGTGCAGCGCTCCGCCTTCCGCCGTCAGCGTCATACCGCCCTGCGCGGAGAACCCCATCGCGCGGTAGCGATCCTGCTGATAGCTGGCGTTGGCGCTCACGCGCGCCGCGTCGCCGTCGCGGTTGTAATAGCCGCTCATATTGACCCCGCTACGCGCATTGCCGGTGCTGATCTGATAGTTGCTGCGTTCATCAATCCGGTCGTAGTACCCTACCCGGTTGGTGATGTCGTTGCGGTTCAGCGCCGCGTTATAGCTCAGGGTGCCACCGCCCCAAGGCACCGACAGCGACAGGTACATGCCGTCGTCGTTCACGCCGTTGTAGCGGTTGCGATAGGCCGACAGCGACAGGCTAAGGCTTTTAAACCGGCCGATATCGAAATAGCGCGCCATCGTCAGGTTGTAGCGGTCGTTGGCCGGGCGATCCCAATAGGTCTGGTGGTTATAGTTGAGGTACGCACTCAGCCCCAGCTCGCGCAGCTGCTGGTTATAGCTGATGGTGTACATCTCTTTGCTGTTGCCAAAGCGCCGCCCATATTCGCGTGCATCCAGGTATTCGCTCATGCTCATAAAGTTCTGCTCCGAGAAGCGGTAACCGGCGAAGGTCACCTGGCTGTCCAGCTCATCGAAGGTCTTCGAGTAGCTGACGCGGTACGAACCGCCGCTCAACGCCTCATCCTCCTGCGGCAATTTGGCGCGCGACTGGGTCACGTCGAACGACAGCGCCCCCAGCAGCATCAGGTCGCGGCCGATGCCGAGCGCCAGCGCGTTATAGTCGCCGCCCAGCAGCGCACCGCCGTACAGCGACCAGCCGTTGCTCACCCCCCAGGAAAACTCGCCGGTGCCGAACATCGGCCCGCGATAGCGATGATCCATATCCGAAGGCTGGCCGAGCGCCAGTTTGTAACGCACCGAGCCGGGCCGCGTCAGATAAGGAATGCTGGCGGTGTTCATCTTGAACGCCTGCACGCTACCGTCCTGCTCTTCCACTCGCACATCCAGTTCGCCGGACACCGCATCGTTAATGTCCTGAATGCGGAACGGGCCCGCCGCCACCTGGGTCTCGTACAGCACCCGGCCCTGCTGGCTGATGGTCACCTTGGCGTTACTCTTCGCGACGCCCACCACCTCCGGCGCATAGCCGCGCAGGTTAGGCGGCAGCATGTTGTCGTCGGAGCGCAGGCTCATACCGCCGAAACGGAAGCTGTCGAACAGCCCGGAGTCCAGATAGTCCTCGCCCAACGTCAATTTTGAGCGCAGCGCCGGCAGCGCCCGGTAGGCGTAGTAACGGCTCCAGTCCAGACGCTGCGTGGTGCTGCCCTGCCCACCGCCCGAGACGCGGTTCAACTGCCCCTGCCAGTCGGCGCGCAGACGCCAGGCGCCGAGGTTGCCACCCACCGTGCCGTTACCGCCGAGGCTGGCGCTGTTGCCGCCGCCCTGCAGGTTTTTTTGCGTCTGGCCGTTAACGCTGTAGTCCAGCAGCAGGCCGGGCACGCCTTCGTCCCAGCGCGACGGCGGATCCCAGTCCTCCGAGGTATACTCCAGATACGCCTGTGGAATACTGAGATACAACGATGACGTCGCCAGATCGCCACGCACCTCCATCCCCTTCAGGCTGGCTTCGTCCAGGCATTCATTCTGGTGCCACCAGGTCAGCTGCTTCATCAGCCCCTCCTTCAGCCCCAGCAAAGCCACCAGCGGCGGCGACAGGCAGGCACGGCTGCCGTTCGGATCGTCGTCCGGGGCGTAGAACGGCACCTGCTGCTCCGGCAGATCGTTCTTGTTCAGGTGCACCACCATGCTGTAACGGCCAGGCATGATGTAACCACCGCGGGAAAACTGGCTCAAATCGATATTTTTACGGTCGTTCACATCCAGCACGTCGGTGTTGAACTGAATTTCTTCCACCGCGCTGGCGTCGACCATCAGGCCGCCCAGCACCAAAGCCACGCAGGCGCTCAAAATATGCAAACGAAACGGCTTATCCGCAGGAAGAAACATCATATCCATAACCTTCTATCGATTAACTTTCCCTAAAACATCGTTCGCCTCAGTAATAATCCATTTTGAAACGTACCGATGAAAAATAACTTCCCGCCTTCAACACTTGTTTATTGCTTACCAGCGACATTGAAAAATTCAGCCGATAATTTCCCGGCAAAATATCAAGCGCCGGTAACGGCATGCCCGGGCGTGCGATATTTCCCGTCGAGTCAGTTATTCTTATCGCCAGACCGGAAACATCGCCATTAACGCTAAACATCCCCCCGTCATTGTGACCATCGAACGTCACCTGGAATTGCCGCCAATCCGGCAAATTGTTGTCCGCACGCTCCAGCACGCAATTAATTAGTTCAATACTGAAGGGCACCTCTTTTCCTCTTCCGTCCCGAACAATGTCCGCTACCGGGGTTATGCCCATCGCGATAATTTGCTCACGGCTCTCCGTCGCGATGGCGCAGGCAGTATCGATAATGGCCCCTTGCATATTGACGCGCCCCTGCCCTTGCACGGCAGAAATAGCCTTTCCCGCAAAGCAAATCAGCAACAGCAATAGGCAAATCGCCTTTATTCCTTTAACCCGAAACTCCATTTCCATCCCTTGATAAATAACGGTTTTCGGTAAATGGCATGCGGGTTGCCCCACATGCCCGATAATCACACGCAGTTCGTCAGATAACGATTACTGGTAAGCCAGGGTAAAGTCGGCAACGGACTGGAATTCGCCCGGGACGATTGCCGTGGTAGAGGCAGTGGCACCCTGCAGATAAGCGGCAAAGCTCAAGGTGTTGCTGCCGTTTTGCAGTTCACGCGCATTGGAAGGCTTGCCTAGCTCGATGTTGTTGCCCGCGCCATCGGTGATCGCGATGCCCGCACCCTTGGCAGTACCGGTAATGCCCAGCAGTTTTGCATCCACTGCAGAGGCTGAACCGGAGAAGGTCAGAGCAACGGTGTTATTCTTGGTCTTGCCGTCTTTGGTTTCAGTGATCAGATCGCAGTTCTCCAGTTTGATCTGGAAGTTGCGCGGAGTTGATTTACCGCCTTCTTTCAGCGCCACGTTAGAGATAGCGCCCAGCTCGACGGTTTGGTCCAGAGAATCAGGGGCGATCGAGCATGGTGCATCGATAATAGAACCGCTGAAGGTCACTTTACCGTGGCCCTGATCTGCTGCGTGCGCCACAGAGGAAACACCCAGAGCCATCACTGCGGCCAGCATAATTTTATTCAGTTTCATAGAAATCCCTTACATTCCTTAGTAAGCAGTGGAGTCAATTAAATCCATAAGAGTCACGTAATCAATGCTCCAGATATATTCGCGAGCATGATTTACGTGGCTAATACGCCGCGTTTTTGCGCTCCGTATCAGTGGGAACAAAGTTACACCGCAAAACCAAAAAATAAAATGTTATGTCGTTAAAATACAAAAACACAGGATTTTTATAAAAAATATAGGATACAAATAGATTTTAATACTGATAAATACCTTTTAATTATCGATATTTATTTTTAAAAACTTAGCAAGTAACAGACTAAATACCTCATTAATAGCGATATAGAGAAAAATCCGATTTACAAGCATTGCGAAGGATTGAAAAAAGCCATTTCAAGTCTCAGAATAATCTCTCGACAGGAAAGTTGCAGGTTATAAAAATGATTTTTATCATCAACAACAGTATCCTCTACAATGAGGAAGAAGGTACGCTGGCGCATATTGATAATGCCAACAATAAAGTAGCTTTACTTAAACCGACCAGCCGACTGCTATCGTTATTCATCAGAAATAATCATCAGCTTCTGCTACGTGAGCGGCTGATTAATGATGTTTGGGTCGAGCATGGGCTAAAAGCTTCAAGTAATAACCTGAATAATTATGTGTCCGGCTTACGTAAATCGCTGGCACAGTTCGGCATAGAAGAAATTATCGTTACCTATCCTCGACAGGGGTTTAAATTTAGCGCGTTGAGTATTCATAGAACTGATGGAGAGAAAGAGACTGATAATAAAGAGAGTAATATTGCAGAATCAGCGACGGTTGCATCGTCAAATAATACGGCCGTCAATCTTCGCCGCTTATTACAACGTCTGCTGATGATCGCCGCCGCCTGCCTGGTGCCTTTTGCGATCGTTATCCTTTACCAAAACAGCACGCGTATCAACGTCTACCCATTAGGCAGCTATGAGAATTGCCAGATATACAGTATGAGGCTGGGCAGCGGCAATGTGGATTATATTAAGCAGGTGATACGGCGCGCCGGGTTCAGCTGCCAAAAACGAGCGGATGTCTATTACTACGACAACATTCGCAATGAAGGTACCGAGAACACTGAACAGTGGCTCACGTTTTGCCCGCGTTCGGGTAACAGCCCGTGCATCAACAATTATATCGACAATAAACAGCCTTAATACTTTTGCCATTTATCCCCAGGGTCCGCAGATAAACGGCCCCCGGTGTCACCGGGGGCTATCCGCCAGATGCCGTGGCGCAGACGAACATCGGCCCGTAGTTGTTCACGAAAAGAAAGTGGTGCTTATCCACCTGTTCAATGTGCAGATGATATCGCCGCCCTTCCAGCGGCAGGCGCAGATTTAACTCAGGGGATTTCAGCGTGTCTTGCGGCATCCGGGTATTACTGACCACATTGAATATATAGTTGCCCCCCTGCCGGCGATAATCCAGCTCAAGCGCCCGATCGATGTTATACCTCACCTCGTTATCAAACAAACTGCCGTTGATTCGCACCACCGCGCGCCGCGCGCCGTCGGGCAGCACGCTGATCAGCAGAGCGCGCCGCAGCGTCTTGTCGCCCTGCTGGTTGCTCATCCACAACACCGCCCGGCATTCCGGCACCTGAGGCTTTAAAAACAGCAGGTAGACGGAGACACCGCAGCAAACCAACGCCAGAGCGGCCAACAGGCCGTAGCAATAGGTACGGAAAAAACTACAGCCCCGTGCTTTCATAGAAGTTCTCGCATTGCACTTCGCCCGTCGCCATTTTTCCCGACGGACAATAATAGAAATAAGAGGCTCTGACCTGCCCTGTCGTGTTTGGCGTTATTGACGGGGTGTCGTAATAGAAGATGGTCGCCGGCTCACTGCATTTGATATGATTTTTTTGATCCAGCATCTGTTGCAGATGCGCTAAATCCACCTGATTAGGGCCGACCTTGTGGTAGGAAGTGATAAATTTCACCTCACACTGGCCAATTTTCCCCACCGTGGTGGTGCTAATTGCCGGATAGCCGGAATCTTGCCAGGCCCAAATGCTCCCAATCATCGCCACGATCAACAGCACACTCAATGCGAGAACTTTCAATCTGTTCCACCGCCCCGGCACAGCGGAAGATGATGCCACTGGGGCCGGGGCAGGCTGTTCTTCGCTTGTCGGCAACGCTGTTGCCAAACTGTCCGCCGTCTTCAGCTCGCGAGCGGTAAACATAAACCCCTGCCGCGGCAGGGTGACGATGATCTCTTCCTCGCCGAGCGAAGAGAACGCTTTGCGCAGAATCGAGATGGTGTTGTTGAGGTTGTTGCCGGAAGCGACCTGGCCATGCGCCTCCCACACCTGCATCAGCAGCGTTTCGCGGGAAAGCACCAGATTATTGTTGCGCACCAGGGCGGAAAGCAGGCGGTTCAGCGTGGCCGTCAGCGCAATCGGCGGAATGTCGTCATGCAGCGAGATCAGCTCCGATCTATCTTCATGATATTTAATATTATTATTAATTATATATCTCATAATTCCCTGCGCGATAAACTGGTTAACGCCCATTAGCCCCTATCAAACGTGGCAATATTAGCATAGCGCAAATGATAAGAAAATTCTTAACAAAAAGAATAAAATACAATAAAAACAAATACATATTCAATCACGCCATACAATTCACAGAGTGAATTTTGCAGCCTTTTTCTAATTCAATGCACGCATAAAGTGGATTAACAAACTGAGCATAAATAAAAAAACCCGCCATAAGGCGGGCCTGATCAACGTCGGAAAATACTCAGCGCAGGCGGCGAATTTGCCGGTCTTGCCAGCCGGCGAACAGCAGCAAACCGCATAGCGCCCCGAGCAGCGCGCAGAACATGTCGGACTGGGTATCCCACGGATCGCCCTGGGTGCCGAGAAACTCGTCGGCACCCTGGCCCAGCGCCAGCGCCGCCCACCACTCGATCAGCTCGTAAACGGCGCTGATGGCCAGCGCGATGCAGCAAACCACAAAGCCCAGCATCTTGCGCCCCTGCACATAGCCGCCGCGCAGCAGGATCTCGCGCGCCACCAGCGCCGGCACCAGCCCCTGGAAAAAATGCCCCAGTTTGTCGTACGGGTTGCGGCCAAGATCCAGCCACTGCTGCACCTCAAACCCCAGCGGCACGCGGGCGTAACTGTACATGCCGCCGAAAATCAGGATCAGCGCATGGAAGAAAATCAGCGTATAGAGCAGCGGCGTCAGCGGATAACGGCGATGGGTCAGCCACAGCAGCGGCAAGGCGATCAATACCGGCGCCACCTCCATCAGCCAGGTGGTGCGATCGTAAGGGCGGATGCCGCTGTGGATCAGCGCGGCCAGCAGCAGCAGGGTGATAATGGACAACAACAGCGGGGTGCGCGAGGCGGGCATAACCAACGTTCCTTCGGGTTAACGGATCAATGCACTCTTTATACCGCAGATCCTGGGGCGAAAAAAAACAGGCGGAGCGTCGCCGCTTCGCCTGTTCGATGTGCGCTTACCCTGCGTGGGATTATTTCAGCGCTACGCGGATCACGTCGTCCGGCGCGGTGGCTTCTTTCTCGCGGCTGGAAGCCTGCTTGACGCTGACGTACAGCGTCTGGCCGTCCGGCGACAGCGCCAGGCTGTTCGGATGGGTCGGCGTCTTGATGGTGTTCAGCACCTTGTAGCTCTTGGCGTCGATTACGCTCACTTCACCCGCCTGGCGATGGGTGACGTAAACTTCATTGCGCGCCGGGTTGAACAGCACCGCCAGCGATTCCGGCACGTCGATCTTGCTCAGAACGTTGCCGTTGCGGGTATCCACCACCAGCACCTGCGGCTGCTTGGAATCGGTGATGAACGCGCGATGGGTAGCGGTATCCAGGCTGATGTTCAGGAAGAAGTGCTCTTTGGACTCATCCAGCTTCTTGCGCGACAGCACCTTGTTGGATTGGGTGTCGATGGTCACCAGCTCGCCGTCGGCGTTGGTGACGTACAGGCGCTTGGCGGCGGTGTCCAGCGCCAGGCCGGTGCCATATTTGCCGGTGTCGGTCACGGTGGCGCGCAGGGTCAGATCCTTACCGTCCACCACCCACACCACGCTGGATTCACCCAGCCCGGTGATGTACAGGGTATCGCTGTCGGCATCCGCTACCAGTTCGCGCGGCGCCAGCGGCTTGACGGTCTCGGAACGCTTGCGCGCGTCCAGCACCAGGCGGCCTTTCACGTCGCCGGTCTTGGCGTCGATGGCGGTCACCGAGTTATTGACGGTGTTGCCGAAGAACAGCGTGCCGGTCTTGGCGTTGACGGCGGCGCCGAACGGCTTGATGTCGTTATGGATAATTTGGGTCACGTCCAGCGTGGTCGGATCCAGACGGTAAACGATGCCGCCCTTGTCCAGCTTGCGGCTCTGCGACGTCGCCAGGTACAGCGCGTTCTCGCTCGGGCTGTAGGCCATTTCATAGGCGCCCTTGCCAACCGGCTTGCGCAGCACTTCCGGCGCGGTCTGCGCCAGCAACGAGTTGGAGAACAGCAGCGTGGACAGCAGCATCAGCGGAAATGCCGCACGTTTTCCCTTGGTTATCAAAGTATTCATCGTAATCTCCTTATATCCTTCATACTTGCAGCTACATCGGCGTTGGCTGCGCTCGCTCGCCCCAGTCACTTACCGGAGTAAGCTCCTGGGAACTCACGTTCTTGCCGCCTTGATGCAACTGCAATTATTTTGGATATGGCTCAAAAGAGCGGCGTTTTATGTCAAACCAGACGGCCGCCGCATTATCGTTATTAAAATCAGACTTTCTCTTCGGAAAGCAGCGCCCACCAGCTGTCGATGGTCGGGTTGCGCGCCAGCGCGATAAAGTCGATGTCGCCGCGGATCTTGCGCCAGCGGGTCGCCAGCTCCATGATGCGCACCGAATCCAGGCCGTAATCGATCAGGTTCTCATCGTTGCCCATGTCTTCGCTGTCTTCGTCAAGCAGCGGCAGGATCTGCTGACGCAGTGCATCGATGCTGGCGATGCCGGCAGCCGGCAACAGAGACGCGGTGGTCACCACCCGGCCGCAGCGGCCGGCGGTGTAACGCAGCGCCATCAGGTGTTCGTCGCGCGAGAAGTCCGCCAGGCCGTCGGCCACCATGAACGGCTGGATGTTGCGCATGAAGGCGTCGATGGCGGTGGTCAGGCAGCCGATGTGCGCATACACGCCGCAGATAATCAGCTGATCGCGGCCGGACTCCTGCAGGATCTCCTGCAGCGGCGAGCGGTGGAAGGCGCTGTAGCGCCATTTCACCAGCACCGTGTCGTCTTCGTCCGGCGCCAGCGCGGCGGTCACCGCCTGCTGCTCAGGGTGTTTGTTCAGGCCCGGCCCCCACATGTCGTTCAACAGCGCGCGATCTTCATCGCTCTGCTGGTTCGGCTGCGCGGTATAGAACACCGGAATGCCCTGCTGTTTGCAGTAGCGGCGCAGGTTGGCGATGTTCTCCACCACCTGTTTAATCAGCGCACTGTCTTCGCCCCAGAAATTGAGGAAATACTGCTGCATATCGTGGATCAGCAGCGCGGCGCGCTGCGGTTCTACCTGCCAGGTGACTTTATTTTGCGGCAGTTCGTCCGCCGTCGGCAGCGCGTAATCATTAAGTTTTGGAATGGCCATCGATTAATCTCCCTGAGCCTGAGTCTGTAGTTGCGCGTCGAGCTGCTGGCGCAGCCGTTTTTTGTCCACTTTGCCGACCGGGGTCAGCGGCAGGCTGTCCACCTGAATAAAGCGATCCGGCAGTTTGAAGTCCGCCACGCCCTGCTCGCGCAGGTGGCGACGCAGCACCACCGGCTTCAGCGGCGCGTTGGCGATGATATAGGCGCAGCTCTTCTCCCCCATCAGCGCGTCCGGCATCGACACCAGCGCGGCGTTGATCACGTCCGGATGACGCAGCAGCAGGTTCTCGATCTCCTCGGCGGCGATCTTCTCTCCGCCGCGGTTGATCTGATCTTTCTGCCGCCCCTGCACGGTGATGTAGCCGTCTTCGCTGATGCTGATCAGATCGCCGGAGCAGTAGAAACCGTCGGCATCGAAGGCGTCGGCGTTGTGCGCCGGGCTCTGGTAGTAACCGCGGAAGGTATAAGGCCCGCGCGTCATCAACCGCCCGACCTCGCCCGCCGGCAACGGATTGCCGTCGTCATCCGCCACCCATACTTCGTCGTCCGGCGACATCGGCCGCCCTTGCGTCGTCAGGATGTGGCGTTCGTCGTCGTCCAGCCGGGTGTAGTTCACCAGCCCTTCCGCCATGCCGAACACCTGCTGCAGTTGGCAGCCGATTTCGTTCTGAATGCGTGCCGCCAGCGTTTCGCCCAGCTTGGCGCCGCCCACCTGCAGCAGTTTCAGGCTGGCGAGCTGGGCATTGCCGCCCCACTCTTCGATCGCCTGCAGCCACAGCGTGACCGCCGGCGGTACCAGCGCCGTCACGTTGATTTGGTGCTGTTCGATCAGGCGGAAGCACTGCCCGGCGTCCGGATCGGCGGCGAACACCACCAGCCCGGCGCCATAAAACACGCCCAGCACGCCCGGCGAACTCATCGGGTAGTTGTGCGCCACCGGCAGCGCGCACAGATAGCGGGTCTGCGCGTCGAAACGGCAGATCTCCACGCTGCGGCGAATGCTGTAGTAGTAATCATTGTGGGTGCGCGGGATCAGCTTCGGCGTACCGGTGCTGCCGCCGGAAAGCTGGAAGAACGCCACCTGATCGGCCGCGGAAGGCTGCGCGACGAAACCGTCGCTCGCTTCGTCCAGCCAGGCGGCTAGCGCCAGTTCACCCTCGGGCTGGCTGCGCAGCGCCACAACCCGCAGCGAAGGATGCGCATCGCGGAAGGCGTTCAGGAATTGATCGTCGGCAAACAGCCCGTGCTGGCGATCGGCGATCAGCAGCGCCGGTTTGATCTGCTCGGCATAGGCGTTCAGCTCGCTGCGCTGATGGCTGAACAGCGCGTTGACCGGCGCCACGCCAATTTTCAGCAGCGCGAAGAACACGATATAAAACTCCGCCACGTTGCCCAGCTGGACCAACGCGGTGTCGCCGGATTTCACGCCGCGGCGCAGCAGAGCGGCCGCCAGACGATCGGCGCGCTGCTGCAGCTCGCGGTAGGTCAGGCTGCCCTGGGCGTCGATAATCGCCGGGGCGTCGTTGTTGGCCTGGCGATCGAGGATCTCGGTCAGCGGCTTGTCAGTCCAGTAGCCGCGTTCGCGATAGCGGCTGGCGAACTCCGCCGGCCAGGGGGTAAAGGCAATGCTCATCTTGTCGTTATCCTTGATTCATACCAAAGGCACGCAGAATGGTGCTGAGTTTGGTGCCTGTTTCATGCCATTCAGATTTGGGTGAAGAGTCTTCCACGATGCCGGCGCCGGCGAACAGCCGCACCCGGTTGCCGTCAACGGTGCCACAGCGGATAGTCACTACCCACTCGCCGTTGCCTTCGTCGTCGCACCAGCCGACGATGCCGCCGAACAGGCCGCGATCGAACGGCTCCAGCTTGCCGATCAGGGCGTGCGCCTCGGCCGTCGGCATGCCGCACAGCGCCGGCGTCGGGTGCAGCAGGCAGGCCAGCGACAGGGCATTTTCGTCTGGAGACGCCGCCTCGCCGTCGATCGGCGTGGAGAGATGCCACAGCGTCGTGGTAGTCAACAATTCAGGGGTGTGCGGCACGTTCAGGTAGCGGCAGCGGCCGGCCAGCACGTCACGCATGCTTTCGGTGACGATGCGATGCTCGTGGCGATCTTTCGCCGAGGCCATCAGCCGCTCCCCCACTTCGCGATCGCGCTGCGGGTCGGCCTCGCGCCGGGCGGAACCGGCCAGCGGGTTGGAATAGAAACGGCCGCCGTCCTGGCGTAGCAGCAGCTCCGGGCTGGCGCCCAACAGCGCGCCCTGCTCCAGCGGCACATGGAAATGGAAACCGTGCGGGTTCTGGGCAATCACGCGCGCCATCAGCGCATGGCGATCCACCGGCTGGCGCGTTTCGATCTCCAGCAGGCGCGACAGCACCACTTTATCCAGTTCGCCGGCCTTCATCGCGTCGACGGCGTCGCTGACCATGTTCATAAACGGCTGCTGCGGCGGCAGCTCCGTCACGCCGGCCAGTTCAGGGCCGTTCGCCGGCGGCCGAACGCCGGCCATAAAGGCGGCGCGATCGAACCAGCGGCTCTGCTGCGGAATAAACAGCGCCGAAGGCTGCCGGGTATCGAACGGGATGGCGCCGCACAGCAGCGGTTTTTTGATACCGGCCTGCCGGGCCTCGGCAAACGCCTGCCGTACGCTGCGCTGGAACTCGCCGTTCAGGTCGGCGCCGTCTGCGGCCGGCAGGCGAATGCGGCTGAAACAACCGGTGGTGGTCAAGCTGCGGAAAGGAGAGGTAAAGAAGAAGCCCGACGCCGGAGAAAAATCAGCGGCGAACCGGTGTTCTTCGCGCTCCTGCATTTCCTTTCGATTGATGTCGTTCACGGCAGTATCCATCGCTTCGCCCTCAAGGATTTGAAGTGATAACCAATATAATAATGATTATCATTTGAGTTAATTCCGCGCTAAATTACTCGCCGATATTTGCTATGTCAATAAACGTAAGCACTTCTTTCATTTCGAAATCATGACATAAACGCTGTGGGTTTTACGCATGCCGATGATAAGCATTGCTATTTGATCCCACAGCGTTGTCTTAACGCGTTCGACTACTTTTCTGTGGCGGGCTGCGGCTCCGGTTTGTGCAGCGTCACCTGGCGCAAACCGGTCATGGCGAACAGCAACAGGATGCCGAGCACCGCCGCGCCGAAGCCGAAACCGCTGGCGCTCATCGCCGGCAGCATGAAGGCGCCCATCGCCCCCAGCAATAATGCGCCCAGCGCATCGCCCACCACGTTCTGCGCCGTCCACAGGCCGTTGATGCGGCCGAGGAAGTTGTCCGGCGTCAGGCTCTGGATCAGGCCGTATTGCAGCAGCGAGTTCAGCGCGCTCAGGTAGCCGAACGCCACCAGGCACAGCAACGCCAGGCTGTACCACGGCATCAGGCCGAACAGGCCAATGGCGGCGAACGCCGCGATCGCCGTCAGCAGCATCACCCAGCCGGGGCGCGCCACGTGCGCCACGCGCCCGCTGGTGAACGCACCGATGGCCGCGCCGAGCGGCACGGCGGCGTACATATAGCCGAGGTGGGCAGCGTCGATGTGCCAGCTCTCCGCCATCGCCGGGTACAGCACGCGCACCGCGCTGGCCATGGTCAGCAGCGCGCCGATCAGCGCCACCATGCCGATCACCTTGTTCTGGAACAGGAAGGCGAAGCCGCCCGCCAACGCGCGCAGCGGGTGTTCACGCGGCTGCGGCGGCGGCATCAGCTGCGGCAGGCTCAGCAGCGGCAGCAGCGTCAACAGGGTGCCAAACGCCGCCAGGCCGTAGTTCCAGGCAATGCCCATATGGGCAATCACCAGGCCGCCAATCGCCGGGGAAAGAATCGAGCCGAAGCGCACCGTCAGCATGCTGATGGCGCCTGCCTGCACGATGTTTTCGCGGCCCACCAGCGCCGGCGTGGCCGCCAGCAGCGCCGTCACCCCCACCGCGCCGAAGAAGCCGTCCCACACCGCCAGCAGATAAATGGCCGCCAGCGAAGGCGACGGCAATAGGGCGTTGAGGCACAGGCCGACGAAGCCGACGCCGCAGGTGGAACGCGCGAACAGGATCAGCCGGCGCCGCTCATAGCGATCGGCCAATACGCCTCCCATCAGCAGCCCGGCGAACATGCCGCCGCCGGCCAACGTCACCGCCAGCCCGACCTGCAGGGTGGAACCGGTCAGCGCCTGGATCTGCACCGGGATGGCGATCGCCATCAGCCCCAGCGCCACAATGGAGATAAAGCGCGCGCAGAATACCGCGCGGAAAGCCCGGTTGGTTTTCAGCAGGCTAAAATCAAGCAGGATGGAGGGTTTGCTACTCATCGGTTGTTCACCACATCTTTAAACGGGGATTCTGCAGTTGCGGGGCGCTATGCTAGCACAGATGGCGAAATCAATAATGATAATAAAACTCATTGATATTCAACTGTGAGCAACCGCAAGAAACGCCGCCACACGCGGGGTAATCCCCGTGCCTGGCGGCGAGATGACGGGCGCGATTACAGCGTGCGCAAGATCCGGTTCAGCAGCGGCCCCAGCACTTTGAACGACGCCGGCGAAACGATATCGACATGCGCGCAGTCCAGCTCGTGCGCCTGCAGCGCATCGACGTACTGCGACCAGGTCTGCTGCACGTCCATCCCTTCCTGCAACGTACGTTTGGCGACGAACAGCGTCGCCTGACCGCGGAAGCGGGCGGTGCGCGTGTGCGACAGCAACCGCACCGAATCGGCGTAGTTGGCTTCGATGTTGTCGAACATCGCGGTGCGCGTCTCGCCCAGCGCCGGATCGAGCGTATCCTGCGACACCGCCAGGAACTGCTCGCGCTCGCGCTGCACTTCCTTCAACACGTTGTCGTCCAGCATCACGTCCCAGTTTTGGGTCTCCGGCGGATAGGTATCCAGCAGGCCGAGGAATGCCACCTGCTCACCGCGCGCCTGCAGCCGGGCGGCGATGCCCTGCGCCAGCGTGCCGCCCAGCGAGTAGCCGATGAAGTGGTACGGCCCGTGCGGCTGTACCTGCAACACCGTCTGCAGGTGGGCATCCACCACCTGATCCATATCTTCGCTCAGCGCCAGCGGGCCGTCCGGCCGCGGCGACTGGATACCGACCAGCGACCAGTGCTGATCGAGATAGCGCGGCAATACGCTGAACTGCCACGAGAAACCGGACGCCGGGTGCAGACAGAACAGCGTCGGCCCCTCGGTGACGCGCAGCGGCAATACGCTGTCGAATCCGCTGCGATCGGCCTCTTCCTGCGTGCGATCTTCCGCCAGCAAGGCCGCCAACTGCTCAACGCGCGACGCCACCATCACCTGGCCGACGGACACCGCCTTGCCCAGATCGCGGCGCAGCTCTGCCGCCAGACGCATCGCCAGCAGCGAATGGCCGCCGAGCGCGAAGAAATCGTCGTCGGCGAACACCTGCTCGCGCTGCAGCAAGCGGGCGAACACCGCCGCGATCTCGCTTTCCAGCCCGGCCTGCGGCGGCCGTCCTGCCTTGCGTTCACCGCCCTGCGGCTGCGGCAAGGCCTTGCGATCCAGCTTGCCGTTGGCGCTCAGCGGCAAATCGCTCATTTCCACCAGCGCCACCGGCACCATGTGCGGCGGCAGGCGGTCGGCCAGCGCCGCGCGCAGGGCTTCCGCATCCCAGTTCGCGCCAGGCTGCATCACCAGATAGCCTACCAGCTGGCGCGCATCGCCGCCGGCGTCCACCGGTGTGCCCTGCAGCACCAGCGCGTGCGTCACCGCCTGGCGCACGCCCGGCAGCGACAGCAAGGCGTGGTCGATTTCGCTCAGCTCGATACGCTGCCCGCGGATCTTCAGCTGATCGTCGCTGCGGCCCAAATATTCCACCGCGCCGTCCGGCAGCCAGCGCGCCACGTCGCCGGTGCGGTACATGCGCCCGCCCTCGCCGAACGGATCGGCGACAAAGCGGCTGGCGGTCAGATCCGGCCGGCCAAGGTAGCCGTGCGCCAGCTGCACGCCGGTCAGATACAGATCGCCCGCCACGCCCGGCGGCACCGGCCGCAGGCGCGCGTCAAGAATGCGCAGCCCGGTATTCCACACCGGCAGCCCGATCGGCACGTTGGCGCCGGTCACCTTCGCCAGCGCCTCGCCGTAGGCCGGATGCCAGGTCACGTCCACCGCCGCTTCGGTCGGGCCGTAGAGGTTGTGCAACGGCACCGCCGTGCGGCTTTGCCACAGGCGGCACAGCTCCGCCGGCAGCGCTTCGCCGCTGCAGAACACCTGGCGCAGCGCGGCGCAGCTCGCCACCGCCGCGTCGTCGTCCAGGGCGGCCACGAAAGCCGCCAGCATCGACGGCACGAAGTGCAGCGTGGTAATGCGATGTTGTGCGATCAGCTGTTGCAGCTGCTGCGGGTCGCGATGCGCCTCCGGTGGCGCCATCACCAGCCGGGCGCCAACCATCAGCGGCCAGAAGAATTCCCACACCGAGACGTCGAAACTGCACGGCGTTTTCTGCAGCACCGCGTCGTCCGCTCCCAGCGGATACTGCTGCTGCATCCACAGCAGGCGGTTGACGATCGCCTGATGGCCGACCAGCACGCCTTTCGGACGCCCGGTGGAGCCGGAGGTAAAGATGATATAGGCCGCATGGTCCGGCGTCGGGCCCGCGATCGCCACCCCGGCGGCGTGATCGGCCGCCAGTGGCGCGTCATACAGCAAGATTTCGCCCTTGTCGGCGAAACGCGCCTGCTGCGCCGGGTTGGTGATGACCAGCCGCGGCGCGGCGTCTTCCAGCATCATCGCCAGCCGTTCGTCCGGATAACCGGTGTCCAGCGGCAGATAGGCGGCGCCCGCTTCCACGATCGCCATCAACGCCAGCGACAGGAACACCGAACGCGGCAACGCCACTGCCACGATGTCGCCCGGCCGCACGCCCTGCGCCACCAGCTCGCGCGCCAGCGCCGTGACCTGCTCGCGCGTTTCGCGGTAGGTAAAGCTGAAATGCGCATCCGCCAGCGCCGGCGCGTCTGGCGTGGTTTGCGCCTGCTGCGCCAGCAGCTGGCTCAGCGTGGTCGCCGGTACCGGGTGCGTCGTGTCGTTGACCCGCGCCAGCAGCGCGTGATCGTCGGCGGTCAGCATATCGGCTTCGCCGATCGGCAACGTTGCCTGCGCGGCGAACTGCGCCAGCAGCAGCGGCAGCCGCTGCAGGTGCGCCTGCAGTTCCTGGCGGCTGTATCGCTCGGCGTTGGCCAGCAGTTCCACCTTCAGGTGATGGTGCTCGTCGATAAACAGCGCAATCTCCAGATCGCGCACCGGCCCGGAGGCCAGATCGTGGGTGATGCCTTCGATACCGGCGAAGTCCAGCTGGTAATCGAACATTTTGAAGTTGAAGACCGTGCCGTACAGCGGTTCGCCGTCGCCGATGCGCCCCAGATCGCGCTGCACCTGTTCGGCGTCGTAGCGCTGATGGCGGCGCACCGTTTTCAGCTCGCGGCTGATGCGGGCGGCGGCCTCATACAGCGTGGCCTGCGGCTCGAGGTGCATCTCCATCGGCAGCACGTTGATCACCGGGCCGGCGGCGCACAGGGCGGCCGATCCGGTACGGCGCATGAAGATAAAACCGGCGCTGAAGCTCGGTTGGCCACTCAGGCGCGATACCCACAGCGCCACCAGCGCCACCGCCATATCGGCGGCGTTCAGCTTCTGCTGCGCGCCGCACTGCACCAGTTCGGCGAAGGCCTGCGGATCGCAGCGCTGTTCCAGCCGGTGGATGCGCGGCGTGGGGGTTTGCCCGGCCAGCGGCTGCGGGCAAAGGGTCGCCGGCGGCGGCAGCTGCCGCGCTTTTTCGAGCCAGAAATCGGCGTCGCGCTGCCAGGCCGGCGCCTCCCGGTAAGCCTGGTATTCCGCCACCACGTCGCTGAACGCCGTGAAAGGCGTCGGTTCCAGCGCGTCGCCGCGGCAAAGATGGGTGTAAATCGCCGCCACGCGGCGAGCGATGGCGGTGAAGCTGAAACCGTCCACCAGCAGATGGTGATAGCGCTGATACCAGAACCAGCGGTCATCCGCGAGGCGCATCACCACATGGCGATACAGCGGCGCGCCGCTGCCGGCGCGCAGATCGCTCGCCAGATCGATATCCATCAGCGCGCGCGCGGCGGCTTCGGGGTCCGGCGACGTCGTCAGATCGACGAGTTCCGGCTCGTGCACCGCCAGCGCGTCGTCCAGCCATTGCACCGGCACGCCGTCGCGTTCCGCAAAACGCAGGCGCAGCATATCCACCTCGCCCAGGCCCTGGGTAATGGCCTGCAGCAGAGGCTCTACGGCAATGGGGCCGTTGAGTTCGATGGCGTGGGCCACCGCGTAGGCATTGCGATGCGGGGAAATTTGATCGGCGACCCAGATGCCGGGTTGCGCCGCGACCAGCGGCCATTCGCCCGCAAGCGCCGGGCCGCTGAGAGAGTTAGGGGTGTGTGACACTGCTTATTGCTCCCGTGATTACCTGGCGCCGGTCACGCCTCGCGTGCTGCGACCGGCAGAATGTCTTGCCAATGCTGTTCCAGCCATTCGGCGCACGCAGTGCGCGCCGCCGGGCCGAAGACGATCGTCCACTCGGACGGAATGGCGCGGAAATCCGGCCACAAACTGTATTGTTGTTGTACGTTGCGCAGCACCAGGCTGCGCTGCTGTTGATCATCGAACGGATTCAGGCTTTCCATCATGTGTTCCTCGAGCCGTTGCCGTCGCCGATGCCGGATAAGCGGTGGCGAAAGCGGAAGCCCAGACCGCCTGCAGCCCGTCGGTCAGGCCGCTGCGCCAGCACAGCGCGTCGTGCCCGCCCTCCACCACCCGGTAGTGCACCCGATGGCCGGCGTCGCTCAGGCGCGCCGCCATTTCGCCGCTGACCCGGTGCACCAGCTTTTCCTGCGAACCGGCTTCCATAAATACCTTCAGCGCGCCGTGGTTGCCCAGGCCGTGTCGTTCCACCTGCTGCATCAGCCAGCAGGCATCGTCGGGAATGCTCGGCAACTGCAGCATGTCGCGCCGCGGCCACCAGTAGGAACCAGACTGAGTGATCACCGCGCCGAAGCGCTGCGGCCAGCGCAGGCCGGCATACAGGGAAGCCAGGCCGCCAAAGCTTTGCCCCGCCACCACCGTATCGGCCGGTTTGTCGCTGTGCGGCGCCCAGTCGGCCAGCTGCGGCATCAGTTCTTCCTGCACCGCCAGCCAGAAATCGTCCTTGCAGGTCAGTTCGCGCGACCGGTGCGGCAGATCGATAATGTCGATCAGCACATACACCGCTTCCGGCAATGCCCCTTCACGGGTCAGCTGCATCAGCGGCTCCCAAACCGGCATCTGCTTCGCCCAGAACTGGCCGTCGAGCAGAATAGCCAACGGACGCTCGGCCGGCTTGCTGTCACCGGTGGTGTAGATCCAGACGTCGCGGCTGTTGCCCAGGCGCTCGCTTTGCCAGGTATGGCGCTGCAAACGCGCCGGCAGCGGTGGCGTACAGCGCCCGCTGGCGATCTCGTACTCGTCGAACGAGCGCCATACCGGCTGCGGCGGCGCATCCGGCATGTGCAGGCCGGAGACGCTGTGGCCGCTGGCGCTTTGCCAGGAGCGATACGGGTTGAGCAGATCGGGGGTGGCGCTGGCGAACACCTGGTGCCACCAGTGGCGCAGGTTGTGCATGTTGGTGTGCGCATCGTCGCCGCTGAACGCCGGCGGCCGCTCGTCAAAGCAGGGGATAAAGCAGTAGCTGCCGCGCCAGGCGCCGCTCAGCTCGGTCTGCCAGTACCACACGTCGGTGCCGGCCAAACGCTGCAGGCTTTGCGGCGGATTCGGCTGATGATGGTCGGTCAGGCAGTTGATGTTGATCCACACGCGACGGTAGGCGGAGGTCAATTCGCATCCCTGAGGATCGCGCCAGAAAAAGGTGGTTCGCCAACGGCCGTTACCCGCCGGTTCTACCCATGGCGTACCGCGTCGTGCCACCGTCAACCACCACCCTGGACTGCCCGCATTGCTGCTGGCCAATAATCTGCTGCTTTCTGACTGTAGTTCTGTATTCACAACGCCTACCCATTTTGTAGTTGGCGGCACCGGGAACGTCGACTTTTCCCTATCGCCGGCCACCGCCCGAACGCACTGTACGCCAAATACTATTGATAATAATTTGCATTTGCAATAGTGTGTAAGGCTTGGAGATCGTGCTGGTATTGCGCGCAACGGACAGGGATCGGGGATACATCAATGGCATCCCTTGCCGCAGCCGATTTTCTATTTCCGACTACACAAAAACTACAACCGCCCTTCCCCCCGTTCGGCGAGGGATGGCAGCAAGGTAGGACACTCAGATGAAAAGCAAGCTATCACGTTATTCTTTAGCCACTCTTATCGGCTTGGGATTGGGCGCGTCCGCGTTCGCCAACGCCGCGCAGCAGACCGACACCACCACCACGGAAGAAAACAGCGGCACCACGGATAAAAAGCCGCGCGGCGAAGACACCATCGTCGTGACCGCCGCCCGGCAGAACCTGCAGGCGCCGGGGGTGTCCACCATCACCGCCGAAGAGATCAAAAAACGCCCGCCGGCGCGCGACATCAGCGAACTGATCCGCACCATGCCAGGGGTTAACCTGACCGGCAACTCCACCAGCGGCCAGCGCGGCAACAATCGCCAGATCGATATCCGCGGCATGGGCCCGGAAAACACCCTGATTCTGATCGACGGCAAACCGGCCTCCAGCCGCAACTCGGTGCGTCAGGGCTGGCGCGGCGAGCGCGACTCGCGCGGCGATACCGCCTGGGTGCCGCCGGAAATGATCGAACGCATCGAAGTGCTGCGCGGCCCGGCCGCCGCGCGCTACGGCAACGGCGCCGCGGGCGGCGTGGTCAACATCATCACCAAGAAGGCCGGCGATGCGCTGCACGGCTCGCTGAACGGCTACTTCAACGTGCCGCAGCACAAGCAGGAGGGCGCCACCAAGCGCACCGACTTCAGCCTGTCCGGCCCGCTGAGCGATTCCCTGAGCTTCCGCCTGTTCGGCGGCTACAGCAAAACGCAGGCCGACGCCTGGGACATTAACGAATCACACAAGTCCGAACGCGTAGGCGCCTACGCCAACAGCCTGCCCGCCGGGCGCGAAGGGGTGGTCGATAAAAACATCGACGCCTTACTGCATTGGGACTTCGCCCATCTGCAGTCATTGGAGTTCGAGTATGCCTACGGCCGTCAGGGCAACCTGTATTCCGGCGATACCCAGAACACCAATACCAATGCCCTGGTGCAGAGCAACTACGGCAAAGAGACTAACCGCATCTACCGTGAAACCTTCGGCCTGACCCACCGCGGCGCCTGGGACAACGGCGTGAGCACCAACAACTACGTGCAGTTCGAGCGCACCCGCAATACCCGCCTGAACGAAGGCCTGGCCGGCGGCACCGAAGGCATCTTCGACACCAAAAATACCGGTTTCGGCACCACCAAGCTGGACGACTTCCTGGCGCACAGCGAAGTCAGCGTGCCGTTTGAGCTGGGCGTTTCACAGACCGCCACCCTGGGTACCGAGTGGACCCAACAGCGGATGAAAGACGGCACCTCCACCAGCCAAACGCTGATGGGCGGCACTATTCCCGGCATGGGCAACGGCACGCGCAGTCCTTACGCTTCCGCGCATATCTTCTCGCTGTTCGCCGAAGACAACATTGAGCTGACCGACACCACCATGCTGACGCCGGGTCTGCGTTACGATCTGCATTCAGAATCCGGCAACAACTGGAGCCCGGCGCTGAACCTGTCGCAGGAACTGGGCGACTACTTCACGCTGAAAATGGGCATCGCGCGTTCTTACAAGGCACCGACCCTGTACCAGACCAACGGCAACTACCTGCTGTACAGCAAAGGCCAAGGGTGTGCGGGCAGCGATGTCAGAAACGGCTGCTACCTGCTCGGTAACGACGATCTGAAGGCGGAAACCAGCGTCAACAAAGAGATCGGGCTGGAGTTCCATAACGAAGGCTGGCTGGCCGGCGTGACTTACTTCCGCAACGATTACCACAACAAGATTGAAGCGGGTAACTCGCGCATCGCCACCAGCAGCACCGGCACGGCGGTCTACCAGTGGGAGAACGTACCGAAAGCGGTGGTGCAGGGGCTGGAAGGCTCGTTGAACGTGCCGGTCAGCGAGACCGTCACCTGGAGCAACAACGCCACCTACATGATCGAGAACAAGAACAAGACCACCGGCGATTACCTGTCGGTGATCCCGAAGTTCACCGTCAACTCGACCCTCAGCTGGCAGGCTACGCAGGATCT
This sequence comes from Serratia sp. CC22-02, assembly GCF_900182895.1. NCBI lineage: Bacteria > Pseudomonadati > Pseudomonadota > Gammaproteobacteria > Enterobacterales > Yersiniaceae > Serratia > Serratia sp. CC22-02. The sequence goes on along the minus strand of NZ_FXUD01000003.1, from coordinate 20,696 downwards.
GTCGATGCAGTCCACCCTGACCTGGTACGGCCGTCAGAAGCCGAAGAAGTACAACTACCAGGGTAAACCGGCCACCGGCGGCGAAACCCGCGAGGTCAGCCCTTATGCCGTCGTCGGTGCCAGCGCGACCTATGACCTGACCAAAAACGTCAGCGTCACCGCCGGCATCGACAACCTGTTCGACAAACGCCAGTTCCGCGCCGGTAACGCGCAGAACGTGGGCGACCCGATTACCGGCGCGATCAACATCGCCGGCGCGGGCGCGGCCACCTACAACGAACCGGGCCGTACCTACTACATGAGCATCAACACCCACTTCTGATGACATGACCCAACGAAAAGGGGCGCCGCGGCGCCCCTTTTTTTATCTTTCCATTGCGTTACTGGGTGTGCAGCTGAATGCGCACCACGCTTTCCGGCTTGCCGGCCTTGGTGGAGGCACCGTCGTTTTTCACCGTCACAAACAGCGCGTCGCCTTTCGGATCCAACGCCAGGCTGTTAGGGTGCGGCGGCAGGTCTACGGTTTGCAGGCGCTTGAGCGTCTTGGCGTCGAACACCGTCAGCGTGCCGGCGCCGTGATCCACGCGCACGCCTTTGCGGTTGGCGACATACAGCCGCTGGCTGCGCTCGTCGAGCAGCAGGCCGATCGGCACCTCATCCGTCAGCTCGCTGGCCAGCACCTTGCCGCTGTCCGCATCCAGCGCAAACACCCGGTGGCCGCTGCTGCGTTTCACGTAGTCGTGCCCCAGATGATGGTTGCGGTAGTCGTCGCGATCGATGCCTTGATCGACGCCCAACAGGCGATTGCTTGCCGGGTCATACACCAGATTCAGCAGCTGATCGGCCTGCACTTCGTGCGTGGCGGTGATCGCCAGCGTGTCGGCGTTCAGGGTGATCACCTGCCCCTGCATGTTGGAGACGAACACCCGGCGGCCCTTCTCATCCAGCGTGATGCCCACCGCGTTGTAGCCAAAGCCCGGGATCACTTTCTCCAGCTTGCCGGCCTTGGTATCGACCACGTACAGCACGCTGTCGACGCCGAAGCCCAGCCCCGGCAGGAACAGACGGCCGCTTTGCGCGTCATATTTGATCTCGCGGAGGCGGTACAGGTAGTCCTCGGTGATTTTAAACTTCTTCAGCTCCGCCAACAGGAAATCCAGACGCTTGCCGCTGATGCCCGCCTGCTTGTAAGCCTGCTCCAGCACCGCTTTGTCCAACAGCTTGATGCTGCCCAGCGCGTGGTTGGTGGTGGTGTCCACCACCCCGACTTCGCCGTTGAAAGCCTGCGTCAGGTACAGGCGATTGCCCGCATCGTTCAGCGCCACGCCGAAGCCTTTCACCTGCAGCGGGATCTCCGCCTTGATCGCCAGGGTGTTGGGATCCAGCCGCAGCACGCGGGAGCGCGCCTCTTCCTTCCAGTCCGGCGCGCTGACGAACAGCGCCTGTTGCGAGGTGCTGTAGGCCATCTCCACCACCGTCGATGACAGCGCCTCGCGCTTGATGTCCTGCGGTTTGATGCCGACATCGTCCGCCTGCGCGGCACCGGCGACCACCAGAGAGGCCGCCACCAGCAGCGACAGTAACGCGCGCGGGGTTGCTAGGGTTCCAGACATCCTTTTATCTCCTTGAAAATCATGCTTTCGGTTAGAGTGAAACAACGTCATGCCTGCGGCCCGGGCGGCAGCGCCGCCAGAGCGATATCGCCAGCGATGTGCTGCGCAAACTGGGTAAAGACGTGCTGAACGCCGTCGGCGATCAGATTGGCCTGCTCCCGGCTGTAGTGGTCCTGGCGGTAGGTCATCATCACCCGCAGGGATTTCTTCCCGGCCAGATCGTCTTCCATCACCTCAAACTGCAGGCCGAGCAGCGATTCGGCTTTCTCCGGCTCCACCTGACGGTAGGCGATCGCGCTGCCGTCCTGCAGCCGGAACTCGCCGTTCAGCTTGATGCGGCTGTGGATCTGGATAAACACTTCAAACATGTGGTTCTTGCGGTCGGCGTCCACGCCGAACAGCCCTTCCTCCACCAGATCGATCGGAATATCGGTGTACGGCAGCGAGCCATTGATGGTGTTTTTCACCTGGCTGACCAACCCGGCCACCGTCAGCCCCTCGTCGAAGCGCACGCGGTGCACCACTACGGTAGTGAAGTAGCCGACGGTATCGAAGAACTCGGCGTCGTTACGGCCGGAGGTCGAGGTGCCCACCAGCAGATCCGCCGGGCCGCCGAGCAGGCGCAGCGCCGAGGTAATCCCGGCATACACTACGTTGAACAGCGAAGCGTTGTTGCGGCGGGCGAGCTGATACAGGCCTTCCGCCACGGCAGGATCGACCTCGAACTCCAGCCAGCCGCCGTTGACGTCCGCCGGTGCCGGCACCGCCGGATGGGTGGACGGCTCTTGCCGGAAGATCGGCTGGCCGACCGGCGCGCCGCGCAGCGCGTCGAGCCAGTAGTCCAGATGTTGCTGCTGCACCCCGGAGGCCCGCTGCTGCCGGGCGAAAGTGTGGAACTGCGGCGGTTGCCCGCTCCACTGCGGCGCCTGGCCGACGACGCGATGGCGATAGGCGACGCCCAGCTCATCCATCATCAGGTTGAGCGACCATTCATCCAGCACCACATGGTGGAACAACAGCGACAGCAGCTGTTGGCCGTTGTCCGCATCGCGCAGCAGCGTGGCGCGCAGCGGCAGCTCGGCGGCCAGATCGAACCGGTGCTGGCCGGCATCGGCCAACAGGGCGGCGGCGTTGCCCGCCGGCATCTCGTGGGAGAAGCGGAACCACGAGTAGTCCGAGAGTTCGGCGGCCGGCACCACCACCTGCACCACTTCGCCCTGCTGCTCGACGAAGCGTGAACGCAGCACGGTATGGCGAGTCATGACGTCGATAAACGCCTGACGCAGCGCCGTTTCATCCACCGCATCGAAGAAGCGCAGAGAGAACGGCAGGTTGAAAATCTCGTCATGGCCGAAGGCTTCATACACCTTCCACAGCGATTCCTGCGCCAGCGACAGCGGCGCCTGCGCGCGATCATGGTCGTCGGCGGTGGCCACCGCGGCATTCGGCTGCGCGACGTTCAGGCGTTTGGCGTAGCCCGCCAACCCGCGCGCCGTCGGATGGCTGAACAGATCGTTAATGTTGATTTCGATCTGATGCAGGCTCAGCAAACGGCCGATCACCCGGGTAGCGACCAGCGAATGGCCGCCGCGATCGAAGAAGTCTTCATCCAGGGTCATTTCCGGCGCCACCAGCGCCTCACGGAACTCCTGCAAAATCAGCGGTGCAACGCTTTCGTCTGCGTCGCCGTTCGCCGCCGGCGCGGCCATCGCCGGAGAAGCGGCCTCAGCCGCCGGCAAGGCGACGGCAATCCGCTGCCCGGCCAGGAACGCGCTGAACTGCTCCAGCAGGAAAGGCGCCACATGGGGAGACAGGCGCGGGTCGGTGACCAGCTCCAGCGTCAGCGCTTCCGCCTCGGGCAAGCCCAGCAGCAGCGCCAGTTCAAACGGCGTATGCAGCGGCGGCAGCAACAGGCGTTCGGCGTGAACCCCTTCCAGCCGCCACTCTGCGGCCAGATCGTCGCGCCAGGCCACCAGCAGCTGCGCTCGCTGCGAGTCCGGCTGTTCAGCCACGGCCTGCGCCAGCAGCCGCTGCCCGACGTCGCTCTCGCCATGCTGCACGGTCAGGCGCATCAGCGGCGGCGCCGTCAGGCCAAGCTCCAGGCCGACGAACTCCGCCGTTTCTGCGGCCGGCACGCACAGCTGCACCGCTTGGCCGCCGGCCTGCGCGGCGACGAACTCGGCAAACCGTGCCGCCACCGCCGCCAGCAAGGCCCGCGGCGTGTCGTTGGCGGGCAACAGCGAGCGATCAATGCGCGTGACCACGCGCGAGCCCACCGGCGGCAACGCTTCAGCGCGCTGCGCCGGGCTGCGGTAATCCTGCAGCGAGACGGCCTGGCGCACCCACGGCAGCTGCGGCTCCGGGGTTTCCGCCAGCTCGACCGGCGCCACCGCGAAAGGCAGAGGCATCACATCCCCGTTATAACGGGCGGACAGCATCGCCGGCAGGTGGCGCCACGGCAGCGTTTCCGCCAGGATGTCATGCAAGACCACGCCCAAAATCACGTCATCGCCCGGCATGAGCAACAGCAGGCAGCGCAGCGGCGCTTCGTTTTCCAGTTCAAACGGCACCGCCTGCGCCTGCAGCAGGCAACCCATGGCGTGTTGTTCGTCCGCCACCTGACGCAGGCTCACCGGCAACGGCGCCGAGCCGGCGGGGCGTTTCACCAGACCGTTTTCGTCATCAAAAACGTAGCGCACGTCCACGCCAGGCGTTTCCCGCACCAGCGCCTGCAGCGCCGCCGTCAGCCGGGCGATATCCACGTCCCCCGTCAGGCGCCAGGCCAGCGCCCGCTGCCCGCGTGCGTCACCCTGCTGCAGATGGGCGAACCACGCCCGCTCTTCGGCTTCGCTTACCGGCCGTTCGCCGTCCGCCGACGCCGCGCCCAGCGCCTGAAACGCGCTCTCCAGCCGCTGGGCCTCTTCATCGCTCAGAATGCTGTCAAAATCACCGATCACTGCGTTATCTCCTTTGCCCGGCCGTGCCGGGATAGCGCATAAAAAGGGGGACATTCGTCCCCCGTCATCGCGATAGCGTTAGAAATTCAGCTCAACTGCTGCGCCGACCAAGCGGCCTCGCTGAAGAGTCGCCGTGTAGATGTCGTTGCTTCTGACCATCTCGCGGCGGTCTGAATCAAACAGGTTTTTCGCATACAGCGTGGCGCGACCGTAGTCGAAGGTGTAAGCCAGCTGGGCGTTGGCCGTCCAATAGGAGCCGATGCGCCCGCGCGAGTCGTTGTCGTATTGCGAATAGTAGGAGTCGGTAAATGCCACGTTGCTACTCAGCTCCCACCCTTTCAGGAACTGATATTTAGCACCCATGTTGGCGGTGTAAGCCGGTGCGCGCGCCAGCTCATGCCCTTCCACGCCGCTGCCCGAGAACTTCTTGATGTCGGTTTTCAGCAGGCCGAGGTTGCCGAACAGCTCGAAGTCCCAACGCGGCTGCCAGGTGGCACCGATTTCCGCGCCGTAGGTTTCCACCTTGTCGGCGTTACGGATCACGCTGGAGTTCTCACCCAACGAATAAGGCAGCTGCATATCCTTGTAATCGTTGTAGAAGATGTTACCCGTCAGCACCACGTTGGCGTCTTTCAGGTGATGGCGGGTGTACAGCTCGTAGTTCCACACATACTCGGAACCGTAGGTATAGCTGACCACCGGCGTACCGATCGTGATGCCGCCGCCGCCGGCGTTATAGCCGCGGGCGATCTTGGCGCCGTAGGTTTGGGTATCCGTCGGTTTCCAGGCCACGTCCAGCTTCGGCAAGAACACCGTGTAGGTTTCGTCGAAGTCGATGCGCACCGCCTGGCTGCCGCCGTCGCGGCGACGGTGCTCGCGTTCCAGACGGCTGGCGGCGGTCACGTCCACCTGCGGCGTCAGCGCATAGGTCAGCTCGGCGAACGCCGAATGGGTATCGGTTTTATCTTTGAAGGTCGATCCGCCGAAGATGTTGACGAACTCATCCTGCGTGCCGTGGAAATAACGCAGCCCCGCCAGCCCGTGCAGGCGGCTGTCCGCGCCGCCGAAGCGCACCACCGGTTCTACGTGCACTTCCTGGCCGTCGATCTCGGCGTATTGGATGTTGTAAGCGGTCGGCCGATTGATATTGAAGTCGGTATAGATAACGCGGTTTTCAAACGTCAGCGCATCGGAGGCCTCCCAGGCCAGATCCCAGATGGTGCTGTTCATGTTGCTTTTGAACACGGCGCGGCGCGGATCGTGACGCGGATTGGTCGGGTGCGGCTGCGGGTTGAGGCTTTCGTTCTGTGGCGCGGTGCTGCCGAAGTGGTTAAAGGTCAGCTTGGTGGTCAGATCGCGCAGGCCGGCCGGGTTGAACAACAGCTTGGCGCGGGCAGTGGTGGCTTCCACTTCGCGCGGGTCGCCCACTGGCGCATAGGCCGGCAGATCGGCTTCGCTGCGGCGGCGCTGGCGATCGACGCTGACGCGGAACGCCAGCTGATCTTCCACCAGCGGGCCAGATGCCATGGCGGCCAGCTGTGAAGAGTGCTGGTTGCCGGCCCCGCCCTTGAAGGCGCTTTCCCATTCGAAGGTCGGATCTTTACTGGCCATAACGATGGCGCCGGCGATGGCGTTACGCCCCTGAATGTAGCTTTGCGGGCCGAGGAACACTTCGACGCGATCCAGATCCCACAGCGACTGCGGGCCGAACGCCTGTTCGTTATAGGTCAGCGAACGGCCGTCCAACGACAGATTGAGGCGCGGGCGGGTGCCGCTGAGGAAGGCGTTGGCGCCGACGTTCGGGCCAGAGCCGTCGATGCCGCGCACGGTCGGCAGTTCGTTGCCGATGCCCAGATCCACCACGTTGGGGGTCATGCGCAGCAGATCGGGGATCTGCACCGCGTCGGGCATCGAGGCGATGCGGTTGCTGTCGAACACCTGCACGCTGGAACCGGTGTCGAAAATGGAACGTTTGATCTTCTCACCGGTGACCAGCAGCGTTTCCGCGTCCTGGTAGGTTTCGTTGCTCTTGGTTTCCGCCGCGTTGACGTTACCGATCGCCAGTGAACATACCCCTAAAAATACGGAGGAAAACGCCCCAATGGCTTTCAACCCCGCTTTTTCCCCGTTTCCTACGCTTTCATGCCGTTGAGCCGCAAAATGCTTGCCCATAGATGTCTTCTCCTTTCATCCCAGAGGTGCACAAAATTTGATTTTTTTTACACAACCTACATCGACACTCACACAGACCATGACGCTCCGGCCTTCCCGACCTTTCTGTTGCTTATCCCTGCGGCAAACCCATGCCTTGCGCGGCCGAACGGGCGCGGCCCCGTCCACGGCCAAGCCGCCGGCGGAGCGGCCGGCGGCTTGTATAAAAACGTAAAATAATGTTAAGAATGATAATATTTTGCATTTTCTAATGCAAATCATTATCAACAAAGGTGTGAGGAAAGCCGCGATAACAGACAGAAAACCTTATACTTTCGCAGGTAAAACAGGCGCTGCAATAACAAGCAATCATTACAATGCTAAGAATAATATAGATAAATTATTCACACCCAACGATACGCCCGTCCGCCCTCGCTAAAACCCCTTATAGATAGCACCCTCGCGTCAAATGGATTAAATAATAATAATTTTCATTCCTATTAACATTTGGATATATTCTTGCAGTCTCGTTGGCTGAATCAAAATGGATACCCGATGAAAGCTTTGACCACGATGCAGGCCGCCTATTGGGTAGGCCGACAGTCCGCTCCTCCCCTCGGCGGCATGGCCGCCCACCTGTATGCGGAATTCGACGGCGGCGAGCTGGATCTCGCCCGACTGCGCCAGGCCGTCGATGCGCTGTACCTGCGTCATCCGCTGTTACGCCTGCGCATTACCGATGATGGCCGGCAGACGATCGCGCCTCCCGGCCCCCGGCACACCTTGCATCTCGACGACTGGCGGCACGCCGATACAGCGACGCTGGCAGCCGCGCTCGCCGCCAAACGCCAGGCAAAAAGTACCCAGCTGCTGCCGCTGGAACAGGGCGTGCCCTGCGATATCAGCCTGAGCCTGTTGCCGGAAGGGCGCAGCCGCCTGCATGTCGATCTCGATATGATCGCCGGCGATGCCATGAGCTTTCGCCTGTTGATGGAAGATCTGACGGCGTTTTATCACCAGTGCCCACCGGTACCCTCCCATGACGCGCCGCCGGCCTACTTCGATCACCTCGCACAACGTGACGCCGACGAGGCGCTGCGCCAGCGGCGCGAACGCGGCCAGCGTTGGTGGCGTGAGCGTCTGGCGCAGGTGCCACCAGCGCCGCGCCTGCTGCGCACGCCGGACCGCTGCCGCAGCGATCGCCTGGCCATACAGCTGGACGCAGAGGAAAGCCGCGCGCTGGAGAACGTCGCCAAACGGCACCACACCTCGCTCTCGACGCTGTTTCTCGCACTGTTCGCCCTGGCCGTCGGCCAGGGGTGGAACATGACGCGCTTTCGGCTCAACGTGCCGCTGTTCCACCGCGAGAGCGAACGGGAGGACGCGCATCGCCTCATCGGCGATTTCTCTAACCTGGTGCTGCTCGGCGTGGAGCTGAACCCGACGGAAAACCTGAGCGCCTTCTGCCGGCGCCTGATGACCCAGCTGGCGGAGCTGATCGAGCATGCGGATTACCCCGGCGTGAGCGTGATGCGCGATCTGTCGCGCCTGCACGGCAGCCTGCAGCCTTCGCCGGTGGTGTTTACCGCCGGTTTCGGCATCCGCGGCAAGACGCTGTTTTCCGAACGGGTCACCGACACCTTCGGCCGTCTCGGCTGGGTCATCTCTCAGGGGCCGCAGGTGGCACTGGATGCGCAGGTCGCCCACGTCGACGACGGCATTCTGATCAACTGGGACGTGCGGCTCGACGCGTTCCCCGAGCAGGTGCTGCCACGCCTGCTGACCTGTTACCGGGCGCTGCTGCACCTGGCCGCGCGGCAAACGGCGGCGTTCGATCGCCCGCTGTCGCAGCTGCTGGCGCAATGCACGCCCGACGCGCTGGCGCAGCAGGCGCCGGTGCGCCAGGTGCTGCATCGGCTGCTGGCGCGGGTGGCCCCCGAGGCCGGCTTGCGCGACCACGACGATATCCACCGCTTGGCCTTGCCGGATGCCGGGGTTAACGCGCTGCTGAAGGTGCTCAACAAGTATCTGGCGGCGGGGCTAACGGCGCAGGATCTGGCGGCGCATTCCTCCCCTGCGGCGCTGGCGGCATTGATCTGCCAACGCTCGCCCGAGGCAGGAAGGCATGCGAAAACGCTGCTCGCCGCGCTGGCGCCGCAGCACTGAGATCGGTTTCCGGGCGCGCGGCGCCCGGCTCGTTTTAATCGGTTAGCGACTATAGGGAAGTACCATGGAGACACCATTAACCGCACTGCAGCAGGCCTATCTTCTGGGCCGCAGCGATCGATGGCCGCTCGGCGGCGTGGCGATGCACGACTTTCGCGAATACCGCGCCCGGCAGCTGGACGTACCGCGCCTTGAAGCGCGCCTGACCGAGCTGGTACAGCATTACCCGGCGTTGCGCACCTGCATCGATGTGCAGCGCGGCACGCAGCACGTACGCCCGGAGGTGACGCTGCATCTGGATCGCCACGATCTGCGCGCCCTTGATGGCGAAGCGGCGCAGCGCCAGGTCGAACAGCTGCGCGCGCGTTACTCCCACCAGCGCCACGATCCGAGCCAACCGCTGTGGCGCATCGCCGTGATCCAACGGGCGGAACAGCAGGATCCGACGGGATCGCCGTACGATACGCTGATCCTCACCAGCTTCGATGCGTTGATCCTCGACGGCCAGGGGATCTCCACCGTGATCGCGCGCCTGTTTGACGATCGCCCTCTGGCGCCGACCGCCGCTGCGCTGCCGCCCCCTGCTGCACCTGCGGCGCAGCGCCAGGCCGATGCCGCCTACTGGCGCGACAAGCTGCAGGATGTCACCACCCCGTCAGCGTTACCGTGGCGCGCCCCGCTCGCCAATCTCACCTCGTCGCGCTATCGCCGCGCCACCCTGACGCTGCCGCGCGATACGATAAAACAGCTCGGCCGCCTGGGATCGCCACATGCGCTGCTGCGTAACAGCCTGCTGTCGGCGCTGATCCTCGATACGCTGGCCCACTGGACCACTGACGGCGAGCTGTGCGTCGGCGTGCCGGTGGCATTCCCCGCCGCCGACGGTGCACTGGGCAACGCCTCCAGCTTCGTAGCGGTACGCTATTCGCGCCACGGCGAAGATTTTATCCAGCGCGCACAAGCCTTGCAGGACGACGTGCTCGGCGCGCTCGACCACCTGACGTTTTCCGGCGTCGATCTGGCGCGGCAGTTGCTCGGCCAAAGCCAGGGCGGCCCGGCGCTGCCGGTGATCCTGACCAACTGCCTGGGCTGGGAGACGCTGCCGGCCGAGGCGCCGGTGCGCTTCCACGACGGCCTGACCCAAACGCCGCAGGTCGCCATCGACATTCGCCTGACGCTGGACAGCGAAAAAAACCTGCAGCTGTGCGTGGACTACGCCGAGCAGGCGCTGCACGGTGAACAGGTAGAAGCCATGCTGGCGGCATTGCAGCGACGCATCCTGCACAGCTGCCAACGGGCCGACCTGGCGATCGCGCCGCGGGACTTCATCGATCTGGCGCATTATCGCCACAACGACAGCGAAGCGAATTACGCACCTTATCCTTATCTGGCACAGCTGGCCGAGCGGCTGTTCGGCGCGCAAGGCGGCGGCAACGCGCTGATCTGCGGCGAACAGACGCTGACCTACCGCGAGCTGGGCCAGCGGATCGCCACGGCGATCGCCAATCTGCAGAGCCGCGGCGTGCAGCCGGGCAACGTGGTCGCGCTGTATCTGCCGCGCAGCCCGGAACAGATCATCTTCAGCCTCGCCTGCGCCCTGCAGGGCGTGATCTGGGTGCCTGTCGATATCAACTCGCCGCCGGAACGCACCGCCTATCTGCTGGAGAACTGCCGACCGACGCTGGTGGTGCACGGCGGCGATCTGGAGACGCCCATTGGCGTGACGCCGGCGACCCTGCTGGCGCCGACGGATCGCGCGCCTGCGCTGCCGGATGAGCAGACGCTGGTTGAACGCAGCGCCAGCCAGGCCGCGAGCTACTACCTGTATACCTCCGGTACCACCGGTAAGCCCAAATGCGTGGTGCTCAACAACCGCGCCACCGCCAACGTCGTCCACCAGACCCAGCAGCGCTGGGCGGTCACCGCCGACGACGTCTTCATTTCCGTCACGCCGCCGCACCATGACATGTCGATGTTCGATCTGTTCGGTTCGCTGTGCGCCGGCGCTACGCTGGTGCTACCGGCGCCGCATCAGGAAAAGGACGCCATCAGCTGGAACCAGCTGGTAGAAAAGCATCGGGTCACCCTGTGGTGTTCGGTACCCGCGATTCTGGAGATGTTGCTCACCTGCAAAACGGCCGACAGCCTGCGTTCGCTGCGCCTGGTGGCGCAAGGCGGCGACTACATCAAGCCGGCGACGGTACAAACCCTGCGTACCCTGCGCCCGGATCTCGCGCTGTTCTCGCTCGGCGGACCGACCGAAACCACCATCTGGAGCATCTGGCACCCGATCGCCCCGCAGGAGAACGGCACCGTGCCTTACGGCCGCCCGCTGCCGGCCAACCGCTACTTCATCTGCCATGACGACGGCAGCCACTGCCCGGCTGGCGTGGTCGGCCGCATCCATACCGCCGGGATCAACCTGGCGTTGGGCTACCTGGAGCAGGGGGAGCTGAAGCAGCACGATTTCGTTACCCTCGAAGGGCCGGATGGGCAACCGCTGCGCGCTTTTCGCACCGGCGATCAGGGCTACTACCGGGCGGACGGCAACATCATGTTCGCCACCCGGGTGAACGGCTATGTGAAGATCCGCGGCGTGCGCGTCTCGTTGCCGGAAATCGAAGACGTGCTGCGCCGCCATCCGGCGATCCAGGACATGGTGGTGGTGGATTACCCCAGCGGAGAGAACAACGAGGCGGCGCTCGGTGCCCTGTATCTGACCCGCGACGGCAAACCGCTGCCGCTGTCCGAGATCCGCGCCTTCGCCACCGGCTATCTGCCCTGTACCCATATTCCGACACGCTTTATCCATGCCGAGGCGCTGCCGCTGTCCGCCAACGGCAAAACCGACCGCCATCGCATCCGTGCCGACCTGAGCCACCAGCAAACCGCGCCGGCGCTGAACGCCTGTGCGGCCCCGCCGCCGAACGCGCCTTTGGCGCGCAGCGCAGAGATCCTGACCATTTACTGGCAGGCGATCGGCGTGGCACCGCGCCCGGAATGGGGAGAAGAGACGGCATTTATCGCCATGGGGCTGAAGCTGCCGCATATCAAACAGGTGGCGGAACGCCTCAATGACGCTTTCGGTACCCGGCTGGTGAGCAGTTCGCTCCTGCCGTGCAAGAACGCGCGCGAAGTGGCGGCGTTGTTGGCCAACTGAAACCACACCACTCGGGCGGGGACATCCCCCGCCCGCATTTTATCAGGCGGGCAACGCCGTCAGGGCCGCCAGCGGCTGCTCCCAGGCTTCCCGCTGCAGCGCGCGCAACAGGAATTCCTGCAGCGCCTCGCCATAGTCCAGCGCATCCTCCGTCGGGAACTGCTCCAGATAAATATCGATATCCACCTGCAGATCGCGGGCGTCGGTGCGGCCGCGATAAGTCAGGTTAAAACCGTCGCCCGAGCCGCCGGCCAATACGCGGCGGGTGCCGCTACAGCCGACAAAACGAGGCGCATCGAAGGGTTGTACGTTGATGAAGGGGGAAATAAAGAAGCGCGAGTCAGGATCCACACCGCGATCGGCGGCCAGTTGGCGCAGGCGGTAGCCGGCGTGGCTGCGCAGCTCGCGCAGCTGCTGCGTCAGAGTGGTGAGAAAGCCCCCCAGCGTCTCCGCTTGCGGCGGTGACACCAGCAGCGGCAGGGTGTTGACCGCCAACGAAGGCACGTTGGTGGCGGCCTGCCCGCGGCGATTCATCGCTGGCATCCACATCGGCAACGCCTCGCCCTGCCGGGTGTCGCGGGGCATCACCTGAAATAGCCAGGCCGCCGACAGCGCCACCAGCAAGTCGGGCCAATTGATGCCGCTGCGCTCCGCCAGCTGCGCCAGTCGTTGCGATACCGCCGCCGGCAGCCGGTGGTGGGTGCTCAGACGCCGCACGCCATAGGCCTCACCGCCCTTGCGCACCGTCGGCAGCGCCTGCGACGGCGGCAGATAGCTCTGCCAAAAGCGCCGATCGCGCTCGCATCGCTCAGAACCCGCGTAGGCCAGCTCAGCCTGTTGAAAGGCGTCGAAGGCGCCCAGAGGCATGCCCGCGCTACCTTCACCCAGATAGTGTGCATACAACGCGGCGCAGCGGTGTTCAATTAGCGCCATACCGAAACCATCAACCAGAATATGGTGCGCACGTACGTACCAGAGGTAGCGCTCCGGCCCCAGCTTGATCAGCCAGGCGGCGGCTAACGGCTCGCAGTGCAGCGCCCGGCGCTGCGCGATATCTTCGCGCATCAGGTTTTGCGCCGCCTGCCAGGGATCGCCGTGCGTTTGCAGATCGATGCGTTGCAATGGCGGTATACGCTGTGGATCGTGCCGTAACGGCGGAGGAGAGTCGCCATGCCGCTCGCCAAAGCGCAGGGCAAACGCCTGCGTCTCGGCGAGGGTGGCGGCGATCGCCCGGCAGAGCGTCTCTTCCTCTACCGCGCCGCACAGTTCGGTGCAGTGTGCGACGGTGGACAGGGTCTGCCCGGGGTGCAAGGTGTGTTCTTCCCAGAAATCAAGCTGCGCTGGCGCCAGCGGCAACCATTCAGAGGCCAAAGCGGTGTCCGACATGTTACCTACCTTTGATAAGCCCGAATAAAGACGCCGAACGGGCGTAACCCGCCGTTCAACGGCTTTTGCGTGTCTCCATACATCATCAAATGAAAATGATAATAACATCTATTATCATTTCTATTAATTTGGTAACACTTTAGATTCTGTTAAGCGGGGATGCAAGTCGCGCAGCGGGGACGGAGAAAAGAAAGTGGCGGAGAGAAGACGGCTAAAAACAAAACGCCCCGGCACCGCTGCCCGGGGCGTTTTTAACGTCGGCGACGCTCGGTGATTAGGCCTGATTGGCCGGCTTCACCTTCTGCGCCAGAAACTCCGTTTCGTAGGCCAGCGCCTTCTTGCGATCGAACTGGTGTTCCCACTTGGCGATCACCAGCACCGCCAGCGCGTTACCCACGACGTTCAGCGCGGTGCGCGCCATATCCAGGATACGGTCCACGCCGGCGATGAACGCCAGGCCTTCCAACGGAATGCCGACGCTGCCCAGCGTGGCCAGCAGCACCACGAACGAGACGCCCGGCACGCCGGCGATCCCTTTCGAGGTGACCATCAGCGTCAGCACCAGCACGATCTCCTGCCCCAACGACAGCTCGATGCCGTACAGCTGGGCGATAAAGATAGCGGCAATGCTCTGGTACAGCGTCGAGCCATCCAGGTTAAAGGAGTAGCCGGTCGGCACCACGAAGCTGGTGATCGACTTGGGCGCGCCGTAGGCCTCCATCTTTTCGATGATGCGCGGCAGCACCGTTTCCGAGCTGGCGGTGGAATAAGCCAGGATCAGTTCGTCTTTCAGGATACGGATCAACGTCCAGATGCGCAGGTTGCACAGCCGGGCGACAGCCCCCAGCACCACCAGGGCGAAGAACGCGATGGCGAAGTACACCAGCACCACCAGCTTGGCCAGCGGCAGCAGCGAGGCGAAACCGAAGTTGGCTACCGTGACCGCAATCAGGCCAAACACCCCGATCGGCGCATAGCGCATGATCATGTGGGTGACTTTGAACATGCTCTCGGACACCGCCTTGAACACCTTCAGCAGCGGCTCTTTGGTCTCTTTCGGCAACGACGACAGCCCCAGACCGAACAGCACCGAGAAGAAGATAATCGGCAGCATGTCGCCCTTGGCCATCGACGAGAAGACGTTCGACGGGATCAGCGACAGAATGGTCGCCACCAGACTGTGCGAACCGCTTTGCACCTGTTCGGTGGTTTTCTCATACTGCGAAATGTCCACCGTGGTCAGCGTCGACATATCGATGCCGTGGCCGGGTTGGAATACGTTGGCCAGCGTCAACCCCACCACGATGGCAACGGTGGTGATCACTTCGAAGTAAATAATGGTTTTCAATCCGATGCGGCCCAGCTTTTTCGCATCGCCCACGCCGGCAATACCGACGATCAGCGTGGAAATAACGATCGGTACCACAATCATCTTGATCAGGCGAATAAAGATATCACCCGCCGGGCTGAGAATATTGCTGACCAGCCACTCACGAGATTCTGTCTGGTTGTGCAATACCGCGCCAACAATAATACCCAGCACCAACGCGATCAGGATTTGCCAAGCCAGGCTAATTTTTACACTTTTCATACCCAAAAAGTCCTCAAAGACTCTTTTCGCCGTACAAAGTCGCAACACGGAGAAAAGAATACTTAATCATTTATTACAGGCTTATGTTAATTCAGTGGAAGCGTTCACCTGCCCTGGGTGCGACGCAGTATAAATCTGTATCATCCGGGCGGCATGCTCTGCAAGCCTTGATTTGTCAGGGTTGAGCGCTGAATCGAATAACAAAAATTTCGCGTTACTATTTCAAATGGCATAATTGCTTGTTATTAAAAACATAATTTCTCATGCAATGAAGCACATAACCGCGCCGACGACGTTTTTTTGTACGCCATTAAAATGCGTTATTTTTCGCCCATTCTGCATATTTAATCCGCATCAAATGTTTATATTTTGTTACGTAAAAGTCAAATAAATGAGAATTGACCGAGTGACATTTTCGACCATAAATGCAGCACCGCTTTATATTTAGCTTAAAAATCGAGCGATGGCGCAGAGTGAATCCCCTAGGATATCACCCGACCTTTCATCAGGAATTAAAGGTTAATAAAACGTTATTTCACGGCGTGCCGTCCATCGTTATATCGCGTTAATATCAACTTCGAATATTAATAGCGAAAAATAATCCAAAAAGATTTATAGCGTGAAATAACGCAGGCCTTTCCCACGCGATTAATCACGAGGCAAACAGTCTCGTCTTTTTTTATTCTTTTTTGTTCTTTAGATAAGTGTTTTTGGCTAAAAACGCGGGTTTATGATGAATTAAACGCCAAAGAGATAGATACGTCCTGCAAATGCGACAGAACTATTACAAATCAATATCTTTGTTGCGTGATCTGCCGCGCAAAAAAGAAACAAAGAATCGTAGCAAACTATACTTAACCTTCAGTTGACATATCATTAACAACTTCAAGGAGAAAAGCTATGAGCCAACTGCATAAACACGCTATTCCTTCTGCAATTGCAGAGCGCGCCCTGATTAATCCGGCACAATACCAACAGTATTATCAACAGTCGGTTCAAGACCCAGAGGCTTTCTGGGGTGAGCATGGCAAAATCCTGGACTGGATCAAACCCTATACCAAAGTTAAAAACACGTCGTTCGATCCCGGCCACGTCAGCATTCGTTGGTTTGAAGACGGCACGCTGAACCTGTCTGCCAACTGTCTGGACCGCCATCTGACTGAGCGCGGCGACCAGACCGCCATTATCTGGGAAGGCGATGACCCGACCCAATCCAAGAACGTGACTTACAAACAGCTGCACCATGACGTCTGCCAGTTCGCCAACGTGCTGAAAAAGCTCGGCGTGAAAAAAGGCGACGTGGTGGCTATCTATATGCCGATGGTGCCGGAAGCGGCGGTCGCGATGCTGGCCTGTGCGCGCATCGGCGCCGTACATTCGGTGATCTTCGGCGGCTTCTCGCCGGAAGCGGTCGCCGGACGCATTATCGACTCCAACGCCAAACTGGTCATTACCGCCGATGAAGGCCTGCGCGCCGGCCGCGCCGTGCCGCTGAAAAAGAACGTCGACGATGCGCTGAAAAATCCCGGCGTGGTCAGCGTGGACAACGTGGTGGTATTCCAACGCACCGGCAAACCGGGTTACTGGCAGGAAGGGCGCGATCTGTGGTGGCATGAACTTACCCAGGGCGTCTCCGCCGACTGCCCGCCGGAAGAAGTGAACGCCGAGGACCCGCTGTTTATCCTGTATACCTCCGGCTCGACCGGCAAGCCGAAAGGCGTGCTGCACACCACCGGCGGCTACCTGGTGTACGCTGCGATGACCTTTAAGTATGTGTTCGACTACCACGACGGCGACATTTATTGGTGCACCGCCGACGTGGGCTGGGTCACCGGCCACAGCTATCTGCTGTACGGCCCGCTGGCCTGCGGCGCCACCACGCTGATGTTCGAAGGCGTGCCTAACTATCCAGGCGTCAATCGCCTGTCGCAGGTGATCGACAAACACCAGGTCAACATTCTGTATACCGCGCCGACCGCCATTCGCGCCCTGATGGCCGAAGGCGACAAGGCGATCGAGGGCACCCGACGCGATTCGCTGCGCATCATGGGCTCGGTCGGCGAGCCGATCAACCCGGAAGCCTGGGAGTGGTATTACAACAAGATAGGCAACGCAAAGTGCCCGATCGTCGATACCTGGTGGCAAACCGAAACCGGCGGCTTCATGATTACCCCGCTGCCGGGCGCCACCGAGCTGAAGGCCGGTTCCGCCACGCGGCCTTTCTTCGGCGTACAGCCGGCGCTGGTCGATAACGTCGGCACACCGCAGGAAGGCGCCTGCGAAGGCAACCTGGTGATCGTCGACTCCTGGCCGGGCCAGGCGCGTACCCTGTTTGGCGATCATGACCGCTTCGAGCAAACCTACTTCTCGACCTTCAAAGGCATGTACTTCAGCGGTGACGGCGCCCGCCGCGACGAGGACGGTTACTACTGGATCACCGGCCGCGTCGACGACGTGCTGAACGTCTCCGGCCACCGTCTGGGCACCGCCGAGATCGAGTCTGCGCTGGTATCGCACCCGAAAATCGCCGAAGCGGCAGTGGTCGGCATTCCTCACAACATCAAAGGCCAGGCGATCTACGCCTACATCACGCTGAATCACGGCGAAGAACCGACGCCGGAGCTCTATACCGAAGTGCGCAACTGGGTGCGTAAAGAGATAGGGCCGATCGCCACGCCGGACGTGCTGCACTGGACAGATTCGCTGCCCAAAACGCGCTCCGGCAAGATCATGCGGCGTATCCTGCGCAAAATTGCCGCCGGCGACACCAGCAACCTGGGGGATACCTCCACGCTGGCGGATCCGGCCGTAGTCGACAAGCTGTTGGAAGAAAAACAATCAATGAAAGTGCCGTCATAATTTACGCCGCTTCAGGCCGCTCATTCGGATAACGCGCCGTTGAGCGGCCCTGGCGCGGCGTACTCTATCAATACCTACTGGAGACACTCTGATGAATGACACCATTTATCAAGGGATTGAAGAAAACCCGCGCTTTAAAGAGCTGGTGAGAAAACGCGGCCGGTTCGCCTGGCTGCTTTCGCTGATTACGCTGGCACTGTACGTCGGCTTTATTCTGTTGATCGCCTTCGATCCGCAATGGCTCGGCACGCCGATCGCCGCCGGATCGACCATCACCCGCGGGATCCCGGTCGGCGTCGGGCTGATCGTGATCTCTTTCGTCTTGACCGGGATCTACGTGTTTCGCGCCAACGGCGAGTTCGATCGCCTCACCGCAGAAATCCTGCGTGAGGTGAAACAATGAAGCGTTTATGCTCCGCCCTTTCCGCCGCCGCGTTGCTGTTGCTGCCCGGTCTGGCCCATGCCGACGCCATCGGCGGCGAAGTGCATCGTCAGCCGCTGAACATCCAGGCGATCGTGATGTTTATCCTGTTTGTCGGCGCCACACTGTACATCACCTACTGGGCGTCCAAACGCACCCGTTCCCGCCAGGACTACTACACCGCGGGTGGGCGCATCACCGGCCTGCAAAACGGCCTGGCGATCGCCGGCGACTTCATGTCCGCCGCCTCGTTCCTCGGCATCTCCGCCCTGGTTTACACCTCGGGTTATGATGGCCTGATCTATTCCATCGGCTTCCTCATCGGCTGGCCGATCATTCTGTTCCTGATCGCGGAGCGCCTGCGCAACCTCGGCCGTTATACCTTTGCCGATGTTGCCTCTTACCGTCTGCAGCAGAAACCGATCCGCACCCTGTCGGCCTGCGGCTCATTGGTGGTAGTCGCGCTGTATCTGATCGCGCAGATGGTCGGCGCCGGCAAGCTGATCCAGCTGCTGTTCGGGCTCAACTACCACGTGGCGGTGATCCTGGTCGGTATCCTGATGGTGTTGTACGTGCTGTTCGGCGGCATGCTGGCCACCACCTGGGTGCAAATCATCAAGGCGGTGCTGCTGCTGGCCGGCGCCAGCTTTATGGCGCTGATGGTGATGAAGTCGGTCAACTTCGACTTCAATACCCTGTTCGCCGAAGCGGTGAAGGTGCATCCGAAAGGCATCGCCATCATGAGCCCTGGCGGCCTGGTCTCCGATCCGATTTCTGCGCTGTCGCTCGGCCTGGCGCTGATGTTCGGCACCGCCGGTCTGCCGCACATCCTGATGCGCTTCTTCACCGTGAGTGACGCCAAAGAAGCGCGCAAGAGCGTGTTCTACGCCACCGGTTTTATCGGTTACTTCTATATCCTGACCTTTATCATCGGCTTCGGCGCCATCTTGCTGGTCAGCGCCAATCCGGCGTTCAAAGACGCCACCGGCGCGCTGCTGGGCGGCACCAACATGGCGGCGGTGCACCTGGCCAATGCCGTTGGCGGCAACTTCTTCCTCGGCTTTATCTCGGCGGTGGCCTTCGCCACCATTCTGGCGGTCGTTGCAGGCCTGACGCTGGCCGGCGCCTCGGCCGTTTCCCACGACCTGTACGCCAGCGTGATGAAAAACGGCAAGGCGACCGAGCGCGATGAGCTGAAGGTCTCCAAGATCACCGTCGTGGTGCTCGGCCTGGTCGCTATCGCGCTGGGGATTTTGTTCGAGAAGCAGAACATCGCCTTTATGGTCGGATTGGCGTTCTCGATCGCCGCCAGCTGTAACTTCCCTATCATCATCCTGTCGATGTACTGGTCGCGTTTGACCACTCGCGGCGCAATGATTGGCGGCTGGCTGGGCCTGCTGACGGCGGTGATTCTGATGATCCTCGGCCCGACGATCTGGGTGCAGATCCTCGGCCATGAAAAGCCGATTTACCCGTATGAATATCCGGCGCTGTTCTCGATGATCGTGGCCTTTGTCGGTACCTGGCTATTCTCGATCACCGACGGCTCGCTGGCCGGGCAGCAGGAGCGGGAACGCTTCCGGGCTCAGTTTGTCCGTTCGCAAACCGGGCTGGGCATCTCTCAAGGCAGCTCGCATTAACCGAATAATAAGTGAAAAAAGCAAACACACCCTAATCAAAGGCCCTTCGGGGCCTTTTCTCTGGCTGTTTATCGGAGAGAAGCAGGGAAAAGCAGCGCAGCGTAGCTGCGCTTTTTTGCATTTTACGCATAGCAAATTACGCATAGCAAAAAGCCCTGAACGTCAGTTCAGGGCTTTCGGCTTGGTTTGATGCCTGGCAGTTTATGGCGGGCGTCCTGCCCGCCCCCCTTCGGGCCGTTGCTTCGCAACGTTCAAATCCGCTCCCGGCGGATTTGTCCTACACAATTCGTCTCATCCTGAGACTCTCCCCTCCGGGGCCGCCGCACGCGGCGTTAAGGCCCGTTCCCGACGGGCCTTTCGCATGCCCATGCTCGTGCAGAACGCCAGATAACAGACAAAACAAAAAGCCCCATGCTTTCGCATGAGGCTTGTTGTTTTATTTGATGCCTGGCAGTGTCCTACTCTCGCATGGGGAGACCCCACACTACCATCGGCGCTACGGCGTTTCACTTCTGAGTTCGGCATGGGATCAGGTGGGACCACCGCGCTATTGCCGCCAGGCAAATTCTGTTTCATTCCAACCGCGCCACTCTCGTGTCGCCATCAGAACCAATCTCGGAACTTCGCTGAAAATCTCTCTAAAAACACCTTCGGTGTTGTAAGGTTAAGCCTCACGGATCATTAGTACTGGTTAGCTCAATGCATCGCTGCACTTACACACCCAGCCTATCAACGTCTTAGTCTTAAACGTT
>NZ_FXUD01000002.1:629248-1061660 GCF_900182895.1 Serratia sp. CC22-02 | reverse complement strand
ACACTCACTTTCGGCGGGATCTCCACAAGCATGTGGATATGATCTGGACAGCATTCTGCTTCCAGGATCGCTACGCATTTCCATTCACATAGCTTTCTTAATATGCTGCCTATTGCTCTACGTTTTTCGCTGTAGAACACCTGCCTCCGGTACTTTGGGGCAAATACTATGTGATATTTACAGTTCCATCGCGTGTGCGCTAAGCTCTTTTCGTCCCCCATCGGGACCTCCTTTCGATTCTTCGAATGAACCTTTGCAGTTGCCAGACCGCAAGGTTTTCTAACAAATCAAAAGGGGCTTTAAAAGCATACTCAAAGCTGTAAGCTTTACGGAACCCCCAGCCTAGCTGGGGGTTTTCGGTGCACAAAAAAAGCCCGGCTTGGCGGCCGGGCTTCTCATTTCCTCAGGCTCAGCGGGCTGGGCCTTCTTCTTCCGGTGCCGGAATGTGCATCGTAGTCTGCAACAAGCCTTTCGACTTATTGAAGATCTTGACGCCGTTTTCACGGCCGGCACGGCGCGCGCGCTGCTCTTCGCGCGGCAGCTTCAGCTCTTCGCGGCAAATCTCGCTGCAGCACCCTTCAAACTTGGCGGCGCAGCTCGGGCACTGAATGAACAGCAGATGGCAGCCGTCGTTCTTGCAGTTGGTGTGGGTGTCACACGGCGCACCGCACTGGTGGCAGTTGGCGATCACATCGTCGGAGATGCGCTCGCCCATGCGCTCATCGAACACGAAGTTTTTGCCGATAAACTTCAGCGGCAACCCCTGCTCTTTCGCTTTGCGGGTGTACTCGATAATCCCGCCTTCCACGTGGTAGATGTTTTTAAAGCCGTTGTGCAGCATATAGGCGCTGGCTTTTTCACAGCGAATGCCGCCGGTGCAGTACATGACGATGTTTTTGTCTTTGCTGTCCTGCAGCATCTCCACCGCCATCGGCAGCTGATCGCGGAAGGTATCCGACGGCACCTCGATGGCGTTTTCGAAGTGACCGACTTCGTACTCATAGTGGTTGCGCATATCGACGAACACCGTATTCGGATCGTCGATCATCTGATTGACGCGATCGGCCTGCAGATACTCGCCAACGTTGCTTGGGTCAAAGCTCTCGTCATCGATGCCGTCGGCCACGATACGCTCGCGCACCTTGAGGCGCAGCACCCAGAAGGATTTGCCGTCGTCTTCCAGCGCGATGTTCAGGCGCACCTGATCCAGCGCCGGGTGCGAGGCGAACAGCGCGGCTTTGAACGCGTCGAAATTATGCTGTGGCACGCTGATCTGCGCGTTGATGCCCTCTTTCGCCACGTAGATGCGGCCGAACACCTTCAGTTTTTCGAACTGAACGTACAGGCTGTCGCGAAACGCTTTGGGATCGTCGATGGAGAAGTATTTGTAAAAAGAAACTGTGGTGCGAGGCTCGGTTTCCGCCAGCATGCGCGCCTTCAGTTCCTCGTTAGAAATTCGGTTATGTAACACTGGCATGGTGTACTTTCCTGTCTTTCGGGAGGTGACTGATTATCGCGCGCAGCCTGCCGGCCCGCGCGCGGCGCACATCATACCCGAAAAACCGCCGCCGCGCAGCCCCGCCATCATGCCTACACGGTTGCTCCTGAATAATGCCCGGCCATGATATTGCCGTTGGCCTTTAGCGGGAAATATTGTGGAAAAATCCGGCACCTGATGCATATTTAACGCCGAAAAGGGGATTTTAATGCGTTGTGTTTTCCCGGAGCGCGAGAAAAATGCCACAATAGTCGCAAACAAACGGCAGAAACGAACCTTGCGGCCGAACTCACCCGGCTGCCAGACCATGCTATGACTCTGTCATTACACTTAAACAACCGTATTCAAACAGAGAACCCATGACTCAAGTTCCTACTTTCAATCGCTCCTTATTGCACCCACGCTATTGGTTGACCTGGGTCGGCATCGGCTTGCTGTATCTGCTGGTGTTGCTGCCTTACCCCGTCATCTACTGGCTCGGCACCTCGATCGGGCGGTTTGCCATGCGCTTTCTCAAGCGCCGCGTCGCTATCGCCCAACGCAACCTCGAGCTCTGTTTTCCCGACATGCCGCAGGCCGAACGCGATGCGCTGGTGGTAAAGAATTTCGAATCGGTCGGCATGGGGCTGTTTGAGACCGGCATGGCGTGGTTTTGGCCTAACTGGCGCATCGAGCGCTGGTTCAAGGTCAGCGGCCTGGAACACATCCAAAAGGCGCGCGACAACCACCAGGGCGTGCTGCTGATTGGCCTGCACTTTTTGACGCTGGAGCTGGGCGCGCGCATCTTCGGCATTCATAACCCGGGCATCGGCGTTTACCGCCCGCACGACAACAAGCTGATGGACTGGCTGCAAACCTGGGGGCGCATGCGCTCCAACAAGTCGATGCTGGATCGCAAGGACGTCAAAGGCATGATCCGCGCCCTGAAACAGGGCGATATCATCTGGTATGCGCCGGATCACGACTACGGCCCGCGCAGCAGCGTTTTCGTGCCGCTGTTCGCGGTCGACAAGGCCGCTACCACCACCGGCAGCTACGTGCTGGTGCGGATGGGCAAACCGGCGATCATTCCGTTCACCCCGCGCCGCCTGCCGGACGGCAAAGGGTATGAGCTAATCATGCAACCGGCGGTGGAAAACTTCCCGCTGGATAATGAAATCGAGGCCGCCGCCTTTATGAATAAAGTGGTGGAAAAAGAGATCCTGATGGCGCCTGACCAATATATGTGGCTGCATCGTCGCTTCAAGACCCGCCCGGAAGGCGAGCCTTCGCTCTACTGATAAAGCAAACCCGCCACCGGCGGGTTTTTTATTGCGCGCCTCTTGAGAATCGACGGCGAGGGTGGGATGGTAAAGCCTTTGCCGCCAACCTGGAGCCGCTATGTACATTGTCAGCCTGACCTACCATCGCCCGATCGCCGAAGTCGACAGCCACCTTGACGGGCACATCGCCTGGCTTAAGAAATATTTTCAGGACGGCACCTTCGTCGCCTCCGGCCGCAAAAATCCCCGCACCGGCGGCGTGATCCTGGCCAAGGGCATTGAGCGTGCGCGGTTAGACGCCATCCTGGCCGAAGATCCCTTCAACGCCGTGGCTCACTACGAGGTCACCGACTTTAGCGCCACCACCACCGCCGCCGGTTTCGAGGCGCTGGCCGGACTATAAAACGCTGTAAATTCCGCGCGCTAAGCGCGGAATAAGGTTTAAACGTCTTTTTTAAAACTTTATTTCATTTTTTGCCCAATCCTTGTCCCCTCGTTTGCCGTCGCTGCGCTGGCGGCGCATACTTACCAAGCTAACTTTCACGTTTTGCCCCTTCATCTTGCCGCCGGCAAAGCGCGTCACCTTTCGGCAGTGGACATTTATGGCTTCGGCAGCAGAACCCGTTAACTGGAAACGCAACCTTTTCGTCGCCTGGGTAGGGTGTTTCCTCACCGGCGCCGCCTTCAGCCTGGTGATGCCGTTTCTTCCGCTGTATGTAGAGACGCTGGGCGTAACCGGCCATCAGGCGCTCAACATGTGGTCCGGTCTGCTGTTCAGCATCACCTTCCTGTTTTCCGCTATCGCCGCGCCGTTCTGGGGCGCCCTGGCCGACCGACGCGGCCGTAAACTGATGCTGCTGCGCTCCGCATTGGGCATGGCGATCGTCATGGTGCTGATGGGCATGGCGCAAACGGTCTGGCAATTTCTCGCGCTGCGAGCGGTGCTGGGGCTGCTTGGCGGGTTCATACCCAACGCCAACGCGCTGATCGCCACCCAGGTGCCACGCAACCGCAGCGGCTGGGCGCTCGGCACCCTGTCTACCGGTGGCGTAGGCGGTGCGCTGATCGGCCCGCTGATCGGCGGCCTGTTGGCCGACCTCTATGGTCTGCGCCCGGTGTTTTACATCACCGCCGCGGTGCTGTTCGTCTGCTTCGTGCTGACGCTGCTGTATGTCAAAGAGCAGTTCACCCCGGTACAAAAACGCGACATGTTGCACGCACGGCAGGTGTTTGCCTCGCTCAAAAACCCGAAGCTGGTGCTCAGCCTGTTCGTGACTACCATGATTATCCAGATTGCCACCGGCTCGATTGCGCCGATCCTGACGCTGTATGTGCGCGATCTGGCCGGCGCCACCCATAACCTGGCGTTTATCAGCGGGCTGATCGCCTCGGTGCCCGGCGTCGCGGCGTTGATGAGCGCTCCACGGCTGGGCAAGCTGGGCGATCGCATCGGCCCGGAGCGCATTCTGATATGTATGCTGATCGTCTCGGTGCTGTTGCTGATCCCGATGGCCTTCGTGCAAACGCCGTGGCAGCTCGGGGTGCTGCGTTTTCTGCTGGGGGCGGCCGACGGCGCGCTGCTGCCGGCGGTACAGACGCTGCTGATTTACAACTGCACCAATCAGGTGGCCGGCCGCATTTTCAGCTATAACCAGTCGTTCCGTGACGTCGGCAACGTCAGCGGCCCATTGCTTGGCGCTGCGGTCTCCGCCGGCTACGGTTTTCGCGCAGTCTTCGGCGTCACCGCTTTGGTGGTGCTGTTCAACGCCGGTTATTCCTGGTGGTGTCTGCGGCGGCGGCCGGGCTACATGCGGGAAGACACGCTGCAGGAAGAACAATAGCTGCATTTATCGCCAATTTCCGCCATTGGCCGGATCAACGCCGCGTTTCCCCTACTTTTAATAATGCTTCCTTCGGGCCTGCGAATTTTCGGCCCACTCGGAACATTATTACCTCAACATCTTGTTTATCAACAATTAATTAACTTTCAGCGCATAAAACCCGCTGTCAATCATATTCCCGCCACAACCAACAGAAAAACCAGAAAAGGAGATGCTTGTCGACTTTTCGTCTAAAAAATGGGATACAGGTACTAGACAAAACCAACGACCAGTTATCAAATGGTTAAATAATATCACGCCAGATGTGAACCATCGGCCAAGTGAAAAAAGGTCAGCACGCTTTCCACGGTTTATCAGCGTTGCAGCCGCGGTTTTGTCGGGTAATCCGCATTGGGCGGATCGCCTTCATTAAATACACATACAACCACAGTACGGGCTGCAGCCATGCAGCGCCTTTTTATTGGGAAATCGTTATGCAATCCTCTGTCAATAAGTCAGAAAGCCGGACCTTCTTCGGCCATCCCTATCCGCTGGGTTCTCTGTTCTTCACCGAAATGTGGGAACGCTTTTCGTTCTACGGCATCCGTCCGCTGCTGATCCTGTTTATGGCCGCCACCGTGTACGACGGCGGCCTGGGTCTGGCGCGTGAGAACGCGTCGGCGATCGTCGGCATTTTCGCCGGCAGCATGTACCTGGCGGCACTGCCGGGCGGCTGGCTGGCGGACAATTGGCTCGGCCAACGCAAGGCCGTCTGGTACGGGTCTATCCTGATCGCCCTCGGCCACCTGTCGATCGCCCTGTCCGCGGTGATGGGCACCAAGCTGTTCTTCATCGGCCTGATGTTCATCGTGCTCGGTTCCGGCCTGTTCAAGACCTGTATCTCGGTGATGGTCGGCACGCTGTACAAGAAAGGCGATGCGCGCCGCGACGGCGGTTTCTCGCTGTTCTACATGGGCATCAACATCGGTTCGTTCATCGCCCCGTTGATCTCCGGCTGGCTGATCAAGTCACACGGCTGGCACTGGGGCTTCGGCATCGGCGGTATCGGGATGCTGGTGGCGCTGGTGATTTTCCGGGTGTTCGCCGTACCGGCGATGAAACGCTATGACCGCGAAGTGGGCCTGGATTCCACCTGGAACAGCCCGGTCGCGAAGAAAAAAGGCGTCGGCGCCTGGCTGCTGGCATTGGCGGTAGTCCTGGCTGCGGTCATCGTACTGATCGCTCAGGGCACCATCGTCATCAACCCGGTTGAGGTAGCCAGCGTGCTGGTGTACGTCATCGCCGCGTCGGTCACCCTGTATTTCATCTACCTGTTCGCCTTTGCCGGCCTGAGCCGCAAAGAGCGTGCACGCCTGCTGGTGTGCTTCATTCTGCTGATCTCCGCCGCGTTCTTCTGGTCGGCGTTTGAACAGAAGCCGACCTCGTTCAACCTGTTCGCCAATGATTACACCAATCGCATGGTCGGCGGCTTCGAGATCCCGGCGGTGTGGTTCCAGTCGATCAACGCCCTGTTCATCATCCTGCTGGCGCCGGTGTTCAGCTGGGCCTGGCCTGCGCTGGCGCGCAATAACGTGCGTCCGAGCAGCATCACCAAGTTCGTGATCGGTATCCTGTGCGCCGCCGGCGGTTTCGGCCTGATGATGTTGGCCGCGCAGAATGTGCTCAGCAACGGCGGCGCCGGCGTATCGCCGATGTGGCTGGTGGGCAGTATCCTGATGCTGACGCTGGGTGAACTGTGCCTGAGCCCGATCGGGCTGGCCACCATGACGCTGCTGGCGCCGGAGAGAATGCGCGGGCAAATGATGGGGCTGTGGTTCTGCGCCAGCGCGCTGGGCAACCTGGCCGCCGGCCTGATCGGCGGCCACGTCAAGGCCGACCAGCTGGATATGCTGCCGGATCTGTTCGCTCGCTGCTCCGTCGCGCTGCTGATCTGCGCCGCCGTGCTGATCGTGCTGATCGTGCCGATTCGCCGCATGCTGGAAAATACCCAGTCCAAGAGCGCGCAAAAACCGGCGACCAACGCCTGACGGATAACCCGTTTTTATCTCGCAAACCGGCGCTCGAGGCGCCGGTTTTTTTATGCTTGCCAGGCCTGATGTTGCAGGACCACCCGGTAGCCGTCAGGATCTTCAAAGGTTTGCCCCGCCCTATCCCAATAGGGGTTATAGGCGACGGCCGCCAAGAATCCCGCCGCCCGCATCCGCTCACACCCGGCTCGCCATTCGTTCTCATCCGGCAGGTAAAACACCAACAGATGATCCTGCGTCGGCGCCTGCCCGACCCGCACCCCGCGATGCTGCGTGAACTCCAGATGGTAGGCATGCTGCGGATGCCCGATCATAATGCCGTCAAAGCCCTGATGATCGACAAACTCGCCTAGCCTTTCAAACCCCAACCCGCGGCAATACAGCGTGGCAATCTCTTGCAACCGATCGGTCGGGCGCGCAATGCGCAGCACCGCCTTGGCTATCGACATGAACGCCTCCACCTCATGATAATCTCATACAGCGCCATGCCCGCCAGCATCGCCAGCAGGAACAGCCATACCCGTTGTATTTCCGCCCCCGCCAACACCCAGGCCGGGCCAGGGCAAATGCCCGCCATGCCCCAACCGATGCCGAACAGCGCGCTGCCCACCAGTAAACGGCGATCCACACGCCCGGCGGCCGGGATCTGCAGCGGTTCCCCCAACAGGCTCCGCTGGCGTCGGCGCGCCCACATAAAGGCCGGCGCCGCCACCGCAATCGCCCCAACCATCACCAACGCCAGCGAAGGATCCCAGCGGCCGGTAATATCGAGAAAAGCCAGTACTTTAGCGGGATTGGCCATGCCGGCGATAATTAACCCCAGGCCGAAAATCACGCCGCTCAGCAGCGCCAACAGAGACTTAAGCATCTTCAGCCTCCCAGCAGATGGCGCATCAGCCACACGGTCGTAAAGCCCAGCAGCATAAACACCGCCGTGGCGGCCAACGATCGCGGTGCCAACCGCGCGACGCCGCACACGCCGTGCCCGCTGGTGCAGCCGCTACCCAACCGGGTACCCACTCCCACCAACAGCCCCGCGATCGCCAGCCAGCCGCTGCCGGCCGCGATCTCACCAGAAGGCAAAGCCACCACCGCCGCATACAGCCAGGGAGAAATCAGCAACCCGCCAAGAAATGCGGCGCGCCAGCCCCGCTCCCGGCCGCCCGCGCTCAATAAGCCGCCGGTAATGCCGCTGATGCCGGCGATGCGGCCGTTGAACAGCAGCAGCAGCGCTACCGCACCGCCGATAATGGCCCCGCCCGCGAGCGCGGAATAGGGCGTGAAGTGTTGCCAGTCAATGGTCATCGCGGTTCTCCGGCTGTGGGCAATACAGTTGATACAGGGTCGTTAGCAGCGCCAGCGCTTTGGCATCGGCCACCGCATAGTAAATCTGCTTGCCGGCTCGCCGGGTGGAGACCAGCCCCTCCTCGCGCAGCACGCCAAGCTGTTGGGACAATGTCGGCTGGCGGATAGCCAGCGCCTGCGCCAGCTCGCTCACTGCCATCTCGCCCTGGCTGAGTCGACACAGCAGCAGCAGCCGATCTTCATTGCCCAAGGTGCGCAGCATCGCGCCGGCCTGCGCCGCCGCCTTGCGCATCGCGTCAATATCCATCACACCTCCAATCAATTTATAAAATTATATAATATCATTTTATAAACTATTCATCTGCCGCGTGCCACAGACTGGTGTGGAACCGCGCCGCATGGCATGCTGTCATCCCCCTTTTTGCCGCGCGGAGGCCGCTAACGATGCTGCTGTTTCATGACGTTCTGCCGGTCGAGCAGCCCGTCCGGCCGTTGGCCAAGGATTATCGCCACGGCGACAGCGAGCCGGATCACTACCATAACTGCGCGCAGCTGATTCACAGCCTGAGCGGCGTAGTGCAGGTCACGACCCGGCTCGGCAGTTGGGTGGTGCCACCCGGCCGCGGCGTCTGGGTACCGGCGAAAATGGTGCACAGCCTGCGCATCACCGGCCAGGTGGCAGCCAGGACGCTGTTCGTCGATCCATTGGCGCGCGCCGATCTGCCGGCCCAATGCCAGGTGGTGCAGGTTTCGCCGCTGCTGCGCGAGTTGATTATCTGTGCGATGGAGATTGCGCCCGGCTATCCAAGCGGCGGGCGCGATGAGCGCGTGATGGAACTGATCCTGGATGAGTTGAGAATACTGCCGATCCTGCCGTTGCACCTGCCCGAACCGCGTGAGGCCTCACTGCTTGCCTTATGCCGCCATATTCAGGCCACGCTGGCACAGCCCTGGACGCTGGAACAGGCGGCCGCTCAGCTCAGCGTCAGCGGACGCACCCTGTCGCGGCGCTTCCAGCGAGAAACCGGGCTGCATTTTAGTGATTGGGTGCGGCGCGCCCGTTTGCTGGCGGCGTTGAACGCGCTGGCGACCGGCCGCTCGGTGTTGGAAGTGGCGCTGGATCTTGGCTATGACAGCCCCAGCGCGTTCAGCGCCATGTTCCGCCGGTTATTGGGGGTCGCGCCCAGCGACTATTTCAGCCGGACCGCGCCGACGACAGATAGCGCCCGGCAACGTTAAACAGCGCCTGCAGTGAGGCGCTGGCGGAGTCAACGTCGATGCCAACGCCGTAGGTCGCCTCACCTTGCGGCAGCGCACAGCGGATATAGGCCACCGCTCGGCTGTCGCTCTGATGCCCCAGCGTGTGCTCGTGGTAATCCTCGATCGCCAGCGGCAAGCCGAAGCGCTGACGCAGCGCATCCACCGCGCTGGAAAGCAGACCGTTGCCGGCCCCCTGCAGACGCAGTGTCTCTCCCTCGCAGGCAACTCGCGCGTTGAAGCTGTAGGCCTCTACCCCATGACTTTCCGTCTGGTAGCTCAACAGCTGCAAGCACGGCTGCTCCACCAACCCATAGGTGTCGCGGAATAAGCGCCACAGCTGTGCGCCGCTCATTTCCTTCCCGCTGCCGTCGGTCGCACGCTGCACCACCTGGCTGAAATCAATCTGCAAACCGCGCGGCAACGCCAGCCCATGATTTTGTTCCAGTAGCCAGGCAGCCCCGCTTTTACCGGACTGGCTGTTGACCCGGATCACCGCCTCATAGCTGCAGCCGACATCGGCAGGATCGAGCGGCAGGTAAGGCACTTGCCACCAGCCATCTTGTCGCAGCCGTTGCGCGGCGAAACCTTTTTTGATCGCATCCTGATGCGAACCGGAGAAGGCGGTAAACACCAGCTCACCGGCATAAGGATGGCGAGGATGCACCGGCAGCTGATTGCACTGCTCCACCACTTCCACCACCTGTTTCAGGCGGCTGAAGTCCAGGCCCGGCGCCACGCCCTGGGTATAGAAATTCAACGCCAGCGTGACCAGATCGACGTTGCCGGTACGCTCTCCGTTGCCGAACAGGCAGCCTTCGACCCGATCGGCACCGGCCAGCAGCGCCAGCTCCGCACAGGCCACGCCGGTACCGCGATCGTTATGCGGATGTACGCTGATCGCCACATCGGCGCGACGGCTGAAGTGACGGCAGAACCACTCAATCTGATCGGCATACACATTGGGCGTACTCACCTCCACCGTCGCCGGCAGATTGATGATCATCGGCCGCTGCGGCCCCGGTTGCCACACCTCCGCCACCGCTTCGCAGATCTCCAGCGCGAACTCTAATTCAGTAAAACAGAAGGTTTCCGGCGAATACTCGAAGCACCAGGCGGTATCGAGCTGAGCCTCGCAATGCCGGCGAATGCGCCGCGCGCCGTTCACCGCCAGCGCCACGGTTGCGGCCTTATCCTGACGGAACACGATGTCGCGAAACATCGGCGCCGTGGCGTTGTACAGATGCACGATAGCCCGTGGCGCCCCCAGCAGCGCCTCGAAGGTGCGATCGATCAGATCGTCTCGCGACTGCGTCAGCACCTGAATCGTGACGTCGTGCGGGATCAGTTGCTCGTCGATCAGCGTGCGCACAAAATCGAAATCCGTTTGCGACGCCGAAGGGAAAGCCACCTCAATCTCTTTGAAACCGCACTGCAACAACAAGTGATAGAATTCGCGCTTGCGCGCGTTATCCATCGGCTCCGCCAGCGCCTGGTTGCCGTCGCGCAGATCGCTGGAGCACCAGCGCGGCGCCTGCCGCAGGGTACGCGAAGGCCACTGACGATCCGGTAATGTCACCGGCGGGAACGGTCGGTATTTGCTTGAAGGGTCGATTAACATGGGCTTCTCCTGGCAACTGAGTGAACGATAGCGCCATTATTTCCCGCCATCGCCTCCTCTTCTCCCGCTTTGCGGACAACCGTCGTCGCAAAGCGGACAACAAAAAAATTTGCATCCTGCGCCAGTGAGACAACAATTAGTTTTGACGTTTATCCCACCGCACCGGCAATGCGCCGGGCGCTCTACTCTCATTGTCAACGGAGGCGAACATGAGCCTGTATGCAACCCTGGAAGAAGCCATCGAGGCCGCACGTGAAGAGTTTATCGACACCGCCGAAGGCGGCGGCGATGACGAACCTCCGGTGCCGCAGCAGTTCAATCTGCAAAAGTACGTGATGCAGGATGGCGACACGATGTGGCAGGCCGAGTTCTTCGAAGAAGAAGGCGAAGCGGTGGAATGCCTGCCGCTGCGCAGCGGTGCGGCGGCGCAGGCGATATTCGACGGTGACTACGACGAGGTGGAGATCACCGCCGAGTGGATAGACGAAAATACCCTGTACGAATGGGAGGAAGGCGACTTCCAGCTCGAGCCGCCGCTGGATACCGAAGAAGGCCAAGCCGCGGCCGATGAATGGGATGAACGTTAACCCGCACCACGTTT
Source organism: Serratia sp. CC22-02 (assembly GCF_900182895.1). Taxonomy (NCBI): domain Bacteria; kingdom Pseudomonadati; phylum Pseudomonadota; class Gammaproteobacteria; order Enterobacterales; family Yersiniaceae; genus Serratia; species Serratia sp. CC22-02. The sequence goes on along the minus strand of NZ_FXUD01000002.1, from coordinate 1,050,248 downwards.
TTATCGCCAAGGAGGCAGCATGATTATCCGCCGGGCCCGCCCTACCGACTACCCCGCCATTTTGCAGCTGCAGGGGGAAAACGTGCCGGAAGCGCTCGACGAGCGCCACAAACGGCAGGGATTTATCGTATCGTGCATGAATGAGGCGCAGCTGACGGCGATCAACCGCGGCATCGGCATACTCGTGGCCGAACAGGAGGGCCAACTGGCCGGGTTTGTTTGCCTGATGCCCGCCGACGTGCAACCGCGGCCGCCGGTGGTGAATGCGATGCTGGCGACGCTCGCCACGCAGTCCTTCGCCGGGCGGGCGCTGAGTGAGCAGCGGGTGTTTCTCTACGGCCCGGTTTGCCTCGACGCCGCCTGGCGCGGCAAAGGCGTGCTGAAACGCCTCTACGCCGCCGTCAAAGCGCACACCAGTCATGACTACGACGTGGGCGCGCTGTTTATCGACGACGACAATCCGCATTCGTTGGCCGCTCATGTGCAAGGGTTGGGCATGACGGCGCTGGTGCCTTTCCATTGTGGGCAGAAAGGCTATCAGCTGGTGGTGTTCGCCACCCGCTGAGCAGGTTTACTCATAGGGGCCGTGCTGCGCATCGAACGGCAGCATAAAGGTGTCCACCACCATCGACAGCGGCACATCTATCACCGTGACGTAACGCCAGGGCGTATCGCGCAAATCCCACTGCACGCCGGGATAGTACTGGTGGCCATGCCCCGCACCGGGCACGGTGCGGCTGATGATGCTGCCGCAACCGGTTAAGACCATCACGCCGGCCGCCACGCAGGCCAGCCGAAGGTAGGAAGAAAGCTTCACGACATTGACTCTGAGCAAAGGGTTGTTTCGCGAGTGAACAACGCATCGGCCGCAGTCTATCACAGTTCCCTTTCTCCACCGGTACCGGCGCGCGTAAGCAAAAGGTAAAAAAAAACGGGGAACGCGCCATGCGCATTCCCCGTCTGAGCGTTACCGTTCAGCGATTAACGTCGACCCGTTGGGTGTGCCAGCGGGTTGTGCGGCAACTGCTGATAGTGCTCACGCCAGGCAGCGCCTTCCGGCAACAGCCAGACGCGCTGGTGCAGACGAGCCAGCGTGACCGGATCGCTCAGCAGCTCCAGACGTTTGCCCTTCACCAGCTTCTCCGGCCCCAGCTGCAGCGCTTCGTTCACCCGTTCCTCGCGGTTGCGATCGAGGGTAGCGCGCAGATGGTGACGCGCCGTCGCCAACGCCGTCGCCAGCGCGTTGAAGGACGGGTTGACCACCGCATGCATAAAGCCGTTGGTCAGCGCGCGGTTGCGGTTGAGATGCAGGTACTCTTCCGTCGCCAGCAGCTCACGCGGCGGGTTGTACTCTTCCGGGATCAGGAACAGCTTGGCGCGTTTGCTCTTCATGCCCAGCGTCGCGCGGCTCGACAGCACCGACACGAACGGCGACAGGATCAGCGAGAACACGATCGGCGCCAACCACCACAGGAAGCGAAGATCCAGCCACGCCATGCCGCCGGCCCACACCAGGCCCAGCAACATCTGCGAGCCATGGCGGCGGAACGCTTCGCCCCAAGGCGTATCGTCATCGTCACGCTGCGGCGAATTCCACACCACTTCCCAACCGAGGAAGGCGCTCACCACGAACACGGTATGGAACAGCATGCGCACCGGCGCCAGCAGCACCGAGAACAGCATTTCCATCAGCATCGAAATGAACAGACGGAACGCCCCGCCGTACTCTTTCGCGCCCTTGGCCCAGATCAGCACGATGCTGAGCAGCTTCGGCAGGAACAACAGCACCAGCGTGGTGGAGAACAGCGCTATCGCCAGCTCGGGCCGCCACTGCGGCCAGACCGGGAACAGCTGCCGCGGCTGCAGGAAGTATTGCGGTTCCATCAGGGTGTGCACCACCTGCAATGCGGTGGAGAGCGCCAGGAACATGAACCACAGCGGCGCCGACAGGTAGGACATGACGCCGGTCAGGAACACCGCGCGGTGCACCGGGTGCATGCCTTTCACCAGGAACAGGCGGAAGTTCATCAGGTTGCCGTGGCACCAGCGACGGTCGCGTTTCAGCTCGTCCAGCAGGTTTGGCGGCAGCTCTTCGTAACTGCCCGGCAGATCGTAAGCGATCCACACGCCCCAGCCGGCGCGGCGCATCAGCGCCGCTTCAACGAAGTCGTGCGACAAGATTGAACCGGCGAAGGAACCCTCGCCCGGCAGCGGCGCCAGCGCACAGTGCTCGATAAACGGCTTCACGCGGATGATGGCGTTATGGCCCCAGTAGTGCGACTCGCCCAGCTGCCAGAAATGCAGGCCGGCGGTAAACAGCGGCCCGTAAACGCGGGTAGCGAACTGCTGCACGCGCGCATACAGGGTATCCATACCGGACGCCTTCGGCGCGGACTGGATGATGCCGGCGTTCGGGTTGGCTTCCATCAAACGCACCAGCCCGGTGAGGCATTCGCCGCTCATCACGCTGTCGGCGTCCAGGATCACCATGTAGCTGTACTCACCGCCCCAACGACGGCAGAAGTCGTCGATGTTGCCGCTCTTGCGTTTTACGCGACGGCGGCGGCGGCGATAGAAGATGCGGCCGTGGCCGTCGACATCGCGGCACAGCTCCATCCACGCCTTTTGCTCCGCCACGCAGATGTCCGGATCGTAGCTGTCGCTCAGCACGTAGATATCGAAGTGTTCCAGCTGACCGGTGGCGGCGACGGACTCATAGGTTGCACGCAGGCCGGCGAACACGCGTTCGACGTCTTCGTTACAGATCGGCATGATCAGCGCGGTGCGGTGCGCCGGGTTGATCGGCTCATCGCCCTTGATGGTGGAGGAAATACTGTATTTGTCTTTACCGATCAGCAGCTGCAGGAAGCCCATCAGCGCGGTCCAGAAACCGGCCGAGACCCAGCAGAACAGTACGGCGAACAGGATCAGAATGCCGGTTTGCAGCACATAAGGCAGCAGCTGCAGCACCGACTGCATCAGATCCTGATCCAGCATGGCGATAGGATCGATCAGCGCCCAGCCCTGATAAGGCAAGATGGTTTTCATGTACCAGGTGGCGATGCCGGTCTGCACCAGCATCAGCACCAGCAGCACATAGCGGCGCATGGAACCGACAACGCGCCAGCGGTTCTCGGCCTCGGCCTCCTCTTGGGTGGAGTGCCGATTGTGCGGCGAACGCCCCAGCAGAGAATCCCAGAAGCGCGCCACCGGGTTGGTACGCCAGGCTTCCGGGAACATGGTGGTTCGTTTGATCGGCGGCGTCGCCTTCAGAATGGCGCGCCCTTCGGCGTCGGTGTCGAAATCGTCATCGCTGACCGCATCCGGCCAGGCGCTTTCGATGCGCGGTTTGACCGAGGCCAACGCCACGTCATCCGCCGACAGGCTGTTGACGTTGGCGTCGGCGGCGCCCATCTGCCGATGGAGCGCCTCCAGTGCCTGAGCGTCATCCGCCGTGTGAGGGTTGAGCGCCTCCGACCGCTCGGCGGTCAGAGGCAGCGCCGCAAGATAATCCTGGGCGGGTTGAGTAGGCTTATTCATTGGCAGGTAGCTGATAGCTCCAGGTTTCCGACAGAGTCTTATCGCCATTGACCAGCGCTGCGCGCATTTCTACCGGCTTCTTGTCGTCTTTTACTTTCAGACGTACCGTCAGGCGCCAGCCTTTGGTCACTGGGTTATAGCGGACGTTGTTTTCTACCATTTCACCGTTGTCGCCGATGCTGATCTGAGAAGCGACCGGGGTGTTGGCGTCCAGCCCTTTCAGCACCGGGCCGACGAAGTCGACCAGGAAGGCCACGCTGCCGTCAGGCTCGCGAATCAGGTTGGACTGCTTCACGTCACCGGTCGAACGCATGGTCCGCGCCACATAGGCGATGTCTTGCGAATGCAGTTTATCTTCGTCGCGGGTGAAGTTCAGGCGGTAGCTCAGCGTCAGCGGCTTTTTGGCTTCCGGCAGCGTATCCGGCGTCCAGAACGCCACGATATTGTCGTTGGTTTCATCCGCCGTCGGGATCTCCACCAGCTCGACCTTGCCTTTACCCCAGTCGCCCTTCGGTTCGATCCAGGCGCTCGGGCGCAGATCGTAACGATCGTCCAGATCTTCGTAATCCTTGAAGTTGCGGCCGCGCTGCAGCAGACCGAAGCCTTTCGGGTTCTCGACGGTATAGGTGCTGACGGACAGGTGTTTAGGATTGTTCAGCGGGCGCCAGATCCACTCGCCGTTGCCGGCATGGATAGACAGACCGTTGGAGTCGTGCAACGCCGGGCGATAGTTCAGCGTCGGCGACGGCTGGTTCGGCCCGAACAGGTACATGCTGGTCAGCGGCGCCAGGCCCAGCTTGCCCACCTTGTCGCGCAGGAACACTTTAGACTCGACGTCCACGGTGGTGTCGCGGCCCGGGATCACCGTGAAACGATAAGCGCCGGTGGCGCGCGGGGAATCCAGCAACGCGTAGATCACCAGGTGTTTGTCGCCCTGCTTCGGACGCTCAACCCAGAATTCGCGGAAACGCGGGAACTCTTCACCAGATGGCAAAGCGGTATCGATAGCCAGGCCGCGAGCGGAAAGCCCGTAAACCTGCCCTTTACCCACCACGCGGAAATAGCTCGCGCCCAGCAGGCTCATGATCTCATCGTTTTTGTCGGCGCTGTTGATCGGGTAGATCACCTTGAAGCCGGCAAAGCCGAGGTTTTTCACCGATTCAGGGTCGTGTTTGACCGAACCGAAGTTGAAGTAATCCGGGCTGTACTTGATCTGTTTTACGCTGGTGGAGGTGACTTCATTGATTTTCACCGGCGTGTCGAAGTACATCCCCTGATGATAAAACTCAAGCTTGAAAGGGGTTTTCAGCTTGCTCCAATAGGCTTTATCGTGATTGAACTGAATCTGCTGATAGTCTGCGAACTTCATCTCGCGGAACTGAGAAGGAAGGTTGCTCTTCGGGGCTTCGAAACCTTTCGCGGCCAGATCCTGCGCCTGCTTGGCCACATCATCAATAGAAAAGGCCCATGCCGGCGAACTGAACAGCGTGAACAATACGGTAGCACCTAACCAACGAACGCTCGCGGCGCGTGGTTGTCCGGATAATATATTAACTAGCACATCCCCCCCTATTCGTGTGCTCAAATCATTTAAATCCATATTAATGGATTACTCAGCTTTCCGACAACATGATAAATGGATGGTTCATGTTTACGGCTCATTGTTTAAGCAGCTGATGGAACACCAGCGTAGCAAGCCGCGCAACAAGACGCTATGGAAAAATGCGGGGGGCTATAGTAGGGTTTCGGATAACAATTTAACGTTTGACGACTTATTAAGCGTGTTAATGAGCACCCGATTAAATCACCAGCGGTAATCTATGACTAAAGGCAGCAAACAGCGCGAGTTTTTCCTCGATTCGATCCGAGCCTATTTGATGTTGCTTGGGATTCCGTTTCACCTCTCCCTGATTTATTCCAGCCATGCCTGGGCGGTGAACAGCGCGTCCCCCTCCTTCTCGCTCACGGTGCTGAACGACTTCATCCACGCTTTCCGCATGCAGGTGTTCTTCGTGATATCCGGCTACTTCTCCTACATGCTTTACGAGCGCTACGAGCGCCACCAGTGGCTGAAGGTCAGGCTGGAGCGGGTGGCGATCCCGCTGTTAAGCTCCATCCCGCTAATTACGGTGCCGCAGTTTTTCATGCTGAAATATTTCACCGATAAATTAAACGGCTGGGATGAATTTTCTCTCTATCAGAAAATAAATGTAACAGTTTGGGAATTGGTTTCTCATCTGTGGTTCTTATTGACGCTGTCGTTGTTAACCTGTGCCTGCTTTTATCTGTTCCGTAAAATCAAGCGTCAAACTCGTGAGCATATTCCGGCGTTAATAAACAGACTGCGTGGATTAGGAAACATCTCACTGTGTTTCTTTATTTATGCGGTATGCTATTCGGCCGCGCACCGTATTATTTTAATTGTCGCGCCGCAGCTATTATCCAACGGCCTGTTCAATTTCGTGGTGATGGAGACGATGTTCTACCTGCCGTTCTTCATCCTCGGCGCTTATGCGTTTAAGTACGTGTGGCTTAAGGAGATTTTTCTGCGTCGCTCGCCGCTGGCGCTGCTCGGCTCGCTGCTGTTGTTTATCGCATATATGCTGAATCAAAAGCTGTTGGCGCACAGCAGCTATATGTTCGAGCTGGAAGTGGTGATCAAAACCCTAATGGGGATCCTGATGACCAACGTGGTGTTCTCTTTCGGGCATAACCTGCTGAATTATCACTCGCCGCGCATCACCTATCTGGTCAATGCCTCACTGTTTATATATCTGGTGCACCACCCGTTGACCCTGATATATGGCGCTTTCGTGACGCCTTATATCGGCAACAACCTGTTGGGATTCTTGCTGGGCCTGCTGTTTGTGTTCTCGCTGGCCTTCGCTTTATATGAACTGCACAAGCGTATTCCGGTGCTGCGCTTCTTGTTCTCCGGTAAGCCGCAATAACCTTGCGCCCCTGCAAACCCGATCGTTTGCAGGGGTTTCCTGTCATCTTGCCGTCGTGCAAAAAGCCTATACTGGTGGTTTGCATGCAAAGCACACATTGCTCAGCCTGGCGCCGTCCGTTAGGGCAAAGTGATACGGCTGAATACATACCCTAATCGTTATAACTGCGATGCATAAGTAGAAATCCGGATCCCTGCCTTACGGTAGTGATTGGGCTCAACACCCCCGAAGGGCTGCGCGATCGTTTAATTCATTCGATGGCGTTAGCTGCATCTCCCTTCCGTCACGACAGAGAGGATTTTGAATGACTGATAAGAAGACCCCGGCTCAGGAAGCCGAAGTGGAAAACGCCACCCTGCTGAAGATCCTCGGCAGGCTGCTGTCCGCGCTGGACGCCTCAATCAGCGGCAAAGAACGCAGCATTTTGGTCACTGAACTCTCCAACTTCAATCTCGACGGCATTTCCGAAACGGAAAGCAAGTTGGCCAGCGAGCTGATCAAACGGGCGCTGGAATCGCTCGACCACTAACCCTACCGCGCCTGCAAACCATTAAGCCTGCCTGCGCGGGCTTAATGGTTTTTCCCTCAGCCACGATCGGCCATTGTTGCCAAAGCCGAAATACAGCAGCCTGATAATGTTGGATAAAAGGCAGGATTCTCTCTCTTCTCCTCACTTTCTTCGGTTAATCACACCAAAGGGCAATAATTGATCGGTTGTTTTCGCAATCAGCCTTGGCGTTTTACCCACTAAACACGCTATCATCGACACACGCGCAGTGCCCCCTATCCCCCAGCCTCAGGAGAACGATATTTTGGATGCCAGCACCATTAACAGTTTGTTCGTCATCGGTGCCGTGCTGGTGGGGGCAAGCATTCTGCTCAGCTCATTTTCTTCCCGGCTCGGCATTCCGATCCTGGTGATCTTCCTGGCGATCGGCATGTTGGCCGGCGTCGACGGCCCCGGCGGCATCGTCTTCAGCAATTATCCGGTCGCTTACCTGGTCAGTAACCTCGCGTTGGCGGTGATCCTGCTCGACGGCGGCATGCGCACCCGGGTCAGCTCTTTCCGCGTCGCCCTGTGGCCGGCGCTGTCTCTTGCCACCATTGGCGTGGTGATCACCGCCGGCCTGACCGGCATGGCCGCCGCCTGGCTGTTCAATCTCGATCTGCTGCAGGGGCTGTTGATCGGCGCCATTATCGGTTCCACCGACGCCGCCGCGGTCTTCTCGCTGCTGGGCGGCAAAGGCCTGAACGAGCGCGTCAGCGCCACGCTGGAGATCGAGTCCGGCAGCAACGATCCGATGGCGGTGTTTCTCACCATCACGCTGATTGCGATGATCGCCGCCGGGGAAACCGCGCTGAGCTGGACCTTCCCGCTGCATCTGATGCAGCAGTTCGGCATGGGCATCGTCTTCGGTCTGGGCGGCGGCTGGCTGCTGCTGACGCTGATCAACCACATCAAACTGGCGGACGGCCTCTATCCGCTGCTGGCGGTGAGCGGCGGCATTCTTATTTTCGCGCTGACCACCGCGCTGGACGGCAGCGGCATTCTGGCGGTGTACCTGTGCGGCCTGCTGCTGGGCAATCGGCCGATCCGCAACCGTCACGGCATCGTACAAACCTTCGACGGCTTGGCCTGGCTCAGCCAGATCGGCATGTTCCTGGTGCTCGGCCTGCTGCTCAACCCGCACGAGCTGCTGCCGATCGCCATCCCTGCCCTGCTGTTGTCGCTTTGGATGATCCTGTTTGCCCGCCCGCTGTCGGTGTTTATCGGCCTGCTGCCGTTCCGAAGCTTTACCCTGCGCGAACGCGGCTTTATTTCCTGGGTCGGCCTGCGCGGCGCGGTGCCGGTGATCCTGGCGGTGTTCCCGATGATGGCCGGGCTGCCCAACGCCCAGCTGTTCTTCAACGTGGCGTTCTTCGTGGTGCTGGTCTCCCTGCTGCTGCAAGGCACCACGCTGTCGTTTGCCGCCAAAAAAGCCAAGGTGATCGTGCCGCCGGCGCTGACGCCTATCTCCCGCGTTGGGTTGGATGTGCACCCGGAGAACCAGTGGGAACAGTTCGTTTATCAGCTTTCGGCGGAAAACTGGTGCGTCGGCGCGGCGCTGCGTGAGCTGAGAATGCCGCCCAACACCCGCATTGCCGCCCTGTTCCGCGGCAAAGAGCTGCTGCACCCTAGCGGCAGTACCCGCCTGCGGGAGAACGATATTCTGTGCGTCATCGGTCATGAGCACGACCTGCCGATCCTCGGCAAGCTGTTCAGCCAGGCGCCGGCCGTGACGCTCGACGAGCGCTTCTTCGGTGACTTTATCCTGCAATCCGACGCCCGTTTAAGCGACATCTCGCAGCTTTATGGCCTCAATCTGCAGGACGACGTGGACGAGCAGCAGACGCTTGGCCAGTTCGTCATTCAGCTGATTGGCGGCGAACCGGTGATCGGCGACCAGGTGGAATGGGACGGCCTGACCTGGACCATCGCCGAAATGGACGGCAATCAAGTCAGCAAGATAGGCGTGCGGATTGTAACCGACTGACGCTGCCGCACCGGCTTCGTTACCAGACGAGGGAACTTCTGGCCTTAAGAACGTTCTTAATCACTATCATGATGCATGAAGTACGGCGTCGCTGAATTATATCCGGTTGATATAAAAACAATTTAACAGCGGCGCCAACAGGGATTAGGGATGTGAACGGCAAGACTCGATTTCTTTCGGTGATGATGATCATGGCGCTGGGCGTAGCGGCGCTCGATCTCAGCATCGCCGGTTTGGTCCATAGACTTTTAATTGGATAATTTCAACGTGACGCAGCGGGAACAAGAAAAAGACATTCTGGGGAAAATACTGGTGACGGTGTCCGCGCTTTGCCTGATTCTGGTGGCGGCGTTCCTCATCTGGGGATTCGTGCTGGATTGATACCGCCCGACGCTCAGAGATAAAAAAAACCGCCGCGGCGGTTTTTTTTATGGGTCAGGCGATCAGATCTTGCAACCTTCGCAGTCCGCTTCGTCTTCGAGGAACTCAGGGACCTCTTTTACCTTCTGCGCCGCTTTTTCTTCGGCTTTCGCCAGTTCGGCATCGATATCAAAATCGAAAATATCATCACTCATCGCTTGGTCCTCACTCTGCTTCACGTTCAAACGCTGAGTATAATCGACAAGCCGCCGGCCGGAAACCTTTCAGTTTGCCGCCGCCAGCTGCGGTGGCTCATCCTGCGGCTTTTTTCCGTAGGCCATGTCATACACGTCGTAGAAGTCGATTTCGCCCTTGTTGCCGATGATCACCCGCATCTTCTGTTTCAGCGCGGCGCCGATAGACGGCTCATCCAGCAGCTGCTGCACCGCATAAGGCGACAGCGCGCGGGTAAAGTACCATTCGCCGTTGTAACAAACCCGCAGATCCAGCACCCCGATGTCCTCGAAGCGGTATACCGGCCGGATCTCTATCAGCAGCATGGCGAACATGAACAGCACGAAAGCGGTGAAGCCCAGGAAGGCATATATCCCCATGTACGGCACCTGGTACATCACGGCGATCACCGCGAAATAACCGGCGAACATGGCAAGGCACAGATAGCGGTGAGTGCGGGCGAATTCGCTGTTGAAGCGCGGCTTGCCGTCACGCCCTTCGCGCCGATTGATCTGTTCAATCTCTTTAACCAAGATGCTTTTAATCGCGTCCATCGTTACAACCTTATGCTGGAAACAGCATTGCCATCAAATCTCACCGCTAAAAGTAACACAAGTACAGTTTCGCCGGGTAGATCAGTTAGCCAACTTAATGGCGGCAACTGTTATAGTTCGGATTCAGCGCGGCTGGGCGGCCTTGCCTTGCGCAAACATGAACATGCGCTGGGCCACATCGTCGGCCTGTTTGATTTTCTGCTTTTGCGGTTCGTTGCTGCGTTGAATGGCGCGGGCGTAAGCGATTTCATGAGCCTGATCGATCATCGCGATGATCCGGTCACGTTCGGTCTTCTCCATATTGCCCAACATGGTGGTGATAATCGCCTGATAAGCGTTGGACGCGGCGCTCAGCGCTTTCTCTCTCGCCTCGAGGGCGGCGACGCGTTGCAAGAGTTCCTGCAGTTGCTCGGAGTGAGACATATCGACCTCCTGTTGCCGGGCAGCAAGCCTGCCTGATTACAGTTTAGCAAAGGATCGAAAGAGAAAGAGGAAGGAAAGCCAGCGGTTACGGTAAAGCACACCCGAAAATCCCAACGAGGAGCCGATAGTGCAAATCAACCCGGGTGCGCTTTACGGTAAGCGCGGTGAGATGAAGGGAAGAAAGCTGGCGCGCTATGCAGGACTCGAACCCGCGTCTATCAATTTTCAAGCCAAAACAAGCCATTATAAAACCAATCACTCTGCCAACTGAGTTAATAGCGCGTTCCTTCGCTTCGGGGCGCCATTATCCATAACAACATTATGGACACAAGCTTTTTTAGCATAATGCCCTGAATTTACAGATAAGTCTTAGGTTATCGATAGCGTTATGGCATTACGGCAGCTCAATAATCCGGTAATCGCCGGCGATGAGCGGCTTGCACAAAATCTTGTAGCCATCGCTGTCAAAGTGGCTGGCCGCGCTCTGCAGCTGCTGTGCCTGCGCCAGGCTGCTGACCGAGCCCAGATAAAACCAATTGTGAATCACATGATACTGGCGCAGCGTCTCGCCCTGCTCTTCCAACGCCACGCGCCCGGCGAACGGCCAACAGGCGATGCGCAGCTGTTCCAGCGCCGCGCCGAGCCGCCGCGCATGTTCCTGCGCCGGCTCCACGCCGCAGCAGGCGCCGGCGCACTTGCGCAGGCTGTAGCGGAAGCAGGCTCGCCCGGCGGGCAGCTTGTCGATCCCCAGCTTGCCGTAACATAAACGATGCTCGTCGGCGATGGCGTGCAGCTTTTCCAGCGCGGCATGGCGATTGGCAAACAGCCCATAAAGGTGGGGCGTGACGGCGAAATCGATCTCTTTGGCGTAGGCAATCGTCACCGTGTCCGCCTGCAGACGCAGCGCGCACAGCTGTTTCGAGCGCCGCAGGCGCTTGTTGAACAGCGGCTGCTGTTGCTTGATCAACTGCGCCTCCAGCAGCAGTGCCCCCAACTCGCCGGCGGTCTCGATAAAGCTGATATGCCGGGTTTGCCGCAGCATTTTTGCCTCGTCCTGCGCACGGAAATGCGCCATTACGCGGCTGCGTACGTTGACGCTTTTACCGATGTAAAGCGGCAGGCTTTCGCTCTGGCCGTGAAACACATAGACGCCCGGCCCTTTGGGCAACGGCGCCAGGCAGGCGCGCAGGTGCTCCGGGTATTGGTAAATGTCGAGTTCCGGCTCGAGGCGGTTTGGCATCATGGCGGCGGCGTTATCCTGCTGATGAATGAATACTGGTTTTTTAGCCAGTATAGCGTGCCGCGCAGCCGGTTGCACACCCGGCGGATAATAACTCACCGTGATCTTTAGCGGGAAAGCCTTTACTATCCCCTTTCCAGCGGGAAAGCGCCTCACGTTTAGCGCCAGTTCAGGCTGGCGCTGCCATGATGGCAGACTGGAACCGCCGCTTTTATCGTTATGGAAAACCTGGGCATGCCATCACTGAAACTCACACCCCGTCGTCTGGCGTTGATCGCCGTCATCGTTTTCATCGCCGTCGCCATCGCGCTGGCCCTCTATTGGCAACGCCCGCCGCAGCAGGATTACGTTACCGCACCGGCCCGCCTGGGCGATATCGAGAATGCCGTGCTGGCCACCGGGCGGCTGGATGCCGTCGAACGCGTTAATGTCGGCGCGCGGGTCTCCGGTGAAGTCAAATCGCTGAAGGTCAAACTGGGGGATCGCGTCACCAAAGGACAGCCGATCGCCGACATCGACGATCTGCAACAGCGCAACGATCTGCGCAACGCCGAGGCGGCGCTGAACGTCATCAAAGCCGAACTGCAGGCCAAGCAGGCACAGCTTAAGCAGGCCGAGTCGCGTTTCAAACGCCAGCGGCGCATGCTGAACGACGAAGCCAGCTCGCGTGAAGACTTCGAAACCGCCGAGGCCACGCTCGCCACCACCCGCGCCGAACTGCTTTCGCTCAATGCGCGCCTGGTGCAGGCGCAGATTGAAGTCGATAAGAAAAAGATCGACCTGGGGTATACCCGCGTCGTCGCGCCGATGGACGGTATCGTCATCGCCGTGGTCACGCAGCAGGGGCAAACGGTCAACTCCACCCAAAGTGCGCCGACCATCGTCAAGCTGGCGCGGCTGGATATGATGACCATCAAGGCGCAGATCTCCGAAGCCGACATCACCCGCATTTCGCCGGGGCAAAAGGCTTACTTCACCATTTTCTCCGATCCGGATAAACGCTACGACGCCACGCTGCGCACCATCGAACTGGCGCCGGAATCGGTGATGAAAGACGACTCGCTCGCCGGCACCAGCTCCGCTTCGGGCTCCGGGACCTCGAACGCGTCGGTCTATTACAACGCGCTGCTGGACGTGCCCAACCCGGAAAACCGCCTGCGCATCGCCATGACCGCGCAGGTTTCCTTGCTGCTCGGCGAAGCGAAGAATGCCTTGCTGGTGCCGATCCAGGCGGTGCATAAAACCGAAGCAAAAGTGCAACAGGTGCAGGTGCTGACCCAGGATCAGCGGCTGGAAACGCGTGAAGTGACCACCGGCATCACCAACAACGTCGACATTCAGATCCTCAGCGGCCTGAAAGCCGGTGAAACCGTGGTGCTGTCGCAGCCCGCCGCCAAGTCGGCTGAGGATGGCATTTTCCTGTGAACGCGATCATCGAGCTAAAAGGCATCAGCCGGACCTACACCAACGGCGGTCAGGCGCTGACGGTGTTGAAAGACATCGATTTGACCATCGCCGCCGGCGAGCTGGTGGCGATCATCGGCGCCTCCGGCTCCGGCAAATCGACGCTGATGAACATCATGGGCTGTCTCGACGTGCCGGATCGCGGCGACTACTACATCAGCGGCCAGAACGCCGCCCACCTGTCGCCGGACGAACTGGCCCGCCTGCGCCGCGAGCATATCGGCTTTATCTTCCAGCGTTATCATCTGATGCCCGATCTCAGCGCGCTGGGCAACGTTGAAATTCCGGCCATCTACGCCAACGCCCGGCGCGATCAGCGGCGACAGCGAGCGGCGCAGCTGCTCGCGCGGTTGGGTCTGGAAGGACGCGAAGACCACAAGCCCGGCCAGCTTTCCGGCGGCCAGCAGCAGCGCGTCAGCATCGCGCGCTCGCTGATCAACGGCGGCGAAATTATCCTGGCGGACGAACCGACCGGCGCGCTGGACACCCAATCCGGCCAGGAAGTGCTGGCGATCCTCAGCGAGCTGAATCAGCGCGGCCACACCGTGGTGATCGTCACCCACGATATGAACGTGGCACAACATGCGCAGCGCGTCATCGAGCTGCGGGATGGCGAGATCATCGCTGACAGCGGCCGCCAATCGGCACCCGCCGTCGCGCTGCCGCCACCGAACCGCAGCCGGCAAAGCGGCTGGCAAAGCCTGATCGACCGCACCCGTGAATCGCTGCACATGGCGCTGAAAGCGATGAACGCCCATCGCCTGCGCACCGCGCTGACCATGACCGGCATTATCTTCGGCATCGCCGCCGTCGTTACGGTCGTGGCGCTGGGCGAAGGGGCCAAGCAGCGCACGCTGGAGAATATCAAGGGACTTGGCACCAACGTGGTAAGCATCTATCCGGGGCGTGATTTCTTCGACGACGCCATCGACAGCATCCGCACCCTAGTGCCGGCCGATGCCGACGCGCTGGCGCAGCAAAGCTTCGTCGACAGCGTCAGCCCGGAGGTCAGCGCGTCCGACAGCATTCGTTTTCGCAGTAAATCCGCCACTGCGTCAATCACCGGCGTCGGGCGCGACTATTTCCGCGTCAACGGCATCACGCTGGTGCAAGGCGCCACCTTCCGCGACGATCGCAACGCGCTGCAGGAAGTGATCATCGACGACAACGCGCGCCAGGCGCTGTTCGGCGATTTCGGCGTCGAGCCGCTCGGCCAGATCGTGTTTCTCGGCTCGGTGCCGGCGCGGGTGGTCGGCGTCGCCAAAAGCGAACGCAACTATGCGCCCAACCGCATCAGCGTCTGGATGCCCTACAGCACGGTGATGTACCGCATGGTCGGCAAAACCACGCTCAGCGGCATTACCGTGCGGCTGAAGGATGACATCGCCAGCGAAGCCGCCGTCAGCGCCATTACGCAGTTGCTGACCCAGCGCCATGGCGTCAAGGATTTCATGACGTTCAACCGCGATCAGTTCCGTAAATCGATCGAGCGCACCTCGATGACGCTCAGTTTGCTGATCCTGATGGTGGCCTCGATCTCGCTGGTGATCGGCAGCCTGGGCGTGATGAACATCATGCTGGTCTCGGTGACCGAGCGCACCCATGAGATCGGCGTGCGCATGGCGGTCGGCGCAAGGCGCGGCGATATCATGCAACAGTTCATGATCGAGGCGGTGCTGGTCTGCCTGATCGGCGGCGCATTGGGTATCGCACTGTCGTTCGCCGCCGGGTCGCTGTTCACCTCGCTGGCGGGCGGCATGTTCACCGCCATCTATTCCTGGCAAGCCGCCGCGACGGCGTTTTTCTGTTCAACCTTAATCGGCATGATCTTCGGTTATCTCCCCGCCCGCAAAGCGGCAAGGATGGATCCGGTCGTTTCATTGGCCAGCGAGTAACCCATGAAAATTTTCTCTCCCTTGGCATTAAGCCTCGCCGTCCTGCTCACCGCCGGCTGCGGCAACGCCCTGAAAAGCGACTACCGGGCGCCGCAGGTCAACTACCCGACGAGCTGGCAGCACGCCGCCGAAAACGCCGCGCCGACGCCGTTCGACTGGCGCGATTTCCACGATCCCGAGCTCGATCGCTGGCTGCGACAGGTGATGGCGAGCAACAACGATCTGGCCGTCGCCGTGTTGCGCGTCTACCGCGCGCGCCTCGAGGCTGAACGCGTTGGCATCAGCACCGCGCCCGACGTCAACGCCTCGTTGAACAGCGGCATCAATCGCCCGCTGTCGGAGTCCTCCTCCTGGAATAAAACCAGCGGCGCGACGCTCTCTACGAGCTATGAAGTCGACCTGTGGGGCAAATTGGCGCGCCAGCGCGACGCCGCCGAGTGGGCCAGCCAGGCTTCCGAGCAGGATCTGCAGACGGCGCGCCTGACGCTGCTGGCCAACGCCGCCACGAATTACTGGCGCATCGGCTTCCTCAATCAGCAGATCGGCGTCAGCCAGGCGAGCATCGCCTACGCCAAACAGACGCTGCGGCTGGCCAACGCCCGCTACCGGGCCGGCAGCATCTCGGCGCTGGACGTGGTGAACGCGGAACAAAACGTGCTAACGCAGGAAAGCCGGCTGCTGACGTTGCAACACGAACGTCAACAGGCGTTGAACGAACAGGCGGTGCTGCTGGGCGTACCTTCAGGCCAGACCACCATCGCGCCCGCACGTCTGCCGACGGCGGCAATGCCGCAGATCAGCACCGGCATTCCCGCCAACGTCTTGAGCCGTCGCCCGGATCTCAGCGCCAAAGAGCTGCGGTTGCGCGCCGCTCTGGCCAACGTCGACGAGAAACGTCTGCAATACTACCCCGCTTTCAGCCTGACCGGCTCGCTGGGCGCCAGCAGCAGCGCGCTGCTGGAGTTTCTGCGCAACCCGACGGGCAGCCTCGGCGCCGGCCTGACGTTGCCGTTCCTGCAATGGCGGCAAATGGGCGTGGATATCAAGATCGCCCGTAACGACTACGAACAGCAGGTGCTGGAATTCAGGCAGGCGCTGTACAAGGCGATGGGCGATGTAAATAACGCCCTGTCGCTGCGCGCGCAGCTGCTGGCGCAAGAGGCGCAGTTGCAGGCCTCGCTGGCGCTGGCGCGCAAATCGGAGCGGCTGAACGAGGTGCGTTACCGGCAGGGCGCCGTCACCATTACCGATTGGCTGAATGCTCAGGAGCAGCGTCGTCAGGCGGAGCTGGCGGTGGACGAAAACCGCTTCGCGCAGTACCAGAACCTGGCGAAAATCTATCTGGAATTCGGCGGTTCATCGGCCCTCTGATCCAAACTGCCTGGCCATCCGGCCAGGTGGTTTTTTAGCGGCAAACACATCAATTTTTCCTGTTTTATCTCCCGCACTCTCTATACTTCAAACATGGCCAATCAGACGAAAAACCGTCAAATCGCACAATTATTAGACCATTATCGCACCAAATTAGTGCAAATACTTAAGTTAAACTGCTGGATTTGATCGCCGCAAGATATAACGTTAAGCTATAGATGCAAAATAATTAGTCACCTAAATGACATAACCTTGGCATAAACGACGATATTTTGTGATCCACATCCCAACTTAAATGTGGATAATGAATCGTCTTGAACCGCGATTCGATTAGCCGATTTGATAACTCGAAAACAACAGTGAACGGAGATTACGCTTTCACGAACAACGAATAATTCATTAAGGGATGATTATATGAAGTTAAGAAAAAAACGACATAAACCGATGCACATCAGCGACATCACCATCATCGATGACAGCAAACTCAAGAAAGCGATCACCGCGGCGGCCCTGGGCAACGCGATGGAGTGGTTCGACTTCGGCGTATACGGCTTTGTCGCCTACGCACTTGGCCAGGTCTTCTTCCCCGGCGCCTCGCCCGGCGTACAAATGATCGCCGCGCTGGCAACCTTCTCCGTGCCCTTCCTGGTACGTCCGCTCGGCGGTCTGTTCTTTGGCGCCATGGGTGACAAGTTCGGTCGCCAAAAGGTGCTCTCGGTCACCATTATCATCATGGCGGTCAGCACCTTCTGTATCGGCCTGATCCCGTCCTATGCGTCGATCGGTATCTGGGCACCGATCCTGCTGCTGCTGGCCAAGCTGGCGCAGGGCTTCTCCGTCGGCGGTGAATATTCCGGTGCGGCAATTTTCGTCGCCGAATACTCGCCGGACCGCAAACGCGGCTTTATGGGCAGCTGGCTGGACTTCGGCTCCATCGCCGGCTTTGTGATGGGCGCAGGCGTGGTGGTGCTGATCTCCAGCATCGTCGGCGAAGCCAACTTCCTCGACTGGGGCTGGCGTATCCCGTTCTTCATCGCCGCGCCGTTGGGCTTGATCGGCCTCTATCTGCGCCATGCGCTGGAAGAAACCCCGGCGTTCCAGCAGCACGTGGACAAGATGGAGAAAGAGGATCGCAACGCCATCGAAAATCCGCCAAAAACCTCGTTCAAAGAGATCGCGGCCAAACACTGGAAAAGTCTGCTGGTGTGCGTCGGCATCGTGATTTCCACCAACGTGACCTATTACATGCTGCTGACCTACATGCCGAGCTACCTGTCGCATAACCTGCACTACTCGGAAGATCACGGCGTTCTGATCATCATCGCCATCATGATCGGCATGCTGTTCGTACAGCCGGTAATCGGCCTGACCAGTGACCGCATCGGCCGTAAGCCGTTCATTATCGGCGGCAGCATCGGCCTGTTGGCGCTGGCGATCCCGTGCTTCATTCTGATCAACAGCAACGTGATTGGCCTGATCTTCGTCGGTCTGCTGGTGCTGGCGGTGCTGCTCAACTCCTTCACCGGGGTGATGGCCTCAATTCTGCCGGCGATGTTCCCGACGCACATCCGCTACAGCGCGCTGGCGATTTCGTTCAACATTTCGGTGCTGATCGCCGGTGCGACGCCGACCGCCGCCGCCTGGCTGGTCGAAGCGACCGGCAACCTGTACATGCCGGCCTACTATCTGATGGTCGTGGCGGTGATCGGTCTTATCACAGGTCTGTACATGAAAGAAACCGCCAACAAACCGCTGCGCGGCGCGACGCCGGCTGCGTCTGACCGTTCAGAGGCGAAAGAGCTGCTGCAGGAGACCTACGACAACATCGAACAGAAAGTCGAGGACATCAACGCGCAGATCGCCGAATTGGAAAAGAAAAAGCAGATCCTGATCGACCAGCATCCCAAGCTGGACTGATCGGCGCTGAAAGACAAAAGCCACCCGATTGGGTGGCTTTTTTGCTTTAAATTCAACCGAAATAATACGCAGCGCATTTTATGACAATCGGGTTTGATGGTAGGCTTTACAGCACACTCTTAATTGATGAAGCACACGATCATGAGCAAAATGGACCTTCCCGTCATCATCGGTATCCTTGTTATGCTCACCCTGTGGCTCGGCGCACTCTTCAACATCGGCGATATCACCTTCACCATTTCACGCCTGTTCCACTGGATTGAAAGCCAACGCGGCTAACCCGCACAGGCGGTGGAAAACATCGGCTATGATTGAAAGACCTTACCGCCATTTTCCGCGATTATCGCTCGCGATAAAGGGGACTGTATCATGACCGATTATGCGTTCTACAATCAGATCCTGACCCGGCTGGCCGCCAATCACCCCGGCACGCTGGATGAAAAAACCTACGAACTGTGGAAGCAAGACGCCACCAGCCCGCATGCGTTCGCCGATCCCTTCGCCTATCTCAAAACCAAGGGCCTGATACAGGCCTATGTGATGAGCGACATCGACGAGAACAACTATGATATCGACCCGCATCAAACGCGGATCACCGCTGCCGGTCTCGAATTCATTCGCAACGGCGGGTTCAAATAAGGGCGACGCGCGCCAATAAAAAACCGCCAGACGGCGGTTTTTTACTCTACAAGCATGCGGACCGGCTCAGGCGGGGAAAGGCCGATAAAATATGCGCAGCACTTCGTTGTCGCCCTGGCGTAAAAAACCGCCTTCAGGCTGCCAGCGCAGATCGCGTGCCAGATTGAGATTTTCCCAGCCGACCGCGCCCCCCACGCCGATGCAAAGATTTTTATTGCCTGCGGCAAATCCCGCACCGGTACCGATCATGGCATGCAGCAAACGGGGCGCCGCCGCGTCACGCAGGGAGAATATGCCGATAAAACATCCCTGCGGCGCGCGCAGCATATCGGCCATCGTGCGGATCTCGGTATCGTCCGGGCTAACGAAATGTTTGTATTGCTTATCGAACACCGTCTGCCACAGCTGCTTGTATTTCGCCTTGCTGAGCGCGCCTGAACGGTGGGCACAAAGCACCACCGCATCCCAGCACATCTCCCCGCTCAACGAAAAATACTCTTCCGTATCGGTTTGCGGCTTATCGGCGTAATGCCGTGCAAATTCAGCCGCATTCAAATGCGGTGGCACGGCCTGTCTGGCAACGTCACTCTTGTAGCGCTTGAAATTCAACCAATGCACGGGAAGCCTCCTCTTCACCCGGTAGATTAACAAACCGGCAGCCGTGGATGAGACGCGCCATCAAATCCAGGGCATCGTCGGCAGCGGCGATTTCGTCGTCATTCAGCCCCTGTTCCACCGACCGCTCAATCGCGTTCATCACCCCTGGAGCGCTGGTTTCATCCCCCTGCGCCACCACGTCCAACACCGCTTTGCCAATCGCCAAACAAAGCTCATGATCAAACTCAACCTCTTTATACGGATACGGTTGCATAATCACTCCGATAAATTTTTACCCCAGAATACTAGACCACAATGGCGTATCGCGCCTGCCGCCGTAGCGCAGCGCTGTATGCAACCGAAGAGAAATGCATCAGGCCCCGGGTTGATAGCCCGAAGCCCGATAAAAGGCAGGTTATTGCGGTGCTTGTTCGCTAGGGCGAATGATAAAACAAGTGGCGGTTGCCGAAGCCAGCAGCTTCCCTTGCGCCGTTTTGAGCGTGCCTTCCGCGAAGGCCACGTTTTTGGCCGCATAGACCAGACGCCCTTCGGCGATCAGGTCAGTTTCCTTCGGCACAGGGCGCAACATTTTAACCTGCAGATCGACGGTGCCATACCCAATCCCCGCGCCCAGCGTACTGTGCACCGCGCAACCGGTCACCGAGTCCAAGACCGTGGCGGCAAAGCCGCCATGAACGCCCCCCAGCGGATTCAGGTGGCGCCCGTCAGCCCGCGCCACGATGCGGATATACCCCTCTTCAACCGCCACCGGTTTCATGGGCACGGTTTCAGCGATCGAAGCCGGTGGGATTTTACCGGCCATCGCAGCCTGTAACAGCGCCAGTCCGGTCATTTTTGTCGGGTCCATGGGTTTCTCCTCGGGTCAGTAAACCTCTCATATAGTAGAGGTCAGACCTGTCCGCTTGCTTTTTCGTGCGGATGCCACCTACGCCCTGACTCCTTTGAGTGTGACCAGCATCACCCTTTAGGGTTAATGACCACAAATTTATTAGTGCCTTTAGATTTAAAACAACTTTCTGCAGCCAACACAGCCGGAAACTGAGCGCAGTTAAGTTCAACATTATTAAGGCGTATTTATCATGGATTTCTTTCTGCAATTAGCGGTGATATTGGCATGCCTGCTGTATGGGGCGCGTAAGGGCGGCATTGCGCTGGGGTTACTGGGTGGGATCGGGTTGATGATCCTGGTGTTCGGCTTTCACCTGCAGCCCGGCAAACCGCCGGTAGACGTGATGCTGGTGATCATCGCGGTGGTGGCGGCCTCCGCCACCCTGCAGGCCTCGGGCGGGTTGGACGTCATGCTGCAGATCGCCGAACGGATGCTGCGACGTAACCCGCGCTATGTCTCGATCATCGCGCCGTTCGTGACCTGCATTCTCACTATCCTGTGCGGCACCGGGCACGTGGTGTACACCATCTTGCCGATCATTTATGACGTGGCGATCAAAAATGACATCCGCCCAGAGCGGCCGATGGCGGCCAGCTCGATCGGCGCGCAGATGGGCATTATCGCCAGCCCGGTTTCGGTGGCGGTGGTCTCACTGGTGGCGATGCTCAGCAGTTACACCTTCAATGGTCGCCATCTGGAATTCCTCGACCTGCTCTCTATCACCATACCTTCTACCCTGTGCGGCATTCTGGCGATCGGCATCTTCAGCTGGTTCCGCGGCAAAGACCTGGACAAAGACCCGGAGTTCCAGAAATTCATCTCGGTGCCGGAAAACCATCGCTACGTCTATGGCGATGCCGCCACCTTACTGGATCGGGTGCTCCCACGCAGCAACTGGATCGCCATGTGGATTTTCCTCGCCACCATCGCACTGGTGGCGGTGCTGGGGGCATTTTCCGATCTGCGGCCCAGCTTCGGCGGCAAGCCGCTCTCCATGGTCCTGGTGATCCAGATGTGCATGCTGATGGCCGGGGCGTTGATCGTCATCATTACCCGCACCAACCCGGCGTCTATCTCTAAAAACGAAGTGTTCCGCTCCGGCATGATCGCCATCGTGGCGGTGTATGGCGTCGCCTGGATGGCGGAAACCATGTTCGGCGCGCACCTGGCGCAGATCGAAGCCACGCTGGGCGTGCTGGTGAAAGAATATCCCTGGGCCTATGCGCTGATCCTGCTGCTGGTGTCGAAATTCGTTAACTCGCAGGCCGCCGCACTGGCGGCACTGGTGCCGGTGGCGCTGGCGATCGGCGTCAACCCGGCCTATATCGTCGCTTCGGCGCCGGCCTGTTACGGTTATTATATTCTGCCGACCTACCCCAGCGATCTGGCGGCGATCCAGTTCGACCGCTCCGGCACCACCCGCATCGGCCGCTTCGTGATCAACCACAGCTTTATTCTGCCCGGCCTGATCGGCGTCAGCGTCTCCTGCGTCTTCGGCTGGATCCTCGCCGCGGCGTTCGGTTTCTTATGAGTTGTATTTCGGAGCCCTGCGGGGCTCCTCCGTGCAGGCAGGCTGACAATCAAAGGGTATGAGCATGATAAGAAAGGAAAAAGTGCAGGTGCAATACGAATTTCAGGCACAAAAAAACCGCCTCTCGGCGGTTACGACATTACTACTTATTGCTTTGATTATTCGGTATTTTCGTTCCCTGGTACCCGGGGCGGGACTTGAACCCGCACAGCCATAAGCCGAGGGATTTTAAATCCCTTGTGTCTACCGATTTCACCACCCGGGCTCGGGAAAGTTGGAGGCGCGTTCCGGAGTCGAACCGGACTGGACGGATTTGCAATCCGCTACATAACCGCTTTGTTAACGCGCCTTTATTCTGTTTGCCTTTTCAGGCCAAAGCCGGTGACTCACCCACTTCGTTTTGTTCTTTTGGTTGGCGATGTTGAAATCGCTTATCCTAATCATCTGATTCTTAAGTAATTTATTTCGTTACCGCCGAATCGATGGACTGCATTATGGACTAAACCCCCCACCTTGGCAACCCCCCGAAATAGCAAAAAGTTCTCTAACGCTTTCAACTGCTTATTTTGTGGGCGCACTGTTCACAATGCCGACGCAAAGGCAAGCGGAATGTTGATTTTATATGCATCGGCTCAGGAATTCACGGGCAAATCGGTTCTTTTTTCTCGGCAGGAACCGCTTACCCGCGCCCTCTCCGGCTTTTCATTTGCTTATGGTGATGGGGTACCGTGCATAACATCCTCATGGGGAGCATCGCGCAACCTCCGGCGCCACCATAAAAACCCAGCGATCGTGCCCGGCAAAACCGCGATCGTACCAAAAATACGCTGATCGGCATTCAGCAAACCAGGAGCAACGGCGGATAGCACCGCGCATAACAGCAGAAACCACCGCAATCGGCGAATGCCGGGATGAGCGATTCCGACGATAGCCCCCACCAAACATGCCGGCAGAAAACCGAGCGCATAGGAAAAAGCCCCAATGAACACCAGCATTCCCAGCACATCGCCGACGTTAAAGTACCCGGGATCCACATAGCCACTGATACCAAACGTCATCAGCAGCAGCATCAGCATGCCCCCCAACGGCGGGGCGACCAGCCCGAAGAACAATATGCATCCTGCCAGTCTCCTGACCAGATGCCGTATAGCGCCAGACTTCATACTCCCTCCCGTTCCCGCTTCCTTAATGATACCGGCAGGATTGCAATAATGAGGCCCCTACCCGGCGGGCGCCCCAATCCATAGGCTTAAGTGGGTTTCTTCGAGACCTTTTTCTTCGCCGCAGGCAGCTGAGCATAAGTCAGCGCGATTAATTGGGAAAGCCAGGCGCTATCGCCCCACTTCTCTTCCGGAATCACAAAACAAGGCTTTGCACCCGGATAAGGCGGCGCTTCTGAATATTCGTTCAGAAACGCTTTGCCGCCCTGCGTCGGTTTAACAAACAACCGATCATCGCAGACCAGCGCCACCATTTTCTCAGCGCAATAAATACCATACTCACCGAACATCCTCTTCGCCGAAAGCTTACCCGGTGCAGAAATATTGCCGATGATAAACTCTACCGTACTCAGTTTTGAAACCATCGGGCTCCCTTCTTCGTATTCGCAGTCCATCCGTATCAGGCTGGGCCTATTTCAGCTCCTCACCATAAACGCTCTTTCATCATGCAGACAGACCACTTCACTTTGCCGATATCCCAGCAATTAGCCGCGGCCAAAGCGCAGCGCGGCTGCGCCTGAACATGTTGATATGCCCGATCGCCTGACCATCAACCTCCGCCGGCTGCAGCAAGTGGACGGCATGTCGCGCGTTAGGCAACAGCCGCAGCCAGTCAGCGATACTGCGCGGCGTTACCAGCACGTCATCGGCGGCGGCAACCACGGCGATCGGTGCCTGGAATGCGGCATAGTAATGACGTTGAATTTCCGTACCAAAGGCATTTTCCACGTAGCCCGGCCGCCGACACCAAGCGGCCCATTGCCGGGCGACGCCGGCGGGTAAATCCTCTCCCCACCCCAGCCACTTTGCCGGCCCATAGCCGAGCAGCCGTACCGAGAGCGGAATATAGCCCCACATCAAGCCGATCGCCATCGCCCTGAACGGCCAACGGATATTGCCGATATAGCCAGAAGAAGCGGAAACCGCAGTCAGGCTGCGCACGGCATGGTGGTTCGGCATCAACCCCGCCAGCTGAGCGCCAGCGCTGTGCCCGATCACATGCGCCTGTTGCGCAGCCGTTTTCGCCAGCAGCCAGTTCAGTGCCGCCGGCATATCACACTCTCCCCAGTCCTGTTTACGGGCTTTGGAGTACCGGACATGCGCTTCCGCCAGTGAAACGCCGACGCCCCGATAATCGAACACCATCACCGGATGCCCCTGCTCGCTCAGCCACTGTGCAAAGGCATAGTAGAACCCTTGTTTAACGCCTGTGGCGGGGCAAATCAGCACCGGCGTATTGCTACCGCCCAATGCAGGAAAATAGCTGCCGCCCAACACATAGCCGTCCGCAGCGGTAAAGCGGATGGCGTCGTGCGCCGTCTTATTTTCTTCCTGCATGGCGATCCTCCCGGCCTAGCCAAAATTCTGCCGCTCATTCTTGCATCGTTCAACGGCGGCATCCAGCAGGCGAGCGCTAGCGGGAGACCACGATCGAGTTTCTGCCTCATCGGAACGGCTTTGGCCACAGAAAGAAAACGAGCGTCCAACGGCGCCTTGTTACTCGTTATGCCACAGGTAGCTATTCTCCACCTCAGGCCGCCAGGTTGCGCAGCTCTCCCCCGTTCCATGATTGGCCGAAGTCCAGGGGTTTTCGATAAACGGCCATGGCCTATTTGTGCGTAACGCCTGCTGAACGAGGACCCTCATCGAAAGCACCCCGGAGTGGCTCCAGCTCAACGGGTTCGGGATCTCCGCACAATAGTTCAGCGTGGGCCCAAATTCCCCCGGCGTTTTCGGCAGCGCGAGATTGACAGACACCGAAGCCCCCATGCTCAAAGCATGCCGGTTTTTTGCATACTCAGGTAAGGCAACCTCTGCGCGCTGCAACGCCTGTTGCACACTGGGCTGGCGCCACACAGGTTTCAGAGGCAGCACCAAAGTGACCCCATCCAGCAACGCACCACGGTGGCTGACAGGGAGATTGAAAGTAAGGCGCGTCGGCTGCTGTTCCGACGGGCCAGGTATAATCTGCGGCCGCACGGTCACCGTATGGTCTATTATGTCATCCGCAAAATGCGGTGAGGGGTAACACGTCACGCCGGTCATGCAGCGCGAAAGCTTTAAGCGCCTGCTCTGCTTCCAATAATGCCCGGTCACTCCCGAGCCCTGAATCATCGCGGCCAGCGCGGCTTGATTATCTGTCGGGCTCGCATACGGATAATGCAGCGCGTAAGTTTCAACGGTGAACGCGACGGTGTCGCCGGCTGTCGATTCCGCTGACCAAGACCACCCTACCGTTACCATGACGATCCACAAAATGCGGTGCATACCCACAGCCACCTCCTTGTTATCAGACTCACGGAAATATCCCTTCCTGCAGTCGCTTGTTCATCATCGCCGGGTGGTGACAATGCCTGATCGGTCGCTTAGATATCCAGACTATTTGTCAGGAGAGAAAAAGTACATCATTAGGAAGAGAAATGCGCGATTCTGTTGCTTCGGTATATCGAATCGACGGCCAGAAACATAGCCGCTGATTTAAAGAGGGGTGAGGTACAGAAAGCGAGAGGGAATAGAAAACGAAAAAGGGGCCGAGGCCCCTTTTTCTGACCTGCTGAATCACCGGGATTCAACAGGCTAATGTTTGGAGCGGGAAACGAGGCTCGAACTCGCGACCTCAACCTTGGCAAGGTTGCGCTCTACCAACTGAGCTATTCCCGCATTACCAGAACTGACTGATTTCCTTGCTATCTTTCGGCAATTCATCGTTGTCGTCTGATGCGATGCATTCTACTTACCTGACGTGATGAGTCAATAAAATTGTTGGCTCATCACGATCGTTTGCCGATTTTTGCAGCGTATCGATCACGGTTCCAGCAGATCGTTGCGCGCGGCATTCAAATATTGGAACATCGACCAGAAAGTCAGCACCGCCGCGATATACAGCAAACCGATCGCCACATACTCTACGGAGCGGTCCGGCCGCCACAGCAAGCCCACCAGCGACATCATCTGCGCCATGGTTTTCACTTTGCCGATCCAGGACACCGCCACGCTGCTGCGTTTGCCAATTTCCGCCATCCACTCTCGCAGCGACGAAATGATGATTTCACGGGCGATCATGGTGGCCGCCGGCAGCGTGATCCACCAGCTGTGGTAGTGCTCCGCCACCAGCACCAGCGCCACCGCCACCATCACTTTGTCCGCAACCGGATCCAAAAACGCCCCGAAGCGCGTCGTTTGTTTCCAGCGGCGTGCCAGGAAGCCGTCAAACCAGTCGGTGACGGCGGCAAACACAAAGATAACGGCGCAAACCATCGGAGCCCAGCTGAACGGCAGATAAAACGCCAGCACAAAGAATGGGATCAGAACTACGCGAAACAGGGTAAGCCAAGTCGGTATATTCAATTGCATAATGCTACGGTAACTATCTGGCTAGAGTGGAAATTAAGAGTATGTTGCTACATTGCCCTCAGTGTTTCAATGCATTGTAGATCTTTTCTGCCAATGCTTGTGAAATACCCGGCACTTTTGCAATTTCCTCCACGCTGGCGTTCAACAAAGGTTGCAGTCCGCCCATATACTTCAACAGCACCTGGCGCCGTTTCGGCCCTACGCCTTCAATCAGCTCCAGTGCGCTGGTATTTCTGACTTTCGCCCTTCTCTGCCGGTGGCCGGTAATCGCATGGTTGTGCGAATCATCGCGGATGTGTTGGATCACATGCAGCGCCGGCGAATCCGGCGGCAGCGAAATCCCCTCACCTTCTGGCACGAAGAACAGCGTTTCTAACCCGGCCTTGCGATCGGCGCCTTTGGCGATGCCAATCAGCAGCGGCTTGTTCTTGTCCCAGGTAACGTTCAGCGATTTGAACACGTCGATCGCCATGCCGAGCTGCCCTTTGCCGCCGTCGATGAAGATGACATCCGGGATCTTTTTCTCTTCCAGCGCCTTACCGTAACGGCGCTTCAGCACCTGCGTCATCGCCGCATAGTCATCGCCGGGGGTGATGCCGCTGATATTGTAGCGCCGATACTCCGCGCGCACCGGGCCGTTACCGTCGAACACCACACACGAAGCCACGGTTTGTTCGCCCATGGTGTGGCTGATATCGAAGCACTCCATACGGTTGATTTCCGTCAGGTTCAGCACCTTGGCCAGCTCCGCCAGCCGCTGATGGATCGTCGACTGTTGCGAAAGCTTGGTGGTCAACGCCGTTGCCGCGTTGGTACGCGCCAGCTTCAGATAACGGGCGCGGTCACCGCGCGGTTTGCTTTGAATTTGAATCTTGCGTCCCGCCAGCTCGGAGAGCGACTCCGCAAGCAGGTCTTTTTCCGGCAGGCTGAAATCCAACAGGATCTCGCCGGGCAACGTACGCGCCTGGCTGCCTTGCAGGTAGAACTGGCCGACAAAGGTCTGCACCACTTCGCTCATATCCGTGCCGCCCGGCACTTTAGGGAAATAGCTGCGGCTCCCCAGCACCTTGCCCTGACGGATGAACAACACATGCAGGCACGCCATACCGGCGTCGAACGCCACGCCGATCACGTCCAGATCGTCGCTGTCGCCCGACACGAACTGCCGTTCGGTAACGCGGCGCACGGCCTGAATTTGATCGCGAATGCGCGCCGCCTCTTCGAAATTGAGCAGTTTGCTGGCTGCTTCCATGCGCGCAATCAGCTGATGCAACACCTGCTGATCTTTGCCCGAAAGGAACAGCCGCACGTAGTCCACCTGCTGCCGGTACTCTTCTTCACTCACCAGGCCGGCGACACAAGGGCCCAGGCAGCGGCCGATCTGATACTGCAGGCACGGGCGCGAGCGATTACGATACACGCTGTTTTCGCACTGGCGGATCGGGAACAGCTTCTGCAGCAGCGCCAGCGTTTCACGCACGGCGTAAGAGTTGGGAAAAGGCCCGAAATATTCGCCCTTGGCGTGTTTGGCGCCGCGGTGCACCGCCAAACGGGGATGGGTATCCGCGCTGAGAAAAATCAGCGGATAAGATTTATCGTCGCGCAAAAGAACATTATATCGCGGTTGGTACAATTTAATGTAGTTATGTTCCAACAACAGCGCTTCCGTTTCGGTGTGGGTAACCGTTACGTCTATTTGCGCGATATTTTTAACCAGCGTCTCGGTTTTACGGCTGCTGACCTGCTGCCGAAAATAGCTGGCGAGACGTTTTTTCAGGTCTTTGGCTTTACCGACGTAGATCACCGTGCCCGTGGCGTCGTACATACGGTAGACGCCGGGCTGGCTGGTGACGGTACTCAGGAAGGCTTTGGCATCAAAACGGTCATTCACTGCTTAACAACGTCTCCGCATTGAACAATCCATGTCGGATGGCCAGGTGAGTCAGTTCGACGTCGCCGCTGATATTCAGTTTGCTGAACATGCGGTAACGGTAACTGTTCACCGTTTTCGGGCTGAGACTCAACTGCTCCGAGATCTCATTCACTTTTTTGCCTTTGGTGATCATCAGCATGATCTGCAACTCGCGTTCAGACAGGCAGCTGAACGGCGTTTCAGCCTGGGGCTCCAGCTGACTCAGGGCCATCTGCTGGGCGATATCAGACGCGATATAGCGCTGCCCCGCATGCACGGAGCGCAAGGCGTTAATCACTTCCTGCGGCGCGGCGCCCTTGCTCAGGTAACCGGCGGCCCCCGCCTGCATCACCTTCGCGGGCAGCGGGTTTTCAGTATGGATAGTCAACATGATGACTTTGACGTCGGGTGCATAACGCACAATCTTGCGCGTGGCTTCCAGCCCGCCAATGCCCGGCATATTCATGTCCATCAGCACGATATCGACAGCGTTGCCACGGCACCATTTTACGGCGTCTTCACCGCACTGGGCCTCACCGACAACTTTTATACCTTTGATATCTTCAAGAATGCGTCGTATCCCTGCGCGCACCAGTTCGTGGTCATCAACAAGAAGAACGCTAATCAAGGAAAAATCTCCAAAAAAAGGGAGTAACGCAATCAGCCTCTGTTTTCGCCAGAGATATTACTTGTTTTTCAGACAAGAATGAACACAGATTAATACATACTTCCGAATAACTTTGCGGAGCAGAGCTGATTTTTCAATTTTAGCCATCTATGCCGCCAATAAATCGTCACGTCGGAAAAGATCGGGCGACGAAAATAATTTCGTTGCGCCGCGTCAGACACAGGATAGCGCGATAATCATGCAGCGAGGGGGAAATCTGTGTAAGCAATCACGACATGAATAATATTAGCACGGCGGTTGGCCGTTTGTAATCATTTGATATTTAAAGACGTAGCAAAAACCACCGCCATCGTCGGCCGAACACCCGGCGTGCAGAACTATTATTCCCGGCGAACATCGGCAAAATCGGTGCCAGCCGCCTCAAATAATTATAATAACCCCAATGGTTCAACAATAACGTGCCGGACAAATACTTGTTAACCGCCCCGAAATAACTTACCGATAATGGATGATTCAGGCTGGCGGTGAACGGGCGCTGCCCACCGGCGTGAGTGGAGCAAGCCCGGTGCAGATGATGGACGCATGCTATGCTATACTCCGCGCCCAGTTAAATTCGCCGCCGCGCATGGGGCAACGTTTAGCCCGCGCGCGATGCGCCAAAGCAGCTTGTATCAGGCTACGGCCTCAAAAAATCAGGAGAGAAAATGAGCAACGTTGATTTCACTACGTCTGCAAACCCGGAGATCTTGGCGACCGAGGTTGCCTGCCTCAAAGCCACGCTGACGCTGATCCTGAAGTCGATCGGCCAGGCCGACGCCGGGAAAGTTATCATCAACATGGAACGTTTTATCGCCCAGATTGAAGATCCCACCCAAGCGGAAATCTTCAAGAACAGCATTCAGCAAATCAAGCACGCTTACCGTCAGTAAGCGTTGCGTCTCAGACCCGCGCTTCATGCGGGTCTGCTTTTCCCCGCGTTACACCACACCCCATTGATCTTGCACGTGCTTTCGGGCAGTGTGTTGGCTTTCCCCCACACCCGAGACCATTATGGGCATCCTTGTCAAAGCGCTGATCGGCGCACTGGTTGTGGTTCTGATCGGCCTGCTGGCCAAAACGCGCAACTATTATATCGCCGGTTTAGTTCCGCTTTTCCCCACTTTCGCCCTGATTGCGCACTACATTGTCGGCAACGAGCGTTCCATTGCGGCGCTGAAAACGACGCTAATTTTCGGCATGTGGGCAGTGCTGCCCTATCTGGTGTATTTGATTTCTCTGTATTTCCTGATTAACAGCCTGCGGCTGTCGTTGGCCCTGGGGGCGGCGGTGCTGTGCTGGATTGCGGCGGCGTGGCTATTAATTACCCTATGGGGATGGTGGCAAGGACGTTAACGCCCTTGCCCGGCCGGGGTTACGGTCGCCCCGCCTGCAAAACGAAACCGCGCTGCCGGTCACCGGCGATGCGCAGATAACGGCTTTCACCGGCGCGCAGCGTCATCGGTATACTGCCTCCGGTATCACGCCAAATGCACAGGTGATTCTCGATCATATCTTGCCCGATACTGACCGAGATATTGCCTGGCGGCACGCGAAACTCTGCTTTTTCTTTCGCCTCCAGCGAAGCGGCAAACTCCCCATTCACATAGACGCCGGTGCGGCAGCTGCCTGCCAGCATTCCGCTGTCGCGAACCACCACCACCGTGGCGTAAGGCGTATCCGGGATATTCTGATAGAGCATCAGACGGCTCGGGGGCGGTAACTGAGCCTGTTGCGGCGGTATGGCTTGAGTCGCACATCCCGTTAACAGTGCAGAGGCAAATAACAACGCTGCGTAATGCTTCATCCTTGGCTCCTGAAGAAAATAATGCTTATCGTAACAAGAGAATAGCTGCCTCCAGTAGCATTCATGTCGCAGAGGCGAAAAAATCGGACAACTTCCCACGCCCCCACCAACCCGCAGGAATAAGAAGATTCTGCATTAAAGCTCTTGAAATAAAGGAGATTCTTGCAAATTTAAAACTTGACCATGCCACGTTGGATATCTGCCGCAAACGCACCGCTGACGTAACTGAAACCATCCGGCGTGACGTAAACCCGGGTATGGCCGGTCTCTGATAACACCGCCACCATATATCCCAGGCTGATCATTTCATGTGAAGGCACATTCATCGGGGTTAGAAATCCACGCCCGCGGCACCACTGATAAAAGCGAGTTCGCCCATATCCCAACACGGTGCCAACATCAGAGAGGTGCTTAAACGTATCATAATCCTCTGATGATGAAGGTAAACCGTCATGACTTTCAGGCGTTTTCTTTATCCCAGACAAAATAAACTCCTTTTTTGACTCTGTCGCTAACGGTTATCCTTCATCTGAGCTGAATTTAAAAAATCCAAATTTAAAATGCAAATGAATTCCCTGTAACTAAAAAGCCTTTCATGGATGAAATCTGAAAATAAAACCACAATAAAAAAACAGAAATAAAAAAATAAGGTATTAATACCGGGAATTAAATCTTAGGTATGGGTAAATATCCTAAATAAAAATGACATTAAAATAGGATAAGAAAATACTTAGCCTGCATATTGTTTCCCTTCTCAAAATGATGCAATGGCGATCGGTATATTGCGGCAAAAAAGAGAATGGATAAAACCAGCGTCACGTCGCCCTCTCGTCGTGAGATCGCGATCCCTGCCGGCCTCCCTCAATTCGCCACATCCTCTCTCGACGCGGCGCTACCTCAATCACACCTAAACAATAACCATTATCTTTTCCAATTGTTCCGTCAGTTTATTACACTTTCTCACCTCGCCAGTTAGGAACATTCCTAGGCGGCGAGCCCCAGGATAGAGAAAGAATTAGGGACACCATGAAGAATTGCCGTTGTTTGATTGTTTTGCCGTTATTGATGTTGACCGCCTGCACACAATGGGAAAGGCCCGGCGCGGTTGAGAGTACCCGGAATGCCGAATATGCCGAATGCCGTAGCCGCGGCTATGATCGCTTCCCCCCGGACGTGGTGCGGGACGTGGAGTTCAGCTACGAAAACAAATACATTCCTTGCGAGAAGAACAAGAAAGACTGCCCATCGGGATACCGCTATGACAAGGAACCGTCGATTAAAACAGTGCAGACCGATCGCAATCAGTCCGCCCGAGACGCCACCATCGAAGCCTGTATGTACGGCAAAGGCTGGCGTGAGAAAACCTACTATTGGCCGCAATGGTGATGCAGCGACGTAGGATTGGACTGAAACGTCACCGCAGCGATGCGCCATCAATTGGCATCGTCGCTGCAATGCCCTCCCAGAGCAACCAGCGTTTCCGCTCTGACCGGCGTTAAAGGCACACGCGGTGGCGGTAAAGGCCAGCCCAAAAGCTGCCTCGCCGCCGTCGCACAGACTTTGCCCTGGCAAGCCCCCATGCCACAACGGCTGCTCAACTTGGCCGTGTTCCAATCTGGCTGATGGCTAATTTGTTCCAGCATGACGTCTTCGCAGCGACACAGTATCGTTTGCGGTTTGGCCAGCGAATTCAAGCGATCATCAAGTGCAAAGGTGCTTGCCACCGCCGTGGCGAAACGTCGCCACTGCCGCCGCTGCGCCGCCAGGCGCTCTGCCTTTTCCCGCTGCCCAGTGGCAGCATAACCGGCGATAGCGCCTTCAGTGAGTGCCAATTCACTGCCGCCGATGCCGGTACACTCCCCGGCAGCAAAAATATGCGCCAGGCTGGTTTGCTGCCAATGATCCACCGCTACGGCGTCGTGTTCTATCCAACACCCCAGCAGCATCGCCAACTCAATATTCGCCACCAGGCCAAAACCGCAGGCCAACCTGTCGCAGGCGATCGTTCTCTCCCGCCCGCCGTTATTGACGTGCACCGAGGTTAAACGTTCCTGCCCCAACGCCGCCAGTACCCGGCTGCCGGCAAGGTAACGACGCGGCATCAGGGAAAACGCCTGACGCAGTTTGGCCGGCCAGCGCCACAGCCCGCCGGCGAACGCCGCCAACCGCCAAAGCGGCGCCTGTTCCGCCACCAGCACTACCTCGCCGCCGGCCTGTTTCACGCTGTTCGCCACCGCCAGCAACAGCGGACCACTGCCGGCGATCGCCACTCGCTCACCACGGATCGCCAGCCCCTGCTTGATTTGCGCCTGTAGACCACCGGCGCCGGTCACCCCCGGCAGCGTCCAGCCGGGAAACGGCAACAACAGTTCACGCGCGCCATTGCATAAAATCAGCTTCTGATAGCGAATCACGCCGCAGCCTTCGGCATCTTCATAGGCCAATCGGTTAGCGCCACACTGCGCCACCAGCTTGCAGCCGGACTGCAGCGCAATATTTTCCATCGTCGCCACCGCCTGCCGATAGCGGTTCGCCGTTTCAGGCAAAGCCACCTGCGGCCCATCGCGCCAGATTTGCCCGCCGGGATGCGGATTATCATCAATCATTCGCACCTGGCCACCACTTTCCGCTGCGGCCAGCGCCGCCGCCATGCCGGCCGGCCCGGCACCGACGATCAGCACCTCACAGTCGAAGTTACTCATCATCGCTCCTCTCAATGCGCATACCGGCTTGGCACAGCGTCTGGCACGCCAGACGACGCAGACCATTAATGGTCACCCGGCACTCCTGGCAAACGCCCATGCCGCAAAAGGGGGAGCGCGGTTGGTGAGAAATAGACAACCGACAACGATCGTCGCCACACAGGCTGAGTGCCGCAGCAACGCTAATGCCAACCGGCACCCGGCAGGGATCGCCATCGATGCTCAACGTAAGCGTGTTTTGTCCTTCATTCATACCGGCAGCTCCTCGGCAGCAAACGCCCGTGCCGCCAAATACGGGGTATCGTCAATCTCCGGCGTTTGCCGGCCGATCTGAGCAGTAATCAGCGCGGCGCTGCCGAGGGCAGTCGTGACGCCCAATCCCTCGTGCCCCAACGCCAGCCACAGCCAGGAATGCCGCGGATGCACGCCCAGCAGCGGCAGCCCGTCGACAGAGGCGGCGCGCAGCCCGGTCCAGCAGCGAATGATGTTCATCTGCGCCAGCGCGGGCAAGAAATGCTGCGCACGCGTGAGCATCGCCGCCAGCACTGGCATGTCCAACGCCGAATCGACGGCATCGAACTGGCGGGAAGAACCGATCAGCCATTGCCCGGTGGGCCGTGCCTGCACATTGAATGCCACCGATGTGCCGCCGCTGGCATGCGCGCTGGCACCGTATCCCAACTCCACCAACTGATGCCGCACCCGCGGCGGATAGCGATCGGTGATCGCCAGATGGCCCTTCTTGGCGTGCAGCAAAGTCTGCGGCAATAGGCTATTGGCCCTAAGGCCGCAGGCCAGGACCACCGTCGGCGCAGCCAGGCGCCTGCCGTCCGCCAGCCGCACAGCCCCCTCTTCCAGCGCGGCTGCTTCGCCATGCACCACGTCGATCGCCGCGCCACCGTCGGCCAATAGCCAGCGAGCCGCGAGCGGCGCATACAGAATGCCGTCGCCCGGCACCCGCAGCCCACCGGCCAGGCCATGCCGCAGCATCGGCTCCATGGCGGCGATCTGCTCCGCCGTCAGCAATTCAGCGGCTACGCCCTGCTCCGCTAGCCGCGCCCGCTTTTGCTCGGCGATGGCCATTTCATCCGCTTTATCCGCCAGCCATAGCGTTCCGCAGCCGCGCCAGGCACACGCTTGCGGCATGCGCCCCGTCACTTCACGCCATAACCGCAGCGAATAAGCGCTCAACGCCAGCTCGGCCGGGTTGTCGTCCATGCACACCAGATGCCCCATGCCGGCGGCCGTAGCGCCGGCGCGGCGATCGTCCACCACCGAGACGCGATACCCTTCCCGCGCCAGCCACCAGGCGCAGGCGGCACCGATGATGCCGGCGCCGATCACGATGACATCGGCTTTCCGCCCGACGCCCATCAGCGTATTCCCCAGACAAAGGGATCGCGTTCGTCGAGCAGCAGTTGGCTATCGGCGCACACATAGGCTTGCCCGCGAATAAAGGGGGTAATGCGATCGCCATTCCGGCGATAGTAGGCCTGAAATTCGCTGCCGATCACGCTGGCCTGCCGCCACTGCGTGTCCGGCGGCAGCTTGCCGTCCGCCGCCAGACACGCCAGTTTGGCACTGGTGCCGGTGCCGCACGGGGAGCGATCGTAGGCTTTTCCGGGGCACAGCACGAAGCTGCGGCTGTCGGCCTGCGGATCGTCACCGAACAGTTCGATATGGTCTATCGCTCCGCCGTCTTCACCGCAGATACCCGCCTGCTCCAACGTCTGCCGCACCGCCCAGGTGAACGCGGTCAACGCCTCCAGATTTTGTTTATCGATGGGCAACGGCGACTCGCCGATCAGGAAGAACCAGTTGCCGCCCCAGGCGATGTCACCCGTCACCGGCCCGTAACCCGCCACCTCAAGCCGCACCTGGCGGCGGTAACGATAAGCCGCCACGTTCTCCACCGTGACGCTGCCGTCCTCGTGCAGCGTGGCGTTTACCGGGCCGACCGGGGTCTCTATCAGGTGACGCCCGGCGTGGATGCGCCCCAGGTGCGCCAGCGAAGCGATCAGCCCGATGGTGCCGTGCCCGCACATGCCCAGGTAGCCGCTGTTGTTAAAGAAGATC
The DNA here is from genome assembly GCF_900182895.1 of Serratia sp. CC22-02. NCBI lineage: Bacteria > Pseudomonadati > Pseudomonadota > Gammaproteobacteria > Enterobacterales > Yersiniaceae > Serratia > Serratia sp. CC22-02. The sequence goes on along the minus strand of NZ_FXUD01000002.1, from coordinate 1,014,353 downwards.
ACGCCGGCGGTGGCCTGTGGCGAACAGGGGCGGCACAGCAACGCCCCCACCAACACGTCGTTACCGCGCGGCTCGAGCATCACCGCACAGCGCCAATCGTCATAATGTTGCGCGAAACGCGCCCGCCGTTCCGCCATGCTGCCCTCGCCAAGATCGGGAAAGCCTTCCACGATCAGGCGGGTCGGCTCTCCGCCGGTATGAGAATCGATCGCCCGCAAAGCGGTGATATGCGCAGAAAGTGCCATCGGCGTCTCCTGGGTTAATGAGATGTTACCAATGGCGTTAGCCTGAACGAATGTGGCCATTACGGCTTGATGCGTTTCGGCGCGGCAAATGAAGAAATCAGCACAGTGACAAAAGTCAGGCCTGACGCGTCACGGGCGCGCCCTTAACGAAAACCATAACAATAACTTATTTATCATAGCCTTAATTTCATGCTAAACCTCCCCGTGGCGAGAAGCGCCGCAGTTTTCAAGCAACCGCCACGCACCGCGCGGCAAAAGTATGCGGCAATCCGCATATTTGGCAGGCGGCCGGAAATAGCGCTTGATTCGTTAAAGAAAAGTTAATATTGATGCGAAGACATCAACCCGAGCCGCCTGTTTTTCCGGCTAACGACCGAAAAGGGACAGCTATGCGATTCACTTCAGACTATCAGCCTCCGGTTTCTCTCTCTCCGCCTTCGCTCGTGGGGCTGCCGGAGCAAGAGGACGTTTTCGCCGTTGAACATCTGTCGCGCCTGTGCGACGGCCTGGCGCAGCAGCGCCCGAACAACCTGCGCGATCTGCTGAATACGCTGGCGCTGATCGCGCCGCTGCTGAACGCGATCCCTAACGTGGTGTTCTTTATCAAAGACGCCCAGGCCCGCTACCTGCTGGCCAACCTGACGCTGGCCAGGCGCTGCGGTTTCAAAACTGTTACGCCGTTGCTGGGCAAGACCTCCGCCGACGTTTTTCCCGCCCAGCTCGGATCCGGCTACACCGAGCAGGATCTGCGGGTATTGCGCCACGGCGTGCTGATCCAGGATCAGTTGGAAATGCACCTGTACAACGGCCGCGAAACCGGCTGGTGCCTGACGCAAAAGCTGGCGCTGTACGACGCGCAGGGAAAAATCATCGGTATGGCGGGTATTTCTCACGATCTGCAGGAGGCCAGGGCCCATCACCCGGCCTACCAACGGCTGGCGGCGATCGACGTGCACATCCGCCGCCACTACGCACGGCCGATCGCGCTTGAGGAGCTAACGGCGCTGACCGGCTTGTCGGTGGCGCAGATCGAACGCTACTGCAAACGTATCTTCCACCTCACCCCGCGCCAGATGATCCACAAAGTACGGTTAGAAAAGGCCACGGAACTGCTGGCCGGCGATCTGCCGATCACCGACATCGCGCTGCTGTGCGGCTACACCGATCACAGCGCCTTCAGCCGTCAATTCAAAGCGATGACCGGCTCTACGCCGCGCGATTTCCGCCTGACGCTTTCCGCTTAATGCGCTGATTTATCTGGTTAACCCCCCTCTTTTCACGGTGCACCGGCGCCCGGTTTTTTCACGCCCGCTATTCGGCGCCATTGTGCCAATTTCGTCGCGGCAATCGGCGAAAAGCGTCAAGCCTCTCCGCGCAATACCGGTCAATCTGTCGGTGAGCCTTACCAAAGATTCACTTTTCATTAACACTTTCGGACGACAGGACAAACACGATGAGCCATAAAGCCATAAGCTGGAGCGGCGTATTCCCGGCGGTGACGACCCAGTTCCGCAACGATTTCTCTCTGGACCTCGATGCCACTCATACGGTGATTAAAAACCTGGTGCGCGACGGCGTCTCCGGCCTGGTGGTGTGCGGCACCGTCGGTGAAAACACCTCGATGACGGTGCAAGAGAAGCTGGCGGTGATCGAAGTGGCAAGAGACGCCGCCGACGGTAAAGTTCCGGTGATCGCCGGCATCGCCGAGTTCACCACCGCCTTCGCGCAGAACATGGCGCGTGAAGCGCAAAAGGCCGGCGTCGACGGGATTATGGTGATGCCAGCGCTGGTCTACTCCGCCAAGCCGCACGAAACTGCCGCGCACTTCCGCAGCGTCGCCGGCGCGACCGATCTGCCGATCATGGTCTACAACAATCCTCCCATTTACAAAAATGACGTCACGCCCGACATCCTGACCTCGCTGGTCGACTGCGAAAATATCGTGTGCTTCAAAGACTCTTCGGGCGACACCCGCCGCTTTATCGATCTGCGCAACGAAGTCGGCGATCGCTTCGTGCTGTTTGCCGGGTTGGACGATGTGGTGCTGGAAAGCCTCGCCGTTGGTGCGCAAGGTTGGATCTCCGGCATGTCCAATGCCTTCCCGCGCGAAGGAGAAACGCTGTTCCGGCTGGCGAAGGAAAAACGCTATGAGGAAGCCTTGGCGCTGTACAGCTGGTTTATGCCACTGCTGCACCTCGATGCCCGCCCCGATCTGGTGCAGTGCATCAAACTCTGCGAACAGCGGGTCGGCCGCGGCAGCGCCGTCACTCGTCCGCCGCGCCTGCCGCTGCAGGGCGAGACGCTCACCGAGATCAACGCCGTGATCGAGAAAGCGCTGGCCACTCGCCCTGCGCTGCCGAACGTCGGCCTGTAACACCTTCATCGCCCGGCCATGCCGGGCGTCATGCTTTCTCTACCGGGGGGAACCGATGCCCAACGATCGCTATGCCGCCATCAGCGGCCAACAATTTATCGGCGGCCAGCGCTGCGCCGCAGGGGAAGCGACGCTGCTCAGCCTGCGCGCCGACGACGGTGAACCGACCGGCTACCGCTTCCACCAGGCCACGGCGGCAGAAACCGCCGCCGCCGCAGAAGCTGCCGCCGCGGCCTTTGCACCCTATTCGCAGCTCAGCGCGGAACAACGCGCGAACTTTCTCGACGCCATTGCCAAGGAGTTAGACGCGTTGGATGAGGCTTTCTTCTCCTTCGCCATGCAGGAAACCGCCTTGCCGCCGGCGCGGTTGAGCGGCGAACGCGCCAGAACCAGCGGCCAGATGCGGCTGTTCGCTACGCTGCTGCGGCGCGGCGACGTCGAGGGCGTGCGCATCGACTGCGCGCTGCCGCAGCGCTCCCCCCTGCCGCCCCCCGATCTACGTCAATACCGCACGGCGCTCGGCCCGGTGGCGGTATTCGGCGCCAGCAACTTCCCGCTGGCGTTCTCCACCGCGGGTGGCGATACCGCCGCCGCGCTCGCCGCCGGATGCCCGGTCGTGTTCAAGGCGCACAGCGGCCATATGATCACCGCCGAGCTGACCGCTCAGGCGATCGAGCGCGCCCGGAAACGCACGGGGATGCCTGCCGGCGTCTTCAACATGATCTTCGGCAACCGCGTGGGAGCCGACCTGGTACAACATCCGGCGATTCAGGCCGTGGGATTCACCGGCTCACTGCAAGGCGGTCGAGCGCTCTTCGATCTGGCGACGCAACGCCCTCAACCCATCCCGGTCTTCGCCGAAATGTCGAGCATCAATCCGGTCGTGATCCTGCCACAGGCGCTGGCGCGGCGCGGGCAGCACATCGCGCAGGAACTGGTCTCTTCCTTTACGCTAGGTTGCGGTCAGTTCTGCACCAAGCCCGGCGTGATCGTCGCGCTGCGTGGCGCCGCCTTCGATCGGCTGGCCGAAACGATGAGCGCCTTGGTCAACGCCGCCGAGCCGCAACCGATGCTGAATACCGGCACGCTGGAACACTACCGTCACGGGCTGGCGGCCCTCGATGCGCACCCGGGTATGCGCCGTCTGGCGGGCCGCAGCGAAACGCCCCCTCATCGGGCGACGGCCCAGCTGTATCAAGCGGAGGAGGCGCTGCTGCTGCAGGCCGATCCGCTGCTGCAACAGGAGGTCTTCGGCCCGGCCAGCATCCTGGTCGCTGTAGATAGCGAAGCACAGCTGTACGCGGCGCTGGCGGCATTGCAAGGTCAGTTGACCGCCACGCTGCTGGCGGATGACGGCGATCTCGATATGGCCGCCGGGCTGACGACGCTGTTGGCACGCAAAGCCGGTCGGGTGCTGTTCAACGGGTATCCGACCGGGGTAGAAGTGTGCGACGCCATGGTGCACGGCGGCCCCTATCCGGCGACCAGCGACGCACGCGGCACCTCGGTAGGCACGTTGGCCATCGAACGTTTCCTGCGGCCGGTCTGTTTGCAAAACACGCCAGCGGCGCTGTTGCCGCCACCGCTGCAGGACGCCAATCCGCTCAACCTGCTGCGGCTGGTGAACGGCGTATTCACCCGAGATCCCCTGGTTTCACCTGCCAAAAATTAGCCCGGCCGCATCTGCCTGCCACTCAATAACAAAAGGGTAATACCATGACAACCCAAGGCAAATTCAAGAAGCAGCTTACGCTCACCGATCTGACGTTCATCGGTCTGGGCGCCATCTTCGGCTCCGGTTGGCTGTTCGCCGCCAGCCATGTCTCCTCCATCGCCGGCCCGGCCGGCATCTATTCCTGGCTGATCGGCGGCCTGGCGGTGCTGCTGCTCGGCATCGTCTACTGCGAACTGGGCGCCGCCCTGCCGCGCGCCGGCGGCATCATTCGCTATCCGGTGTTCTCGCACGGCGAGCTGATGGGTTATCTGCTGGGATTTATCACGCTGATCGCCTTCTCCAGCCTGATCGCCATCGAAGTCGTCGCCGCCCGGCAATACGCCGCCGCCTGGTTCCCGTTCCTCAGCCAGCCGGGTTCCGGCGACCCTACGCCGATCGGCTGGCTGGTGCAGCTGGCGCTGCTGTGCTTTTTCTTCGCGCTCAACTACTACAGCGTCAAAACCTTCGCCAAATCCAATAACCTGATCAGCGTGCTGAAATTTCTGGTGCCGCTGCTGGTGATCGTGGTGTTGTTCAGCTTTTTCAAACCGGAAAACCTGCACAGCCAGGGCTTTGCTCCCTTCGGTTCCGCCGGGGTTGAGGCCGCCATTTCCGCCGGCGGCATCATCTTCGCCTACCTCGGCCTGACGCCGATCATTTCGGTCGCCAGCGAGGTGCAAAGGCCGCAGCGCACCATTCCCATCGCGCTGATCCTGTCGGTGGTGCTGTCCACCATCATCTATGTGCTGCTCCAGATAGCGTTTCTCGGCAGTATCCCCAGCGAGATGCTGAGCGGCGGCTGGGCCGGTATCAGCCAACAGTTCTCCCTGCCGTTCCGCGATATCGCCATCACGCTGGGCATGGGATGGTTGGCATTTCTGGTGGTCAGCGACGCGATCGTTTCACCGAGCGGCACCGGCAATATCTATATGAACGCCACGCCTCGCGTAATCTACGGTTGGGCGCGCGCCGGCACCTTCTTCAAACTGTTCACCCGGGTAGATGGCGAGTCCGGCATTCCCCGCCCGGCGCTGTGGCTGACCTTCGCTCTCTCGGTATTCTGGACGCTGCCGTTCCCGTCGTGGGAAAAGCTGATCGGCGTGGTGTCCGCCGCGCTGGTGCTGAGCTACGCCATCGCCCCGGTCACCGCCGCCGGGCTGCGGCGCAATGCACCCGATATGCCGCGTCCGTTCCGGGTGCGCGCTTTCTGCGTGCTCGGCCCGTTGTCGTTTATCATTTCGGCGTTGATCGTCTTCTGGTCCGGCTGGGATACCGTCTCCTGGCTGCTCGGTTTGCAGATCCTGATGTTCTTCATCTACATCCTGTTCAAAAATCAGGTGCCGACCCACGCCGTTAGCCTCCGGCAGCAAATTTGGTCCTCGCTGTGGCTGATCGTCTTCTATGCGCTGGTGATCGCACTCTCCTACCTCAGCAGCTTCGGCGGGATCAGCGCCATTGCCCACCCGTGGGACACCCTTACCATGGCGGTGATTGCGCTGGCGGTTTACTACTGGGGCGCCTATACCTGTTTACCCCAGGCCAATTTTATCGGCGATGAAGAAGAATGAACCCAGGGAGGACATCAAAATGACATCCATGCACGTTCTGTCGCTGGAACAGGCTTATCAACTGGCGTTGCGCGCACTGCGCAGCAACGGTTTCAATCAGGCGCATGCCGAGGCGGTAGCGCAAAATGTCACCCAGGGTGAACGCGACGGCTGCGCTTCGCACGGGTTGTACCGGCTCTTGGGCTGCGTGCGATCGCTGCAGGCAGGCAAGGTTTCTGCCGATGCGATACCCAGGCTGTTCGACCAGGCACCGGCTATCTTGCGCGCCGATGCCGGCGGCGCGTTTTCTCTGCTGGCCTACCGCACCGCTCTGCCGGCCTTTATCGATAAGGTGCGCACCAACGGTATCGCCGCGTTGGCGATCAACCGCTGCGTGCACTTCTCCGCGCTGTGGGCCGACATCGAACCGCTGACCGAGCAGGGGTTGGTGGCCTTGGCCTGCACGCCCAGCCACGCCTGGGTGACGCCGGCCGGCGGTTCGCGCCCGCTGTTCGGCACCAACCCCATTGCCTTCGGCTGGCCGCGCCCGGATCGGCCGCCGTTTTTGTTCGACATGGCCACCAGCGCGACGGCACGCGGCGAAATCGAATTGCATCGCCGCGCAGGCACCCCGCTGCCTGAAGGCTGGGGCATTGATAAGGCAGGCAATCCGTCCACCGATGCCGCCAGCGTGTTGGAGGGCGCAATGCTGACCTTCGGCGGACATAAGGGCTCGGCGCTGGCGGCGATGGTTGAATTGTTGGCCGGGCCGCTGATCGGCGATATGACCAGCAAGGAATCGCTGGCCTACGACGACGGCACCGGTTCGTCGCCTTACGGCGGTGAGCTGATCATCGCGTTGGATCCTGAACGTTTTCTCGGTGCGGATAAGGCGAAATATTTCGCCAGCGCAGAGGCGATGTTTGCTGATATGCAGGCGCAAGGCGCACGCATCCCCGGCGAACGCCGTTATCGGCAGCGGAGGCAGAGCGAACAAGACGGCGTGGAGATCCCCAGGGCGCTATATGACGAAATCGTGGCGCTGTGCGATTAGCGCCGGATTGATTCCCTCGCGCCGGCAATCCGGCGCGAGGTGAGTTTTACCCTGCCTGAGCCAGGTCGCTGTGCAGACGCTTGCGCCATACCGGTTTGGTATCCCAGCGGGCGAAGTGTTTCGCCTCTTTACCCGACTGCACCTGATGCCACATGTCTTCTTGCCACCGGATCGGTTCCTTTCCTCGCAACGTTGGGCGGGTCTGTTTAATCGTCCGTTGCAAAATGCCCGCTTCCTTAGCGGTAATGGGCGGCGCCTGTCTGGCGGCGTCCAGCGCCCGGCGGCCCAACGGCTCCATCACCCGGTACAACACGTTGACCTGCTGCTGCGTCGCCTGCTGGTTAGTGCTCATCCCCTTACCCGACCAACCGTCGAAATTTTCACCGGGATCGTCTCCCTGCGCACGATATTCATTACCCGGCCCCTCGACGATATTCCATCCTTGCCAGGTCACCAAAGTGTGTAATCCATCGCGATCCTGCAGGTTTTTATTCTTGATCTGTTTGAGCACCTCGGCGCGGTTTGGCACACCGATCAGGTTCATAAACTCGTCCAGCGCGTCCCAATGCTGCCCCGCGACCAGACCATTCCAGACATTACGCAAACAGTTCCAGGGAATGGTGTGATGCCAGGTCAGCGTGATAAGCGGTTTGGTTGACGCGTGTTGCCAACGGCTCGGTTCACTGCCCCGATCGCCTCTGATGATCCCATCGACTTCTAATGGCATAGCTGCCCCTCTTCTGGCTGAGATGAAGAATATGCGCAAGGCCGGTGGCCCGGTTGGCATAAAAACGTCAGCTAAAATCGTAGCAGCTCAGGCTGAGATGGCAATAAAACGCCAGGCACGCTCTGCAGCCGACCGGCAAACGCAGAACGCGCCCGAAAACGGTGGGCTTAAGACGGATTATCTGACGACCATCACCGAAATATTGGCATGGCGAACGATAGCGGCAGCGTTAGACCCCAGCAGATAGGTTTTCACGCTCGGGCGGCGCGAACCGATGATGATCAGATCGGCGTCGATCTCTTCCGCCAACTCCAGCGCCTGATCGCGCGCAGAGCCGAAGCTGACGGTGTAATTGAGGCGATCCAACGGCAGATCGATTTCCGACATGATTTTCTTCAGCTTCTCTACCGCCTTCACTTCCGCCTGATTCTCAAATTCCTTGAGGCCGAACGAATAGGCAGTCACAAAAGCCGAGGCATCCGGCAGCGCATGGAAGAAATGCACTTTAGCGCCAGACATCTTCGCCAAGTATTCCACATGCTTCAGTGCATGTTCGGTCAACAGGTCCTCTTCAATGTCGATCGGCACCAAAATAGTCTTGTACATATCACGTCCTTTCAATGTAAACCGGGTGCCTACAGAATACTGCCGCGCACGGGCGCGGTGAATCGCTTTATCACGCTTTTGTGATCGGAGGTAAATACTGATAAGGATAATTCTTAATTTAACAAAATATAAACATCACACCGATAACGGATAGGCACTTAATTATTTAGTACTCGAGATTAAATCAGCTGCAAATAAACCGCCTTGGCGGTAGCGGCGGTCTTATTGGCGACAGAAAGTTTTTTAATCGAGTTGCCGATATGGAAATTGACCGTGCGCTCGCTCAACCCCATCAACAGCGCGATCTCTTCCGCCGTTTTCCCTTCGCTGCACCAGCGTAAAATGTCTTTTTCACGCAGCGTCAGCACATCTTTTATCGCGTCGTCGTTCACCGAGATCAAGGCTTCACGCAGCGTTTTATGGGCGGTTTGCGCCAGCCAAAGGAAAAAAGTTTCATTTACTGCACGCGCTTGCGGCGCTTGCTCGGGTAGTGCTTTACCGGCAAACGTCAGGATCCCCAGCCGGCCATAGCAATCCTTAACCGACTGCGACCAACCTGCGCACAGGCCGAATTGCGCCATATGCCGCCAAAGCGTCGGCCGCTCGTGATAAAAGCTTTCGTCCCACTGGAACTGCAGCGTGGAATGGTGAGCGCGCTCAATAACCGGATCCTGCAAATACACCCGCTGCCGCCGATAATCCTCGAGATAGTTCGCTGAAAAATTCCCTTCGATCAGCATCTTGGGGCGGCTGGCCGGATAACAGGAAAACACGATGTAGGAGAAATAATCAAACCCCAGCGCCTCGGCGCAGGGCTCCAGCTGCGTCAGAAAGCATTCGCGATCGGCCAGGCTGCCAATCACCTCCGCCATGAGCCGTTGAGTGCGGGTATCCATAACGCAGGTTCTCCAGATAGCGATGCCGATTTATCGATAGGTCAGACTCACTATAGAATATCGTCGCCCGGCGCCAGTAGCCGTTTCATATAATAAAAAACACCAACGCTATAACGAAAACAGCTATTCCCTTTAAAATAAGCCTTTTATTGCACCGAATTGGAAAACTGCGCGAATAGCATAATCTCCTCGGCACGTAAACCTGTTATTCCTGTCATAGACAACGCCACCTATCCACCATTACTTTTCCTGTGAGCCTAAGTTTGATGAATAGACGCCGTCATGCAGAAAATAATGGAGGCGTGCCGCGATAAAAACGAACATGCCAGGAATACAGAATGAGATTAACGGGCTATAACGGTCAGCTTTCCCCGCTTTATCTGATGGCGACCGGCACGTTCGCCATCGGCACCGACGCCTTTATCGTCGCCGGCGTGCTCAGCGACATTTCCGATACCTTTGCCGTCAGCCCCGCGCAAGCGGGGCAGTTGATATCGGTATTCGCGCTGGCTTATATGTTGTTCGCGCCACTGACCGCCTGGCTGCTCGGCAACATCAACCGCAAGCATATCCTGCAGTTGGCGCTGGTGCTGTTCATCGCCGGCAACCTGGCCTGCGCCTGGGCCACCAGCTACCTGCAGATCGCGTTCGGCAGAGTGCTGGCCGCATTGGGAGCGGCCTGTTACACGCCGCAGGCCGCCGCCGCCGCGGTGGGGCTGGTGGCGGAAAAACGCCGCGGTTTGGCCATTTCCATCGTCTATGGGGGCATGACGTTGGCTATTGCGCTCGGTATTCCATTCGGTACCTTTCTCGCCAAACTGCTCGGCTGGCGTGAAATATTCCTGTTCATCGCCCTGTTGGGGGCAATTGCGCTGCTGGGCCTTTCGCTGGCGCTGCGCGCCATTGCGCCACCGGGCAAGCATTCGCTGAAAGAGCGGCTCGCCCCGCTGCGGCAAAAGGCGGTGCTGACTACGCTGCTGATCACCTTTTTTGCCGTTTGCTCGGAACACATCGTCTACAGCTATGTCAGCGTCTTGCTGAAAAACACCCAGTTCGGCCCGCAGGCGATTCTTTCCCTCGCGCTGCTGCTGTTCGGCATTGGCGCGGTGATCGGCAATTTTGCCTCCGGTGCGTTAACCGATGCCCTCGGCAGCAAGTTTGTGCTGCTGTTTTCCGTGGCGCTCCAAACGCTGTCCCTGTTTCTGTTAGCCTTTTATGTCACCTCACCCTGGTGGGTGCTGGCCATCTTTCTGGTCTGGGGTATCACCGGCTGGATGTATCTGGTGCCGATTCAACATCACCTGTTGTCGCTGTCGAAACGCTTTGGCGCGCTGACCGTGTCGCTCAACAGCTCGGTGCTGTACGCCGGCATCGCGGCGGGCGGCATGCTGGGCGGCCTGACGCTCTACGCGCTGCCGGCCCATTACCTGCCGCTGTTTTCGCTGCCGCTCGGCGCCATCGCCCTGCTGCTGACGCTGATCTTTTTTCAGAGAAACACTCCCGACGAGTGAACGATGACCGACTTTCCTCACCTTTTTCCACAGCTCATTTTACGCAGCCCACCTCTCGGCGCTGGGCTACACTGCCGGTAGCCCTAATGCGCTGATAAGGAAAAACAATGCGCCCTTTGCCTCTGCAGACCCCCAGACTGATCCTGCGCCCGTTCACGGCCAGCGATCTGCCCCACTTTACCGCCTACCGCAGCCACCCGGACGTGGCGCGCTATCAAAGCTGGAGCGACTACGGCGCCGCCGATGCGCAGGCCTTTTTCGAACAGCAACGGCAGCTCGCGTTCAACCGTGATGACAGCTGGTTTCAACTGGCGGTCGAGCGCCGCGAAGACGGCGCGTTGCTCGGCGATGTCGCAGTGCATTTCTTCGATGCGGGGCGCCAGGCTGAACTGGGCGTGACCTTCGCGCCTAGCCATCAGCGGCAAGGGATGGCGCACGAGGCGCTGAACGCCGTCATCGCCCTGCTGTTCGGGCCGCTGGCGAAGCACCGCATTACCGCAGTGGTGGACGCGCGTAATCTTGGCGCCGCCGCGCTGTTCGGCAAGCTGGGTTTTCGGCGCGAGGCCCATTGGCGGCAAAACGTGTTTTTTAAAGGCGCGTGGGGCGACGAATTCGGTTTCGCTCTGCTGCAAAGTGAATGGCGGGAGAATGCAAAGCATGGCGCTGCTGAATAAATACCTTGGGCAATACCAGTTCTCGGAGCGGCATGCCATCACCATCGCCGCGCCGTCGGCCCGGATACTGGCGGCCGTGGCCGCTTACGATCCCAAGCACGATCGCTTTTTCCGCAGCATGATAGCGCTGCGCGAATTGCCCGCACGGCTGATGCCACGCGATAAACCCAGCCCACCGCCGTTTGGCCTGCATAACTTTTGCCTGCTTGAGCGGGATGAAACGGCGCTGGTCTATGGCCTGATCGGCCGCTTTTGGCAGGCCGAATACGGTCTGGAGGACGTCGCCGACGGGCCGGGGTTTCTGGCCTTCGCTCAGCCCGGCGTCGCCAAACTGGCGTTGGGTTACGTCGTGACCCCTTTGCCGAGCGGCCACTGCCGCCTGGTAACGGAAACGCGCATCTTCTGCCCCGACGACGCCAGCCGACGGCGGTTCACCCCCTACTGGTATACTATTCGCCTGGTCAGCGGGCTGATACGCCGCCGTATGTTGCGCGACATCAGGACCGCCAGCGAGGCCACCGCGCATAATCATTCATAGGATGAATACATTTAGGAGCATTCTCAGAGCATGCCTCAAGCAATAAGGTTATTTTTTAACCACTACAAAATGCATTGAGAAGCCATTAGCCCCGCCCCCCTGCGGGGCTTTTTTCATCTAGTCATCGTTCACCTCGGGAAATGCCTGCATAAACAGGAAGGTGCAAGGCTTGCGCTGATAGTGGTTGATCTGCGGTACCAGCCGGGTGAAATGCTCGGTCTGGCAATGTACATCCAGGGCGGCGCGATCCGGCCAGCTTTCGATAAAAATAAAATGCCCGGGGTCCTGCTGGTCGATGCACAGCTCATAACTGATGCACAAAGGTTCCTGCCGGGTTTTCTCCACCAGCTCGCGATACCATGGCATAACGGTTTCAATGTGTTCCGGATGGATAAAATCTTCAGCGATGACCTTCAGCATGTTGCGCTCCTGCATTCTGTTTTGCCGTGCCTCACCTTATCGTCCTCACTCCCGAGATGAAAGCCCCCTACTCCAGGCCTATCGCCGGGTTGCCAATTCGGTGATAGCGCACACAGATCTCGATCAAAGCGCTTGAACCTACCCTGACCCTGTGTGAACTTCCGGTTAACAAAAAAGCAACACACCATTCACCATGGTGATGTCTGCACCACCCTGCCGACCCGATACGCGGCGTTTTTTTCGCCCTTAAAGGCCTGACCATTAGTCCTTTAGACCTTTAAGGATCGCGAAGAAAAACCGGGGTTACCGTCGTGTTGAGGGCAACGGCATCAGGACGGTCCTGTGACCGACGCTTGTCATTCTCAGAAGAGAGGTTAACGCCAGTGAATCACACCACCTATGCCGCTCCTGCGCTCAACGTCGCCATTCGTAAAACCTGGCGCAGGCTGGTGCCATTGATGTTCGCCATGTACTTTATCGCCTTTATCGACAGGGTTAACGTCGGCTTTGCCAAGGACGCGATGGCCATCGATATCGCGCTGTCGCAATCCGCCTTCGCATTGGGTGCCGGGATATTTTTTGCCGCCTATGCGCTGTTCGGCATCCCGGCCAACCTGCTGATGAACCGCTGGGGCGCCAAACGCTGGCTCAGCGCCACCACTGCGCTGTGGGGGGCGCTGTCGGCCTGCACCGGGCTGGTGACCAACGAACAGCAGTTTATCGTCCTGCGGTTTCTGCTGGGGATCGCCGAGGCCGGGTTTTACCCCGGCATCCTGCTGCTCGCGTCGATCTATTTTCCCAATAAGGTGCGCGCCTCGGTCATTGGCATTTTCGTGCTCGGCGTGCCGGCGGCCCTGACGCTCGGTTCCCCGCTGTCGGGGGCATTGCTGGAGATGCACGGCGTACTGGGTAAGCCCGGCTGGTTCTGGATGTTCGTGCTGGAAGGGTTGCCGGCCGTCGCCCTCGGCGTCTTCGCCTTTTTCTATCTCGACGATAGCCCGCAGCAGGCCCGCTTTCTGACTGAGGAAGAACGCACGGCGCTGGTCGCACAGTTGGCCGCCGAACAGCAGCAGACCGAAACCAGCAGCGTCAAAGCAGCGATGAGAAGCGGCAAAGTTTGGCATCTGGCGTTGATCTACGGCACCCTGCAGATCGGCGTGTACGGCCTGATGTTTTTCCTGCCTTCGCAGGTCGCCTCGCTGATGGGCACCCATCTCGGCTTCAAGGCCTCGCTGGTGGCCGCCATTCCCTGGGCGTTCTCTGCGCTGGGCGTCTATTTCCTGCCGCGCTTTGCCGACAGAAACACCGCCAGAAGACTACCGATCGCCGTCGCCTGCATGGTCGCGGCGGCGTTGGGGCTGGTGGTCTCTTCCTATGCCGGTCCTTTGCTCGCTATCACCGCCCTGAGCTGTTGTGCAGTCAGTTTCCTGGCGGTACAGCCGATTTTCTGGACGTTTCCCGCTCAGGTGCTTACCGGCCCGGCGCTGGCGGCCGGCATCGGCTTTTGCACCACGCTCGGCGCGGCGTTCAGCTTTTTAGCCCCGCTTATCCGCACCGAGGCGGAACAGCGTTTTCACAGCCCGCATGCCGGGCCGCTGGTGCTGGCCGCCTTTGCACTGCTGTGCGCCGCGCTGTTGTGGGCGCTCAAAAACCGGCGCGCCGACGTGAGCAAGCAAGACGCAAAGATTGCCGGATAGCGGCGCGTTATTTAGCCATTATTGAACCTGCGGATGGGACACTGGCATTCAGCCCCCTCGCCCACAGGTGTTAAATGGATGAATTAACGCACATTATCGCCAAATACACCCCGGAGCCGGAGATGTTGCTGCTGCTGATTTTCCTGTTTGCGCTGGGTAAATCCGTGATCTTCGTTTCCTCCGTCCTGCCGCCCGCCTCGGTCACGCTGCTGATGGGCATCGTTGCGGGCAAGCACGCGCTGCCTGTCGGCGCCGTTTGGGCGGCCATCACCCTCGGGGCCGCGCTGGGATCGATCTTGTCGTTCCACTGCGGCGCGCTGCTATGCCGCCGCGATCTTGGCAGCCGGCTACCGGCGCGTTTTCATGCTCCGCTGCACAAAGCCCAGCGCGCCCTGCAAAAGCGCGGGTTGCCATTGCTGTTCGCCTCGCGTTTTCTGGCGGTAATGCGCTATACCGTACCGCTGATGGCCGGCATGCTGAAGCTGCCGCTGGGGCGCGTCTATGCCACCGCCGCACTCTCGGCCGCCGCCTGGGCGCTGATCTTGATGTCGGCTGCGCATTTATTCCCCGCATCTTGACCTGAAAGATTCTTGGGCAAATGACCGCCCCATGCGCCGACGTTGCGCCAGCGCACAGCCTCTCTTGCCGTATAAACTGCCGTGCAACACCGCAGTTTGCGCCAGATCACCTTTCTGAACATCAGTCGAAAAATGCGAATTTTTTTGCAGAATGCGCGCTTAAAACGGCGCAATGCGGGAAGAAACGGAGAAAAGCCTGGGCGTAACACGCTGATTTGGTTGGTGGGTCGTACAGGGTTCGAACCTGTGACCCATTGATTAAGAGTCAACTGCTCTACCGACTGAGCTAACGACCCAACGAGATAAATTGTCCTCCTCGCCAATGCCGCTGTCAAACGCTTACACTCATTACTTTTTCTCATGCGAATTTTACAACCCTTTGTTTAATCAACGAGATAAGCCGCATAAGGTCTATTAATCCCACCTTTTGAAGAGTAATCTTCCGCTCCCTGAACGTCCGATTTGCCTCCTCCGTGTAAAGATTGATCGACTTTTATCCCGCGTATAAATGTTGTAAACATGTTGCACAAAGGTGGCGTTATTGCACTACCTTACTAAAGCCGGGCCAACCGGATAAATGTATAAAAAAGAGCCACTTCAGAGCTCGCGACTTCACTAATGACAGGTAAAACAGGACATCATCAGATGGTAGATCACTCTAAAATAGCGACTGACGCGACGCCCGCTTCAGAAGATCATCTACGGCGAAACCTCACTAACCGACATATTCAACTGATCGCCATCGGCGGCGCCATCGGCACCGGTCTGTTTATGGGCTCAGGTAAAACCATCAGCCTGGCCGGCCCTTCGATCATCTTCGTGTACATGATCATCGGCTTTATGCTGTTCTTCGTGATGCGCGCCATGGGCGAGCTGCTGCTGTCCAATCTGGAATACAAATCGTTCAGCGATTTCGCTGCAGATCTGCTCGGCCCGTGGGCCGGTTTCTTCACCGGCTGGACCTACTGGTTCTGCTGGGTGGTCACCGGCATCGCCGACGTCGTAGCGATTACCGCCTACGCCCAGTTCTGGTTCCCCGGGCTGTCGCAATGGATCGCTTCGCTGCTGTGCGTACTGTTGCTGCTCGGCCTTAACCTGGCGACGGTGAAGATGTTCGGCGAAATGGAATTCTGGTTTGCGATGATCAAAATCGTCGCCATCGTCGGGCTGATCGTCGCCGGGCTGGTGATGATCGCCATGCAGTTCCAGTCGCCGACCGGCACCGTGGCCTCATTCACCCATCTGTGGAATGACGGCGGCATGTTCCCGAAAGGCATCAGCGGCTTCTTCGCCGGCTTCCAGATTGCGGTATTCGCCTTCGTCGGCATTGAGCTGGTGGGCACCACCGCCGCAGAAACCAAGGATCCGGAGAAATCGCTGCCGCGCGCCATCAACTCGATTCCGATCCGCATCATCATGTTCTATGTGTTCGCCCTGATCGTCATCATGTCGGTCACGCCGTGGAGCTCCGTGGTGCCGGACAAGAGCCCGTTCGTTGAACTGTTCGTGCTGATCGGCCTGCCTGCCGCGGCTAGCGTGATCAACTTCGTGGTGCTGACCTCCGCCGCCTCCTCCGCCAACAGCGGCGTGTTCTCCACCAGCCGCATGCTGTTCGGGCTGGCGCAGGAAGGCGACGCGCCAAAATCGTTCGCCAATCTGTCCAAGCGCGCGGTGCCGGCCAACGGCCTCACCTTCTCCTGCATCTGCCTGCTGGGCGGCGTGGTGCTGATTTACCTGATCCCGAACGTGATGACGGTCTTCACCCTGGTGACCACCGTATCGGCGATTCTGTTCATGTTCGTCTGGACCATCATCCTGTGCTCGTATCTGGTCTACCGTAAACAGCGCCCGGCGCTGCACCAGAAATCGATCTACAAGATGCCGGCCGGCAAACTGATGTGCTGGGTATGCATGGCGTTCTTCGTGTTCGTGCTGGTGCTGCTGTCGCTGCGCGAAGACACCCGCCAGGCGTTGATCGTCACCCCGCTGTGGTTCATCGTGCTCGGCCTGTCTTACGTGTTCCTGCGCAAGAAGAAAACCGCATGATGCAAAAAGGGGCGGATATCTCCGCCCCTTTTTTCCTTCTAAGCCTCCGCGCTAATCCGCTTCCGTCGCCACCGCCGCTTTATCCTTGCGCCGCACGCGCAGCTCGCTGACCACCACCCCAATCACGATCAACGCGCCCCCCAATAACGCCACGCCCGGCAAACGCTCGCCGGCCAACCGCCCGACGATGCCGGCCCAGACCGGTTCGCCGGCGTAAATCACCGTGGCCCGAGTCGGCGAAACGCTGCGCTGTGCCCAGTTCATGGTCAACTGAATCAAGGCGCTGGCCAGCCCCAGCCCAATGGCGCTGTACAGCAGATAATCCGAATACGGCGGCGGCGACTCGCCGGTCGGCGCCATCATTAAAAATGAGGTCAGCGAGGCGGTCGCCAGCTGCACGATGGTCACCCGGCGGATATTCACCTTACCGGCGAAGGCGCCGATCAGAATGATCTCTGCCGCCATCCCCAGGGTACCGGCCAGCGTCAGAATTTCGCCGAGGCTCAGCGTCATGTCGGTGCTGCTCGGCGCCGCCAGCAGCATCAGGCCGGTAAAGGCCAACAGAATGCCGATCCACGACATGATGCCGGGGAACCGCCCCAGCACCAGCCATTGCAACAGTGGCACGATCGGCACGTACATAGCGGTGATAAACGCCGATTGGCTGCTGGTGATGGTCTGCAGGCCGACGGTTTGCATACTGTAACCAAACATAATCGCCAGCCCAATCAGCCCGCCCGCCTTCAGTTCATACAGGGTCAGGCCGCGCAACACGCGCAGCGAAAACAGGGTCAGCGCCAGCGTAGCGGTGGCGAAACGCAGGCCGACGAAAAAGAACGGCCCGCTGACCTGCATCGCGTGATGCACCGCCAAAAAGGTGCCGCCCCAGATCATGGTGATGAAAATCAACACCGCTTCCGGCAGCCTGATTTGCGGAACCATGGCGGAAATAAAGGATTTTTTTGCTGCTGACACCGGCTTGCCCTTCCTGCTGAGTGCAATATAATGCACAGATCCTGCCAGTATGAGATAAAGTCCGGCGATGAGCAATACGGCGCATAACGCAAAAACCGATCCCCCCAAGGTGCTGCAGTACCTGAGCAGCAATCTGCGCGGCTACCGCCAACAGGCGGGCCTGAGCCAAATGGCGCTGGCCGAGCTTTCCGGCGTCAGCCGTCGCATGTTGGCGGGCATCGAGGCCGGCGATCGCAACGTCAGCCTGGCGGTGCTCGACAAGATCGCCGCCGCCCTGGCGATTTCCTTTACCGATCTGATCCAGGCGCCGGAGGCGCGCGGCAGCCATATGGTCGGGGAATTGGCCTGGCAAGGCGCACAGCCGGGCAGCCAGGCGCTGTTCGCCGCCAGCGTACCGGCGCGGCAGCGGGCCGAGCTGTGGGAATGGACGCTGATGCCGGGCGAGCGCTATGACTCTGCGCCGGACGCCGAAGGCTGGAGCGAAATGATCTACGTGATTGCCGGTACCCTGACGCTGGAGCTGGAACAAGATACGCTGACGCTCACCGCCGGCGCCGCGCAAACCTTCAACAGCGATCAACGCTACGCTTACGCCAACCACGGCGACCTGCCCCTGCGTTTTATCCGCAACGTCGCCTTCTGACCGCCCACCGGCCCGCACCGGCGGCGGATGTCGTGTCGCTGTCGTGCCGCTGTCGTGGCGCCGCCACCGCGCTCGCCCTACACTGAATGACAGTGACAGCGAACTCAGGAGTGCACCATGCAAAAGTACCGCATCAGGCCATTACGTCTGGAAAAAGGCTGGTCGCAGGAGCAGCTGGCGACGATCGCCGGCCTCAGCACCCGCACCGTCCAGCGGATTGAAAACGGTGAACAGGCCAGCCTGGAAACCTTGACCGCGATCGCTGCCGCGCTGGGCGTGCAGGTCAGCGATCTCAATGCGCAGCCGCAACAGGCAATGGAGGAGGAGACGCCTGACGAACAGCGCATTCGTCGCCAGGTCGCGGCAGAAGGCAAACTGCTGAGCATGGCGGTGCGTTTCGCCGTGATTGGCGTGATGTTGTTCGCCATCAACTGGTTTACCCATCCGCAATATCTCTGGTCGCTGTGGGCTATCGGCGGCATGAGCCTCGCGCTGGTCATGCGGGCGGTGCGTACCCTGCTGCTGCGCAATGTCTTCAGCCGCTGGCAGGAACAGCGGCTGGCGCACAAGCTGCGGCGCTTGCCCTGAATCCGCCATTCGACAAAACCAAATTCGTCATTCGCTTCTATGCTTATCAAGGGTTTTTGTTAATCATCTGAGCGGGAGTTCGGAACATGACGAAAGTGTTGGTGCTTTATTACTCAATGTACGGCCATATCGAACACCTGGCGCAGGCGGTGGCCGAAGGCGCGAATCGGGTTAACGGCGTGGACGTGACGATTAAACGCGTGCCGGAAACCATGACGCCGGAGGCCTTTGCCAAAGCAGGTGGCAAACAACATCAGCAGGCGCCGGTCGCCAGCCCGCAGGAGCTGGCGGACTATGACGGCATTATCTTCGGCACGCCGACCCGCTTCGGCAATATGGCCGGGCAGATGCGCACCTTCCTCGATCAGACCGGCGGCCTGTGGGCTTCCGGCGCGTTGTACGGCAAGGTAGGCAGCGTCTTCTCTTCCACCGGCACCGGCGGCGGCCAGGAACACACCATCAGTTCCACCTGGACCACGCTGGCGCACCACGGTTTCATCATCGTGCCGATCGGCTATGCCACGCCAGAGCTGTTTGACGTTTCGCAGGTACGCGGCGGCACCCCGTATGGCGCCACCACCATCGCCGGCGCCGACGGTTCGCGGCAACCGAGCAACGAAGAGTTGACCATTGCCCGCTATCAGGGCGAGCACGTGGCAAAAATCACCGCCAAGCTGAAAAGTTAAGCACCCTCCTGCGCCTGTGATTCAAAGGGCCGCGCATTCGCACGGCCCCATCTTGTTGCCGACCCGCCGCAAGGTTAGAATGCCCCTCCCCCGGCCATTCAGCGTCTGAAGGCCAGGCCCGAATTCGTTCTGCCCGTCGCTTGTCAGCCTTAGGCGCGAGGACGGGCGTTCTGTTTTTTGCGCACAGCGAAGGGAATAAGTCAGTGTCTAAAGATTTTGATGAACTAATAAGAGACATGGATCTTATTATTGAAAATGTAGACAGCTTCAAGGCTCTGGCTCCGCGCGCGCCCGAGCCGGCTCCGGCCCCGCCGCCGCCGGTTCATCACTACGATTCGTTCTGCGAGAACATCGCGCTGAAAGTGGTCTTGAAGGTGCTGCTGTCTTCGGTGGACAAGATAGTCAAGGTGCAAATCGCCAACAAGGTCGAGCAAGAGATCGCCCAGATTGAACAGCAGGTGGTGCGCGCCGGCGGCGGCCCGGTGTCGCCGGACGATCTGGCGCAAATGACGCACTATGTGCGCCGCACGGTCAACGACCTGCTGGAATAACGTCTTCCCCGGCAGGCTCACCGGCCATACTTATTCGGCGATATGAATTTTTACGCTATTTTTATATCGCCTGCTTTATGCTTGATACACTTCAATAAATTGACACATTGTCGGCAGGCATTCCGAGCAACAGCATGGTCAGAACCAAACAAATCCTGGTCGTCATTCATCTTTGCAGCTTTTTGGTCCTTCTTTACAGCCTTTCGATGATCCCGCCCCTGCTGATGGGCCTGTTGTATAAAGAAAAAAGCGCCTTCTCATTCTTCTATACCCTGGTGGTGGCCGCCACGCTCGGCGGATTGGGCTGGTTCAGCACCCGCCAGTCGAAAGTGCAGTTGCGCACTCAGGACGGCTTTCTGATCATCGTGATGTTTTGGCTGCTGTTTTCCGCGATCAGCGCCCTGCCGCTGTGGCTGGATGATACGCTGAACGTCCGGCTGGTCGACGCGATGTTTGAGGGAGTCTCCGGCATCACCACCACCGGCGCCTCGGTGCTGAATGACGTCTCGAACGTGCCCAAATCGGTCCTCTACTACCGTTCCCAGCTCAATTTTATCGGCGGCCTCGGGGTTATCGTGTTGGCGGTGGCCGTGCTGCCGCTGCTGGGCATCGGCGGCGCCAAACTTTACCAGTCGGAAATGCCCGGCCCGTTCAAGGAGGAACGCCTGACGCCACGCCTGGCCGATACCTCGAAAAACCTGTGGTTGATCTACCTTGGGCTGGGGTTGGCCTGTACCGTCGCCTTTCGTCTGGCGGGCATGCCGTGGTTCGATGCGTTATGCCACGGCATTTCCACCGTTTCGCTCGGCGGATTTTCCACCCGCAACGAAAGCCTGGGGTACTACGACAGTTCAGCAGTGGAAATGGTCGGCGGCATTTTCTCTATTCTGGCGGCGGTGAACTTCACGCTCTATTTCGTGGCCGTCGGCCGCCGCAGCCTGAAACCGCTGTACCGCAGCCCCGAGCTGCGCTTTTTCCTGTTGATTCTGGCCATCGTCGTGGCGATCGTGTGTATCGAGCTGTACCGTTCAGGCATGTACGGCGCCAAAGACGCCTTCGTGCACGGCTTTTTCCTCACCAGCTCGATGATGACCGACAACGGCCTGGCGATTGCCGATTACACCCGGATCCCGTCCCATACCATCATGCTGCTGCTGGCGGCGAGTTTCTTCGGCGGCTGCGTCGGCTCCACCTGCGGCGGCATTAAAGCACTGCGTTTTCTGATCATGTACAAGCAAAGCCGGCTCGAGATCAACCAGCTGGTGCATCCCAACGCCATGTATACCATCAAGGTCGGCAATGCACCGATCCAGGATCGAACGCTGCGCTCCGTTTGGAGCTTCTTCTTTCTCTATGTACTGTTCACCTGCTTGTTTATCTGGCTGCTGAATCTGATGGGCTATGATCTGGTCACCGCCTTCGCCACCGTCGCCGCCTGCATCAACAATATGGGGCTGGGGTACGGAGAAACCGCCGCCGGTTTCGGCACGTTGAACGATGCGGCGAAATGGCTGATGTGCGCCGCCATGCTGCTCGGCCGCCTCGAGATCTATCCGATGCTGATCCTTTGTTCACGCGCATTTTGGCGTTTTTGATCGGCCAAGCGGCGTGTAAGGCGCCGTTCCGCTCTGCTAACGCTGACACATTCGCAACATGAATATGTTGCATTGTTGTATTCGTTTCACTGCGATAAGTTTAATTCACTGTAAATATATACAGTATTTTTAACTTATTGAGGATATGAATATGCGCTTTAACAACAAGATGTTGGCCCTGGCCGCCCTGCTGTTCGCCGTACAGGCGTCGGCCGACACGCTCGAATCCATCGACAACTGCGCGGTCGGCTGCCCGACCGGCGGCAGCAGCAACGTGTCGATCGTGCGTCATGCTTATACGTTGAACAACAACAGCACCACCAAGTTCGCCAACTGGGTGGCCTATCACATCACCAAAGACACGCCGGCCAGCGGCAAGACGCGCAACTGGAAAACCGACCCGGCGCTCAATCCGGCGGATACCCTGGCGCCCGCCGATTACACCGGTGCCAATGCGGCGTTGAAGGTCGATCGCGGCCATCAGGCGCCGTTGGCCTCGCTGGCGGGCGTTTCCGACTGGGAATCGCTGAACTACCTGTCCAACATCACGCCGCAAAAGTCCGATCTTAACCAGGGCGCCTGGGCGCGGCTGGAAGATCAGGAACGCAAGCTGATCGATCGCGCCGATATCTCCTCGGTCTATACCGTGACCGGGCCACTGTATGAACGCGATATGGGCAAACTGCCGGGCACCCAGAAAGCGCACACCATCCCCAGCGCCTACTGGAAGGTGATTTTCATCAACAACAGCCCGGCGGTAAACCACTATGCCGCCTTCCTGTTCGATCAAAACACGCCGAAGGGCGCCGATTTCTGCCAATTCCGCGTGACGGTGGACGAGATCGAGAAGCGTACCGGCCTGATCATCTGGGCCGGTCTGCCGGACGACGTACAGGCCTCGCTGAAGAGCAAGCCCGGCGTCCTGCCGGAGCTGATGGGCTGCAAAAACTGACGAAAAAACCCGCCGAGGCGGGTTTATTTTTCATTCGGGCGCCGGCGGTTTATTCCGTCAGCGCCTTTTGCGCGGCGGCCAACTCACGCTGCCGGGGCGACGCCACCGCGTGATCGCGCGCCAACAGTGTGTACACCGTCGGCAGCACAAACAGGGTGAACAGCGTGCCCACCAGCATGCCGGACACGATCACCAGCCCCAGACCGAAGCGGCTGGCGGCACCGGCGCCGCTGGCGAACAGCAGCGGGATCAAGCCGAACACCATCGCCCCGGTGGTCATCAGCACCGGCCGCAGGCGAATTTGCGCCGCCTGCAAAATCGCGGCGCGCCGCGTCAACCCCTGATGCATCTGCAGTTCGTTGGCGAACTCCACCATCAGAATACCGTGCTTGCTAATCAGCCCGATCAGGGTCACCAGCCCGACCTGGGTATAAATATTCATCGTGGCGTAACCCAGCGCCAGCGGCAATAAGGCGCCGCAGATCGACAGCGGCACGGTGATGAGGATGATCAGCGGATCCTTCAGGCTCTCATACTGCGCCGCCAGCACCAGGTAGATGATCACCAACGCCGCCAGGAACGCGAATGCCAGCGCGCTGCCTTCCTGGGTATATTGGCGCGAATCCCCCTGCCAGTCGTGGCTAAATTCGGCCGGCAGCGCATTGGCCTGCCGCTCGAGGAAGGCGACCGCTTCGCCCATCGAAACGCCGGGGGCGGGGATGGCCTGCAGGGTGGCGGCGTTCTGCTGGTTAAACTGGGTCAGCTTGTTCGGCTCGACCTTAACGGCCACCGACACCACGGTGGAGAGCGGCACCAGCGTATTGTCCTGCGTGCGAACGTACTGCCGCGCCAGCGCCTGCGGCGTCAGCCGCTGTTCACGCAGGCTCTGCGGGATCACGTCATAGGCGCGCCCGTCCATGCCGAAGCGGTTGAGGTAGTTCTCCCCCACCAGCACCGCCAGCGATTCGCCGATGTCGCTCATGCGTATCCCGAGGCTGTTGGCCTTGGCGCGGTCGATATGCACCTCCGCCAGCGGGTTGTTGTAGTCCAGATCGCTGTCCACCACCATAAACAGGCCGCTGTTTCTGGCATTCTGCTTCACCTCTTCCAGGGTGCGATACAGCTGCGGGTAGTCCTGCGGCGTGCGCAGCACCATCTGCACCGGCAGCCCGCCGGTGGAGCCCGGCAGCGCGGGCAGTTGGAAGGCGAAAATGCTGGTGCCTTCGACGTCGTTCACCGCCCGTTGCAGATCGGCCTGCACCGCTGACGCCGAGCGCTGGCGCGCCTGCCACAGCGTCAGGTTGATGCCGCCGATGCCGGACGCGGTGCCGTCGCTGCCGTTGATGATCCAGCGGCTTTCGGTTTCCGGCATGCGGTTGTAAACCTCGTCCAGCTTGTACGCAAAACGCTCGACATAGTTCAGGTTGGCGTGCTGTGGCGCCTTGATGGCGGTCAGTACGATGGCCTGATCCTCGGTCGGCGCCAGCTCGCGCTGCGGCATCAGGTACAGCAGCGGCAGGCTGATCATCACCAGCAGCGCCAGCGCGCCGGTCACCCAACGGTGGTGCAGCGAGAAATCCAGCGCGCGCGCATAGCGCCGCGTCAGGCCGCCGAAGAACCACTCGGCGGCGCGCGCCACGCGCCCTTCGCTCTGTTTGGCAGGCAGGAGAAGAGAACTCATTACCGGCGACAGCGTCAGCGCCACCACGCCGGACACCACCACCGCGCCGGCCAGCGTCAGCGCGAACTCGCGAAACAGCGCGCCGGTCAGCCCGCCCATCAGGCCGATCGGCGCGTAGACCGCCGCCAGCGTCAGGGTCATGGCGATCACCGGCCCCGCCACTTCGCGCGCGCCGATCATCGCCGCCGCCAGCGGCGTTTTCCCCTCTTCGATATGGCGATGCACGTTCTCCACCACCACGATGGCGTCGTCCACCACCAGACCGATCGCCAAAACCATCGCCAGCAGCGTCAGCAAATTGACGCTGAAGCCGAAGGCCAGCATCAGCCCGGCAGCGCCAAGGATCGACAGCGGAATGGTCACCACCGGGATCAGCACGGTGCGCAGCGACCCCAGACACAGGTAGATCACCGCCACCACGATCGCCAGCGCTTCGAGCAGGGTATGCACCACTTCATCGATCGAGGCCTGGATAAAGCGTGCGGTTTCGAACGCCAGCGCCATCTTCACGCCCGGCGGCTGCATCTTGTCAATTGCCGGCATCAGGTGACGAATGCCGTCGACGATCACCAGCGGGTTGCCGGTCGGCGTGGGGAAAACGCCGAGAAACACCGCCGGTTCGCCATCCATCAGCGCGCTGGTTTCCGTGGCTGCGGCGCCCAGCTCCACGGTGCCGACGTCTTTCAGGCGCACCAGGCCGTTGCCGTCGTTGCGCACCACCAGATTGCGGAACTCCTCCACGCTGGTGAGATCGGTATTCACCCGCACGTTGGCAACCACATACTGCCCTTTCACCTTGCCCGGCGCCGCCTGGTAGTTGTTGCGCCGCACCGCGTCGGCCACGTCGGCGGCTGTCAGGCCGCGGCCGGCCAGCCGATCGCTGTCCAGCCACAGGCGCATCGCCATTTTTTGCCCGCCGAACACTTCCACCTTGGCGACGCCGTCGATAGTGGTGAACATCGGCTCCACCACCCGCGTCAGGTATTCGCTCAGCGCCGGCGTGGACAGCGTTTTACTGGAAAAGCCGACATAGGCGACGGCGGTAGCTTCACCGGCGGAGCGCTCAATCACCGGATCGTAAGCCTGCTCCGGCAGCTTGTAGCGCACCTGGTTGACCTTGGCCATCACTTCGGTCAAGGCCTGGGTCGAATCGCGGTTCAGCGCCATGCGCACCGTCACCACGCTGCGCCCCTGCACCGACGAGGATGAAAGGTAGTCAACGCCCTCGACGGACGACACCGCCTGGGCGATCGGCTGCGTGACAAAGCCCTGCATCAGCTCGGACGACGCACCGGGATAGTCGGTGCTGATGGTGATGGTGGAGTTTTCCAACAGCGGGTATTGACGGATCGGCAGTTGGCTGAGCGCCAGCGCGCCGAACAGCAGGATCAGGGTGCTGACCACCAGCGCCAGCACCGGCCGGCGCACGAACAGATCGGTAAATGTCATCGGTCTCTCCTCAAGAACCAGCCTGGGCGGCGTTCAACGTATCCTGCGCCACCGGCTCGGCCGCCATGCCGTCGCTCAGCTTGAGCTGGCCCGAGGTCACCACCCGATCGCCTTCCTGCAGGCCGCTGACGATCTCGACGCGCCCGTCGTTGCGCTCCCCCACGGCGACCGAAACGCGTTTGACCGTCATGCCCTTTTCACCCTGCTGCGCCAGGAACACGGTATCGCCGTAGGCCGTGTAGGTCAGCGCCGTTTCCGGCACCGTCAACACCGCCACGCGCTGCTGCTGCGTGACCCGAATGCCGGCGTACATGCCGGCCTTCAGCAACCCCTGGCGGTTGGTCAACGTCGCCTGCACCTGCACGGTGCGGGATTTGCCGATCATCGGGTCGATAGCGGTAATGGCGGCAGGGAAAGCGCGATCGGGATACGCCCCAACCTGCACCGACACCGCCTGCCCCAGCGCCAGCCCGGCGCTGCTTTGTTCGTCCAGCGAGAAGTTGACGCGCAGCGTATCGGCGTCCACCAGGTTCGCCACCGCGTCGGCGGCGTTGAGGTATTGCCCTTCATGCACGCGGCGAATGCCTATGGTGCCGGCGAACGGCGCGCGGATCGCCTTTTGCGCGATTTTGGCCTGCGTTTCCTGCACCGCACCGAGCGCCATATCCCGTTCGGCCAGCGCATCGTCCAGCTGTTGCCGCGCGGTGGCGTTGAGGTTCATCAGCTTGCGCATGCGCGCCAACAGCAGATCGGCATTGCGCAATTGCGCCTGCAGGCGCACCAGCTCAGCCTGCTCGACCGCATCGTTGAGCTGCACCAGCAGTTGCCCCTGCCGCACCGTTTGGCCGGATTCGAACAGAATGCGCGTGATGCGGCCGCTGGTCTCCGCCGCCACAGCCACCTGGCTGGCCGCCTCCAGCTCGCCCACGCCGGCGTAACTGCGCGCCGCCTGTTCACGCAGGGCGGGTGCCAGCGCCACTTTCACCGGCGGATAGGCCGGCGCGCCTTCGTTTTGCCGCGCGGTGGATCGCATCGCAACGGCGGCGACGGCGAGCGCCGCCAGCAGCGCGGCAATAATGAGGTTTCGTTTCATCATGTAACGGTTTCTTCCTGATTTTACAGCCAAAGCCATCCTTCCCCCGACGCAGCGCAGGCAGGTGACGAGAGATGCCGGTTGCCAAGCCCGGCTGGCTGCACTATAAAACCTCAGGTTAACTTGAGGTCAAGCTGAGGAACGTGGAATGGCAAGAAATGAACCGATTGACACCTATCGGCTATTGACCGTGGGGGAAGTGGCGAAGCGCAGCGGCGTGGCGGTATCCGCGCTGCACTTTTACGAAAGCAAGGGGCTGATTCAGGCCACGCGCAACGCCGGTAACCAGCGCCGCTACACGCCGGTGGTGTTGCGCTACATCGCGGTGATCAAAATCGCGCAAAACGCGGGCATTCCGCTGGAGGAGATCCGCGCCACGCTGGGCCGCTTTCCTGCCGGCAGCAAGCTGACCGCCGAACAATGGGGAATTTTGTCCTCCGCCTGGCGCAAAACGCTGGATGAGCGCATTCAGCGGCTGACGGTGCTGCGCGACCATCTCGACAGCTGCATCGGCTGCGGCTGCCTGTCGCTCACCGACTGCCCGCTGCGCAACCCAAACGATATTTTGGGCCAACAGGGCGCCGGCGCGCATATTTTCGAACGCCCAGGCTAACACGGGTGAACAGGTGCTTTCCCTGCGGCCCAACGCCCCCTGTGGGATAGCGATTAAACTCGCTCATCCGCGGCCAAAATGAACTGATGAAAACGTTCAATCTCCAGCTTACGCATGGCATTCATTTTATGTTGGCTGACGGTTTTCTCAGAAATGCCTAATGCTTTGGCAATACGAGTATTGGGTTTTCCCGCCAACAACATGGCCAATACCGAAATCTCTCTCGACGACAGACGCTGCCCTTTGGCGCTTGCAACAAACGACGTGATGGCCTCCGTGAACGCGACCAACCCGATGTTTTTTTTTAGGCAATTAAAATTCGACAGGCGCGGCGTTTCCACACCGGTCAGCACGATAGCATGGTCAGGTCTGTCTATAATATGCGACAAAAAATTCATGATCCGGCAGATAGAAGAAAAAGAAACAATAACTATATCCGCATGACAATAAACGGCATGCATTCTACCACCGGAGGGTGAATAGAGATTAATGACCTCAATACCCTCAAAAGGCATCAAGAGCTGCGACATCCCATAAAATAAATAGTAATCGTCGGAAAAAATAGCCACTTGCATAGATTCATTCCGTTGCCATTCGTGATGGGCCATTTTTTAGACAGCCCATGAAAGCGATGTTAGTTAATCGGTGTTGGTTAACTTACTTCAGAGAAGTACATAATGAGCTCAACAACCCGGACAACGATGAAAGGTAAAAATCATCCAGATACATAACACCTTCTTCACTGTATTTTACATTATTCTCTAAAATTTCATGAATACCCTCTACCGCACCTACGGCATCCTTCCAGACGACACGCTGGCCAAATGGCGAAATACCTAGATATTGCGCATTCTGGCGGAATCCAACGACGAAATCGTGCAGTATATCGAGAATGATCAGCACCTCCCCCCTACTTATACTCTGTTTTAATTGGACTTTATCAAAAAATACGCGAAGTGTGTTCTGTAAGGAAAAGAGGTTTTTGAACACCCCTCCGGCGATGTCCTTCGGTGTTTTCACACTGGTTGATATGACAAAAGGAAGTTCACCGTGCTGCGAAATATATTGATAGAGTCCATTTATCGCCGTCGTCGGTTTAATATCCAAACCGCGAAGAATTACGTCAACCTCATCTTTTAGCGACTTTTCCACCTTAACACCGATCTGGATTTGTTCCGTCATACAGTTCATCCTCAACATAGAGATCCTGATTAAACACCAATATTATTCAAATAATAATATTTGCCATCAATTACCATGTTAAGATTTTTCTTATTCACATCAACCTGTTTTTTATTATTAAAAATAACAGAAGATTTATTTATATATAATATTAAGCGTGGCGGATGTGTTAATCGTCCCGCTGCTCAGGGTAACCTTGTCGTAAGGATAATAATAGGCCGCCATGCCGATGGAAAATTGCGCATCTAACGCATTACCGACGCCAACATGAAATAATGATGTCGCCGAGCCTTGTACCGTGCTGGAAAGCGCTAACATAACGGGCGTATCCGGTGTTTTAGCATTCACCAGACGAATACCTACACCTCTCGCCGCCCCAGCACTCTTGTCAATCAAAACTGAATTATCCGATGACAGCAGGTTGTTGCTGGATAAAAACATATTGATATCACGATCGGTCGTGCCGTCGCTTTGTCGATTCTGACAGCTGAAATTGAGCGTAAAAGGCGTCAGCCCATTTTGCGCGCCCTGAGTTATCTGGGACACTCCCAGCGTCGGCAGTTTCACCGCCAAGCCGGCGTTGTCGAAAGAACAGGTCGTCATTTTAGGCGCATATTTGATAGTCATCGGCTGCCCGTACATGTCACGCTGATCGTAAGGCCAGTTGAAACCGTTGAGCAGCCAGGTCAAAATCTTCAGCAACTGCTTGGCCGGCCATAAAATGATCTCCAGCAACGACATTCCGCTCAGATCGGTCACGAACATCACGTCTTTAAGGCTGACGGTATCGCCGGGTATCGATGTGCCTGTCTTGCTGACCAGACTGAAGCGAATATTCATCGGCTCATTCAATTCCGAGGCGTTGTGCGTTCCCCAGCCACTGAGTTTCTTGTTAGCGACATCGTTGATTATCTCTGCTCGCACCCAATACTTTCCATTACTGAACCCCAGAATGGTCGCTTTCGAGCTGTCGGTTGACAGGATCCGGGTATAGCCGAATTCGCTGCTTGAGGTTGAACAGCTAAATGAACCACTGTATTGCGTATAAAAACTGCCTTCCCAGACCGGTGTCTTGGCGCTGAGCTTATCTGACAAGTCGACGTAGATAGGCGGCGCATATTGGATGCCGTTGCCGTAACATGAAGCGTAACTGTAACCGCTGAACACTAAGGACAGCGTCAGTGCGAGTATCCTGAGCATGGTGTAATTATCCTTTTATCGACAAATGTTGGCTGCGCTGTCCATCGAGATTTGCGGGCGTTCAATCTTGCAGATACCGTCATTCAGCCTGACTTCCAGCGACGTGGGTTGCTGTTCCACACGCAGATACAGGACGCTGGCCTGCCCGACGAAGCCAATGGCATGCCCGCTTTGATCCGCCACCTCCGCACCAAATGGCAAGGGCACATCGCCACGTTTAAGGGCGCGAAGCGTATAAGGCCGACGCTGATCGGTTTCGAATCTCAAATAGTTGACGGCGCCGGCATAAGGCACGCTGTTGGCGATATTGCCGACGATCTCCGCCCCGGAGCTATTGCCGGAATCCGACAACGTTACGGAGTTTTGCCGGTAAGGCGTCGCGTACGGCACCAAAGCCAATCCCTCGTCGTTAGTGACAATACTTTCGTCACCGTTCACCATCAGCCCTTTGGCTTTAGGCGCCTCCACCACCATCATGGTGTTACCCATTTCGTTTGACGCCAGCAAATGCCAAGGGATCGCCACCAGACTACCGCGGGCGCTCATACCCAATTGTCGATAGTCAGAGGATTCGCTGTAGGAGCCGCCGACGGTCGTCGCGTTGGCGCGATAGGCTGCATTTACACTCGCCATGCTGTTGCCACCGCTTTGATTACTGCCGGCAAGCGCATAACTCAGTCGGTTCGATTCCAGCGCATTACCGCTCAGGCTCAGCGTGCTTTGTTGATAATGTGAATCGGTAGCCGACAAGCCGGTGCTGAGATAGGCATTATTGTCAAATATCGACAGCGGCACGCTCAGCGAAAGATAAAATCGCGTCTCCTCTTTTCGATCGGAGTTTCTTACCCTGCTGGCGGAAACGTTATAGCTGATACGTTCAAAGGCGTTTGAATACCCCAGTTGATATTCCCGGCTTTTATTCGTATCCGACCAGTAATCACGCTGGGTACCGGAAAAATACAGCGTTCCCCATCCCTCACCGAGCCGCTGATTAAGGTTCAGATTGAAGGTATTGCGCGGACGAGCGGCGCGAACGGCATCCCAGGTATTCAAATCCAGCGGTGCAAGTTCATCGTCATCTTGGCTGTTCCAGTAGTCGTGGAAGCGTTTGTCGCGTTCTCGGTAACCTTGATGGGTATAGATGGCATCGTTGAAACTGTAATAACCTTTAGTCGAATAACGGTAAGCGGCCAGCGTGAAGTTGGTCGCGGTGGCATCCAGAAATTTGCTGTAGGCAATGCGGAAACTCTGCCCATCC
The DNA here is from genome assembly GCF_900182895.1 of Serratia sp. CC22-02. Taxonomy (NCBI): domain Bacteria; kingdom Pseudomonadati; phylum Pseudomonadota; class Gammaproteobacteria; order Enterobacterales; family Yersiniaceae; genus Serratia; species Serratia sp. CC22-02. The sequence continues at coordinate 983,260 of NZ_FXUD01000002.1, read as the reverse complement.
TCTGTGCGATCCTGCAAAGACGTCGAGGCTTGAGTCACATCGACGGATACCGCGCCGATCGGCAAGTTCCAGCCACTGCCGAGCAGCCAGGCGCGGTAATCCTCACTGAGGATCGTGCCGGCATAACCGGTGACCAGATTATTGAATCCATACTGCAGCGTGCCCTGAACGAAAGCAGGAGAGTAGTCGGTATTTGCCTGATTGACTTTACCGGCAACCAGGCCGTATTTGCTGACGCCCTGCTTCAACATATTGGGTACGGCGGAAAACGGCACGGTAAAGGACTGCTCTCGCCCGTTAGCTTCCTTGACCACCACCAGCAGATCACCCGCGGAGCCGGTAGGCAAGATGTTGTCCAACGTAAAGGCGCCCGGCGGGACGTTCTCCTGATAGATAAGGTTGCCGTTTTGTAGCACTTTCACCAAGGCGTTGCTCTGTGCGACACCCCGCACTATCGGAGAAAACCCCTGCTGTGAATTGGGTCGCATATTCATGTCAGACGCTAAGGCGCCGCCCCGAACCCGGATAGAGTCGAACAAATCGCCCGGCGAGTAAAAATCGCCCATGGTCAAGTTTGATTTGATGGCAGCGAAGCCACGCTGCACATAGCGAGTATTATTTTGCCAATCGCTACCTTGCCGAGAACTGCTACGGAAATTGCTGCTGTCTCTGAATTGCCAGCCCGCAAGGTTGAATCCAGACTCCAGGCCGGTATAAAAATCGTCCGCAGACGCTTGATCGCCCTGCAACGATTGCACGTGGTAATAGGTCGCGTTATAAGCCAACAACAGCGCCGGTACGCCACGATCCCAAAATTTGGCATCAACATAGCCGGCTTCTGCGCGAATGACTCGCGACTGGGGCACCGTCAACTTCAGGCTAAGCGTTGCCACTTCAAAATCGAAACGCCCCCCTTGCACCAACTTATCAATGGGAATAAGGTCGTTGTCCGCAACGGCGGGCAATGCGTCCAGATCGATGCCCAATAAAGCGGCATCGCGACCGGCAATGCGGATATCGCCTTGGTGCTCGCCGAACAGCAACGAGAATCGGCCTTTCCAGCTTTGGTTGACATAAACGTCGACAGTCTGGGTTCCCGCCGGCATATCATTGTTGAGGTAAAAGCGCGACAGGTCTGACTCGCGGGATGCCCCTGCCAATAAAGAGGTGTCAAATTTCATTGCCGATGCTTTATTCGGCGAGATGAATGCAGATACGGTCAGTATCGAAAGCAATTTTATTTTAAGCTTCATTGCTATTCTTCACGTTAGCGGGCAGTAATGGCTTTGGATTTATAAGCCCCCAGGTCATCGATATACAGCAGGGTATAAGGGACGTTTCGGCTCACTCCAGACTTCGTCGCGGCAAATAGACTGGAAAATGGCGCGACCATCACTGAATCGACCAACAGATTTTTCTTGCCCTTCTGATCAACATTGGCCAACGTAAAAAAATAAGGGCTTTTGTTGATAACCTTAAATCCCGCTCCTGCCGCCTGTAACTCAATAAAATCCGTAATGGCATTAGCGTTGCTGCTTAACCCTGCCGGACGATAAAATAACTTGATACGCGATTTTATGGCTAACTGCAGCGTATTGACCCCCTGCAAATTCTCCGGCGTAGGTGGAATATCTAACACATTCAAATAAAATACAGACTCACGATCGCCAGGAATCGTGGCACCCATTTTCTGTATGCGCAATTGCTGGCCATTATTTCCAGCCACTTTCACCACCGGTGGAGATAACAAGAACGGTACGTTTGCCGTCTCAGGCGTCGAGTTTATATCACCGTCATCAATCCATGCCTGCACGAGCGCCGGATCGTTACCGTTGTTCACCAACTGAACGATAACATCTTTGTTTTTTTCGGGATAAATAACACGTGTTCCATTAATTACAATATTGGCATCGGCGAAAAAGCTGCTGAAAAATAGCCCAACAAAGATTAAGCATTGTTTCATAGTCACCTCAGAAGCCAGGCCTCTGGCACAGGCCTGGCTTAATTGCGATTACAGGTAAGAAATGGTGTAAGTCACGTTGGAGCTCAATTCCCCTACTTTCGCCGCAGTCACATTGGTCTTGTAGTAATAGACGTCCAGCGTCAGCGTTTCGGCATCTGGCGCCGTTTTATCGCCTTTGATCTTGGTGACATAAGGTACGTTCAACGGAATCGGCGTGGATGAACCCGGCTCGGCAAGAGAGAAACCGACGTTTTTCGCTACGGCGGCGTCGCTTTCATTAACAGAGCTGTTTAACAGATATTTTCCGTCGGTAGAGATATTATTCGCCGAAGAGAAGTAGATCTTCAGCTTCGAATCCGCTTCCGATGCCGCCGGCTTACAGCCGGAGAACGTCAATGAGAAAGTTTTCTTGTTTTTGGGTATTGGCCCGACGACGGTGCCCGCATCAGTGACGGAAATAGGGCTGAGCGCAACGGTAAAGTCAGCGCTTTTTCCACCGTTGATGGTACAAGTGGTATCCGTCACGGCACCGCTAAACGAAATAACGCCACCGGCAGAATTATCTGCCGCCGTTGCGCTCACAGAAGTTAACGCGGCAGCCAATACCGCCAAAGAGATACCTTGCTTAATCATAATAAACTCCATTACTTTCTTCGCTGAAAGAGCATATATAAAACGACCTATACCATTAAACCGTTCAGAGGCTAACGAAGCTTAGACAATAGCAGAGCATTGACAGCATCCTGCCATCTCAAAGTTTATATTTGAAGGTATATGCTTATATATATCCAAGTGTATTTAAAAATATATCCAGCAATGGGAAAATCTCATTCATCGCCAGACGCAGAACATATTAATTCCAAAGGCAAAAAGATTGCAACATCGAATCAAATAATTTTCACAACAATAAAAAAATGAATCAGGCAATAGATGGGAAGCTACGCATCATAAAAGAGTGGGCATGGTATGCATGCATACTACTCAGGTTAAATGAGTACACCCATTTTTTCATGAAGTATGATGTGAGATAAAAACAAAAAACCATTGAAAATAAAAAGAAAAATACACAGGAGAAAATCTTAAATTTCTTAATTAACCCTCTTAGCGCCCACGCAGGGTTAGCTTATTTCTACCTTAAAAATTATCTGACCTACCGATATAGGAGTAGGACAAAAACGCGATACCATCTACGTTTGGATATCTATACATATCAAGAATAATCCCCATTATTTCCCTCTATCAGCCGATGAGGCTAAACGCGTCAGACTGAAATATATCTTTTGTTATAAATACAAAGCCATCTTTGAAGTATATTTTTTAATATACCGAGAGATAAATCACGCCAATAAAACGCTATAGGGGCTGATCAATGCTGGGTAGAGAAAAACTCAGAAAGAGAAAGGGCAGGAATAAAAAACCCGAACGCACTGGCTCGGGTTTATAGAAAGACAGACATTCGACGCTCAGAGCTGTTTTTCAGCCCGAACGATGCCATGGTTTTTCATCACCTCTTCCATGGTGAGGTTCTCATCATACGGCTTATCGTCCACCACGACGTCTTGCGGGCGCACATAGGGTTTGGTCGCGCGTTTGAACATCCACCACCACACGAACACCAGGAAAGCGCCGGACTTCAAAAATATCATGGTCCATAGGGCGACTTGATACCAGTTCATCTCTGTCTCCATAAGAGCATTAAGCGAAATTGATAAGGTGGCGTTGATTATCACCCCGGCGGCGCCTGGCAGCAGCAGGCATCCGGGCAGCCAACCTTGATGACCGCATAATCTCACCGATGCGTGGCCCTTATCAATAGCCGATCGCGTTTCCTGCAAAAGCGCCCCAGTTTCTGAGCACGCAAAAGCAAAAAACCCCGTGCTCAGAGAGCACGGGGTCAGAATGTATGGCGGAGGAGCAGAGATTCGAACTCTGGAACGGTTTCCCGTCGACGGTTTTCAAGACCGTTGCCTTCAGCCACTCGGCCACCCCTCCGCAACGACGCGCACTATAAACAGACCTCATTCGCTTGTAAAGCCCAAGCGCGTTCAACCGCGCGAAAAATCGGCGAAGGCGCAGCAAACGGCGAACAAACGCGCACCTCCCCCCCGCTGTTGCCGTAATGATAACTAAGGGTAAAGATTGGTAAACAAACTTTAATCAAGCGCTTGCGCTGCCTATTATCGGGATTATTTTGTGATGGCTTGATAAGAGAGAGCATTATGGACCGCATTGTCGTCTCATCTTCTTCGCGCGACTCGCTGCTCAGCACGCATAAAGTCCTGCGCAACACCTATTTCCTGTTATCCCTGACCCTGGCCTTCTCAGCCCTGACCGCAACCGCCAGCACGATGCTGGGTCTGCCGGCTCCGGGTCTGCTGCTGATGCTGGTCGGTTTCTATGGCCTGATGTTCCTGACCCATAAACTGGCCAACAGCCCGGCGGGCATTCTGGCGGCGTTCGCGCTGACCGGTTTCATGGGATACGCCCTTGGCCCAATCCTCAGCTCGTTCCTGAACGCCGGCGCGGGCGACCTGATCATGCTGGCGCTGGGCGGTACCGCAGCCGTCTTCTTCTGCTGCTCGGCGTACGTGCTGACCACCCGTAAAGACATGTCGTTCCTGTCCGGCATGATGATGGCCGGTTTTGTGGTGCTGCTGGTGGCGGTGATCGCCAACCTGTTCCTGCAGATCCCTGCCCTGCACCTGGCTATCAGCGCGCTGTTCATCCTGTTCTCCGCCGGCGCGATCCTGTGGGAAACCAGCAACATCATTCACGGCGGCGAGACCAACTACATTCGCGCCACCGTTAGCCTGTACGTGTCGCTCTACAACATGTTCATCAGCCTGTTGAGCATTCTGGGCTTCGCCCGCAGCAACTGATCGCACGTTACGCATGCCTTCCTGGCCCCGCTCCGGCGGGGCTTTGTTTTTTGCGGCCGAAAAAATTTGCTAAACTGACGGCCGTTCCGAATTATCCGTTATCGAGGCAGTATGTTGGAGTTTGAAGGTCGGGTTATCGACACTGACGCGCAGGGCTATCTGAAAAACAGCGCCGACTGGCATGAAGGGCTGGCGCCACTGCTGGCGGCACAGGAAGAGATCGTGCTCACCGAAGCACACTGGGAAGTGGTGCGCTTCGTGCGTGACTTCTATCAGGAATTTAACACCTCACCGGCGATTCGCATGCTGGTCAAGGCCATGGCGCAAAAATACGGCGAAGAAAAAGGCAACAGCCGCTATCTGTATCGCCTGTTCCCGAAGGGGCCGGCTAAACAAGCCACCAAGATCGCCGGATTGCCGAAACCGGTAAAATGCATCTGACCGCTCCGCCCGCAGCGCCGCTGCAGATGGGCATTCAATAGCGAATGCCAAACCCGGCGTAATCGACCACGCCCTGTGGCTCCACCAGCACGCGTTCGACGCGCGCGCTGCGCGGGCCGCCCTGTTTCAACCACGCCACCAGCTTGTCCACCTGCGCCTGCGTGCCGCAGGCCACCACCTGAACGCTGCCATCATCAAGGTTGCGCGCATAGCCGGTCACCCCCAGCGCCTCGGCCTGCCGCTGTGTGGAATAGCGGAACCCGACCCCCTGCACCACGCCATACACATACGCAGCTATGCAAACTTGTGTCATAATCGCCCCCTTATTCAGTTTTCGTTATGGCATTGCCGTGCTTTTGCACCGCCGTGTCACTCTTTTTCTCCTAGCTGGCAGCATTATTAATTATGACCGTACGCCTGTTTCTCGCCAAAGGACGTGAAAAGTCCTTACTCCGTCGCCACCCTTGGGTGTTCTCCGGCGCCGTTCAACGCGTTGAGGGCAAAGCCCACTCCGGTGAAACCATCGATATTCTCGACAGCCAGGGAAAATGGCTGGCGCGCGGCGCCTATTCGCCCGAGTCGCAGATCCGTGCACGCGTCTGGACCTTCCAGCCAGATGAAGAGATTAACATCGATTTCTTCATCCGCCGCCTGCAGCAAGCGCAAAGCTGGCGCGATTGGGTCGCGCAGCGCGCCGGTCTGGACGGATACCGCCTGATCGCCGGCGAGTCCGACGGCCTGCCGGGCATCACTATCGATCGTTTCCAGAATTTCCTGGTGCTGCAGCTGCTGTCCGCCGGTGCCGAATACCAGCGCCCGGCCCTGCTTTCCGCCCTGCAACATTGCTACCCGGAATGTTCGATCTACGATCGCTCCGACGTTGCGGTGCGCAAAAAAGAAGGCCTGCCGCTGGCACAGGGCCCGGTGCTGGGCGATCTGCCGCCGGAACTGCTGCCGATCACCGAACACGGCATGAAGCTGCTGGTGGACATTCAGCAGGGGCACAAGACCGGTTTCTACCTCGACCAGCGCGACAGCCGCCTGGCGGCGCGCAATTACTCCGCCGGCCGTCGGGTGCTGAACTGCTTCTCCTACACCGGCGCCTTCGCCGTTTCCGCTCTGATGGGCGGCTGCGCGCAGGTAATCAGCGTGGATACCTCGCAGGCGGCGCTGGATATCGCCCGGCAGAACGTCGAGCTCAACAAGCTGGATCTGAGCAAAGCGGAGTTCGTCCGCGATGACGTGTTCCAGCTGCTGCGCAACTACCGCACCCAAGGCGAGAAATTCGATCTGATCATCATGGATCCGCCGAAGTTCGTCGAGAACAAAAACCAGCTGGCTAGCGCCTGCCGCGGCTACAAAGACATCAACATGCTGGCGCTGCAGCTGCTGAATCCGGGCGGCATTCTGCTCAGCTTCTCCTGCTCCGGGCTGATGCCGACCGACCTGTTCCAGAAAATTTTGGCCGACGCCGCTGTAGATGCCGGACGTGATGTACAATTTATAGAGCAGTTCCGGCAGGCTGCCGATCACCCGGTGATCGCCACGTATCCTGAGGGGCTGTACCTGAAAGGATTCGCTTGTCGGGTGATGTAACTTGAAATGCGCTGCCTTGCCCCCATATATGAGCAAGGCATTGTTTCTCAGGAGGTCATCATGATTGCCAGCAAATTCGGTATCGGACAACAGGTTAGGCATAAACTGCTGGGGTATTTGGGTGTCGTGATCGATATCGACCCGGAATACTCTTTGGAACAACCCAAAGCTGACGAGATAGCGGCGAACGATGAACTGCGTTCCGCCCCTTGGTACCACGTGGTGATGGAAGACGAGGAAGGCCAACCGGTACACACCTATCTGGCGGAAGCACAGCTGGATAGCGAAGCCCAGGAGGCACACCCCGAGCAACCATCGCTGGATGAACTGGCGGAATCCATCCGCCACCAGCTACAGGCGCCACGCTTGCGCAATTGACCGCGCCAAGACCTGAGAAACCCGAGAGGGCCTGGCATCGCGCCAGGCCCTTTTTATTCAACGCTCCAGCCCCAAACGCGGAATGTCGATTTTCGGACAGCGATCCATCACCACGCGCAGCCCGGCCTGTTGCGCCAGCTCCGCCGCCTGATCGTTAATCACGCCAATCTGCAGCCACAGCGCCTTGGCGCCGATCGCTATCGCCTCTTGCGCCACGCCGTAAGCCGCCTCCGAATTGCGAAACACGTCAACCATATCCACCGGCTGCGGTATAGCGGCCAGCGTAGCGTAAACCGGCTGTCCCAGCAGCGTCTGCCCCGCCAGTTTTGGGCTGACCGGGATCACCTGGTAGCCTTGCGCCAACAGATATGCCATCACCCCATAGCTGGGCCGCGACGGGTTATCGCTGGCACCGACCAGCGCGATAGTTTTCACCTGCTGCAACAGCTCGATAATCTCTTGATCTTGCATCTTTCAACTCCCGTTTATCACTCCACCACTCTCCGCTTCGAGTGTAACCGATCGGCACCCGCTCGGCTAAACGCAACGCGAGGGAAACTTCAGCACAATCTTATGGTCAGAGGCTGTCGCGGTTCAGCTGCCCATGGTCGTGTCTAATCGCGATAAAATATGTAAAAATGTGAACATAACGCCCGATTGAAAAATTTTGACACAACCTGTGCCGTGTTCAACACTTAGAGCTACGTCACTTTATAAGGAGATAATGATGAAATTTGGTCTGGTGGTTGCGGCGTTGCTCAGCATCAGCATGCCTGCCGCGGCTACGACCCTGAAACTCTCCCCGGACATCGACCTGCTGGTGGTCGACGGCAAGAAAATGACAGGTTCGTTGTTAAAAGGCGCCGACAGTCTTGAACTGGATGGCGGACAGCACCAGCTGCTGTTTAAAGTGACCAAAAACGTCCGCGCCGGCCAGCATACGCAGGCCTATGCTTCCCTGCCGCTGGTTGCCTCCTTCAATACGCAAAAGATCAGCCAGGTGGCGATCGAACTGCCGCGCATCGAGAACGATCGCGATGCGCAACGCTTTGACAAGACGTTGAATTATCTGGTGGTCGATAAAGACGGCAACGCCCTGCCGTTCCGGCATGACGTGCTGCATCCCGACAGCGTCACCTTCAATGCCGATTTGGAAAAGGTGATGACAGATTACAACCGCCAGAATCGCTCCGCCTCCGTCGCGGCCTTCGTTCAGGCGAACGCCGATAATCCCTCAACGCCCTCGCTGGCCGGCACGCCGCTGAACGCTCCAACGGTCACGCTGAAAGGGGAAAACGTGTCGGAACAGATGCTGCAATATTGGTTCCAGCAAGCCGACAAGGAAACACAGAAGCGTTTTCTGCGGTGGGCCAATAAACAACCGGTTCGCTGATACTTCCCGGCGTCTTTCCCCGCAAAGGCGCCTTTTCTTCGCATTTTCAAGCGCAAACGCTAGGCAGTGAAAAACAGTTTCAGTAATCTGTCGCACATCCCCGATTAGCGAAGGACACCGAGATGGAATTGACCACCCGCACTATCGCCGCGCGCAAACACATTGCGCTGGTGGCGCACGATCACCGCAAACAGGCCCTGTTGGAGTGGGTAGAGAGCCACAAGACCATTTTGGCGCAGCACCAGCTGTACGCCACCGGCACCACCGGTAACCTGATCCAGCGCGCCAGCGGCATTCCGGTCACCAGCATGCTGAGTGGCCCCATGGGCGGCGATCAGCAGGTTGGCGCATTGATTGCGGAAGGCAAGATAGACATGCTGATCTTCTTCTGGGATCCGCTGAACGCGGTACCGCACGATCCGGACGTGAAGGCGCTTCTGCGGCTGGCGACCGTATGGAATATCCCGGTGGCCACCAACCGCTCGACCGCGGACTTTCTGATCGACTCGCCGCTGTTCAAAAGCGAGGTGGAGATCGCCATCCCCGACTATCAGCGCTATCTGCAAGAGCGCCTGAAATAGTCCTCGCGGCCTGGCTACCGCCAGGCCTGATGCCTACGGTTTTTTCTGCACCGGTACGCCAAGATCTTGCAGCTGTTCGACGAACACCGAAGGGCGTTCACGATCCTGCAACAGCCATACCTGATGTTTGGCGCGAGTCAATGCGACATACAGCAGGCGGCGCTCTTCGGCATCAGGAAAATCCTCCGGCTGTGGCAGCAGCACCTCTTCCAACACCGACTCGCGCGCCACGGCCGGGAAACCGTCACGCCCGTCATGCAAACCGGCGATGATGACGTATTCCGCCTGCTGCCCCTTGCTGGCGTGGATGGTCATAAACTCCAGATCCAGCTTGGGCCAGCGGGTGGCCGCTTTCGCCAGCGCTTCCGGTTTCAGATGATGGTAGCGCGCCAGTACCAGAATACGCTCGTCCGGCTTGGCATAGCCGCTCAGCTTATCCAGCAAGGGCTCCAGCTGCTCGTGCGGCAGGATCGCCACCGACTTTTTATTGCCCTTGCTCAGGCTGTTGAGCGGTTTTTTCAACTGGTGCGGGTTCTGCTGCACGAACCGGTTGGCTACCTCACCGATACGCTCATTGAAGCGATAAGTGGTGTCCAGCGCGCACTGCGCCCCTTCACCAAAGTGAGTGGCGAACGCCGTGGTTAACGTCAACTCTGCGCCGCTGAAGCGATAAATCGCCTGCCAGTCATCCCCCACCGCAAACAGGCAGGTCTGTTTGTTTTGCCGGCGCAGCGCCGCCAGCAACAGCGCACGCTGCGGCGAGATATCCTGAAACTCATCGACCAGAATATGTTTCCACGGGCTGACAAAGCGCCCCTTGTCGAGAATATTGACCGCCTGATGGATCAGACCGGAGAAGTCCACCGCCCCTTCCTCTTTCAAGGCGCTTTTCCAGGCTTTCAGCAGCGGTGCCATCAGCCGGATGCGTTTTGAAAACAGATCGCGGATTTCTTCATCCGCCTGCTCAATCATTTCCACCTGGCTGCCGCCGTGCATGCGCATCAGCCCCAGCCAGCGTTCCAAGCGGCCCGCCAGCCGATCCGCCAGGCGTTGATCCTGCCAAAAGTCGCCTTCCGGCACTTCCCATTCCAGCTCGTCGCTCAACCATTGACGCCACCCCTTGGCCTGGGCTTTTTTCTCTGCACACTGCTGGCGCCAATGGGTAATCAGCAACGCTTTGCGCGCTTTGGCATCGGTTTCCAATCGGCTGATGGCCGGGGCTTTGCGGCTGCCCTGTTGAATGATCTGCAGCGCCAATGCATGGAATGTCTTGGCCTGAATGCCGACATCGCCCAAACGCGCTTTGATGCGATCATTCATCTCACTCGCTGCCTGACGGCCGAACGCCAACAGCAAAATTTGGCCCGGCTCCGCCTCCTGACGGCGCAGCAGCCAGCCGGCGCGCGCCACCAGCACCGACGTTTTGCCGCTGCCGGCCCCCGCCAATACCAGAACGGAATCCTCGCCGTTGACCACCGCACGGCTCTGAGAGTCATTGAGCGGTGAACTCTCGACGGTCTGGAAGAAGTCGTGATGTTGCTCCAGCATGCGCTCGGTCCACTGCCGGTTGCGTTGTTCGACGCTGCGCAGCCCCTGCTGCAGCCATTGCAGACACAGATGATAATCAGCCCGGCAGTTATCAAACTCATCCAGACGCGCCACCGGCATCGGCAACGCGGAGAAAGCCTCGTGGATTTGCTGCTGCAGCTTGCCCAGCTCAGACTTTTTAAACCATTTGTCTTGCTGCTCGATGCGCTGGATCTGCGCCACCTGCTGTTGCAACACGCCGGCGCTGACCTCGCTCATTTCTGCGCTCCACTGCTGCCAGGCCTGCTGCAGATAATGATGAAAACGCTGCGTTTCCTGCCATTCGGTGCCGTGCAGCCGCACCACTTTTTCGTCCGGCAATTCAAATTCCAGCTCGCCCCAGACGATGCCGCGCTTGCACCTGACCTGAATCAATTGATTGAAGGGGATCAGGTATTCATGTTTTTCCCCGCTCACCTCAACGCCGGCGTGCAGCAACCGCACGCGGTTATAAGGGTGCTGAGCCAGGTGTTTCCCCAGCGATGTCGCTTTAAGTTCCATATCGTCGCGCCATGACTATGTTGAGATTAAATAACGGATATCTGCCAGTTTACCTGTGATAAGCAGTGGCACTCTAGCGCTAAAAAAAGGGTAGAATAGATTTTGCGTTTTTATCGTGAATACGCCCGCATCGCGGTTTGGCCATCATTAGAGCAGAATGACGTCTATGCGTACTGTACTGAATATTCTTAATTTTGTGTTGGGCGGTTTCTTCACCACGCTGGGTTGGCTCATCGCCACGGTGTTCAGCGTGCTGCTGGTCATCACGCTGCCGCTCACCCGCTCCTGCTGGGAAATCACCAAGCTGTCGCTGGTGCCTTTCGGCAATGAGGCAATTCACGTCGATGAACTCTACCCGGAAAAAAGCAATGCGCTGCTCTCCGCCGGCGGTTCGCTGCTCAACATTATCTGGTTGGTGCTGTTCGGCTGGTGGCTATGCCTGTCACACATCGCCGCCGGCATCGTGCAGTGCGTTTCGATCATCGGCATTCCGGTCGGCATCGCCAATTTCAAAATTGCCGCCATCGCGCTGTGGCCGGTGGGGCGCCGCGTCGTCTCGGTAGAAATGGCCCAGCAAGCGCGTATTGAGAATGCTCGCCGCCACTATCATCAGCGTTAATTTTTTCTCCGTTTGAGGAGTTTTTCGTGCTCTCTTTTGCACCCGCAGTTCGTCGTTATACCTACAACAGCAACCTGCTGTATCACCTGCGCATCCTTATTGCGCTGATCGGCACCACCGCCGTTCCCTGGTGGTTGGGCATTCCCAAGCTGACCATCCCGCTAACGCTGGGCGTCGTGGCGGCGGCCCTGACTGATTTGGATGACCGCCTGGCCGGCAGGTTACGCAACCTGCTGATCACGCTGGTGTGCTTCTTTGTCGCCTCTGCTTCAATCGAGCTGCTGTTCCCCTACCCCTGGTTGTTCGCCCTTGGCTTAACCACGTCGACCTGCGGTTTTATCCTGCTCGGTGCCTTGGGGCAACGTTACGCCACCATCGCCTTCGGCGCGCTGCTGATCGCGGTTTATACCATGCTCGGCACCGCCATGTACGATGCCTGGTATCAGCAGCCGCTGCTGTTGGTGATCGGCGCACTGTGGTACAACCTGCTGACGCTGGCGGGCCACCTGCTGTTCCCTATCCGGCCGCTGCAAGAGAACCTGGCGCGCTGCTACGATCAGTTGGCCAACTATCTGGATGCCAAAGCCAATCTGTTCGATCCCGATGCCGAGCGCGACGCCGATCTGCCCTGGATGGATGTCGCGATGGCCAACAGCGCCCTGGTCGCGTTGCTTAACCAAACCAAAGCCTCGCTGCTGACGCGCCTGAAAGGCGATCGCGGCCAGCGTGGCACCCGCCGCACCTTGCACTACTATTTTGTCGCGCAGGATATCCACGAACGCGCCAGCTCTTCCCACGTTCAGTACCACGCACTCAGCCGGCAATTCCGCCACAGCGACATTTTGTTCCGCTTCCAGCGTTTGCTGAGCATGCAGGCGCGCGCCTGCCGCCAATTGGCGCAATCGATCCTGCTGCGGCAAAAGTACCAGCACAACCCGCGCTTTGAACCGGCTTTCAGCCGCATTCAGGAGGCATTGGCGCGCATCGCCGAAACCCAGGGCAATACCGAGCAGACCAAGGCGCTGGCGCATCTGTTGAAAAACCTGCATGCGATCGATGCGCAGCTGGCCAATATCGAATCAGAGCAGACGCTGGCCAGCGGGCAAGCGGAAGAGAACAGCCTGGCCGATGACCGCTTAACTGGCTGGAGCGATATCCGGCTGCGCATCAGCCGCCATTTGACGCCCCAGTCGGCCCTGTTCCGCCACGCGATCCGCATGTCGGTGGTGCTGTGCGTGGGTTACGCCTTCATTCAATTCACCGGCATGCAGCACGGTTACTGGATCCTGTTGACCAGCCTGTTCGTCTGCCAACCGAACTACAATGCCACCCGCCGACGCCTGGCATTGCGCATCATCGGCACCCTGGCCGGTATTCTTATCGGCCTGCCAATCCTCTATTTCGTGCCTTCACTGGAAGGACAGCTGGTGTTGATCGTCATCACCGGCGTTCTGTTCTTCGCTTTCCGCACCGTACAATATGCGCACGCGACGATGTTCATCACGCTGCTGGTGCTGTTGTGCTTTAACCTGTTGGGTGAAGGATTCGAAGTGGCAGCTCCGCGCGTTTACGATACCTTGCTAGGCTGCGCCATCGCCTGGGCGGCAGTCAGCTTTATCTGGCCGGACTGGAAGTTCCGCCAACTGCCGGCGGTGGTGGATAAAACGCTGAATGCCAACTGCCGTTATCTGGACGCCATTCTGGTGCAATACCACCAGGGTAAGGATAACGGCCTCGCCTACCGCATTGCGCGGCGAGATGCCCACAACAGCGATGCCGAGCTGGCTTCGGTCATCTCCAACATGTCCGCCGATCCCAAGGCCGACAAGGCGCTGCAGGAAGCCGCCTTCCGCCTGCTCTGCCTGAACCACACACTCCTGAGTTATATCTCGGCGTTGGGTGCGCACCGCGAGCGGCTGAATACCCCTGCCACGCTCGACCTGCTCAATGATGCCGTGTGTTACGTGGACGGCGCCCTGCATCAGGAAGAACAGAACAGCCAGCGCATTGCTCAGGCGCTGGAACAGCTGGCGGAGCGTATTCGCCAAGTCGTTCCGGAACCTGAAAGCAAAGAACAGCTGGTTTTGCAGCAGGTGGGGCTGGTGCTCGAACTTCTGCCGGAACTCACCGCGCTGCACACCCAAATCAATAAGACAGCCTAATCATTCAGGGCCCGCTCGACGGGCCCTGAATCACCGGCTCATGTCCATGGCGGCGCATCGCCATCATATGATCGAACCAGCGCACCAATTCGTTATGCAATTCAGCCGGTAATGCCGCCTGATGATAACCGGCTATCGCACCGCCCAGCGACAACAGGACTCGCAATCCCAGATTGGTCTGTTGTTGCAGCAGGCTAAGATAGCTGCGTTTCGCGCCCTGCAACCGCAGGTCATAGGCGTTGCGGATACCCGCTCGCCACAACAGCCGCTCCATATTGACATCTATATTCGGCAGCGCCTTCAATCTGCCGTGGTCGCCGGCCTTGAGCCGCTGTTCCCGACGGGCCTCCCTGACAGCTTGCCAAGCCAGCCCCACCAATTCGTTACGTTCCCGCCACAGGGACTCGTCAACCCAGTAATAGCGCAAAGTGATGGGCACTCCGCGCTTGGAATAGACCATATTGACCATGCCCCGAGCGCGAAAGGCCGGTTCCATGCTCGCCGTAGCCCGCAAATACAGCTCGCCTTCCGCTATCACTGCAAACATCACCCCCTCAGCCAACAGCCCATAGCCGCCAAACTGTGACCGCGTGGTGATGGTGCCCAGCGCCGCGAAGCAACTTTTAGCCTGCGTGATTCTTCTCGTCGACATCCTTTTCATAGCGTTCCTCCTTTTTAGGTTCCGGTCGTATTATTTCTCTCATCAATGAAAAAAGTAACGTGAACAACTAATTAGAAAAATACGCACTATCCGTCTGCATGCCAATCACAAAAAACACCGGTACAAAAAATGATCGCAATTATGCGAGCCGCTACGAAAATTTGGGTTGATCTTATCCGAAATCAGGGATACTGTATAAACATACAGTAACACGACGGGCGGGAACTTTATGCGTACTCAATCACTCTACCAACCTCATTTTAGCCATGGCTCTTTTACCGCGAACAGCGTTGCGAAGAACACAAATGTCGGCAAAGAGAATGGCTTGATCAGTGAACTTGTTTACAACGAGCGCCAGCCCGCAGTGGCTCAACTGCTGTTGCCCCTGCTCCAGCAACTGGGCAAGCAGTCTCGCTGGCTTCTGTGGCTGACGCCGCAGCAAAAGTTAAGCAAGCAATGGCTGCAGCAATCCGGCCTGCCGGTGGATAAAATGGTGCAGTTGAGCCAAATCAGCCCGGTGAATACGGTTGAGGCAATGGAAAAAGCGCTGCAAACGGGGAACTACAGCGTGGTTCTCGGCTGGTTGCCCGAGCTAACGGAGGAGGATCGTCTAAAATTGAGACGTGCGGCAGAATTGGGTAATGCCTACGGGTTTATCATGCGTCCTCAACGTGACATTGACCCGACTCACGGACACTGTTCCACCCTAAAAATTCACTCTTCTTTGTATCATTAAGTAAATTTAGGATTTTTCCCATCATTTTCGCACCCCGTAGAGGGAACCTTTGCGGGATAAGGCACAAAGCTAGTCCGGCTGCGGTTTGACAAGCAAAAACGCCCGATGAATCGCCGTTTTTTTAGGCTAAGAATGTTAGCAAATATGTACGATTCCGCGTTTTTTTTTAGAGCCTTATCACATCACACTTGTAACTTTCGCGCCACGTTGTAGACTTTACATCGCCAAGGTTGCTCTATAACGTCAGAAAAACTGGCGAGTAACAAACGAGGGCTTAAACCTTGGCGAAGGAATTTAACCAAGGGCTTAAAACAGCTTTAAAGCTCATTGCCTATTTGGATGATAACGAGGCGCAAAATGAAAAAGACAGCTATCGCATTAGCAGTGGCACTGGCAGGTTTCGCTACCGTAGCGCAAGCCGCTCCAAAAGATAACACCTGGTACACCGGTGCTAAACTGGGCTGGTCCCAGTACCACGACACTGGTTTCTACGGTAACGGTTACCAGAACGGTATCGGCAACGGCCCAACCCACAAAGATCAGCTGGGTGCCGGCGCGTTCCTGGGCTACCAGGCAAACCAATACCTGGGCTTCGAACTGGGCTATGACTGGCTTGGCCGTATGCCTTACAAAGGCAGCGTGAACAACGGTGCTTTCAAAGCGCAGGGCGTTCAACTGGCCGCTAAACTGAGCTACCCAATTGCTGACGATCTGGACATCTACACTCGTCTGGGTGGTATGGTATGGCGTGCAGACTCCAAAGCTAACTACGGCAACGGCACTCGCCTGAGCGACCACGACACCGGCGTTTCTCCGCTGGCTGCTGTTGGTGTTGAATACGCACTGACCAAAAACTGGGCTACCCGCCTGGACTACCAGTTCGTAAGCAACATCGGTGACGCAGGTACCGTTGGCGCACGTCCAGACAACACCATGCTGAGCCTGGGCGTTTCTTATCGCTTCGGTCAGGATGACGTAGTTGCTCCAGTTGCTCCAGCTCCAGCTCCGGCTCCAGTTGTTGAAACCAAGCGTTTCACTCTGAAGTCTGACGTGCTGTTCAACTTCAACAAAGCAACTCTGAAGCCACAAGGTCAGCAGGCTCTGGATCAGCTGTACTCCCAGCTGAGCTCCATGGATCCTAAAGACGGTTCCGTAGTTGTTCTGGGTTACACCGACGCCGTTGGTTCTGCTCAGTACAACCAGAAACTGTCTGAAAAACGCGCACAAAGCGTTGTTGACTACCTGGTCTCCAAAGGCATCCCGTCAGACAAAATCTCTGCACGTGGCATGGGCAAAGCTGATCCAGTTACTGGCAACACCTGTGGCTACAAAGCTGGCCGCGCTACCAAAGCTCAGATCGACTGCCTGGCACCAGATCGTCGCGTAGAGATCGAAGTTAAAGGTATCAAAGACGTTGTAACTCAGCCTCAGGGCTAAGTTTACTCGCCTAATAAAAAACCCCGCATTGCGGGGTTTTTTTTCGTCCTGCTGTTATCAGAACATTCAAGACCCAGTGTAACTAAGGCGCTCTGCCCCGTTTACTTAGGTTCTTTACCGAGAATCGCCTTCAAATCTTCTTTCAACGACGACATCTGATTCGCATACTTCTCTTTGCGCTCAGCATCTTCGATAAGCTGCACAACCGTTTCCGATAGCGTGACGCCACGACGGCGCGCCAGGGCAGCCAAGCGTTGCCAAACCAAAAACTCCAGATCGATAGATTTTTTACGCGTATGCTGATGTTCTGCGTTAAAATGACGTTTGCGGCGGGCGCGGATCGTTTGTTTCATCCGGTTATCCAGCTCCGGATTCATATGAGCGGCAATCCATGCAAGTACCTTGACCGGCTCATTTTCCAGCTTCAGCAGCTCGTTAACCGCCTCCTGAGCAGCGCTGTTTTCAATGTAGCGGGTAATAAGTTCCCCTTCCCGGTGCTTCTTCACCAGGTACTTCCATTTCCAACCGCTCTCCAGATTTTCCAGTTGCTGATATTTCATCTTGAGCTCTTCAGTGACCGCGTAACTTCAAATAAGCATAACAGCTTTGCGCCGAATTTCCCCGGCAATTAAGCCGTCTTTTAGACTGTTTTTTGCACAGTCATCGCGCGATGTCAAACTCCCTGACGCCAACTGGCACTCCACATGTATCAAGCCGCCGTTATTCTTGTATAATCGCCCTTTCCCTTTTTAACGATTGCATCTAACACTTTGACCAATAACCGACTTGAATGGCAATCTTTATTGCCGGACGTAACGCCTTATCAGGCGATATTTGATACCGCCGCTCAGTTGGCACCCGTGCCCTTTTCCGCCATTCAGCCTCGGCTGGAAAATGCCCTGACGCTATTTTGCCACCCTCAATCGCCACCGCGTTTCATGCTGTTGAAAGCGCAAGAAACGCGAGAGTACCTGGAACTGATCGCTCACGCCGTCACACCACTGCTGGCTAAGAATACGGCATGCCGCGGCAGCCACTATGCCATTCAGGATGGCAAGGTCAGCATAGAGCCGGCCAGCCGTGGCGATGAGCCTTTCGCCGCCGGCGGTGCTTGTCTGTTCCAGGAGTGGATTGAACCGGAGCAGCTGTTTGGTTGCGTACGGATCCACAATGGCGACATTACCCTGCAACCGGGTCTGGTGCACCAGGCCAACGGCGGCGTCCTGATCCTGTCGGCTCGGGCGCTGCTGGCTCAGCCATTGCTATGGCTGCGGCTGAAGCAGATGATCGGCCAGCGCCAGTTCCATTGGGTTTCGCCAGACGAAACCCGCCCGCTGCCGGTAGCCATTCCACCGATGCCGCTGGACCTGCGGCTGATTGTGGTCGGCGACCGTCACGGCCTGGCCGATTTCCACGATATCGAGCCGGAACTGAGCGAACAAGCGGTCTACGGCGAATACGAAGACGATCTGCAGCTGACCGAAGTCGATGATATGGCGCAGTGGTGCGGCTACGTCAACGGCGTGATTGCCGATCGGCAGTTGCCGATGTTAGCGGCCGACGCCTGGCCGCCGCTGATCGTCCAGGCTGTGCGTTACACCGGCGATCAGGGCATCCTGCCACTCTCGCCGGTTTGGCTTAGCCAGCAGCTGTCCGAGGCTGCACTGTATGCCGAAGAGGAGCGCATTACCGCCAAAGCGTTTGAGGCAGCGTTGAATGCCCGCGAATGGCGCGAAAGCTATCTGGCCGAGCGTATGCAGGATGAGATTGAGCTGGGTCAGATCCTGATTGAGACCGAGGGTGAAGTGATCGGGCAGATCAACGGCCTGTCAGTCCTGGATTATCCCGGCCATCCGCGCAGCTTCGGCGAGCCCTCGCGCATCAGTTGCGTCGTGCATCTTGGCGACGGCGAGTTTACCGACGTCGAGCGCAAAGCCGAGCTGGGCGGCAACCTGCATGCTAAAGGCATGATGATCATGCAGGCGTTCCTTATCGCCGAACTGGATTTGGATCAGCAGTTGCCCTTCTCCGCTTCCATCGTCTTTGAACAATCTTACGGTGAAGTGGACGGCGACAGCGCCTCGCTCGCCGAGCTGTGCGCCTTGGTCAGCGCTCTGTCGCAGCAGCCAATCACACAGCAGATCGCCGTCACCGGCTCCGTCGACCAATTCGGCAACGTACAGCCGATAGGCGGCGTTAATGAAAAGGTCGAAGGTTTCTTCGAAGTTTGTTTACGCCGCGGCCTGACGGGCAAACAGGGCGTCGTATTGCCCGTGACCAACGTGCGCCACCTGTGCCTGCGTCAAGATGTCGTCGACGCGGTACGCGAGGGGCAATTCCATCTGTGGGCGGTAGAGAGCGCGGCGGAAGCCTTGCCTTTGCTTACAGGTTGCCTCTACTCTGATGAACAACAGCCGAATTTGTTGGCGGCCATTCAGGAACGGATTGCGCAGGTGAGCCTGCAGGAACGCCGTCGTCCATGGCCGCTGCGCTGGCTCAACTGGTTCAACCACGGCTGATCGGACTTGTTCAGCGTACACGTGTTAGCTAACCTGCGTCCTTCATTAAAATAAGGCTTACTGAGAACATGGTAGATAAACGCGATTCCTATACGAAAGAAGACCTCGAAGCATCCGGCCGTGGCGAGCTGTTCGGCGCCGGTGGCCCACCGTTGCCGGCAGGTAACATGTTGATGATGGACCGCGTGGTCAAAATGAGCGAAGACGGCGGGACTCACAACAAAGGTTATGTGGAAGCGGAGCTGGATATTAATCCGGACCTATGGTTCTTCGGTTGCCACTTTATCGGCGATCCGGTCATGCCTGGTTGCCTGGGCCTGGATGCCATGTGGCAGTTGGTCGGTTTCTACCTCGGTTGGCTGGGCGGCGAAGGCAAAGGCCGCGCGCTGGGCGTCGGTGAAGTCAAGTTCACCGGCCAGGTGCTGCCAACCGCCAAGAAGGTGACTTACCGCATTAACTTCAAGCGCGTTATCACCCGCAAGCTGATCATGGGCGTCGCCGATGGCGAAGTGCTGGTTGACGGCGAAGTGATCTATACCGCCACCGATCTGAAAGTGGGCCTGTTCAAGGATACCGCAGCGTTCTAATCACGCTGACGAGAAGACGGCCGCCGCCTTCTTTTCCAACGATCGCGCATGCCGTCACGTCTCTCGTGGCGGCATTTCTTTTATCCCTCAATGCCTTGCACCGCCTCCGCCCTCCCTTTAAGGATCTCCTGTTTACCCACCGCCAGAGCGCCTAAAGCGTGCCTCGTCTATACGAATCACGCTTTCTCGCTCCTCGTCAGGCCAGCGAGAAGCAATAACCCCGCTGAGAGCGCCCTGGGTGATGCCACCTCAGAGGCCACAAACAAAAACCTCCGCCAAAGGCGGAGGTTATTCCTTTTATTTGACAGGGAGCCGCTTAAGCGGTCACAGCCCTGTCTTCCATGGCTTCTCGCCAACCTCCCAGCCATTGAGACCGGGCGTCCACTGATGATTGGTAGGGACAATGTTCCCTGGAACGCCCTAAAATACCTGCCTGATACCCTCTCGAATGCGCCCTTTCCAGACGATCGCGTTTCTGTCTCTTCATGCCTCGTTTCCCTCATTTTGGTCTGGTGGAAAGAAAACAATGGCTGCTTTTTGCGCAGCCACGAGTTATCAATAGCGCTAAAAGAAGAGAAGATCAATGCGCAAAATTCACGCCAATGTCATATTTGTGAGCTACGCCCGAGGAAAGTGCTAAGTGGCTGATCTGCCGGGAAAGGGTTTAACTTTTTGAAATGAAAAAGAAATCCCTGCCAGGGAGAAAAAAGACTTTTCACGCTGACAGGGATTAGACAATTTTAGACCAAATTATGACTAAATGCCGCCCATCTGTGCTGCGATAGCCTGGGCTTCCTGCTGCCAGCCCTGCGCCAGCGTGCGCACCAGGGCATCATAGCCGTCCTCACCCTGTTTCAACTCCAGGCTGAAAGGCCGTTTGATCAAGCGCCCCTGGCGGTTCAGCACCCACTCGCCGCGAACGATCGCCTTGCCGTCAAAGCGGCCATGGAAACCGCTGATGGTCACGTTCAGCACATCCTGATCGCTGCTCATCGGTTGCGAAGAAACCACCCAGCCTGGCAGCGCGCTGCTCAGGTTGGTGACCAGCGTTTGCTGCAGCTGCTGGTCGAGCGGGCTGGCCCACAGGTTGTTCTGGGCTATCACATACTGTACGTCGTTGGTTTGATACACCACGCCGCTCTGCGCCAGATAATCCGCCACGCTCACGTGCTCCAGCCACAGCTGGCGCGTGGAAGCGCCGCTGCTGCTGGCAGCGGCCGGCGCCCCCAGCGCCGGCAACTGATAGTAGGTCTTCTGTGGCGAACTGCTGCAGGCGCTGAGCAACAGCGCCAGGGCTACCGGGATCCATTTCATCATTTCGTGGCCTTCTTCGGCTGAGGGTCAGTGCTGCCGGCGGCTTCAAACACCAGCGCGTTGCTCTTCTCATTCAGGGTGCGCAGCACCGGTTGTAGCTCACGCAACACCTGGTCGAGGCGCTGCATATCGCCCACCATCTTGTTGTAAGCCGGTGAACCAGGCTGGAACCCTTTCATGCTGCGGTTCAGCTCCAGCAGCGTTTTCTGCATGTCCTGCGGCAGCGCCTGCATCTCTTTGCTGGCGATGATGTCGTTCAACGACTTCATGGTCTGCTGAGTCGACTTCATGGTTTTCTGACTTTCCGCCAGCGTCTTGGTCGCTTCATTGATCATCGGATTGATCGGCATCGCGTTGATCTTGTCCAGCGTCTGCATCAGTTTCTGCTGGATCTGCGCCAGCCCGCCGCTGGTGGTCGGCATCAGCGGATAACCGAACAGCTCGCGCGGCCCTTTCCACGGTTTCTCCTGCGGATAGAAGTCGAGATCGATATACAGCGAACCGGTCAGCAGGTTGGCGGACTTCATCGAGGCGCGCATGCCGCGGGACTCGGCGTCTTTCAAGTGCCCTTCGATATCGAAATTACCGCCCAGCTGTTTCTGGAAGCGATCCGGCTCGATACGGATCAGCACCGGAATGCGGTAGTCGTTATCCAGACGCTGCGCCATGCCCTCTTTATAGAACGGCACCTGCGCCACCGTGCCCAGGCGGATGCCGCGGAACTCGACCGGGGCGCCCGGCTGCAGGCCGCGTACCGAATCAGAGAAGAACAGCAGGTAATCCTTATGCACGGTATACAGCGAATCCTGCGTGCTGCGCTGGTTGTCGAACAGCTGGTACTCCGCCTTCTCTTTCGCCAGTTCACCGCGATCCCAGCCGTCCGGCACGTCGAAGCTGACGCCGCCGCTGAACAGGGTAGTCAGCGATCCCATCTCCACCCGCATGCCCTGCGCCGACATGTCGAACGCCACGCCGCTGTCTTTCCAGAAGCGTACGTTGGTGGTGACCAGCTGGTCGTAAGGCGCGGTGATGAACAGCTGATAGCGCATGGCGCGTTCTTTAGGATCGAAGTAGCTGGTTTCCACCGACCCGACGCGATAGCCGCGGAACAGCACCGGATCGCCGGCGTTGAGCTGGCCCGATTTCTCGCTGTCCAGCACGATGCGCAGCCCCTTGGCGTCCGGGGAGGCCAGCGGCGGCGCGTCGAGCAGCTGATAGTTGTCTTTGCCGTCTTTGCCCTTGCTGCCCGGCTGCAGTTCGATATAGGCGCCGGACAGCAGCGTGCCCAGCCCGGAGACGCCTTCACGGCCGATCTGCGGCTTCACCACCCAGAAGGCGGAGTCCTGACGCAGCAATTTCTCCATGCCGGAATTGAGACGCGCCTGTACCATCACCTTGCTCAGATCATCGCTCAGCGTGACGGTTTCCACCACGCCGACGTCCACGCTGCGGCTTTTGATTTTGGTTTTACCCGCTTCCAGCCCTTCCGCCGTCGTGGTGACCAGCGTCACCACCGGCCCCTGATGGCTGAAGTGGTAAAACAGGATCCAGGCGCCGATCAGCGCGGTCACGATGGGAATGATCCACACCGGCGACCAGCGTTTGATCTTCTCAACGTCTGCGACGCTATGATTATTTTCCGTCACCTTGCGGCTCCTTGTTGATTGTTTCACTTGCGCGATCCCAGGTCAGCCGGGGATCAAATGTCATGGCGGCGAACATGGTGAGGATCACCACCAGCGCGAACAGCACGGCGCCCGTCGCAGGATAAATGCTCATCAACTGCCCCATTCGCACCAGCGCCGACAATACGGCGATCACAAATACGTCGATCATTGACCAGCGGCCAACGAACTCGACCACTTCATAAATCAGGTGCATCCGCTCGCTGTCGGCACGCGGCTTCTTCCTGCCGTTGGCATCCCAGCACAGCCAGCCGATCGCCAGCATTTTCAGCGACGGCACCATGATACTGGCGATGAAAATCACCATCGCCACCGGATAAGAGCCGTCCCCCCACAGCAGGATAACCCCCGCCATGATGGTGGAGTTCATCTTGTTGCCCAGCGCCTCGGTCACCATGATCGGCATCAGGTTGGCCGGGATATACAGCATGATGGAGGTCACCAGCAGCGCCAGCGTCCACTGCAGGCTGTGGCGGCGGCGCACGTAGCCGTTGGTGTGGCAGCGCGGGCAGCGTACCTGATTGGCCGGCAGGATCGCCGTGCAGCAGGCGCAGGAGCGCACGCCCTGGCGCATGCCGGTGCGCCCCACCGTCAGCGGACGCTCGAGACGCGGCGCCGGTTCGATGTCCTGCCACAGCCAGCGCCGATCCACGCACTGGAAGGCGCGCACCTGCAGCAGGCAGAACAGGCAATAAGGCACGAAGCTGCTGCCGATGCCGATATCGCCGTAGGCCATCAGCTTGACGAAGCTGACCAGCACCCCGGCGAGGAAAATTTCCACCATGCACCAGGTTTTGAACTGGAACAGCACTCGGGCCATCCACTCTTTGAGCCCCAGCGGCAAGCGCACTTTGGCGCACAGCAGAACGATCGCCACCATGCAAAACGCCGGGATCAGCTGCACGAACACCATAAACAAGGTGGCCATACTGGCGTAATCTTCCGCCACCATGACCTCCGGGATTTGAATCAGCCGGATTTCGTTGCCGAGGCCGGCGACGCGCATGTTGATAAACGGGAAAATGTTGGCCAGCACCAGCATGAACAAGGCACTGAGCGCGTAACCGATCGGCCGCTTGCGCGGTTCGTCCCAGCGGACGCTGAGCGTGGTTTTGCAGCGCGGGCATACCGCTTTGCTGCCATAGGCCAGCGGCGGTAGCGCCACCAGCATGTCGCACTGCGGGCACAGCATCAGGTTATCCTGGTGCTCCGCCGAAGGTACGGAATGACTATGCTGCTGATGATTGTTGTGGGAACACACCATATTCCTCCTCAATAACGTTGCTCACCGGCACGTCGATACCGCCCGCAGCAGCGCGCGGGCGGTATCGCAACGGTCAGCCGTTTTTCATCGCTTCCAGCTCTTCCCAACGGGCGAAGGCCTGCTCGAGCGCCTGCTCTGCGTTAGCCAGCGCCGTCAGCACTTCTTGCGTTTCGCTGTGCGGCCGCGTGAAGAAGTCGGCATCGCTCATCTGCGCCTGCAGCGCTTCGATTTCCGCCTCCAGCTGTTCGAGCCGCTGCGGCAGCTGTTCCAGTTCGCGCAGCAGGTTGTAACTCAGCTTGGCCGCCGCTTTCTTCGGCTGTTCGGCCTTTTT
The DNA here is from genome assembly GCF_900182895.1 of Serratia sp. CC22-02. Lineage (NCBI taxonomy): Bacteria > Pseudomonadati > Pseudomonadota > Gammaproteobacteria > Enterobacterales > Yersiniaceae > Serratia > Serratia sp. CC22-02. The sequence continues at coordinate 958,626 of NZ_FXUD01000002.1, read as the reverse complement.
CTCCGCCGCCGGTTTGCTCGCGCTCGGCGCCGCCTGACGAATCGGTTTCGCCGTGGCGCGCTGATGATGCGCATCGTAATAGCCGCCGACGAAGGCGTTGATCACGCCGTTGCCTTCAAAGATCCAGCACTCGGTCACCGAGTTGTCGACGAACTGGCGATCGTGGCTGACCAGCAGCACGGTGCCCTGATAGCCGTCGATCAGCTCTTCCAGCAGCTCCAGCGTTTCGACGTCGAGATCGTTGGTTGGTTCATCGAGGATCAGCAGATTGCTCGGTTTCAGAAACAGCTTAGCCAACAGCAGGCGGTTACGCTCACCGCCCGAAAGTGCCTTCACCGGCGTCATCGCACGTTTCGGGTGGAACAGGAAGTCCTGCAGGTAGCCCAAGACGTGACGAGGACGGCCGTTGACCATCACTTCCTGCTTGCCTTCCGCCAGGTTGTCCATCACCGTGCGCTCCGGATCGAGATCCGCGCGGTGCTGGTCGAAGTAAGCCACTTCCAGCTTGGTGCCGCAGTGCACGCGGCCGCTGTCGGCTTTCAGCTGACCGAGCATCAGTTTCAGCAGCGTAGTTTTGCCACAGCCGTTCGGCCCCACCAGCGCAATCTTGTCACCGCGCTGTACCTGAGCGGAGAAACCGCGCACCAGCACTTTTTCGCCGACCTGATAGTTGACGTCTTCCAGCTCGAATACGATTTTGCCGGAGCGGGTCGCCTCTTCCACCTGCATCTTGGCGGTGCCCATCACTTCACGGCGCTCTGAACGCTCGACGCGCAGCGCCTTCAGCGCGCGCACGCGCCCCTCGTTACGGGTACGGCGCGCTTTGATGCCCTGACGGATCCAGACCTCTTCCTGCGCCAGCTTGCGATCGAACTCGGCGTTTTGCAGCTCTTCCACCCGCAGCGCTTCTTCTTTGCTCTGCAGATACAGATCGTAGTTGCCCGGCCAGGAAACCAGCTTGCCACGATCCAGATCGACGATGCGCGTCGCCATGTTGCGGATAAACGAACGGTCGTGCGAGATGAAGACGATGCTGCCGTCAAACTCTTTCAGGAAGCCTTCCAGCCAGTCGATGGTTTCGATATCCAGGTGGTTGGTCGGTTCGTCGAGCAGCAGCACGCGCGGCGAGCTCACCAGCGCGCGGCCCAGCGCCGCTTTACGCAGCCAGCCGCCGGACAGCGAGGAAAGCTCGGCGTCGCCGTTCAGCCCCAGCTGCAGCAGCACTTCGCTGATGCGGCTGTCGAGCTGCCAGAGCCCCTGGTGGTCGAGGATCTCCATGATTTGCGCCATGCGCGCCAGGTTTTTCTCGCTCGGATCGCTTTCCACCAGGTGGGAGATCGCGTGGTACGCCTTCAGGTGTTCCGCCTGCTCCGCGACGCCTTCGGCCACGAAGTCGAACACGCTGCCGCCGATATTGCGCGGCGGATCCTGTTGCAGGCGCGCCACGATCAGATCCTGTTCGTAGATCACCCGGCCGTCGTCCAGCGGGATCTCTTTGCCGAGGATCTTCAGCAGCGTGGACTTACCGGCGCCGTTGCGCCCGACCAGACACACGCGCTCGTTGTCTTCGATATGAATTTCGGTGTTGTCTAAAAGCGGCGCATCGCTGAAAGAAAGCCAGGCGCCGGACATGCTGATTAACGACATAGTAATTATTTTCCTTCGCCGGCGTGAGTCACCAGCCAGCAGTTGTGGATCTGACGGTTACGGGCAAAGTCCTGCGACAGCGTCTTGGCGGTGATCTCTTTCGCCTCCAGGCCCAGCGCGCTCAGCCCTGCCATATCCATTTGGAAACCGCGCTTGTTGTTCGAGAACATGATGGTTCCGTTACGGCGCAGCAACCGTTTCAAATCTTTCATCAGCGCCAGATGATCGCGCTGCACGTCAAAAGTGTTCTCCATCCGCTTGGAGTTGGAGAACGTCGGCGGATCGATGAAGATCACGTCGAACTGTTCGTTGGCGTTGCTCAGCCACGACAGGCAGTCGGCCTGGATCAACCGATGCTGACGGCCGGTCAGGCCGTTGGCGCGCAGGTTCTTCTCCGCCCATTCCAGATAGGTACGCGACATGTCCACCGTGGTGGTGCTGCGCGCGCCGCCCAGCCCGGCGTGCACGCTGGCGGTGCCGGTATAGGCGAACAGGTTGAGGAAGTCCTTGCCGTTGCTCATCTCGCCCAGCATGCGGCGCGCGATACGGTGATCGAGGAACAGGCCGGTATCGAGATAGTCGGTCAGGTTGACCCACAGCTTGGCGTTATACTCTTCCACCAGCAGGAATTCGCCTTTCTGCGCCAGTTTCTCGTACTGGTTCTTACCCTTCTGCCGCTCGCGGGTTTTCAGGATCAGCTGATTCGACGGCAATTCCAGCACCGCCAGCGTCGCGTTGATCACATCGAACAGGCGCTGACGCGCTTTTTGCGCATCGACGGTTTTCGGCGGCGCATACTCCTGCACCACCACCTTGCTGCCGTAGCGGTCCACCGCGACGTTGTATTCTGGCAGATCGGCATCGTACAGGCGGTAGCATTCAATGCCCTGCTGTTTCGCCCACTTGTCGAGCTTCTTCAAGTTCTTGCGCAGACGGTTGGCGAAATCTTCCGCCACCTGCACGCCGCCGGTAGTGGCACCGGCCGGGTTCGCCGCCAGCTGATAGTTTTTCTGCACGCACTCCAGCGGGCCGTTTTTCGCCTTGAACTGGCGCTCGGCGCGCAGCTGCAGGCAGCTCAACAGCTCCGGCGAGGCGCTGAACAGCGAAAGCTGCCAGCCGCCGAAGGCGCTTTTCATCACGCGGCCCAGCATGTTGTGCAGCGCGATCAACGCCGGTTCGCTTTCCAGACGCTCACCGTACGGCGGGTTGCTGATCACGGTGCCATGCGGGCCTTCCGGCAGCGGATTGGTCAACCGCGCCACGTCGCCGACGTTGAAGGTGATCAGCTCGGCGACGCCGGCGCGGCGGGCGTTGCCGCGCGCCATTTCAATCACCCGACGATCGATATCGGAGCCGAAGAAGCGAGAGGCGGTTTCCTGCAGGCCGCGGCGTGCGCGCACCTGCGCTTCGGTGGTGACTTCACGCCACAGTTCGGCGTTGTGGCCGTTCCAGGCGCTGAAGCCCCAGTGTTGGCGGTGCAGGCCCGGCGCGCGATCGGCGGCGATCATTGCCGCTTCGATCAAGAGCGTGCCGGAGCCGCACATCGGATCGAGCATCGGCGTGCCCGGCTGCCAGCCGGAACGCAGCACGATGGCGGCCGCCAGGTTTTCCTTCAGCGGCGCCTGGCCGGTGAGATCGCGGTAACCGCGCTGATGCAGGCCTTCACCGCTCAGATCGAGCGCCACGCTGGCCATATCGCGCTGCAGGAAGACGTTAACGCGAATATCCGGCTGCTGCTTGGCGACCGTCGGGCGTTGGTCAAGTTTGCGGGTAAAGCTGTCGACGATGGCGTCTTTCACCTTCAGCGCGCCGTACTGGCTATTGCGGATCTCTTCGTTCACGCCGCTGAAATGCACGGCAAAGGTTTTATCCACGCCAAAAATGCTCGGCCAGTCGATCGCCTGCACCCCGAGGTACAGATCCAGATCGCTGTGCACGCGGAATTCGTTCAGCGGCAACAGAATGCGCGAAGCCAGGCGGCTCCACAGCAGGCTTTGGTACAGAAGACGATCGTCACCCTGAAAATGTACCCCACCCTGCACCACTTTGCAGTCGTGAGCGCCAAGCGCTTCCAGCTCGCTTTTTAACAGTTCTTCCAATCCACGCGCCGTGCTGGCAAACAGAGAGTTCATATCGTGCTTATCACCAAAAAGAAAATTGTTGCGCATTATAGCTAATCCGCACCGCTTGTCATAAAGTTGCTCCCTTCTATTTAATAATCGCACGGAGATAAGGGTGATCACGCTTTCCAGACTCTACGTCCATCCGGTTAAATCACTGCGCGGTCTGCAGCTTTCTTACGCCCAGGTCGGCAGCAGCGGTCTGGCCTTCGACCGCAACTTTATGATCACCGAGCCGGATGGCACCTTTATTACCGCGCGCCAATACCCGCAGATGGTGCTGTTCACGCCGGCGCTGCTGCCGGACGGGCTATTCCTGACCGCGCCGGACGGCGAAAACGCCGCCATTCGCTTCAGCGACTTCGCCGCCGCGCCGCAGCCGACCGAGGTATGGGGCAACCATTTCACCGCGCTGATCGCGCCGGATGAGATCAACCGCTGGCTGAGCGGCTATTTCCAGCGTGACGTGCAGCTGCGCTGGCTGGGGCCGGAGTTGACCCGCCGAGTGAAAAAGCACCCCGAAATCCCGCTGACGTTTGCCGACGGCTATCCTTATCTGCTGATTAACCAAGCTTCGTTCAACGATCTGCAGCAGCGCTGCCCCGGCAGCATCAAGCTGGAGCAGTTCCGCCCCAATCTGGTGGTGAGCGGCGCAACCGCCTGGGCCGAGGACGGCTGGCAGGTGATCCGCGTCGGCGACGTCATGTTCGATCTGGTGAAACCTTGCAGCCGCTGCGTGCTCACCACCGTCAGCACCGAGCGCGGCCGCAAGCACCCGAGCGGCGAACCGCTGAGCACGCTGCAAAAATTCCGTTCCGCCGACAACGGCGACATCGATTTTGGCCAGAATATGATCGCGCGTAACAGCGGCATCATTCGCGTGGGCGATACGGTGGAAGTTCTGTCGACCAAGCCGCCGCGCCCTTATGGCGCCGGGAAAGTGGTGGAGAGCGTGCAAGCGCCGCAAGACAGCGAGCACAGCGTCACTATCGAATACGAAGGAAAGGTGTTTACCGGCAATAACCAGCAGATCTTGCTCGAGCAGCTGGAACAGCAAGGCATCCGCATACCTTACTCCTGCCGTGCCGGGATTTGCGGCAGCTGCCGCATTACGTTGCTGAGCGGTGAAGTCGCGCCCCTGAAGAAAAGCGCGCTGGGCGACAACGGCACCATCCTGTGCTGCAGCTGCATCCCGAAAAGTGATTTGACCCTGGCGTAATCCGCCTTATACCGCCCTGTCGTAAGCCGGGGCGGCGCTTTCATCCTGCGCACAGGGTTTCAACCGATCGTGCATCACCTTGATGGCATCGCCCAATACCATGGTGCGGCCGGCGACCGTCAGCTGATTTTGCGCCAGCAGGCACAGGCTGGCGTTATCCCCGGCCTCTACCACCAGCAGGCGCGCTTCCGCGCCGCTTTCCATCACTTTCACCGCCGCCAGCTCGCCATTTTTCGGCTGCAACGGGTAATGCTGCTGCGAGAAATGCCAGCTCTTCGGCATCAGTGGTTTCAGGAAGCGGTAGGCGACCAGCGCATTCAACACCAGCTCGGCGCGCTGCTCATGGCTGAGTTTGACCTGTTTGCACTGTTCTTCATAGGTGAAATAAAGGGCGGCGTCGTCCACGCAAAAAGCGCATTCATCGAAGGCGTCCGGCGTTAACATTTTGGCCGGGAAACGTGAACGAAAGATCATACCATTAGCTAAATCCAGCATTAGCCGATCGTGTTCGGCATCAAAATACCAACGCCAATTATCGTCAGGTTTTATCTTCATTTCGTATCCTTCTCGCTGCCTATGCCAACGCCGCACTCACCCTAAAAGGCGATTTTATCACCGATAAAATAGCTTAAACATCGGATAATTCCGCGAACGATATTTATGCTAACGAACAAAATATAGACGAGCCGGGGGCAGAAATAAACCCCCGGAATAAAATGAGAGGAAAAATATTAGATATGGGTAACGATATCTTTAATCAAACGCGGGCCGTGATAGATAAATCCGGAATAAATTTGCAGCAGGCTCGCGCCGGCCTCCATTTTTTCGCGCGCCGCCGTCAGCGAATCGATGCCGCCCACGCCGATAATCGGCAGGCGCCCTTGCAGTTCGGTGGAGAGACGACGGATCACTTCGGTGCTGCGTGATTGCAACGGACGCCCACTTAACCCGCCCGCTTGTTCGCAGTAATTCAGCCCCTGGATCAATTTTCGATCCAACGTGGTATTGGTGGCGATCACGCCATCGATATTATGCCGCACCAGGCTATCGGCAATTTGGATCAATTCTTCTTCTGAAAGATCCGGCGCGATCTTTACCGCCACCGGCACATATTTGTGATGGCGCGCATGTAATTCCTGCTGCTTATTTTTAATCGCCGCCAAAAGATCGTCCAGCGCTTCGCCATACTGTAAGGATCGTAACCCCGGCGTATTCGGTGACGAGATGTTAATCGCGATATAACCGGCATACGGATAAACTTTATCCATGCAGATCAAATAATCGTCTTTGCCCTGTTCGACCGGGGTGTCTTTATTCTTGCCGATATTGATCCCAAGAATGCCGCCGAAATGGGATTTCTTAACGTTTTCAACCAGATTGTCCACGCCATGGTTATTGAACCCCATGCGGTTGATCAGGCCTTCCGCCTCAACCACGCGGAACAAGCGCGGCTTGTCGTTGCCCGATTGCGGGCGCGGCGTCACGGTGCCGACTTCCACATGGCCGAAGCCCATCGCGCCGAACGCATCGATGCACTCGCCATTTTTATCCAGACCGGCGGCCAATCCCAGCGGGTTTTTAAACGACAGCCCCATGCAGCTGACCGGTTTGGTCGGCACGGACTGACGGACAAGAAACGCTAATGGGGTGCCAGTAATACGGCTGAGCTGACGAAAGGTCACTTCGTGCGCACGTTCCGGATCGAGCTGGAACAACGCTTTCCTGATGAGGGGGTAGTACATGGACTCTCCTGATTTCCCGGTTGCAAACCGGGGGCGTATTATCCGGTATCCCCCGCCCAATTGGAATTGATTAAAGGCAAAAAAAGCGGTTTTTACGCAACCGTTTTCCCGCTTCGCCGCCAAATCGGCGCCAATCCGCTTTTGCGCATATCGAAATCAAAAAATGAGATTTAAAAAACGCGCCCGATTGCTGGTAGGTTTAAAACACTTCCTGTTGATTTTCTAATTAAACCTAACTTTTAGTTATAAGGAGTGGCAATGCGCGTTATATCACTGGCCGGCAGCCCACGCATCCCATCACGTTCCGCCGCACTGCTCGCGCTGAGCCAGAACTGGCTGCGGCAGCAAGGGGTGGAAGTGACGGCTTATACCCTGCACAACTTCGATGCCGAAGACCTGCTGTATGCCAACTTCAACAGCCCGGCGATCAAGGCGTTTGCCGACCAGCTGGCGCAGGCCGACGGCCTGCTGATTTCCACGCCGGTTTATAAAGCGTCGTTTTCCGGCGCGCTGAAGACCTTGCTGGATCTGCTGCCGGAACGCGCTCTGGATCATAAGGTAGTGCTGCCGCTGGCAACCGGCGGTTCGATCGGCCACATGCTGGCGGTGGACTATGCGCTCAAACCGGTGCTGGCAGCGCTGAAAGCGCAGGAAGTGCTGCACGGCGTATTCGCCGACGACAGCCAGGTCCAACTGACCGGTGAAGGCGCCACGCTCACCGACGCCGTCGCTACCCGGCTGGAAGAGGCGTTGGCCAGTTTTTATCTGGCGCTTGGCCGCCGCAAACCGCCCGCGCTGCGCGTCGCCTCGCCGCTGGCGGCGCGTCAGACCGCCTGAAAGGCCTGGAAAAGGAGAGCCTGAATGAAAAAACGCATCGCTTTACGGCGCTGGCTGAGCGCCGCTACCCTCACTGGCCTGCTGTCGCTGGTCTGGGCCAATGCCGCCGCTGCGCAGGATCCGGCGCAGTTCCGCATCGGCTACCAAAAAGGATCGGTCAGCCTGGTGCTGGCGAAGAGCCACCGGCTGCTGGAGGAACGTTTCCCCGCCACCCGCATCAGCTGGATCGAGTTTCCCGCCGGCCCGCAGATGCTGGAGGCCTTGAACGTCGGCAGCATAGATCTGGGCAGCACCGGAGATATTCCGCCGATCTTCGCGCAGGCGGCCGGCGCTGACCTGCTGTATGTCGGCGTTGAGCCGCCCAAACCCAAGGCGGAAGTGATCCTGGTGCCGGAAAACAGCCCGATAAAAAACGTCGCCGATCTGAAAGGCCATAAGGTCGCCTTCCAGAAAGGATCCAGTTCGCACAATCTGCTGCTGCGATCGCTGCAAAAGGCCGGCCTGCAGTTCACCGATATCCAGCCCGCCTATCTGACGCCCGCCGATGCGCGCGCCGCCTTCCAACAGGGCAACGTCGACGCCTGGGCCATCTGGGATCCTTATTATTCCGCCGCGTTGCTACAGGGCGGCGTGCGAGTGCTCGGCGACGGCACCGATCTGAACCAGACCGGTTCCTTCTATCTGGCGGCGCGCCCCTATGTCGAAGCCAACGGCGCCTTTATCAGCCAGGTCTTGACGGTGCTGACCCAGGCCGATGCGCTCACCCGCAGCGACCGGGCGCAAAGCGTGACCCTGCTGGCTAACGCCATGGGGCTGCCGGAACCGGTGATCGCCAGCTATCTGGATCACCGCCCGCCGACCGCCATCACACCGCTCGATGCGCGGACGATCGCCGCGCAGCAGCAAACCGCCGACCTGTTTTACGCCAACCGGCTGGTGCCGGTGAAGGTTGACATCTCGCAACGCATCTGGCGCCCAAGCGCACAATAACTCATGGGAGAAGATTAACGATGAGCCTGAACGTTTTCTGGTTTTTACCCACCCACGGCGACGGCCACTATCTTGGCAGCGCACAGGGCGCGCGCAGCGTCGATCACGGTTATTTGCAGCAGATCGCCCAGGCGGCGGATCGGCTGGGATTCGGTGGGGTACTGATCCCCACCGGCCGCTCGTGCGAAGACTCCTGGCTGGTGGCCGCCTCGCTGATCCCGGTCACCCAGCGGCTGAAGTTTTTGGTCGCGCTGCGGCCGGGCATCATCTCCCCTACGCTGGCGGCGCGCCAGGCGGCGACGCTGGATCGCCTGTCCAATGGGCGTGCGCTGTTCAATCTGGTCACCGGCGGCGATCCGGAAGAGCTGGCGGCCGAGGGGCTGCACCTGAACCATGAAGAGCGCTACGAAGCCTCAACCGAGTTCACCCATATCTGGCGCCGGGTGCTGGAAGGCGAAACCGTCGATTTCGACGGCAAGCATATTCAGGTGAAAGGCGCCAAACTGCTGTTCCCGCCGGTGCAGCAGCCGCGCCCGCCGCTCTATTTCGGCGGATCCTCCGCCGCCGCGCAGGATCTGGCCGCCGAACAGGTAGAACTGTATCTCACCTGGGGAGAGCCGCCGGCGCAGGTTAAAGAGAAGATCGAAGAGGTGCGCGCCAAAGCAGCGGCGAAAGGCCGCCAGGTACGCTTCGGTATCCGCCTGCATGTCATCGTGCGGGAAACCACCGAAGAGGCTTGGCGCGCCGCCGACCGGCTGATCGCGCACCTCGATGAGGAAACCATCGCTAACGCGCAGCAGGCCTTTGCGCGTTTCGACTCCGTCGGCCAACGGCGCATGGCGGCGCTGCACGGCGGCAAAAAGGATAACCTGGAGATCAGCCCGAACCTGTGGGCCGGCATCGGCCTGGTGCGCGGCGGCGCCGGCACCGCGCTGGTGGGCGACGGCCCGACGGTCGCGGCGCGCATGCAGGAATATGCCGATCTGGGCATCGACACCTTTATTCTCTCCGGCTATCCGCATCTGGAAGAGGCCTACCGCGTCGGCGAACTGCTGTTCCCGCACCTCGATCTGGAGCAGGAGGAAACGCCCGTGCGCCTTCAGCCGGTGCGCCCGCAGGGCGAAGTGGTGGCCAACATCTATGTTCCGCAAAAAGTGTCGCAGAGCTGAGGAGCGCCCCGATGGCAAAGAACGCGCAACGCATCCTGTATCGGCTGGCCCCCTGGGCGCTGCCGCTGGCGCTGGTGATCCTCTGGCAGATCGCTGTCGAAACCGGCTGGCTGTCCAACCGCATTTTACCGGCGCCGAGCGCAGTGCTGGCCGCCTTCTGGAGCCTGAGCCAAAGCGGCGAACTGTGGCAGCATCTGAGCATCAGCAGCCAGCGCGCGTTGATCGGCTTTGCCATCGGCGGCAGCATCGGGCTTACCCTCGGCTTTATTACCGGGCTGTCGCGCTGGGGCGAACGCCTGCTGGACAGCTCGGTGCAAATGATCCGCAACGTGCCGCACCTGGCGCTGATCCCGTTGGTGATCCTGTGGTTCGGCATCGATGAATCCGCCAAGATCTTTCTGGTGGCGCTCGGTACGCTGTTCCCGATTTATCTCAATACCTACCACGGCATCAAAAACATCGATCGCGGCCTGTTGGAGATGGCCCGCAGCTACGGCCTGAGCGGTTTCCACCTGTTTACACAGGTGGTGCTGCCGGGCGCGCTGCCGTCGATTATGGTCGGCGTGCGTTTCGCTCTCGGCTTCATGTGGCTGACGCTGATCGTCGCCGAAACCATCTCGGCCAATTCGGGCATCGGCTATCTGGCGATGAACGCGCGTGAATTTCTGCAAACCGATGTGGTAGTGGTGGCCATCGTGCTGTACGCCCTGCTCGGCAAGCTGGCGGACGTGGGCGCGCAGCTGCTGGAGCGCGTCTGGTTGCGCTGGCATCCGGCCTATCAACTGAAACAGGGAGAAGCACTATGACCCTTCCCGCTCGCCTTGCGCAAGGCACGCCGGTGACGCTGGAGTCCATCGGCAAAGGTTACGGCAACCGCACGGTGCTGGACAATATTCAGCTGCACATCTCCGCCGGGCAGTTCGTGGCGGTAGTCGGTCGCAGCGGCTGCGGCAAAAGCACCCTGCTGCGCCTGCTGGCCGGCCTGGAACAGGCCAGCAACGGCGTGCTGCTCAGCGGCAACGCGCCGCTTGCCGCCGTTAAAGAGGATACCCGGCTGATGTTTCAGGATGCGCGCCTGCTGCCGTGGAAAACGGTGATCGACAACGTGGGGCTGGGGCTGCGCGGCCAGTGGCGCGATGCGGCGCTGCAGGCGCTGGACGCGGTCGGCTTGGCGGATCGCGCCCGCGACTGGCCGGCGGCGCTGTCCGGCGGGCAAAAGCAACGGGTCGCCCTGGCGCGCGCGCTGATCCACCGCCCTCGCCTGCTGCTGTTGGACGAACCGCTCGGGGCGCTGGATGCCCTGACGCGCATCGAGATGCAGGGGCTGATAGAAACGCTGTGGCAACAGCACGGTTTTACCGTGCTGTTGGTCACGCACGACGTCAGCGAAGCCATCGCGCTGGCGGATCGGGTGATCCTGATCGAAGAGGGGCGCATCGGGCTGGATCTCTCCCTCGATCTGCCGCGGCCGCGCCGCAAAGGCTCGGCCCGGCTGGCGGAACTGGAAGCCGAAGTGCTGGAACGGGTATTATCGCCGCTGGCTACCGGGGCCAGCCCGCGCCAGGCGGCGAATTGAACGGATAAAAAAAGGGACGGCAAAAGCCGTCCCTTGATCTATTCAGCGTGAAAAATCAGGCGTCGAGCGCCTTGCTGATCTTCTCGTACAGATCGCCGGACAGGTTTTCCAACCCTTTCAACTGTTCCAGCGCCTTGCGCATCAGTGCCTGGCGGCCCGCGTCGTAACGCTTCAGGCGAATCAGCGGTTCAATCAGGCGCGCGGCGATCTGTGGGTTACGCTGGTTGAGATCGCTGAGGATCTCCGCCAGGAACTGATAGCCGCTGCCGTCCGCCGCATGGAACGCCGCCGGGTTACCGGAAGCGAAGCCGCCGATCAACGAGCGGGTGCGATTCGGGTTGCTCAGGCTGAACGAGCGGTGTTGCAACAGCGCACGCACCTTGCTCAGCACGTCTGCCGCCGGGCTGCTGCCCTGCAGCACGAACCATTTATCCATCACCAGGCCATCCTGATGCCAGCGCTCGTCGAACGCCGCCAGCAGCGCATCGCGGCACGGCAGCTGGGCCGCGACCGCGGCGGACAGCGCCGCCAACGAATCGGTCATGTTATCCGCCTGGCGATACTGTTCGCTCACCAGCTGATCCGCCAGCGCCACATCTTCGCCGAACGCCAGGTAGCCCAGGCACACATTGCGCAAAGCGCGCTTGGCGATCTCGGCGTGCTCCACGCGGTAGCCGTCGGTCTTGTTGGCGTGATACACCGCCAGCCACTCATCGGCCAACTCACGCGCCAGGCAGCGTACTATCGCTTCGTGCACCGCAGCGATCGCTTCCGGATCGATGGTGGCGAACAGCTCGGCGATTTCGTTCTCCGACGGCAGCGTCAGGATCTGCGCCGCCAGCGCCGGATCCAGTTTTTCGTCCAGCAGCACCGCGCGGAACGCATCGGCCACGTGCAGCGGCAGCGACAACGGCTGCTTCTGCTGGTGCCGCGCCACGTTCAGCTTGATATAGGTCGCCAGCAGGCTCTGCGCCGCATCCCAGCGCGCAAATTCATTGCGCGCGTGCTGCATCAGGAAGGTCAACTGCTGGTCGCTGTACGGATAGTCCAGCTTCACCGGCGCGGAGAATTCGCGCAGCAGCGACGGCACCGGCTTGTGCGCCACGCCGTCGAACACGAAGGTCTGCTCCGCTTCGGTGACGTTCAGCACGTTGTTGACCGGCAGACCGCCCTTTTGCAGTGGAATGACGTTGCCTTCGCTGTCGTACAGTTCGATATCCAGCGGGATATGCAGCGGCAACTTCTCCGGCTGATCGGCGGTTGGCGCGGTTTTCTGGTTGACATGCAGGCGATACTGCTGGGTTTGTGCGTCGTATTCGTCGCGCACCGTCAACAGCGGCGTGCCGGACTGGCTGTACCAACGGCGGAAGCGCGACAGATCGACGTTGGACGCATCCTCCATCGCCTGCACGAAATCGTCGCAGGTGGCGGCGCTGCCGTCGTGGCGTTCGAAATAGAGCTGCATCCCTTTCTGGAAATTCGCTTCCCCCAGCAAGGTGTGCATCATGCGGATCACTTCGGAACCCTTTTCATACACCGTCAGGGTGTAGAAGTTGTTCATCTCGATCACTTTGTCCGGGCGGATGGCGTGCGCCATCGGGCTGGCGTCTTCGGCGAACTGCGCGCCGCGCATCACGCGCACATTATCGATGCGGTTGACCGAGCGCGATCCCAGATCGGAACTGAACTCCTGATCGCGGAACACCGTCAGCCCCTCTTTCAGGCTGAGCTGGAACCAGTCGCGGCAGGTCACGCGGTTACCGGTCCAGTTGTGGAAGTATTCGTGGCCGATCACCGCTTCAATGTTCAGGTAGTCCTTGTCGGTGGCGGTTTCCGCCTTCGCCAGCACATATTTGGAGTTAAAGATATTTAACCCTTTGTTCTCCATCGCGCCCATATTGAAGAAATCGACCGCCACAATCATATAAATGTCGAGATCGTATTCCAGGCCGAAGCGGGTCTCGTCCCACTTCATCGAGTTCTTCAGCGACGTCATCGCCCAGTCGGCGCGATCCAGGTTGCCGCGATCGACGAACAGCTCCAGCGCGACCTTACGGCCGGAGCGGGTGGTGAAGCTGTCGCGCAGCACGTCGAAGTCCCCCGCCACCAGCGCGAACAGGTAGCAAGGTTTCGGGAACGGATCCTGCCATTGCACCCAGTGGCGGCCATCGGCCAATTCGCCCTGGCCGATGCGGTTGCCGTTCGACAGCAGGAACGGATAGCGCGCCTTGTCGGCCACGATGCGGGTAGTAAAGCGCGCCAGCACATCCGGGCGGTCCTGATAATAGGTAATGTGGTGGAAGCCTTCGGCTTCGCATTGCGTGCACAGCGCATCGCCGGACAGGTACAGCCCTTCCAGGGCGGTGTTTTTCGCCGGGTGAATGTCGTTGACGATGGTAAGAGTGAATTGTGCCGGCAACTCTTCGATGATCAGCTGGTTATCCTGCTGACGATAGGCGCTCCACGGTTGACCGTCGACCTGAATGCTCACCAGCGTCAGATCTTCGCCATCCAGCACCAGCGGGGCGCCGGCCGTGCCCTGACGTTTGATTTTACTGACGGCGGTCACGCGCGTGGTTTCCGCGTCCAGACTGAAGTCCAAATCGATATCGGTCGTGGTGTAATCAGGCGCGCGATAATCGTGGCGATATTTTGCCTGTGGCTGTTGTGTCATAAAAACCCTTAAACGTCTCAGTGAGTTATAGGTGCAGGCCGCTCTTCTCCTCCGCGCCGCAGCCGGTGTGTTCCCCTGCGGCGCACGGCAGACCTGATTGTGAATAAACTGTATCACAGCTGGCCGAAAAGCCCAGAGCCGCCGGGCGACCACGAGAGAGAAATCAGAGGCAAATCATAAATCGCCCGCCAGACGACAGCGCGGGTGACCAATGGCTAAATAGAAATCAGCATTTAATGCTAAAAAACCGCCGTCCGGGCGCGCCGGCATAGTTGAGGCGGCACAGGCGGCATAGTGGTATAATTGCCGAATCAGGCCCAGGGATGACTCGCACTATGAAAATCAAATACGCAATCTATTTTTTTACCCTGTGCCTGATGACCTCCTTCTCGCTTTTCATCGTCGAGGAGCTGCTCGAAGCCCATACCGACTACCGCGATAACCAGCTCAACCTGTATAAGATCGATCGCGCCAAAGAAATCTCCGAGGCCTTCCAGGCTTCGCTGCAGGCTCACCGCCTCAAACGATTGAGCCTGATCGATCCGCAAATCACCCGCGCGCAATGTTTGGCCGCCGATCGGGTGGCGCGTGAGAAAATTACCCGGATCCGCGAGCATCTGAACGATCCGGTCGCCAGGCAGCTCGGGGTGCGGCAAAAAATCGCCGCGCTGTCGATGATCGGCCTGATGGAACAGCTGTTGGATAACGACAACCTGCAGCTTTCGCAGGTCAACAACGCCAATGCCAATCTGTTCAACATCAACAGCGCCTATTACATCTCGCAAACCAGCAAGAGCTATTACCGCTACACCTACGATACCCGGATGGTGGATACCGATTCCTTTATGTTTCTCGAGGCCATTCGCCTCAACAACCGGCTGAATATGTCACTGACGGAGTTAAGCGATCAGATTATCGACGTCAACGTCAACCCGATCGATCGCAAAGACGCCTACCTGAAGTCCATTCAGTTGACCGGCGTGCTGAACGCGCTGAGCACCCGATTGATCTTCATGAAGATCAACTACGACGACGTGCAAACCACCGAGCTCGTCAATCAGTTGCTCACCCTGGTGTCGGCCGAACGTCTCAAGCAGATCACCGATGGGTTATACACCGCCATCAATACTCAAAAACCCTATCCCGCAGCGCTTATTTCGCGCTATGTCGACGAGCTGAGCGGGCTTTCGCAGGCGCTGTATCAACGCAGCTTCGAGCTGGAAACCGTCGCTTCGCGTCACAAAATTTACGATAGCCAGACCACCATTTACGGCATGATCGCGCTCGCCGGCCTGGTGGTGTTGCTGTTCATTTTGCCGGCGCTGGTGTTCTGCACCAACATCAACCGTTGGCTGACCAAGACTCACAACAATATCGTTCGGTTGTCGCGCGGCGAGATGAATATCGATCGCAACGACGCCTTCTACAGCCGGGAACTGATCGCCATCAGCGACGCCATTCAGCAGCTCAGGCAATACCAGCTGGACAAGGTCTCGCTGGAAAGTGAGAAGCAACTGTTGATTAAAGAGCTCGAGGCCTCTTCCTTCCTCGATCCGCTCACCAATATTTATAACCGCCGTAAATTCTTCCTTGAATGTCAGCTGCTGGGTGACAGCAGCTATCCACAGGCCTTTTGCCTGATCGATATCGACAACTTCAAACAGCTCAACGACAGCTATGGCCACGACGTGGGCGACCGGGCGCTGGTGGCATTCGGCCACCTGCTGCAACGCGCGTTCCGCGCCAGCGACATTTTCTGCCGCTACGGCGGCGAAGAGTTCGCGGTGCTGCTGGGCAACTGTTCGTTGGACAACGCGCGGGACATCATGGAGCAATTGCGCACCCGTACTCATCGCCTGACGCTAAATCTGACCGACGGACGGCAAGTGCGTTTCACCACCAGCTGCGGCATTGCGCCGGTCAACGCGTTCACCGCGCTGCAGGCGGCGATCAAACAGGCGGACGAAGCGCTCTATTTTTGCAAAAAGAACGGCAAGGATCGGGTCAGCGTACACACTCAGGTCGGGTTTATCTGATTCGCTGTTTAAAATAATTAACATTATAATTTTTATGACTAATTAGGCTAAGTCATTCACCTTACAGGCATATCTGGCTTTTTTTCTTCCCCGCCGCCGCCAGGCCGCCATAAAGGCACGTTTAATCCTCGACCCGCTTTGGTGATTTATGGTGTGATGCAGCTTCAATAACAGGATAATCCGGGTATACTCCACCCCCACTTTTATGATTATCCGGATTTGGACACGCGCCTGACGAGGATGCTGTAACGCGCTATGACTCAATACGCTTCCCCGATTTTGACATCACTGCTTGATACCGATGCTTATAAGCTTCATATGCAGCAAGCAGTGTTCCATCGCTATCCCGCGATCAGCGTGGCGGCGGAATTCCGCTGCCGCGGCGACGAACTGCTGGGCGAATATGCCGACGAGATCCGCGCGCAGGTGGCGCTGATGAGCCGGCTGGCGCTGACCGACGCCGAATTCGCTTACCTCTCGGGCCTGCCCTTCTTCCGTCAGGATTATCTGAACTGGCTGCGGACGTTCCGCTACGATCCGCAGCAGGTGATCGTCGAGAACCGCGACGGCAAGCTGCACATCCGCATCGCCGGGCCGTGGCGCGAAGTGATCATGTGGGAAGTGCCGCTGCTGGCGGTGATCAGCGAAGTGGTGCATCGCCGCCGCTCTGCGCAGGTGACGCCGGAACAGGCGGTGGCACATCTGCAGACCAAGCTGGCACAGTTCAAGACGCTGGCGGGCGATCTGGACCTTTCGCGCTTCAAGCTGATGGACTTCGGCACCCGTCGCCGTTTCTCTCAGGGCGTTCAGCAGGCCATCGTCAGCACCTTGCAGGCCGAATTCCCGTACCTGTCGGGCACCAGCAATTACGATCTGGCTCACCAGCTCGGCCTGGCGCCGGTCGGCACGCAGGCGCATGAATGGTTCCAGGCGCACCAGCAGATAAGCCCGGTGCTGGCCAACAGCCAGCGCGCCGCATTGCAAGCCTGGCTGGATGAATACCCGGACCAGCTTGGCATCGCGCTCACCGACTGCATCACCATGGATGCCTTCCTGCGCGACTTCGGCCCGCAGTTCGCCGAGCGTTATCAGGGGCTGCGCCACGATTCGGGCGATCCCGTCGAGTGGGGTGAAAAGGCCATTGCCCACTACGAGAAACTGGGCATCGATCCGATGAGCAAAACGCTGGTGTTCTCGGACAACCTGGATCTGGACAAAGCGCTGGCGCTCTACCGCCACTTCTATCAACGCATCAACCTCGGATTCGGCATCGGCACGCGCCTGACCTGCGATATTCCCGACGTCAAGCCGCTGAATATCGTGATCAAACTGGTCGAGTGCAAAGGCAAACCGGTGGCCAAGCTCTCCGACAGCCCCGGCAAAACCATTTGTCAGGATCAGGCGTTCGTCAGGGCCCTGCGCAAAGCCTTCGATCTGCCGCTGGTGAAAAAAGCCAGCTGATCCTTCTTTATATAGAGAGAAAGCCGGCCCGATTCACGCGCCGGCTTTTTTGTTTTTATCCCGAACGCCCTCTTTTCAGCCAGCCACGATAAATGTTGCGCCAATCCGATGATTTCTGCTTGTGCTCTGCACCGCGGCAAGTAACATAGCCATTACCCCCATATTCTTGGGTTGTAAGCTATTTCTAAACCAAATTATTAAAGAGAGAAATCTATGAGCGTAGTGCCTGTAGTCGACGTACTGCAAGGTCGTGCTGCGGTTGACAGTGAAGTCACCGTACGCGGCTGGGTACGTACCCGGAGAGATTCAAAAGCTGGTATCTCCTTCCTGGCCGTCTATGACGGTTCCTGCTTTGATCCGTTACAGGCCGTCGTTAATAATTCTCTGCCGAATTATCAGGATGAAGTACTGCACCTGACCACCGGTTGCTCAGTTGAAGTGACCGGTAAGGTCGTCGCCTCACCGGGCGAAGGCCAGAGCTTCGAACTGCAGGCCACCGCGATCAAAGTGGTCGGCTGGGTCGACGATCCGGACACTTACCCGATGGCGGCCAAGCGCCACAGCATCGAATACCTGCGCGAAGTGGCTCACCTGCGCCCGCGCACCAACCTGATCGGCGCCGTGGCGCGCGTGCGTCATACCCTGGCGCAGGCGATCCACCGCTTCTTCCATGAAAACGGCTATTTCTGGGTGTCCACCCCGCTGATCACCGCTTCCGATACCGAAGGCGCCGGCGAGATGTTCCGCGTGTCCACGCTGGATCTGGAAAACCTGCCGCGCACCGACAAGGGCACCGTCGACTTTAGCGAAGACTTCTTCGGTAAAGAAGCCTTCCTTACCGTTTCCGGCCAGCTGAACGGCGAAACCTACGCCTGTGCGCTGTCCAAGGTTTACACCTTCGGCCCAACCTTCCGCGCCGAAAACTCCAACACCAGCCGCCACCTGGCGGAATTCTGGATGATCGAGCCAGAAGTGGCCTTCGCGACGCTGGACGACGTTGCCGGCCTGGCCGAAAGTATGTTGAAGTATGTGTTCCAGGCGGTGCTGGATGAACGTGCCGATGACCTGAAATTCTTCGCCGAGCGCGTGGATAAAGACGCAATCTCTCGTCTGGAGCGTTTCGTTTCTTCCGATTTCGCGCAGGTGGACTACACCGATGCCATCGAGATCCTGCTGGCCTCGGGCCAAACCTTCGAAAACCCCGTTTCCTGGGGCATCGATCTCTCTTCCGAGCATGAACGTTACCTGGCTGAGAAACACTTCCAGGCGCCGGTGGTGGTGAAAAACTACCCGAAAGACATCAAAGCGTTCTATATGCGCATGAACGAAGACGGCAAAACCGTCGCGGCCATGGACGTTCTGGCACCGGGCATCGGCGAAATCATCGGCGGCTCGCAGCGTGAAGAACGCCTCGACGTGCTCGATCAGCGTCTGGAAGAGATGGGGCTGAATAAAGAAGACTACTGGTGGTATCGCGATCTGCGCCGCTACGGCACCGTGCCGCATTCCGGTTTCGGCCTGGGCTTTGAACGTTTAATCGCCTATGTCACCGGCGTGCAAAACGTGCGCGATGTGATTCCATTCCCGCGCACGCCACGTAACGCAAGCTTCTAATTTATACGATCAAACGTTTTTTAAACGATTTCGTTACAAAACAAAGGCCAGCATTGCTGGCCTTTCGCATTTTTTAATATTGACGCACGTCACAAAGTTCCCTAAAAATTACATTTAGTTACAAATACTTTCTTTTTGCAACCTGATTGGGACATTGGTATCATTTTCGTCCTAGATTAACCCGCCTGTGAATGGAACACTGCGTTCAGACACAGGACGACACCAATCTATCAACAATAGTTCCCAAAGAATTATTGGCGGCAGTGGCAAAGGTGTCCGAATAACACCAATGAGGGTAATAATGATGAAGCGCAACATTCTTGCAGTGGTTATCCCGGCTCTGTTGGCTGCTGGTGCAGCAAACGCAGCTGAAATCTACAACAAAGACGGCAACAAGCTGGATCTGTACGGCAAAGTTGACGGTCTGCACTACTTCTCCAAAGACAAAGGTAATGACGGCGATCAGACCTATGTTCGTTTTGGCTTCAAAGGTGAAACCCAGATTACTGACCAACTGACCGGTTACGGCCAGTGGGAATACAACGTTCAGTCCAACCACTCCGAGTCTCAGGGCACCGAAGGCACCAAAACCCGTCTGGGCTTTGCCGGTCTGAAATTCGCTGACTACGGCTCCTTCGACTACGGCCGTAACTACGGCGTACTGTACGACGTGGAAGGCTGGACCGATATGCTGCCAGAGTTCGGTGGCGATACCTACACCTACACCGACAACTTCATGACTGGCCGTACCAACGGCGTTGCGACCTATCGTAACAACAACTTCTTCGGTCTGGTTGACGGCCTGAACTTCGCTCTGCAATACCAGGGCAAGAACCAGAACGACGGTCGTGACGTTAAGAAACAGAACGGCGACGGCTGGGGTATCTCCTCTACTTATGACATCGGCGAAGGCGTAAGCTTCGGCGCTGCATACGCTTCTTCCAACCGTACCGACGATCAGAAACTGCGTTCCAACGAGCGTGGCGACAAGGCTGACGCATGGACCGTGGGCGCGAAATACGACGCCAACAACGTTTACCTGGCGGCCATGTATGCAGAAACCCGTAACATGACTCCATTCGGCGGCGGTGACTTCACTAACACCTGTGCTGCTTCTGAAAAATGCGGCGGCTTCGCCAGCAAAACTCAGAACTTCGAAGTGACTGCTCAGTACCAGTTCGACTTCGGTCTGCGTCCAGAAGTGTCTTACCTGCAGTCTAAAGGTAAAAACCTGAACGTCCCAGGCGCGGGTTCTGACCAGGATCTGGTTAAATATGTTTCTGTTGGTACCACTTACTACTTCAACAAAAACATGTCCACCTACGTTGATTACAAAATCAACCTGCTGGATGACAACGCGTTCACCAAAGCAACCGGCACCGCTACTGACGATATCGTAGCTGTTGGTCTGGTGTACCAGTTCTAAGTTGTCTCGCTTAACGGCGGTTTACCGTCGGCTAAGTTAAAAAAACAGGGCCTCGGCCCTGTTTTTGTTTGTGTCAGCCGGTAACTTTTTATCCTGCCAATTTCTCCTTCCCCATCATTTTTTCTGCCTAATACTCCCCCTTCGCAAGATCGCGGTGTTTTTGTCGCAAACGGTTGGCAAAGCCGGTAACTGGCGTTACCCTGATGTTTCTGTCTGCTTAACTCCGAGATTTGGAAGCACCTGACATGTTTGAAAAAATCACCGCCGCACCCGCCGACCCGATCCTGGGCCTGACCGACATTTTCCGCGCCGACGCCCGCCCGAATAAAATCAATTTAGGGATTGGCGTTTATAAAGACGAAACCGGTAAAACCCCGGTGCTGACCAGCGTAAAAAAAGCTGAGCAGTATCTGCTGGAAAATGAGACCACCAAAAACTATCTCGGTATTGAAGGCATCCCGGCGTTCGCCAGCTGCACGCAAGCGCTGTTGTTCGGCAAAGAGAGCCCGATCGTCGCCGATCGTCGCGCGCGCACCGCACAGACGCCAGGCGGCACCGGCGGCCTGCGCGTGGCGGCAGACTTTATCGCTAACCAGACCAGCGCCAAACGCATCTGGATTAGCAACCCAAGCTGGCCGAACCACAAGAACGTCTTTAGCGCCGTGGGCCTGGAAGTGCTGGAATACGCTTACTACGACGCCGCCAACCACGCGTTGGATTTCGACGGCCTGCTGAACAGCCTGAAACAGGCGCAGGCCGGCGATGTGGTGCTGTTCCACGGCTGCTGCCATAACCCGACCGGTATCGATCCAACGGCGGAGCAGTGGGCGCAGCTGGCCGAACTTTCCGTCGCCAACGGCTGGCTGCCGCTGTTCGACTTCGCTTATCAGGGCTTCGCCAATGGACTGGAAGAGGATGCGCAGGGCCTGCGTATTTTCGCCGCCAAACATAAAGAGCTGATCGTCGCCAGTTCCTACTCGAAAAACTTCGGTCTGTACAATGAGCGCGTCGGCGCTTGCACCATTGTGGCTGCCGATGCCGAAACCGCCGACCGCGCCTTTAGCCAGGTGAAAGCGGCGATTCGCGCCAACTACTCCAACCCGCCGTCACACGGCGCCGCCGTGGTCGCTACCATTCTGGGCAACGACGCTCTGCGCGCGATGTGGGAGCAGGAACTGACCGATATGCGCCAGCGTATTCACCGCATGCGTCAGCTGTTTGTGAACACCCTGCAGGAGAAAGGCGCGCAGCAGGACTTCAGCTTCATCATCCAGCAGAACGGCATGTTCTCGTTCAGCGGCCTGACCAAAGAACAGGTGCTGCGTCTGCGCGAAGAGTTCGGCGTCTACGCCGTGAACTCAGGCCGGGTGAACGTGGCTGGCATGACGCCGGACAACATGGCGCCGCTGTGTGAAGCCATAGTCGCCGTGCTCTAAAAGCATCGACGCAGGTCATAAAAAAAGGGGCGCTCTATGCGCCCCTTGATTTTTCCTGCCGGGAAATAATCGTTACCACACCGCCGGCTCTTCGCGCAGGAACGGGTTGGTCTGGCGCTCGTGGCCGAAGGTCGACATCGGGCCATGGCCGGGAATAAAGCGCATGTCGTCGCCCAACGGCAGCAGTTTGGTACGAATAGAGGCAATCAGCGCCTGATGGTCTCCGCGCGGGAAGTCGCTGCGCCCCACGCCGCCGTTAAACAGCACGTCGCCCACCAGCGCCAAACGCGCCTGCTCATTGATAAAGACGATGTGGCCCGGCGTATGCCCAGGACAGTGCAGCACCTTGAGCGTCATCTCGCCCAACTGCATCTCATCGCCTTCCAACAGCCAGCGGGTCGGCGTCAGCGGCGCGCACTCTTCCAGTCCAAACATCCGGCTCTGCGCCGGCAAACCGTCCAGCCAAAACGCGTCTTCTTTATCCGGGCCGTAGATCGGCACCTGATAATGGTCCGCCAGCTCCGCCGCCGCACCGACGTGATCCAAATGGCCGTGCGTCAGCAAAATCTGAGTGATCGTCACCCCCTGCCGCGCGACTTCCGCTTTGATTTTCTCGGCTTCACCGCCGGGATCGACCAACGCCGCCTGCTGCGTGTTTTCGCACCAAATCAGGCTGCAATTCTGGCTAAAGGCGGTAACGGGAATAAGATGGTATTTCATAAGGCTCCAACGACAATAACGCCGCATCCGCAAGGGGCGGCGTTATTCACTGATGGCACAGCGATTACCAGGTCCGAACCGGGCCGGTATCGATGTGTACGAAGTTGCTACGTGGGTAATATCCTACACCACCGGCGCGCATTTTTAACGCCGCTTTACGGATATTACTCAATTGGATGCCTTCGATATGGAAATCCATCGCTTGGCCTTTGGTGTGGTAGCTGTGCTTGGCCACGCCGCGGCTATGCGCACGCAGTTCGTTGTTGGTATCTACGGAACGGTATCCGGAGATCAGCTGCACCGGCTTGCTGGTGCCCAGCAGCCCCTGCAGGCGATAGAGGTGATCAAACAAGCGGGGATCGATCGATTTAACCTTGTTGGCGCGATAATCGCGGAACAGATGATTTAGCCGCACCAACTCTTCTTTATTGTAACCTTTGCCGTCAAAGAACTCGGCTTTAATAGATTCACCGGTATTCAGGTTATTCAGCACTAAAATACGCGGTCGAGCGGTGGAAAGACTGGCAAACGCCTGCCCTGGAAGCAGCGCTATGCCCATAGCGGCGCCACCTAGCGCCAGCCATTTACGGCGGTGATGATCAATTTTGTCCATGACTCTGTTAAACCCGGCAAGAATGTCAAAATAAATGCACAAAGCAGCGCACTGTCCGAACCATAACCGCCTGCGTATGCTGAGTCAACCCGCGATACGCCTAGGTTTACAGGCCCCCGGCGACGAGGGCCTGCGGTATAGCCAAACATTCTGACCGTTATTTATTTATAATTACTGCATTTACTGCATTAATTTTTTGGCCTGAGCCAAAATTTGTGCGCCCGATCGCACCGTATTATCATAATTGTAAATATCTGTACGGAATTGCGGTTGGCCGTCATCCGAAACCCAGGCGGTCAGATAATACAGTTTTACGGGAATACGCTGGCGAATATTCACATAAGTTGTATTCCCCTCTTTCAGCGTGGAAGACACGCGGCTGTTGTTCCAGCCGGCGTCCTGCAGCAGCATATTCGCCAAATCGGAAGCCTTGTTCACCCGCACGCAGCCGGAGCTGAGCGCACGGATATCTTTCTGGAACAGGCTGTGGTTCGGGGTATCGTGCAGGTAGATGGCGTCCGAGCTCGGCATATTGAACTTGAAGCGCCCCAGCGAGTTGGTGGCACCCGGCGCCTGACGGACGCGATACGGGAAATTGCGCGCAGAAACCATGCTCCAGTCGATCATCGCCGGGTTGATCACTTCCGCATCGTTGCTCCAACCCGACAGCACCGTATAGCCGTGTTTCTGGAAGTAATTACCGTCGCGCATCGCCTTCGGCACAATGTCCTCGCGCACCAGCGTGGTCGGCACGTTCCACGGCGGGTTGACCACCACGTTGTTCAACGCGCTGCTCATCAGCGGCGTCTTACGGCTCGGCCGCCCGACGATAACGCGGGAAGACAGCACTTCATTGCCGTTCTGGTAGTAGGTCAGCGAGTAGTTGGGAATGTTCACCATAATGCCGGTGCCGACATGCCCCGGTAAAATTCGCAGGCGTTGTATATTCAGCGCCAGCAGCGCGGCGCGGGTTTTCGGTGACACGTTGAGCCACTCACGGGTGCGCACGCCGATCACGCCGTCCGCCGTCAACCCCTGCCATTTCTGGAAGCGCTTGACGCCCTCCACCAGCTCATTGGTATAAAGATTGTCGCTCACCACGCTGCCAATCTGCGGCGGCGTCTGCTCCGCAGTCAACTCCGTTACCGGCGCCGCCGATGGGCTGACCGTCACGCGGCTTTTCTCTTCGTCTACCGTCAGCCCGCCGTCGTCGGGCTCATTGCTCTTCGCCGAAACCACCGCCGGTTCCGGCTCCGCTTCCGGCGCCGAGGCGGCCAGCATGCCGGTACGCGTCAGGATCTCACGCAGCGCCGGGATATCGTTGCTCATTTGGCCTGGGCGCAGGCTCGGGCCGCTGCCCACCTGTGGCCACGGACGATTGTCCGCCAGCATGTCGCGCAGCGCCTGATGCATCTTGGCGTATTGCGGATGCTGCGGCGCGAGCGAATTCACATAGCTCAGGGTACGCGCCTGGCGCACCGCCAGCTGCCATTGGTTGATCACCGCGGTGGGCGGCAAGCCAAGCTTGTAGGGAATATTGCTGTACAGCCAGTTGTTGCCGTTGGCACCGATGGCAGAGACGAACTGCAAATAGCCCAGCATCGCATCGGACAGCACCGCATCGCGGCCCGCTTCACTGAGCGCCGGATCGGTCAACATCTTCACCCATTGGGTAAACTGCGGCTGCACGCCGGACATCGCCAGTTCGGCCAGCTGCTGCTGAAACTGCTGAACGGCTTCGCGATCCTGCCACATCGGCTGCATGTGATTCGCCGCATACAGCGGTGCCAGCGTAGAAAGGTAGTGCAAATCCATGCCGCGCGGCAACGCGGCCAGCAGCTCAGAACGGCTCTGCGCAACGGACATGCCTGCTGATGCCACCGGCAACGCCGTAACGGTAGCCGATGCGGAAAACGACGACACAAGACTACAGGCGATAGCGCCACTCAGCGCCAAACGTCGTAGAGAGTTTCCCTTTTTAAGCAACATCCCTTGCCCCCTGTATGCTCACAAAAAAAACGTCAAAAACTGCATATAGTTTCAGTATACAAACAGAAAGGCCGTTTCGCCCTGCGGGCGTCGAATAACTGTTTATGTGATTAAACTAACCGCTTTTCAACGGATAAAAAAGCAGGACTATCATCCACGCGCACAAAAAAATAGCCACCCTGCGGCGGCTATTTTCAGATTTTTAGGGCGTTTTTCTGCGTTACGGCGTTTCAACCGGCGCAGTACCCAGCGCCGGCGGCTCACCGGCGAAACCGCGCAGCCCCACCACGTGCACATGCTCGTGGTTCTGGAACACTTTACGCACCAGTTTATAGGTGGTGCCCTTCTCCGGACTGATGTTTTCCGGCGCCGCGATGATCAGCTGCATTTCCAGACGGTCGCACAGTTCGAACAGCGTAGCGATCGACTTGGCATCCAGACGCGCCGCTTCATCGAGGAACAGCAGGCGACACGGCGAGATGTCTTTACCGCGCAGGCGGCGGGATTCTTCTTCCCAGCTCTGCACCACCATCACCAGGATTGACATCCCGGTACCGATGGCTTCACCGGTAGACAACGCGCCGCTTTCCGCACGCAGCCAGCCGTCGGAGCCACGGTATACCTCCACTTCCATCTCCAGGTAGTTGCGGTAGTCCAGCAACTCCTCGCCGATGGTCTGTGGCGTGCGCTGCCCCATGTCGATCTGCGGATTCAGGCGCTGATACAGCTTGGCCAACGCTTCGGAGAAGGTCAGACGGTTGCTGTTGAACAGATCCTGATGCTGTTCCTGCTGCTCGGAGAGCACATCCAGCAGGGTGGCATGCGCTTCGCGCACATTGACGTTCAGGCGCACGCTCTTCACCTGGCCGAAGGAAACGGCCTGCAGACCCTGGTTCAGCATGCGAATGCGGTTCTGTTCGCGCTGAATGGTTTTGCGAATGATGTTGGCCACGCTTTTCGAACTGATCGCCAGCTTCTGCTCGCGCGCGGTCAGCTCTTCGGTCAGACGGCCCAGCTCAATTTCCATCTGTTCGATGGCCTCGACCGGATCGTCGGTGCGGATGATGTCCTGACGGATGCGCTCGCGCAGGTGTTGGTAGACCGCGATATAGAACTGAATCTTACGCTCCGGCCGCTTCGGATCTTCCGACAGGCGCAGCACATCGCGCAGGTGTTCGTTATCCGCCACGGCCAGACGCAGCGCACCGAGCGCCTTATCCGACATCGAGCGCAGCTCGTCGCCATCCATATACGCCAGCTCGCGGCGGTGCAGGCGGCGTTCCACGCCGTTGTCTTTCACCAGGCGCATCACCGCGCACCAGCCCGCCTTGGCGGTCACCACCTGCTCACGCAGCTGATGATAATCGCGTTCCAGCTTGCGCAGTTTCTTCTGCAGGCCGTCCATTTCGGCTTCGCAGAAGGTCAGCTGCTTCTCCAGCTGGTTGCGGCGAGCGCGGTTGTTGCTCAGCGCCGCATGCAGTTCGTCGCGACGCGCACGGGCGCGCGCTTCGGCATTGGCGTCGGCCTGCACGCCGATGTCCACCAGCTCTTGGCTCAGCTCTTTCAGCATGTCGCGCTTGGCGTCGTACGAGCTTTTCAGCGAGGCCAGCACCTGGCTGTACTGGGTGAACTGGGTTTGATACTGACGCAGTTGCTCACGGGCGCGGGCGCGTTCGGCTTCCGCCTGCTCCAGACGCTGGCGCAGCTTATCGTTCAGATCGTTGTTGGCATTCTGCATGCCGGCAGAATCGGTGTAGCTGAAGTGCGCACGACGCTGCACCACTTCAGTGAGCGCGAACGCCTGCTGTTTAGCCTGACGCTGCACGCTTTGCGCCTGCGCGTAATCCTGCTGCAGCTGTTCATGCTGCTGCGGATCGCTCTGCAGCACCGACAGCAGCGGTTCCAGCTTGGTCAGCGACACGCCGTGCTGTTGGATATGACGCGCGGCGTCCTGCGCTTCTTCCAGCTCTTCGCGGATCTCGTCGACGCGGTCCTGCAGCGTTTCATCGTTCAGCAACGACACCAGCGGCATCAGGCGGTTGAGTGCGGAAATGCCCTCTTTGGCCTGTTCGTACTGCTGACGCTGCTGCTGGTTCTGCGCTTCGTGATTGTTCAGCGCACGTTCGATCTCGCCACGACGGGCGTTCAGGCCGCGGATCTCCGCTTCCGGGTCGGCGTCGAACGCCACCGCCAGATGGGTACCAATAAAGCGGCTGAAAGCCTGGTGCGAGCGCTGGGTTTTCTGCACGTCGAACGACAGCGTGGCGTAGCGCTCCGCCAGCGTTTCACGCTCGGCATGCAGCACTTCCAGACGGTTTTCGCGCGCCGCGCGGCCGAACAACGGCACTTCCGGATAACGGGAGTAACGCCACTGGCGATCGGCGATTTTCACCACCACCGCTTTGTCCTGCTCTTCAACGGCGAACACGCTGTCATCGAACGACTGCGGATCCCCTTCGATCAGGTAAAGATCTTCCGGGCAATCTTCCAGCCCTTCAAGCATCTCACGCACCAGCGACAGATCCGGCACCACGATAGCGTGGCGCGAAGGGCCGTACAGCGCCGAGAAGTAAGGCGCGTCGTCGATGGTGACGTCATCGTAAATTTCCGACAGCAGCACGCCGCCGAAACGTTCGGCCAGCGTGACCAGGCGCTGATCTTCCGCGCCGCCCGGCTGGCTGAGACGTTCGATCTGCGCTTCCACTTCACGTTTGCGGGCCGCCACTTCGTCGCGCTCGACGGTGGTTTCACGCTCGCGCTCCAGCAGCTGCTGCATGTATTCGGTCACCTGCTGGCTGTTTTCCAGCGGCTCTCCGCTCTGATCGCTGAGCTGGCCCAGGGCGTCCTGCGCCGCCAGCCACACCGGCGCGCGCGCCGTCAGCTCACGGATGCGCTGCTGGATCTGCTCCAGCTCCTGGCGCATCTCCATGCGGCGTTCGCCGGCTTCGCTGACGTTCTGCGACAGCGCTTCCAGGCGCTCTTCCAGCTCCTGCTGCAGCATATCGAGATCGTCAGGCTGGTACTCTTGGCCATGGCGTTTGCAAAACTCTTGCAGCAGACGCTCGGCGTCCTGCTGCGAGCGCAGGCGCTGTTCCAGTTCGCTCAGGCGCAGGCGCAGCGGCTGAACGCGCTCGGCGAGGTGCTGCTGCGAAGGCCAGTCGCGCAGCAATTCGCGCGCGCACTGCCAGGCTTCGCTGCGGCTGACCTGGCCGGCGATTTTCCCCACCAGCTGATAGGCCTGTTCGAACTGGCCGTGCGCGGCGTCGGCCACGCTCAGCTTCTGTTCCAGCATCAGCAACGCTTCGGTCGCTTCCTGTTCGCGGGCCTGGAAGGTGTCTAGCCACTGTTCGGCGTTATCGGCGGTCAGATCCGGCAGTTGGCACAGGGCGCGTGCGCGTTCCAACGCCTGCAGCGCCTGCTGGTACTGAATGGCGCGGGTCTGCTGCACGTCGAGCGCCTGCTGGTAGTCGGCCAGCTGGCTCTTCAGCTCATCCACTTCCAGCTCGGCCGCTTCGGCGCGCGCTTCGTTTTCGGCCTGCTGCTCGCTCGCCTCGGCCACCACTTCGTTCTGCTCTTCCAGACGGTAGGTCAGCTCTTCCAGATCGGCTTCATAGCGTTCGATCTTCTCCTGCTGACGCATCGCCGTCTGCACCAGATTCAGGTGATCGCTGGCGGCCTGGTAATCGGTTTCCAGGTCGGATTCGGCACCGCTCTGTTCGCTCAGCTCACGCGCCATTTCCACATGGCGATACTGTTCGGCGGCCAGCTGCTTGCGGCTGCCCAACAGATCGCTGCGCAGCGCCAGCGCGCCGTCCAGATGGATGCGGCGTTCGTTGGCGTGGCGCATATAGTCCGCCGCCACATAGGAAGTGGCCTCGGAAATCAGATGTTTGAACAGATCGCGGTCCGACTGGGTGACGCGAATCGCCTCCAGCGTCATGCGGTTTTCGCGCAGCGCCGCTTCCATGTCCTGGAACGCCTTGCGCACGCCGCTGTTTTCCGGCAGCAGGTAATCGCGCAGCGAGCGGGTGATGGCGCTGGAAATACCGCCGTACAGCGACGCTTCAATCAGACGGTAGAACTTGCTGCGATCGGCGGACGAACGCAGACGTTTCGGGATCACGCCCAGATCGAACATCAGCGAGTGGTAATCGGTGATGGAGTTGAACTGCTTGAACTGCACTCCCTCCATCTCTTCCACGCGATCCTTCAGCTCCTGCAGCGACAGCACGCGCGCCTGGCGCTCACCCACCGTCTGGGTCAGCAACTCGGTCGGCTGAACCGCGGTCGGCAGGCCCTGGATGGTGAACGGTTTGATGTCGACCTTGCGATCGCGCCCCGCCACCTGCTGCAGGCGCACGCCCACCACCACGCGCTGGTGGCGCGAGTTGACGACGTCGAGAGTCGAGTAACACACGCCGGCACGCAGCTTGCCGTGCAGGCCTTTATCGCGCGAGCCGCTGGTGGCGCCCGCTTCGGTGGTGTTACGGAAGTGCAGCAGCGTCAGATCGGGGATCAGTGCGGTGACGAAGGCCGCCATGGTGGTGGATTTCCCTGCCCCGTTACCGCCGGACAGCGTGGTCACCAGCTCATCCAGATCAAAGGTGCGGGCGAAGAAACCGTTCCAGTTAACCAGCGTCAGCGAGCGAAATTTACCGCGTTCAATCATTCCTGTTCATCCTCTGCACCGTCAGGAGCGTTATCAACCTGCTGATCCTCAGCCTCATTCTCATCGTTCAGCGACAGGCTGGTTTCAACCGGCATCGCCTCGCCGTCGCGAATCATGCGCAGCTGCGCTTCACGCGGATCGTCGCCGCTGCGCACGTCGGCGCCGAAGCGGAACACCGCCTCGGTAATGCGGAACTTGCTGCTGTCATTGCCCATGAAGTAGACCATGCCGAGGCGGCGCAGGCGGTTCAGCGAGGTGCGCACCTTTTCGTGCAGCTTCTGCCGATCGAGATCCGAGCCGGTGGAGCGCTGGTTGACGAACTTCAGCAGCTTGTTCTCATCGGCCAGGCTCAGCAGCTCGTCGTACAGCTCCTGATGGCTGAAAATACCCTCATGCGCCAGGCGCTCGGGGCTGAGATACAGGTAGCACAAGATTTTACCGACCATCATATCCAGCTCGGACAGCACCGAACGCGGGATCAGCGTGGTGGAGCGCGGGCGCAAATAGAAGAAACCTTCCGGCGCCCGAATCAGCTCGACGCTGTAACGGGTGTAAAATTCCTCCAGCTCATCCTGGAAATCCATTAAAAAGGCGTGGTTGTCCAGCTCATCGATACCGATGTGACGACCCGCACGCAGTTGGCTGTCCAGCGCCGGGAACAGCGAGTTGGACAGTGCCTTGGCCAGCTTGACTGGCATTACTTGTTCAATATTTGTCGATGACATGGGCCTGGACCTTGGCTCCGTAATCATTGATTGCCTGCCATTCCGCCGGCAACCCTGAGAAATCTGCTTCAGCCACACCGAGGCGCACTGCCTGGTCGACCACTAAGCGTGCCACGTCGAAATGACGCGCACGCGGATATTGCGCCAGATAATCGCGCATCACCGCTGCAAGGTTGAGCGGCATCTGCTGTTCCTGATACACCTTCAGCGCCTCTTCGATCATCGCCGCCAGCTGTTCGCGAATTTCGCTGAACTCTTCGAACTCCAGATCCGGCGGCAGTTCCCCGGTCACTTCCTCACTGCGCAGTGCCAGTTCTTCGTCGCGCATGTCCAGCAGACGATCGGCATTGGCATGGGTCAGCGCCCACGGGTGGTCGAAATAGGTTTGCACCGACTGGCGCAGGCGTTGGGCGAACACGCGGTTTTTATCCATATCGATAGCGGTACGGATAAATTTATGTACGTGGCGATCGTAGCCGATCCACAGGTCGATCGCCTGCTGGCCCCAGCTGATGATGCGATCCAGCTTGCTCTGCAGATCGAACACCAGCTTGTCGACGAAGCCCAGCTCCACGTTGCCGAGGGTCGCGTCCTGGATGCGCAGCAGGTTGGCCTGCAGCTTATCGCCCGCCGCATCCAACGTATCTTGCAGCTCGCGCAGGGTGCCCGAGGTTTCCGACAGCAGCATCTCGCAGCTGGAGATCGCCGCCCGCCAGTCTTTACTCAGCAGCGCCGCGATGTCGTTTTTCACGCTCTGCTGCTGCTCGTCCATCACGCGTTGGGTCATGTCTATGCTGTCGAAGATTTCCGCCACCGAATATTTCAACGGCGCGAACACGTTGCGGTGCCAATGGAAATCGTCGCCGCCCTCGTCGGCGGCGTCGGCGGCGCGCTTGAGTTCCTGCGCCACGATCGACAGCTGCATCGACAGACGCAGCGTGGAGAATTCGCGTTGGCGAATATAGTAATCGGTAATGCCGATACCCAGCGGCGTGAGGCGGTAAATCGCATTGCCGTCCGCCAGTTCGCTGGTAAAGCGGTTCAACAGGCGCTGGCGCACCATGTCGTTGATCGCATTGTTGGCGCGCATCGCCACCGTTTCATGCGTCTGTTCAAAACCCTTGCTGACATGGCGAAATGCATCAACCAGCTCACCTTCGCTCATCTCGCCGTCCAGCCGTTCGCCGTTCAGGGTGGCGATGGCGAGCAGAAATGCGAGACGCTCCGTAGGGAGCGAAATAGAGAAATCATTTTTCCGTGCCCAGGCGACCAGTTCGGGTACTGTCTGGGAAAATTCACTCATAGTTCGTCCTTCAGGTTTGGTTTATGCGCCATGACGTGAATATAGCGCCCCAAACTCACGTACGGCTCCTGCCGGCAATAGTGCTGTTCAAGCGCCAGTAACTCTTCAAATTTTTGTGTTTGCAGCTGTCTGCTCTGCAGATAGTCGTGGAACACCCGCACGCCGGTTTTACCGCCGATACGCATGCCCAGCTGTTCCAGCCAACCGTAGACCAATAGCGGATCGTGCGGATATTGCGGCGACAGCGAACGCTTGCGGCGCCGCCTGACCTCGGGATCCACCAGTTGGAAATTACCCAACACCACGTTGCGCATCAAGAGGCCGTTGGCGTTGAAGAACATCAGCGACAGCGCGCCGCCCGGCGTCAGGCAGTCATACAACGCCTGCAGCGCCGCTTCGGGCTCGGCGATCCATTCAAGCACTGCATGAAACAATATCAGATCAACCGGCTGTTCCAAATGTTGAGCGATATCCTGCGCAGAACTTTGTACGAATTGCATGTTCTGGCTCACACCTTTCTGTTCCGCCAGCTGCGCGGCGCGCTGGATCATCTCACCAGAAAGATCGCACAACAACACCTGATGTCCTAATTCTGCCAGCTGGCAGGCCATATGGCCTTCACCGCCCCCGGCGTCGAGGATGCGCAGCGGCCGCTGCGGCAACTGCGCCAGCAACCCGGTCAGATCCTGCCAAACCACCGCCTGGCGGATTTTTCCTTTCGTGGTGCCGTAAATATTACGCGCAAATTTTTCAGCAATATCGTCAAAATTGCGATCCTGCATGGACAACGGCTCCGCTGATCTCATTCTTGTCGGCGGCAAAGCGCACGCCCATTCAAACCTGCTATTTTGGCACAGACTGGCTTAGAATGTATCTTCTTGCGGCCTGTTTATGCCTGGATGCCGCTTTTTCACCCAAAAGGATCTGATTTTCGATGCTGTTCAACCTGAAAAAGTTCTTTGGCGCCATGCTGATGCCGCTGCCGCTGTTGATGCTGCTGATGGGGCTGGCGCTGCTGCTGCTGTGGTTCACCCGCTGGCAAAAAAGCGGTAAGACGATTTTTACGCTGAGCTGGCTGTTTTTACTGCTTTTCAGCCTGCAGCCGGTGGCCGACCGGCTGCTGAGGCCGATCGAAGCCCAATACCAGACTTATCGCGGCAACGATCCGGTCAGTTACATCGTGGTGTTGGGCGGGGGCTATACCTACAATCCCGATTGGGCACCCAGCTCGAATTTGCTCGGCAACAGCCTGCCGCGCGTGACGGAAGGCGTGCGGCTTTACCTTGCGCATCCCGGCGCCAGAATGGTGTTTACCGGCGCATCCGCCGGCAGCATGCAAAGCAACGCCGCCACGGCGGCGCTGGTGGCCGAAAGCCTGGGCGTGCCGCGCAGCGATATGGTGATCCTGAGGGAACCGCGCGATACCGAGGAAGAAGCCGCTCAGGTCGCCAAGTTGGTCGGCGAGCAACCGTTCATTCTGGTGACCTCCGCCAACCATCTGCCGCGCGCCATGCGCTTCTTCGAGGCGAAAGGCCTGCACCCGATCCCGGCGCCGGCCAACCAGTTGGCGATCGACTCGCCGCTGAATATCTGGGATCGCGCCACACCGTCCTCGATGTTCCTCGGCCATACCGAACGTGCCTGGTATGAAACGCTGGGCAGCCTGTGGCAGTGGCTGAAAGGCGCGGATCGCGCCGGCGCCGAGTAAGGCCCGTTCAACCGGCCAGCCAGGGCAGCAGCTGTTGCGATGCATAGTCGAACGGCCGCCGCTCCAGCTTGCCGGTATGAACCAAGCGCCCTACCGCTTCCCACACCACATACAGCCAGCGCCGTGCCAGGAAAGCGTCGGCGACCGGCGCGCGCTGCAGATAGCGGAACAGCAGTTGGCTGGGCATACCCGCCTCGCACAGGCGAAAAAGATCGTATTCGCGCGGCGCCCACAGCACCACGCCGGGATTGAGCATCGCCAGCAGCTGATCGCTTTTGGGATCCTTCAGCATGCTGCGCAGCGACAGGTTACCGTGCACCAGAACACAGGGATCGTCGAAGCCGACGAAGAAATGGGTCAGCGCTTCGCGCGTGCGGTACAGCAAACGCCGATCCGCCATGGTCAGCTGCGGGGTGGTGAGATTGACTACCGTCGCCCACAGCACTTCGACCCGCTGTTGATACCAGCAAAACCAGTCGTTCTCCTGCGTGCTGTCAACGCTGCCGACGCTGCCGTGGCTGTCGATGCGATGCCAGGCCAATATCCCGTCAACGATCTGTTCCATCAGCATGTTCCAGCGATCCGGCGAGCGCGTCGGCGCTTCAGCCGACACGCCGCGCAGGCGCTCGATCAGCAGGATTTCCTTATACGGCGTCTGTTGAGTACATACCACGCCGTACACCGTGGGCAGCCGAATATCCCCGTCGCGCGCCAGCATCGACAGCTTGTAAGCCTCCTGCTGGGCGATGCCTTGACAGATAAAGCTTTTCGCCATCAGCGGGATCGCGTTGCCCTGCCGATCGTACAGCGAATACATATGCGCATAAGGCTGCTCGCTCACCCGCTCCAGCCGGCTGATGGACTCACCCAGCACAATGCTCAGTTCGGCGCGTAACTGCTCCATAAGGCATTCACCTCAGGCTAATAAGGGGGTACGTAACATCATCGAACGGTGAGCAGAAAAATTCTTCAACGCAGATCAACAAAACGGGGAACAATCATGGGGGGTGTTGCATCGTCGGCGCGTTGCGCGGCGCGCCGACGAACTCAGGCTCAGGGTTGGATGCTGTCGCGCACGCGCTGGAGATCTTCCGGCGTATCGACCCCCACGCTCGGGATCGCTTTCGCGACCGCCACGTGGATTTTTTCACCGTACCACAGCACGCGCAGCTGTTCCAACAGCTCGATCTGTTCCAGCTGGCTCGGCGCCCAGCTGACGTAGCGACGCACGAAGCCGGCGCGGTACGCGTAGATGCCGATATGACGCAGCAGGCTGTCGCCGATGCTCTCTTTCGACGCGGCGAAACGCTCACGATCCCACGGAATGGTGGCGCGTGAAAAATAGAGCGCGTAGCCCTGCGCGTCCATCACGACCTTCACCGCATTGGGGTTGAAAGCCTCTTCGGCGCTCTCGATCGGCACCGCCAGCGTCGCCATACCGGCCTGGCTGCCCGCCAGGTTCTCTGCGACCTGACGCACGATCACCGGTGGGATCAGCGGTTCATCGCCCTGCACGTTAACGATGATCTGGTCGTCGGCAAAGCCGTAGTGCGCGATCACTTCCGCCAGCCGCTCGGTGCCGGAATGGTGATCCGGGCTGGTCATGCACACTTCGCCACCGGCGGCTTCCACCGCTTTGGCGACTTCAGGGTGATCGGTCGCCACGATGACGCGGCTGGCGCCGGACTCGCGGGCGCGCTCCATGACGTGTACCACCATCGGCTTGCCGTGAATATCGGCCAGCGGTTTACCCGGCAAACGGGTCGAGGCGTAGCGGGCGGGAATAATAGCGATAAAACTCATGCGTGTTTCTCATCCAGCGACAGCGCACGCGCTTCATTTTCCAACAGCACCGGAATGCCGTCGCGCAGGGGGTAAGCCAACCCGTCCGCTTTGCACACCAGTTCCTGGTTTTCTTTATTGAAATAGAGTTTGCCGTTGCATACCGGGCAGGCAACGATTTCGAGTAAACGGTGGTCCATGCATCCTCCGTAAGGGGATAGGTCATCTGGGAAAGGCTGTGAGGATAGCATAACGCCCGGCCTCAGGTTAATCACCGGTGGCGCCAACCCACCGATATTTCCTCATCGCGCGGGGGCAACCGCTTGAACTGGGGCGCATCCCAGCGTAGAATTTTGTGATACAAATCACAAAAAGGCCGTGATACGTGATCAAACGTCTGCATAAAATCATCGCTCTGTTCGCTAACTTCAGCCACTGAGCCCCTTTGTAACGAGCGGCGCTGAACTTCGTTTTACCCACCGACGGCGTCGTTCGTTATTCCACTTCCCAGCCGGCCCCCCATTCAGCGGCCAACGCCGCCGGAATGTCGCCCAGCGCGACGCGTTGCGCACCGTGCCATTTTGCCGTACGCGCGATGGCCTGCCGGATATCCTGCGCCCGCTGTTTGCCGAAGCGCACCTGCGGCTCCGCATGGAAGCTGATGATCTCGAACACCCCCTGGCGACGGTGCGCCTTGGCGTCAATGCGCCCCACCAGCTCACCGCGGTGCAGCACCGGCAGGGTGAAGTACCCATAGCGGCGTTTTTCTTTCGGCGTATAACACTCCAGCCGATAGTCAAAGTTGAACAGCTCCAGCGCCCGCCGCCGATCCCAAACCACCGGATCAAAGGGGGACAACAGGCTGGTGACCGTCGATTTGAGTTTGCCCTGTTCCGCCAGCGGCAGCAGTTCCGCCAGAGATTCATGCACATAGAACGGCCCTTCCAGCCCCTCTACCTGCACTGGCGTAATCTCCCCCTGCTCCTGCAGCTCTGCCAGCAAGGTTTTTGGCGCCACGCGTTTCAGCCGATAGTAATCTGCCAACCATTCAGCGCGAAAGATACCCAGATAGCGGCAGGTGCGGCGCAGCATCTGCCTGCGCGCCCGCTCCGCAGGCAGCGTATGACGCGCATCGTCCCAGGCCGGCAGCAACCTTTCGGTCAGATCGTAAACCCGGTGGAAGTTGCGGCGTTCGGCTACCATCAGCTTGCCGGCGGTAAACAGGATCTCCAGGTGTCGTTTCTCCGGTTTCCAGTCCCACCATCCGCTGTTGCCCTTTTTCTCGGCGCTGAAATCGGCGGAGCGCACCGGCCCCTGCTGTTCGATGTGCCGCAGCAGGCTGTCCATCGCCGCCTGGTGCTGCTGCACCCAGTCGGCGGAATATTTCCAGCCCATATCATGAGGCGCCAGCATGCGGTGCCGCAGCAAACCAAAATCCTCAATCGGCAGGAAACAGGCTTCGTGCGCCCAATATTCGAACAGTTTGCGGCCGGCAAGCGCCTGCTCCAGCCATTCCGACTGATAGGCGCCCAAACGGCTGAACAGCACCAGATACGGGCTGCGGGCGACGACGCTAATGGTATCGATTTGTAACAGCCCCATGCGCTGGATCGCGCTCACGACGTCATCGGGCTTAGCCTGTCGTTTAAGCGGAGAAAGCAGCCCCTGGGCGGCAAGGTGCAGCGCGCGAGCGGCGGTAAGGGAAATTATCGGGGTGGTCATCCTGATATCCGTGGCAAGTAGGCAGTGGCCTGATAATAGTGGATATCGAGGGATTTATCTTCGCCAGTGCTTGCGGGTGGCGACACCGGCACTGGCGAGGAAGGAGGGTGCGATCAGAACGCGATAACGTCTGCCGCGGACAGCCCATGCGAGCTGCGATAGATCGAGAACTCAACGTTCTGACCTTCGTTCAACGACTTATTTTTGGTGTTGGCGATAGCGTTGCGATTGACATAGATTTCGTCGCTGCCATCTACCGGTGAAATAAAACCATAGCCTTCGGCCTGATTAAACCATTTCACGCGGCCCATTTTTAACACAGTATTTTTAAACATAACTTATATCCTTTTACTTGAGCATCCTTGACAACGTCATTTTTTATATTGTCTGGACGCTACCAGCCCATCCTAAAGTTTTTCGTAACAAACCTCTCGTGAGCAAAAAAAATAAAAAACCCGCACTAAGGCGGGCTTGTTGAACTTAATATCTTCCGCATGACTCGGCGCTAAAGCGTCACCATGGTTGTATTAAGATCTCTTATACGCGTTCCCTGTAATCTTACAGAGCAACTACGTTGGCGGCAGCCGGCCCGCGCGGGCTGTCCTGGATGGTGTACTCGACGCGCTGGCCTTCAGCCAGGGTCTTGAAACCGTCGGTCATGATTGCGGAGAAGTGTACGAATACATCTTTGCCGCCGTCGTTCTGCTCAATGAAACCAAAACCTTTGCTTTCGTTGAACCACTTAACCTGACCAGTCTTCTTAGACATTACATTTACCTTTAAATATATTTACAAAACCTGCCATAAGAGGCAATTGGGGCCATTTCAGAAACATTACTTATGGGAGGTACTTAGAAGGTTCGTCTTTGAAGCGGAATCGGATGATAACGTTTTTGGAGGAACTGCTTAACTCTAAACTCGAACATAAATAGGTCTGGATTACAGGCCGACTTGCATTTACTCATAAATCTGGTGAATGCACAAGAGGTTTATTGCATTAAATTCGCCATTACGCCGAATTTATTTTTATCCCCCTGAATACACATGAATTAATTTACCGTTCTTCGCAGCCCATCCACCGCCTCTTCCCCCAGGCCGGCGCATCATTTGTCCGTCTGTGCGCTGCAAATGAGAGCTAACGCATAAAACTCTAATATGCTTGGCGCCTCTATAACAAATCCCAAATCAGATGGCTAAACTTGAGGGGAAAACAAGGCAGACGGCTTTTTCGCCAGCACTTTTGCCGCTAAAAACACGATTTTTCAGATTATGCTGAATCAAGGAGCTATGCGCATGACCGCCCAGCAGTTCGTTTCACCTAATGAAATCCGCGCCAGATTCTCCCACGCGATGTCGGACATGTACCAAAAGGAGGTACCGCTGTACGGCGATCTGCTGGAGTTGGTGGCGGAAACCAATCGACAGGTTCTGCGC
Source organism: Serratia sp. CC22-02 (assembly GCF_900182895.1). Lineage (NCBI taxonomy): Bacteria > Pseudomonadati > Pseudomonadota > Gammaproteobacteria > Enterobacterales > Yersiniaceae > Serratia > Serratia sp. CC22-02. Next base: position 920,014 of record NZ_FXUD01000002.1, on the reverse strand, counting down.
GAAGACGCCGCACTGGCTCATCAGTTGCAAATCACCGGCGAGATAGAGCGCCTCGCCATGGAGCGCCACGGCGCGATCCGGGTCGGCACCGCGGATGAGCTGGCCACCCTGCGCCGCCTGTTCCGGGTGATGGGCATGGCGCCGGTCGGTTACTATGACCTGTCGGTAGCGGGCGTTCCGGTGCACTCTACCGCTTTTCGCGCCGTACATGAAGACGCGCTGCAGATCAGTCCTTTCCGCGTGTTCACCTCCCTGCTGCGCCTGGAACTGATAGAAGATCCCGCGCTGCGTGAGCTGGCCGAGCGCTTGCTGGCGCGCCGCCGCATATTTACCGATCGCGCGTTGGAACTGATCGCGCTGCAGGAAGCGCAAGGCGGATTGAATGCAGCGCAGGCGCAAGAGTTTGTCGAACAAGCGCTGGAGACCTTCCGCTGGCACAATCAGGCGACGGTCAGCGCCGAAGAATACCGGCAGTTGCACGATCAGCATCGCCTGATCGCCGACGTCGTAGCGTTTAAAGGGCCGCATATCAACCACCTGACGCCGCGCACGCTGGATATCGATCGCGTTCAACAGGCGATGCCCGGCCGCGGCATTACGCCCAAAGCGGTCATCGAGGGCCCGCCGCGCCGCCGCCGTGCAATCCTGCTGCGCCAGACCAGCTTCAAGGCGTTGGAAGAAAGCGTCGATTTCGTTGAGCACGACGGCCACGCCATCGCCGGCCACCATACCGCGCGCTTCGGCGAGATCGAACAGCGCGGCGTGGCGCTGACGCCTAAAGGGCGCGCCCTCTACGACCGCCTGCTGCAGGCGACCAACGATGCACTGCAGGCACCGCCAAGCGAGAAGAACGCCGAGCGCTACTATCAACTGCTGGAGGAAAACTTCCGGGCGTTTCCGGATGATTACGCCACGCTGCGCGAGCAACAGCTGGCGTGGTTCCGCTATTTCCCGACCGAATGCGGCCTGGCGGCCAAAGAGTCGCTGGATAAGCACAGTACCCTGGAGCAACTGATCGAGAAAGAACACGTTCGCTTCCAGCCGCTGGTGTATGAAGATTTTCTGCCGGTCAGCGCAGCGGGGATTTTCCAGTCAAATCTGGGGGACAGCCGCCACGCGCAGTACAATGCCGCTTCCAGCCGGGCTGCGTTTGAACAAGCGTTGGGCAGTGAGGTGATCGACGAGCTGGCGCTGTATCAGCAAACCCAGCAGCGTTCGCTGGAGGCCTGCGCGCAAGCCCTGGGGCTTGTCACGCTGGCATCCTGAGGTTACTTGGTCAGCAGAGATTCGATACCCTGCAGCAGTTGCTCAGCCTGAGCGGACGGTAGCACCGCATCAACCGGTAAATACCACCAATTAGGCTGGGCAAAGGCGCGGCACTTCACCGCGTCCTTCTCCGTCATCAGCAGCGTTTGATCGGCTGCAACCAGCGCCGTCAGCTGCGGCTGCTGATATTCCTGATGATCGGCAAACGCCACTTCCTGCACCACCTCGACGTTCAGCTTTTCCAACGTCGCGAAGAAACGCGGCGGATGACCGATGCCCGCCATCGCCACCACGCGCGGCAGCTCGGCCGCCGGGCGACGTTCACCGCTCAGCAGGTTCACCGCGTCACGCGCCTGCAGGCGCATGGCAATCTCCCCCGCCTGCGCCACGCCGCCATTGGCGACGCGCGCATCGACGCTGCCAAGCCGCGCGGCACGCTCGCGCATCGGCCCGGCCGGTAACCACCAGCCATTGCCGAAACGGCGCACGCCGTCGATGACCACCAGCTCGAAGTCACGCTGTAAGGCATAGTGCTGCAAGCCGTCGTCGGTGATGATCGCATCCAGCGGCTGTTGTTGCAGCAAGGCCTGTACCGCCTCGGCTCGCTTGGGCGCGATCGCCACGGGCGCGCCGGTGCGCTGATAAATCAGCACCGGCTCATCCCCCGCCTCGCGGGTCGAGGTATTCTGATTGAGCACCAGGGGATAGACCGCCGACTTGCCGCCGTAGCCGCGCGAAACCACGCCAACGCGATAGCCCCGCTGCTGCAGGTGTTCCACCAGCCAGATCACCATCGGCGTTTTGCCGTTGCCGCCAGCGGTGAGGTTGCCCACCACCACCACCGGCACCGGCGCGCGCCAGCTTTTGCGCAGGCCACAGCGATAGCTGAGGCGAATCAGCCAACTGAGCAGGCCATACAGCCAGGAGAGCGGCAGCAGCGCCAGATAAAGCAGCGAACCGCCGGACCAGATGCGCTCAATCATTATTGACCAAACTGCATGCGGTGCAGCTGCGCATAGGCGCCCTGCCGTTCAAGCAATTCGGCGTGCTCGCCGCGTTCGACGATGCGGCCGTCCTCCACCACCAGGATCTCGTCCGCCTTCTCAATCGTCGACAGACGGTGCGCGATCACCAGCGAAGTACGGTCTTTCTGCAACTCGTCCAGCGCAGCCTGGATGGCACGTTCGGACTCGGTATCCAGCGCAGAAGTCGCCTCATCCAGGATCAGGATCGGGCAGTCGCGCAGTAACGCACGCGCGATGGCGATACGCTGACGTTGGCCGCCGGATAGCATTACACCGTTCTCACCGATCACCGTATCCAGGCCGTTCTCCATCTTGTTGATGAAGTCCATCGCGTACGCCATTTCGGCCGCTTTCTCAATCTGCTCGCGGCTGTATTCGCTCTCGCGCGCATAGGCGATGTTGTTGGCGATGGTGTCGTTGAACAGGTGCACGTTTTGCGAGACCAGCGCCACCTGATTACGCAGTGAGGCCAGGGTATATTCACGCAGATCGTGGCCGTCCATCAGGATTTCGCCTTCCTGGATATCGTAGAAACGCGTCAACAGGTTGGCGATGGTGGATTTGCCCGAACCGGAACGGCCCACCAATGCGACGGTCTTGCCTTCGGCGATTTTCAGGTTGATATCACGCAGCGCCGGCGTTTCCTTGGACGGGTAGTAGAAGGTGACGTTGCGGAATTCGATATCGCCTTTCGCACGCTTCACTTCGCGGGTGCCGGTGTCTTTTTCCTGTTCCATATCCAAAATGGAGAACAGCGTCTGGCATGCCGCCATCCCGCGTTGGAACTGGGCATTGACGTTGGTCAGCGACTTCAGCGGGCGCATCAGCGCGATCATCGACGAGAACACCACGGTAATGGTACCGGCGGTCAGGGTTGACATCACGCTTGGGAAGCTGGCGGCAAACAGCACGAACGCCAGCGCCAGCGAAGCGATCAGCTGAATGATCGGATCGGAAATCGAAGACGCGGAGACCAGTTTCATGCCCTGTTGACGCATGCGGTTGCTGACCGAGTTAAAGCGCTCGGTTTCCACCTGCTGGCCACCGAAGATCAGCACTTCTTTATGGCCTTTCAGCATCTGCTCGGCGCTGGTGGTCACCTGTCCCATGGTGTTCTGCATGTTCTTACTGATGTTGCGGAAACGCTTGGACACCAGGCGAATGGCGATGGAGACGATCGGCGCCAGCACGATCAGGATCACCGACAGCTGCCAGCTGTAGTAGAACATCATGATGAACAGGCCAATGATCGAGGCCCCTTCACGCACCACGGTCACCAGGGCGCTGGAAGAGGAGGAAGCCACCTGCTCGGAGTCATAGGTAATGCGCGACAACAGCGTCCCGGTAGACTGCTGATCGAAGAAGGCCACCGGCATTCTCATCATGTGGCCAAACAGGCGGCGGCGCATCTGCATCACCACCATGCCGGAAACCCAGGAAATGCAGTAGCTTGAAACAAAGCTGGTCACGCCACGCATCAGCATCAGCGCAATCACCGCCAGCGGCATCCACACCAGCACGCTGCTGTCGGTTTTTCCAAACCCATCGTCCAATAGCGGTTTAAGCAGAGACAGCATCAGCGTGTCCCCCGCTGCGTTCATAATCAACGCAATGGCGGCCACAATCAGCCCGGTCTTAAAAGGAGTGATCATCGGCCAGAGTCGACGGAACGTCTGCCAGGTCGAGAGATCTTTATCATTCATCATGCAAATACCAGCATCGGAAGAAATAGCGGCCTATTTTACTCATTATCACCCTCTACGCCAAACCGCTGATGGTACCAACGGGGCATTAATTGTTCGCGAAAGCCTTTAATTTGCCAATCGTTGTCGAAAAAAAGTACCGATAACTGGCCGGAGCGCGTCGTATCACGCCATGTAATGCCATTTGCCCGGTATCTGGCGACCACTTTACGCGCCGGCAATCGCCATTTGTTGTAACGAGATGCTGACGCCAGCGCCACCTCAGGATTGACCGCGCGCAGAAACGGCGGCGTCGAAGACGTTCTGCTGCCATGGTGCCCCACCTGCAATACCGTGGCCGCCAAACGGTCGCGGCGCAATCGAATCAGCTGTGCCTCCGCCTTCTTTTCCGCGTCGCCGGTAAGCAGCAGGCTGTATTTCCCGTCGTCGATGCGAATCACACAGGAGTCGTCATTGACCGGCCTTTTGAGCGTTTTCGGCGGCCACAACACCTCGAATTGCAACGACTGCCATCGCCAACGCTCTCCGGCGACGCAGGGCAAGTGCCCCTCCCCGCGTATCGGGCTGCGCACCGTCGCCTGTGGAAACGCACTCTGTACCGTCGACAGCCCGCCGATATGATCGAGATGAGCATGGCTGATGATGATCTGTTCCAGTTCAATGCCCCGCCAGTTCAGCATCGGCAAAACATGCCGCTCGGCGGCGCTGCCTGCAGGCCAACGATCGCCGGTGTCATACAATATGCCTTTGCCGTTTTGCTCTATCACCATCGCCAGGCCGTGCCCGACATCGAGCATATCGACGCGCCAGCGGTATCCCGGCTCTTTTCCTCGCCACAGCACGCAGCATATCGCGATCGTCGCCAGGCCCGGCGCATAGCGCCACCACCAATGAAAGCGCCAACAGATAACGATAAGCCATCCCGCTATGCTGGCCAGCAGCGAGGCAGCCCCCAAATCCACCCAACCGCGCTGCAGGTAATGCAGCGGCACAAACACCCCGCTCAACGTGAAATCGGCCAACCACCAAAGCCCGTAACTTAGCGAGGGGAAGACGCCGCCAATCACCGCCAGCAAAATCAACGGCACCGTCACCAATGAGACGATGGGCACCGCCCAGAGATTGGCCGGCAACGAGGTCAGCGTCAGGCCTAAAAACAGCGCGACCTGCATCGGCACCAACAGCAGCGTCATGCCCAGCTGAATATGCAGCCAGCGTACCGGCGCCCAATACCAGGCGGAACGAAATCGCTCGCCGAGCGGCGCCCATTCGAACCAAAAAATCAAACACCCTACTGCCAGCACCGACAGCCAAAAACTGTCTGACAATACCGCCAGCGGATCGCACAACAAAATCAGCCCGACGCACCACAGCCACACTTGCCAGGAAGAACAATGAACGCCGCGCAAGCGCAGCAGCATCCACAGCGTCATCGCCAGCGCGGTGCGTACCGCCGGTGGCTGGGCGCCCACCAACCAGACATAGATCAGCGTCGCCACCCAGCCCGCGACCAGCGGAAAGCGATAACCAATCAGATGGGCGGGAAGAAAAAACTGCAGCGCACGCAGCACCGCCCAAAACAAAATGGCGACCATCGCCACATGTAGCCCCGAAATAGCCATCAGGTGCGCAATGCCGGTTTTCAGCATCAGCGTGCGCAAAGCCTGTTCCAGTGCGGTGCGTTCCCCAAACGCCAGCGCCAGCAACACCGCCTTGTAACGCAATTCACCGATGTTGGTTTCCGCATGGCTGATTATGCGCTGGCGCAGGCCGCAATCGCCATCCAGCAAACGAGCCTGCCTGACCTGCGCGGTCAAAGGTTGGCGCTGCGCGATCGCCCAACGCTGGCTGTCAAAGCCGCCTTCATTGAGCTTGCCGTGCACCGGCCGTAAACGCAGTTTCAACTGCCAACGCTGCCCGGCGCACAGCCGCTGCCGTTCTGGGGCCCACGTCGTAGTAAACGCCAGCGCAGGCACCAACCAATGGCCGTCGACTCGCTCGATGCGCATCAGCGTCTGCTTACTGGCGGCAGGCTCCAGTGCGACACTGCTCACCTGCGCCACCGCCGTTACATCCGGCATGCGGCTTAGGCGCTCCATTTGCCCAAGCAGGCTTCCGGCGTTGAAAACCGCCCATATGAATCCCAAACCCAGACAGGCCAAATAACGGCAGATCGGCCAACGGGTGCGCAGCAGTAAACAGGCGACAAACAGCATCGGCCACAACAGCCATGGCTCTGGCAACCGCGGTAAAACCAGCAGCGGCAGAATGCCGCAGATAACGGCGAATATCGCCAGATCCAGCGAAATTTTGATCGCTCTTCTCCCATCGGCTCCACCATGAGCAAAAACGCGTCACGGCAAGCAAGCAGGATCATTGAGGCGATATGTCGCCGCCAGCGGGCTTTAACGAAGATGCGGTGAGCATGGCAGGATAAGAGAGGCCTATGCAGCAGCCACACCGCAAATGCGGCGCAGTACGCAATTCACTTGCGTGTCATGGAGAATCGCAGGCGAAAAAAAACGGCGCCTTAAAGGCACCGTTTTATATTCTTTACAAGCAACAACGCTATGAGCAGTCAGCGACTAGCCATAGATATTGGCGCGGTCACGCAACTCTTTGCCGGGTTTGAAGTGAGGAACGTACTTGCCGTCCAGCTCAACTTTGTCACCGGTTTTCGGGTTGCGGCCTACACGCGGGGCACGGTAGTGAAGAGAAAAACTGCCGAATCCGCGGATCTCAATGCGTTCGCCCTCGGCCAGCGTTGCGGCCATGTGCTCAAGCATCTCTTTCACTGCATCCTCAACGGCCTTCGCCGGAATATGAGATTGCTGGCCAGCAAGTCTTTCAATAAGTTCAGACTTGGTCATAGTACCTCCAAGCTTTGCAGCTAAACTACCGTATCGGGGCGGTCAGAAACCGCCCCCCGTCATTACTCGCCTTTAGCCGCTTTGAAAGCTTCAGCCATTGCGTTAGAGAAGTTGCCTTCTTCCTGTTTGTTGTTAACAGTTGCGATGGCGTCTTTCTCGTCAGCTTCGTCCTTAGCACGTACGGACAGGCTTACAACGCGGTTCTTACGGTCAACGCCGGTGAATTTAGCTTCAACTTCGTCACCTACGTTCAGAACCAGAGTTGCATCTTCAATGCGGTCGCGAGAGGCTTCAGATGCACGCAGGTAACCTTCTACGCCGCCTGCCAATTCAACTGTAGCACCTTTGGCGTCAACTGCAGTGACTTTACCAGTAACAATAGCACCTTTCTTGTTCATAGACAGGTAGTTATTGAACGGGTCTTCAGCCAGCTGCTTCACGCCCAGGGAGATACGCTCGCGCTCTGCGTCAACTTGCAGAACAACCGCTGCGATTTCGTCGCCTTTCTTGTATTCACGTACTGCTTCTTCGCCTGCAACGTTCCAGGAGATGTCAGACAGGTGAACCAGGCCGTCGATGCCGCCGTCCAGGCCGATGAAGATACCGAAGTCAGTGATAGACTTGATTTTACCTTCAACGCGGTCGCCCTTGTTGTGGGTTTCTGCGAACTGCTGCCATGGGTTGGATTTGCACTGCTTCAGGCCCAGGGAGATACGACGACGCTCTTCATCGATGTCCAGAACCATCACTTCCACTACGTCGCCCACGTTAACAACTTTGGACGGATGGATGTTTTTGTTGGTCCAATCCATTTCAGAAACGTGTACCAGACCTTCAACGCCTTCTTCGATTTCTACGAAGCAGCCGTAATCAGTCAGGTTGGTTACACGACCAGTCAGCTTGGTGCCTTCTGGGTAACGTTTCGCGATAGCAACCCATGGATCTTCGCCCAGCTGTTTCAGGCCCAGGGATACACGAGTACGCTCGCGGTCGAACTTCAGCACTTTAACAGTGATTTCATCGCCAACATTGACGATTTCGCTTGGGTGCTTAACGCGTTTCCAAGCCATGTCAGTGATGTGCAGCAGGCCGTCTACGCCGCCCAGATCAACGAATGCACCGTAGTCAGTGAGGTTCTTAACGATACCTTTAACTTCCATGCCTTCCTGCAGGTTTTCCAGCAGTTGATCGCGCTCAGCGCTGTTCTCGGATTCGATAACCGCACGGCGAGAAACGACAACGTTGTTGCGCTTCTGATCCAGCTTGATGACTTTGAACTCAAGCTCTTTGCCTTCCAGGTGCAGAGTGTCACGTACCGGACGCACGTCAACCAGGGAACCTGGCAGGAACGCGCGGATGCCGTTCAGCTCGACGGTGAAGCCACCCTTCACTTTGCCGTTGATAACACCGGTTACAGTCTCAGCTTCTTCGTATGCTTTTTCCAGCGTGATCCAAGCTTCGTGACGCTTAGCTTTCTCACGGGACAGCAGGGTTTCACCGAAGCCGTCTTCAACAGCATCCAGAGCAACGTCAACTTCGTCACCAACCTGGATTTCCAGCTCGCCCTGGGCGTTTTTGAATTGCTCAGCCGGGATGGCAGACTCAGATTTCAGACCGGCGTCAACCAGTACGATATCTTTGTCGATAGCAACAACGACGCCACGAACGATGGAACCCGGGCGGGTTTCGATTTCTTTTAAGGATTCTTCAAAGAGTTGAGCGAAAGATTCAGTCATGTTGTTAATCTTCAGGGTTCTTTAGTTTAACGTCCATTTAGCGTCCCGCCGAATGGGGTTGTTTCACATACCCCGCCATTGGCTCCATGCCGACAGGGTTTAAGGTTACAGGGGTAAAATTTTACCCGATATATTGCGATACCGCTATGACAAATATGACAAAAAGCCAATAGCGCCGCCGCGCTTATTGCTGCGGCAACGCCAACACTTTCTGTGCATACGTCAACGCCTGCCGGATCACTTCTTCGATCGACATGCTGGTAGAATCCAGCACGAGGGCGTCAGAAGCGGGCACCAGAGGCGCGATAGGCCGATTACGGTCACGGTCGTCCCGTTCCTTTATCTCGGCTAAAAGACGTTCAAAGTTAACATTAAAGCCCTTCTCCTGCAACTGCAGCATGCGGCGGTGCGCGCGCTCCTCCGAGCTGGCGTCGAGGAAAATCTTGACCGGTGCGTCCGGGAACACCACCGTGCCCATGTCGCGGCCATCGGCAATCAGGCCGGGCGCCTCGCGGAATGCACGCTGGCGGCGCAGCAGCGCCTCGCGCACGCGCGGAAACGCCGCCGCTTGCGACGCGGTGTTGCCGACGGTTTCGGTGCGGATCTCATTGCTGACGTCCTCACCTTCCAAAATCACCTGCAGCTTGCCGTCCTGGGCAACGAAGCGAACATCGAGATGTGCGGCCAGCGGAACCAGCGCTTCCTCAGAAGTGATATCCACCTGATGATGCAACGCCGCCAGCGCCAGCACGCGATAGATCGCGCCGGAGTCCAGCAAACGCCAACCAAGGGACTCGGCCAACGCTTTACACAGCGTGCCTTTGCCTGCGCCACTTGGTCCATCAACGGTTATCACCGGGGCTGTAGCCGTCATTTCTCTCTCCTTCAGGTAGAAAACCTCACAGAGACACGGTGCGCTTCGGCTCAAGGCCCGCGCGCCGCACTCTCTGTCACCTGCCCAATCAGGGGCAAATACGGTGGCGTATTATACGCTGCCCTACGGCGATCTGTTACCCTGGAACTGTCCGGTTGTTGAAAATAAGCGCACAACCGCGAAAAAGTATAGAAGAAACGCCGGTCGCCAAAGGTTAAAAATGATAAAGGCCCACAAAGGGGCCTTAAAATAAACGGTTTGACGGGTTACGCCGGCTGGCTGATGCGCGCCAGCTGTTCGAAATAGTCCGGGAAGGTTTTCGCGGTGCATTTCGGATCGAGAATGGTGACCGGAGTATCCGACAGCGCCACCAGCGAGAAACACATCGCCATGCGGTGATCGTTGTAGGTGCCAATCTCGGCAAACTGCAGTTTGGCCGGCGGCACGACGTGAATGTAGTCTTCGCCTTCGTCCACTTCCGCCCCCACTTTACGCAGCTCGGTGGCCATCGCCGCCAGGCGGTCGGTCTCCTTCACCCGCCAGTTGTAGATATTGCGGATGGTGGTCGGCCCCTCGGCAAACAGCGCCGCGGTGGCGATGGTCATCGCCGCGTCCGGAATGTGGTTCATGTCCATGTCGATGCCGCGCAGTTCACCGCGGCTGCATTCGATGAAATCGTCGCCCCAGGTAATGCGCGCGCCCATTTTCTCCAGCACGTCGGCAAACTTGGTGTCGCCCTGCACGCTTTTGCGGCCGATGCCGGTCACGCGCACGGTGCCGCCCTTGATAGCCGCCGCCGCCAGGAAGTAAGAGGCGGAAGAAGCGTCGCCCTCAACCAGGTAATCGCCCGGCGCGATATACGTCTGACGCCCCTGGATATGGAACACCCGGTAGTTGTCGTGGCTCACCGATACGCCGAAGGTGCGCATCAGATGCAGCGTGATGTCGATGTACGGCTTGGAAACCAGCTCGCCCTTGATGTGGATCTGCGTATCCTGCGGCGCCAGCGGCGCGGTCATCAGCAACGCGGTCAGGAACTGGCTGGAGACACTGCCGTCAACGGTGACGTCGCCGCCCTGGAAGCCGCCGCGCAGGCGAATCGGCGGGTAATCGGTCTGCTCGAGGTAATCAATCTGCGCCCCGCCCTGGCGCAACGCGTCCACCAAATGGCCGATCGGGCGCTCTTTCATGCGCGGTTCGCCGGTCAACACCACGTCGCCTTCGCCGAGGCACAGCGCCGCCGCCAATGGGCGCATCGCCGTCCCGGCGTTGCCGAGGAACAGTTCCAGCGGCTGGCCGGCCACCAGCGGCCCGGCCACGCCAGTCACTTCGCACACGGTGCGATCGGCGGAAAGCTGATAGTTCACGCCCAACGCCTGCAGCGCGTTCAGCATATGACGCACGTCGTCGCTGTCCAGCAGGTTGGTCAGCCGGGTCGTTCCTTTCGCCAGCGCCGCCAGCAGCAGAGCGCGGTTAGAAACGCTCTTGGAGCCGGGTAAGTTGACGGTGCCATTGACCAGGGCGACCGGGTGTAACGTCAGGGAATCCACCATGTGAACAAAACTCTCCAATTCTGATAAACGAAACGGCTCCGGAATAATGCCGGAGCCGCTTTAATGCAAAAGGACAACAGCCTGAGCAGCCCGCGTCGGGCGGGTTGACGGAATCAACCGTGACGACGTTCGAAGTCGGCCATGAAGTCGGTCAGCGCCTGCACGCCGGCCAGCGGCATGGCATTGTAAATAGAAGCGCGCATCCCGCCAACTACCCGGTGGCCTTTCAGCGCCTGCAGGCCGATGGCTTCGGCTTCGCTGAGGAACACCTTGTCCAGCGCCGCATCGGCCAGCTGGAACGGCACGTTCATCCAGGAACGGTTGGCGATCGCCACCTGGCTGCGGTAAAAGTCGGATTTATCGATGGTCGCGTACAGCAGTTCGGCCTTGGCCTGATTGCGTTTTTGCATCTCCACCAGGCCACCCTGCTCTTTCAGCCATTTGAACACCAGCCCGGACAGGTACCAGGCGAAGGTTGGCGGGGTGTTGAACATCGAGTCGTTTTCGGCCAGCACGGTGTAGTCGAGGATCGACGGCACTTCTTTGCGCGCCTTACCCAGCAGATCGTCGCGTACGATCACCAGCGTCAGGCCGGCCGGGCCGATATTTTTCTGCGCGCCGGCGTAAATCACGCCGAAACGGCTGACGTCGAGCGGGCGGGACAGGATGGTCGAGGAGTAATCGCCGATTACCACCTTGTCGCCGAAGTCCGGCGTTTCATCGATGGCCACGCCGTCGATGGTCTCATTCGGGCAATAGTGGACATAAGCCGCGTCGTCGCTGAGCTGCCACTCTTTCATCGGCTTGATGCCGCTCAGGCCGTCGATACGGGTTTTCACGTCGATGACGTTCGGGGCGCAATACTTTTCCGCTTCCTTGATGGCGCTGTGCGCCCAATAGCCGCCGTCGATATAGTCGGCAGTGGCCTTGTCGCCCAGCAGGTTCAGTGGCAGCGCGGCGAACTGCGCGCGGGCGCCGCCGTGGCAAAACAGCACTTTATAGTTGGAGGGGACTTTCAGCAGATCGCGCAGATCCTGTTCCGCCTGCTCGGCAACGGCGATGAATTCTTTGCTGCGGTGACTGATCTCCATCACTGACGTGCCCAAACCGTGCCAGTTGCACAGTTCCTGTTCCGCACGACGCAACACTTCCACCGGCAGCATCGCCGGGCCAGAGCTAAAATTATAAACCTGAGTCATTTCCCCTCACCACATTCACTGTTCGCCGCAGAAAAGCGACCTGTCGAAAAGACGCCCGAAGTTAACGCTCGCGTTAACCAACCCATCGGTTTTATCACTCACGCCCCATGGCTGCAACGCTTATTCACCCGTCGGCGGCAAACGGCCGCGCCGGGTGATGACAGGCTCTGCGGCCGTCGCGATTGTTTGGACGATAAAACCCTGCGACATGGGGAAATTCATCGGGTTAACGCGGTGTTTTATGCTGTATTCAGCCAAGATGGCTGCGAGAGCCCGGCCGGCCCCCGCAGAAGAGAAAACGATCAGTACTGATTGAACATCTGCTGGATTTGCTTCGCGTCTTTGGTTTGCGTCAGCGCCAGCTGCAGCAAAATGCGCGCTTTTTGCGGATTCAGCGTGCCGGCGGCAACAAAGCCGTACTTGGCGTCGTCCACTTCCGCATCTTCGGTGGTGGCGCCGGTTGGCACGCGCGATGAACGCACCACCGCCACACCGTTGTGCGCCGCCGTCGCCAGGGTGTCGAACACCGTTTTATACAGGTTGCCGTTGCCGACCCCGGCGCTGACGATGCCCTGATAGCCTTCGGCGATCAGCGCCTTGACCGGCGCATCGGAGGCGTTGGCATAGTTGTAGACGATGCCGACCTTCGGCAGTTCGTTCAGCTTGCTGACGTCGAACGGCGTATCCCGGGTATGCTTACGCTGCGGCGAGCGCTGGTAATCGATCTTGCCGTTGTGGATATACCCCAGCGGGCCGTAGTTTGGCGACTGGAAGGTCTGCACGGCGGTGGTGTTGGTCTTGGTGACGTCGCGCGCATCCAGCACGGTGTCGTTCATCGCCACCAGCACCCCGCGGTTGGCCGATTGCGGATCCGCCGCCGTCACCACCGCATTATACAGGTTGAACGGGCCGTCGGCGCTCATCGCCGTCGCCGGCCGCATCGCCCCCACCAGCACCACCGGCTTATCGCACTTCACCGTCAGATCGAGGAAGTAGGCCGTCTCTTCCAGCGTATCGGTGCCGTGGGTGATGACGAAGCCGTCGGTCTTGCCGCAGTCGGCGTCAATTTTCTTCGCCAACGTCAGCCAGACCCGATCGTTCATGTCCTGCGAACCGATGTTCACCACCTGCTCCCCCTGCACGTTGGCGATGTTTTTCAGCGCCGGCACCGCATCGACCAACGCCTCGACGCCCAGCTTGCCCGCCGTATAGTTGGATTTCGTCGCCGAATCGCCGCCGCCGGCGATGGTGCCGCCGGTCGCCAGCAGAGTGATGTTGGGCAGCGCCAGCGCCGAGGCGCTGAAGCCGGTCAACAGGAGGGGTAACGCGCTGAGTTTCACTGATTTCATTAGATTTCTCCGTGACAGATAACTCGCTGAATTATGGCCTTTATCCTTAAAAAAACTGTGACTTTGCCGCCGCTTTAGGAATACGTGGAGCTCCAGCGTAAAACCCCGTATCATTGCGCGTTTTTAGTACGCGCAAAAAGTGAAGACAATGACGCAAACTTTTATCCCCGGTAAAGACGCCGCCCTGGAAGACTCCATCGCCCGTTTCCAGCAGAAACTGAGCGATCTCGGTTTCAACATCGAAGAAGCCTCCTGGCTGAACCCGGTGCCGCACGTGTGGTCAGTGCACATTCGCGATCGCGATTGCCCGCTGTGCTTCACCAACGGCAAAGGCGCCAGCAAAAAAGCCGCGCTGGCCTCCGCGCTGGGTGAATATTTCGAGCGCCTGTCCACCAACTACTTCTTCGCCGATTTCTATCTGGGCAAGCAGATTGCCGAAGGCGATTTCGTGCACTACCCGAATGAGAAATGGTTCCCGATCCCTGAAGACGACGCGCTGCCGGCCGGCATCCTCGACGAACGCCTGCACGCCTTCTACGATCCGCAGCAAGAGCTGAGCGCCAGCGATCTTGTCGATCTGCAATCCGGCAACGCCGATCGCGGCGTGTGTGCGCTGCCGTTTACCCGTCAGTCCGATCAGCAAACCGTGTACATCCCGATGAACATCATCGGCAACCTGTATGTTTCCAACGGCATGTCCGCTGGCAACACCGCCAACGAAGCGCGCGTGCAGGGCCTGTCGGAAGTGTTCGAGCGCTATGTGAAAAACCGCATCATCGCCGAATCCATCAGCCTGCCGGCGATCCCGGACGACGTGCTGAACCGTTACCCGGGCGTGGTGGAAGCCATCGCCAAGCTGGAAGAGGAAGGTTTCCCGATCCTCTCCTATGACGCCTCGCTGGGCGGCAACTACCCGGTCATTTGCGTGGTGCTGTTCAACCCGACCAACGGCACCTGCTTCGCTTCGTTCGGCGCGCACCCGGACTTCGGCGTGGCACTGGAGCGCACGGTAACCGAACTGCTGCAGGGCCGCAGCTTGAAAGATCTCGACGTGTTCACCGCACCGACCTTCGATGACGAAGAAGTGGCGGAACACACCAACCTGGAAACGCACTTCATCGACTCCAGCGGCCTGATCTCCTGGGATCTGTTCAAACAGGACGCCGATTACCCGTTCGTTGACTGGAACTTCAGCGGCAGCACGCAGGAAGAGTTCGCCACCCTGATGAGCATCTTCGACAAAGAAGACGCGGAAGTGTACATCGCCGACTACGAGCACCTGGGCGTCTACGCTTGCCGCATCATCGTGCCGGGCATGTCCGACATTTATCCGGCGGAAGACCTGCTGCTGGCCAACAACAGCATGGGCGCGCACCTGCGCGATACGCTGCTGGCGCTGCCGGGCAGCGAGTGGGAGCCGGAAGAGTACCTGGCGCTGATCGAGCAGTTGGACGACGAAGGGCTGGACGACTTCACCCGCGTACGCGAACTGCTGGGCATTGCCAGCGGCAAAGACAACGCCTGGCATACCCTGCGCGTGGGCGAGCTGAAGTCGATGCTGGCGCTGGCGGGCGGCGATCTGGATCAGGCGCTGATCTGGACCGAATGGACGCAGGACTTCAACGCCTCGGTGCTGAGCCCGGCGCGCAGCAACTACTACCGCTGTCTGCAAACGCTGCTGCTGCTGGCGCAGGAGCCTGAACGCGAAGCGGCGCAGTACTACACCGCGTTCGTGAAGATGTACGGCCAGGAAGCGGTCGACGCCGCCTCCGCCGCCATCAGCGGTGAAGCGCGCTTCAACGGGCTGTTCGCCGTCGATGCCGATCTGAAGGCGTTGCCGGCCCATCAGGCGCTGCTGGCGGCCTACGAGAAGCTGCAGGCGGCCAAACGCCGCCACTGGGCCAAGGCCTAAGCATCATCAGGGGGTACTGCCACTTTGGGAGTACCCCTGCTGCCAAACGCCGCACTTCGCTGCGGCGTTTTCATTTTTGCGGTGTATTTCAACGCATTCGCTTTTATTTTCTCGCCGGAAAATTGGCGGTTAAACGACCATAAAAATAAATAAACCGTCAATTGTTGCCGGACGGTGAAATAATAATTAACCGATAATTAAACTTTCAGCGCTGCGCGGCGACAAAACGCCTAAAAATTTAACTTTACCCTACGCCGTCCACCCGGTGAATTCAAAAAATTTTGCAAACATTAAAAAAATGTTTTTACTTAAAAATCAATAAATTAACCATAAAAACCACACAAAAAACACGCCATTTTGCCGCTCTACTTCCCCGCCTTATGATCCAAATCAAATTTTCCCCTATACTGCTTTGCTAGTATCTCATTGCGTTGTTTTAACCCTTAAGAGCGAGAGTTAGTTTGAAAACTGACAGCCCCTTCGATCTGATTTTACCTGCGGCCACGGCGAAAATCGCTGAAGATGCCGGCGTGTATAAAGCCACCAAACATCCGCTGAAAACGTTTTATTTGGCGATCACCGCCGGTGTCTTCATTTCCATCGCCTTCGTCTTCTACATCACGGCGACCACCGGCACCGCCGGCGTGCCTTTCGGGCTGGCGAAACTGGTCGGCGGCATCTGCTTCTCTCTCGGGTTAATGCTGGTGGTGGTGTCGGGCGCTGACCTGTTCACCTCTACCGTACTTATCGTCATCGCCAAGGCCAGCGGCCGCATCAGCTGGGGCCAGCTGGGTGCCAACTGGCTGAACGTTTATCTCGGCAATCTGGTCGGCGCGCTGTTCTTCGTGGCGCTGATCTGGTTCTCCGGCGAGTATATGGTCGCCAACGGCCAGTGGGGCCTGAATGTCCTGCAAACCGCAGACCACAAGCTGCATCACACCTTTATCGAAGCCGTGTGCCTCGGCATTCTGGCTAACCTGATGGTCTGCCTGGCGGTCTGGATGAGCTACTCCGGCCGCACTCTGACCGACAAGATGCTCGCCATGGTGCTGCCGGTCGGGATGTTTGTCGCCAGCGGCTTCGAACACAGCATCGCCAACATGTTTATGATCCCTATGGGCATCGTGGTCAAACACTTCGCCACGCCGGAGTTCTGGCAAGCCGTAGGGGCGGTACCTGAGCAATTCGCTCATCTGACAGTAAGCAATTTCATCATCGACAACCTGATTCCGGTCACCATCGGCAACATCATCGGCGGCGGTCTGCTGGTTGGGTTGACTTACTGGGTAATTTATCTGCGCGGGGGCCGCGAACAGCACTAAGCTGTGAGTTACCGCGCGCAGAGTTAGAAATCCACAATCAAAGGTAGGTGTACAATGACCGAACTTAACGAGAAATTAGCCAACGCTTGGGAAGGTTTCAGCAAGGGTGACTGGCAGAATGAAGTCAACGTTCGTGACTTCATCCAGAAAAACTACACGCCTTATGAGGGTGACGAATCCTTCCTGGCTGGCGCAACTCAAGCCACCACCACCTTGTGGGACAAGGTTATGGAAGGGATCAAACTGGAAAACCGCACTCACGCGCCGGTTGATTTCGACACCAACGTTGCTTCAACCATCATTTCTCACGACGCGGGTTACATCGCCAAAGAGCTGGAAACCATCGTAGGTCTGCAGACCGACGCCCCTCTGAAACGCGCGCTGATCCCGTTCGGCGGCATCAAAATGGTCGAAGGTTCGTGCAAAGTGTACGGCCGCGAACTGGATCCGCAGCTGAAAAAAGTGTTCACCGAATACCGTAAAACCCACAACCAGGGCGTATTCGACGTTTACACCAAAGACATCCTGAACTGCCGTAAGTCCGGCGTGCTGACCGGTCTGCCAGATGCCTACGGCCGTGGCCGCATCATCGGCGACTACCGCCGCGTGGCGCTGTACGGTATCGACTTCCTGATGGCCGACAAACTGAACCAGTTCAAATCGCTGCAGGAAAAACTGGAAAACGGCGAAGATCTGGAAATGACCATCCAGCTGCGCGAAGAGATCGCTGAACAGCACCGCGCTCTGGCTCAGATCAAAGAGATGGCCGCTAAATACGGTTACGACATCTCCGGCCCGGCCACCAGCGCGCAAGAAGCGGTGCAGTGGACCTACTTCGGCTACCTGGCCGCGGTGAAATCCCAGAACGGCGCCGCCATGTCCTTCGGCCGCGTATCCACCTTCCTCGACGTGTTCATCGAGCGCGACATCAAGGCGGGCAAACTGACCGAAGAGCAAGCGCAGGAACTGATCGACCACCTGGTGATGAAACTGCGTATGGTGCGCTTCCTGCGTACCCCTGAGTACGATGAGCTGTTCTCCGGCGACCCAATCTGGGCAACGGAATCCCTGGCCGGTATGGGCGTCGACGGCCGTACCCTGGTCACCAAAAACAGCTTCCGCTTCCTGAACACCCTGTACACCATGGGGCCGTCTCCGGAGCCGAACATGACCATCCTGTGGTCTGAGAAGCTGCCGCTGAACTTCAAGAAATTCGCGGCGAAAGTGTCCATCGACACCTCTTCCGTTCAGTACGAAAACGACGACCTGATGCGCCCTGACTTCAACAACGATGACTATGCCATCGCTTGCTGCGTCAGCCCGATGATCGTCGGTAAACAAATGCAGTTCTTCGGCGCCCGCGCCAACCTGGCGAAAACCATGCTGTACGCCATCAACGGCGGCGTTGACGAAAAACTGAAAATGCAGGTCGGCCCGAAAGAAGCGCCGATGATGGACGAAGTGCTGGACTATGACAAAGTCATGGCGCGCATGGACCACTTTATGGATTGGCTGGCCAAGCAGTACGTGACCGCGCTGAACATCATTCACTACATGCACGACAAGTACAGCTACGAAGCTGCGCTGATGGCGCTGCATGACCGTGACGTTTATCGCACCATGGCTTGCGGCATCGCCGGTCTGTCCGTGGCGGCCGACTCCCTGTCTGCCATCAAGTACGCGAAAGTCACCACCATTCGCGACGAAGACGGCCTGGCCATCGACTTCAAAGTGGAAGGCGAGTATCCGCAGTTCGGTAACAACGACGCTCGCGTCGATGACATCGCCTGCGACCTGGTGGAACGTTTCATGAAGAAAATTCAGAAACTGCGCACCTACCGCAATGCGGTACCGACTCAGTCCGTACTGACCATCACCTCCAACGTGGTGTACGGTAAGAAAACCGGTAACACCCCGGATGGCCGCCGCGCAGGCGCACCGTTCGGCCCAGGTGCCAACCCGATGCACGGCCGCGACCAGAAAGGCGCAGTAGCCTCCCTGACCTCGGTAGCCAAACTGCCGTTTGCCTACGCGAAAGACGGGATCTCCTACACCTTCTCCATCGTGCCGAACGCGCTGGGTAAAGACGACGACGTGCGTAAAGCCAACCTGGCGGGCCTGATGGATGGTTACTTCCACCATGAAGCCTCCATCGAAGGCGGCCAGCACCTGAACGTCAACGTGATGAACCGCGAAATGCTGCTGGATGCGATGGAAAACCCTGAGAAATACCCTCAGCTGACCATCCGCGTTTCCGGTTACGCCGTGCGCTTCAACTCGCTGACCAAAGAGCAACAGCAGGACGTCATTACTCGTACCTTCACTCAAACGATGTAATACGCCAACCGGGCGGGAAACCGCCCGGTGCCAACGTCGGGGCCGGTTCTGCCGGCCCTTTTCTCCCACCGCTCTCCCCTGACTCTGTACGAGTCTGTTTTGCCGGACATCTATACTGAATGGATAGCCGGCAAAACAGTTATCCGGCAACTGACCGGCCGACAGGCATCATTACCCCCGGTGGCGGGCTCACCCCGCCACTGCATCGCAGATACCTGGCCGGCGGCCACGCGCCTATTTTTAGACTGCGTTTGACAGTCAATATTGGAGAAAACCCCGCAATGTCAGTAACTGGTCGCATCCACTCCTTCGAATCCTGCGGCACCGTCGACGGGCCCGGGATCCGCTTTATCGTCTTCTTCCAGGGCTGCCTGATGCGCTGCCTCTATTGCCATAACCGCGACACCTGGGATACCCACGGCGGCAAAGAAGTGACCGTCGAAGAGCTGATGAAAGACGCGGTGGCCTACCGCCACTTCATGAACGCCTCCGGCGGCGGCGTGACCGCGTCCGGCGGCGAGGCGATCCTGCAGGCTGAATTCGTGCGCGACTGGTTCCGCGCCTGCCACGCCGAAGGCATCAATACCTGCCTGGACACCAATGGCTTCGTGCGCCGCTACGATCCGGTGATCGACGAGCTGCTGGACACCACCGATCTGGTGATGCTGGACCTGAAACAGATGAATGACGAGATCCACCAGAACCTGGTCGGCGTCTCCAACCACCGCACGCTGGAATTCGCCCGCTACCTGGCGAAACGCAATCAGCGCACCTGGATCCGCTACGTGGTGGTGCCGGGTTGGTCAGACGACGATAAGTCGGCGCACCTGCTGGGCGAGTTCACCAAAGACATGACCAACATCGAGAAAATCGAGCTGCTGCCCTACCACGAGCTGGGCAAGCACAAATGGGTGGCGATGGGGGAAGAGTACAAGCTGGACGGCGTTCATCCGCCGAAGGCCGAGACCATGGATCGCGTCAAAGGCATCCTGGAAAGCTACGGCCACAAAGTCATTTACTGATTGGCGCAGCGCCAAAGAAAAACCGGCTCATAGCCGGTTTTTTTATGCTCAGGCGGCGGCGAACGGCGTGTGATGGTGATCCGGCTTCTGCTTCTTCAGCAGCATCAGCAGGTAAACCAGCGCCACGGCGGCGATCATCACGAACAGCACGCGATCGGAGTAGTTTTGCATCAGCAGCGCCGTCATCGACGGGCCCAGCAGGCTGCCGATGGTGTAACTCATCAGCAGTGCCTGGTTCATCGCCACCAACTCGTGCGGTAGCGCCTTCTCGCAGGCCCAGGACATCGCCACCGGGTACAGGGTAAAGCCGGCGCAGCCGAGGATGAACAGCGAAGGCGCCATGGCGTAGTTGCCGAGCATCGCTACGCTGGCGAGGATCACCACGAACACCTGAATGCGCAGCACCAGCAGGCGCCCGTAACGATCGGCCAGCCGCCCGACCGGCCACTGGCCGACGATGCCTGAGCTGACCAGCAGCGCCATCCAGTAACCGACGTTGGCGTCGCTCATGCCCTGATGGGAGAGGTACAGCGGCATCAGGCCGTACAGCGAACCGAGCACGATGCCGGAAATGATGCAGCCATTGATGCCGAGGCGCGCGCTGCGGCGTCTCAGCATTGTCCACACCGCCGCCTGCTGCGGCTCGTCTTCATGGCGGTTGACCCGCGCAAACAGCATCGGCAACATCGCGCTGATCACGATGGCAGTCACCCACGGCACCACGTGCAGCAATTCCGTCGAGGTCATGCTCAACAGCAATTGGCCGGTCACCGTACCGAGGTAATAGACAATCATATAGGCCGCCAGCAGCTGGCCGCGGTTGCTGAGATTGCCGCTGCGCAACAGCGCGCTTTCCACGATCACCCAAATCCAGGCGCAGCCGACGCCGGCGAAGAAGCGCCAGCCCAGCCAGCTCCAAAAATCGATCGACAGCACCATGCCGGCGGTCGCGGCGGCGAACACCAGACAAGAAAGATGATAGCTGCGGGTAAAGCCGACGCGCTGGATCAGTTTGCCCGCCACCAGCGTGCCCAACAGGTTGCCGCTGAAATAAGAGGAGCTGACCATTCCCACCTGCCAGGTCGACAGCTGAGCATGGGTTAACCAAAGAGGCACGAGCGTATTCAAAACGGCAATGGATACCGTGAGCAGCAAGAGACCGCAGAGCAATAAGAGCACTGGGCGGGAGTATGCGGACATAGTGAAATTGTGACCGAACGCGCAATGAGAGTGCGCGCATCATGCCACTGGCGATAAAAAAGTCAATCGCCTCTTATCATTCCACCGCACGATTTGTTTCCGGCTAACTGGCTGAAAAAGCGCTATGCTCAGCGCAGAGCGAATTTGACGACAAAGAGGCAAGATGAGTCAGGCAAATGATGCGGCGGTAGAGGCCCTGCTGGCGGACATCGGCAGTACGCAAGGTGACCTGCTGGCTATTGTGCAGCAGGTGCGGCGGATCGCTGCGGCGAGCGGCAACGGCGTCACCGAATCGGTCAAATACGGCGGCATCATGTTCTCGCATAGCCAATTTTTCTGCGGCGTTTTCGCCTATCGCCACCACGTCACGGTGGAGTTCGGCCACGGCTACCGATTGGAAGATCGTTATCTCCAGCTCGAAGGCAACGGCCAGTATCGGCGGCACATCAAGCTCCACTCGCCCGACGAGGTGAAAAGCAAGCATCTGGCGGACTACATTCAACAGGCTTATACGCTGGCGACGGGCTGAACTCTCGGCATAAAAAAAGCGCCCGCAGGCGCTTTTTTCGTGGTTTGTCGTTTAGCCGATGTATTCCAGGCCGCCCATATATGGACGCAGCACTTCAGGTACTTGAATGCGGCCGTCGGCCTGCTGGTAGTTTTCCAGCACCGCCACCAGCGTACGGCCAACCGCCAGGCCGGAGCCGTTCAGGGTGTGAACCAGACGCGGCTTCTTGTCGGCTTTGCTGCGGCAGCGCGCCTGCATGCGGCGTGCCTGGAAGTCCCACATGTTGGAGCAGGACGAGATTTCGCGGTAGGTATCCTGCGCCGGCAGCCACACTTCCAGATCGTAAGTCTTGCACGCGCCGAAGCCCATATCGCCGGTGCACAGCAGCACCTTGCGGTAAGGCAGGTTCAGCAGCTGCAGCACTTTTTCCGCGTGGCCGGTCAGCTCTTCCAGGGCATCCATCGAATCTTCCGGACGAACGATCTGCACCATCTCGACCTTGTCGAACTGGTGCATGCGGATCAAACCGCGGGTGTCACGGCCGTAAGAACCGGCTTCCGCACGGAAGCATGGCGTGTGTGCGGTCATTTTCAGCGGCAGAGATTCCTCTTCCACGATCTCGTCGCGCACCAGGTTGGTCAGCGGCACTTCCGCCGTTGGGATCAGCGCATAGTTGCTGCTGTCGGCTTCTTCTTCCAGCGGACGGGTATGGAACAGATCTTCGCCGAACTTCGGCAGCTGGCCAGTACCGTACAGCGTGGCGTGGTTGACCAGGTAAGGCACGTAGGCCTCCAGGTAGCCGTGCTGCTCGGTGTGCAGATCCAGCATGAACTGGGACAGCGCGCGGTGCATGCGGGCGATTTGCCCTTTCATCACCACGAAGCGCGAACCGGTCAGCTTAACCGCAGCGGCAAAATCCAGCCCGCCGGCCATTTCACCCAGATCGACGTGATCGCGCACCGCGAAGTCGTACTGGCGCGGTTCGCCCCAGCGGGTCACTTCCAGGTTTTCGCTGTCGTCTTTACCATCCGGCACGGCGTCGTCCGGCAGGTTAGGCAGCGTCAGGGCGTAATCGCGGATCTCGCTCTGCAGCGCATCCAGCGCCGCCTTGGCGGCATCCAGCTTGTCACCCAGCTCGTTCACTTCGCGACGCAGCGGCTCGATGTCTTCCCCACGCGCTTTGGCCGCGCCGATGGATTTCGATCGGGAGTTGCGTTCCGCTTGCAGCGTTTCAGTTTCTACCTGCAGAACTTTGCGGCGTTCTTCCTGCGAACGCAGCAGATCCAGATCGAGTTTAAAGCCTCGGCGAGCCAGTTTGACGGCGACTGCGTCTAGCTCATTACGCAGCAGATTGGGATCGAGCATGCTAATCCTGTGCTTGTTGTTATTGAAAGAAGTGTTGTTGTTCTATGCGGCTGATTTATAGCCGCATAAAAGAAGAGTGATACCCGCTAACCTTACCGCAACGGCCTCGCTAGCGGTAGCGTTTTGTCGGGCTATTTTGATCCTGCTCAGCCAGCCATGCCAACTTTTCGCCGATTTTCCCTTCCAGCCCGCGCGAGGTCGGTTGATAGTAGCGCGTATGGGCCATTTCAGGCGGGAAATAGTTCTCGCCGGCGGCGTAGGCGTTGGGTTCGTCGTGGGCGTAACGGTACTCCGCCCCCAGCCCCATCTCTTTCATCAGCTTGGTCGGCGCGTTGCGCAGGTGCTCCGGCACGTCATAATCGGCCTGCTCTTTGGCGTCGCGCATGGCGGCCTTGAACGCGGTGTAGACCGCGTTGCTCTTCGGCGCGCAGGCGAGATAAACGATCGCCTGCGCGATGGCGCGCTCGCCCTCCGCCGGCCCCACGCGGGTGAAGCAATCCCAGGCGGCGATCGCCACCTGCATGCCGCGCGGATCGGCGTTACCCACGTCTTCAGAGGCAATCGCCAGCAGACGGCGGGCCACATAGAGCGGATCGCCGCCGGCGGTAATGATGCGCGCATACCAGTACAGCGCGGCGTCCGGCGCCGAGCCGCGCACCGATTTATGCAGCGCGGAAATCAGGTCGTAATAACGGTCGCCCTTGTTGTCGAAGCGCGCGCTGCGTTCGCCCGACACCTCTTTCAGCAGCTCCGGTGTCAGCACCCGCACGCCTTTGGCGTCTAACTCCGCCATGTCCGCCATCATTTCCAAGCTGTTCAGCGCCCGGCGCGCGTCGCCGCCCACCAGCTCCGACAGCAGGCGGCGCGTTTCCGCCGGCAGCTCGATATTCTGGGCACCAAAACCGCGCGCCTTGTCGCCCATCGCCTGATCCAGCACCTGGCCGATATCTTCGGCGGTCAGCGCCTTCAGCAGATAAACGCGGGCGCGAGACAACAGCGCCGAGTTCAGCTCGAACGACGGATTTTCGGTGGTGGCACCGATAAAGGTGATGGTGCCGTCTTCAATGTGCGGCAGGAAAGCGTCCTGCTGGCTCTTATTGAAGCGGTGCACTTCGTCGACGAACAGGATGGTGCGGCGGCCGGCGTCGCGATTTTGCCGCGCCCGCTCGATCGCCTCGCGGATCTCCTTGATACCGGAGGTCACGGCGGAGATCCGTTCGACATCTGCCTGGCCGTAACGGCCGATCAGCTCTGCCAGCGTCGTCTTCCCGGTGCCCGGCGGCCCCCATAAAATCATCGAGTGCAGCTGCCCGGCCTCGATGGCGCGCGGCAGCGGCTTGCCGGCGGCCAACAGGTGCTGCTGGCCGATATACTGCGCCAGCGTGGTCGGCCGCATACGCGCGGCCAACGGCTGGAACTCGTTCTGGGAAAAATCGAGCGACAGATTATTACTCACTTGCACCTCACTGGCGCTGGTCGTCCAGCGTCACCCCCTTCGGCGGGGTAAATTTGAATTTGGCCGGATCGGCGGCGACGTTCTGCTGGCTTTTCAGCGTGTAGGAACTGCGCTGGCCATCCTGCTCCACCGCAGCGAAGCTGCGAATGGTACCGCTGTTGGTCACGCTGATGGCGAACTGCTTCAGGTTGCCGCTGGCGGACTTCGGCGTCAGCTCGAAATCATCGCCCTTTTGCTTCACGTTGTACTGTTTCCAGTCGCTGGCATTATTGCGGGTGATCAGCATAAACGGCGTATTGCCGGTGGCGTTCTTCAGCCAGGTCGCCGTCACCTGCTCGACGAACGGGTTATAGAACCACAGGGTCTGGCCATCGGAGACCAGCACGCTCTCATCAGGCGACGTCATATGCCAGTTGAACAGGTTTGGCCGCTTCACCCACAGCTCGCCTTCCCCCTGTTGCACCGCGGCGCCGTCGGCGCTGGTCACGGTTTGTGAGAAGCTGGCGTGGAAACTGTTCACCTTCGCCAGGCGACTTTGCAGATCCTGCGCGGCATCGGCCAGCACGGAGGTAGAAGCGAATCCCGAAAGCAGACAGCAGGCAACTAACAGTTTTTTCATTATTCCAGATACCTTATGAAATGCGTTAACCGCAGGGCGACGCCGTGCGGGTCAAATCAACCCTTTACCCGCTTACTTTACCCGAAGCCGGCGATCGGCCGGTAGGCCAATGTTCCGAGAAGAAACGGGTTTACGCTTCTTTGCACAAGGGCCGCTTAAGCGGCCCTTTCTTATTGAATTGCAATGGCTAAACGACCATCAATCGTGCCGAGGCGGCGCCAGCACCTCGCGGTTGCCGTTGTGCCCCTGCTCGCTGACGATGCCCTGCGCTTCCATCTGTTCGATGATGCGCGCCGCGCGGTTATAACCGATGCGGAACTGGCGCTGCACGCCGGAGATGGAGGCACGGCGTTTATCCACCACGAAATCCACCGCCTGGTCAAACAACGGATCCAGCTCTTCGTCACCGTCCATACCGCCGCCGGCACCGCCCTCGCCGTCTTCGCCGCCGCTAAGAATGCCCTCTTTATATTGGGGCCGCTCGCGCGCTTTCCAATCCTTGACCACCGCGTGCACTTCCTGATCGCGCACGAATGCGCCATGTACGCGCACCGGAATCGAGGAGTTCGGCGCCAGATAGAGCATGTCACCCATACCCAGCAAGGACTCGGCGCCCCCCTGATCGAGGATGGTGCGGGAGTCGATTTTGCTCGACACGGTAAAGGCGATACGCGTCGGGATGTTGGCCTTGATAAGACCCGTGATCACATCCACCGACGGACGCTGGGTCGCCAGCACCAGGTGGATACCCGCCGCACGCGCTTTCTGCGCCAGGCGAGCGATCAACTCTTCGACCTTCTTGCCGACCGTCATGATCAGATCGGCGAATTCGTCGACCATCACTACGATGTACGGCTCTTTCTCCAATACCGGCGGCGTGATGTCCATGCTGTCGGTCGGCTTCCAGAACGGATCCGGGATCGGGCGCCCCATCGCTTCGGCCTGATCGACTCGCTCGTTGTAGCCAGCCAGGTTACGCACGCCCAGGGCAGACATCAGCTTGTAGCGGCGTTCCATTTCACCCACGCACCAACGCAGCGCATTGGCGGCGTCTTTCATGTCGGTGACCACATCGGTCAACAGGTGCGGAATGCCTTCGTAAACCGACAGCTCCAGCATTTTCGGGTCGATCATGATAAAGCGCACTTCTTTCGGCGTGGCTTTATACAGGATGCTCAGGATCATGGCGTTGACCCCGACCGACTTACCGGAACCGGTGGTACCGGCGACCAGCAAGTGCGGCATTTTACCCAGATCGGCCACCACCGGCTCGCCGGAGATGTCCTTACCCAATACGATGGACAGCGGCGACGGGTTGTCACGGAAGGCCGGGCAATCCAGCACTTCGCGCAGGTACACCGTCTGCCGCTTGGCATTCGGCAGCTCCAGACCGACGTAAGGCTTGCCGGGGATCACTTCCACCACGCGCACCGCCGAAGTCGACAGCGAGCGCGCCAGATCGCGCGACAGGTTGGAAATACGCGCCGCTTTAACGCCCGGCGCCAGATCCAGCTCGAAGCGGGTGATGACCGGCCCCGGCAGGATGTCCACCACATCGGCTTTCACGCGGTAATCGGCCAGGCTGGCCTCCACCAGGCGCGCCTTCTGTTCCAGCGCGAAGGAGTCGACCGGCTCCACCTCTTTCGGCGCTTCGGTCAGCAGATCCAGCGTCGGCAGCGGCGTGGTCGGCTTCTGCAGCGGCTGATCGTTACGCATCAGGAACGGGTGAATCAAGCTGTCCATCGCCGGATGTTGCTCGGCCTGAGTTTGCTGAGGCGGCTGCTGCACCGGTTGCTGGGGCTGCTGATATTGCGGCTGCGACGGCTGTTGATACTGCTGTTGCTGCGGCTGTTGGTACTGTTGAGGCTGCGAGTGCGGTTGCTGAGGTTGGGCAACCGGCGCCGCAGGCTCAAACTGGCCGAACGGCACGTCGTCCTCTTGCTCGCTTTGCTGTTCAATGCGCTCTTCAAGCTGCGGGGACAGCGTGAACATCGGCTCGCTCGGGCCATCGTCCACTAAATCCGCCATCGGCGAGAAGCTGAAAGCATTGCGGGTATCGACCGGACTGGCAGCCGGCGCCTGCGGGGCCGGTTCTTGCTGGCCGTAACGCGCCTGCTGCTGCTCGGCGAACGCCTGGCGCAGCGCGGCCTCTTGCAGCGCCTCTTCGTCGTTCTGTTGATAACCTTCGCCGTAACGTTGGCTCTGCTGTTCGGCAAACGCCTTGCTCAGCTCGGCTTCCTGCAGGGCGCTCTCGTCATCTTGCTCCGGCGCGTAACTTTCGCCGTAGCGTTGGCTTTGCTGCTCGGCAAACGCCTGACGCAGCGCCGCTTCCTGCAGCGCCTCTTCTTCCTGCGGGCTCACCGCCGTCGGCTGCTGAGGCTCCACCTCGGCCTGGCGCTGTTCCTGCTCGGCCGCACGCTGCGAAGGCAGCTTGATGCCGTAAGAAGCCAGCTCGCGGCGCGTCGGAATACGTACCGGATTCGGCCGAGGCAGCTCAGGGCCGATGCCCTGTTTAACCTGCGGATTGCCGTCGCTGGTGGCCGTGAAAGCCGGCATGAAGGTCGCCGCTGCGGCGCCCGCAGCGGCAGCGGCTGCCGTATCCAGCTGTGGCTTGGCGCCGGTGGCGCTGAAACCACCCGCTCCGCTGACGTCGGCACTGTCGCGCTGCGCGGCAGTAAAATCAAAGGGAGAACGCGCCGGCGGCTGCGGCGCAGCCGGCTCTTGCCAATTGCCCAGGCGCGGCTCATCGTCGTCCCGATAAGGGTCGACGGGACGCGTCGCCTTAGGCGCAGGCGTTTCTTCCGGGATTTCGAAGGAATACAGCGGCGGCGTGGCGTCTTGCGCCGGGGCGCTCACCGGGTGCTGATTGACCGAGGTCGGCGCGGCCGGCGCCACCGTTACCGACGGCGCCTGTGTGGCGATCGGTGCGGCAACGGGCTCGTGGATCTCTGCCGTCACCGCCGGTGCAGGCGAAGCCGCCGGCGCGATTGGCGCGGCGTCGGCTTCAACCTCACCATCGTCGGCTCGCAGGCCGCTGAGCAACGGATCGGCGGCGTCTTCCGCCGCCTCTTTGGCGCTTTCGGTGACCGAAGGCGCGGAGAACAGCACGTCGTCATCGGCGGCCGCGGCGCTGGTGGCAACCGCGGCGGCGGCCCCCTTCCCTGCCTGCTCAGGCTCGTCGTCAACGTAACGTTCGTCATCCTCGAAATAGCGCTCTTCGCGGCGCGAGCGGTTGGTCATCACCGTCGCGACGCCCAGCACAGCACCGCCGATCTTCTCGGCGATCACCAGCCAGGACCAGCCGGTAAACAGCGTCAGCCCCGCCGCCCACACGCACAGCAGCGCCAGCGTGGCGCCGATGCCGTTGAACCACGGCAACATGGCGTTGCTCAGCAGGCTGCCGAGCACGCCACCGGAAGCGAAGTAATAGAGATCGTCAACGTTCAGCGCCGCCAACCCACAGGAGGTAAGCACTAACGCCAGGGTGCCGATCAGGCGCAGGGAGAGCGCGAAATAGTCGATGTAGTCTCTGTTGCCGCGCTGGCGATAGGCCGCCCAGCACAGGACCAGCATGATCGGCGGTATCGCGTAGGCGAGCACCCCGAAGGTGAAGAACAGCGTGTCGGCCAACCAGGCCCCAACACCGCCGCCCAAATTGTGAATCGGCTCATGCCATGCGGTCTGTGACCAGCTTGGGTCAGACGGGTTGAAGCTGACCAGCGCAGCCATGAGGTAAACGGCAAAAATCGCTACCACGATAAGCACAGCTTCCAGCAAACGCCGGCCACTGCTGAGTCTTTTCAGGGTAACTTCTTTATCTTCTGTATATTCCTGGCTCAAGAAAGGCTCTCCAGGTTCCTGTTAGCTGACATAGCAACAGCGCCGAGAAGCTTCCCCGGCGCCGAAACTGTATGAATAAACAGGAGTGTAACCAATTTAATCAGGTTTTGCACCTGCACCTTACCGTGTTTTGATAACCAGACGGTTACTCTGTTTCACTTCTTCCATCACTACGTAGGTACGGGTGTCGTTGACCCCCGGCAAACGCAGCAAGGTTTCACCCAACAGTTTGCGGTAAGCCGACATGTCCGGTACGCGGGTTTTCAACAGGTAGTCGAAATCGCCGGAAACCAGATGACACTCCTGAATTTCTTCAAGCTTCTGCACTGCCGAGTTGAATTGCTCAAACACATCCGGCGCGCCGCGGTTCAGCGTGATCTCCACGAAAACCAGCAGGGACGCATCCAGATAATGCGGGTTGAGCAATGCGGTATAGCCATGAATGAAACCCTGGCGCTCGAGACGGCGCACGCGTTCTAAACATGGTGTCGGGGATAACCCCACGCGCTTCGAAAGCTCGACGTTCGAAATACGCCCATCCTTCTGCAGCTCATTCAGGATGTTGCGGTCGATACGGTCAAGATCTTTACCCGGGCGTTTCTTGTTGTCTGCCATTATTATTGTCTCTCTTATTTTCTTCCGTGCACTTGCCACACCCTAGCCAACGTCAATGTGTAAGGGTTCGTTCCAAGCGAAGACCCGATGCCTGTCATATGCTTCTTCACTACCATCATTCCACGCCGCGCAGCCTGTCTGTCCAACCCCGCGCGACGCCGGTAACGACGTTTAGGTCGAGAAAAAATCTGCAAACGCTTGCGCGCCCTGCTCCGCACATCCACCGCGCATTGCCGCCTCGCGGCGCAAATACGTACGATTTGCTGGTGTTACGGGGATAATTTCTTCTTCCTATGATGTTTTCGCAAATGCGCAGCGGATTGTCAAAGTAAAAGAAGCAAAATCAGAACAACGTACCGTCACGAAAAGTCTGCATCCCATTTTTGGTTATGAATCGCTGGCAGATAAACCCCGGCAGGGAGCGGCTGAAGTCGCAGAATGCGCCGTTTTTGCGCGGTTGGCGATTCGGCAGCCGAATGCGGCTTTGATAAGGTAAATTTCTGCGTTCAGCGTACGATTTGCCGACAGCGGGTGCATTAATAGGCGACAACTATCATACAAATCGTTAACAACGTCGCCCGGCGCTTTTTTTACTGCGCCATTTTCCCTACAATCGGTTCCATTGTCCGCCATTGTGGAATAAAGAGGTTATTCATGGGCACGGCTAAACATAGCAAATTACTGATTCTGGGCTCCGGCCCGGCCGGTTACACCGCCGCCGTTTACGCGGCGCGCGCCAACCTGAGCCCGGTGCTGATCACCGGTATGGAACAAGGCGGCCAGCTGACCACCACCACCGAAGTGGAAAACTGGCCGGGCGACGCCGAAGGCCTGACCGGCCCGGCGCTGATGGAGCGCATGCGCGAGCATGCGGAGAAGTTCCAGACTGAAATCGTCTTCGATCACATCAACAGCGTCGATCTGCAGCAGCGTCCGTTCCGCCTGTTCGGCGACAGCGGTGAATACAGCTGCGACGCGCTGATCATCGCAACCGGCGCCTCCGCCCGCTACCTTGGCCTGCCTTCCGAAGACGCGTTCAAGGGTAAAGGCGTTTCCGCCTGTGCGACCTGCGACGGTTTCTTCTACCGCAACCAGAAAGTCGCCGTGGTCGGCGGCGGCAACACCGCCGTTGAAGAAGCGCTGTACCTGTCCAATATCGCCGCCGAGGTTCACCTGATCCACCGCCGCGACAGCTTCCGTTCGGAGAAGATCCTGATCGACCGGCTGATGGAAAAAGTGAAAAGCGGCAATATCGTGCTGCACACCGACCATACGCTGGACGAAGTGCTGGGCGATGAAATGGGCGTGACCGGCGTGCGTATCCGCAGCACCAAAGCGGAAAACGAAACCCGCGAACTGGAACTGGCCGGCGTGTTCATCGCCATCGGCCACAGCCCGAACACCGGCATCTTCGGCGGCCAGCTGGAGCTGGAAAACGGCTACATCAAGGTGCAGTCCGGCATTCACGGCAATGCGACCCAAACCACCATCCCCGGCGTCTTCGCCGCAGGCGACGTGATGGATCACATTTACCGCCAGGCGATCACCTCCGCCGGCACCGGCTGTATGGCGGCGCTGGACGCAGAGCGTTACCTGGACGGCATCGCCGGCGCAGAAGTCTGCTAAGACTTTCTCGCCACCAGCAAAAAGCGGCTCTCGAGCCGCTTTTTTTGTCTTCGCTCCTCAAGAGGATGCACGCCGATGCATAATCTTCTTCACTGGCGCCTGCTGGTTGCCGTCGCCGACAACGGCACCATCACTCAGGCTGCGGCGATCTGCGGTATGACGCAGTCTGCCGCCAGCCAGGCCATCGCTCAACTGGAGACAATGCTGAGCACCCGGCTTTTGGTGCGCCAACCGCACAATGTCGTCCTGACCCAAAGCGGCCAGCAGATCGTCGCCCATGCCCGCACGATGTTGGAAGCACTGCGGGCCATTCAGCAGTGTGCGCAACAAGCCGGCAACGCACACGCGGGCAAAATACGCCTGGCCAGTTTCCCGTCGGCATTCAGCAAGCTGTTGCCGCCGCTGCTGCGTAAATTTCGCCGTCTGTACCCCGACATTGAGCTGATTACGCTCGAGGGCACCGATCACGAAGTGGAGAGCTGGTTAACATCGGCGACGGCAGACATCGGCGTGGTGCTCAATCCGGCGCCGGAGCGGCAGTGCTTCCCTTTGGGAGAGGATGCCTGGCTGGCGGTCGTGCCCAGCGCGTATCCGCTGGCGCGAGCGCGGCGGCCGGTGGCGCTGGATGCCCTGTTCCGGCTGCCTTTTATCCTGGCGACCGGCGGGTGCGATCTGAATGCGCAAAGCTTGGCGCAGCAGTCGGGCCTGGCGCTGGCCGATATCCGCGCCACCGTCAGCGATTGGCAAACGGCATTGACGCTGGTCAGGGAAGGCACGGGCGTCGCGCTGATGCCCGCGTCCGTGATCCCGCCCGACGCGCTTGGGGTTTGCGCTCTGCCGCTCGTTGCGCCGATTTATCGCCGTTTCGGCCTCGCGTGCTCATCCGAGGCGGCGGCCCGGCTCCCCGTCCAAACCCTGCTGAGTTACCTGCGAGAACAGGAGCAAACTCTGGCCAGTCGCTGAGCTAATAGCGGCTTTCTGAAATTTCCATTTTCCCGCCGGTGCCCGCGTCGGCATGCTGTGGCAAGCGTTCTCATTGACCCACAAGGAAATAGCATGAAGCTGTATTTTGCTCCCGATGCCTGCTCGCTTGCCCCACATATCGTCCTGCGCGAATTAGCGCTCCCCTTCACCCTGATCAGGGTGAACAATCGCAGCAAGCGCTGCGCCGACGGTGAGGATTTCTATCGCATCAACCCCAAAGGTTACGTCGCCGCCCTGCAACTGGACGATGGCAATGTGATCACCGAAGGCTCCGCTATCGTTCAATACCTCGCCGACCTGCGCCCAGAGCGCCGGCTGGCGCCGCCACCGACGGCCTTTGAGCGGGTACGGCTGCAGGAATGGCTTAATTTCATCACCAGCGAGATCCATGCCGGCGCCGCCCCTTTATTCAATGACGCCCTGCCCGACGGCGCCAAGGCGTTGCTGCGCGACAAGTTGAGGCGGCGATTGGGTTATATCGCGCAAGCTTTGGCACCACAAACTTATCTGCTGGGAACGCATTTCAGCGTCGCAGACGCTTATCTATTTACCGTGTTGCGCTGGATGGCGCGCTTCGAGATTTCGCTGAGCGAGTGGCCGCCGCTCCAGCATTATGTGGCGCGGATCGCAGAGCGAGCGTCGGTGTGCGCCGCTCTGGAAGCCGAGGCCGCAAGTGAGGAAGTCAAATAGTCGGTAACGCGTCTGTTATAGCCACATTTGGCCGCTTTATTATTTTCAGTCTGCCGGGTGACGAGGTAACATGGGACCTCGCTTGTTTGCCGCCGATTGCGCCAAACACTATTATTTAACAGTACGTTAACCCAGCCCGTAACAAACGGGCGCCGGCGATGCAGACGCATATCTGATGAAAAAAACCAGACAGCAACAGTTAACCCGTTGGCTTAAAACCCAGAGTTCGTTAGCGCAGCGTTGGCTGCGCCTTTCCATGCTGTTGGGGCTGTTCAGCAGCCTGCTGATCGTGGCGCAGGCCTGGCTGCTGGCCAGCCTGCTGCACGCCCTGATCATCGAACATACCCCGCGCGAACAGCTGATCCCTTCGTTTATCTGGCTGGCCGCCGCGTTCGCGCTGCGGGCGCTGTTAAGCTGGCTGCGGGAACGGATTGGTTTCCTGTGTGGGCAGGTGATCCGCCAGCGCATGCGCCAACAGGTGCTGGATAAGCTGCAGCAGCTCGGCCCGGCCTGGATCCAGGGCAAACCGGCGGGCAGCTGGGCCAGCATCATCGTCGAACAGATCGAGGATATGCAGGACTATTACTCGCGCTATCTGCCGCAGATGTATCTGGCGGTTTTCATCCCGCTGCTGATTTTGATCGCCGTCTTCCCGATCAATTGGGCCGCGGGCATCATTCTGCTGGCAACCGCGCCGCTGATCCCGCTGTTTATGGCGCTGGTCGGCATGGGAGCCGCCGACGCCAACCGCCGCAACTTCGTGGCGCTGGCGCGCTTGAGCGGCAACTTCCTCGACCGCCTGCGCGGCCTGGACACCCTGCGGCTGTTCGACCGCGCGCAGGCCGAAACCGCGCAGATCGCCAAATCCTCCGAAGACTTCCGCAGCCGCACCATGGAAGTGCTGCGCCTGGCCTTCCTCTCTTCCGGCGTGCTGGAGTTCTTCGCCTCGATCTCCATCGCCGTGGTGGCGGTGTACTTCGGCTTTTCCTACCTCGGTGAACTCAACTTCGGCAGCTACGGCCTCGGCGTGACGCTGTTTTCCGGTTTTCTGGTGTTGATTCTGGCACCGGAGTTTTTCCAACCGCTGCGCGATCTCGGCACCTTCTACCATGCCAAAGCGCAGGCGATCGGCGCGGCGGAAGCGCTGGAAACCTTCCTCAGCGCCGAAGGCGAGCAGATGGGCAACGGCACGCGGCAACTGCCCGCCGATCAACCGCTGACGCTGCAGGCGAACGCGTTGGAAATCCTGTCGCCGAACGGCGTACTGCTGGCCGGGCCGCTGAGCTTCACCCTGCAACCGCAGCAGCGCGTGGCGCTGGTCGGGCTGAGCGGCGCCGGTAAAAGCTCGCTGCTGAATCTGCTGCTCGGCTTCCTGCCCTATCGCGGGTCGTTGACCGTCAACGGCATTGAGCTGCGTGAACTGTCCGCCGAAACCTGGCGCCAGCAGCTGAGCTGGGTCGGCCAGAACCCGCATCTGCCGGCGCAAACCCTGCGCGCCAATATTCTGCTGGGCTGCCCGCAGGCCGACGAAGCGCAGCTGCAGCAGGCGGTGGAACTCGCCTACGTCAGCGAACTGCTCCCTTATCTGCCGCAGGGGCTCGACACCGAAGTGGGCGACAACGCCGCTCGCCTGTCGGTCGGCCAGGCGCAGCGCGTGGCGGTCGCCCGGGCGCTGATCGGTCCGCGCCGCCTGCTGCTGCTGGATGAACCGGCCGCCAGCCTCGATGCCCACAGCGAACAGCGGGTGATGCAGGCGTTGAATGCCGCTTCGCATCAGCAAACCACCCTGCTGGTGACGCACCAGCTGGAAGATACCGAAGACTACGATCAGATTTGGGTGATGGATAACGGGCGCATCGTGCAACAGGGCGATTACGCCACCCTCAGCGCCCAACCGGGCCTGTTTGCCACTCTGATCGCCCATCGCCGCGGGGAGCTTTAATCATGCGCGTTTTGCTGCCGTTTTTGGCGTTGTATCGCCGCCATAGCCTGTTGATTAGCCTGGGCATCCTTTTGGCGATCGTCACTCTGCTGGCCAGCATCGGCCTGCTGGCACTCTCCGGCTGGTTCCTGGCCGCCTCGTCGCTGGCCGGATTGGCGGGCCTGTTGACCTTCAACTACATGCTGCCGGCCGCCGGCGTGCGCGGCGCGGCAATCTTCCGCACCGCCGGGCGCTATGCCGAGCGAGTCGTCAGCCACGACGCCACCTTCCGCGTGCTGTCGCATCTGCGGGTGTTCACCTTCAGCAAGATCCTGCCGCTGACGCCGGGCGGCATCGCCCGCTTCCGCCAGGCCGACCTGCTCAACCGCCTGGTGGCGGACGTGGACACGCTGGATCATCTTTATCTGCGGGTGATCTCGCCGCTGATCAGCGCGGCGGTGGTGATCCTGGTGGTCACCTACGGCCTGAGCTGGCTCGATCCTGCGCTCGCCCTGACGCTGGGCGGCATTCTGTTACTGTTGCTGCTGCTGGTGCCGCCGGTGTTCTATCGCGCCGGTAAACCGATCGGCGGCCAGCTTACCGCCCTGCGCGGCCAATACCGAACCGACCTGACCGCCTGGCTGCAGGGGCAGGCCGAGCTGGTGGTGTTCGGTGCCGTCAACGACTTCCGCCAGACGCTAAACGCCACCGAACAGCGGTGGCAACGCCGCCAGTGGCAGCAAGCCTCGCTGAGCGGCAAGGCGCAGGCGCTGATGATCCTCGCCAGCGGGCTGACGGTGACGCTGCTGCTGTGGCTGACCGCCGCCGGCATCGGCGGCGATACCCAACCCGGCGCGCTGATCGCACTGTTCGTCTTCGCCGCGCTGGCGTCGTTCGAAGCGCTGATGCCGGTCGCCGGTGCCTTCCAGCATCTCGGCCAGGTGATCGCCTCCGCCACGCGGGTCAAACAGATCATCGATCGTCAGCCGGAGGTCACCTTCCCGGCCACCGGCCCGGCCGCCGCCGATCGGGCTCAGCTTAGCCTGCGGCAGCTGAGTTTCACCTACCCCGACCAGCCGCAGCCGATGCTGCGCGACGTCACGCTCGAGGTCGCGGCCGGCGAACACATCGCCTTGCTCGGCCGCACCGGCTGCGGCAAGTCCACCCTGCTGCAGCTGCTGACCCGCGCCTGGCGCACCGACGGCGGCAACATTCTGCTCAACGGCGAACCGCTGGAGGATTATGATGAAACCACGCTGCGTCGGATGACCACGGTCGTCAGCCAGCGTGTGCATATCTTCAGCGATACGCTGCGGGAAAACCTGCGGCTGGCCGCACCGGACGCCGACGACGCTCGCCTGAGCGAGGTGCTGCAGCAGGTGGGGCTCGGCAAATTGCTGGACAGCGACGGCGGGCTGAACGCCTGGCTGGGCGAAGGCGGCCGGCAGCTGTCCGGCGGCGAACAGCGCCGTCTTGGCATCGCCCGCGCGCTGCTGCACCCTGCCCCGCTGCTGCTGCTCGACGAACCGACCGAAGGGCTGGACGCCGAAACCGAGCAGCAGATCCTGGCGCTGCTGCGCCGGCATTGTCAGGGCAAAACGCTGATCCTGGTGACGCACCGTCTGTACGGCCTGGAGCATCTCGACCGCATTTGCGTGATGGACGACGGCCGGATTGTCGAACAGGGCGATCACGCCACCCTGATGCGCCGGCAGGGCCGCTATGCCCGCTTTCGCAACCGTATCAGCAACCTGGCGCCGTAATCGGCCCGTAGAGGACGCAGAGAGCCTGTATGCGCATCGTTAAACTTTCCCCCCAGTCGCTGGCGTTTCCCTCGCCTGAGGGTGCCCTGCGCGACCCTAACGGCCTACTGGCTATCGGCGGCGACCTGACGGCGCCGCGGCTGCTGGCGGCCTACGAGCGCGGCATTTTCCCCTGGTACTCGCCGGGGGAAGCGATTCTGTGGTGGTCGCCCGATCCGCGTGCGGTGCTGTTCCCGACAGAGTTTCATCTCAACCGCAGCCTGAAACGCTTTTTGCGCCACGATCCGTTTCGCATCACGCTCAACCACAACTTCGCCGCGGTGATCGCCGCCTGCGCCCATCGGCCGGATGAAGGCACCTGGATCGGCCCGGAGGTACAGCGCGCCTATCAGCATCTGCACCGCCTCGGCTACGCGCACTCGGTGGAGGTGTGGCAGAATGATCAACTGGTCGGCGGCATGTACGGCGTGGCGCAGGGCGCGTTGTTCTGCGGCGAATCGATGTTCAGCCGCGTCACCAACGCCTCAAAATGCGCATTGATGGCCTTTTGCCGCCATTTTGCCGCTTATGGCGGGGAATTGATTGACTGCCAGGTGCTGAACGCTCACACTGCCCGCCTTGGCGCGCGTGAAATTCCGCGCCGTCAATTTTTGCAGCAGCTCAGCACCCTTCAACGGCGGCCTTTGGCGCTGGCGTGCTGGGAGCAGCAAGTCATATCCCCACAGCCGGTTGAACCGCCCTCTCCAGTAAACTAATTGGTGGAAACGGTGCAATGTTCACCGACACATCTTTACATAATGGGGGTTTTTCGGCATTATCTTGCCGGTTAAAAACTAAGGTAGTTAGACCTAGAGGATTCGATGGCCAAAGAAGACAATATTGAAATGCAGGGCACCGTTCTTGATACGCTGCCGAACACCATGTTCCGCGTTGAATTGGAAAACGGGCACGTGGTAACCGCACACATCTCCGGTAAAATGCGTAAAAACTATATCCGCATCCTGACGGGCGACAAAGTCACTGTAGAGCTGACCCCGTACGACCTGAGCAAAGGCCGCATTGTCTTCCGTAGCCGTTAATCGGCTCACCGCGCGCCACACGCTGGCGGCATCGAGGATGTAATCCCTCGGGAGCCCTTTCCGTTTACCCCCGCAGCGACGTTACACAACGGGTTGCAGGTGCGCAGGTAAACTGAGAGGGCTCACTCGTTTCTGTTGTACGGTGAATCTCACCCATAAAAAAAGCGATGCCGAAGCATCGCTTTTTCTTTGCCTGAAGGCAGCCTTAGTGTACCGCGCCCTCGTCCGCCTTGCGTTTGGCGGCGCTGAGGAAGTGGTAGGTCAGCTGTTTCTTGTCCTTGTCCAGCTCGACCTTCACGGAACCGCCGTCCACCAGCGAGCCGAACAGCAGTTCGTTGGCCAACGGTTTTTTCAGGTTCTCCTGCATGACGCGCGCCATCGGGCGAGCCCCCATCGCACGGTCGTAGCCCTTCACCGACAGCCAGTCGCGCGCTTCGTCGCTCACTTCCAGCGAGACGCCCTTCGCATCCAGCTGCGCCTGCAGTTCGACGATGAACTTGTCGACCACCTGCTGGATCACCTCGGTAGACAGATGGTTGAACCAGATGATGTTGTCCAGACGGTTGCGGAACTCCGGCGTAAACACCTTCTTGATCTCTTCCATCGCGTCGGTGCTGTTGTCCTGCTGCACCAGGCCGATCGACTTGCGTTCGGTTTCCCGTACCCCGGCGTTGGTGGTCATCACCAGGATCACGTTGCGGAAGTCCGCCTTGCGGCCGTTGTTGTCGGTCAGCGTCCCGTTGTCCATCACCTGCAGCAGCAGGTTGAACACGTCCGGGTGCGCCTTCTCGATCTCATCGAGCAGCACCACCGCATGCGGATGCTTGATCACCGCATCGGTCAGCAGCCCGCCCTGATCGTAACCGACATAGCCCGGAGGCGCGCCGATCAGACGGCTGACGGTATGCCGCTCCATGTACTCAGACATGTCGAAACGCAGCAGCTCGATATCCATCGCCTTGGCCAACTGTACGGTGACCTCGGTTTTCCCGACCCCGGTCGGCCCGGCGAACAGGAAGGAACCGACCGGCTTGCGCTCGTGGCCCAGACCGGCGCGGCTCATCTTGATCGCTTCGGTCAACGCTTCGATCGCCTGATCCTGGCCGAACACCAGCATCTTCAGGCGATCGCCCAGGTTTCTCAGCACGTCGCGATCGCTGGCCGACACGGTTTTCTCCGGGATGCGAGCGATACGCGCCACCACGGATTCGATATCGGCCACGTTGACGGTTTTCTTGCGCTTGCTGGCCGGCATCAACCGGCTGCGGGCGCCCGCCTCATCGATCACGTCGATCGCCTTGTCCGGCAGATGACGATCGTTGATGTATTTCACCGACAGCTCCACCGCGGCGCGGATCGCCTTGGCGGTATAACGCACGTCGTGGTGCGCTTCATACTTGGCCTTCAGGCCGTTGATGATCTGAACGGTCTCTTCCGCCGTCGGCTCGGTGATGTCGATCTTCTGGAAACGGCGCGCCAGGGCGCGATCCTTTTCGAAGATGTTGCTGAACTCCTGGTAGGTGGTCGAGCCGATCACCCGGATCTTGCCGCTCGACAGCAGCGGTTTGATCAGGTTGGCGGCATCCACCTGCCCACCGGAAGCCGCGCCGGCGCCGATGATGGTGTGAATTTCATCGATGAACAAAATGCTGTTCTGATCCTGTTCCAGCTGCTTGAGCAGCGCTTTGAAACGCTTCTCGAAGTCGCCGCGGTATTTGGTGCCGGCCAGCAGTGAACCGATATCCAGCGAATACAGCGTGCAGTCCGCCATCACTTCCGGCACGTCGCCCTGCACGATACGCCAGGCCAGGCCCTCGGCGATGGCGGTCTTGCCGACGCCGGATTCGCCGACCAGCAGCGGGTTGTTTTTACGACGGCGGCACAGCACCTGAATCGCGCGCTCCAGCTCACGATCGCGGCCGATCAACGGATCGATGCCGCCCACACGGGCCAACTGATTGAGGTTGGTGGTG
Source organism: Serratia sp. CC22-02 (assembly GCF_900182895.1). Taxonomy (NCBI): domain Bacteria; kingdom Pseudomonadati; phylum Pseudomonadota; class Gammaproteobacteria; order Enterobacterales; family Yersiniaceae; genus Serratia; species Serratia sp. CC22-02. The sequence continues at coordinate 880,207 of NZ_FXUD01000002.1, read as the reverse complement.
AAGTTTTCCATACGGTCTTCCCCTCCGGACTGCTCTTCGTTCACCGGGTTTTCCGCATTCGGCGCTTGGCCCGGCTCGTCTTTACGCGTGCCATGTGAAATAAAGTTCACCACGTCGAGACGGCTGACGTCGTGTTTGCGCAGCAGATAGGCCGCCTGCGACTCCTGCTCGCTGAAGATGGCCACCAACACGTTGGCGCCGGACACTTCGCTGCGGCCGGAAGATTGCACATGGAAGACCGCGCGCTGCAGCACGCGCTGGAAGCTGAGCGTCGGCTGAGTGTCGCGCTCTTCTTCGCCGGCGGGCAGCGTCGGTGTGGTTTGTTCGATGAAGGCTTCCAGCTCCTGGCGCAACGCGGCCAGATCCACCGTACATGCCTCAAGCGCTTCTCGCGCGGCAGGGTTGCTCAGCAACGCCAGCAACAGGTGCTCCACGGTCATAAACTCGTGTCTGTGCTCACGCGCCCTGGCGAAAGCCATGTTGAGACTGAGTTCCAGTTCTTGATTGAGCATAAGCACCTCCCCAATAGATTGCCTTATTCAGGCTTTTTCCAGCGTACAAAGCAACGGATGCTCGTTCTCCCTTGCGTACCGGTTCACATGGACGACTTTGGTTTCCGCCACCTCGGCGGTAAAAACACCACAGATCGCCTTGCCTTGATAGTGGACCGTGAGCATCAGTTGCGTTGCGCGTTCAATATCATAAGAAAAGAACTTTTGCAGAACGTCAATCACAAATTCCATCGGTGTGTAATCGTCGTTGTTAAGTATAACTTTATACATAGACGGCGGTTTTACCGCATCGATTTGTTTTTCTTCGGCCAAGTGTTCAAAGTTTAGCCAGTCGTTGTTATTGCCCATCGCTGCTCATCTTCTCTGCTCTGCCCTCTTATATGGGGGCAGGTTTCGGTTATTCAAAGTGGGGGATAGTTACTATTTTATCATCTTCGGCTTCGTCCCGCCGCACTGTAACGTGCGCAAAAAAACGGGCCAATTGTGACTGAATCGTGGCAATAGCGTTACCTGCTTCAAACTTTGGTGAACTGCTCCCCGCCGACAAAAGCCGATCCCTTGACGGCCCGATCATTTGCTCTAGAGTGTAAATTCGTGGCTGGTGGTCTTTTAACCACCCTTTGTCCACGCTGCTACCCGCCCACGGCGGGTGCGAAATCAGTTATTCATCTCACTTAAAATAGCGTTGCGAGGGATGTAAAAGCATGGAGACGGGTACTGTTAAATGGTTTAACAACGCCAAAGGTTTTGGCTTCATCTGCCCAGCCGGCGGTGGCGAAGATATTTTCGCGCATTATTCCACCATCAAGATGGATGGTTACAGAACGTTGAAGGCGGGCCAGCAGGTCAGCTTCGACGTGCATCAAGGGCCAAAAGGGAACCATGCCAGCCTTATTGTGCCGGTGGAAAGCGAGGCGCTGTCCTAAACGCTTCCGGCAGCGTCGCGCTGCATTGACCGTGACTGCGATAAAAATGCCAGCCGCCGTGTGACTGGCATTTTTTATGCCTTTTACTTACTCGCGCGCCAGCGCATCGATCGGATTCAGCCGCGCGGCATTGCGCGCCGGCAGATAGCCGAACACCACCCCGATGCCGGTGGAACAAAGGAACGCGCTCAGCAACGCCGCCGGCGGGAAGCTGATCTGCCAGCCCGGCAATACCAGCTGCACCGCCAGACCGATGGCGAACGACAGCGTAATCCCCAGCGCGCCCCCCACCAGGCAGACCAATACCGCCTCGATCAGGAACTGCTGCAACACGTCGCCGGAACGGGCCCCCACCGCCATGCGGATGCCGATCTCGCGCGTGCGTTCGGTCACCGACACCAGCATGATGTTCATCACGCCGATACCGCCGACCACCAGCGAAATCACCGCCACCAGCGTCAGGAACAGCTGCAGCGTGCGGGTGGTTTTCTCGGCGGTTTGCACCAGGCTGTCCATGTTATAGGTGAAGAAGTCCTTCTTGCCGTGGCGCAGCGTCAACAGGCGCGACAGCTGCTGTTCCGCTTCCTTGCTGTCGTAGCCGTCGCGGATGCGAACGGTGATCGAGTCAAAATAATTGTTGCCCATCAGCCGGTTGGCCATGGTGCTGTAAGGTACCCACACGTTCAGCGTCTTGCTGCTGCCGAACATCGACTGCTTCTCCTTGGCCACGCCGACCACCGTCGCCGGCATGTTGCCTACCAGGATCACCTCGCCCACCACGTTCTTCTGGTGCGGGAACAGCCGCCGCTGGGTATTGGCGTCGATCACCACCGTCTGCGCCTGCGACTGCACCTGCAGCGGATCGATGCCGACGCCTTGGGTAAAGCTCATGCCGTACACGCGGAAGAACTGCTCGCTGACGCCGTTGACGTTGGCCGCCGCGTCGACGTTGCCCAAGCGCAGCCGCATGCTGCTGCTGATGCTCGGCGACAGCGCGCTGATGTAAGGCTGTTCGCGCAGCGCATCGAGATCGCCGTATTTCAACGATTGCCGGTAGGTCGGATCGTCATCGCCGAAGTCCTTGCCGGGGTATATGTCGACGGTGTTGGTGCCGATGGATTTGATGTCCGCCAGCACCATCTGCTTGGCGGCGTCGCCGATCACCAGGATCGACACCACCGAGGCAATGCCAATAATGATGCCAAGCATGGTCAGCGCGGTGCGCATCTTGTTGGCCGCCATCGCACGCCAGGCCATCACCAGCGCCTCGCGGAAACGGCCGCCCACCTGCCGCCAGGAAGCCGCCGCCGCGGCCAGCGCCAGCGGCTTGGCCTGCGCATTCTCCTGCGGTGCCGGACGCGAATCGGCGATAATCTCGCCGTCGCGGATCTCGATGATCCGCTCCGCCTGGCGCGCTACCGCCGGATCGTGGGTCACCAGGATCACGGTGTGGCCCTGGGCGCACAGCTGTTTGAGGATCGCCATCACTTCTTCGCCGGAGTGGCTGTCGAGCGCGCCGGTCGGTTCATCCGCCAGGATCACCTGCCCGCCATTCATCAGGGCGCGGGCGATGCTGACGCGCTGCTGCTGGCCACCGGAAAGCTGGCTCGGCCGGTAGTTGACGCGCTCCCCCAGCCCCAGACGCCGCAACAGCGCCACCGCCCGTTCGCGCCGCGCCGCTTTGCCCAGCCCCGCGTACACCGCCGGCACTTCGACGTTGTGCGCCGCGCTCAAGTGCGGCAGCAGATGATAGCGCTGAAAGATAAAGCCGAAATGCTCGCGCCGCAGCTGCGCCAGCGCATCGTCGCTCAGGGTGGCCACATCCTGCCCGGCCACCCGATACACGCCGGCGCTCGGCTTGTCCAGACAGCCGAGAATGTTCATCAGCGTCGATTTGCCGGAGCCGGAGGCCCCCATGATCGCCACCATTTCACCGGCTTCAATGCTCAGGCTGATCCCCTTCAGCACCTCCACCGTCTGCTCGCCGGAACGGTAGCTGCGGCGGATGCCGCTCAGCTGCAACAGCGCCGCCATCAGCCGGCCTCCACGCCGCCGCGGCTGACGATCACCTCATCGCCCGCCTCGAGGCCGCTGAGGATCTGCACGTCGATATTGTTGCGCAGGCCGATAGCCACCTCGCGCTTCTCTTCCTTGCCCTGTTTCAGCACCGAGACGTGGTAGCGATTGTCGGCGATCTGATCGCCCAGCGCCGCCAGCGGGATCACCAGCGCCTGCTCGACGCCGGCCAGCTGAATATGCACCTGCGCCGTCATTTGCAAGCGCAGCAACCTTTCCGGGTTGGGCACTTCGAAACGCGCATAATAGAAGATGGCGTTGTTGACCTTTTCCGGCGTCGGCTGAATGTCTTTCAGCACGCCGTCGAAGCGCCGGGTCGGATCGCCCAGCACCGTGAACCAGGCCTTCTGACCCGGCTTGAGATTAATGACGTCGGCCTCCGATACCTGCGCCTTCACCAGCATGGTGCCGAGATCCGCCAGCGTCAGAATGTTCGGTGCCTGCTGCGCCGCGATCACCGTCTGGCCCTGCAGCGTGGTGATCTGCACCACGTCGCCATCCATCGGCGCCTCGATGCGGGTATAGGCCAGGTTGATCTTGGCGGTATCCAGGCTGGCCTGGTTCCGCGCGATCTGCGCATTGATGGTGCCCACCTGCGCCTTCTTCACCGCCAGCTGCGTCGCCGCCTGATCCAGATCCTGGCGCGACACCGCCTGCAGCTTGGCCAACGCCTGGTTGCGCTGCAGCGTGACCGCCGCCAGCTGCTGTTCGGCCTGCGCCTGCAGCAGTTGCGCATGCAGTTCACGCAGCGTCGCCTCGCCTTCGCGGATGCTGTTCTGCGCCTGTTGCGGATCGATAACCCCCAGCAACTGGCCTTTCTTCACCTTGTCGCCGATCTCGACATACAGCTTTTCCAGCTGCCCGCTGACCTGCGCGCCGACGTCGACCTTGCGCACCGCGTCCAGTTGGCCGGTCGCCAACACGTTCTGCTGCAGATCGCGCTTGGTGACCTTTACCGTTTTGAAATCGGTTGGCGCCGGATGGCGAAAGTGCCAAACGGCCGCCGCGGCAAGCGCCGCAATGACCGCCAGAACGAGTATCCAGCGGCGTTTATGTCCTTTAAACCCTGTCAAAATTGACCTGCCTGTGCTTGTGAATATCAACCGCCCATTGCGGCGGCGGAGCTAAATTAGCACGCACCGTAGGGAATAACTAAACCTTAGCTCAACACAATGTGGAGACACGCCTGGTTACAGTTCAGCATTGAACTCCCGTTTAGTGAAGCCTTGATGAAATAGCGCCATTCAATACAGCCAAGGATTTCATCATGTCACAGCTCAGCTACCCACTCGCCTCCGCCCGGCCGCTTAACGGCTGGCAACTGATGACGGCGCTGATCAATGGCGAAAAGGCACCGAGCAACGCCTGGAAAAAAACCTCGTTTCGCCTGAAGTTTCTCGGCCGTTCGCTGCTCAACTGGCGCACTACCAGCGGCCTGCTCAGCACCCTGGCCAGCAACCCGCTGCTGGAAGAGATCCTGAGCGCGCAGCCGAACCTGCCGTGCAAACTGCATCGCCCGTATCTGGCGGCCAACATGAGCAAGATCGAATGCCTGTTCGCCCTGCGCGATCATTACGATCTCATCGCGCAGCGCATGCCGCTGAAGATGCGCCTCGGCCACCTCGGCCCGCAGTCTTTCGTGCTGGCCAGCGCGATGGGCAAAAACGAAGCGCCGATCGCGCTGGAACTGGCGGCGATCGACAAGCTGAATAAGGAAGGGGAAGCCACGCTGCTGCTGCGCAACGCCAACGGCGTGATGCTGGCGGAGATCACCTTTGCGCTGATGCATTATCAGCAGCAACCCACGCTGTTCATCGGCGGCCTGCAGGGCGCCAACCATGAGGTGCCGCACGCCGAGATCCAGCACACCACCAAAGAGTGTCACGGCCTGTTCCCCAAACGCCTGGTGCTGGAAGGCATCTGCACGCTGGCGCGGCACCTCGGTATCCGCCAGATCGTGGCGGTCGGCAACGCCACCCATATCTATCAAAACTGGCGTTACCAGAGTAAGAAGAAGGACAAACTGCACGCCGATTACGATCAGTTCTGGCTGTCGATGGGCGCCAAACCGCTCGACAGCGGCTATTTCCTGCTGCCCGAACGCATCGCTCGCAAGCCGATCGAAGAGATTGCCAGCAAGAAGCGCGCCGAGTATCGCCGCCGCTATCAGCTGCTGGACGAGCTGGAACAAGGATTGGCGGCGCATTTCTGCGCCCGATAACGCCCGGCTGGCCGTCAGTCCGCCCGGCCGCGCGCCAGCCAGATCACCCGTGAGAACATTTTCTTCAGCAGCGGCGGCACCGAGTCCGTGCCCCATTCGCCGGCCTGCATCGCGACCTCGATCGCCAGATCCGGCTTCGACGAGTGGTGGACCGCTTTCAGGATCACCTTGCGCACCGGCATCTGCGCGTTGAGCGGCACCGACGCCATCCGGTGATAAACCGGGCCGAACCCTTCGCGGAACATGAAGTGCTCCATGTCCGGCGCCGGCAGCGCGGTCAGCCGATCGCGCTCGTTGTCTTCATGATTGTCCAGCAGGCTGCGCACGGTATTGGCGTACTTTTTTCCCGCCTCGTCGCCGTCCACCAGCGCATGCCACTCGATGCCCATGCGGCGGGCAAAGCGCAGCAGCGGCTTCAGGCCGCACTGGGCGAATTCGATGACCCTCACCCCTTCCGCCTCGAAATGGTAGCCGCACTGGCGCGCCAGCTCGTTCAGCAGCCACACTTCGGTCTCGCCTTCCACCAGCAGCCAGCAGCGGGCGAACAGCGACGACGGCCGGTTGAAACGGATGTGAAACGCGATGCGCCGCCCGTCTTCGGCGCTCAGCCCGCGCGGCCCGAGACGGTAGGTCGCGACCCGCCCCGACTCGCGCACCAGCCGGCAGACGTGCTCCACCGGCACCAGCGACACCAGTTCGCTGGAGTTGGTGGTGGTGATGCGCTGCAGCGGCAGCTGATTGAGCAGCCCCCAGGCCACCGACAGCATGATCGGGTGCAGGCGAGTTTCCGGGTCTTCCACCAGCAGCAGCGGCCGGGCATGCGGATCCAGCTTGACGTCGCCCTTGGCCTGCAGCAGGGTGGAAAACATCCCGAGCAGGATCAGGCGCATGCTGCGGCTGTTCGGTTCGGCCACCATGCGGTTGATGCCGTCCAGCGCACGCCAGGCATCCTGCTCCGGTTCGCCGCCGCGGCGGCGCGGCCGCGCCACCTGCGAACTCTGCTCGGCAAAATAGTGCTCCAGCAGCTGCTGCATGGCCGCCAGGCCCTGGCGCAGCTCACCGTTGGTCAGCTTCTGCGGATTGCGCACCAGCTCGCGCGTCAGCTGATCCAGCTGCTGCGCCAGCGCCTGGGTATCGGGTTTGCGTTCATCGCCGAGGCTGCTGGGGCGCAGGCGGCGAATAAAGCGCGCGTCACGCAGGCGCAATACCGGGTGGATGCGGATGATGGCGTGGGCCAGCTGTTCGATATGGTGCAGTTGAAAGGCGTTGCCGTCGGCGTCGAGAAAACCGCGCCAGGTGCACACCGTGCCGTCGTCGGCCAGCTCGCCCTCGCAGCGATAATGAATGCGGCTCAGGCCATCCTCGCCCTTGACCCACAGTGGCGTCAGGTGGCGATAGCGCGGCAGGTGCGCATGGCCGATGTCTTTTTCGCAGAAGGTGAACACCACCTGCAGGTGGCGCTCTTTGGCCGACTCTTCACCGGGGGGAAAATGAAAGTCGTGCGCTTCAAACCGATACAGCTTCTGCTCCGGCGCCAGCAGCAGCGTCAGCGCATCCAGCAGGCTGGATTTACCCCAGGCGTTTTCGCCGAGCAACAGCGTGTTGTCGTCCAGCATCAGGGACAGCCGATTAATGCCGCGAAAACCTACAATTTCGATACGCTCCAAGAACATCCGCCGCCTCCCGTGCGCGCCGTCGCCTCTTCAATGAGGTGACCTTCACAGAGCATGGTCAAAAAACCCCTTGCAGGTCAAGCGGCCAACGTCAAATCTGCCGCTTTACTCCAGCCGGGCTTTTGGTTAGCGTGTGCTCCTCGCCGCCGTTCGGCGCGCTTCAAAACTCAAGGACACAAGCTGCACCATGTACTCAGGACTGTTGATTATTCTGTTACCGCTGATTGTCGGTTACCTCATTCCCTTACGCCATCGCCCGCTGCTGGTGCTGATCAACCGGCTGCTGAGCTGGATGGTGTACGTGATCCTGTTTTTCATGGGTATCAGCCTGGCGTTCATGGAAGATCTCAGCAGTAACCTGGTGCTGATCTTCCAGTACAGCGCGGTGTTCTTCTTCTGCATTCTCTGCGCCAATCTGCTGTTGCTGACGCTGCTGGAGCGGCGCATGCCGTGGCGCAGCAGCCATAAACAGGAAAAGCTGCCTTCGCGCGTGCACATGGCGCTGGAGTCGCTCAAGCTGTGCGGCGTGGTGCTCGGCGGCTTCCTGCTCGGCCTGACGCAGTGGCAATGGCTGCAGTTCGCCCATAAAGGCAGCGAATATGCGCTGATCTTCCTGCTGTTGCTGGTCGGTATTCAGCTGCGCAACAGCGGCATGACGCTGCGCCAGATCGTGCTCAACCGCCGTGGCACGCTGGTGGCGTTGGTGGTGACCGTCGCGTCGCTGGCCGGCGGCGCGCTGGCGGCGCAGCTGCTGGGGCTGCCGGTCAAGGCCGGGCTGGCGATGGCCTCCGGCTTCGGCTGGTATTCGCTGTCGGGCATTCTGATCACCGACGCCTACGGCCCGGTGATGGGCAGCGCCGCGTTCTTCAACGATCTGGCGCGCGAGCTGGTGGCGATCATGCTGATCCCGACGCTGGTGCGCCGCAGCCGCTCCACCGCCCTCGGCCTGTGCGGCGCCACCTCGATGGACTTCACCCTGCCGGTGCTGCAGCGCAGCGGCGGGCTGGACATGGTGCCCCCCGCCATCGTGCACGGCTTCCTGCTCAGCCTGCTGGCGCCGGTGCTGATCGCCCTGTTCTCCTGATCCTTTCCCCTGGGGGCCGCCCGGCCCCCAAAGCGTAATAATTCCCATCCGCACGGCAAAATTGCGCTAAATCAAACTTGCCCGCAGTAGTCGCACAAAAGCCTTTTGCAACCCCGATCGCCGATCTATGCTTTTAAACAAGCATTACAAATGCAACTTTAAAAATAAAAGGAAGCGACTATGTTCTGTGTGCAATGTGAACAAACCATCCGTACCCCGGCAGGCAACGGCTGCGCGTATGCTCAGGGCATGTGCGGCAAGACGGCGGAAACCTCCGATCTGCAGGATCTGCTGGTGGCGGCGCTGCAGGGGCTTTCCGCCTGGGCGCTGCAGGCGCGTTCGCTGGGCATCGTCGACCACGAGATCGACAGCTTCGCCCCGCGCGCCTTCTTCTCCACCCTGACCAACGTTAACTTCGACTCTCAGCGCATCATCGGCTACGCGCGCGAAACCCTGCTGCTGCGCGATTCGCTGGCCGCCCGTTGCCGGCTGCTGGACGCCGGCGTACGCGTCGATCACCCGATGGCGGCGCTGCAGCTGGCCGGTGACGATATGCCTGCGCTGCTGCAACAGGCGGCGCAGTTTGCCCTCAACAGTGACAAGGCCGAGGTAGGCGACGACGTCCACGGGTTGCGCATGCTGTGCCTGTACGGCCTGAAAGGCGCGGCGGCCTATATGGAACACGCGCACGTGCTCGGCCAGTTCGACGAGCAGCTCTATGCCGACTACCACGCCTTTATGGCCTGGCTCGGCACCCGGCCGCGCGACGTCGATACCCTGCTGAACAACGCCATGGGCATCGGCAAGATGAACTTCAACGTGATGGCGATCCTCGATCGCGGCGAAACCCAGGCCTACGGCGATCCGCAGCCCAGCGCGGTCAACGTGCGCCCGGTGGCCGGGAAAGCCATTCTGATCTCCGGCCACGATCTGAAAGATCTGCGCATGCTGCTCGAACAAACCGAAGGGCAAAACGTCAACGTCTACACCCACGGCGAAATGCTGCCGGCGCACGGCTATCCGGAACTGAAAAAATTCAAGCATCTGGTGGGCAACTACGGCAGCGGCTGGCAGAACCAGCAGACGGAATTCGCCAAATTCCCCGGCCCGATCGTGATGACCTCTAACTGCATCATCGATCCGAACGTCGGCAACTACGGCGATCGCATCTGGACCCGCAGCATCGTCGGCTGGCCGGGCGTCAACCATCTGGAAGGCGACGACTTCGGCGCCGTGATCCGCCAGGCGCAGGGCATGAACGGCTTCCCTTACACCGAGATTGAGCACCTGATCACCGTCGGCTTCGGCCGCCAGACGCTGCTGAACGCCGCCGACACGGTGATCGATCTGGTGTCGCAGAAAAAACTGCGCCACGTCTTCCTGGTCGGCGGCTGCGACGGCAGCCGCGACGAGCGCAGCTACTTCACCGACTTCGCCCGCAGCGTGCCGCAAGACTGCCTGATCATGACGCTGGCCTGCGGCAAGTACCGTTTCAACAAGCTGGACTTCGGCACCCTGGAAGGGCTGCCGCGCCTGCTGGACGTCGGCCAGTGCAACGACGCCTACTCCGCCATCATGCTGGCGGTCAAGCTGGCGGACACGCTCGGCTGCAGCGTCAACGAGCTGCCGCTCAGCCTGGTGCTGTCCTGGTTTGAACAGAAGGCGATCGTCATTCTGCTGACGCTGCTGTCGCTGGGGGTGAAAAACATCGTTACCGGCCCGACTGCGCCGGGCTTCCTGACCGACAACCTGATGGCGATCCTCAACGAGAAATTCGGCCTGCGTCCGATCACCACCGTCGAGCAGGATATCAACGCGCTGCTCGCCTGATGCCGTTACGTTATGGGGCCGCCTGCGCCGGCCCCTTTGCTTTTTGAGGTGCCCCGATGACTCAACCCACTCCGCTTTGCCCAAACCGCATGCAGGTGCATTCCATCCGGCGTGAAACCGCCGACGTCTGGACGCTGAACCTGATCTGCGACGTTTTCTACCCCTATCAGGCGGGCCAGTTTGCGCTGGTCAGCATCCGCAACAGCGAGGAGACGCTGCGCGCCTATACGCTCTCCTCCTCGCCCGGCCAGAGCCGCTTTCTCAGCATCAGCGTGCGCTGCCTGCCGGACGGCGTCGGGTCGCGCTGGCTGACGCAAGAGGTCAAGCCCGGCAACACGCTGTGGTTGTCCGATGCCCAGGGCGAGTTCAGCTGCGAGCGCCATCCGGCCGATCGTTATCTGATGCTGGCCGCCGGCTGCGGCGTGACGCCGATCGTCTCGATGTGCCGCTGGCTGACCGCCAACCGTCCGGCCTGCGATATCGCCGTGATTTTTAACGTGCGCACCCCCGCCGACACGATTTTCGCCGATCAATGGCGCGCGCTGTGCGCCGCTCATCCGCAGCTGCGCCTGACGCTGATGGCCGAGCGGGATCTGCAACCCGGCTACCTCAGCGGCCGCATCGATGAACAGACGCTGCGGCAGGCGGCGCCGGATATCGCCGAACGCACGGTGATGACCTGCGGCCCTGCGCCCTACATGGAACAGGTGGAGCAGCTTTGCCGCCGGCTCGGCGTGCCGGCCGAGCGTTTCCATAAAGAGCAGTTCCACACGCCGACAACGCAGGCCGATGCTACTGAAGGGCTGACGCTGCGCGCTGCCCGCCCGCTGCGCGAATTCCGCGTGCCGGTCGGCAGCACGCTGCTGGCGGCGATGGAGGCCAATGCCCTGCCGGTCAACGCCGCCTGCCGCGCCGGGGTGTGCGGCTCGTGCAAAACCCGCATCCTCGAGGGCGACTACACCACCACCAGCACCATGACGCTGAGCGCGGAAGAGGTAGCTCAGGGCTATGTGCTGGCCTGCAGTTGCCAGCTGCAGGGCGACGTCACGCTGGCGTGATCCCCTGGCCCCATCGCCGCGATGGGGCATTTATCGGCAAGCTCCCTCATCCCCGCCCGGTTACACTTTCCTCCGTCCTACGCTCTTTACCCTTCCTGACCGCATCTCGTCCACAGCCGGTAAGCTATGCTTGCAGTTGTTCTGCTGCCACTCACCGGATCGAGTACACATCGTTTTTCAAACCATGTTTGGGGGAACCATGAAGCAAACCGTAGCCACACTGATCGCCAAAACGCTGGATCAAGCCGGCGTAAAACGCATTTGGGGCGTGACCGGCGATTCGCTCAACGGCCTGAGCGACAGCCTGCACCGCATGGGCACCATCGAATGGCTGGGCACCCGCCATGAAGAGGTGGCCGCCTTCGCCGCCGGCGCCGAAGCCCAGCTCACCGGCCAGCTGGCGGTGTGCGCCGGTTCCTGCGGCCCCGGCAACCTGCACCTGATCAACGGGCTGTTCGACTGCCACCGCAACCATGTGCCGGTGCTGGCGATCGCCGCACACATTCCTTCCAGCGAAATCGGCAGCGGCTACTTCCAGGAAACGCATCCGCAGGAGCTGTTCCGCGAATGCAGCCACTATTGCGAGCTGGTTTCCAACCCGGAACAGCTGCCGCGCGTGCTGGAGATCGCCATGCGCAAAGCGATCCTCAACCGCGGCGTCTCGGTGGTAGTCTTGCCGGGCGACGTGGCGCTGCGCATGGCGCCGGAAGACGCGACCCTGACCTGGCATACCCCGGCGCTGCCGCTGGTGCAGCCGCCGATGAGCGAGCTGAACAAGCTGGCGGAGACGCTGAATCAGGCGAAGAACATCACCCTGATGTGCGGCAGCGGCTGCGCCGGCGCGCACGATGAGGTCGTCAAGCTGGCCGAGCTGCTGCAGGCGCCGGTGGTGCACGCGCTGCGCGGCAAGGAGCACATCGAATGGGATAACCCCTACAGCGTCGGCATGACCGGGCTGATCGGCTTCTCCTCCGGCTATCACGCGATGATGAACGCCGACACGCTGGTGCTGCTCGGCACCCAGTTCCCCTACCGCGCGTTCTACCCCACCAACGCCAATATCATTCAGATCGACATCAACCCCGGCAGCATCGGCGCGCACTGCCCGGTCAACATGGCGCTGGTGGGCGATATCCACACCACCCTCACCGCCCTTCTGCCGCAGTTGGAGCCCAAGCGCGACCGGGCGTTCCTCGACAAGGCGCTGGAGCATTACCGCAACGCCCGTAAGGATCTCGACGGGCTGGCGACCGCCAACGACGACCAGCCGATCCACCCGCAGTATCTGGCGCAGCAGCTCAGCCAGTACGCCAGCGACGATGCCATCTTTACCTGCGACGTCGGCACGCCGACGGTGTGGGCCGCCCGCTACGTGAAAATGAACGGCAAGCGCCGCCTGCTCGGTTCGTTCAACCACGGTTCGATGGCCAACGCCATGCCGCAGGCGATCGGCGCCCAGGCCACCGCGCCGGATAAACAGGTGATCGCCATGTGCGGCGACGGCGGCTTCACCATGCTGATGGGGGATTTCCTGTCGCTGGCGCAGCTCAAGCTGCCGGTGAAAATCGTGGTGTTCAACAACAGCGTGCTGGGGTTCGTGGCGATGGAGATGAAGGCCGGCGGCTACCTGACCGACGGCACCGACCTGCATAACCCGGACTTCGCGGCGATCGCCAACGCCGCCGGCATCAAAGGCATCCGCGTGGAAAAAGCCTCGGAGCTGGACGGGGCGCTGCAGGAGATGTTGGCGCACCCCGGCCCGGCGCTGCTGGACGTGGTCACCGCCAAGCAAGAGCTGGCGATGCCGCCGCAGATCAAGTTCGAACAGGCGAAAGGCTTCAGCCTGTACATGCTGCGCGCCATCATCAACGGCCGCGGCGACGAAGTGGTCGAGCTGGCGAAGACCAACTGGCTGCGCTAAGCAAGCTGCCCCCGGTAAAATAAGGGTATATGATGCCATGTACCCTTTTCCTCTCCCTTACATTCCAGGAACCCTATGCTTATCGATCTACGCAGCGACACCGTCACCCGCCCCAGCGCCGCCATGCGCCAGGCGATGGCTCAGGCAGAGGTCGGCGACGACGTCTACGGCGATGACCCGACGGTCAACGCGCTGGAGGCCGAGGCGGTACGCCTGTCAGGTAAAGAAGCGGCGCTGTTTTTGCCCAGCGGCACCCAGGCCAACCTGGTGGCGCTGCTGAGCCACTGCCAGCGCGGCGACGAGTATCTGGTCGGCCAACAGGCGCACAACTATAAATACGAGGCCGGCGGCGCGGCGGTGCTGGGCAGCATCCAGCCGCAGCCGATCGAGGCCGACGCGGACGGCACGCTGCCGCTGGATAAGCTCGCCGCCGCCATCAAACCCGACGATATCCACTTCGCCCGCACCCGGCTGCTGAGCCTGGAAAACACCATCAGCGGCCGAGTTCTGCCGCAGGCCTACCTGCAGCAGGCGTGGCAGTTTAGCCGCGAGCGGCAGCTGGCGCTGCATATCGACGGCGCGCGCATCTTCAACGCCGCCGTGGCGCTGAACCTGCCGCTGAAAGAGATCGTGCAATACTGCGACACCTTCACCATTTGCCTGTCAAAAGGATTGGGCGCGCCGGTCGGATCGCTGCTGTGCGGCAGCGAGGCCTTCATTCAGCGCGCGCTGCGCTGGCGCAAGATGACCGGCGGCGGGCTGCGTCAGGCCGGCATCCTGGCGGCAGCCGGCCTCTACGCGCTGGAGCATAACGTCGCGCGGCTGCGCGAAGACCATGACAACGCGGTCTGGCTGGAGCAACAGCTGCGGCAGATCGGCGTAGAGATCGCCGAACCCGGCGCACAGACCAACGTGCTGTACCTGCGCCAATCGCCGGCGCTGGCGGCCAAATTCGGCCCGTGGATGCGCGAACGCGGCGTGCTGATCAGCAGCGGCCCGCTGACGCGCATTCTGACCCACCTCGACGTCAGCCGTCAGGATCTGCAGCGGGTGGTCGAGCTGTGGCGGGAGTTCCTCCAGCAACACGCCTGATCCCTCCTCCCCGGCGCGCCGGGGAGCCCTTCACCGCCCGCCGATGGCCTCGACAAAACGGCGAGTGATCTGCTGCGGGCGCGTAATGGCGCCGCCCACCACGACCGCATGCGCCCCCAACGTCAGGCAGCGTGCGGCCATCGCCGGCGTTTCGACATTGCCCTCGGCGATGACCGGCACCGGCACCGCCGCCAGCACCGCGCGCAGAAAACCGAAATCGTCCTCCGCCAGTCGGGCGCCCCGGCTTTCGGCGGTATAGCCGTGCAGCGTGGTGCCCACGCAGTCGAACCCCAACCTGGCAGCCTCTTGCGCCTCTTCCACGGTGGCGATGTCCGCCATCAGCAGCAGCCGGGGATACCTGGCGCGGATCGCGGCAACCAACGCCGCCAGCTGCAGCTCCCCTGGCCGAGGGTGGCCGGTCGCGTCCAGCGCAATCATCTGTGGCGCCGCAGCCATCAGCTCATCGATTTCACGCAGGGTCGGCGTGATATAGACATCGCTACCGGCATAATCGCGCTTGATAATGCCGATCACCGGCAGCGCCACCGTGCGCATGATGGCTTTAACGTCTTCGACGCCGTTGGCGCGGATCGCTGCCGCACCGCCTTGCTCGGCCGCCAGCGCCATGCGTGCCATGATAAAATCGCTGTGCAGCGGCTCGTCGTCCAGCGCCTGGCAAGACACCACCAGCCGACCCTTAATCTGCTGCAAAATGGAAAGCGTCATAAATCCAACAACTCCTCGACTTCGTTTTTAATAATGGTCACGTGCGGGCCATAGATCACCTGAACGCCGTTGCCGCGAACGATCACCGCCCGCGCGCCGCTGTCCTTCAGCCCGCCCTCGTCCAGCAACCGGCTCTGTTTTAACGTCACGCGCAGCCGCGTGGCGCAACAATCCAGTTCGACGATATTCTCTTTGCCACCCAGCGCCGCCAGCACCTGCTGCGAGCGTTCGGTGCCGCTCATCACCGCTTCCGGCACGGTTTCCACCTCGCGCCCCGGCGTTTTGAAATTGAAGCGCAGGATCAGGAAACGGAACGTGAAGTAGTACAGGAAGAACCAGGGCACCCCGACCAGCGGCACATACATCCAATGGGTTTTCGCTTCGCCCTGCAGCACGCCGAACAGCATGAAATCGATAAAACCGCCGGAGAACGTCTGGCCGATGGTGATATGCAGAATGTGTGCGATCGCGAACGCCAGGCCGTCGAACAGCGCGTGCACCACGTACAGCGCCGGCGCGATGAACAGGAACGAGAATTCGATAGGCTCAGTGATGCCGGTCAGGAAAGAGGTCAGCGCCGCCGACAGCAGCAGCCCGCCGACGCGCTTGCGGTTCTCCGGGCGCGCGCTTTGGTACATCGCCAGGCAGGCGCCGACCAGGCCAAACATCATGGTGATAAAGCGGCCGGACATGAAACGCGCCGTGCCGATGTAGAACTGCTGCGTATTCGGGTCGGCCAACTGGGCGAAGAAAATGCGCTGCGTGCCTTCCACCAGCTGTCCGTTGATCACTTCGCTGCCGCCGAGCGCGGTGGTCCAGAACGGCAGGTAGAAGATGTGATGCAGGCCGAACGGCCCAAGCATGCGCAGCACGAAGCCGTAGATAAAGGTGCCGAGATAGCCGCTGGCGTCCACCAGGCCGCCCATGCCGAAGATCAGCCGTTGGAAAGGCGGCCACACCACGGTCATCAGGGCGCCGACCGCCATCGCCGCCAGTGAACTGACAATCGGCACAAAGCGCGAGCCGCCGAAAAAGCCCAGGAACGGCGGCAGCGCTATTTTGTTGTAGCGGCCGTGCAGATACCAGGTCACCAGACCGATGACTACCCCGCCGAACACCCCGGTCTCCAGCGTCTGGATCCCGAGAATCGTTCCCTGCCCCACCGCGCCGGCGTTCTGCGTGGCCAGCGTGCCGTTGATTTTCAACAGCGCATTGATGGTGGCGTTCATCACCAGATAGGCGATCAGCGAGGCCAGCCCCGCCGTGCCCTTGTCGCTTTTGGCCAACCCCACCGCCACGCCGACCGCGAACAGGACCGCCAGGTTGGCGAACACGATGGCGCCGGCGCTGGCCATCACCGTAAATACGCTTTGCAGCCAGCCGACGTCGAGCCAGGGATACGCCTCGACGGTATTGGGGTTGGACAGCGCACCGCCGATCCCCAGCAGCAGGCCGGCCGCCGGCAGTACGGCGATCGGCAGCATGAACGATTTGCCGAACAGCTGGGCTTTTTCGAACCAGCCGCCGGAGCGTGACAATTCTGGTGTTGACATAAATTTTTCCCCGCTATCATTTTTATGATGAAAATTTTTACCACATTAAAATTTATTTAATGAAAATTTTATTCATAACGATGATCGGCTTCACAATCCGTCGATTTTGCTGGCGAGCGGCGGCGTCTTTCCGCCACAATAGAAACGGGCATACTCAGAAAGGTAACGTGATGAATACAGGCAACTTGTTATTGCGGCTGCGGCAGGATTTGGCGGGGTACAGCCCCACGCTGCAAAAGCTCGGCAACTATCTTCTTGCGGAGCCCTCCCGCGCCGTTTACCTAACCATCACCGAACTGGCGCGTGAAAGCGCCACCAGCGAAGCCAGCGTCACGCGGCTGTGCCGCCATCTGGGCTGTAAAGGCTATACCGAATTTAAAATGGCGCTGGCCCTCAGCCTGCAACAAAACCAGCCGGAGGCGACGACGCGGCAAAGCGCAACGGAAAATTTGGTGGAAGAGAGCGTGCAGGCGCTGCGGGATACCGGCGCGCTGTTGGATCCTCAGGCGCTGCAACAGGCGGCGGACAGCCTGCAGCGTTGCGCTTCGGTACAGATTTACGGCGTCGCCGCCAGCGCCATCATCGGCGATTTTCTGCACTACAAACTGTTGCGCCTCGGCAAACCGGCGCAGCTGTTCAGCGACATGCACCGGGCGGCGATGAATGCCGCCTCGCTGAGTGAGCGGGATCTGCTGATCGTCATCTCCAGCTCCGGCTCCACCAAGGACGTACTGCATGCGGTGGCGTTGGCCAAAGGGCGCGGCGCACGCGTGATCGCAATCAGCAACACCCAACGCAGCCCGCTGGCTAAAATGGCGGATACGCTGTTGGTGGCGGCCAAACCGGAAGGGCCGCTGACCGCCGGCGCCCTGCCGGCCAAGGTCGGCGCCATGCTGCTGGTGGAGTTGATGATCGCCGAACTGGCTCAGCGCGATCCCGCCTACGCTCAGGCGATGCAGGCCACCGCCAGCGCTACCCTGCCGCTGCTGTTGTAATCAGAAGATCCAGCGGCCATAAACCCAGTACCACAGCCCCAGCACCGCCACCAGGTTGAGCGCCACGCTGAGGATGAACCAGGTTTTAAACGGCTGCTTCTGGGTTTTGTGGCGAAACAGCTGCTGTGCCACCAGTGCGCCCAACCATCCGCCCAGCGCGCCGAACAGCAACAGCGTCGCCTCCGGTACCCGCCGCCACCCTTTGCGCGCCGCCAGCTTATCGCCGCCGTAGATCAGAAACGTCAGCAGGTTGGCCAGCAGCAACCACATCCACACCGGATGCAGCGAGAACAGGCTGGCGACCAGCGCCAGGCCCAGCAGGGCGTAACAAATCACATTGAGCTTCATGACATCCGGTTTTTCGTTCGGTAAGGGGGCGCGTAGTGTGAACCTGCGCCAGGATGGATGCAACCGGCTTATGCCCATACAAAAAGTGCATTTAAACCCTGAATTTGGCATCCTGTCGTTCTGCCAATCCTCTACCGCACAAGGCGGCCCGATGACACCCCAACGCGTACTGGTTCTTGGAGCCAGCGGCTATATAGGCCAGAACCTGATCCCGCACCTGATCGAACAGGGGCACCAGATTACCGCCGCCGCGCGGCGCATCGAGTGGCTGCAGGAGCGGAACTGGCCGCAGGTCAACTGCCTGTATGCCGATCTGTATCGCCCGGAGACCCTGAGCGCGGCGCTGTGGGAGATCGATACGCTTTACTATCTGGTACACGCGATGGGCGACGGCGACGATTTTATCGAGAAGGAGCGCCAGGCGGCGGAAAACCTGCGCGACGCGCTGCGCAATGCCGGCGTCAAACAGGTGATCTTTCTCGGCGCGCTGCAGCCGAACGACGACAGCTCACCGCACCTGGCGGCCCGCCGCCTGACCGGCGAGATCTTGCGCCAGAGCGGCGTGCCGGTGACCGAGCTGCGCGCCGGCATCATCGTCGGCCCCGGCTCGGCGGCGTTCGAAGTGATGCGCGACATGGTCTATAACCTGCCGGTGCTGACGCCGCCGCGCTGGGTGCGTTCGAAGTCGTCGCCGGTGGCGCTGGAGAACCTGCTGGTTTATCTGGCCGATCTGCTGGCGCACCCGGCGCAGGAACACCGCATCTTCGACGTTGCCGGGCCGGAGTACCTCAGCTATCAGGATATGTTCAAACGCTTTATCGCCCTCAGCGGCAAGCGGCGCTGGCTGATCCCGATCCCTTTGCCGACGCGGCTGATTTCGGTGTGGTTCATCAGCCTGATCACCTCGGTGCCGCCGCCGATCGCCCGCGCGCTGATCCAGGGGCTGAAGCACGATCTGCCCGCCGACGGCCGGCCGCTGCAGGCCCTGATCCCGCAGCGGCTGCACACCTTTGATCAGGCGGTCGCCACCACGCTGCAGCGCGAACAGGAGGTGGTCGATTCCGCCGACTGGGGCTACGATCCGGCGGCGCGGGCCCGCTGGCGCCCCGGCTACGGTTACTATCCAAAACAGGCCGGTTGTTCGCTGGACACCGCCGCCACCCGCGAGGCCCTGTGGCAAACGGTGCAGCAGCTGGGGGGCGAAGAAGGCTATTTCTACGCCAATATTCTGTGGCGGCTCCGCGCTCGCATGGACGACATGATCGGCAACGGGGTGGTCTACGGCCGCCCGGCGCGCGCGACCCTGGCGCTGGGCGACGAGATCGACGGCTGGAAAGTCATCACGCTGAAGCCGCTGCGGCAACTGGCGCTGCTGTTCGGCATGAAGGCACCGGGGCTGGGGCGGCTGAGCTTCAGCATCACCGATCACGGCGATCGCCGCACGCTGGACGTGCGCGCCTGGTGGCATCCGGCCGGCTTCAGCGGGCTGCTGTATTGGTTCGCCATGATGCCCGCACACCTGTTCATTTTTCGCGGCATGGCGAAGCGCATCGCCGAGCTTGCTGAGAGCCGGGATCGCCAACAGCGCTGAACGCCGTTCATTTGTCGATCAACCGCACAGTTTGCCGCTGTGCTTCGGGGCTTTCCGATTGCATAGCGCACGAAATCACGGAAGAATGGCATCTTATTTGCTGGGAGCGCCGCAAGCGCCCGCCGGTATTCCGATTTTGGGTGAGAATAGAGTCCGTTATGAAGGTATTGGTCACCGGTGCCACCAGTGGGTTAGGCCGTAACGCCGTTGAATATCTGCGCCGCCAGGGCATCAAAGTGCGCGCCACCGGCCGCAACCAGGCGATGGGCGGCCTGCTGGAAAAAATGGGCGCGGAGTTTATTCATGCCGATCTCACCAATCTGATCTCTTCGCAGGCCAAGGCGATGCTGGCGGACGTTGACGTGCTGTGGCACTGCTCCAGCTTTACCTCGCCCTGGGGCACCGAAGAGGCCTTCGAACTGGCCAACGTCCGCGCCACCCGCCGCCTCGGCGAATGGGCGGCGGCCTACGGCGTAGCGCAGTTCATTCACATCTCCTCCCCGGCGATCTATTTCGATTACCACCATCACCGCAACGTGACCGAAGACTTCCGCCCGCAGCGCTACGCCAACGAATTCGCGCGCAGCAAGGCCGCCGGCGAGCAGGTGATCCAGCAGTTAGCGCTGTCCAATCCGCAGACTCATTTCACCATTCTGCGCCCGCAGGGATTGTTCGGGCCGCACGACAAAGTGATGCTGCCGCGGCTGTTGCAGATGATCAAACGCTACGGCAACCTGCTGCTGCCGCGCGGCGGCGCGGCGATGGTGGACATGACCTATCTGGAGAATGCGGTGCACGCCATGTGGCTGGCGACGCTAAAAGAAGATACCCCGTCCGGCCGCGCCTACAACATCACTAACCAGCAGCCGCGCCCGCTACGCACCGTGGTGCAGCAGCTGATCGACGATCTGGGCATGAAGTGCCATATCCGCTCCGTCCCCTATCCGATGCTCGATATGATGGCGCGCGGCATGGAACGCCTCGGCAGCAAAAGCGAGAAGGAGCCGGTGCTGACCCACTACGGCGTCGCTAAACTCAACTTCGACCTCACGCTCGATACCACCCGCGCGCAGCAAGAGCTGGGCTATCAGCCGATCGTCTCGCTGGAAGAAGGCATCGCGCGCACCGCCCGCTGGCTGAAAGATCACGGTAAGCTGCACGGCCTGTAATCAACGCGCCGCGCCGTACTTCACCAGCAGCGCATCGACAATCGCTTCACTCTCTGCATCCGGCTCGCCGCGCACATCGTCGGGCCGGAAGTGCATCTGAAACGCCGCTACCACGTTGCGCTGCTGCCGCGCATCCCATGACGGCTCGATCGCATAGCCGTAACGCGCCAGCTTTTCGAGCAGCGGCGTCATCGGTACCGGCGCATGACGATCGCGCCCCGCCAGCAAACGCTGCACGTCTCGTTCGTCCGGCCAGGCGCCGATGCCGGCCTGGGCCAGCTGCCGCCAGGGGAACAGCGGGCCGGGATCCTGTTTGCGCTGCGGCGCGATATCGCTGTGCCCCACCACGTCCTGCGGCTGGATGCCATAACGTTGGATAATGTCGCGGCTCAGCGGGATCAGCACGGCGATCTGCTCCGCCGTATAGGGTTGCCAGTGGGTGAACAGCATGCTGCGGGTGAAGCCCTTGTTGACGATTTCGATGCCGATCGAGGTGTCGTTGAGGTTGCTGCGGCCGCGCCAGGCGCTGGCGCCGGCATGCCAGGCGCGCATCGCTTCCGGCACCAGCCGATACACCGTCGGTTTGCCGTGCTCGCGCTGCGGGTGCGCCGGCAGCAGATAATGGGCGCTGACGTGCTCGTCGGTCAGCGTTTTCAGCGATGAATGGAAGTCTTCCGCCGTGTAGTGCATCACCAAAAACCGGATGCGCTGATCGGCGCCCTGTGCCTGATGCAGGGTTTCGAGCTGGTAAGCGCCGCGATCGACGAGCGTATCCTGCTGTGGATTTTGGCACCCCGCCAACAGCGCGGCGGCGATAATCCCTGGCCAAATTTTCATTTATCCTCCTGATTATCGTCCGTGAAAGATGTAACGTAACGCGATTAACCTGTATCCAATCATCACGCTCATCGAGAAATGATGACAGATAGCGCCGATGTGCAAGCGAGTGTTGCTCCCGGCTGGCGGCCTCTCCCGCCCATGATAGTCTCAAAGTATCATCTGCGCTGAAAGAGCGGAGTCGAACATGTTCACGCCACGCTATCTGTCCTGGTTGCTCTGTGCCGCCATGCTGCCGCTCAGCGGCTGCGATCAGCAAAAAGTCGCCGGTGCGATGGGCGGGAGCACACCGCCCCCGGCCGCTCCCGCCGCCACTGCAAGTGCGCCGGCCTATACGCCGCTGACCGCCGATCAGCTTTACCAATTGGTCAGCCCGGTGGCGCTGTTCCCCGACAAACTGCTGGCGCAAGTGTTGGCCGGCGCGGGTTACCCTGACCAAATCAGCGCCGCGGATGCCTGGCTGGCGCAAAACCGCGGATTGCAACCGGCGGCGCTCAGCTCGGCGGCCGACGCTCAGCCCTGGGATGCCAGCGTGCGCGGCCTGGTACAATTCCCCGACGTGCTCGATCAGATGGCGAAGAACATCCCCTGGACCACCGCCCTGGGCAGCGCCTACCTCAACGATCCCACCGACGTGATGAACGCCATTCAGGTGATGCGCCAGCGGGCGGCCAGCCAGGGTACGCTGAAAAACACCCCGCAGCAGCGCATCGTCGTGGCGCCCACCACCCGCTACGTGGAGCAACAGTCTTATCGTCAGAGCGTGGTGGCGGCGCCGGGCGAAACCATCGTCATCGAGCCCAGCCAGCCGGATACGGTTTACGTCCCGCATTACGATCCCTGGGTGGCCTACGGCACGCCGATCCCCGCCTACCCCAGCTATCAGTATCAGCCTTCGGGCTACAGCGGCGGCGACATGTTGGCGGCCGGCGTGATCAGCTTCGGCGTCGGCATCACGGTCGCCTCATTGTTCAATCAGCACAACAGCGGTTGGCACAACTGGGATATGCGCTGGGACGACCGACGCCAACCGGTGGTCTACCGCAATGCGCCTTACGTATCGCACTCCACCACCGTGGTAAATCGCGTCACCAACATCAACCAATATAACAACGTCAACAATGTGAATCGCAGCAGCACCAGCACGGTGAACAACTACAATACATCCCCCGCCGCGCCGACGCCGCGCTTCAACGCATCGACGCCGAACGCGGCGCCGCAACAGCCGCGCGTCGCGCCTGCAGCCCATGCGCCGATGACCATGCCGAACTTTGCGCATACCCAGCCGGTAGCGGCCGCGCCGCACGTGCAACAATCGGTCAACGCGTCCCATGTGCAGCAACCGATGAGCATGCCGACGTTCACGCATACCGAGCCTGCGGCGCCCCACGCGCAGCAGCCGATGGCCGTGCATTCAGCGCCGGTACAGACGCATCCGATGCCGGCCGTCGCGCCGGTGCATCAATCCGCCGTGCGGCCACCGGTTCAGGTCGCACCTCACGTCGCTCAGCCGGCGGTACGCGAACCGGCCGTAGCGCCGCACCCGGCGGTAGTGCGCCCGACGCCGATGCCGCAAGAACGCGTCATGCCGCATCCGGCCCCGGCGCCGCAGATCCGCCCGTCGTTCGTTCAGCCGATACAGCATCGCCAGGAGCCGGCGCCGGTAAAACCGCAGGAGCACCGCCCGATCGTCGAGCAGCACAAGGTGGGGTAAAGCAAGAGAACGTCGCCCCGGCAGAATGGCCGGGGCGCGGAGAATAGCGTTAGCGGCTGACTTTCACCGCGGTGCCGCTGACGGTCACCATCAGCATGCTGCCGTCTTTGCCAACGGTTTCATAATCGATATCAATGCCGACCACCGCGTTGGCGCCCAGCTCTTTCGCCTGATCTTCCAGCTCTTCGAACGCGATCAAGCGTGCCTTGCGCAGCTCTTTCTCATAAGCGCCCGAGCGGCCGCCGACGATATCGCGCACGCCGGCGAAGAAATCACGAAAAATGTTGGCGCCGAGGATCGCTTCGCCGGTCACGACGCCGCAGTATTCGGTGATGGTGAACCCTTCCAGGGTCGGGGTAGTTGAAAGCTGCATCAGAATTCCTTGTTTGATTAATTCAACGTATCTATGACCAGAGGATTGGCATTATGTTCGCTTAATCAATGGCACGCAGTACGAATGCAAGGCCAAAAAACGCATTTATACTGTAAGCTATCGGTCTTCATGGTAGAGACTTTCACATAAGGTAATAAGATGAAAACAAAAACGATTGCGGCTGTTTTACCCTTAGCGCTGTTGCTGAGTGCCTGTACCACGGTGGAACCGGCATACAAGGATATCGGCACCCGCAGCGGCAGCTGTGTGGAAGGCGGCCCGGATACGGTCGCGCAAAAGTTCTATGACCTGCGCATCCAGCAGGGCGCCGGCCTGCCGGACAGTAACCGCCTGGCGCAGCTGCAACCTTACCTGAGCAAAGTGCTGTATCAGGATCTGGTCAGCGCCGGCCAGAACCCGGGCAAGCACCGGATAACCGGCGATCTGTTCTCCGGCAATGCGCAGGGGCCAAGCAGCGCGTCCGTCGCCAGCGCCTCGACCATTCCTAACACCGATGCGAAAAACATCCCGCTGCGCGTTGACTTGAGCTACCAAAAAGACGCCAACAGCACCGTGAACTGGCAGGACGAAGTGCTGATGGTGCGCGAAGGCACCTGCTGGGTGGTTGATGATATTCGCTACCTGAATGTTCCAGCGCACGCCACCAACGGCAGCGTGCGCCAGGTGCTGGAAAACCAGTAACCCGCAATACCCCGGCCGACGCGGGCTTGCCGCGTCGGTCATCCCCGCCGTCCGCCCACAGCTCGAATTTCGTCCAATAGAAAAAATTTCGCTACCGATCTCACAGCCTGCGCCACAAATCCCCTCCCTCGGCTTGAGTCGCGGTATCTTGTGCTAATCTTTTACTGTCCCGCCGCACACTCATAAATTTTAACGCACAAAGATTGCATAAGTATTCTGTGGAAGTTAACATTTGCGGCATCAATGTCTATTCAATTCTGGCGCATGAGTATTCAACTTAACGGTATCAATTGCTATTACGGCGCTCACCAGGCGCTGTTTGACATCACGCTGGATTGTCCAGCCGGGGAAACCCTGGTGCTGCTTGGCCCAAGCGGCGCCGGGAAAAGTTCATTGCTGCGGGTGCTGAACCTGCTGGAAATGCCGCGTTCGGGCCAACTGCAGATCGCCGGTAACCAATTCGACTTTAAGCAGGCGCCGGGCGAGAAAGCCATTCGCGAACTGCGCCAAAATGTCGGCATGGTCTTCCAGCAATACAACCTGTGGCCTCACCTCACCGTGGTTCAGAACCTGATCGAAGCGCCTTGCCGCGTGCTGGGTCTGACCAAGGCTCAGGCGATGGAGCGTGCCGACAAGCTGCTCAAGCGTCTGCGCCTGACCGACTTCGCCGATCGCTTCCCGCTGCACCTTTCCGGCGGCCAGCAGCAGCGCGTGGCGATCGCCCGTGCCCTGATGATGGAACCGCAGGTGCTGCTGTTCGATGAACCGACCGCGGCGCTGGATCCGGAAATCACCGCTCAGATCGTCAGCATCATTCGCGAACTGGCCGGCACCGGCATCACGCAGGTGATCGTCACCCACGAAGTGGAAGTGGCGCGCAAGACCGCCAGCCGCGTGGTGTACATGGAAAACGGCCACGTGGTGGAGCAAGGCGACAGCAGCCACTTCACGCAGCCGCGGACCACCGAGTTTGCCAACTACTTATCACACTAACAATTAACTTGCTGTAATTTGGGGAGTTTGCGATGAAAAAACTAATAATCGCCGCCGTTCTGGCCGGCATCAGCGTTTCCGCCTCCGCAGCCGAAACGATCCGTTTCGCTACCGAAGCCTCCTATCCTCCATTTGAATTTATTGACGCCGGCAACAAGATTCAGGGTTTTGATGTCGATCTGGCCAACGCCCTGTGCAAAGAGATGCAGGCCGAGTGCACCTTCACCAACCAGGCGTTCGACAGCCTGATCCCGAGCCTGAAGTTCAAGCGTTTCGATGCGGTCATGGCCGGTATGGACATCACGCCGGAGCGTGAAAAGCAGGTGCTGTTCACCAAGCCGTACTACGATAACTCGGCGCTGTTCATCGCGCAGAAAGGCAAAATCGCCGACGTGGCGGCGCTGAAAGGCAAGAAAGTGGGCGTGCAAAACGGCACCACCCACCAGAAATACCTGACCGACAAGCACCCGGAAATCACCACCGTGCCTTACGACAGCTACCAGAACGCCATTTTGGATCTGAAGAACGGCCGCGTTGATGCGGTGTTCGGCGATACCGCGGTGGTCAACGAGTGGCTGAAGCAGAATGACGCGCTGGCGGCAGTGGGCGCCAAAGTGACGGATAAAGACTACTTCGGCACCGGCCTCGGCATCGCGGTACGCCAGAAGAACACCGATCTGCAGGGCAAGTTCAACGCCGCTCTGGACAAGATCAAGCAGGATGGGACCTATGAAACCATCTACAAAAAATGGTTCCAGCAGTAATACGCCCCGATGAATGAATTACAACCTTTAGCAAGCGCCGCCGGCATGACCGTCGGCCTTGCCGTTTGCGCCCTGATCCTCGGGCTGATTCTGGCGATGCTGTTCGCCGTATGGGAATCGTCCCGCTGGAAAGCGGTCAGCTGGCTCGGCACCGCCTGGGTGACCGTGCTGCGCGGCCTGCCGGAAATCCTGGTGGTGCTGTTTATCTATTTCGGCTCGTCGCAGCTGCTGCTGATGCTCTCCGACGGCTTTACCCTCAACCTCGGTCTGTTCCAGCTGCCGATTCAGCTGGCGATCGACAATTTCGAAGTCAGCCCGTTCCTGTGCGGGGTGATCGCTCTGGCCCTGCTCTATTCCGCCTACGCTTCGCAGACGCTGCGCGGCGCGCTCAAAGCGGTGCCGCAGGGGCAGTGGGAGTCCGGCCAGGCGCTGGGGCTCGGCAAGGCGGCGATCTTCTTTCGCCTGATCATGCCGCAGATGTGGCGCCACGCCCTGCCCGGCCTCGGCAATCAGTGGCTGGTGTTGCTGAAAGACACCGCGCTGGTGTCGCTGATCAGCGTGAACGATCTGATGCTGCAAACCAAGAGCATCGCCACCCGCACCCAGGAACCTTTTACCTGGTATGTGATCGCCGCGGCCATATACCTGCTGGTGACGCTGTTCAGCCAATACGTCATCAAACGCATTGAGCTGCGCGCCACGCGCTTTGAGCGGGGGCCAGTCTGATGATTGAGTATTTACCGGAGATCCTCAAAGGGTTACACACCAGCCTGACGCTGACCGTCGCCGCGCTGATCGTCGCGCTGGTGCTGTCGCTGCTGCTGACGGTGATACTGACGCTGAAAACGCCAATCCTGACGCCGCTGGTCAAGATCTACGTGACGCTGTTCACCGGCACACCGCTGCTGGTGCAGATCTTCCTGATCTACTACGGCCCCGGTCAGTTCCCGGCGATCCGCGACTACCCGTGGCTGTGGAACCTGCTGTCGCAGCCCTGGCTGTGCGCGATGATAGCGCTGGCGCTAAACAGCGCGGCCTACACCACGCAGTTGTTCTACGGCGCGGTGCGCGCCATTCCCACCGGACAGTGGCAGTCGTGCGAAGCGCTGGGCATGTCGCGCCGGCAGACGCTGCGCATCCTGCTGCCGTTCGCCTTCAAGCGCGCGCTGTCGTCTTACTCCAACGAAGTGGTGCTGGTGTTCAAAAGCACCTCGCTGGCTTACACCATCACGCTGATGGAGGTGATGGGCTACAGCCAGCTGATGTACGGCCGCACCTACGACGTCATGGTATTCGGTGCCGCAGGCCTGGTGTACCTGTGCGTCAACGGCCTGCTGACGCTGCTGATGCGCTTGGTGGAGCGCCGCGCGCTGGCGTTTGAACGCCGCAACTGAGGCCGCCTCCCCCCATGAGCCCCGCCATTGCGCGGGGCTTTTTTTATCCCCATGGCAATACTTAATCATTTATATTGCATTTTAATTCACTCAGTGGCAGGGTTATCAGCAGGCGCACACGTAAAAACCTCTGGCGATTACCAGTAAAAACAAACGATAGCGAATAATCACTTTCAGGATTCAGACAGGAGCTCTACGCATGAAAAAACTGCTGCTTGCCGCGACGATGTTGGCCGGGATCACCTTTAACGCCACCGCGGCCGAGACCATCCGCTTCGCCGCTTCCGCCACCTACCCGCCGTTCGAATCGCTGGACGCCAACAACCAGATCGTCGGCTTCGATATCGATCTGGCCAACGCGCTGTGCAAGCAGATGCAGGCGCAGTGCACCTTCACCAACCAGGCGTTCGACAGCCTGATCGCCGCGCTGAAATTCAAGAAATACGATGCGGTGATTTCCGGTATGGACATCACGCCGGAGCGCAGCAAACAGGTCGCCTTCACCCAGCCTTACTACGCCAACTCGGCGATCGTGATCGCGCAAAAAGGCAAGTTCAGCTCGCTGGCGGATCTGAAAGGCAAAAAGCTCGGCATGGAAAATGGCACCACCCACCAGAAATACATGCAGGACAAGCATCCGGAGATTAACACCGTCTCTTACGACAGCTACCAGAACGCCATTCTGGAGCTGAAAAACGGCCGTATCGACGGCGTGTTCGGCGACACCGCCGTGGTGAACGAGTGGCTGAAAACCAACCCGCAGCTGGCGCCGGTGGGCGAGCACATCACCGATGCACAATACTTCGGCACCGGCCTCGGCATCGCGGTACGCCCCGACAACCAGGCGCTGCTGGCCAAGCTGAACGCCGCGCTGGACGCCATCAAGGCCGACGGCACCTACAAGGCCATCAACGACAAGTGGTTCCCGCAGTAAGCAATAAGGCCCGGTTATCCGGGCCTTATGTTTTATAAAATCCGCACCAACAGCGTCAGCACTTCGTAGTGCGCGGTATGCGGGAACATGTCGAACAGCTGCACCCGTTCGATGCGGTACCCCGGCAACATCTCGATATCTTTCGCCATGCTCTCGGCGTTGCAGCTCGAATAGAGAATATAGTCCGGCGCCATCCGGCTCAGGTAGTCGCACAGCGCCTGGCCGATGCCACGCCGCGGCGGGTTGACCAGCACCAGCTGCGGCACCTGACCTTCGGCGGTGGCGAAGCGGGTGGAATCGAGCGCCTGAAAATCTACGTGCAGCAGCCCTAACCGCTGCGCCGACTGGCGGGCGCAGGCGATCGCTTCCGCGCTGATTTCGATGCCGGTCAGCCGCGTTTGCGGTTGCGCGCAGTGCAGGCCGAAACCACCGACGCCGCAGAACAGATCCCACATGCTGTCGATACCCAGCGCGCGCACCCAGTCGCGGGCGGTGGCATACAGATCGGCGGCCACCTGCGGGTTGGTCTGGAAGAAGCTTTGCGGGCGGATAAACAGCGGCACCTGATTGAACCGCTCCTCCAGCGCCTGCTGTTCGGTCAGCGCAATCTCGCGCTCCCCTTCCATGATCGCCATGTGCACCGGCTGAATATTGGCGGAGATCACCTTGAGCTGCGGCAGCTGCTGCTGCAGCCACGGCAGCGCGGCGCGCAGCTGCGCCAGCTTGGTTTCCGAACGCAGCACGAAGCGCAGCATCACGCCGCCGTCGAGCGTGCTTTCGGTCAGCAGCAGGTACTTCAGCTCGCCGCGTTTGCGCGCCACGTTATACGGCGTCAGGCCCGCGCGGGCGATAAAGCTTTTCAGCACCGCAAACATCGGCGCAAAGGCGGCGGGATACAGCGGGCAGCCGCTCAGATCGACCGGCGTGCCGTCGCGGTGCAGCATGCCGAGCAGCGGGCGCTCCACGCTGCCGCTGACCACCATCTTGGCTTTATTGCGAAATGCGCTCAGCTCTCCCGCCACCGGCTGCAGCCACTGCGCGACGTCGCGCCCGGCCAACAACGATTGCAGGTGATGCTGTTTGTCGGCCAGTTGCTGCGGATAGGGCTTTTCCAGCCACTGACAGGAACGGCAGGTGCCCGCCGTATACAAAGCGCAATACATGAAGATTACCGTGAAGTTCAGGATGACGAATTAAGGGCGCAGAGTTTACCACTCCGCGCGCCTAAAATCTCACTTGCGCGCGGTGAAGAAGCGGCGGCTGGCGGTAGGGACGAACAGCAACGCCAGGATCACCACGTCGGGGATCTTTTGCAGGATCAGAACGTGCAGGATTTGGCCGCTGGTTTCCCCTTCCACGGTAAACACCTCGGGGAAAACGCTGCCGATGGTGGCCAACAGCAGGTAAAGCACCACAATGCACTGGCAGGCCACATAGCCCCAGCGCCCCCAGTTGCGGCCGCGCATCACCGCAAAGCCGCAGCTGATTTGCAGGCACAGCAGCATCAGGCCGGCCAGAAAAATAAGGGTAGAATCCCACGCCTGCGCGCTGGTGTTGACGAACTCCTGCGCACCGTCGACGCCCAGTTCGCCCAACAGCAGCACCACGCTGATACACTTGATCGCGACCATGGCGGTACCCGCCACCATCACCGGCACCGGCGCATCCGAAGTCGATCCCATTCCCTGCCCGCTTTTCAGCATGTCTGACATATCCGTGTTCCGCTACGACGCGCCACCAATACAGATGGCGCATGTAAAGTCAGGTAGTTAGTTGCAATACTTATTGATTGCAAAAATAGCAGGTTTGTTACGATTCAGCTACGGGCCGCCCGCTGTAATTCACGCGATCGTTGTTTTTCCGAGCGCGCCATAAACCACCAGGCGATCAGGCCGAGAATGCCCACCACCAGCAGGATCAGGCTGGCCAACGCGTTAATTTCCGGATTCACCCCCATGCGCACGCTGGAGAATACCAGCATCGGCAGCGTGGTGGCGCCCGGGCCGGAGACGAAGCTGGCGATCACCAGATCGTCCAGCGACAGGGTGAACGCCAGCATCCAGCCGGAGATCAGCGCCGGCGCGATCATCGGCAAGGTGATGACGAAGAACACCTTCAGCGGCGGCGCCCCCAAATCCATCGCCGCCTCTTCAATTGAGCGATCCACCTCGCGCAGGCGCGAGCTGATCACCACCGCCACGTAAGCGGTACAGAAGGTGACATGCGCCAGCCAGATGGTGAACATGCCGCGTTCCGACGGCCAGCCGAAGGCGTGCCCCATCGCCACGAACAGCAGCAGCAGCGACAGGCCGGTGATCACGTCCGGCATCACCAGCGGTGCGGTCAACATAAACGCAAAACCGGTCGAACCGCGAAAGCGGCCGAAGCGCACCATCACCACGGCGGCGATGGCGCCCAGTACCACCGCGGCGGTGGCGGAGGCGGCGGCGATGGTCAGGCTGAGCCCTACCGCGCTGATCATCGCCGAGTCGTGAAACAGTTCGGTATACCAGCGCGTGGACCAACCGGCCCACACCGTCACCAGCTTGGAGCTGTTGAAGGAGTAGATCACCAGCATCAGCATCGGCGCATACAGGAAGGTAAAGCCGACCGTCAGGATGGCGATGCGCCACGGTGAGCGTACTACCGGCAAGTTGTTCATTCCTGCCCCCCCATTTCCTTGTTCTGGTGTTTGTGGAACCACAAAATTGGCACGATCAACAGCAGCAGCATGATGGTAGCGACCGCCGAGGCCACCGGCCAGTCGCGGTTATTGAAGAACTCCTGCCACAGCACGCGGCCGATCATGATGCTGTCCGGCCCACCGAGCAGTTCCGGGATCACGAACTCGCCCACCGCTGGAATGAACACCAGCATCGAACCGGCGATGATGCCGCCGCGCGTCAGCGGCACGATCACGCTGAAGAAGGTTTTCAGCGGCCGGGCCCCCAGATCCAGCGACGCCTCCACCAGCGAGTAATCCAGCCGGATCAGCGCCGTGTAAATTGGCAACACCATAAACGGCAGATAGGAATAAACGATGCCGATATACACCGCCAGGTTGGTGTGCAGGATCACCAGCGGCTGGTCGATCACCCCTAGCCACATCAGAAAGTTATTCAGAATGCCGTTGTTTTTCAGAATGCCCATCCAGGCATAGACGCGGATCAGGAACGAGGTCCAGGAAGGCAGGATCACCAGCAGCAGCAGAATGTTGCGGGTTGACGCCTTGCTGTGGGCCACTGCCCAGGCCAGCGGATAGCCGATGATCAGGCAGCACAGCGTCGAGACCGCCGCCACGCGCAGCGACTGCAGATAGGCGTCGATATACAGCGGATCGTCGGTCAGCTGCAGGTAGTTGGCGAAGTTGAGCGCGATGTTCAGCTTGCCGTCCGCCCAGCTCAGCAGCTCGGTGTAGGGCGGCACCGCCAGCGCCAGCTCCGCCAGGCTGATCTTGAACACGATCAGGAACGGCAGCATGAACAGCAGCGTCAGCCATAAATACGGCAGCGCGATCACCAGCTTGCGGCCGTGAGCCATCAGCAGGCGGTGGAACAGCGCCTTGAAGGTGCCGGGCGTTTTGGCCGGCGGTTCCGGCGTGCGTTCAGAAAGCAGGGTCATACGGGTTACTCCTCACCGGCTCCACTACACTGTCAACACTACGCAGCTGTCGGTTTCCCAGCACAGACGCACTTCATCGCCCCAGGTCGGCATCCCCTTGCGGAAACGGTGGCCGTTTTGCAGCTGGGCGCTGATAATCTGCCCGCTGTGCAGCTTCACGTGATAGATGGACAGATCGCCCAGGTAGGCAATGTGCGCCACTTCCCCCACCGCGAAGTTGCAGCCGTCTGCCGGCACCTGTTCGCACAGCAGGATCTTCTCCGGCCGCAGCGCCACCTGGATCGGCACGCCGTCCACCACCGAGGCGTCCGGATCCACCTTGATCGCATGGCGCAATCCGGGGCTTTGCAAGATCAGCGCGTCGTCGTGCCGCTCCTGCAATACGCAGTCGAAGACGTTGACCGAGCCGATAAATTCGGCGCTGAAGCGGCTGTTCGGATGCTCGTAGATCTCTTCCGGCTCGCCGATCTGCACGAACTTGCCGCGGTTCATGATGGCGATGCGCCCCGCCATGGTCATCGCCTCCTCCTGATCGTGCGTCACCATCACGCAGGTCACGCCGACGCGCTCGAGAATGTCGGTCACTTCCAGCTGCATGCGATCGCGCAGCTTCTTGTCCAGCGCGCCCATCGGCTCATCCAACAGCAGCAGCTTCGGCCGCTTGGCCAGGCTGCGCGCCAGCGCCACCCGCTGCCGCTGGCCGCCGGAAAGCTGGTGCGGCTTGCGCCTGGCGAACTCCTGCATGTGCACCAGCGCCAGCATTTCCGCCACCCGTTCGGCGATTTCTGCCCGCGGCATTTTGTCCTGCTTCAGGCCGAAGGCGATGTTCTGCTCTACCGTCATGTGCGGGAACAGCGCGTAAGACTGAAACATCATGTTGATCGGCCGCTGGTACGGCGGCACGTGCGACATATCCTGCCCATCGAGCACGATCTGCCCTTCCGAGGGCTGTTCGAAGCCGGCCAGCATGCGCAGCAAGGTGGATTTGCCGCAGCCGGACGGGCCGAGCAGCGCAAAGATTTCGCCCTTGTAGATGGTAAGGCTGACGTCTTCGACCGCGTTCTGCCCGTCGAAGGTTTTGGTGAGGTTACGGATTTCCAGCAGAGGGGTGAAAACCTTCTGCGACTTGGCTTGAGGACGAGGGATGGCGTCGTTCAATCGGGGTGCTCTCCGGCGTAAAGCGGCACAAAACCACGGCGAGCGCCGTGGCCCAAAACGGCAATGCAGGCGGGGGCACCCGCCTGCCGGTTTACCGACGATAGGGGGCTATCCCCCTATCATCACTTCCCGCTTTTAACTTTAGTCCATGCGCGGGTAATGACACGGTCCAGCTTCGGCGACTGCACGTTGAGCGTGAACAGCTTGGCGCGAACATCGGCCGGCGGATAGACGTTCGGGTTATCGCGCACTTCGGCATTCACCAGCGGCGTGGAATCCTTCACCGCATTGGCGTAGTAAACGTGATTACTGATGTCCGCCATCACGTCCGGCTTCAGCAAGAAGTTCAGGAACTGGTAGGCGGCATCCTTGTTCTTGGCGTCCGCCGGCATGGCGAACATGTCGAAGTAGGTCAGCGCCCCCTCTTTCGGGATCGCATAGGCCACGTTGACGCCGTTCTTCGCCTCTTTGGCGCGGTTGGCCGCCTGCATCACGTCGCCGGACCAGCCGATCGCCACGCAGATATCGCCGTTCGCCAGATCGTTGATGTACTGGGAAGAGTGGAAATAGCGGATATTCGGCCGCAGCTTCAGCAGCAGATCGTTGGCCGCGCCGGTATAGTCCGCCGCGTTGGTGCTGTTGGGATCTTTACCCAGGTAGTGCAGCACGGTGGCGTAGACTTCGCTCGGCGCATCGAGGAAGGAAACGCCGCAGCTTTTCAGCTTCTCGAGGTTTTCCGGCTTGAAGATCAGATCCCAGCTATTGACCGGCGCGTCTTTCCCCAACGCCGCCTTCACCTTGTCGACGTTATAGCCGATGCCGGTGGTCACCATCATGTAAGGGATGCCGTATTTGTTGTCCTTGTCGTTGTGCGCCACCAGCTTCAGCATCTCGGGATCGAGATTTTTGTAGTTGGGGATTTTGCTCTTGTCGAGCGGCTCGAAAATGCCGGCCTGCGACTGACGCTCGAGGAAGTTGGACGAAGGAACCACCAAATCGTAGCCGGTGCTGCCCGCCATCAGTTTGCCTTCCAACACTTCGTTGGAGTCAAAGACGTCGTACACCACCTTGATACCGGTTTCTTTCTGGAATTTGGCCAGGGTATCCGGCGCGATATAGTCGGACCAGTTATACACGTGCAGCGTTTTCTCTTCGGCTGACGCCGTGACGGACGCGGCCATCAACAGGCCGGCAACCACACCCGATAACCACTTTTTACGTTGGGTGACCATCCGTAACTTCCTCCAAAACAGGGTGAATCATAGAATTGAACTTGTATCTGCAGCGATACAAAACCTTTCCTGATTGAGCGCAATCGTTGCAACCGCGAACTGAATGGCTATGCATATGATTGCATGCGCCTTTTTTCACTGCCCTGCTCGCGTGGTCACAAGGGAAATCGCAAGCCCTTTGCAGAATCAGCAGCATAGCCGCTGCTACCGCAACCCGCCAGCCCCCAGGGTAAAAAACGCCTTTTATCGATTTTTTATGCAGTTTTTCTCTATGTGATACGCCATTAACGGCACAAAAGGCGAGAAAGATCGGGCGGCAAAGGCCAAAGTGCAGAATATTTTATTGCGGAGGGGAATAACGGCTGCATGCCGCCGGAACGACGGCATGCTTAAGGTACGGCGAGGATCAGTGCAGCATCGGCTGACGCGCAGCGCCAGCGGGGATCTCTTCTTCATCCCCCATAAACAGCAGATCGTTCGCCCGCGCTTCGAGGATCACCATCGAGACCTGCTCTTCACCCTGCTGCATAAAGTGGGTGAACTGCTCATAGGTGATGCCGACCGCCACACTCAGCGACTGGCAGACGATCAGCTTCGGCAGGTTGTCGTCCTGAATGTCGACAAAGGCTTTGATGGTCAGCGAACTGGCGTTGATTTGGCTCAGGTCGGCCACCAGCGGGATCAGCGCGGTCGGCTTCACCTCGGCCAGCGCGGAGAACAGAATGACGTTGTCCACCAGATCTATCTTGGCATCGAACACGCCGTCGAAGTTCTGCATGTGCGGCAGGTGCAGCGCCTGGCAGGAATCGCACTCAAAGAAAGAAATGCCCGACTGATCCAGCCAGCGCCGCAACAGCGCCAAATCGGGGACAATGAGTGAATCCATAATAACCAGCCTCACAATATTCAATACGCGAAAAGGCGCATAGCTTACGGAATATTCACCCGATACGCCACGATCAATGCGGCTTAATTCACTAATTAAGATATTGCTCGGCGAGAAAAGCGCGCCGCCCGCCCCGTCACCCGCCGGATTTCAGGCGAAAGCCAGGCCGGCCGCGCTGCTCGATGTATTCGATCATCATACCGGCGATGTCCAGCCCGGTGGTGGTTTCCACGCCTTCGAGCCCCGGCGACGCGTTGACCTCCATCACCAGCGGGCCGCGCTCGGCGCGCAGGATATCCACCCCGGCGACGTCCAGCCCCAGCGTGCTCGCCGCTTTCACCGCAATCGCCCGTTCTCTGGCGGTGATGGTCACCTTGCGGGCGGTGCCGCCGCGGTGCAGGTTGGAGCGAAATTCGCCGGGCTTGGCCTGCCGCTCGATGGCGGCCACCACCCGGCCGCCCACCACCAGGCAGCGCACATCGCTGCCCTGCGCTTCGCGCACGTATTCTTGCACCAGGATATGCGCGTTCAGGCCGCGAAAGGCATCGATCACGCTTTCCGCCGCCTGGCGGGTTTCCGCCAGCACCACGCCGATGCCCTGCGTGCCTTCCACCAGCTTGACCACCAGCGGCGCGCCGCCGACCAGCTCGATCAGATCGCCGGTGTCGTCGGGCGAATGGGCAAAACCGGTGATCGGCAGATCGATGCCCTGCCGCGCC
Source organism: Serratia sp. CC22-02 (assembly GCF_900182895.1). Taxonomy (NCBI): domain Bacteria; kingdom Pseudomonadati; phylum Pseudomonadota; class Gammaproteobacteria; order Enterobacterales; family Yersiniaceae; genus Serratia; species Serratia sp. CC22-02. Next base: position 844,105 of record NZ_FXUD01000002.1, on the reverse strand, counting down.
AACAGCTGCAGCGAACGCAGCTTGTCGCGGGCGCGGGTAATGGCCACGGATTCGTTTAGCGGGTAGCTGCCGAGCAGCTCGAACTGACGCAGCACCGCCGTGCCGTAAAAGGTGATGGCGGAGCCGATGCGCGGGATCACCGCATCGTAACGCTCCAGTTGGCGGCCGCGATAATGAATGGTCGGCGCCGCCGGATTGATGTTCATATAGCAGGAGAGCGGATCGATAATATCGATGCTGTGCCCGCGATCTTCTGCCGCTTCACGCAGCCGCTTGCATGAGTAGAGCGTTCCGTCGCGAGAAAGAATGGCAATTTTCACTCGTCACCCCAAAAAGACCAACGCCTGCCCGGCAGGCGGGTTAGCGGCCGCGGCGCTCAGGCGCGCGGATCGCTGTCCTGATTATCTTTCGATTGCGGCTTGCGGCGATCGTTTTCCGGCGGCAGGCCGCCGCGCATCAGCGGCCCGAAGCCCTGCACCACGCGCCACACCAGAAACGCCGCCGCCGGCACCATCAGCGCCACGCCGAGGAAAATCATGCCGACCGCCGCCTGCTGCGACGCCAGCCAGCCCGGCAGCTGCAGGTGGCCGTGAATGCTGAGGTAGGCCAACACCAGCATCACGATGCCCAGCCCTTCCAACACCAGCACCGGGCGCGGTAAGTCACCGAATGAACGCATATTTTTCTTCTCCAGAAGGTCTGCCCCCAGTGTAGTGAATTCCCGTCGGCGGCGACAGCCCCGGCCGACTAATTGGTTACATGAATCAGATTAACAGGTAATTCCTGCTTTTTTTTCACCGCCTCAACGGGCATAGTAGGCGCCATCTGACGCAGGTAATGACTTTTTCGGTGACGGGATGTCGTTGCGGTAGCGAACAATTTATTGAAAATCCAATTAAGGAGCGTTGCATGTTTGCAGTAATCTTCGGGCGTCCTGGCTGTCCTTATTGTGTCCGCGCTAAAGAACTGGCGGAAAAACTGACTGAAGAACGCGACGATTTCAACTTCCGTTACGTTGACATCCACGCGGAAGGCATCACCAAGGCCGATCTGGAAAAAACCGTCGGCAAACCGGTTGAAACCGTGCCGCAGATCTTCCTGGATGAGAAGCACATCGGCGGTTGCACCGATTTCGAAGCTTACGCCAAAGAACACCTGAACCTGTTCCAGTAAGTTTTTGAACGAAAAAGACAAAAAAGGCGCTTAACGCGCCTTTTTTTATTGCCGCTGCCGCCGGTGCAGTTGCTGCAGCGTCTGCAACAGGCCGAGGGCGAACAGCATCAGCATCGCACCGAACACGCACCAGAACACCGCGCTGGTGGCGTACGCCAGCTCCTGCCAGAACGAAGAGGACGGCGTCAGCCAGAAGTGGCGGATCAACAGGCACAGCGGCAGCGCATACAGCGCGCCGAGCAGCGGGCAAAGCAGCCGCTTGCGGCTCGACAGATAGCTGGCGATCGCACCGGGGATCACAAACAGCAGCAGGCCGGTTTCGCCGTGGTGCTCATGATCCGTGCTGCCGAACAGGCCGGTTTGCTGGCCGAGAAACACCAGGCTGAACAACAGAAAACAGCTGAGAATGCCCAGCCAATATCTATAACTCGTCATGCGAATTCTCCCCCGCCCAATTACTGCATCAATAGAAATCGGCCTGGCCCCCGCGCGGAGACGCTGAACCGAATTTTTTCCTTGGTCAAAAGAGAGTTAAATGCGCACGGCGGCGCAGGAAATCAGCTTTCTGTGCTGGCTGTCATCGGTCATAGCGTCTAGAATGAACGCCGCCGAACGATGGTTCGCTTCGCCTTACGCTGGTGGTGATTTATGACGTCGTTTTAAGGCTGAATTTATCTCTTATAGTTATCTATATCAAGCACTTACTGGTAAACAATAAGTTATCCTCCGTGAACATAAACGTCGCTAGTTTGTTAAACGGTAACTACATTCTGTTACTGTTCGTGGTACTCGCACTGGGGCTGTGCCTCGGTAAACTCCGTCTGGGCTCCGTCCAACTCGGTAATTCCATTGGCGTTTTGGTGGTTTCGCTGCTGCTCGGCCAGCAACACTTCGCCATTAACACCGAGGCGCTGAATCTCGGCTTTATGCTGTTTATTTTCTGCGTCGGCGTGGAAGCCGGGCCCAACTTTTTCTCGATTTTCTTCCGCGACGGCAAAAACTACCTGATGCTGGCGCTGGTGATGGTCGGCTCGGCGATGGTGCTCGCCATCGGTCTCGGCAAGCTGTTCCACTGGGACATCGGCCTGACCGCCGGCATGCTGGCCGGCTCGATGACTTCGACGCCGGTGCTGGTGGGCGCCGGCGACACGCTGCGCAACACCATCGTCAACGGCCCGGCGCTGCTGGCGGCGCAGGATCATCTGAGCCTCGGCTACGCCCTCACCTACCTGATCGGTCTGGTCAGCCTGATCTTCGGCGCGCGCTACCTGCCGAAGCTACAGCACCAGGACCTGTCCACCTCTGCCCAGCAGATCGCCCGCGAACGTGGCCTGGACACCGACAGCCAGCGCAAGGTCTACCTGCCGGTGATCCGCGCCTACCGAGTCGGCCCCGAGCTGGTGGCCTGGGCCGACGGCAAGAACCTGCGCGAACTGGGCATCTACCGCCAGACCGGCTGTTACATCGAACGCATCCGCCGCAACGGCATTCTGGCCAACCCGGACGGTGATGCGGTGCTGCAGGTGGGCGACGAGATCTCGCTGGTCGGCTACCCGGACGCCCACGCGCGGCTGGATCCGAGCTTCCGCAACGGCAAGGAAGTGTTCGATCGAGATCTGCTCGACATGCGCATCGTGACCGAAGAGATCGTGGTGAAGAACAGCAACGCGGTGAACAAGCGCCTGAGCCAGCTGAAGCTGACCGACCACGGCTGCTTCCTCAACCGCGTGATCCGCAGCCAGATCGAAATGCCGATCGACGACAGCATCGTGCTCAACAAAGGCGACGTGCTGCAGGTGAGCGGCGACGCGCGCCGGGTGAAGAGCGTGGCGGAGAAGATTGGCTTTATCTCGATCCACAGCCAGGTGACCGACCTGCTGGCGTTCTGCGCCTTCTTCATCATCGGCCTGCTGATCGGCCAGATCACCATTCAGTTCAGTAACTTCTCGTTTGGCATCGGCAACGCCGCCGGCCTGCTGATGTCCGGCATCATGCTCGGCTTCCTGCGCGCCAACCACCCGACCTTCGGCTACATTCCGCAGGGCGCGCTGAACATGGTGAAAGAATTCGGCCTGATGGTGTTTATGGCGGGCGTGGGCCTGAGCGCCGGCGCCGGCATCGGCCATAGCCTGGGCGCGGTCGGCGGCCAGATGCTGATTGCCGGGCTGATCGTCAGCCTGGTGCCGGTGGTTATCTGCTTCCTGTTCGGCGCCTACGTGCTGCGCATGAACCGCGCCCTGCTGTTCGGCGCCATTATGGGCGCCCGCACCTGCGCACCGGCGATGGAGATCATCAGCGACACCGCACGCAGCAACATCCCGGCATTAGGCTACGCCGGCACCTACGCCATCGCTAACGTGCTGTTAACGCTGGCGGGTTCACTCATCGTGGTGCTATGGCCGGGGATACTCGGCTGATCGATTAGCGGGAGAGATGGATCGGCGATAAAAATATTTTGATTTTTTTGTCGCCGGCCAGAACTTTCGTTGGGGGCCGCAGTCTGAATTAGTGCCACTGCTTTTCTTTGATGTCCCCATTTTGTGGAGCCCGATAATCCCGCCTTTTAGGTTCAAGATTATCGGGTTTTTTGTTGCCTTGAAAAAATATCCTTATAAAACAATGCTTCGAAAAACACATAATTACCCTGTGGCGACAAAGTGGCGACAGCCATTTTACGGACATAAAAAAACCTGCTTTCGCAGGCTTCTTGTTAAATCCAAAGTGTTCCCTGATTGCTTCGCGTTGGGTGCGGCGGAGCGATATCAACTTTGCCCGGTGATACGATCTGCCGCTGAATAGATTCCAGCGTCACAAAAGTACAACTGCAGTTTATGTTTTGGCATTGATGATAACGCTCCTTAGTGTTCTCACTAAGAGATCCGATGGTGCTGCCGAACGGCGCCCGCCTGATGTTCCTCGGCACCAACGTGCGCACTGCGCAGAGCTACACCGGCAATCTGTATCTTGATGAGTATTTCTGGATACCGAAGTTTCAGGAGCTGCGCAAAGTCGCCAGCGGGATGTCGCTGCACAAGCGGTGGCGCACCACCTACTTTTCCACTCCGTCGAGTCTGGCGCACTCCGCTTATCCGTTCTGGTCGGGGGAACTCTTTAACAAAGGCCGCCGCAGTAAAGCCGATCACGTTCAACTCGACCTCAGCCACAGCCACCTGTCAAAAGGCGTGCTGTGCGGTGATGGGCAATGGCGCCAGATTGTCACGGTTGAGGATGCGCTGACCGGCGGCTGTAACCTGTTCGACCTCGATCAGCTGTCGCTCGAATACAGCCCGGCAGAGTATCAGAACCTGCTGATGTGTGAGTTTGTGGACGATACCGCGTCGGTATTCCCGTTCGCCGAGCTGCAAGGCTGCATGGTCGATACGCTGGAAGAGTGGGAAGACTTCAACCCTTACGCCGTGCGGCCGTTCGGCTATCGCCCGGTGTGGATCGGCTACGACCCATCGGAAGCCAACGGCGGCGACAGCGCCGGGTGCGCGGTTATCGCGCCGCCAATGGTGGCCGGGGGCAAGTTCCGCGTTCTTGAGCGCCACCAGTGGCAGGGCATGAACTTTGCCGCGCAGGCCCAGAAGATTAAAGACCTGACCGAAAAATATTGCGTGGAGTACATCGGCATCGATGCGACCACCGTCGGCCAAGGCGTTTTCCAGCTGGTCCGCGAGTTCTTCCCGGCCGCGCGGGAAATCAAATACACCCCGGAAATCAAAACCGCCATGGTGCTGAAGGCAAAAGACACCATCGGGCGCGGCTGTCTGGAGTACGACACCAGCCACACCGACATCACCGCCGCCTTTATGGCGATCCGCAAAACCATGACCGCCAGCGGCGCGCGCTCCACCTACACCGCCAGCCGCAGCGAAGAAGCCAGCCACGCCGATGTCGCGTGGGCAATCATGCACGCCCTCTTAAACGAACCACTGACCGCAGGCAGCGGCCACAGCAGCCCAAACATTTTGGAGTTTTACTGATGAGCAAACGCAAAGGCCGCAAGGTATTTACCCCCCCGGCGCCAACCCCGGCAGCAAAGCAGAAGCAGGATTTCGAGGCGTTTACCTTTGGCGAACCGTCGGCTGTACTGGATAAGCGGGAAATTCTGGATTACATCGAATGCACAGGGAACGGCAAATGGTACGAACCGCCGATCAGCTTCGATGGGCTGGCACGCAGCTTGCGCGCCGCCGTGCATCACAGCTCGCCGATATATGTTAAGCGTAACATTTTGGCGTCAACATTCATCCCGCACCCCCTATTAAGCCAGCAGGAGTTTAGCCGTTACGTGCTGGATTATCTGGTATTTGGTAACGCCTTTTTTGAGGTCAGGAAAAATCGACTCGGAGAACCACTGCGCCTGCAGTGTTCACCGGCAAAATACACCCGCCGGGGTGTTGAACCTGATATGTATTGGTTTGTGCAGGACTGGAAAGAGCCGCACCGGTTTACGCCGGGGAGCGTTTTTCACATGATTGAACCGGATATTAACCAAGAGCTGTACGGTCTGCCGGAATATCTCAGCGCGTTGAATTCTGCGTGGCTGAATGAAGCGGCAACACTATTCCGCCGAAAATACTATCAAAACGGCGCGCATGCCGGGTACATCCTGTATATGACCGATGCAGCGCAAAGTACCAGCGACGTTGACAGAATGCGCCAAGCGATGCGAGATACAAAGGGGCTGGGGAACTTCCGCAATCTGTTTATGTACGCGCCTAACGGTAAAGCGGACGGCATCAAAATCTTGCCTTTAAGTGAAGTAGCTACCAAAGATGACTTCTTCAATATCAAAAATGCTACCCGAGATGATTTACTTAGTGCTCACAGAGTACCACCTCAGATGATGGGGATTATACCCAATAATACTGGTGGTTTCGGAGACGTAAAAAAAGCAGCGCAGGTATTTGTTCGTAATGAGTTGACACCGCTACAAGCAAGAATGAAGGAGATAAATAAATGGGCAGGAGAAAACATAATCAACTTTCTCAGCTATGAACTCCCTCTGGAATGATAAAAAAGCACAGCTACGTTATATCGTAGCTGTGCTTTCAAATTAACTACCCAACTCGACTTTAAAAGTTGACTGTACCGCAGGTCTGCTACTAACAGCACCCTTCAGCCTTGCCAAATTCGGCCATCTATCTATCGACATGGAAAAATAATCACACCAGTGAAGCATAACAAAAAGATACATATCTGCGATAGAATAGTTATCCCCCATGAGGTATTCATTATCACTTAGAACAGAATTGAAATATTCAAACGCATTATCAAGCTTAATTTTCGAAACTTCTTTCCATGGTTCTATAGCTGTTGGAAAGAAAAAAGCCGAAAAGTTCTTATGCAGATCCATACTGATACATGATAAAAAACTAGTTAGCTTGTATCTAGAAATAGTTCCCGCTTTAGGTACCAGATTTTTATTTGGCACCAAGTCTGCAATATAGCTTAGAATGGTTGTAACTTCAGTTAACACCTCACCATTATCTAAAACCAAAGCTGGTACCATTCCTTTTGGATTCACTTTCATAAAGTCTAAACCAGTCCCTGTTTTCTTTGTCGAGAAATCAACAGGTTCTATGTCAAAAGAAAGACCAGATTCCCGTAATGCAATATGTGTAGCCATTGAACAGGCATGAGGATGATAGTAAAGTTTCATTTTTTTCCTACTTCAGGTTGAGAAAGAATCTATGATTGAGGCTGTGTATTTGAGATAGTAGCCTAATTTCTCACTTGAATAATCTGCTATTTTATGGCTTCTTTGTTCAAAAAATCGGAACAATCAGGAGAGGGTTATGGACAAGTTAAAAGCAATGAAAATTTTCACGCGTGTAGTGGAAACGCTAAGCTTTACAAAGGCTGCAGAAAGTTTGAGCTTACCTAGGACCACAGTAACTGTAGCAATTCAAAGCTTAGAAAGCTCTCTTGATGTACGTCTCTTACATAGGAATACTCGCAACCTAAGTTTAACAGCGGAAGGAACTCACTACTACGCAGCATGCCTGCGTGTACTAGATGATTTAGAGGATACTGAACAAGCCTTCCAACATGGAGCGAAAAATCCCAAAGGGCATATACGTATAGAAGTATCGAATGCTATAGCAAGAAATATAATAATTCCCAAGCTAGTAGAATTCAACACCATCAATCCGAACATAACGATGGCTATTAGTACTGGCGATGACATTGTGGATTTAGTAAAAAATGGAGTTGACTGTGCTATACGAGTAGGAACCTTACAAGACTCCTCATTAATTGTTAAGAAAGTTGGCACATTGGACTTCATTATTTGTGGTTCACCATCTTATTTTCAAAACCACAAAATACCCCACAACGTCCTTGACCTAAAAGAACACTCCGCTGTCCGTTACATCTCACGTCAAAACGGCAGGCCTCTTGACTGGATAATAAACATCAATGGCGAAAACACTCAACTTGATGTTAATTCCAGTTTCTCCGTCAATGATGCAGACTCATATCTTGAATGTGGCTTGCAAGGGCTTGGTCTGATTATGCCGGCACGATTCATGGCGCAACACCATATTGCCTCAAACAGGCTAACTCAAGTTTTACCTGAACTCAAAAGCCCGAAACTGCCGATCTCAATTTTGTATCCACAAAGACACCACCTCAGTCCTAAAATTAAAATATTTACCGAGTGGGTTGCAAGCATTTTCGAAAAAAATGCAATCCCTCTTATATAAAAAACCGATTATAAATATTTTTTCAGCACTAAAAGAATTGTTCTTGATTTATGAATTCTGTAATCATAACTTGGATATTTACATTGAAGAAAATGAATGTGAGGATAGTACCTCCCTCACTCACTTATCCGATGAAACGACATGAAACTACTACATATAGACTCTAGCTCTGCCATTCAAGCATCAGTAACCAGGAAACTATCTGATGAAATTGTAAAAAAGCTGAATAAGAATGGAGAATATACAATTTTGTATATTGACCTTGATAAAGAAACAATACCTCACTTAAGATTAAACAAAGAAGACAATAAAAACACTAGCCTGGATGAAAAAATCCTAAACCAATTTTTAGATAGCGATACTATAGTATTGGGTGTTCCAATGTACAATTTAGGAATACCGTCATCACTAAAGGCATGGATTGATAGGATTGTTGTTCCCGGTGTTACATTTCATCATGAAAATAATGTCCCTGTTGGTTTGATTAAAAACAAAAAAATGTACCTTGCTTTATCTAGCGGGGGTATCTACGGCGACAATGATAAACACGAACACCAAGAAAGCTATCTCAAGTCATTGTTCTCTTTCCTAGGAATTAGTGACATTAGTATAATCCGTGCTGATGGAATGTCGATTCCTGATTATCGCCATGATTCAATTAAGGAAGCGCTTGAAGAGATCAACAAAATAACCTGATTTTTTCCTTACGCGCAATGCTATCCCCGCCTCGCCTGCGCGCTTTATGTGTCGCTTTTAATGCAGCTGCATGATCCGGCGCGATCCGCGCCAGTGCTGGCGCTGCGGGGGTAAAAATAACACCGGATCATCATGCGATTTCATGCACTCTATGCATGCATGGGCTATCAGCAGAGAAAAAGGTATGTATTGTGCTGATAACGCCCCTCGTCAATCAGCCTGAAAACATGGCTGGACTGGTGCTTGATGTAGTAATTCGCCTCTTCAGGCGTTAGGTGTGTGCCGAGCTGGTTTGCGGCGTGAATGAAATCAACGGTCTTTATGCGGCGGCCCTTGCCGTTCTCGTTGAAGTTCAGCGCCACCATAAACGCCCCGGCTAAGTTTAAATCTCGTCTCATACGTCACCTATGGATTAAGAGATCGCGGCAAGCTGCCTGATCACTTCTGCTTTTTCAGGGGCAATGCTGCTTTTCATCTCCCCCGCCAATTCTGAAATCCATATCAGTGCAATGTCTTTGTCTTTCGCTTGGCTCTCATAACAAATCCCCAGACGGGCGATGAGTTCAATTCTTTCTAAAACAACAACTTCGTCCACTGCTTGCACCCTTTCCCTCCGATGCTTAATTACTGTACATACATACAGTATATGCCTATCGGATTTAATTGCGCAACAAATTATTGGAAGGCCGCCCAATCGCTAACCGCTGGATAGTGCATTGAAATATCACCAAATTTGACTTTAGCGCCGCGTGCCAGTGCTTCCAGTTCCGAGCGTGTTGGCTCGATGCCGTGTAGTGCCAGCTCTGAGTAAATTCTGGGAACGCGATCGCGTTCAGCAGTGGTTAATCTTGCTGAAGGAGCTGGCTCCGGCCTGCTATATGGGTCAATGCTTCTCTGTTGCCTGTTTATCTGCGGGGCATCTGCCCGTAAACGCGCCATAACAGACCGTGCAACGGTCATGTCATCCCAGTCAATTGGGGTGTCTGGATGGTGTTCCATCACCACCACGGACTCTACAGGCTCCCCATCCTGCGTATTTTCGGCGCCATCGCTGCCGACCAACCCACAGTTATTGACAGGACTCCGAGGCGCGCCGGAGGCGCTTTTCAAAGTCAAAGGCTCAACGGCGACAGCTTTCGCGACGATGCGCCATTGCGTGGTGCGGGTTTCATAAACATGATCGGCGCCGATATGCGGGGCAAAAATCCCCGCGATTTTCTGCACCTCTTCATCATAGGCGTTGCGCTCGTCGGCAACCCGGCGGGCCACACGCACTGTCTGATCGTCGTGGGCAACGTTGGGGCCACCCTGCGCCAAAATATAATCGGCAAAAAGACCGGCGTCGGCGGCAGCACGCACCGCTTCCACCCTTTCGTCAAACTCCTCGGCCAGACTGACAAAGCGGATCTTGCGACACTCACGCCATGCCCCGCGCGACGGCAGGCCGATAAAGTGAAATTGAGGGATACGCCACGTTGACGCCCACGCGGTGACGGCGGCGGCAGTATCAGTCAACAGCTCGCCGGTTTCATGATCGCGTTCACCGTCCAGCGCGTAGCCGTCGATGTTTTTTGCAATATATTTAGCGAGATAGCCCGCCGCACCGCCTTTGTTCAGGTGCTTGCAGTCAAAACGGTTTTTGGCGGCGCCGCTGTTCAAAGAGATGGCGTCACAAACGATACTTAACAGCACCCCACTCTCGTCACCACCGGCTGGGTGCTCTTTGATGGCACATCCCATCATCTTCCTGTATGTCATCATGTCATGGTACTGCACTGGGGGAAGTGCCGGCATTGTCCCCCATGAGAGTCGAGACCATCTAATTCACCTGTTTTATTTTTTCTTTAATTTTAATTAGTTTTTTTATGTACGCATTGCTCTTATCACCTTTGGCTATTTCCGCAGAAATCAGAGAAAGGAAGCTGTCATTAAAGTCATCTTTGGCTAAGGGGTTAGCGCCATGAGCCAAAAGAACCTCAATGTGCTCAGGGCAGCTGTTATACAGCGCATTAATTAATGGCATTCGGCTCATAGCGCCTTTGATATTAACATCAGCTTTGTATGCAATTAATATCTTTAATGTTTCGGTGTTCGCCGCATCAAAACTTTCAAATATAATGGGTTGATTATGAACCTTATCTCTGGCATTTGGAGAGAGCCCGCCCTCTAACATAGCTTGTATCCATACGCCTTTATTCGCCTTCATAACAAATTCAGCTGGGCTACTCCCCCCCTCAGCTCTTGGCTGCAGTGGGTCTGCTCCCGCCTTGACCAGAGCCGTAATGATCTTGAGCCGCTCTGGCGTGTTCTTGTCAAAGATAGCGTTATTTATCGCCCAGAATAATAACGGCATCTCCGCCTTGGCCGGCCGATTTAACGTTTCTTTGCTTACCGTCGGTAAAACCTTATCCAGCTTTTGCCTGTCACCCTCGTAGATGATCTTGGCGATGTCCAGCTGCTTACCTTCAAAGTAATCCTGTGGTTGTAGATCCCTACCTTGTTCGCATCCCTGCATCATGAGCATCGACAGCAACATGATAATGATAAGAGTGCTGTGCCTCATGCCATCTCCATTTTTAACATAACCACGGCCCAACTTTGCTTTATTACCGTATCAGTATCCCTCTACACCCTTGGGATACTGAGAACAGCTTATTTACTGACAGGAGCAGGCGGCCATTTCCCGCCACGCTTAATTAGCTCGTCTTTGATGCGCTCAAGAGACGCTTTCGCCTCACTGCCGTCCTGACTCCTATCAATCAGCCGTTGCAGTTGATTACCCATCGTCCAACCCGAGTTGCCTCTTATATCGCTATCGGCACCTTTTTCTAAAAGAAGAATGACGTGGTCATAGGAGTGATAGTCTAAAGCATCGATGAGCAGCGTATCACCCAGTGAATTTCTTATATTTATATCAGCACCATGCTCCAACATGACCTCTAATGTTTCTGTGTTTTTTGCAAAGATGCTATTAAATATAATGGGTTGATTATGAACCTTATCCCTAGCATTTGGAGAAAGCCCGCCCTCTAACATAGCCTGTATCCAGATACCTTTATCCGCTTTCATAACAAATTCAGCTGGGCTACCTGGCGTGTTGGGTTGAGGCTGTAAAGGATCTGCGCCGGCTTTTACCAAGTCAGTGATAATTTTCAGCCTTTCAGGTGTGGTTTTATCATAGATGGCATTGTTTATTGCCCAGAACAATAAGGTCATTTCTTCCTTAGCTGGACGATTTAAGATCTCTTTGTTTACTGATGATAACTGTTTATCCAACTGCGGCCTGTCACCATCATAAATGGCTTTGGCAATGTCCAATTGCTGACCGTCAAAATAATCCTGCGGTTGTAAATCCATACCTTTTTCGCACCCCTGCATGATGAGCGTAGACACTACCATCGTGATAATGAGAATAAGTTTTTTCATATTCTTCCCTTGATTGTGGCAATGTCATCGTCTTTTTCATTTTCAATGCATTGTATCGCCTGGTCTATACCGTGCTTATCCAGCAGTGAGCCTGTTCCACCGGAAAGCGTGTGTTTTACTCCCACGGCGTCAGGCGCCAACATGGACAACCGTTCTTTCGCCATCACCGCCGGCGGATAAAATTTGAGGTCTTTGGCATCCTCCCACAAATCAACCTCCTGCAGCTTGGTCAACAGCTCCCCTTTCACGCGATACGCCTGAATATTATCGACACTACCTATTATAGAGCCGCCGTATTTTTCTACGGTTCCCGCATGCAATCCAGCGGCATTAAACGTCCAAGCTGGCTTGCCGCTGGCCATGGAGGCAGCAGACGCCATGCCACCACCTAATGAGTGACCTGCAACGTCGATATTGGATACCTTTGAAATTTTATCGCCAATACCAACCGCTTTTTTGTAGTATTCAGAATTAAGCCCTATTCCCTGAGCACCGTTGTTTTTCCAGTCACTGAGATTTTTAATGCCTGATAAGTCACCCCTTATTAAGGCTTTTTGGGTTGCGCGGCTTATTCCCTCCGGGAATTCTGGTGCCCGCGATCCGCGGAATACCACCGTCGGGTTCATCGCCTTGCCAAAGACACTTTCGTCTGGCTGATAAACTCGGGCTAAAAAGTCAGGATTCATTGGTTTGTCATAAAGCATGTTACTGCTCAAACCAAGCCGGCCCAGCACCCCATCATTGTTACTGATGTCCTTCCAGCCCTCAGGGATGTCTATCGTGTCCTTGAGTGGGTTAGTGGTCTTGTAAACATTCTCAGCCAGCTTCGCTTTTTCGACCGCGACGTTGTTCTCCGCCAATCGCTGTGCCGCCATGCGCGCATCCGGGTAAATGCTGCGGTTGCCTCGCCCTATCAGGTATTGGCGTTCTTGCCAGCGCTCTGCCTTGGTCATCGGACGGATGGCCTGTACCGTGGCGGCAACGGTTGCCACTGCGGTAGCGATAGCTTGCTGCAGAGGGGGATTCAGGGTCGTATTCTGCCTCGCCGGCAGCACCGTCGGTTTTGCCCGCCGGCCATAGCGGCTGACCATTTCTTCATAGCGGGCGATCACGCGCCCTGTAGGATAAAAGGCAGGAAGAGAGCTGCCGGGATAGCGCTGTAATCGGCCTTCCGCGTCGACGTAAAACGCGTATTTGGTCGGCGTCCAGGCACCTATTTCCTCATCAATCGCCAGCAAACCGCCCCGATTGAGATCATCGAACACGCTGCGCTTCACAATCGCGTCCTCACGATAACCGGTGACGCCAATACCGGATTGAGTATTGCGGGTTATGGAATACCGGCTGCTTATCGATATGCCGGCTGCGCCGCCGAACAGATAATGCCGTTCCAGCTCATGGCACGCTTGTGTCGGGGTGAGTATCCGGGAGAAACTTTCCGGCGCCGTGTGTTCAGAAAAGAGAGAGAGCAGCTTCATACGGCACCAGTCCGTACGTCGCTTCCCTGAGGCGGCGTTCCGGCCCCTTTCCTTGTCACCTCGCCGAGATTTAGCGAACGATAACGCATTGGATATCCTTATCTTGCAGGTCACTGCATGTCCGTGAATGTTCGAAAAACTAGCACAATTCAGCAAAGATTGCTTTGTTGTCTTGCTGTTCACACCGTAACACCCGGTGGAGGAAATCCATGCAATGGCGTTTTTCGGCAGCGGCATCTGGCATACGCCATAGGAAAATAAATCTCAGATAAAAGCCTGGCGGAAAATCAGAAGGGATATAGAGAAAAAGAAAAATGGCACACCCGACGTTGCTGGGCTGCTTTTGCTGCGCCGGCCCCAGGCCGGCGCAGCAATGCCCGTTTAGAACCGCTGTTTGATAGGTTCATCACTGTTCAGATTACCGTTGGCCTGCGCTTCCCCGCAGGTGGTGGGGCCAAAGGCCACCACTTTGCCGTCGCTGTTTCTGAAGCCGACGTAGAACGGCGTCACGGTGCCGTTCGGCAAGCGGTGGTTATAGTCGTGGCACACGCCCTGGCCGTTCAGCGTCGGCCGGGTGGCGATCGGCGCGCCGAAATCCCGGCTTATCGAGCGCTTGTCGGCGCCGACGTAAAAGGCCTCGGCGATCTTTTGATCGCGCAGCAGGCTGAAGGTATCGCAGCCGGTTAACAACAGGCTCACCGCCACAACGGCACTCCCTAACCCTTTATTCATTTTTCACTCCCTCTATATATATTGAACCTGGCGGCAATTAGGCTGTTTTGCCGGGTAAACGTCGGCGAGCGCCCAAGGGCGTGCCTGCTCGCTAGAGCATTAAAAAGAGAAGCCATACAAATTAATGATTCAACGAATGAGATAACCGCCCCATCGCCGTGGAAAGAACCGAATGGAGACGCGTTACAGTTTGCGGATCACATTGCCAATCAGGCATTTCACGGCGTTGACTTGCGCCGTCAGCCCCGGCTTGTCGGCGGGAAACACGCCGTCCAGCGCCGCGGTACCGACGGTGAAGCCAACCGCATTGCCCGTCACCACGGCGGCGATGCGATCTTCGCGGTCGATAGACCCGGCGATATAAACCGGTTTGTCGACCGCATCGCACACCCGCCGAATCAACGTCGGCACGTCGCCGGCAAAGCGGTAGGCCAGCAGATCCAGCCCTGTCACGCCCGGTAAAGCGGCGCGCTGGCGGGCGCTGGCGACAATGTCTTCGATGTCACCTTCCAGCACGCTGGGATGGCCGCTGATGCGGCCGGCAAACGGATAGTAGCGCAGGCCAGACTGACGAATGATCGGCAGCACGCTTTCCGGCCGCGTTCCCCCCATCAATACATCAACGCCCAACGCCAGCGCCGCGCGCGCCGAATTCATCTCGCTTTCCTCATCCAGGCTGACCACTTCCAGATAAGCGGTGGCGCCACCGGCGTGGATCGCCTGCGCCAACTGTTTAAGTTGATCCAGCGGCAGGCCGATATCCTTAAAGCCGATATGCTTCACGCCGGCAGCCAGCACCTCTGGTAGCCGCGCTTGCGCATCGGGCACCGTGCTGTCGTTGCGCGTCAGCATGAAAATAAACTCGGGTGTGTGCATGGTGTTTCCTTATTGTCTTCAGGTGATATGAGTTATTGGGCGTGCAACATTTTTTCCGCCTGCCGGAAGGCGTACAGCAGGCTGGCGTGTTCCGCCCGTCCGCTGCCCGCGATATCGAACGCCGTACCGTGGTCGACCGAGGTGCGGATAAACGGCAGGCCGACGGTGACGTTAACGCCGTGATCCACCCCGAGATATTTCACCGGGATCAGGCCCTGGTCGTGATATTGGGCGACCACGATGTCGAACTCCCCGCGCCGGGCGCGCATGAAAACGGTATCGCCGGGCCAGGGGCCGCTGACGTCCAACCCCTGTTCCCGCGCCAGGGCGATGGCAGGCACGATGACGTCAAGATCTTCGCGGCCGAACAGGCCATTCTCCCCGGCATGCGGATTCAGGCCGGCCACCGCAATGCGCGGTTTCGCAATGCCCAGCGCCCGACAGGCCGTTTGCGCCAGATGAAACGCGCGCAGTTCGTTTTCCACGGTCGCCGCGTCGATGGCGTCCCGTAGCGAAACGTGAATGGAAACCAGGATCACCCGCAGCTCGTCGTTGGCCAGCATCATGGCGAAGTCCGGGGTGCCCGAGCGCGCCGCCAGGATCTCGGTGTGCCCCGGATAATCGATCCCCGCCAGGCGCATAGCCTCCTTGTTCAGCGGCGCGGTGACGATGCCGGCGATACGCCCCGCCAACGCCAGATCGATGGCGGCAACCACCCAGGCATAAGACGCCGCGCCCGCGCGCTTATCGAGCCTGCCGAGGGGCAAGTCCGCCGGCAGCGCAACGCCGGCGGAATAGACGGCGGTTTCTCCCCGCATCCAGGCTTCGTCCCATCCCGCCAGCGAGGCGGGCAGCTCGCGGAGGTGCAGCGTCAGCCCCAGACTGGCCGCCGCGCGCGCCAGGGCACCGGCATCGCCAATCACCACATAAGGCGTGCTCAACCGCTCTTTGGCCGCCAGTTTGGCGATGATCTCCGGCCCGATGCCGGCGGGATCGCCCATGGTTATCGCCAGCGGCAAGGTGGAAAGGGTCATCGTTTTTCTCCTTCTCGGTCAGCGCGCAACCGGGTTACGCAGTTCAACAACGTACCGGCCCGGCCAAAACCGCCCGCCTTGGTGGCGAACGGCAGCCTGCGGCCCGGCAGATTTAACAACCCGAAAGGCACGCCGGGTTCCACCTCACCGAACAACGTCAATGAGCCGGCCGCCATGGCGTCGACGATGCGCCGCGCGGTATCGCCGCCGGTCGCCACCAGCCCGTCGAAGGCGGGCGTGCAACGGCTGACGACCGCGCCCAGCGCAGCGGCATGATCCGCCGCGGCCGCTCGCGACCGGGGCGACATCAGGCAAACCACATCGGCACGCGCAAACGCCGCTCGCACCTCTTGCGCTATCGCCTCGAGATCGGCCGCTTCCGGCAGCGTGACAAGCACCGCGCCCGCCTGCCGCAGGCTTGCCAGCTGGGCGTCATTCGCCGGATGCAGGCTGCCAATCGCCACCAGCACCTTGCGGGCTCGCAGCGGCGGTTGAGCGGGCGGCGCGTTCTCCTCCGAGGACAACGCGCGCGACAGCGCCGCCGCCAGGCCCGGCGATCCCACCCACACCACCGGTTCGGCAATGCCGATCCGCCTCACGACCTCATCCAGCTCGCCGTTGTCTGCGGCGTCGAATACCTGAAAGCGCGTCGGCTCCAGCCCCGCCATGCGCTCCATGACGTAGCCGGTGACGATCGGGTTCTTCGGATCGCGCGCAAAGGCGGTCTGCTCCAGCGCGACGCCGTCGACGTATTGCCGGCCGCCCACCGTGGTGCGGCCGGCATCCGGGAAGGCCGGCGCGACGATGGCGAGACGGCGCCCGCTGCCCGTCAGCGCCCCGCGCGTTTCCGGCCCCAGATTGCCGCGCAGCGTGGAATCCACCGTTTTGTAGATGAGGCGCGCCGGTTTCACGCAGGCGGCGGCATGGCGAAAACGCCGCTCCGCCTGCTCCGGCGAAACGAAGCGGGAATCTAAATCGAAGGCGACGATCTCCGCGTCCTGCAACGCGGCATCGGGCAGGCGCAGCATGACGCAGGCATTCAGTCCGCGTGCGGCGAACGGGGCCGCGCCGTCGAGCGCGCTGGTAAGATCATCGGCGAGAATGGCAATCATCGCAGTTACCCGTAAGTGGAAAGTGATGCACACTTTGGCGGATTTGGCTGGCAATAAAAAACGATTTGCGTAGTATCGATGATTGACAAAAACTCAATCAAAAGGGGGCGCAGTGCGTCAACGAAGATTGCCTAACCTGGCGGTATTGCGGGCTTTCGAAGCTACGGTGCGGTACGGCAGCGTGTCGAAAGCCGCCAAATCTCTCAACGTCACCGACGGCGCCGTCAGCCGCGCGGTGCGCGAATTCGAGCAGACCCTGGGATTCGCGCTGTTTCAACGCACCAGCCGCATGGTGCACCCGACGCCGCAGGCGCAAGAGCTGGCGAGCGAGATCGGCCGGGGGCTGGACAACCTGCAGTCGGCGATCGACCGCGCCTGTCGGCATCATCAGAATCGCCCGTTGGTGATCTCCTGCGAGCCGACCTTTCTGATCCGCTGGCTGATCCCGCGTCTGGCCGGTTTGCAGCAGGCGGTGGGGAAAGAACGCGATCTGCAGCTGGTCTCCGCCGGCGGCGCCGTCGCCTTCTCGCGTGAAGGCATCGATCTGGCGATCCGCCGCAACGATTTCCCGATCGCCGACGACGTGGTCGCCCGCCCGTTCCTCAAAGAACGGGTCGGCCCGGTATGCCGCCGGGAGCATGCCGCGGCGGGGCATGAACTGCGCGGTACCCTGCTCCACACCGAGACGCGCCCGTATGCCTGGCGCGACTGGTGTGCCCACAGCGGCATCGAGATCCGGCCGGGCAACGAGCTGCGTTTCGAACATTTCTATCTCAGCCTGCAGGCGGCGGTCGCCGGTGCCGGTATCGGCATCGGCCCATTGGCGCTGGTGGCGGATGATATCGTCAACGGCGCGCTGGTGGCGCCATATGGCTTTGCGCCTGACGGGACGGATTACGTGCTGATGACCCAGGCCGACGGCCAGGAGGATGCGATCTTCTCAACGGTGTTGGATTGGCTGATCGCCATGGGGGAAGAAACCGAACGGGCGGTGTTGGCGAGCGAAGGGAAAGCATAACGGGGAAAAGTCTCCGCCTGCCGCGCACGGCAAGCGGAGTGGCGTCAGGCGGCGATTACTTCTGTTCGGCCTGGCTTACGGTATCTTCGGCTTTCCAGATGCGATATTTCACTTCCGCGTCTTTCGGCGCGTACACCACGATCGGCAGACGGCTGTTGTAGCGCTGCATCGCGGCATCACCCAGGTTGGCGGCGATGAATTGCTTGGTCTTGGTGTTGTCCGGGCAGCCCATCAGCGTGGAGGCCGGATCGGACAGCTTCTCCAGCACCAGGTAGTCATAGCCCCAGCCGGAGAGGGTTTTGGTCTCCAGCGTGCCGCCAATCATGTGGCGGTTGCAGTCCACTTCCAGCGTCTTGCCGATCAGCAGTTCCACCTTGTAGTTCTCTTCGTGCTCTTGCTTCGGCAGGTAGATCACCTGGCGGTTCATGCCCTTCTCGGCTTTCGGGTAAGGCGCGATTTTTTCCAGCGGCTGTTTGCTGATATCCGCATCATCACCAGAGGTCGCCGCCATGGCGCCGGCGGAAACGGCCATCAGCAGGCCAGAAAATACAACGGATGCCTTGTTCATGTTTTATCCCTACACGTTGTCAAATAATCCGCCTATAAACTAATACACTACAGCCAAGCCCGCCACAGGTTTAATCTTCTTTACAATAGGCGATCAATAGTGACAATCGCCTGATATCGCCGATTAACCGGAGCAATGACTCAGCGTTTCTTCAGGTTGGCAACATAGGCCTTCACCACCTGATAGACATAATCCTGGCATGCCAGCCCGGTTTGCGGATCGTACTTGCCCTGATTGGTGATGTTGTTGGACAACACGCGAATGCCGACGAACGGCACCTTGAACTCGGCGGCGATCTGCGCGGCGGAGGCGGTCTCCATCTCTTCGACCGACGTCAGGTAGCTGTCGTGGAAATAGCGAATGCGATCCAGCTCGCTGTTCCATACGTCGGCCGAGCCGATCACCCCTTCCACGACCTTGCCCTGTCGGTAATCGCCCTTAACGCTTTGCGCAATCGCCAGCAGGTTGGGGTCGGCGGGAAACTGACGCAGGCTGTGCGCCTTTTTGTCCTCGCCGGCGCTGCCTTTGGAAGCCAACAGATCCATCGGCTGCCACTGCCGCGAGTCGCTGCCTTCCCCCAACGCCTTGACCGGCGTTTTGAACGCCCCGAGATTGACCGAATATTTGCCCAGCACGATGTCATATACTTTCAGTGCCGGATCATGGCCGCCGGCGGTACCCTGGTTGATGATCGCCACCGGGTGAAACTGCGTGGCGGCGATCGCCGTGGCCGCCGCGGCGTTGGACATGCCCTTCAGCGTCTCCGACACCACCACCGGGTAGCCGTCTACGGTGCCGTGCCAAAAGCGCCAGCCGCCGATCTGCTCCTCGCGCGGGTTTTCCAACCGCTGGGCAAAACGTTCCGCCTCCACCGGCATGGCGCCCTGCACCACGATCGGCCCGGCGGCCGCAGGTTGGCCAAAGCTCAGCGGAGAAAAGGCCGCACCGGCAGCCGCCAACAGTAAGACACGCGCTTTATTCTGCATCACCACACTCTCATCCCGAAAAAAAGCAAACGATTACCTTAGCCGAAGGCGGTGGTCTCGGATAGGGTTTTCTTACCGGTGGACTAAGGTTTTCTTAAGACAGAATTATTACAGTGGCGTTATTCAATCCTGCCACCGAGCCTGCGCGTGAATCCAGAATCGTCATTAAATCAATCCTCAACGGCACCGCAAATTAAGACAACCGCCCTTTACTCCCTGCCGGCATCCTTTTACCGTTGGCAGGTTTTTGGCCTGCTGATCAGCGGCCTGCTGTTCCTGTGGCTCTCCCGCAACGAACAGCTGGACTGGGCGATCAGCAACTTTTGGTACGATCCCGCCAGCGGGCATTTCCCGTGGCAAAACAATTATTGGCTGGATCTGATCAACCACCGCCTGCTGAAGCAAATAGTGATCGTCGGGGCGGTGCTGACGCTGTTTTGGGGCATCTATCGCCGCAGCGCGCGCCTGATCGTGACCATGCTGTTGATCGGGATCGGCCCGTTGGTGGTGGGCATTCTCAAGGCCACCAGCGCGCACTCCTGCCCGTGGGATCTGATCGAGTACGGCGGCAAGGCGATGTCCTTCCCGCTGTTCGGCGCGGTACCGCCGCTGCCGGGCCCCGGCCGCTGCTTCCCCGGCGGGCACGCCTCAAGCGGTTTCGCGGTCATGGCGTTGTTTTTCCTGTTTTATCCGCAGCGTCCGCGCCTGGCCTGGTGGTGCTGGTGCGGCGGCATTGCGCTCGGTATGCTGATGGGCTTTGGCCAGATCATGCGCGGCGCCCATTTTCTTACCCATAACCTGTGGGCGGGTTGGTGGGTTTGGTTAAGCCAGTTGGCTATTTATTGGACGGTTAGCGGCTATTGGCGCCGCAAGACGAGGTAACGGTTATGGAACAGTTGAACCATTTTCTTTTCGCCTGGATCAATGCGACCCCGGCGTCTCCCGAGTGGATGATCGATTTCGCCACCTTTTTGGCGCGCGATCTGATCATCATCGTGCCGCTGCTGATCGTCGGCCTGTGGCTGTGGGGGCCGCAAAGCCAGCTGGTTTCGCAGCGCCAGGTGGTGGCGAAAACCACTATCGCGCTGCTGTTCGCCATGCTCGCCGCCGCCACCATCGGCGCGCTGCTGCCGCATGAGCGCCCGTTCGTCGCCGGCGTTGGCTATACCTTCCTGGCACATGCGCCGGACAGCTCGTTCCCGAGCGATCACGGCACCGCCATCTTTACCTTTGCGCTGGCGTTTCTGTTCTGGCACCGGGTCTGGTCCGGCGTGCTGCTGATGATCGTCGCCGTCGGCATCGCCTGGTCACGCGTTTACCTCGGCGTGCACTGGCCGCTGGATATGGTCGGCGGTTTCCTGCTCGGCCTGGTCGGCTGTCTGTTCGCCCAGCTGGTGTGGAATCTGTTCGGCGATGTCATCGCCGACAAGCTGTCGCGCCTGTATCGTTTCCTGTTCGCCTTCGCCATTCGCCGTGGCTGGGTGAAAGAGTAACTGCACAACATGACCGGGGCGTTACCGCCCCGTTATTTCACACCACGCCGGTGGTCACGCAAAACGCCCGCGTTTTTCCCGCCTCAAGCATCATTCCCGCCTCTTCCTCCAGCGCATTCGGGCGACAGTTCGCCGGCTGGATAAAAGCCAGCAGCCGCCGGTTGCCCTGAACGGCGATGCGCCGCAGGCCATAGTTGAATTGCCCGGTAGCGAAGCGCGTCACATAGCGCCGGCCTTGCGGTGCCAGCATAAAGAACTCGGCCTGATCCACATAGCGCGACAGATCGTCGGAGCACAGCAGTTCCTGCCCGAGCGCATCCCCCAACAGCGCCGGCGCCGGCAGGTTCTGACGGAATACCGCGTCGGGAATGCAGCCGTAGTTGAGGCGACACACATAGCGCAGCGGCTGCGGCCGCTCGGCCAGGTTGGTGACCGTCATCTCAATGGCGAACTGTGCGCTCTGCGCCGCCAGACGCAGCGCCGGGCCGATGCGCCAACGCCCACCCGCCCGCTCCCCCTCGCCGTGCAACGTCAGCTCATCGCCCGCCAGTTGGAGCCACACGCGTTGCATCTGCAGCGGCTCACCGTCCTGATTCGGCCAGGCAGGGCAGAACGCGGCATCGTCAGCGCGCTTTCTTCCGGCGCCCTTTACGCTGCGGCGGCCCGACTTCAGCGAATAACCGTCAAACTCGGCGTCCCAGATCGCGAGGCCCTGATACGGTAAAACCGTCAGTGCGCCACGATGATTCGCCAACGTCAGCATCGGCCCGCGTTCTGTACAACGATGCGTGCTCACCGCAAAATCCGCATTGCGGAACAGTTCCTGCCGATGCGCCCCGAAAGCTTCAGGAGCCAGATCGATGTTGATCTTCATCTTTTTTCCCTCGACGTTGCGCCCGCGCAGGCCGCGAGCCCTTAAATGTTATTTAAATAACAAATGAAACGCCTTTAAGTTATACCTATAACAGCCTGATAGCGACGATCGGATCGACATTTTTTAAACATCACTAGGTTTATCGGCATCTGAATGTTATTATTTTCACATTACCCATCCCGCTTACTGTCTTAACCTCACTAAGGAATCGCGATGACCACCGAAACCATCGATTACGCCAGCTATGTTGACCACACCCTGCTGGCGATGGACGCCACCGAACTGCAGATCGCCAAACTGTGCGAAGAAGCGCAGCAGCACAACTTCTATGCGGTATGCGTCAACTCAGGCTACGTGCCGCTGGCAGCCCAGCTGCTGCAAGAAAGCACCGTAAAAGTCTGCTCGGTGATCGGTTTCCCGCTGGGTGCCGGCCTGACCGTCGCCAAAGCCTTTGAAGCCAAAGCGGCAATCGCCGCCGGCGCACAAGAGATCGATATGGTGATCAACGTCGGCTGGTTGAAAAGCGGCCTGTTGGACGAAGTGAAAGCCGACATCGCCGCCGTGCGCGAGGTTTGCGCGGCGATCCCGTTGAAGGTAATATTGGAAACCTGCCTGCTCAGCGATGCGCAGATCGTCCAGGTTTGTGAAATGTGTCGCGAACTCGATGTGGCCTTCGTGAAAACCTCCACCGGCTTCAGCACCGGCGGCGCTCGGGAAGAGCACGTCAAACTGATGCGCGAGACCGTGGGCAGCGAAATGGGCGTGAAAGCTTCCGGCGCCGTGCGCGATCGCGCCACCGCCGAGAAGATGATCAACGCCGGCGCCACGCGTATCGGCACCAGCTCCGGCGTCGCCATCGTTTCCGGCGCGCAGCCGGCGGCGGGCAGCTACTGATCGTCGGCATGCCCTGACGGGCACTGCCAATACACTCCGATGCGGGACAATACGGGCGGCCAAGGCGGCCCGATATTGCCCCGCATTGTTGTGTTTAGCGCCGGACACGCCGGCACGCCCTTTTACCTCTACTACCTGTGGGAAGACGGACCTATGGAAACGCGGCGCGAAGAACGTATCAACCGGCTAGTTCAGGCGTTAAAACGCGCTGACAAGATCCACCTGAAAGAAGCCGCCGTGCTGCTGGGGGTCTCGGAGATGACCATTCGCCGCGATCTGAGCGCCGAACCGGCGGCGGTGGTGCTGCTCGGCGGCTATGTGGTGACCGATCCGCGCAGCAACGGCGTGACCAACTACTTCGTTTCCGATCAAAAAGCCAAGCAGGTGACGGAGAAACGGCGCATCGGCCTGCTGGCGGCCCCCTTAATCAATGAAAACGACACGGTGTTTTTCGACTGCGGCACCACTACCCCGGCGATCATCGACGCCATCGCCGACGAGCTGACCTTCACCGCCGTCTGTCATTCGCTGAACACCTTCCTGGCGCTGCAGGACAAACCGAACTGCAAGGTGGTCCTGTGCGGCGGTGAGTTCAAGCCGAACAACTACATCTTTTCCAGCGTCAGCGGCCGTAACGAGCTCGATCACATCTGCCCGAACATCGCCTTTATCTCCGCCGCCGGCCTCAGCCTGCAGCACGGCGCCACCTGCTTCAACTTCGACGAGCTGGAGATGAAGCATCGCGCCATGGCGATGGCGCAGCAAAAGATCCTGGTGGCAGACCACAGCAAGTTCGGCAAAACCAAACCGGCCTGCATCGGCCCCCTGACGCAGTTCGATCGGGTGATCAGCGACCGCCAGCCGGACGCCGACTTCATGGCGTTCTTCAACGACAACGCCATCGCTACCCGCTATTAGTCCGCCTTCTGCGCCGTCGAAACCGACGGCGCACCGCTGCAATCCCCTTCTTTCCCCGCCCGAAAATGAACAAATAATGCGCAATCGATTCGCGTTTTTCGCTTATCCGCACGCAACATCAGGTTAATAAAATGCAACAGGTCACCCGGGTGATTATTTTCTCGCAGGCTAAACCGGCTGTCGGCTGCGTGAATTAACGACTATTTATGGCTTTTATATGATAAATCGCGCCAAAGGCCGGGATGTTTAAATAAACGGCGGTTTAAGCGATTGCAGCAAATCTCGCCAATACCTGTTAGGTATCTGTTATTTATATGATGAATGGTTACGCATTTTTATCCGCTAACCACGTAAGTAATTTCCCTTCGTTATTAGCGGTGATTTTTAATAGAAAACCATTAAAAACAAATAGATGAATTGAATTTTACTTAAAAATACAATGTGATCTACGTCACTAAAACTGCTTAATCCGGGTTTTTCGCTAGATCCAAAACCACGCATAAAATATATTGCTCGGCTTGCTGCTGAGCACAGCGCTTTATCCGGCTAATTATTGTACAAACCGCATAATCGCAGAAATCTTTATGAGAGCGTTCTCAGCACAAAATCTTACACAAATGTGCAACAAATGCGCGAAAAATCGATAAAAAAGCGGATAACTGCACATATTGCGCATTTGAGAGCAGGATCACGGTTGTTTCTACTGTAAATCGTTATCTTGCCGCCAACAAAAATCGACAGGCAAAGACCTGTCGGCAGCGGTAACGACTTTTATCGCCCGTGACGGTGAAAAGTCTTTAGTGAATTACCCGGCGCTGTGCCTTGGTAATGAACGCAATAAACAACCAGGGGGACGCCAAAACATCCCCGCAAGCAACACCTGATTCTTACCGCAAGCGTTGCCTGAATAGGACGTTTGACGGTTTAACCTTAAGTTTTGCCTTTTAATTTTAAATTCGTGTTCACTTCGGAGATATTTATGGACACTACACAGACCGGCACAATTGCCTCTGCGGCCTCGGGCTCCAGCAGTACCTGGCGTAAAACGGATACCATGTGGATGTTGGGCCTGTACGGCACCGCCATCGGCGCAGGCGTCCTGTTCTTGCCAATCAACGCCGGTATCGGCGGTTTGATTCCTCTGATCATCATGGCCATCATCGCTTTCCCGATGACCTTCTTTGCCCACCGCGGCCTGTGCCGTTTCGTTCTGTCCGGCAAAAATCCCGGTGAAGACATCACCGCCGTGGTAGAAGAGCACTTCGGCATCACCGCCGGTAAGCTGATTACCCTGCTGTACTTCTTCGCCATCTACCCGATTCTGCTGGTTTACAGCGTGGCGATCACCAACACCGTCGACAGCTTCATCACCCACCAGTTGGGCATGACATCGCCACCGCGCGCCATCCTGTCGCTGATCCTGATCGTCGGCCTGATGACCATCGTGCGCTTCGGCGAGCAGGCCATCGTGAAAACCATGAGCATCCTGGTCTTCCCGTTCGTCGCGGTGCTGATGCTGCTGGCGGTGTATCTGATCCCTAACTGGACCGGCGCCATCTTCGAAAACGTGTCGCTGTCCGGCAGCGGTACCGGCATGGGCCACGGCCTGATCATGACCCTGTGGCTGGCGATCCCGGTAATGGTGTTCTCCTTCAACCACTCGCCGATCATCTCCGCCTTCGCCGTCGCCAAACGCGAAGAGTACGGCGCAGACGCCGAGAAAAAATGCTCCCGCATTCTGGCTTATGCACACATCATGATGGTGCTGACCGTGATGTTCTTCGTGTTCAGCTGCGTGCTGAGCCTGACGCCGGAAAACCTGGCGGAAGCCAAGGCGCAGAACATCTCGATTCTGTCTTACCTGGCTAACCACTTTAACAACCCGATGATCGCGTACATCGCGCCGGTTATCGCCTTCGTCGCCATCACCAAATCGTTCCTGGGCCACTACCTGGGCGCCCGTGAAGGCTTCAACGGCCTGGTTGCCAAGTCGATGAAGAGCCGCGGCAAAACCGTCAGCACCGCCAAGCTGAACCGCATGACCGCAATCTTCATGCTGGTGACCACCTGGATCGTCGCCACCCTGAACCCAAGCATCCTGGGCATGATCGAAACCCTGGGCGGCCCAATCATCGCCATGCTGCTGTTCCTGATGCCGATGTATGCCATCCGTAAAGTGCCTGCCATGCGCAAGTACAGCGGCCACATCAGCAACGTGTTCGTGGTTGTGATGGGTCTGATCGCCATCTCTGCAATCGTGTTCAGCCTGCTCGGCTAATCACGTCCGGCCGGCGCCGCTGCGCGCCGGCCCTCCCGCACTCCCCCATTTCCCGTATTCACCGCCTGAAACCTGAAGAAGGAGGCGAGACCATGGTCAGCGTTTTCGATATTTTCAAAATTGGCATCGGCCCATCCAGTTCCCACACCGTTGGCCCGATGAAAGCCGGCAAACAGTTCGTCGACGATCTGATCGCCCACCAGCAGCTGCAGGACACTACCCGCGTGGTGGTCGACGTGTACGGTTCGCTGTCGTTGACCGGTAAAGGCCACCACACCGATATCGCCATCATCATGGGCCTGGCCGGCAACCTGCCGCACGACGTGGACATCGACAGCATTCCGGGCTTTATCCGCGACGTCGAACAGCGCGGCCGCCTGCCGCTGGCCAACGGCCATCACGAGGTGGATTTCCCGCTGCACGGCGGCATGAACTTCCACAGCGACAACCTGCCGCTGCACGAAAACGGCATGCGCATCCGCGCCTTCGCCGGTGAACGCCTGCTGCACAGCAAAACCTATTACTCGATCGGTGGCGGTTTCATCGTCGACGAAGAGCACTTCGGTCAGTCCGCCGAGGGCGCCACGCCGGTGCCCTACCCGTTCAAATCGGCGCACGATCTGCAGCAGCATTGCAAAGATACCGGGCTATCGTTGTCCGGCCTGGTGATGCAGAACGAGCTGGCGCTGCGCAGCAAGGCGGATATCGACGCGCATTTTGCCGATGTCTGGCAGGTGATGAGCGCCGGTATCGAACGCGGCATCAACACCGAAGGCTTGCTGCCCGGCCCGATGAAAGTGCCGCGCCGCGCCGCCGCGCTGCGCCGCATTCTGGTGACCGGCGACAAGAACAATATCGACCCGATGAACGTGGTCGATTGGATCAACATGTTCGCACTGGCGGTCAACGAAGAGAACGCCGCCGGTGGCCGCGTGGTCACCGCGCCGACCAACGGCGCCTGCGGCATCATCCCTGCGGTGCTGGCTTACTACGACAAGTTCATCCGTCCGGTAAACGCCAATTCCTACACCCGCTACTTCCTGGCGTCCGGGGTGATTGGCGCGCTGTACAAGATGAACGCCTCGATCTCCGGCGCCGAAGTGGGTTGTCAGGGGGAAGTGGGCGTAGCCTGCTCGATGGCGGCGGCCGGGTTGACCGAGCTGCTGGGCGGCAGCCCGGCGCAGGTGTGCATCGCGGCGGAGATCGCCATGGAGCACCATTTGGGGCTGACCTGCGATCCGCTCGCCGGCCAGGTTCAGGTGCCCTGCATCGAACGCAACGCCATTTCCGCCGTCAAGGCGGTCAACGCCGCGCGCATGGCGATGCGCCGCACCAGCGAACCGCGAGTTTGTCTGGATAAGGTGATCGAAACCATGTACGAAACCGGCAAAGACATGAACGCCAAATACCGCGAAACCTCCCAGGGCGGGCTGGCGATCAAGGTCGTGGCCTGCAATTGACCGCCACGGCGAATCACTAAAGGCGCCGGCCGTTCCGATCTGGCCGGCGCCGTTTCAATGCCGCTCTTTCCCTGCCGCAACGCCCGGCTGAATGCCGGCTCGAGCCCCCACGGCGCCGGGACGGGCGCTGTGCCGCAGCCAACCGTAAAGTTCGGCATTACGCCGGAATCCCATCTTGCGCATAACGCTCATCTTGTGATTGCTGACGGTTTTCACGCTGATGTCCAGCATCCGCGCAATTTGCGTCACCCCCATCTCCCGCGTCATGCAGCGCATGATCTCCTGTTCCCGCAGCGTCAGGCCTCGGTGCTGACATACGCAGTTCATGCCACAACCCGGCCTACCCGGCCATTTGCTGCGCCGCTCCAGTTCGGCGCTCACCTGATACAATGCCGATACCAGCGGCGTATCGTGGTAAATGACGCCGGCCTCCAGCGAGCATCGGGTGCCGACGGTGCGTTTATGCCGCCCCTCCGGCGTTCGCAACGAGAAATACAGCGTTTTGCGCCCTGCGGCCTGCGCCTCAAAGAAGTGACAAAAGCAGCTTTGCACGCCAGGAGGAAAATAGCAGAACACCAGATCGGCTTCGTGAACCTGCTGCGTATCCAGTAACAGCGTGCGCTTGCCGTAAGTGCTGAAATGCAGCGCCAGGGCCTCCTGCCAACCGGCGCTGAAGTAACGGTTTTCATCAAATAGCGCGATTTTTATCATGGTGTTCATCCCTGCCCTCCCGCCGTTCCGGCTTCCCGTTTAACCGCCTGGGCCCCCTTTGTCGGAGCCTGACTGTTGTCGATGCGTAATTCATAAATCATGGTGGCGTTAGGTGGCACTTTCGGCGGGTAGCCGGTTTCGCCGTAGGCCAGCGCCGGCGGCACGACCATCGTCAGCGAACCGTGGTTATGCAGATGGCTTATCGCCTCCCTGAACAGCGGCGGATACTCGGACAGCGGTTGCGACAGCACCTTGCCGCTCAGCTCCATATCCTGGATCACCGTGCCGTCGGTCAATTTCTCCTTCACGACCACATCGACCACCGCCGTTGGCACCAGCACGCCCTCCCCGGCGTAATCCACCCGATACCAAAAGCCCATCGCCGACTGCTTTACGCCCTTTTGTTGACTGAACTGCGCCAGATAATCTTCATCACGCCGCCGCTGTTCGTTAACGCGTTTCTCACGCGCGGCCATGGCGGCGGCATCCGCCTGCGCCGTCAGCGTATTCAGTTCATCCGGCGGCAGCTGCAAACGCCCCGACACGCTATCGATGACGCCCGCCAACAGGCTGTCGCGGTCCACCGGTACGCCCCAGCTTTGACGCTCCGTCACTACCCCCTGAATATCCCGCCCCAGCGCACTGCCCGCCGCATAGGACAAACGCTTGCGTTCATCCTTCAACTGCTCCGGCGTCACCTCCCATTGCAGCCGCTTATGCAGCGCCAACAGCGCTTCGCGCGCCTGCTGGGTCACTTTCTGCTCATCGGCCCGCTTCTGCTCACTCGCCTCCAGCGCGGTACGCAGAGTGTGCAGTTCCTCCTGGTGCTCGCGCTGGCGTTGTGCAAGCGTCTGTGCCGATGCCTGCGCAGCGGACTCCAGCTCGGTGACGCGCCGTTCGGCCTGCATCGCCGTCGCTTTGGTTTTGGCGGTTTCCTGCGTCGCCTGCCGCAGCAGCGCCTCGGCGCGCTGCGCATCGGGCGAGCCGCGCCAGGCGGCGCCCAGCCCGGCGATCCACTGCTGCAGCGTTGACGAATCGGGCAACGTCGCGACGGGTGGTGCCGCTTTCTCCGCCCGCAGCGCGGCGAGTTCCTGGCGCAACACCGTCAGTTCCATTCGCTGGCGCGCCAGCTGTTGGTCACGCGCCAATAATTCCTGGCTCAGCGTAAAAGCTTTGGCCGGGGAACCAGGCTGGTGGGTATCCGACGGACGCTTTGCCGGCTCACGCTTTTTTTGCCCCGCCCCGCGGTCGGCGGGCGCCGCGTTTTCGCTCGCCGGCCCGGTGTTCTGCCGTTGATACTGCTCGGCAAACTGCAGCAGCGCCGGCACGCCGTCGTCCGCCTGCGCGACGCCGGTGAACAGCAGAGCCGCACAGCCCAGCAGGCGCAGCCTCATTTAACCTGCTCCCCGCGATCCGCCAAGCCGGTCAACACCGCCTGATTCACCCCGGCGCACAGATAGTTGACCTTGTAGCGATACAGCGCATCCACCGTCTCCTGCGTGTCGCCGTTTACCCGTGCGCGCAAGTTGGCGTACTGCGAAGCGCCGCTCATCAGGCTGTCGAAGGCCTGTTTATAGCGCTGATATTGTTTCTCGTCGATCGTGTGCAATGCACCCAGTTGCTCCTGGCACTGCTGCAGCTGCTCAGCCTCACGCTGCTTGCGCAAAGCCTCTTCTGACGGAGCTTGCACAGCCTGATTTTTGGTGTTCACAGCCGGCTTGCCCGACTTTTGGTTTTGACAGGCGGCGGCGCTCAACGCCAACAGGCACAGCAGACCCATGCGCAGGGCGCGATTGAGGGGCTTTATCATCATTGCGTTTTTTGTCCTTGTAGACGCTTATTCATATTCCAACGTAAAAGTGGCCACCGCGCTGAAGGTGCCGCGGCCGATGGACTTCGTTTGGATGGCCTCCGGCTCCCCCTGCACATAGGCCTGCAGCGTGAGCGTGGTGTTACCGGCATTCAGGCGGAATTTATCGCTGGCGCGATTGAGCGGCAGCGCCTTGCCGGTGCTGTCCTCCAGCCCGATGCCGATCCCCGAGGCCAGGCTGCCGGCATCCAGCGCCAACAGGCCGGGCAGCTTAGCGTCCTCGGTGCCGGTAAACGTGATGGCCACCGTATTGCCCAGGCTGAGATCGCACTCGGTCAGGTGCAACGCGAAGCTTTGGCTATGGGTACGGGTGTTCAGATACAGGTATTTGTCGACGATGGTGCCGAAATCCAGTTGGATATCCTCATCTCCCGGCTGAATGACGCACGGCTCGGCTACCAGCGTACCGTGAAAGCGCATGTTTTCCGCCGCAGTCGCCGGCGGCGCCATCATGCCGGCCGCCATGACCATGCCTGCCCCCAACAGCGCGCTCCGGCGCCGGTTCGTCTCTGTCGCGCGCATGTCGCCACTCCCTTTGGTTGTGCTTGCGCCGGTCCGACGCAAGCGGCGTATTAGTCGTAATAAAGGCGGAAATCGATCGCCGCACGGTAGGCGCCGGCGCTCAGCGTCGCCGGGGTTCGCACCGGCGTCACCGTATACGTCAGGGTGTTTTGCCCCGGCGTCAGCAAGATCGGTTTGTTACGCGCGCCGAGGCGCACCGGCAGGCCGCTGGCATCCGCCAACTGCAGCCCCAAGCCAGTGACGCCTGCCACCCTGACCAAACCCGGCGCGTCGTCATCCGCCGGCGCGGCAAACGCCACGGACACCGCGGGCTGGCTGCCGCTCCAGGCCAGAACCCCGGTCCAGGCGTCGCGGTTGCTCGCCGGTGCCCGCAGACAGTCTTTCAGCGTCAGCTCAAACGCCACCGGCGTGCCGCGATCGCCCGGGCGCTGGAAGTGCGCCGTTCCTGTCTCCCCCAGCCACACCTCCTGACGAGCGGTGGTCATTTCCAGACTGCAGGCGCTTTCCGTCAACGCGCCGTAGACGTGGAGCGTGCCGTTCGCCCCCTCCACGTCCCAGTTGTCCACCGCGCGGGCCGGCGGCATCAGCATCAGCATCGTGCCCGCCGTCAGCGGTACCATCAGCGCGGCCAACACCGTCAGGCCGATAGTGCGTCGCTGATGACGTTCATAGGCCTTTCCCAACAGCATGGGGATCTTTCGTTGCATGATTCGTTCACTCCGCTGTGTTCACTCTGTCTTCCCTGCCTGCGCGCGGCTCGTCATTTGGCGACCGGCACGACCTGGCAGGCATTGCCGGCGCAGCGGAAGTTCAACTGCGGCCGCCCACCGTAATCGTTGATGTATGCCAGCGACGGACCGTTGCCGAGGCTCGCGGCGGAGACGTTCAGCGGGGCGCTGGCCTTCGGCGCCACCATCAACGGTTCGAAGCCCGCCGCCCCTTTCCCGCCCTTACCGGCGCTCGCCTCAACGATCGTCACGTAATACGGGGTCGGGTTGTTCACCACGTACTTGTCGCCCTGCCGGGTCAGCGTCAGCTGCTCCTGCCACGGCGCCGCGTTCTTCTTCGGGGCGAGCGCCGCCGGGCGATAAAACATTTTGATGCGCGTCTGCAGCGCTATCTGCAGCGTGTTCGGCTTATTGCTGCGCGGCGGGATCTCGCGCAGGTTGAAGTAATACAGCGTCTCCCGATCCTGCGGCAGCTGACGCGCCGCCGGCAGCGACTGGATCTTCACCTGGCTCGGTTTGCCCGGTTCCACCCGCTGCACCGGCGGCAGCACGGTGAAAGGGCTTTGGATCTTGTTGCCGCGATCGTCTTCGATCCATCCCTGTGCCAGATACGGCAACTGTTTGTTCTGGTTACTGATGTTAAGACTGACCGTTTTCAGGTCGCCGTCGAAAATCACGCGCGTGCGATCCAGCGCGATGGCCGCATGAGCGGGCAGGCTGACCGCGCCGATCGTCAACGCGGCGGCGAGCGGGCCCACAAGGAAAACGGTCTTTCTGGTCATAGTCAGATTCATCATGTCTTCACGGTTCCAGTCGGCCGGAAGCGGACGAGCCCGCCCCGGCGGTTTAGCGGCGGAGCGGGCTCCGCCGGGTGTATGTCAGTTGGCGTCAGCCGCCGGCTTGTTGCCGGCAAGAGGACGGCAAGGCAGCAGCAACGTATTCATCAACATTTCGGCCGGCAGCGGCGACGGCAGCTGGATTTCACACTGCGCCGCGCCGTTCCAGTGCACGCTCATGCGCTCGCCGGGGTTAAGGCCGGACAGGTAAACGCTGCCGCCGTCATTGATGATGCCGGTCTCCTGTTTGCGGGCATTCAGCACCGTGGCGCCAAACGGCGGCTCGCTGCCGTCCGCCAGCTTGACGATCGCCATCGCCTTCTCACCGGCAATCACTTCAAACTTGCGGTAGCCGATGGCCCCCTCGGTCAACGTGGCCTGCACCACGGAACGCGTCGCCTCGACGTTGTCGCTCAGGCTGTTGAGATCGATGCTGGCCTTGTTGCGGTAGTAGCTGTTTACATCCGCCACCACCGCCTTGCCGTAACGGTTGGTCAGCACCGTACTGCCGTAGCCGCGCACCGGCACACCGGCGACGCCTTCGGTATCGAGCAGCAAGCGCGTCCCGCCCGGCGTGTTGACGCGGTGCAGCACCGCCCCTTCCGCCGCCATCGTCAGGCCGCCCTGCGCACCGATGCCGACGGCGCTGTAGCGGCCGGCCTGGTAGCTGGCGTTGGCGTTGATCTGCGCCATGTCGCCCTGATGGCTGTAATAACCGCTGGCCGTCGCTCCGCTGCGTGCGGCGCCGGCGCTGATCTGATAGTTGTTGTGTTCATCGACCCGGTTGTAGTACCCGACCCGGTGAGCGTTCTCTTCGCGATCGAGCGTCATGTTGTAACTGAGCGTGCCTGCACTGCCCCAGGGCAGCGACAGCGACAGATACATCCCGTCGTCGTTGCGCTCGTTATAACGGTTGCGATAGGCCGACAGCGACACGCTGACGTTCTTGAAATCGCCGATGTCGAAGTAGCGCGATACCATCAGGTTGTAACGATCGTTCGGCGCCCGATCCCAGTAGGTTTGGTGGCTGTAGTTGAGATAGGTGCTCAGCCCCAGTTCGCGGAACTGCTTGTTGAAGGTGATGGTGTACATCTCCTTGCTCTTGCCGCTGCGCCCCCCTTCGTAACGCGCATCCAGGTAGTCCCCCATGCTCATGAAATCTTCCTGGGAGAAGCGGTAACCGGCAAAGGTGACCTGGCTGTCGTATTCATCGAAGTTCTTCGAATAGCTCAGCCGGTACGAACCGCCGGTCAGCGTGCCATCCTGCGGCAAACGCGCACGCGACTGCGTGGCATCGAACGACAGCGCCCCCAGCGCCATCAGATCGCGCCCGATCCCCAGCGACAGCGCGTTGTAATCGCCGCCGGCGATGCCCCCGCCGTACAGCGACCAGCCGTTGCTGATCCCCCAGGAGAACTCGCCGGTGCCGAACATCGGCCCGCGCAGATGGTGCCCCCACTCTGACGGTTTGCCCGTCGCCAGCTTGTAACGCACCGTACCCGGCCGCGTCAGATAAGGAATGTTGGCGGTGTTCATCTTGAACTCCTGCACGCTGCCGTCTTGCTCTTCGACGCGCACGTCCAGCTCGCCGGAAACCGCATCGTTGATGTCCTGAATGCGGAACGGCCCCGCCGCTACCTGCGTTTCATACAGCACGCGCCCCTGCTGGCTGACCACCACCTTGGCGTTGGTTTTCGCCACGCCGGTCACTTCCGGCGCATAGCCGCGCAGGTTGGGCGGCAACATGCTGTCGTCGGATCGCAGACTGACGCCGGTAAAGCGCAGGCTGTCGAAAATGTCGGAGTTCAGGTAATCCTCACCCATCGTCAGCCGCGAACGCAGCGCCGGGATCGCCCGGTAGGCGTAATAGCGGCTCCAGTCGAACTGTTTATCGGTCGACTGAGAAGAACCGGTCTGATGGTTGAGGTTGGCCTGCCAGTCGGCGCGCAGACGCCAGGCGCCCAGGTTGGCGCCACCGGTACCGTTGCCGCTCAGGCTGTAACTGCTGCCGCCTTTCTGATGCTTTTGCGTTTGGGCGTTGACGTTATAGTCAAACAGCAGCCCGGGAATACCGTCATCCCAGCGCGAAGGCGGGTCCCAGTTTTCCGAGCTGTATTCCAGATAGGCCTGAGGAATGTTCAGATACAGTGAGGAGCTGGCAAGATCGCCGCGGGCTTCCATCCCCGCCAGACTGGAAGCGTCAAGGCAACGGCCGCCGTGCGTCCAATTCAGCGTGCTTAACAGTTTTTCTTTCAGCCCCAGTTGGTTGACCAATTCCGGCGAAAGACAGGCTTCGCTGCCTTTTGGATCGTTCTCGGGCGCCATAAACGTTACCGGCTGTTCCGGCAGATCGTTCTTATTGACGTGCACCACCATGGTATAAACGCCCGGCATGATGTAGCCGCTGCGCGTAAATTGGCTCAGATCGATATTTTTACGATCGTTGATGTCCAATACGTCGGTATTGAATTGAATCACGTCGGCGGCATAGACCAACGCGATTGGATTTCCCAGAGAAAGGGCAACGCAAAGCCCCAAGGCCTGAAGACGAAATAACTTCCCTGCCGGTGAAAGCATAATAAAGTCCTTTCAATAACGAATTAACCGTCAGTACGAGAAAAAATCAAAAATAATCCAGCTTAAAACGCACTGTGGAAAAATACGCTCCCACCTTCAACGGCTGGTGATTCGGCATCAACGTCATGGAATAATTCAGCACTCGGTTTCCCGGTATTATTCCCTCCATCGGCAAAGGTTTCCCTGGAATAACCGCCGTGCCGCTGCTGTCTTTTATCTCCAAGGCAACGCCGCGCGCATCGCCCTGTACGCCAAACAGAGCACCTTCCGCATAACCATCAAACGTGACCTGAAAGAATTTCCAGTCAGGCTTGTTTTCCGGCCGTTCCAAAATGCAATTGACCAATTCGATACTGAAAGGTTTGGTCATCCCCTGGCCGTCACGAATGATCTGTCCGAGAGGAATAGTGTCCATATCGATCGTCTGATCGCGGCTGCCGGCAGCAATGGCGCAGGCGGTGTCGATAATGGCGCCGTGCATGTTGACTTTGCCCCACCCCTGCGCGGCGGAAATTGCATAGCCGGGCGCAAACGCCAACGACGCCAAAAGAACGGCACCCGCTCGATTCCTTGGTAAAAACATCGCGACATTCCTTTGACAGGGAGATTCACCAGGCATGCGGCGAACCCCATGCCTGGTTGATTAAGCCTTCGGACTCACTTACTGATAAGCCAGGGTGAAATCGGCTACGGCAGTGAAATCGCCCGGAACGATGGCGGCGGAAGCGCCTTCACCCTGCAGGTAGGCGGCGAAATGCAGAGTGTTGTTGCCGGTGTTCAGGGTCTGCGCGGTAGTCGCTTCACCCAGTTTGATCGGCTGACCATTGTAAGAGATGGCTACGCCGGCGCCGCTGGCGGTACCCGCGATACCCAACAGATCCTTGTCGGTGGACGACGCTACGCCGCTGAAGGTGGTTTTAACGGTTTTCAGCGTGGTGATATCACACTGCTCCAGTTTGATTTCAAACGGACGCGGGTTGGATTTGCCGCCGTTTTTCAACGCCACGTTGGAAACCTGGCCCAGATCTACGGTCTGATCGATCGACTCGGGTGCAATAGAGCATGGCGCATCAATAATAGAGCCCGTGAAGGTGACCTTACCGTGTCCCTGATCGGCTGCCTGTGCAAAAGAACTTGCGCCAAATGCAATCACTGCAGCCATCATGATTTTGTTAAGTTTCATAGAACCTATATTCCTTATAAGAAAAAATGCATATTCCAATCAAGAAAAAGAGCAACAGGAAACCCGCTCGCGCTTATATATGCGCAGCCCTGATTCTTTAGCATCTTGCTGGTTGGTTAACTGCCAAAACCCAAAGGCACCGACAATAAACATGTCGATTACGGCAAGTTCGCAGCGGCCCACCCATTAATGAATTCGTCATATAAAAATAAACAAAATCACAACAAGCAGAGACCAATACTTTCTAATCCGCCCTTCTTGTTCGGCGATGAATATTCTGGCAAATGCCTCCAAGCAAAAAAAGGCTTTTTTTGATCAAGGCGAACATTCGCAATTTATTTCCTAATTGAAGTTAATTTACTGTTATTTTTAGGCTCATAGATCGTAAAAGATGCTTTTATAGAGCAATATCCTGTTTTTCTGTGATTCCCAAGTAATCAGATCGCAAAGTGGCACTTTGTGAATATAATAAACCAAAATTTTAGGTTTCAGCGTGACGCCACCCCTGCCTTGGTATAGGTAAAAACGGGGCGGGCAACGCCTTTTTTTTCAATCCTGATAAATAGATAGGATTTTTCTTTGTTCGCGTTTTACCTCGTTGTTGGTAGGCAGCGAAAGTTTGTTTTTTCTTAGGAATACGGCAATCGGAATACAGAGGAAGTGCTATGGAAGCGTTATCTCCGAAACAAAAGGAAATACGGCAATTGCAGCACGATCTGCTGCAAACATTATTTGCGCAGTCACCCCGCAAGTGCCCCGTCGCCGGTCTGCCGCCGCCGCAGCAATGGCTATCGACGCGGCAACTGGCCAATGCCGTCAACGTCGGTGTTTACCGGGCTCGGCGGCTGTTGTTGGATCTTGTCGCCCGGCAAAAAGTGATTGTGACGGACGGCTCTATCAACAACTCGTTGAGGTGGTATCCCACCGCGTTGCTGAACGGTGATAACGACGGCATCCCCAACAGAGATGCCCTCACTCCCCTTTAACGGAATAAATATGGCCAACCGGCCTGATTGGCGATATTTCATTGCGGAGTAATGCCGCACACTATTTATATATATTGGGATATTATCGTGAGAAAAACAGCCCTGCTATTTTTACGTTGCTGCCTGGCATTATCTTTCTTCATGCTGCTTGGCAATGCCAACGCATTTACCTGCCGCACGTCCGATGGCGGACTGATTCCACCCGGGGGCTCGACCACGCCGGTTGACGTCCGGGTACGCATCGGGCCACAGCTTTCTTATGGCAAAAACGAAATCGTCAACGTCAGCCAGGTCACCTGTAAAAACGACGTCGCGAGCTGGTATGACTATCTCAAAACCGACAGCCCGGCGCTGTCGATGAACAGTGCGATTTTTGGCACCATCGGCAGCGGTACCACCATCAACGGCAGCGATTACAACTCTCCGGTGCCATCAGGTATCAGCGTACTCAGCCTTACCGGGTTACAGACCCAGTCGGTCGCCATCCGGGTCTATATCGTGTTGAACCGTTTCCCAACGCCGGACATCAAGGTGAACAAGGGCGACGTCATCGGCCAAATAAACTTTATTCAGACCAACGATCAGCCGGGTTGCCCGCAGTGCGGCGTTTATCGCTGGCGCCTGATCGCCGACAACGACGCCTACTTCGTCACCACCAGTTGCACCATCAACAACGGCCAGCAAATCAATGTCGACTTTGGCCAGATCCGCCAGGACTTTCTGACTCAAAGCGCCAGCGACGCCCAAATCAAACAGGACAAGGCGCTCAGCTACCAGTGTGACGACCAGAGCGCGACGCAGGATATTCTGATCCGCATGGTCAGCGACGCCAGTGGCTTCTCCAGCGATTTTATCAAAACCAGCAACCCTAACGTCGGCGTGGCCATGGTGTACAACGGCGCGGTGGTAAAGCCCAACAATGCCTTCAGAACGCGCATCGTCAACGGGCTGGGCAACGACACCGTAACCTTTGTGCCGGTGAAGAACAATGTGCCTTACACCAGCATCGCCACCGGCCCGCTGTCAGGCTCGGCCACGCTGATCTTCAGCGCACCTTGAAACGGGAGCCAGAATGAACATGACGAAAAAAACGCGCTGCGCTCTGCTGTGGTCGCTGAGCCTGATCAGCGCC
This sequence comes from Serratia sp. CC22-02, assembly GCF_900182895.1. NCBI lineage: Bacteria > Pseudomonadati > Pseudomonadota > Gammaproteobacteria > Enterobacterales > Yersiniaceae > Serratia > Serratia sp. CC22-02. The sequence goes on along the minus strand of NZ_FXUD01000002.1, from coordinate 805,831 downwards.
ACCACCCAGGCCGCCGACCAGGGCACCAAGGTCAACATCACCGCCACCGTGGTGGCGCCTCCGCCTTGCGTGATCAATGACGGGCGCACCATCGATATCGACTTCGGCAAGGTCGGCATCAAGCGCATCGACGGCAATCGCTATATGCAACGCATCGATTACAGCATCAAATGCGAGTTTCTGGATAACAGCCGCCAGCTGAAAATGAAGATCATGGGCGGCGCGGCGGCCTTCGACGGCAGCGTGTTAACCAGCAGCGTCAATGGATTGGGCATCAAGCTGTTGGCCAACGGTAAGGCCTTCGCCATCAATACGCCGCTGAACATCGATTACGCCAATCCGCCGACGCTTGATGCAGTGCCGGTGAAAAACAGCGCCGTCACCCTGGCGGAAGGCGATTTCACCAGCGGCGCCACCATGCTGGTGGACTACTTTTAATCACCGCGACCCAGGAACTCGCGAAAAAAAAAGCCGCAACGTCTCCGTTGCGGCTTGGTCGAGAATCTTGCGCCCGGGGCGCGCGCCCCACATCAGGGTATTTAGCCGAAGATCCCGCCGAACCACTGGCTCAGCTTCATCATCACCATATCCCAGATGCGGCTGAAGAAGTTGCCCTCTTTCACCTCTTGCATCACCACCAGCGGATGCTGTTCGATGGTCTTGCCGTCCAGCTGGAAATCGATGGTGCCGACCACCTGGTTTTTCGCCAGCGGTGCTTCCAGCGTCGGCTGGGTCAGCTTGTAGCTGGCCTTCAGGTTTTTCATCTGCCCTTTCGGAATGGTGACCGAGGCGTCTTTCGCTACGCCGAGCGGCACTTCGCTGACGTCGCCGAACCACACTTTCTGGGTGACGAACGGCTTATCGGCCTTGATCGGCGTCGCGGTTTCATAGAAGCGGAATCCCCAGGTCAGCAGCTTTTCGCTTTCGCTAAAGCGCACGCGATCGCTCGGCGCGCCCAGCACCACCGAGATCAGACGCATCGGGCCGTCGGTGGCCGACGCCACCAGGTTATGGCCGGCGCCGCTGGTGTAACCGGTTTTGATGCCGTCGACGTTCAGGTTGCTGCTCCACAGCAGGCGGTTGCGGTTAATCTGGCGGATCTTGTTAAAGGTGAACTCTTTTTCTTTATGCAGCGCGTATTCGTCCGGCACGTCGCGGATCAGCGCCTGGCTCAGCAGCGCCATGTCGCGCGCCGTGCTGTACTGCCCTTCCGCATCCAGACCGTGCACCGTCAGGAAGTGGGTATTCTGCAGCCCCAGGGATTTGGCGTAGTTGTTCATCAGGCCGACGAACGAATCCTGGCTGCCCGCCACGTAGTCCGCCAGCGCGATGCTGGCGTCGTTGCCCGACTGGATCACGATGCCCTTATTCAGCTCCAGTACCGGCACCTGATCGCCCGGCTTGATGAACATCAGCGAAGAACCGCGCAGCGCCGGGTTACCGGGAGCCCAGGCGTCTTTGCCGACGGTGACCAGGTCTTCCGGCTTGATCTTGCCGGCCTTGATCGCCTGGCCGATCACGTAGCTGGACATGATCTTGGTTAGGCTGGCGGGATCGAGACGGGTGTCGGCATTGCCTTCGGTCAGCACCTTGCCGCTGTTGTAATCCATCAGAATGTAGGCCTTGGCGTCTACCTGCGGCGGCGCCGGCGGCTCGGCCGCGTGCACGGCCGGGGCGGCCAGCAACAGGATGCCTACGCTGAAGGTCAGTTTTTTCAGGGAAGTGGATAAGTTTTTTTTCATCATGACGTCGCCAGAGTGTCCATTCAAACCATTGAAATAGCGTTAACTTTCAAACATGTTCACGTTTTAAGCCAACCAGCGAGAGTGGCCCGGTGCGCGCGTGCCGGCCGCAACCCCCTGCGGCGCCCATAGCGGGTAACGCAACGCACCGAAAATGCCCTTGCTGTGAGTTTATGTGATTTATCTTATTTTTGCAGGGTTTAGCGTGAATTTTCAGCATTTTTACATAACTGTACGCAGGCCCCCGCTTATCGTTCAAAAAAACATCGCGGCGCGCATTTTTGCATCCATCCACGGCTACACGGCCAAGCATCTGCACCGCTAAACATCTGCGCTTCTATACGTCTAAAAAAGATTAATATATTCCATAATGGCATATAGAACCGTTATTTGTTCTTTTTAAAGCGCTTATCCTCAGCGCTATCATCCATATAACGACTTTTATACCGAATAATCCTGGAGATGAGTCATGGCGATCCCCCATTCCGTCATCGAGATGATTGGCAATACCCCGATGCTGGAACTGACCCAGTTCGATACCGGCCCGTGCCGGCTGTTCGTCAAACTGGAGAATCAAAACCCCGGCGGTTCGATCAAAGACCGCGTGGCGCTGTCGATGATCGAGCAGGCCGAGCGCGACGGCAAGCTGCAGCCGGGCGGCACCATCATCGAAGCCACCGCCGGCAATACCGGCCTGGGACTGGCGCTGGTGGCGGCGCTGAAAGGCTATAAGCTGCTGCTGGTGGTGCCGGACAAGATGAGCCGCGAGAAGATCTTCCACCTACGCGCGCTGGGCGTGGAAGTGCAGCTGACCCGCTCGGACGTCGGCAAGGGGCATCCGGCCTACTATCAGGATTACGCCAAACGCCTGGCCGGGGAGATCCCCGGCGCCTTTTATATCGATCAGTTCAACAACCCGGCCAACCCGGCGGCCCATACCACCACCACCGCCCCCGAACTGTGGCGGCAAATGGAGCATGACGTGGACGCTATCGTGGTTGGCGTCGGCTCCGGCGGCACGCTGGGCGGGCTGAGCCGCTATTTCGCCGACGTTTCGCCGCAGACGGAATTCGTGCTGGCCGACCCTGCGGGTTCAATACTGGCGGACTATCTCGACAACGGCCGCATCGGCGAAGCGGGCAGTTGGCTGGTGGAAGGCATCGGTGAAGACTTCGTCCCGCCGCTCAGCGACTTTGACCAGGTCCGCCACGCTTACCGCATCGGCGACGCCGAAGCCTTCACCACCGCGCGCGATCTGCTGCGCAAGGAAGGCGTGCTGGCGGGATCGTCCACCGGCACCCTGCTGGCCGCCGCGCTGCGTTACTGCCGCGCACAGACCGAACCCAAGCGGGTAGTGACCTTTGTCTGCGACAGCGGCAACAAATACCTGTCTAAAATGTATAACGACCACTGGATGCTGGAACAGGGCCTGCTGAGCAAACCGCAGCACGGCGATCTGCGCGATCTGATCGCCTACCGCCACGACGAAGGCGCGGCCGTTTCTGCCGCGCCGGACGACACGTTGGCGATTGTGCACGCCCGCATGCGGCTGTACGACATCTCGCAGCTGCCGGTGCTGGAAGGCGATCGGGTGGTCGGCCTGATCGATGAGTGGGATCTGCTGAACGCCGTCCAGGCCGACGCCGCCCACTTCAGCCTGCCGGCCAGTAGCGCAATGACCAAGCGGGTCCATACGCTGCAAAAAGAAGCCGGCTACGAAGAATTGCAGGCCACCTTCAACCATGGCCACGTCGCGGTGGTGCTCGACGGCGAGCGCTTCCTCGGCCTGATTACCCGCACAGACGTGCTTAACGCCTGGCGCCAAAAATTACGTTAATAAGGACCCATTATGGCCAAGTTTGATACGTTGACCGTTCACGCCGGTTACACCCCGGACGCCACCGGCGCCGTGATGCCGGCGATTTACGCCACCTCCACCTACGCCCAACCGGCGCCGGGCGAGCATACCGGCTACGAATACTCCCGCAGCGCCAACCCGACGCGCACCGCGCTGGAAAGTGCCATCGCCGAACTGGAAGGCGGTAGCCGCGGCTACGCCTTCGCCTCCGGCCTGGCGGCCTGCTCCACGGTGCTGGAGCTGCTCGATAAGGACAGCCACCTGGTAGCGGTAGACGATCTGTACGGCGGCACCTATCGCCTGCTGGAAAAGGTGCGCAGCCGCACCGCCGGCCTGCGCGTCACCTACGTGTCACCGGCGGATCTCGCCGGGCTGGAACAGGCTATCGAGCCGGATACCAAAATGATCTGGGTGGAAACCCCGACCAACCCCTTGCTGAAGCTGGCGGATCTGAGCGCCATCGCCGCGATCGCCAAAAAGCATGGTCTTATCAGCGTGGCGGACAACACCTTCGCTTCGCCGTATCTGCAGCGTCCGCTGGATCTGGGCTTTGACGTGGTGGTGCACTCCGCCACCAAATACCTCAATGGCCACTCCGACGTGGTGGCCGGCGTCGCAGCGGTGGGGGATAACCCGGCGCTGGCGGAACAGCTCGGTTTCCTGCAAAACGCGGTCGGCGGCATTCTCGATCCGTTCAGCAGCTTCCTGACGCTGCGCGGCATCCGCACCCTGGCCCTGCGCATGCAGCGCCACAGCGACAGCGCGCTGCGCATCGCCCAGTGGCTGGAAAGCCAGCCGCAGGTGGAAAACGTCTACTATCCCGGCCTGCCGAGCCATCCGCAGCATGAGCTGGCGGCACGCCAGATGACGCGCTTCGGCGGCATGATTTCGGTACGGCTGAAAGGCGACGACGCCTATGCGCGCCGGGTCATCCAGCGCTCGCGCCTGTTCACTCTGGCGGAAAGCCTGGGCGGCGTGGAAAGCCTGATCAGCCAGCCGTTCAGCATGACGCACGCCTCCATTCCGCTGGAACAGCGCCTGGCAACCGGCATCACGCCGCAGCTGGTGCGCCTGTCGGTGGGGATTGAAGATGTGGAAGATCTGATCGCCGATCTGCAGCAGGCGCTGGCGGAATAATCGCCCGAATCAATCGCCATCAGCCCGGCCGGCGCGCCGGGCTTTTTTGTGCCTGATGTTCAGACGCCGATGACGTCCCGATAAAAGCGCTGTGCCACATCGGGGTGGGAACGGATGCGGCCTTTCAGGTAGTTATACCCCACGTCGCGCAGCAGCGGATTGAGCGGATCGCTGGCCGGGCCGCGCGCCTGCGCCGCCAGCGACGGCGGCAGTTGATACAACGGCACCACCGCGTCCAATCGCGCGCCGAGGAAGAAGGCGATCGACAGCCTGTCGCGCCCCGCCGGCGGCGTTTCCACCCGGTGCACCGTGGCGCGCAGGTAGCCGTTGGTCGCCAGCTCCAGCAGCTCGCCGATGTTCACCACGAAGGTGTCCTCACGCGGCTGGGCATCAATCCACCGCCCTTCGCTCACCTCCACCTGCAGCCCTTTTTGCGCGTCCTGCAGCAGGAAGCTGAGAAAGCCGGAGTCCTTGTGCGCGCCGACGCCCTGTGCGCTGCCGGTAGCGTCCCGCCCCGGGTAGCGAATCAGTTTGATGTGTTCGTTGGGCTTCTCGCCGTACAAGCGATCGAAAGCCTGCTCCGGCAGCGACAGCGCCAAAGCGAAAGCGCGCAGCAGCCGCAGCGACATGGCGGTCATCGCCTGTTGCCACTGCAGCAGCAGCGGTTTCAGCGTCGGCAGCGCCGCCGGCCACTGGTTTGGTCCCTGCAGACGCGCCCAGCGCGGGGTGTCGTCAGACAGCGTCAGCGCCGGGCGTTCGGCACCGATATCGAACTGCTCACGCCAGTCAGGCTGGCCACGCGTCAGCTCCGCCGCCGCCCGGTTGTAACCACGAAAGTGCGGCGAATGCACCATCTGCACCGCCAATTTGTCGGCTTCCGGCAGCGCGAAAAATTGCCGCGCGCCCTGCTGCAGCCGCGCATTCAGCGCACTGTCCACGCCGTGCCCGCGCAGATAGAAAAAACCGACGTCGCGGGCCGCCGCGCGCAAATCGTCAAGAAAGGCGCGCCGCCGGCGCGCATCGCCGTCAAGCTGCGAAAGATCCAGCAGCGGCAGCGTCTTCAGCGTCGTCAGGTGCGTCATCATGCGGTTCCTCTTCTTCCCCAATCACGATCGGGCTGCCATACAGGCGAATAATCAACATTCTCTCTCCAGCGGGTAGCTGCATTTGCTCCATAGTTATCACCGCGCTCGCCGGGGCGGCCAATATTGTTGCGTTCTAAGTTATGCAAACGTTCAACAAACTGTCGCAAAACCGTCATCAATGTTTCTTATGCTCTGCGCAATTTCGCCGACGCCGCTGGCTGGCGATGGGCGCTATCCGCTATCCTGTAAACGACCTCATACCCTGCCTGCCGGAGAAATACTGATGGATTTAGCCTTATTCGACCTGGATGAAACCCTGATTGACGATGACAGCGCCAGCCTGTGGATCCGCTGGCTGGTCGGCCAGGGCTTCGCGCCGGCGGAGCTGGAACTGCAGGAGCAGCAGCTGATGCAGCTCTATTATCAGGGCAAGCTGTCGATGGAGGACTATATGCAGGCTACGCTGGCGCCGCTGACCGGCCTGAGCGTGCAAACCGTGGCCGGCTGGGTGCAACGCTACATTCGCCGCGATATCCTGCCGCGCGTCTACCCCGCCGCCCGTGAACGCCTGCAATGGCACCGCGAGCGCGGCGACTGCATCCTGGTGATCTCCGCCACCGGCGAGCACCTGGTGGCGCCGATCGCCGAACAGCTCGGCGCCGACGATGCGCTGGCGATCGGCGTGGAAATCAGCGACGGCCGCTTCACCGGCAACACCTACGGCACCATGACCTACCAACAGGGTAAGGTGATCCGCCTGCAACACTGGCTGGCGCAGCATCCGCACCTGAAATTCGAACACAGCCACGGCTACAGCGACTCTCTCAACGATAAGGCGATGCTGCAATTCGTCGACAGCGCTACGGTGATCAACCCCGACAGCGAGTTGAGCGCGCTGGCGGCGGAGCACGGCTGGGAAGTATGCCGCTGGGAGCGCTGATCGGCAGGCAAAAAGTGCCCTGTGGTGTGACAAAAAGCGCATTGTGGCGTAGGTATTAAGGGTCTTTAATCCGCTAACGGAGTTATCCCATGCTGACCATTTGGGGTCGTGAGAATTCAAACAACGTCAGGAAGGTGCTGTGGTGCGCCGCCGAACTGGGGCTGAGCTATACCCACATCAACGCCGGCGGCGCGTTCGGCAAGGTGAACGAAGAGAGTTACCGCGCGCTGAACCCGAACGGCCTGGTGCCGCTGCTGCAGGACGATGACTTCGTGCTGTGGGAGTCCAACACCATCGTGCGCTACCTGGCGGCGAAATTCGGCGACGCGACGTTCTATCCGCAAGATCTGCAGGCACGCGCCGCCGCCGAGAAGTGGATGGACTGGACTACCTCGACTATCGTCCCGGCCTTCACCATCGTCTTTTGGGGCCTGATACGCACCGCGCCGGAATTGCGCGACATGGCGAAAATCGAAGCGGCGATCGCCACGCTGGAAAAACACTTCGACGTCATTGAACAGGCGCTGGCACATCAGCCTTACCTCTCCGGCGACGCGTTCGGCTTTGGCGATATTCCGCTCGGCAGCTTCGCCTACGCCTGGTTCGAGATGCCGATCGCCCGCCGTTCGCGGCCGAACATGGAGCGCTGGTATCAGCAGCTGCGCACTCGCCCCGCCTACCAGCGCGGCGTGATGAGCGAACTCACCTGATCGCTGCGGGGCGTTACGACGCCCCGACTTTCAGCAGCTTGCCGTCCTGCTCGTCCGTCAGCAGATACAGGTAGCCATCCGGCCCGCTGCGTACCTCGCGAATGCGCTCGCCGCGATCGCCCAGCAACCGCTCTTCCGCCACCACCTTGTCGCCTTCCAGCGTCAGGCGAATCAGTTCCTTTTGCGCCAGCGCGCCGATGAACAGCGAGTGCCGCCAGGCGGGGAAGCGCTGCCCGTCATAAAACGCCATGCCGCTGAGGCCGGGCGAAACCCGCCAATAGTGCAGTGGCTGTTCGGTGCCGGGCACCCGTTCCCCCCTGGCCTCCGGGATCGGCTGGCCGGAATAATTGATGCCGTAGGTGGCCAGCGGCCAGCCGTAGTTTTTACCCGGCTGCGGGAGGTTGAGCTCATCGCCGCCGCGCGGGCCGTGCTCGTGCTCCCAGATCGCGCCGCTCCACGGGTTCAGCGCCAGCCCTTGCGGATTGCGGTGGCCGTAGGACCAAACTTCCGGCCGTTTGCCGGCCTGGCCGACCCAGGGGTTGTCCGGCGGCACTGCGCCTTCGGCGGTCAGCCGCACCAGCTTGCCCTGCAGCTTGTCGGTCTCCTGCGCCGTCGGCCGCTGGTTGTTTTCGCCCAGCGCGATAAACAGGTAGCCCTGCCGGTCGAACGCCAGCTTGCCGCCGAAGTGATTGCCGACCGACAGCTTGGGCAACTGGCGGAAGATCACCTTGAAGTTTTCCAGCCGCGCGCCGTCTTCGCTCAAACGGCCGTAGCCGACCGCCGTGCCGGCTTTGCCGCCCTCGCCCGGCTCGGCGAAGCTGAGGTACACCCGGCGGCTGGCGGCGAAGTCGGGGGCCGGCAACACCTCCAGCAGGCCGCCCTGCCCCTCGGCGTAAACCTGCGGCACGCCGGCGATCGGCGGCGACAGGCCTTTGCCCTGCTGCCACAGCCGCAGCCGGCCGGGCCGCTCGGTGATAAGCAGGCCTTGTTCCGCCGGCAAGAAGGCCAGCGACCACGGGTGTTCCAGACCGTCCTGCAGTTGGCTGACCGTCGGCGCGGCGTGCAGCAGGCCGCTGCACAGCAGCAAACCGGCCAGCAAAGTCAATCGGGGCATGGCATCCTCCTGGGGGTGAAATGACCCGTTTAGTGTAGCCCACTCAGCGGGCTCGGTCGTTTGCATTACATTTCAACAGGTTGCCTTTTGGCCGCAGTGTGCTTAAGTTAACGCATCACCCAGGAGGAATCATGGACATTACCGTTACCGACGCGATTGACGAACACACCCTCGATGCGATCAGGCAAGGCCTGCGCGCTTACAACCTGCCGCATATCGACGCCCGTCACCGCAAGCCGCTCAGCGTCTATGCGCGCGACGAGGCCGGCACGGTGATCGGCGGGCTGACCGCCGAAACCTGGGGCAACTGGCTGAGCGTCGAGTGGCTGTGGGTGGCGGACTCCCAACGCGGCAGCGGCCTCGGCGGCCGGTTGATGCGCGCCGCCGAACGCGAGGCGCAGGCGCGCGGCTGCCGCTACGCTCGCCTGGATACCTTCAGCTTCCAGGCGCGGCCGTTCTACGAAAAACTCGGCTATCAGCTGCAAATGACGCTGAAAGATTATCCGGTGGAACATGAGTGTTATTTTCTCACCAAAACTCTGACTGATTAATGGATGGACGGATGGACAGCAAAAGCATGGTGGTGAACTGTGTGGCGTACAAAGCCGGCCAACGGCTGGGCGAAGTGACCATCGACGATATCAGCGAGGTGGTCAAACAGCCGGACACCTTCGTCTGGCTGGGGCTCCGGCAGCCGGAACCGGCGTTTATGCGCAAGGTGCAGGAGGAGTTCGGCCTGCACGATCTGGCGATCGAAGACGCGCTGTGCGCGCACCAGCGGCCGAAGCTGGAGACCTACGGCGATTCGCTGTTCATCGTGGTTAAAACCGCGCAGTGGGGCGAGCACGACGAAATCGAATACGGTGAAACCCACTTCTTCGTCGGCAAAAACTTTCTGGTGACGGTACGCCACGGCGCCTCGCCCAGCTACGCGCCGATCCGCGCCAAGGCGGAAGAGAACCGCAAGCAGATGTGCCGCGGGCCGGGCTTCGCCCTCTATTCGGTGCTGGACTTCGTGGTGGACAACTACCGCAGCGTGGTGGCGCGCTTCGAGAGCACCATCGAGAACATCGAAGCCAACATGTTCCAGTCGGAATTCGATCAGGCGGCGATCGAGAACGTCTATACCCTGCGCCGCCATCTGCTGGCGCTGCGTAACGCCGCGCTGCCGATGGATGAAATCTGCAACCAGCTGATCCGCCTGCACGAAGAGGTGATCCCGAAAGAGCTGCGCGCCTACGTGCGCGACGTGCAGGATCACGCGCATCAGGTGGTCAGCAATATCGACGACATGCGTGAAATGCTGACCAACGCCATGCACGTCAACCTGGCGCTGGTGACGGTCAAGCAGAACGAAGTGGTGAAACGGCTGGCGGGCTGGGGCGCGATTTTGGCCATTCCGACGGTGGTCTTCAGCCTGTACGGCATGAACTTCGCCGACATGCCGGAGCTGAAGTTCCCGTGGGCCTACCACGCCACGCTGGGGGTGACCGCCGTCGGCTGCATTTTCCTGTATCAGAAGCTGAAGAAATCGGGCTGGCTGTAAGCGCCAAAACGGCGGCTGTTGCCGCCGGCAAAAATCCTCTGCGGGGCAGCCCGCTCGGCCGCTTCAATACAGCATCGGCCGCCGATCGCGATGCACATGATTGTAGCGGCCGATGCGCTTGTCATCAGCCGCGCCGATATCCATCGATGCCAGCACCATGCCTTCGCCCGCCAGGCTCTGCGTCAACGGGTAACCGTCGGCGTCGACGATCGCCGATCCGCCGATCCACGCAACGCCGCGCTCCGTTTCGCAACGATCGCACACCGCGATGAACAGCCGATTGACGGCGGCGTTGGCCTGCGCCTTCACCATCTCCGCCGGCCGTTCGCCCTGCGGGCGCGGCGCCAGCGGCCAGTTGACCGGCGCGCACAGCAACTGAGCGCCGGCCAGCGCCGGCAGCCGCACCCACTCAGGGAATTCGAGATCGTAACAGATCATCACCGCCAACCGGCCAAAGCGGGTCTCGATGACCGGCGGTGGCCGATCGCCGGCGGTAAAAATGGTGCTCTCTTCGTGCCACAGGTGCGCTTTGCGATAAATCGCCCTCACCCCCTGCGCATCGATCAATGCCGCACTGTTGGCCACCTCGCCATCGGGCAGGCGCTCGCAGAAACCGGCGACGATCGCCACATCCAACTCGCGCGCCAGGGCTCCCCACAGGCTGAGGCTCGGCCCGTCTTCGGCCTCGGCCAACGCCCGTGCCTCCGCCTTATCGCGCAGCACGTAGCCGCTGTTCACCAGCTCCGGCAGCACGATGACGTTGGCGCCGCACTGCGCCGCCCGGCGGATCGCCTGGGCGGACAGCGCCCGATTGTGTTCCGCTTCCCCGACCCGCAACGCTAACTGGCAGCATGCGACGCTGATTTTTTCCTTCACTCCCGTTCTCCTTCCAATAAACCCTCGCAGCACAACGCCACCCGCCGTTCGGCTTCAAGATCGAGCTTCCGGCACATCACGACATAAACGCTCCCGGCCACCAGCAGGCCGACCAGAAAAGCGATATCCGCACCGCCCAGTAAAACAGCAAAGGGGCCGGTGTAAAAGCCCAACGTCATGAACGGCACCATCGCCAGCATGCCGATCGCGTAGGCCGTCAGGCCGGAGCGCCCCCAGCGGCCGTAGATCCCCGCCGGGTTGAAGATTTCACCGATCGCGTAATGCCCGCCGCGCACCACGTAAAAGTCCATCAGATTCACCGCCGTCCAGGGCACCAGGAAATACAGCATCAGCAGCACGAAGGTATTGAAGCTGGCGAGATAGCTCGCCGGGATAGCCAACGCCACCGCAAACACCGTCAGGGCGACGACGCCAATGCCGATCATGCGTAATCTCAACGTCGGCGTCACTTTACGGAACGCGTCAATCGCGCTGAGGCTGGTCAGCATCGCGCCATAACAATTGACCGCCATGATGCCGACCAGCGAGGGCACGGCGATCAGCACGGCCAGCGTGCCAAATCCCGGGTAAACGGCATTACCCACCGCCTGTACGCTGCCGATCGCATCGGGGGCCGGTAGGGCTGAGGCCAGAAATGCGCCCAGCGACATCAGCCAAAGCGCCGATCCGGCCGCCCCCAGATAAGTCCAAAAGATCACGTTGGTAGACGGCGTTTCATGCGGCAAATAGCGTGAATAGTCGGAGACGTACACCGCATAGCTGATTTGATAGCCGGCGGCGGCCGACAGCTGAATCAAAAAGGCCGCCCACGAGAAATGCCCGGCGCCGACGGCGGCATCCATCCGCAGCGACAACGCGGCGCCGATCGTCAGCACGCCGAACACCGCCATCATCACATAGGTCAGCCAGCGCTGCACCGCATGCAGCATATCGTGGCCGACGATCGCCAACAGCACGGCCACCGCGATCAGCAACGCATACCAGGGCAGACGGTGCCCCGGCAACACCGTGTTGATCGCATCGGTCGCGAGAATAACGTTGAACACGTTAAAACCGATGTAAACAAACACCACGGCGGCAAAGGGAACGATGGCGCCACGCAGGCCGAATTGGGCCCGCGACTGGATCATCTGCGGCAGCCCCATGCGCGGCCCCTGATTGGCATGACACGCCATGAAGAACGTGCCGAACCCTACGCCGGCGGCAATGGCCAGCATCGAATAAAGCGCGCCCAACCCCAACGCAGGGCCGGTGAAACCGACCACCATCGTCGTCAAAACGAAATTACCGGTAAACCAAAACGGCGCCTGATGCCAAACCTTGCCATGCCGCTCGTGACGGGGCACATAGTCTATCGAGCGCACTTCAATTTTTGGGCGTGACGCCACATTGCGATTGTTCATGTTCCACCTCGTCGCGATCATTAGCCTCGTCTCAACGCTCGGTTTGCGGCTGCAGCTGCGCTGCCGGGCGGCTCAACAGGCTGCCCAACACGAAGGCGACGCCGCCGCCCAGCAGGCCGCCGTAGATCGGGCTGTTGGCGTCGATGCCGTGCCAGATCATCAGCCCCACCACGCACAGGCTGCCGGTCAGCATGCTGGCGATGGCCCCGGCGCTGGTGGCGCGCGGCCAGAAGATCGCCCCCACCAGCGGGATCAGCATGCCGCCCACCAACAGGTTGTAAGCCAGCGTCAGCGCCGCCAGCACGTCGCGTACCACAAACGCCAGCCCCAGCATGACCACGCCCATGAGAAGCGTGGTGAAGCGCCCGGCGGCCAACCCACCGGAAGGTTTGCGCCGGATGGCCGGCAATACGTCCTCCAGCGCGATGGTGGAAGAGGCCAGCAGGCAGGCGCTGGCGGTGGACATCAGCGCTGCCAGGGCCGCGGCGGCCACCAGCCCGCTGACGCCGACCGGCAACACCGCCTGCGCGATGGCGGCAAAGGCGCCGTCGGTGTTGCTGAGCGACGGCAGTACGATCTTGCCGCCCATGCCGATCAGCGCGCCGGTCACGCCGTACAGCACGCAATAGACGCCCGCCCCCAGCCCGGCGAAGCGCGCCACGTTGGCGCTGCGGGCGGTAAACACCCGCTGCCAAATGTCCTGGCCGATCAGAATGCCGAAGAAGTAGATCAGGAAGAACACCAGAATGGTGTCCAGCCCGATCGACGACAGTTGGTAGTAACCGGCGGGCAGCAGGCTGGTGAAGGCTTCCCAGCCGCCGGCCTTGACGATGCTCATCGGCATCAGCACCAGCATCATGCCGACGGTCATGATGATGAACTGAATGATGTCGGTCAGCGTCAGCGACCACATCCCCCCCAGCGTCGAATACAGCACCACCAGCCCGCCGCCGAGCAGGATAGACGCGCTAAACGACAGGCCGAACATCACCTGCATCACGCTGCCGATGGCGATGATCGAGGTCACCGCCACCATCAGGTCATACGCCAGCATGATCGCGCCGCTGGTGACCCGCGCCGCCGGGTGATAGCGCCGCGACAACACCTGGCTGACGGTATACAGCTTCAACTTGAGCAGCGGCTTGGCCAGCACCAGGCTCAGCACCACGATGCCCAGCCCGAGCGCACCGCACAGCCAGACGCCGGAGATGCCGTAGGTGTAGCCGAGTTTGACGCTGCCGATGGTCGACGCGCCGCCGAGCACCACCGCCGACAGCGTGCCCAAATACAGCCCCGGCCCCAGATTGCGCCCGGCGACCAGATACGCCTCTTTGGAATTGGCGCGGCGAATGCCCATCCACCCCACCGCGCCTATCACCAGAAAGTAAAACACCACGACCAGCAGATCGAGATTCATGGGTACCTCCACTCCGTTGTTATTGTTATCAGGGGCCCCGACGCAACCGCTCCGCCGGTAGGGTCAGCGCACCGGCCTCAGCGGGCCGGCAGCACGCACAACATTTCAAACAGCAGGTTGGCGGCCAGCAGCGCCGTGTTGCCGGAGCGATCGTAAGGTGGCGACACCTCCACCACGTCGCCGCCCACCAGGTTCAGCCCGTGGCAGCCGCGCACGATCTCCAGCCCCTGCCAGACCGACAGCCCGCCGACTTCCGGCGTGCCGGTGCCCGGTGCGAAGGCCGGATCCAGTCCGTCGATATCGAAGCTGAGGTAAACCGGCGCATCGCCCATCTGTTCGCGGATCTCCGCCATCAGCGGCGTCAGCGACCGGTGCCAGCAGGCCTCGGCCGGCACCACGCGGAAGCCCTGGCGCCGTGACCAGTCGAAGTCGTCCGCCGCATAGCCGCTGCCGCGCAGGCCAATCTGCACCACCTTTTCCGGCGCCAGCAGCCCCTCCTCGAACGCGCGGCGGAAGGTGGTGCCGTGCGCCAGCTGTTCGCCGAACATCTCCTCGTTGGTGTCGGAATGCGCATCGACGTGAATCAGCCCGACCGGGCCATGCCGACGGGCGACGGCGCGCAGCACCGGCAGCGTCAGCGTGTGGTCGCCGCCGAGCGTCAACGGCATGCAGCCGTGCGCCAGGATCTCGTGGTAAGCCGCCTCGATGCGCTGCACGCTGTCCGCCAGGCTGTAAGGGTTGATGGCGACATCCCCCAGATCGGCCACCTGCAGACGTTCGAACGGGGCGGAGCCGGTGCCCATGTTGTAAGGGCGGATCATCACCGACTCCTGGCGGATCTGGCGCGGGCCATAGCGGGTGCCGCTGCGGTTGGAGGTGCCGATATCCAGCGGAATGCCGACAAAGGCGGCATCCAGACCGTGCGCCTGGTCGGCCGCGGGCAGGCGCATCATGGTGGGAATACCGGCAAAGCGCGGCATGTCGTTACCGCTTTGGGGTTGGTTCAGCATAGCGTTTCCTTGTCTTTATCTGCGATGAATTGAAACATTTGAGCAACATTCGCAGACTACCCCGTTGGCCACCCCGGCTACCATTCCCGCTTTTGCATGTAAACATCGAAAAACGCGATGCAACTAACTTATTGAAGTATTGATTTTTATTTCCAATTCATGCCATAAGGAAGGCCATATCTTCAGCGCCGCCCCTATTTCTTCGATGTTAAAAATGGGTTAACCGGCCGACGTTCTGCGGAGGGGGAATGCTCACCAACCTAAGCGATATCGATCTGAAACTGCTGCGGGTGTTCGTCGCGGTGGCAGAAGCCCAGGGCGTCAGCGCCGCGCAGGAAACGCTGCTGATGAACCAATCCACCATCAGCACCCACCTGGCCTCGCTGGAAACCCGGCTGGGTTTTCGCCTGTGCCAACGCGGCCGCTCAGGCTTCCGGCTGACGCCCAAGGGCGAACGCATGCTGATCGCCTGCCGTTCGCTGTTCAACGCCGCCCGCGACTTCACCCGGGTCAGCCAGTCGCTGAACGGCCTGCTGACCGGCGATCTGCAGATCGGTCTGGTGGATAATCTGGTTTCGCTGCCGGGCAACCCGTTCAGCCAGGCCATCAAACACTTCCAGCGCCGACATCAGGACGTGCAATTGCAGTGCCGCATCTGTTCACCGAACGAGATTGAGCAGGGGCTGCTGCACCGGCAGCTCGATCTGGGCATCGGCTACTTCGGCCAACAGTTGGAGGCGTTGCGTTATCAGTCATGGCTGGAGGAGACGCAGGCGATCTACTGCAGCGCGGATCACCCGCTGTTCGCGGTGGAAGAACCGGAGCGCGAGCAGATTGAAAACGCGCGTTGGGTCAAGCGCGGCTACCTGCTGGCGCAGCAGCTGTGCCCGATCGCGCCGCCTCACCTGGCTGCGGTGGCCCACCATATGGAAAGCGTCGCCCATCTGGTACTGAGCGGTTCCTGTCTCGGCTACCTGCCCACCCACTACGCGGCGCGCTGGGTGGAACAGGGGCTGCTGCGGCAGCTGGGCGGCGCGGCGCTCTCTTACCGCGCCACGCTCAGCCTGGTCAGCCGCCCTGTCCAGCCCGACGAGGCGTTGAACGCGCTGCTGGAGGATTTGGCGCGCGCCGCACGCCAATCACCTCATCGCTGAGAGGCCAGCGCCCGATTCATGGCAAACAGCGTGCCGGTTAAAGACAGGATGAGGAGCCCGATGATGGCCCAGGCAAAAGAGGCCGCTCCGCCCTTGTCGAGCAGCATGCCGCCGATCGCGCCACCGGCGGCCACGGCGGTATTCCAGCCCGTCGTATACATGGACTGCGCCATATCGGCCGCGCGGCCGGAAAGGCGTGACAATGCCGTCTGCGTGAGGGTGGCGAAACCGCCGAAAGCCACGCCCCACAATGCGACCGCGAGATAAACCATCGGGGCTATCCGTCCCCCACTCCCCAGCAGCACGGCGGCGAGGGCAAAGGTGACGATGCTCATTACCGTAAGAGATTGGACTCGTCGATCGACCAGCATCCCGGCGACGCCCAATCCGGCAATCGCGCCCAGCCCGAAGATAAACAGCACGATATCGACCCGCTCGGATAACCCCGACGGTTTGAGGAAAGGCTCCAGGTAGATATACAGAATGTTGTGGGCAACGATGAAGGTGAACACCACGAACAGCACGGCGCGGATCCCGCATTGCAAGAATACGCCGCTCAGAGACGGGCGATGCGCCTTAGCCTGGCCGGGGAAATCCGGCACGATGGCGATGATCCACACCACGAGCATCACCGCCATCAACGTCATCAGGCCAAAGGCGCCTTGCCAGCCGATGGCTCGGCCAAGCAACGTGCCGAGCGGTACGCCAAGCACCAGCGCCAGGGTGGCGCCGGCGCCGGAGATCGCAATAGCGCGGCCGCCAAGATGGGCCGGTGACATGCGCACGGCGTAACCGGCCAGCAAGGACCAAACGATGCCGCCGAAAACGCCGGCGAAGAAACGCGTCGCCAATGAGACGTGGTAATCATGCGACAGCGCCGTGACGAGGTTGACGATGGCAAAGCCGCCGATCGCACTCAAGAGCAAGGGGCGGCGCCGCATGCCCTGCGTCAATGCGGTGAGCGGAATGGCGGCGACCAACGCCCCCACCGCATAGGCGGTGATGAATTGCCCCGCCAGGCTTTCAGACACGCTCAAATCGCCCGCAATCGAAGAAAGCACGCCCGCCGGCATGATCTCGGTCAGCAGCGTGATAAAAGCGGCCATCGCCAACGCCAGCAGGCCCCCCAGCGGCAACCGCTCGCTGCTCGCGGCAGGCGCAGATATCGTCGTTTGATTCATCAATCACTCCTCATTCAAAGATGTTTCCGCCCATTGCGGATGACGTTTGCATCATGCTGCCCACTCGCCGATAAAAGAAAAACAGGCTAAAGTGAATAACACTCATGACGTAAAGGTCATCAATAGAATGGAAGCCTATGGAAAGCTTGGGTTCTCTCGACGTTTTCGTGCGGGTCAGTGAAAGCCGCAGTTTCACGGCGGCCGGGCAACAGCTGGGGATCTCCGCGTCGGCGGTCAGCAAAACCATCGCCCGGCTGGAGGAACGGCTCAGCGTGCGGTTATTTCACCGCTCCACCCGCACGGTCAACCTGACGCCGGAAGGCGCCTTGTTCCTAGAGAGGTGCCGACGCATTTTGAGCGAGGTGAAAGACGCGGAAGCCGAACTGTTGCAAACGCGAGGAACGCCCCAGGGTAAGCTGCGCATCAGTCTCCCGTCGCTGGGCACGCTTTTCATGCCAAAACTGGGGGACTTCAAGCGCCGCTATCCTGAGATCGAGCTGGATATTGATTATTCGGATCGGTTGGTTGACGTGATTGAGGAAGGTTTCGATGCCGTTATCCGCAGCGGCACCCCGAGCGATTCACGGCTGGTTGCCCGCCGGTTGGGGACCTGCCGCAAGGTTTTCGTTGGCGCGCCAAGCTATTTCAGCCAAGCGGGTATGCCGAGCAAGCCCGAGGATCTGACAAGCCATGCCCGTTTGCATTATCGCTTTCCCAGCACCGGCAAACTGGATGTCTGGCCGCTGGGGGACAAGACGGAGACGATCCCCGAACGGCCGGCCAGCATGGTGACAAATACCCTCGATCCGCAGGTGTGCTTCGCGGAGCAAGGGCTCGGCATCGCTTATTTGCCGGAGATCGCCGTGCGCAGACAGCTGGAACAGGGCAGCCTGGTGACGGTTCTGGATGAATACGACCGCGAGAACATGGTTTTTCATGTCCTCTGGCCGTCGGGCCGCCACCTGTCAGTCAAAATCAGGCTGTTCGTCGACTTTGTGACGAGCCACCTTTTCCCGCTTTAAACGACGTATGCTGCCTTAACTGACCGGCATGCGCGCCGGATCGGGATACTGGTACTCAAAACCCAGCTCGTTGCAGATGCGGTTGCCGTCCACCAGCCGCTCATCCTGCTCCGCTTCGTCGGCGAACTGCGGCGGCTCCAGGTGCAGCTGCTCGGCCAGCGCCGGATAAAATTCGCGTTTGGCCGGATGACGCGGCGCGCACAGGTTGTACACGTGACCGCCCTTCGGCAGCTTCAGCAACAGCTGGATGGCGGCGATGACGTCGTCCTGGTGCACCAGATTCACCCCCTGCGAACCGCCCTTCACATCGAGCTTGCCCGCCAGGAAGCGACCGGGGTGACGATCGGCGCCCACCAGCCCCGCCAGCCGCAGAATGTCCACCGAGGTGTTCGGCAATTCATGCAGCCAGCGCTCCAGCTCGGCCAGCACCCGGCCCGACGGCGAGACCGGCCGCAGCGGCGACTCTTCGCGCAGCGTGCCGGCGGTTTCGCCGTACACCGAGGTGGAACTGGTAAAGATCACCCGCGGCACGCCGAAGGCCATCGCGCTGTCCACCAGCATACGCACCGCATTGAAATAGTTCTCGCTGCCTTCGACGGTGCGGCGAGCGGGCAGCGTCACCACCAGCGCATCCACGCGCAGCAGCGATTCCAGATCGTCCGGATCGCACACCAGCTCCGGCGTCAGCTCCAGTTGATAGCATTCGATGCCGCTCATGCGCGCGGCCTCGACGCCGTCCGGCGTGGTTTTGCTGCCGACCACATCATACCCGCGCCCCATCAGCGACAGCGCCAACGGCATGCCCAGCCAACCCAAACCAATAATGGCTACCTTTTTCATCCTCTTCCTCTCCTGAAGATCGCAGCGCCCTACCCCTAAGGCTACGCCACTGTGCACGACGATACAATCTGCCCGGCTTAAGGTTAGGTAAAGCCGTCTGTGGCTAATAACCTAACCTGTTTCAATAAATTAAATTTATGACGTTAAAAAAGGGTTGCGCGGTGGACAGCGGATAGTTTAGCTTAATTGGCATACGGTTTTTACCGGCTTTTGATTAGAGAAAAACACCATGACACGCGTTCAGTTCAACCACCATCATCACCATCACCCTGACTAGTCTTTCAGGCGATGAGTGCTGGAAGACGGTTTGTTAATCTTCCAGTGGCGCGCAGAACGCAAGAGAGAGCCCTCGGAAGATTTCTTCCGAGGGTTTTTTTTTTGGCTCCGGACAGACAGAAAAGAATAGTTTTTACAATAAATTCATAAAATTACAGATTAAACAGAGGTTACCATGCTGGACAAGACACGTTTACGGATCGCAATGCAGAAGTCGGGCCGCCTGAGCGATGAATCCCAGGAGCTGCTGGCGCGCTGCGGCATCAAGATCAACCTGCAGCAACAGCGCCTGATCGCCTTCGCGGAAAACATGCCGATCGATATCCTGCGCGTGCGCGACGACGACATTCCGGGCCTGGTGATGGACGGCGTGGTCGATCTGGGCATCATCGGCGAAAACGTGCTGGAAGAAGAGCTGCTCAGCCGCCGCGCTCAGGGCGAAGACCCGCGCTACTTCACCCTGCGCCGCCTCGATTTCGGCGGCTGCCGCCTGTCGCTGGCCACCCCGCTCGATGCCGAATATACCGGTCCGCAAAACCTGCAGGACGCCCGCATCGCCACCTCTTACCCGCACCTGCTGAAGCAATACCTCGACAAGCAGGGCGTGCGCTTTAAATCTTGCCTGCTGAACGGCTCGGTGGAAGTGGCGCCGCGCGCCGGCCTGGCCGACGCCATCTGCGATCTGGTCTCTACCGGCGCCACGCTGGAGGCCAACGGCCTGCGCGAAGTGGAAGTGATCTACCGCTCCAAGGCCTGCCTGATTCAGCGCGACGGTGAAATGCCGGAAGCCAAGCAGCAGCTGATCGACCGCCTGATGACCCGCATTCAGGGCGTGATCCAGGCGCGCGAATCCAAATACATCATGCTGCACGCGCCGAGCGAGAAGCTGGACGAGATCGTCGCGCTGCTGCCGGGCGCCGAGCGCCCGACCATTCTGCCGCTGGCCGGCGCGCAGAACCGCGTGGCGATGCACATGGTGAGCAGCGAAACCCTGTTCTGGGAAACCATGGAAAAACTGAAAGCGCTCGGCGCCAGCTCGATTCTGGTGCTGCCGATTGAAAAGATGATGGAGTAACGCCATGTCGACCTTCAACACGCCGATCGATTGGGCAACGTGCAGCGCCGAACGCCAGGCCGAGCTGCTGATGCGCCCGGCAATCGCCGCTTCCGATAGCATCACCCGCGCGGTGAGCGAGATCCTCGACAACGTGAAGGCCAACGGCGATCGGGCGCTGCGCGACTACAGCGCCCGTTTCGACAAGGCGGACGTCGCCGCGCTGCGCGTCAACGCCGAGCAGATCGCCGCCGCCTGCGCCCGACTGGGCGATGACATCAAACAGGCGATGGCGGTGGCCGTCGCCAACGTGGACACCTTCCACAACGCGCAGCGACTGCCGCCGGTGGACGTCGAAACGCAGCCGGGCGTGCGCTGCCAGCAGGTGACCCGCCCAATCGACTCGGTGGGCCTGTATATTCCCGGTGGATCGGCGCCGCTGTTCTCCACCGTGCTGATGCTGGCGACGCCGGCGCGCATCGCCGGTTGCCGCCGGGTGGTGCTGTGCTCGCCGCCGCCGATCGCCGATGAGATCCTGTATGCGGCGCAGCTGTGCGGCGTGCAGGAAGTGTTTCAGGTCGGGGGCGCGCAGGCGATCGCCGCCCTGGCGTTCGGCACCGAAAGCGTGCCGCGCGTGGCGAAAATCTTCGGGCCGGGCAACGCCTTCGTGACCGAAGCCAAGCGACAGGTCAGCCAGCGTCTCGACGGCGCGGCCATCGACATGCCGGCCGGGCCTTCGGAGGTGCTGGTGATCGCCGACGCCGGCGCCACCCCGGCGTTCGTCGCTTCCGATCTGCTGTCGCAGGCCGAACACGGCCCGGATTCGCAGGTGATTCTGCTGACGCCGGACGCGGCAATGGCGCAGGCAGTGGCCGAAGCGGTGGAAAGCCAGCTGGCCGAGCTGCCGCGCGCCGAGACCGCCCGCCAGGCGCTGGCGAGCAGCCGCCTGATCGTAGCGCGCGATCTGCCTGAGTGCGTGGCCATCAGCAACCGCTACGGCCCGGAGCACCTGATCATTCAGACCCGCAATGCGCGCGAGCTGGTAGACGGCATCACCAGCGCCGGCTCGGTGTTCCTCGGCGACTGGTCGCCGGAGTCCGCCGGCGATTACGCCTCCGGCACCAACCACGTGCTGCCGACCTACGGCTACACCGCCACCTGCTCCAGCCTGGGGCTGGCCGATTTTCAAAAACGCATGACGGTGCAGGAGCTGACGCCGCAGGGCTTCAGCAACCTGGCCGCCACCATCGAGACGCTGGCTGCCGCCGAGCAGCTGATCGCCCACAAGAACGCCGTGACCCTGCGCGTCGCCGCCCTGAAGGAGCAAGCATGAGCATCGAAAAACTGGCACGCGCCAACGTTCGCGAGCTGACCCCTTATCAATCGGCGCGTCGCCTCGGCGGTAAGGGCGACGTGTGGCTCAATGCCAACGAATACCCGATCGCGCCCGAGTTCCAGCTGACCGCGCAAACCTTCAACCGCTATCCGGAGTGCCAGCCGGCGTTGGTGATCGAACGCTACGCCGCCTACGCCGGGGTGAAGAAAGAGCAGGTGCTGGTCAGCCGCGGCGCCGATGAAGGCATCGAGCTGCTGATCCGCGCCTTCTGCGAGCCGGGTAAAGACGCCATCTTGTTCTGCCCGCCGACCTACGGCATGTACGCCGTCAGCGCCGAAACCTTCGGCGTGGAGCGCCGCACCGTAGCCGCCAAAGAAGACTGGCAGCTGGATCTGCCGGCCATCGCAGACAGCATGGACAACGTGAAGCTGATCTACGTCTGCAGCCCGAACAACCCGACCGGCAACCTGATCGATCCGGACTCTCTGCGCAACCTGCTGGAGCTGGCCAAAGGCAAGGCGATCGTCGCGGTGGACGAAGCCTATATCGAGTTTTGCCCGCAGGCCTCGGTGGCCGGGTGGCTGAGCGACTATCCGCACCTGGCTATCCTGCGCACGCTGTCGAAGGCCTTTGCGCTGGCCGGCCTGCGCTGCGGCTTTACGCTCGCGAACGAAGATCTGATCGCCCTGCTGCTGAAAGTGATCGCGCCTTACCCGCTTTCGACGCCGGTGGCGGATATCGCCGCGCAGGCGCTGAGCGAAGAAGGTATCCGCACCATGCGCCAGCGCGTCACCGACATTGCCGCCACCCGCAGCTGGCTGCAGCAACAGTTGGAAAAATGCGCCTGCGTCGAGCAGGTTTTCGCCAGCGACAGCAATTACCTGCTGGCCCGCTTCACCGCCTCAAGTAATGTGTTTAAAAGCTTGTGGGATCAGGGCATTATCTTACGAGACCAAAACAAACAGCCCGGGTTGTCCGGCTGCCTGCGCATCACCATAGGCACCCGCGACGAATGTCAACGCGTGGTGGACGCCTTGTCCGCCCTGCCCGGTGCCAACCAGACTCGCCAGGAGCCAATGTGAGCCAAAAAATCCTCTTTATCGATCGTGACGGCACGCTGATCGCCGAGCCACCGGAAGATTTCCAGGTTGACCGCCTGGACAAGCTGGCGCTCGAGCCGGACGTGATCCCTTCCCTGCTGGCGCTGCAACAGGCGGGGTATCAGCTGGTGATGATCACCAATCAGGATGGGCTCGGCACCGCCAGTTTCCCGCAGGAAACCTTCGATCCGCCGCACAACCTGATGATGCAGATCCTCAGCTCGCAGGGCATTCAGTTCGCCGATGTGCTGATCTGCCCGCACCTGCCGGCGGACAACTGCGACTGCCGCAAGCCGAAAACCGCGCTGGTGAAGGGTTACCTCGAACCCGGCGTGCTGAATGCCGCCCACAGCTACGTGATCGGCGATCGGCCGACCGACGTGCAGCTGGCGGAAAACATGGGCATCCATGGGCTGCGCTACCAGCGCGGCGTGCTGGGCTGGAAAGAGATCGTGCGCCAGCTGACGCTGCGCGATCGCCACGCGCGGGTTAATCGCGTGACCAAAGAGACGCAGATCGACGTCAACGTGTGGCTGGATCGCGAAGGCGGCAGCAAGATCAAAACCGGCGTCGGCTTCTTCGATCACATGCTGGATCAGATCGCCACCCACGGCGGCTTCCGCATGGAGATCGACGTCAAAGGCGATCTGTATATCGACGATCACCACACGGTGGAAGACACCGGCCTGGCGCTGGGTGAAGCGCTGAACAAGGCGCTCGGCGACAAGCGCGGCATCGCCCGCTTCGGCTTCGTGTTGCCGATGGACGAATGCCTGGCGCGCTGCGCGCTGGATATCTCCGGCCGCCCGCACCTGGAGTACAAGGCCGAGTTCAACTATCAGCGCGTCGGCGATCTCAGCACCGAAATGGTCGAGCACTTCTTCCGTTCGCTCTCTTACACCATGGGCTGCACGCTGCACCTGAAGACCAAGGGCAAAAACGACCACCACCGGGTCGAGAGCCTGTTCAAAGTGTTTGGCCGCACGCTGCGCCAGGCGATCCGCGTCGAGGGCAATACCCTGCCGAGCTCGAAAGGAGTGCTGTGATGAACGTGGTGATTTTGGATACCGGCTGCGCCAACCTGGCCTCCGTCACCTACGCGGTGCGGCGCCTGGGCTATCAGCCGGAGGTGAGCCGCGATCCGGAGATCGTGCTGCGCGCCGACAAGCTGTTCCTGCCGGGCGTCGGCACCGCACAGGCGGCGATGGATCAACTGCGCGAGCGCGATCTGATCGAACTGATCAAGGCCTGCACGCAGCCGGTGCTGGGCATCTGCCTCGGCATGCAGCTGCTGGCGGCCAGCAGCGAAGAGAACGGCGGCGTGACCACGCTCGGCCTCATCGATACGCCGGTCAAGCAGATGACCGACTTCGGCCTGCCGCTGCCGCACATGGGCTGGAACCAAGTGTCCGCGCAGGCGGGCCACCATCTGTTCCGCGGCATCGATGACGGCGCCTACTTCTATTTCGTTCACAGCTATGCGATGCCGATATGCCCCAGCACCATCGCCCAGGCGAACTACGGCGAGCCCTTCACCGCCGCCGTGCAAAAAGACAACTTCTTCGGCGTGCAGTTTCATCCAGAACGATCTGGAGCGGCCGGCGCGCAACTGTTGAAAAACTTTCTGGAGATGTAGGCAGCATGATTATTCCGGCTTTGGATTTGATCGACGGCAACGTGGTGCGTTTGCATCAGGGCGATTACGGCCAACAGCGCGACTACGGCAACGATCCGCTGCTGCGCCTGCAGGACTATCAACAACAGGGCGCCCAGGTGCTGCACCTGGTCGATTTGACCGGCGCCAAGGATCCGGCGGCGCGCCAGATCCCGCTGCTGCGCAAGCTGTTGGCGGGGGTTGACGTACCGGTGCAGGTCGGCGGCGGCATCCGCAATGAGCAGGACGTCAGCGCCCTGCTGGAGGCCGGCGCCACGCGCGTGGTGATCGGCTCCACCGCGGTGAAACAGCCGCAGTTGGTGCAGAGCTGGTTCGAGCGCTACGGCGCCGACGCGCTGGTGCTGGCGCTGGACGTGCGCATCGACGCGCAGGGCGTGAAACGCGTAGCCATTAGCGGCTGGCAGGAGGATTCCGACGCCACGCTGGAACAGGTGGTGGAGCAGTTCCTGCCCTACGGGCTCAAGCACGTGCTATGCACCGACATTTCGCGCGACGGTACGCTGGCTGGGTCCAACGTGGCGCTGTATCAGGAGATCGGCCGCCGTTATCCGCAGGTGGCCTTCCAGGCCTCGGGCGGCATCGGCAATCTGGACGACATCGCCCAGCTGCGCGGCAGCGGCGTTGCCGGCGTGATCGTGGGGCGCGCCCTGCTGGAAGGTAAATTTAGCGTTGAGGAGGCGATCGCATGCTGGCAAAACGGATAATCCCGTGCCTGGATGTTAAAGACGGGCAAGTGGTGAAAGGCGTGCAGTTCCGCAACCACGAAATCATCGGCGACATTGTGCCGCTGGCGCAGCGCTATGCGCAAGAAGGTGCGGACGAGCTGGTGTTTTACGATATCACCGCCTCGAGCGACGGCCGGGTGGTGGACAAAAGCTGGGTATCGCGCGTGGCGGAGGTGATTGATATCCCGTTCTGCGTCGCCGGCGGCATTAAAAGCGCCGAGGACGCCAGCCAGATCCTGTCTTTCGGCGCCGACAAGATTTCAATCAACTCGCCGGCGCTGGCCGATCCTGAGCTGATTAGTCGCCTGGCGGAACGCTTCGGCGTGCAGTGCATCGTGGTAGGCATCGACACCTGGTTCGACAGTGAAACCGGCAAGTATCACGTCAACCAATATACCGGCGATGAGAGCCGCACCCGCATCACCCAGTGGGAAACCCTCGACTGGATACAGGAAGTGCAGCGCCGCGGCGCCGGTGAGATCGTGCTGAACATGATGAACCAGGACGGCGTGCGCAACGGTTACGATCTGCAGCAGCTGCGCCTGGTGCGCGAGGCCTGCAAGGTACCGCTGATCGCCTCCGGCGGCGCGGGCACCATGGAGCACTTCCTGGAAGCGTTCCGCGATGCGGACGTCGACGGCGCGCTGGCGGCGTCGGTGTTCCACAAACAAATCATCAATATCGGCGAACTGAAAAGGTTCCTGGTTGAACAAGGCGTGGAGATTCGCGTGTGCTGACAGAACAACAGAGAAACCAGCTGGACTGGGAAAAAACCGACGGCCTGATGCCGGCCATCGTGCAGCACGCCGTTTCCGGCGACGTGCTGATGCTGGGTTACATGACGCAGGAAGCGTTGGCGGCTACCGAGCAGAGCGGCAACGTCACCTTCTTCTCACGCACCAAGCAGCGTCTGTGGACCAAGGGGGAAAGCTCCAGCCATTTCCTCAAGGTGGTCAGCATCACGCCGGACTGCGATAACGACACGCTGCTGGTATTGGCCAACCCGATCGGCCCGACCTGCCACCTCGGCAACAGCAGCTGCTTCCACCCGGCCGCCAGCGACTGGGCGTTCCTCTATCAGCTGGAGCAGCTGTTGGCGGAGCGCAAGCACGCCAGCCCGGATAGCTCGTACACCGCCAGCCTGTATGCCAGCGGCACCAAGCGCATCGCGCAGAAGGTCGGGGAGGAAGGCGTGGAAACCGCGCTGGCCGCCACGGTCAACGATCGCGAAGAGCTGACCAACGAAGCTTCGGACCTGATCTATCACCTGCTGGTGCTGCTGCAGGACCAGGATCTGGATCTGAGCGCGGTGATCGGCCGGCTGCGCGAGCGGCATCAGAAAAAAGCGTAACGTTAAATCGCGCGCAATAAAAAAGCCGCCGGGCGTTAACCTCGGCGGCTTTTTTTATCGCTCAACGGGCGGGGTTATTCCATCCATTCGGTATGGAACACGCCTTCCTTGTCGATGCGTTTGTAGGTGTGCGCGCCGAAGTAGTCGCGCTGCGCCTGGATCAGGTTCGCCGGCAGCACCGCGGAGCGGTAGCTGTCGTAGTAGGCGATCGCGGCGGAGAAGGTTGGCGTAGGGATACCGTTCTGCACGGCATAAGCCACCACGTCACGCAGCGCCTGCTGGTATTCGTCGGCGATTTGCTTGAAGTATGGCGCCAGCAACAGGTTGGCGATATCGGCGTCCGCCGCATACGCGTCAGTGATCTTCTGCAGGAACTGGGCGCGGATGATGCAGCCGGCGCGGAAGATCTTAGCGATTTCGCCGTAGTGCAGATCCCAGTTGTTTTCTTTAGACGCGGCTTTCAGCTGAGAGAAGCCCTGCGCGTAGGACACGATCTTGCCCAGATACAGCGCGCGACGCACTTTCTCGATGAATTCGGCTTTGTCGCCGGTGAACGGCGCCACTTTCGGGCCTGTCAGCACTTTAGAGGCAGCAACGCGCTGGTCTTTCAGCGAGGACAGGTAGCGTGCGAACACCGATTCGGTGATCAGAGACAGCGGTTCGCCCAGATCCAGCGAGCTCTGGCTGGTCCACTTGCCGGTGCCTTTATTGGCGGCTTCGTCCAGGATCACATCGACCAGGTATTTACCCTCTTCGTCTTTCTTGGTGAAGATGTCTTTGGTGATGTCGATCAGGTAGCTGTTCAGCTCACCCTTGTTCCACTCGGCGAAGGTTTCGGCCAGCTGCTCGTTGCTCAGGTTCAGCGCCTGCTTCAGCAGAGAATAGGCTTCGGCAATCAGCTGCATGTCGCCGTATTCGATACCGTTGTGCACCATTTTCACATAGTGGCCGGCACCGTCTGCGCCGATGTAGGTCACGCAAGGCTCGCCTTCCGCAACCGCAGCGATTTTCTCCAGGATTGGCGCCACCAGCTCGTAAGCTTCTTTCTGGCCGCCAGGCATGATGGAAGGCCCTTTCAGCGCGCCCTCTTCACCGCCGGAAACGCCGGTGCCGATGAAGTTGAAGCCCTGGTCGGACAGTTCGCGGTTACGACGGATGGTGTCCTGATAGTAGGTGTTGCCGCCGTCGATCAGGATATCGCCCTTGTCCAGGTGCGGAGTCAGCGAGGCAATGGTTTTATCCGTCGCTTCGCCCGCTTTCACCATCAGCAGGATGCGGCGCGGTTTTTCCAGCGATTCAACAAACTCTTCAACGGTGTAATACGGCGCCAGGTTTTTGCCCGGGTTCTCAGCGATCACTTCGTCAGTCTTGTCGCCAGAACGGTTGAAAATGGAAACGGTGTAACCCCGGCTCTCGATGTTCAGCGCGAGGTTGCGGCCCATTACCGCCATGCCGACAACGCCGATTTGTTGCTTGGACATTTAGGAACTCCTGTCTGAGGATGACCCTGCCGGCAACGTCAGCCAGCAGGTTTTGTGATGTGGCACACATGTTAACTCAGGATTGAACCGGGTGGGTAGTGATTGGTGCGATAGGTCACATAATTGTCTTCTCGTAAGATGGTTATATGCGCTATCGCCAGTGAAAACGGGGCAATGACGGAAAAAGTTACTTCTTGATAAAATGTTTTTCAAAGAAGTGCCACGATAATGATGCCATTACCAACGTTAGCGCCAATACCAGTGCGAGTGATTGACCATGAGTTAACCAATCTAATTTCTTGATAGAAAGCAAGATCGGTAAATGCCATAGATAGATGCCGTAAGAAATCGTTCCGCAATAGTAAAGTGGGTACAATACTCTTTTCAGGAATGGTGTAATTTTAAGCGAACAGAGGGTCAACACGATCATGCCAAATGCCGCCGCCAGCAGGGTCCGGAAGAAGATAACCATCGCAGGATAATTCCAGAAAGATGAATACTTCAGGTATATACACATTACGCCTGTGGTAAGTGCAACGGCCAAAATCATTAAGGAAATTGTAGAATATTTTCTGCTGGAAACCAACTTCTGACCAAGTTCAGAAGTGAGCAAACGGGCAAGTAAAATCCCCACGGCGAACTCATCTAACATGCCCGGAAGCTGAGTGGCGCTGACAAATAATTTGAAAACGCCAAGTGGTTGTTGTAAATCGACGAGATACACTGCAGCCAAGCGCCAGGCATAGGAAATACCCAACGAGCAGAGTAGCAGCACCCACCATTTAACATGTTTTAGCCAATGTGCGGTGAGTGCAATAAGTATATAAAATTGCATCTCTACACCAAGCGACCAGTTACTTCCATTAATAGCGCCGTGCAAATCATAACTAAGGTTATGTATAAATAGTAAATGAGAGAACAGGTTTATTGAAAAATGATTAAAGAGAAGATAGGGAGAAACAAAAATGACAAAAACAGCCAACGTCAAGTAATGAAGCGGTACAATTCTATTGAGACGACGCTTCATAAAAGGGACAAAAAATTTATCTTTTCCACTTCTATCCAGTTGGTTGAAGGCTGACATAGCAATAACAAAACCGGAAATAACGAAAAACATATCGACCCCCATCCAACCAAAGCGGAACCACAGCCACGGCCAATTGGTAGGGAAAGAGCTCCAGTTAAAATGCTCTATGACATGGTAAACAACGACAGATATCGCGGCAAAGCCTCTAAGGATATCAATTGAATCAAAGTGATACTTCACGTTCTGAGTTCTTTCTTTTTGCTGTATTGGTTGCATCGCTATCTTGTCCTTAATAAGACAATTCATTTAAATACAAGCTCAAAAATCGTTAACGACTTGATCTTGGAAAGTCATGGTTAAATTTTGACTTATTTTATTCCCACTCCCTGATTAAGCTATTTTTGTTTTGGCAATTGGCTCAGGCAACTCTGGTTAAGGAATTCTTTATCCCGGTCGAAAAACCATCCCCATTTATTAAAATATTTTATTGCGGAAATTATATGGTATACAAGAAAACGCTTGTCTTGATAAGAACGACGCTGAGACTCGTGAATCACCAGGGATTCAGGGAAATAACGTGTCTTATGTTTCAAGCAAATTCTACGAGAAAGATCGACATCTTCAAGATACAAAAAGAAGCGAGTATCAAAATACCCGACATCCTGAATAGCCTGATTACTCACTAACATAAAACAACCGGAAAGAGACGGTGCAAAGAAAGACTTAGTGTAGTCTGCACAATGCAATTCATACCGCTGATTCAAAGATCGCGAGAAACGAGACACAAATCGACGAGCAAAAAGTTGATAAGGCGAGGGTAACAATTTACAACCATGCTGTAACCGTCCATCTGGATAGACGATTTTAGGGATAGCCAACCCCAAGGCTTCCACTTGACTGAATCGGTAGAGCTTATCTACCTCCCCCTTCTCAAAGGCAATATCTGGATTGCAAATTAAAAAATAATCGGCAAGATTTTTAAACCTTTCAAAAACAGCATTATGGCCAGCACCAAACCCCGCATTATCTTTCGTTCGAATAATCTCGAGCTTTGGCTCATTTAAATTTAGAAGCCAATCGCAATAACTGCCATTGTCAACAATGACCAGTTTAGAAATACTTTCCTCTGCAAGAAGAGAAGCCAATGTCTTCTGAACAGATTGATATTCATGTCGGTACAATACAAGAGATGCAATTATTTTCACTTAACATACCAAGGTTTAAAGTACAGTCAGGGGAAACATAAACTTCCTGAAGAGTTTTAAGATGAATCCATGTCACAGTTGAATCTGCCAACAAATTTTTCATCATAAAGCAGTACGCTTCAACACCAGGCTAAACATTGAAAATATTATTTTCATCGTTCACCGCTAACCTACGTGCTAAAAAGTTCATATCTAAAACCTCAACGGTGATTTTAGATATGAACTACGTTAAAAAGCCCCGCACATAACTATGTACAGGGCTTACAGCGAGAAACAGGACGAATTTAGTTCAGAAAGCGACGCTTAATACCTTTGATGCCTTCATTCTTTAATACTTCCCAACCTTTCTTACCCATTGTGACGCCAGTACGGGGATTGGAAAGCGAACGCTTAATAATGCCAACAAAACGATCTTTATCAAACTCAGCATTACCACCGCGGAATCCAGGGGTGAGCACCGTGCTGAACTGACGCAATGCATCATCTTTACTGCTATTATCGAACAACTCAGGGTATTCTTTTGGACCTTGTTGCAGCCACCACTGATTATAGGTATTCGCATCAAACGGCGTAGGGAAAGCTTTTTGCAAATCAATACGCTCACGGTAAACCAGGCGCTGCGCCTTTGAAATGGCAGAGCCATCGGAATGCAGGCCGTAAGCCCACACCACTTTGGCTAAAGGATCCTGCGCAAGATTCTTCGTCTGATCGTCATACCAATCAATCAGTTTGTGCACATCAGAATTATCCCCGGCATTTTTAGAAGCCATGATTCGATGAGCGCCGCTGTCGAAGCCTGTGAAGTGGTAGAAGCCTAACGGTTCACCATCAACAAAGTAATTTCCTTTCTCGTCAACGGTAAAATCGCGAGTTGTTAAATTCCAGGTGGCCACGTTGTGGCGGCTGGAACGCATGATCGCCACGTCGTTGAAGAAGGCAGGGACCAGATCGATCCAACGTTGGTCGGTAAACAGGCCGTTTGGAATGTCTGCACGGCAGAAATGATAAATGCGCTCTCCCCACCATTTTGCAAAAGAGAGGCCGACATCGGTTGCCGCTACCGCGCAGAAACCCAGATTATACACGCCATGCTTCAGACTGCAGATCTCGTTATCCATCACAGCGGATAGAGACGTTTCAGGTTTTGTCTGGTGTGGTGTCAGCACGACATTCGCAGAGTCCAATGCCTCCAGAATGTCATCGAGGCGAGAAAAGACCACCGTATCGGGATCAAGATAGATAACCTTTTTACAGCCAGGCAGTTGCAGCAACCGTGCCAGCATAAAAGGTTTAATCGCCGTCGCCAATTCCACGATGGTGTGGCAGTATGCCCAACCTTTCCAATCCGGGATGTCTAATTCAGAAACTGAGACGACTTCGTCAAACGGTTCATTGCTAAGATCAATTTCAGGCCGTTTCTCATCGGCCAAGGCGAGGTGAATTGTCCATTCAGGGTGATATTTACGAATAGACTGAAACAGCATTCTCACTTTCGGAATATAGTTAAACGCTGCGCTAGTAAAAACATGAATCTCAGACATACCTGCCTCATTGGATTGTATAAATTTTTCGGTGGAATTTTATCAACTCTTGCAAGACGTTGCCAGCAGACATTGAGGACAAAATCAAACCGTTTGGATAATTCTTAAGTCGTTCAGCAGGCGCTCCCAGATTAAAGCAAGCGACGGGATAACCAAGCTCAACCATTTCCTGTACGACGTAGGAAAACGTCTCGGGCCAGATCGAAGGGAATAAAATAACATTCACCCCTTTATCTTCGAGCAAATCTGGCAACTCACTCTGCTTATAAGGACCTGTCTGAGTGACGATATCTGATGGACACGAGGCTTCAATAGCGCCGATAATGACAATATCCACCGGACAACCCGTTTTCTTGATTTCGAGGGCTAACTCTTTAACAAACTCAGCCCCTTTGTGATACCCAATTTGCCCTACGACACCAATGCGTAATCTCTCTTTTTGCTGAACTTCAGCCTTTCTAGGCATATAGCTCACAACGTGTGGAGCGACCACCGTTTTTTCTGGTTGTATTTGATGGTAAACACGCCGA
The DNA here is from genome assembly GCF_900182895.1 of Serratia sp. CC22-02. Taxonomy (NCBI): domain Bacteria; kingdom Pseudomonadati; phylum Pseudomonadota; class Gammaproteobacteria; order Enterobacterales; family Yersiniaceae; genus Serratia; species Serratia sp. CC22-02. Next base: position 773,474 of record NZ_FXUD01000002.1, on the reverse strand, counting down.
TAAATATCCAACGTATTTTGAGAAAAAGTAATAAATTTATCTGAAGCGATAATCAATCCGCCCCACTGATCGCGCCACTCATTAATATCTCCGGATTCAAATAATGTTGTAAATCCGTACGTGTTATTTTTTAAGCATGAATGGCAAACTTGAGGATCAGGAACATCACAATATTTTCCTTTGTCATCGATCAGAAAATGCGAAGGACAAATAGGGAAAAGATCGTGAGCCAATGTCGTCAATGTAGCATTGGTTTTAAGCTTCAGATCGAGCAAAAAACTCGGGATGGTTTCAGGGTTTACAAATGAAACCCCGGTATTATAGACGATCTCCTGAATTTTCACATAATTCAAAAGTTCAAAAACAAACCCTTCATCCGGAATTTTATAATGCCCCTCGGTGCGCTCACTTTTGACAATCAATTTATAAGACAGTGTTCTTATATTGAATGCAAGAACCAGTGCAGAGAACCCATCTCCGATCTTATCTTGTATCAGCCTGTTTCTATAATGATTAGCGCCCCCGCCCAGATCATGATCCAGGAAAAAGATAACCTTCTCTCGTTCTTTAGGATTTAAAATTTTAGAAATATCGCTCGCGACATTTAACCCTGTAGTGGCGTCATGGCGCTTATATCGTTTTATTTTATTATAAAGCAGGGAGATATTCCCACCTTTAAGTAACATCAAAGCACGTTTGACGAGCACATACATTTGCTTTAAAACAATTTTTTTATTTATAGCCGCTTCGTTATTATCATTGCCGGCGTGGATATAATGGCTTTCTGGCACATCAATGCTATCCGTCGTACCGTCCTCGTAGGTGCAAAGCAGTTTTAAGCGATGCTGTGCCACGGATGTACTGAATGAGCCATAAACAATATACCCCGAATGAGCAGCTTGCTCGAATTCAGAAAAATAGGAACCTACATCCTCTCGGCTTTTACCATAGTCAATGTTAATGCTAGATAATATACCACTTTCATCAACCTGGAGTAATGCGAGCCGCTTAATACTTTTGGTTTTGCTAAATATCCAGCCATAACTGAAGACCGTTGTCCCTCTTTTGACCATCGAGTCAATTGACCAATGAAGCGTCTCACTGCTCATATCAATTCCTCTTGCCTCTGAATAGTCTTGAGATCCGCCAAAAGATGCCAGGCTTAATATTATTTAATTCTAGTTTTAACGTTTCTATCTCGTGCATACGTTCAAATGCCAATTTCTCGGCATAATCTTTGGCTTTCAACAAGTCGCCGTAGGCTCGGCGCTGTTCTTCCAATGCAGATTCGGTTTCAACGCGCTCAGCCTCCTGGCTTTCAGCTTGCTCCAATGCATGTAAGCCAGGCAACACATGCTCAGGATACCAGGTATCAAGCTTATGTTTATCCGATCCCGATGAGAAAACCTGCAACTCTGTTTCAAGAACCAGATATTGCTCAAAGAGTGAACTATCGGCAGAGAATGACAAAGCCTCGAAGAGTTGCTTAATAAACTCTCCACGAGTTAATGAACGTCCATTGCCCGGCGGCGAGAAAGAGGATATTTTTCCGAGCAATGATAACGCCGCTCTGAATGTCAGATTACCCAGCGTAATCCCTTTTTTCGCCAACCACTCTCGTTCAAAGTAGCGTGGCTGCCTCTCGGCATCTATCAATATATTTGAAGGAATCGCATCCAAATAAGTCGACGGTAGAACAGTGTGCTGGCTAAACTCTTCAAAATGTATTCCTTCGCCTTTTAAACACACTTCCAGACATTCGATGTAATAGCGAAAATAGCCGGCAACTTGCTCAATATCCCACCCAGGCGTCGTCACAATCTTGATGAACTCTATGGGTAGAGGAACGCCTTTAATATATTTTTCAAACCCATCTAATTTAAAATCAACAAAATCATTTTCAATCGCCACTCCGGGGCTCAGCAAATGGCGTTTAACCTTAATTTCCTCATTCTCATCTTTGCTGAATACTGTTTCTTTATAAAACGGCGAGTAGCGTTCGCTGCCATAATGAATAGCAAGCAAGTCCTTATCGATAAGTTCACTCGACTCATCACTTGCCACCAGCAAGAAAGAGTTGCTGAGTTCGCAAGCTAAATTGTTTTTGAAAACAATTGGCCAAGCCAGCTCGAGCACAAAGTTTAACTTCTCCGGCAATTGCATATCAGCACGTACAGATTGCGCAGCAAAAACGGATGCATCGAAATTGGGATCACTAGCACCGTTAGACGTCACAACGGAAACAGGCAGTTTATAATCAGGGAACGGCAGCAACGTTTCTATCGCCTGCAAACCAATGCTTACGAGCTTCTGCTTCAGGATGTGGTGCCCAAAAGTTTCTGCCTGTTCTTTCGTATAGCGCCCTTCGATACCATACATCGCCTGACCCAGGTGATCTTCTCGCGCGCCGGAGAAATATTTCAAGCCAAGCTGATTCTCAATTGCAATGATCAACTTTCCGCCTGGTTTAAGGCGCTTTTTAATTTTTTCAAGCATGCTCACTGCACTATCTTCACCTTGACTGAATAGGTTAGAATATTCGAGCACGCCAATCAAAGTGATCACATCAAAGAGCACATCACTCTCGAAATCATCAAATCTTTCGCTGACTACGGTAACATTGTCCAGGCCTTCAGTCCTGGTTCTGGCGATCGCGGCGCGTCGCAAGCTTCCCTCTAATGCGACTACCTCGCATCCCATTTCGCCTAAAAACCGCGTGATGGCTCCGCACCCTGCACCGACTTCCAAAATCTTAGTACCAGGCTGCAGGATAGATTTTAGTGGCCGTAACAAATTTGAACGCAAGCTAGAAAAATGGTAGGTCGTTACCCAATCTGTGCATTGAGCTTTGAGCTCAGCGGAAGATACACTTCGATCTTGAGTATTTTGAATAATGCTCAATAACAAATTTTCCTGCGTATCCCCATCACTATAGGGGATACCCGCATAATCTGGCTTTGCCCAAATGCCCGTGTTTTCACGAAAAGCATAAATATTTTTATCTAAAAGCATAGTTATCTACCGGAAGGTGGGTTAATGTCAAAATTCAACTCTAAATCTGCGATACCCGAAAAAGAATCAACGGTGGGCACCAAAAAGTGAATGACATCATATCTTCGATCATGCGGAATGACCTCGTTACTCATCATTGAAGCAATGCCGAGAGAAATAAAATAATCCCCTGCACCTAACTTATTTGAAAATTCGAATTCAACGACGGAAGAGCTCCCCGCAGCCCCATGTTTTAAGGTGTTCTCATTATTCAAAAGATGGGAGTTAGTATTATAAACAGTTTGACCTTCTTTCGTCTTAATGGCAAAACCAATAATAGGATTATGAACATCCCGTTCAAAACGCATCGAGCATCTAATCTTTACTTTTTCAGCGGAGTAAATTGTCGTTGGATTCAATCGTTCTCCAACACAAACCTGGTAATCAAGCCAAGTCGCTGCGCCGTCTCCCCAACGATACTCATTCTTATTATAATTGCTTTTATCGCTGAACTTGTCGCATTCTAAATTAAGCGTTTCACTCGTAACCGCGTGAGTTTCAACCGAGCTTCCAGCAGAGGAAGTTATTACTCCATTCTGAGCAGTTGGCTGACTCTTGCCAAAAAGAATATCCATGTATTTATTGACTGCAATCTTCGGCGTTCCCTGATACAGTTTTTCACCGGAGTTCAATAACACAGCGCGATCGCAGTGAGTGACGATTTGTTCACCAGAATGCGTCACCAAAAGAATGCTGGTTCCGTTATCTTTTAACTGGCGTAGACGATCAAAACATTTTGCCTGAAACTTGGCATCCCCCACAGCCAATGCCTCATCGACAATCAAGATATCTGGATCCACCTGAGCCTGAACAGCGAAGGCTAATCGCACTACCATTCCGCTGGAATAGGTTTTTACTGGCTGATGGATAAACTCACCGATATCCGCAAAGGCAGCGATTGCATCTAACTTACGCTCGGTTTCTTCTTTGCTAAGGCCCAAGATCGCCGCATTGAGGAAAATATTCTCTAGCCCGGTAAACTCCGGGTTAAAGCCAGAACCGAGTTCCAATAGAGCGGCAATACGCCCTTTCGTACTTATTGCACCGCTAGTCGGCGTCAAGGTACCGCAAATGATTTGTAGTAATGTCGACTTTCCGCTGCCATTTTTACCAATCAAACCAACGGTTTCCCCTTTGTTAACCTCAAAGGTGACACCTTTCAATGCCCAAAATTCTTTGTAGTAGCTACTCTGTTCACGCCCGAACATATGATTTATTCTTGGCAAAATGAACTGTTTCAGTCTGTCATGAGGGTTATTGTAGACATAAAAACATTTTTTTATGTCCTGAATGCTTATGGCAACGTTATCAGAGGACATCAGCAAATCCCTTTCTTGTTTTTTGGAAAACAACGAACCCAAACCATGCGAATACTGTACAACCAACAAGATAGCTAACGTACACGCTCAGTGAAGGAACTGTACCCCAATAAAAAATTTCTCTAAACTGAGAAATCGCTGGGGCCAGTGGGTTAATATTCAAGAGCGGTCTATATTTCTCTGGGATTGCAGTTATTGGATAGAATATAGGAGATAAAAACATCAAAGCAGTCACGAAAATAGAGATCATTTGCCCGACATCCCGCAAAAAAACACCTAACGCAGACAGTAACCAACCGACACCGAGCACAAAAATGAATAAGGGGAGAATAAATATTGGGAATAACAATACCGTGGCGTGTGGTAAACCAACCTCTATCAGATAAAAAATCAGCCATACGATAATGCTGATGCAAGCATGAAATAATGCGGAGGTTGCATTGACGATCGGTAATATCTCTAGCGGAAATATTACCTTCTTAACATAGTTGACATTAGATAATATTGTTCCTGGTGCTTTAATCGCACATTCACTGAAAAAGTTAAACACAATAAGTCCAGCGAACAAAACTAACGCAAACTCAGCTTTTGATGTACTTTCTACACTCCAGCGTGCATTAAATATAAAGCTAAAAACGAATGTATAGACGACGAGCATGAAGATAGGGTTGAAAAAAGACCATAAGATGCCAAACAGAGACCCCTTATAGCGCCCAGTAACTTCTCGTTTCGTCAAGTTAAAAATTAGTTTATGGTGCCGGAAGAAAGTCGCTGCAATCTCCCGCGGTGATGAGCTAAACGAATTTTGCATCAAAAAACCTATTTAATTTTTCTATCTGTAACGCTTCGCCACTCAGGCATTATCTCATCCCTTCGCAGCATAACTGACTATGTCATTTAATGCTGTCTGCCAATCGCTTGGTGCGATGCCAAAGACTTCGTGGATTTTTTTGCAGTTGAGCATGGAGTTGGCTGGCCTTTTGGCAGGTGTTGGATAATCACTGCTTGGGATCGGGTTGATTTTAGTCAGATGAGGAGTGAGGCCGCGCGCATGCGCCCGTTGCATGATTTGGTCAGCAAATCCCGCCCAATTGATATAAGGGGTTCCAGTAAAGTGGTAGACCCCCCAATCAGCGAAGCTTTTATCGCAAACTTTCCCGGCGATGAGCAATAAAGCTTCCGCAATATCGCCCGCATAGGTTGGCCCACCAAATTGATCGCCAACTACGTTGAGTTCCGTTCTATCCTGTGCAAGACGAATCATCGTCTTCACGAAATTGCCACCATGTGTACCAAATACCCAGGCAGTTCGCAAAATGATATGTTGCGGGCAGGCCGCTGCGGCCGCAATTTCGCCGGCAAGCTTACTGGCACCATAAACACCTGTAGGCCCCGTTTCATCCCGTTCGCAATAGGCAGCTTGCTGCTCCCCCTGGAAAACGTAATCCGTTGATATATGTAACAACTTTGAATTACATGCTTGAGAAGCACGGGCCAGATTCGCAACACCGTCACGATTTATCATGTAGGCCTGATCGCTATCCATCTCTGCACGATCAACGGCAGTATAGGCAGCGGCATTGATAATCACGTGGGGGGAAAATGAATTAACGACTTTTTCTACCTGCTCCATGCAAGTGATGTCAAGCGCTTGACGATCAAGTGCTAAAACCTCCCACGTTTTTGGCGCTCGCAGAACCAGTTCTTTACCCACCTGCCCCGCACTACCCACTATCAAAATTTTCATCATCATGACCTGATAAATTTGCTCACTGTGACATTGATATTGCCGCGAATCACGACGCAATAAAGTATTATTTGCTCTGCTGAAGATCCATTAGGAATTTTCCCACTTTATCTTTATCTGACAGCAGGGGCGCCTCAAGAGGCCATTCGATACCCACAGTCGGATCATTCCAAAGCAGACAACCTTCTGAAGAAGGATCGTAATAGTCCGTACATTTGTATTCAAAATCGGCGATATCTGACAGAACGACAAAACCGTGCGCCAAGCCAGGCGGTACCCAAAACTGAGTTTTGTTTTCTTCAGACAGGATGACACCTTCCCACTGACCAAATGTCGGCGAGTCGGGACGAATGTCGACAGCGACGTCAAAAACCTCGCCGCGCACGACACGGACCAGTTTTCCCTGTGGGTTCCGCGTCTGGAAATGTAGGCCTCGTAACACCCCTTTCGAAGAGCGTGAATGATTATCCTGAACAAAATCCAGGTCAATATCGAGCATCTCTTGGTAACGTTTTTTCTCGAATGTTTCTAAAAAGAATCCCCGTGCATCGCCGAATACTTTTGGGAGGATTGTTTTGACACCTGCAATTTTACTCGAAATAACATTCATTTTTACTAATCCAATAGCTCACTAGACATAAATCTATCATTAAAATATCTTAACATTAACCACAGCTTGAATGGACCACCGAAGTGCCCCGCTTGTCGATCAGGTTATTGCGATGCTAAACCTGTAACACGTTGACAACGCGTATGCTGCCGTCAGAGACAGCGGACTGCTTGTTAGAGCCCTGAAAGGGTCACAAACCACATTGATGAAGAGAATAAATATTAAGTAATATCAAGTAGTTACAAAGACCACTTTCATTATGAAATGCTACCGCCCTTGGCTTACAGCAACCAATAGCTGACCGTACCGTCTCGCGATTTATCTTTGCAGCTTAAACAAGGCTAGCTTAACAGATGCTAAACCACACTTTTTGACCCGACATAAAGCGCGATAACCAAAGCACATTCTGCAAAAAAACTCGGCCCATATGATATCACCATCTATCCGAAAAGACCCTCAGATTATCTGCCTTCTCGCCATTACCTTAAAGTGATTGTTTAAGAAATATTCATATAATCTAGGAATTTGCTGATTGTTCGACCGTTGAAAATCTCGTGAACGTTTCAGCACGTCGAACTCAGAAAGTGGCTTACATCTTGCAGAAATACTGAATGGGTTAACCAGGTATGCCAACAGGGGGTTCGTCGAGCATGACAACGGTCTTTGCTCAACACATCGGACATCACTGTGGCATCTCACTTAGATCTTTACTTCACAAGCCCCGACACTCACGCCCTAAAACTTAGTGGCTGCCAACGTTTCATCTTATTCGAACCGGAAGGCAAGCCGCTGACCTGCCCGGCGTTCTGATATCGCTTATTTTATCGCTCTGTAAAACTTACCCAGGGTGTCTTTTTAGATAACAACGGGTTATCGAGTAGTCATTCACTCCCGCGTCGGATTGCATAATCAACCTACCGAATGCCCGAGCCTAAAATTAGGCTCATAAAGCAAAGAGCTCATGGGAATAAATAGTAAATAGAAATTGGCTTAAAAAATAACGCCAGCCTCACTTTATAACTTGCTGGTTATATAGAGAGAAATCCAATTTTAGTGCCCCACCTTAACATGAGGGCATATTTAGGTTAGGCCAAATTTGACATGAGGGCAAAAAAATCTTTATGCCCTCATTGCTTCTCGTCCCGTCCCTAATTCCCCCCCCATAACTAGTTGTCACTATCAAGATATCTCAGTAAAGATTAGCGATAGCCATGCGGATTTTTACTTTGCCAGTTCCAGGTATCGCGCATCATGTCATCGAGACCCCGGGTCACTTTCCATCCCAGCTCTCGATAAGCCAGCTCTGCATCCGCCCAGAACGCGGGTAGATCACCGTCGCGGCGCGGCAAGATTTGATAGGGAATTGTTACGCCTGATGCTTTCTCAAATGCATGAACCATTGCTAACACTGAGTGCCCTATGCCAGCGCCCAGGTTATAGGCCTTAAATCCGTTGAGCTTCGGCAGATGATCCATTGCCTTCAGATGACCTTCAGCCAGATCCATTACATGGATGTAATCACGCTCTCCCGTCCCATCTTTAGTCGGATAATCCCCACCGAAAATGCCCAGTTTTTCCAGTTTGCCGATCGCCACCTGCGAGATGTACGGCAACAAATTATTGGGAATACCATTAGGATCTTCGCCAATCAGGCCGGATTCGTGAGCCCCTACCGGATTGAAGTAACGCAAAGCAATGATCGAGAATTGCGGTTCTGCTTTGGCAAAATCCTGCAGGATCAGTTCCACCATCAACTTGGATGTGCCATAAGGGCTGGTTGTCCCGCCGATCGGTGTCGTCTCGACATAGGGCACCGGCGAATTGGCCCCATATACGGTAGCAGAGGAGCTGAAAATGAAATCATGTACGCCGGCCTGACGCATAGCATCCAACAGTACCAACGTGCCGGTGACATTGTTCTGATAATACTCCAGCGGTTTGCGCGTCGACTCCCCGACGGCCTTAAGGCCAGCGAAGTGGATGACAGCAGTGATCTCATGCGCGCCAAAGATGCGATGCAGGCATTCGGCATCCTGCACGTCTCCCTGATAGAACAGCGCGGCCTTTCCCGCCAGTTTCTCCACGCGGTGCAAAGACTCTGCAGATGAGTTCGACAGATTGTCCAACACCACCACGTCTTCGCCACGTTCCAGCAGAGATAAAACGGTGTGAGAACCAATGTAACCGGCGCCACCGGTAACTAAAATTGTCATACTTTCTCTCTATTATGTATGCCAGTTCCGTAGAATAACTTACGGTGGTTATTAAAAATATGATCAACCCTGTAAGACCCACTTCTCAACGTCAATCTTCTCGATTAATTTACTTCAACGCTTTGAAAAAATTGCCCTGTTTATCTTTTTCAGATAACAGTGGATTGTCGAGAGGCCACTCAATACCGACATCAGGATCGTTCCACAGCAGGCATCCTTCATGCGCGGCATTGTAATAATCCGTACATTTATATTCAAAATCAGCGATATCCGAGAGCACGACGAAGCCATGTGCCAAACCTGGCGGGATCCAGAATTGAGTCTTGTTCTCTTCGGAAAGCACGACGCCCTCCCAGGCACCGTAGCTAGGCGAGTCTTTACGAATATCAACGACGACATCAAACACTTCACCGCGAACGACGCGCACCAGCTTTCCCTGAGGGTTTACCGTTTGAAAATGCAAGCCACGCAGCACTCCTCTTGAAGAGCGCGAATGGTTGTCCTGGACAAACTCGAACTCTATATCCAGCGCCTCTTGGTAACGTTTCTTTTCGAACGTTTCCAAAAAGAAACCGCGTGCATCGCCAAACACTTTAGGCTGGACGATTTTGACGCCATGAATTCGGGTATCGCTCACTTGCATTTTACTTCTCCACCAACAGTTGCGCTAAGTATTGACCGTATTGGGTCTTACTCAATAATTTTGCCTCTTGCGCCACCTGTTCTGTACTGAGCCACCCCTTTCTGTAGGCGATCTCTTCCAGACAGGCGACTTTAAAGCCTTGACGATGCTCGATAGTATGGATGAACTGGGCGGCTTCAATCAGGCTATCGTGCGTGCCGGTATCCAGCCAAGCAAAACCGCGCCCCAGGATTTCAACGTTCAATGCCCCGCGTTCCAGATACATTTGATTCAGCGTGGTGATTTCCAATTCGCCGCGGGCCGAAGGTTTTACCTGCTTAGCCAATTCAACAACATGGCGGTCGTAGAAATAGAGCCCGGTAACGGCCCAGTTCGATTTTGGCACCGGTGGTTTTTCTTCCAGCGATAACGCCCTAAAGTTCTGATCAAACTCCACCACCCCGAAACGCTCAGGATCCATCACTTGGTAGCCGAATACCGTCGCGCCTTCCTCCTGTGCAGCAACGCTTTCCAACTTTTTGCCGAAACTCTGACCAAAGTAAATATTATCGCCCAGGACCAACGCACAGCGCTCGCCGTTAATGAACTCTTCGCCAATCAAAAAGGCCTGCGCCAATCCATCCGGACTCGGCTGTACCGCATAGCTGAGTTTGATACCAAAACGCTGCCCATCGCCCAACAGGCGCCGGAACGAAGGCAGATCCTCCGGGGTGGAGATGATCAGAATATCGCGAATCCCGGCGAGCATCAGCACCGAGATCGGATAATAAATCATTGGTTTATCATAAATAGGTAATAGCTGTTTCGACACGCCGCGGGTGATGGGGTAAAGGCGAGTGCCTGAACCGCCTGCAAGAATAATACCTTTCATAGCCGTTCCTTAAATTATTGAGTCAGCCCAAGGCGTTCACCGGCGTATGAGCCGTCTTTGACACGGCTCCACCAGATTTCATTCGCCAGATACCATTCAACCGTTTTGCGAATCCCGCTATCGAAGGTCTCTTGGGGTTTCCAACCCAACTCGCGGTCTATTTTCGTCGCATCAATGGCATAGCGCATGTCATGGCCGGGTCGGTCGGTCACGAAGGTTATCAACTCTGAGTAGTTATTCAGTCCTGCCGGCTTGATCGGCGCCAGCTCATCCAACAACCGACAAATCGTCTGCACAACCTCGATATTCTTGCGCTCATTATGGCCACCGATATTATAGGTTTCGCCTACTTCGCCCTCCGTCACAACCTTGTATAGGGCGCGAGCATGATCCTCGACATGCAGCCAATCGCGAATTTGTGCGCCGTCGCCATATACCGGCAATGGCTTACCTTCTAACGCATTCAGGATCGTCAAAGGGATGAGTTTTTCGGGAAAATGGTACGGTCCATAATTGTTGGAACAATTGGTGACGAGGGTCGGTAAACCATAGGTTCGTAACCAGGCACGCACCAGGTGATCGCTGGCGGCTTTCGATGCAGAGTAAGGGCTGCTTGGCCCGTAAGGCGTAGTTTCAGTGAACAAATCCTCGGTGCCGTACAGATCGCCATACACTTCGTCAGTAGAGATATGATGGAACCGAAATGCCTTTTTCGCTGTTTCCGGTAAGGTATGCCAGTATTGCCGGGCAGCTTCAAGCAATGTGTAGGTGCCTACGATGTTGGTCTCGATGAAAGCCGTCGGGCCATCGATAGAGCGATCCACATGGCTCTCTGCGGCCAAATGCATCACCGCATCCGGTTTAAAATCAGCAAACACGCGGTCCAATTCGCTGCGGTTACAAATATCCACCGGTTCAAAGCTGAAACGGTCAGAGCCCGCTACCGGTTTTAGGGACTCAAGATTACCTGCATAAGTCAGGCTATCCAGCACCAGTACCTGATCCATCGTTTTATTGATAATATGTCGGGTAACTGCGGAACCAATAAAGCCGGCGCCACCGGTAACAATAATTTTCATAAACCCCTCAAAAATTGATTCAATCGCCTACGCTCCCTTGCCGCACACCGAAGACGCGTATATGAGAATGCGCCGAATTCATTTCAGATAGCTCAGAGAGTGGGAATGGATGGAAGTAACATAACGCATAGCCGCTTGAAAAAGCAGTCTTCTGGCGCGCTTTCAGAAAAGCCCTACTCTCCTGCCCGGCGGGTTAGGCCGCCGGGAGGTCTCACTAACGAGCATACTCAAAGTATTGCGCGACACGATTAATATCGCTCTTATCCAAGGTACCGGAATCGCTCAACAATGTGATCCAAGATTTAATATAGATGTATTTTGCCGATGCCAGATCGCGGCGAGCCGAGTACAGTTGCTGCTCCGCATTCAGCACATCGACGTTGACCCGCTGCCCCAAAACGACGCTTTTTTTAGTCGCTTCAACCTGTTTCGTCGCGGATTGCACCGCCAGCTCATAGGCGGCCAACTTTGCGCGGCTGCTCAGACAAAGATTGAATTGCTTACGCAGATCGTTCAGCTTGTCCCCGACCTGGGCATCCATTTCATACATCGCCTGGCCGTAACGCGCTGCAGCCTGGCGAGTAGAAGCTGCTACGCCCCCGCCGGAATAAAGCGACATGCTGACCTGTACCCCTATACTGTCAGTACGGTATTTTTGGTTAACGGTGTTATCGCTGCTGGAGTCATTTTCAGAATGAGAAGCGTAAAGCTGCACCTGAGGCATAAAACCGGCCCGATTTCTCTCGACCTCATATTTTGCCGCATCTACGCTGTGGCGGGATGCAGCTAACTCCGGGTTATTCTCCAGGGCAATCTTTTGCCACTCTTCAAACTTCGAAGGGATCAATGGGGCAACCTGGAATTTGCCCGGCTTAAGCAACTGAAGCGAACCGTACTGCTCAAGCGGAGCCCCGATGATGACTTCCAAATCGCGTTTGGCAGAGTCCAGGGCATCCTGAGCCTCTATTTCTTGTGCCTCTGCCAGGCTATACCTCGCCTGTGTTTCGGAGACATCGGTAATCGTCCCCTCACCCGCCCGCAACAGCTCGCTGTTTTGGCTTAACTGCGTGGCATAAGCGGCCTTCTGCGCTTGCGCGAGAGAGATCTGATCTTTTGCGTAAGCGACTTCTACATAGGCGGTCACGACCCGCACCGCCAAATCCATAAACTTGGCACGGTAACGCTCGTCTGACATCAGCGTTTGCGCCACCCCCGCCTTGTAACGAGCATAGGCCTCGTAGTCAAATAGCGGCTGCGTCACAGAGACCGAACTTGAGTAGCTGCGGTATTTCTGGCTGTTCGTCGCCTCGATAGTCTCGCCGGTAAATATGTTGCTCTGCGGATACTTTACCGTTTGCCAGTTTTTCGGTGAATTTTGATAGTTTAATGCCACCTTCGGCAATAAACCTGCCATACCGATATTTTTGCTCTCGTCTCCCGCCTCTTTCTCTTTAAATGCCGCCCTAAAGGTCGGATCCTTGTCAAGTGCCAGCGAATATGCGTCTAAAATCCCTATGGAATAAACTGGCGCAGATATCGCAAACAATAGGGTACTGATAGTAAGGCCAGCAACCTGTCGTTTAAATCGAATCAAAATTATTCCTCTGTTAATGAAGTATGGGCGCGATCCAAAATAGGTTTAAACAGATAACTTAACAGCGAGCGAGACCCCGTTTTCACGAAAACCTCAACGGGCATGCCGGCTTTGATATCATCGCCATTTAACATTTTCATGCCTTCAGGGGTAACGGTCACTTGCATCTGGTAGTAGGGTTCGCCATTCGTTTTATCCACTAGGCGGTCTGCCGATATTAACGTCACCGTTCCCGGGATCTTCGGTGTCCTATTCTGATTGAAGGCGGTAAACATTAAATCAACCGGTAAGCCGTCATACACCTTGTCGACCAAATCGACCTTGAGACGTGAATCCACCACCAGAGTCGCCTGGCTCGGCACGATATCCATCAAATGATCGCCGGCCCCCACCACGCCCCCCAGAGTGAAAACATTCAGCCCAACCACGGTGCCGTCAACCGGAGAAACGATCGCCGTGTTACCCAGATCGAAATTGGCCATTTCCAACTTGTTCCTGAACTCGTTGGCGTCCATTTGCGTCTGCGCCAGCTGCGTGCGAACCTCACGCTGATAATCGGCAAACCGCTGATCGATACGCTGCCGCGATTCAAGCAATTGCTTTTGCAATTGGCCGATGCGCCCTTGCGTTTCATCGATGCTACCATTCACTTCAGCAAACTGCCTTTGCACCTCCAAATAACGATTGCGCGGAATATACCCGTCTGCGGCCAACTGTTTCATTCCGTTCATCTGCTCGCGCAGGGTGGACAATTGAATACTTTTGTTCGCCTGGGAGTCCTGCAGCCCTTTCAATTGAAAGCGCACGCCGTCCATCGATTGCTTATACCCATCGATTTCACTGTTTAAACCGAGGCGGCGGGATGAAAACAGCTGTGTTTGCAACGCGATGATTTCCGCTACTCGCGGCTGTTCTTTCGCCTTCAGCAGTTCCGGGGAAAAGGTGATCTGGCTTGCGCCATCGCGTTCAGCCAGAAGCCGACCTTCGGTGGCCAATGTGGTGTAATACTGGACGCGAAAAGAATCGACCTGCGCCTGGGCCTGAACCTGACTGAGTTGCACCAGCATTTCACCGGCTTTAACCCGATCCCCTTCCTTCACCAGTATGCTTTTGATGATCCCACCAGCCGGAGCCTGAACCGTTTTACGGTTGCCGGAAACGATCACTGAACCGGGCGATGCCACCCCTTTATCCAGCGGTGCGAATGCAGCCCAGATAAAGAAACCAAACAGCCCTATGCCAACCACCAACCATCCCAAACGCGTAAATCGCCGCTCATCTTGCGGGATCTCTTCAACATACGGGTCCTGAGACTCGCCAACATGCGTAGACATACCTACTCCTTTCAGTGCGGGCGACGCATTTGCGCCACCGGCCAAGTTCAGAACTAATTGGTTTGAGTTTTAGGGAAAGGGCCTTCATCCGCCGGCGCATTCACCGCACGAGCCGCTTGCTGGCTAGCCTGCGTCTTTTGTGCGTTAGTCAATGCCTGCAATACCTGTTGAGTCGGCCCGAAAGCATTGACTACGCCGTTTGTCAGCAGCAACAGCTTACTGGTCATCGACAGCAGGTTTGTACGATGCGTAATCAAGATGACGGTTTTATTACGTTGCTTGAGGAACAGAATCGCCTGGTTCAGCGCCCTTTCGCCGGCATCATCCAAATTCGAGTTCGGTTCATCCAGGACGATCAGCGACGGATCGCCATACAGGGCGCGCGCCAGGCCTATCCGTTGTTTTTGCCCACCGGACAATCCGGCCCCGCCGTTGCCGATAAGCGAGTCATAGCCGTTCGGGAAACGCAAGATCAGCTCATGCACCCCCGCCAATTTGGCGGCTTCAATGACTTTTTCGGAGTCGACATCGTTAAACCGCGAGATGTTCTCGGCGATCGTGCCGGCGAACAGTTCGATATCCTGCGGTAGATACCCGATATATGGCCCAAGATCATCCTTGTTCCACTGATAAATGTCCGCGTTATCCAGGCGCACGATGCCTTCGCTCACCGGCCAGATCCCGACTAACAGGCGTGCCAACGTCGACTTGCCTGAGGCGCTGGGACCAATGATGCCGAGCACGTCGCCAGGCTGAATCGCAAAACTGACATTGTGCAGCACCGAGTCTCCCTTCGAGCCAGGAGGTGTAGCGGTAACGCCTTCTACGGACACGATCCCTTCAGGCCGCGGCAGCGACATCCCGGTCCCCCGCTGCGGATGCATCTCCAGCAGCTTGACCAGGCGTTGATAAGACAGTTTGGCCGAGCTCCAACTTTTCCAGATATTGATCACCTGTTCAATCGGCGCCAGCGTTCTGCCCATCAAGATAGAACCGGCGATCATCATACCCGGCGTGATGTGCCCATCAATGGCCAGCCATCCCCCCAATCCGAGAACCAGCGACTGCAAGGAAAGACGGACAAATTTGGTGATGGACGTGACGGTAGTCGCACGTTCGCTGGCTACGCGTTGGCTGTTAAGGAAGCGTTGGTGCAGCCCAAACCAGCGGCGTTTCAAATTAGGCAACATGCCCAGCGCTTCGATCACCTCCGCATTGCGCAGATTGGTACTCGCCAGATTGCCCGACATGATGGACAGCTTGCTGGCCTCGCCCAATGGTTTTTTGGAGACGATTTCATTGACGACGGCCAGCGCGATCAACAGCAACGAACCAATGAGCGCAAAGAGGCCCAACCAAGGGTTAAAGAGGAAGATGACCAACAAATAGATGGGGAACCACGGAGCGTCGAAAAAGGCGAACAGCGCGCTACCGGTAAGAAATTGCCTTACGGTGGTCAAATCGCCCAGCATCTGACCGGCGTCTGATGAACCATTTTGCAAGTTAGCCTCATAGGCAGCAGTATAAACGCGCGTATTGAGACGCATATCTAATTGGCTGCCGATGCGGATAACCACCATGCTGCGAACATACTCCAATAACGCCATCACGCCAAACAGGCCCAGCATAATCAGCGTTAACATCAGCAAGGTTATTTCGTTACGAGAGGGAAGAACCCGATCGTAAACCTGTAACATATAGACAGAAGGAACAAGCATTAATAGATTTATAAATGCGGTGAATATACCAACGGTCCAAAAGACTTTGCTGCGCGTCCGTATAACATCCGCAATTTCATTGCGCGGTATGAATTGATTCACTTTCTATCCCTTAACCTCACCTGCACCAACTACCCACCCGCATTGATTTGCATAAGAAATATCTTATATCCAAACCACCCCAAAAATGCCCGAGAATGCAGATACTTTTTTTACTAACTATAGTTAGACAAGTTGAAATCCCGCAAGGCGAAACGGAAAAAAAACCGGCGCCGGGGAAAAGAATTAACAGCATATAAAATCAATGGGATAAGCTATGCCAATCCCACGATTCTTGCGGTTTTGGCCTAAAATAAACACCGTGATTGATGCCCAATGGAAATCATTAGGCAGCTAACAAACAAAATGCAATAATTTCAAATGAAACAATCCAGATGGAAACAGATAAACTTTTTATTAATTAAAAGAAAAAAAACTATATTTTTTATATAGTAATAATAATCCTATAACCATTACAAATAGTTACCACCCCTCAACCCAAAAAGTTGACCACAGCCTTGACAAAATAGGCTTCCGCACCTTTCCTTAGGTAGAGAGTAAAGGATCGCGTTATTGCACGCGTCATTGCCTCTCGATTTTATTTTCTGTTTTCTTGCAAAGAATAACTTTCAGCTTGACGCTAAACATTCCTTATAAAGGAAATAGTTAGCCCAATGCTGGCCGGACATTTGTTCCTTAAATTGATTTATCCAAGGGGTAATTTATTATGGCTTCTCTAGCGTCACAGCAAGCGGCAGCGGCACTCTACTACGCTGTCTTGGGTAAGAATGCGTCTCAATCCACCTATGATTACTTCGGCCAGTATTTGCAGACCGGGCAGGCCACCGCTGCGCAGCTGGTCAACGTATTCCTGACCGGTAGCGATGGACAGGCACGCTTTGCTACCAAAACGCAAGCGGAGATCCTGACGCAGATTTACACCAACATTTTTGGTACAGCGCCGACCAGCGCACAGCTGACAGATCTGTTGAATGTGGGGTCAACCACAACGGCTGTGTCCCAACTGGTGACTAATCTACTTAATTACCAAGGGTTTGATGCAACGACTCTTGCTCAGCAAGCCACTTTCGAGAACACGATTAACACCGTGCTTTACCCAGTCGCCCAATCCTCCGCAGCGGCTGGCGCCTCTGCGGTTGAAGCCATTTACTATGTTATTGGTGTCGATGCAGCCCAGTCAGGTATTAACTACTGGGGCACTCAAATGGCCAACGGGGCAAACCTTGCCAACGTAGCCCAGGTATTTGTTAACGATCGCGCTTATCTGACCTCATTGAACAATACAGACTTTGTCGCACGTCTGTTTGAAAGCGCCTTCCTGCGTGCGCCAACTTCCAGTGAATCTTCAACCTATGTGGCGCTGTTGGATGGTGGTGCAACCCGAGGCACCGTCATCGTTGATATTATCAACCTGATTAAGGGCACCGTCGCCAGTGGCGATCTGGCCGCGCAACAGCAATTCAACCTCGCGACCCAGGTATACAGTCCAGGCCAATTGCCGGGTTTGAGCTTCCAGGAACAAGTGGCGTCGATTTACCTTGCCGTGCCGAATCGCGGCATCGACTCGCAGGCGCTGGACACCTTCAGTAAACAGCTGGCCTCAGGCACGACGTTCAGTAAATTGTTGACCACCCTGCTAGCTACTAATGAGTTCCAGGCCAAAGGCGCGGCGCTAAGCGGTTCTGCCTTCGTGACCAAGGTATTCACGGATGTGTGGGGGTCAGCACCGACACCAACTCAGCTGGCGACCTACACCGCATTGGGCAACAATACCGCCATTGCGCAAGCGATCATCAATGATCTGCGTAGTTCTACCGCTACGGATAACGCGACCGTCAGCGCACAACACGCATTTGAAGACGCTATCGGCACCAGCCTGCTGTATAAAACTAACGCCACGTTGTCCAGCACCGCCGCCGGCGGTAACGCCACTGGCACCATCAACACCGGCAGCAGCCATGTGCTGAGCAATGCCGAAACCGCTGTTTTGCTCAACGTTATCCTGAATGCTAGCACCGCCAGCACGGTTAACCTGCAGTTCGCCGATCATCTGTCCAACCTGACGATCAACGGCACGGCGGCGTCTACCGTTAATCTTTCCGCCAACGGCGTCAACCCAGGCGTTGCGGTATCTGTCAATAACGGTAATGTAATCCTGAACGCCAGCTCCGGTAACGACGTGGTTAACGTCACATCAACAGCCAACATCGCAACCGGAACGGCCAATTTCAACCTGGGTGCCGGCAACGATGCGCTGAAATGGGCAGGTAATGCCGCAGCCAACAGTCCGAATACCGTATCCGCCGCGATCAAAGCGGATGGCGGTGCCGGCACGGACAGCATTTCCGCTAACTTCTTTACTAAGTCGGTAGTGACCAACCAAAACGCCTTGGGTATTCGCACCAGTACGATCAGCAGCAACGCCAACAACTTCAGCAACTTTGAAAAAATCGATCTGACCGGCTATATCGGCCAGTCCACCGGTACGCTGATCACCACGCCACTGATCGGCAGCCCGACCACTACACCGGTTACCACGCCGTCCCACGTTTTTGACTTCGGTCTGCTAAACGGCACTGCAACAGTAGAAGGTACAGCCGGGGGCACCGTCACCCAGGCAACCACGCCGACCAATATGGGTTCGCAGGGATTTGTCCTGAATGGCCTGACGAACGCCAGCGTCATCAACGCCGCAGGCGGTGCCGCAGCCGCATTGGAAGTGAATGGTGATGCGACTGCGTCGACAACGCTGAACTTCAGCTTCGTTAACGCCGCAACGCAGTTTGGTATCAACTTTGACGCCGTCAGCTCATCTAACGTCAATGCTGGTGCCATCGGCCTGACCGGCAGCGCGCTGACGGCACTCAATATCGCTTCCGGCGGTACCGGTAGCTTTGCGAACGTGCTGTCATTGGCCGGTAGCAACAGTGTGTTAACCAACATCAACGTGACCGGCGACCACCAGTTAGACTTAACCGTAGGTTCAGGCTTCACCTTTATCCATGACATCAACGCCTCCGGCAACAGTGGCGGTTTGAATCTGACGACCAGCAACGGCGGTACGGGTGACGGCCTCATCGTTCAATTGCTGAATATCCTGCCGTTGAGCGCCTTGACGACATCGCTGTTGACACCGGTGCTCAACACGTTGGGATTGAACGGTTATCAGATGACCGTTGAAGGATCCAGCGCCGGCGATACGCTGAACGTTGCCGCAAACACCACGTTGACCGGCGGCGCCGGCGCCAACACTTACATGCTGCAATCCAGTACCTCGCAAGCAGGTAACACCATTACCGACTTCAATACCGCCAAAGACAAGATCATCGACCATCTGTCAGGCCTGACCCTGTCGAACACAGGGACAGCGGTTGCGGACTACGGTACCCGTTCGGCGGATATCCTCGACGGCGTATTGGGTAGCTTGCTGGGCTCGTTGACCGGCGGGGTCGTCGGCTTGCTGGGCGGTATTCTCGGCTTGAGTACAGGCTCATTGACTGCGAAAGTAGGTGTTGCTTCCGTTGCCTTTGATAACGGCACCAACAGCAACTACGTTATTATCGATAACAACAATAACCACTCTCTGGATGCTGGCGACACCGTGATTTATCTGACGGGTCAAAGTCATGCAAGTCTGGTTAGCGATCTGCACTATGCCTAATGGCGCGCACCAGTAACAAAAAAGGCCCGGATTTCACTCCGGGCCTTTTCTTGCTTCATATGCTGTCTATCTTCACAGTCCTGCAAGCTGACGACGATCGCTCAGGCACAAAAAAAGCCCTTTTTACAGGGCTTTTCATCTATTACGACGAGACAAAGAATAACTTATTGCGGCGCCGCAATAGGCTTATCGGATTGCACCAATACAGGCACATTGCCGTAATTTTTCGTCAAGGCAGACTTTTCTTCATACAATGACTGCCCTTGGAAATGCGGATCAATCATGCGTATCGCCCCTTCGCTTTTATCGCCTTCCATCTTCACAAAACTCTTTACTGACTTGAGCAGATCCTGCTGAGGAGCCTGAGCCTGAACGGGTGTTTGCTGCCAGGCGAGCAGAGCATATTTCCCGCCATGGCTCAATGATATGCTGACATTGCCATCCGTGTTCGTCTGGTAGCGTTCAACCTTGTAGTCGCGAGCAACTTCGGCGATTTTTTGGAATTGCAACGCCATGGACTTCGGTTGATTGCTCTGCGTGACAAAACCAAAGCGGTGCTCGCGATTTTTGACGTCGGGGCCATCGTCCACCAGGTCATACCACCACAATCCTTTGATATAAGGTCGCGCTTTTGCCAGGAATGTATATTTGACAACAAACTGCGCGGTGGCGTCATCGGAGACATACCCCGGTGCTGTCGAACTGGATTGCCCCATCTCGGTAATATAAACAGGGACTTCTTTACCGGCATAACGCTTGGCAAGCTCTTCGAATTTATCGATAGTCGCTAAATTATCTTCGGGCAACTTAAGTGAATATGGATGAATTGAAACGCCATCAATATAGTTCAGAATCCCTAGCTTCATCAGCTCTTCAAACCAAGCGACGTCCCTGGGCTTATTCGTGTTAAAGGAACCTGCCAGTATCACCGCGTTCGGATCAACTTTACGCACAGCGGCCGATGTCGCTTTCACCACGTCGAAATAGACCTGGGCGGGAGGCACATTACGGGGTTTAGACGTCAGCCCTGTTCCATACAACCACTCATTCCAGATATCGAAATACTTGACCTTTCCTTTGTAGCGCGCAGCGACCCAAGCCGCGTAGTTTGCGAATGCTGCGATCTGCTCTGGCGTTCTTGGGAAATCAATCGCATTATTGCTGTAGAGCTTGTTACCATAACCGAGCACCATTAAGGCACTGAGCCCATATTGAGAGAAACCTGTCTGAAAAGCCAGATCCTCTTTCTGGTTACCCGCATCATTAATCGAGAACACCCCTTTCTGGGATTCAATGGAGTTCCATGCCAGATCCGAGCGGAATGAATTAAACCCAAACTGCTTAATCATGGCTAGATAGGTATCACTCGAATCTGGGTAGTGATTAAAATGGCTGTGAATGCCTATGGCATCCAACGCCATTACCTGACTGGAACTCATCAACATCAATGCAGCCATGGTCATTCGCCTGCGAGCAAAAAAGAGGCGGTTCTTGCTGGGGTTGGTCGCCATCATATAAACCCTCAAAGGAATAAACTTGGAATATGATCCATAAGCCCACAACGATAACTAACAGATTCACCGGTTATGTGTGTCATAGAATAAAGAAGCATACCCCATAAAATAACATCTCAACTGCCTGAAATCTGTAAATCCACCGAGACTAAACTGTTACTTTAATCACATTCTGAAACCGTCGCGAATAGCGCGTACAACCAGACCGACTCGTTTTAACTTGCCATGGCATACGGCCTTCACGGCCAAGTCTGATAAGTATATTATGATATTCATCAAGTAGATTAATTTATTAGTAACTAAGTAATTCCTTTCAAAATAAACGCGATTCCGGAAGCTATAGCGCACTCGAAAATCATCTTTCGTCTCAAGCACCGGAGAGTTAAAACGTTTCTTTCGCGCGCCGGAATCCCATGACTGATCCAGATCGACAATTTTCGCGTCAGGGATGATGATAATTTCCCCCCCGGCCTTAGTAATTCTATAGGAGAACTCTGTATCATCGCAGTACAAATACATCTCTTTTTTAGGGAGACCATGTTTTTTCAGCAGGCTCTTATGAAAAAACATGCCACCATAAGGTGCTATCGGCGAAACAATTTTCTCCGCAATGTTTTTTTTCTTATTTGATACGCCGATGATTTTTTTTACATAATTAGCAACATGAAAACCCATGAAACTATTTTTTGCACCGAGTAATACGTCATCATTTCTCGTCTCAATAAACTTCATATAATGCAGCCTATCTTCACGTAAAGCGAGTAACGCCGTATTATCTTCAACGTGTTTATTAACATGATCTTGCCAGTAGCAAGCCAATTTATTGATATCTTCGGATGCAATCTTGTTATCGTCATCTAAAGCCAGAATAAAGTTCACGCCGTTAATGCTCGCAGCACATTCCATTGCGGCATAGAACCCCCCGGCGGAACCCGTATTGCTATCCATAGTCAGTATTATAACGGTTTGTGGATATGCTTCAGCAATAGCAGATAAACTACGCTTATTCTCCTCACCAGAACCGTTATCTACAATAACGATTTTTTTGACCATTTCACCCGCACAAGAATCGACGACCTGCTTGACAAAATGGGCTCGTTCACCATAAGTAACAATAATGACACATAGATCCATATAACACCTTAGAATAAATGACAGATAGATTGCGACTCATACCATCCGCAATTATTCCTGCCTGCCACAGCAAAAAATGACAAGACGAGTCATCACGCCAAGTTAACTCGGCGTGAGTACCTTTATTAATATGCCCCATCTCTTCTTAGAACAACATTCACCGTTTTGAAAAGGATGACAATATCGTTCCACAACGACCAATTCTTCACATACCATGAGTCAAAATACACTCGGGTATCATAATCGACATCGTTACGCCCACTAACCTGCCACAACCCCGTCATGCCAGGTTTTGCCATCAGATAATAGTCGACATCGCCGGCATATCTTTCCAGCTCTTCTTCGATGATTGGTCGAGGGCCGACCAGACTCATATCGCCTCGTAAAACATTCCACAATTGCGGTAATTCATCAAGACTGGTTTTACGAATGAAACCACCAATTTTTGTGATCCGCGGATCATTCTTAAGCTTAAAATCCTTATTCCACTCGGCAAGCGCTTCACTGTCTGTCGCCAGCAAATTAGCCAACACTTCCTTAGAGTTCGTCACCATTGATCTGAACTTCAAGCATTTAAATTTTCGTCCTTTCAGACCAACTCGCTCGTGCCCGTAGATAGGTTTTCCGCCATCTTTGGACACCATCAGTAAAATCCCCAATAACACAGGCGATAATATTGTCATAATGGCCAGGGAGCCAAAAATGTCAAAAACTCGCTTCACAAATCTGGATGTCAGTTTTGCGAGATTGTTATTGACCCGCAGAATCATCACTTCATGACTGAAAATGAATGACATGTCTGTTCCATACAGCGGGACCCCTCGCAAAGTCGGAATGACCGATACCGAACGGCACGCGTGCTTAGCAAAACTTTTTAGCCAGTAATCCCGCAGGGCGTGTTGCTCGAACTCAACGGCGACAATAATCTGTGTATTCTCGGGATCGACCAAGTCCCAAAGTTCTTCTTCAGACTTTATCAGTTTCTTTCCGAACAGGCTTTCTCTTTCATCTTCAGGTGACAAGCAATAGAATGCCACAACATCAAAACCAAGAATTTCTTCACTTTGCAGCGCAACATAGGCTTCCTCAGCATTTCTTCCACTGCCTATAATGATGGTTTGCTTTTTCCATAAACCCAGCACATTAAAAACATGTTTGGTAATAATTCTGAACGCAGGAATAAGAATCAAAGCAAACAGCCAGGTCAATAACCACACATAGCGCGACAGCTCCCATTTTGAGAAACCGACAAATGCCAGACTGATAATAGCAAATATTATTATTGTTCTTAGCATCTCCTTAAGTTCAAACCAGAAGGGCTTCCTGTATGAATAATGACGCAATCTGACCAAAAACCAGAATACGCAGGCTAATGACAAAACAAAATGAGAAAAGAAAAAAGTCCCCATCACTGACTTAGGAATGTACTCATAAATATCATTTGAGATAACTGAAATAACAGCCACAGACAAAAATAAGGAGAAATTAAAGAAAAACAAATCTGAAAATGCCAGTGTGAACTTAACAAGCACTGGTTTTGACTTTATATTTTCACTGTTCATAGATAGCTCTTTTAATTAGCTTTAAGGATATATATTTAACGTTGTTCCGTGCATGCTGTGCTTTAGCTGCCTATCATGTTGCTCAGGCATACACCCGCATGCAACCACCACCCTAAAATGCAACGTTAAGTATCCAATGCAATTACCGATTCCCTATTTTCTCTTTCGTTATCTATAATTCCGCAAGAGCCGAGAAGCCACAAAGACGCCGACTTACCTATCGTTAAATCATGCTTGCCTGGCCAAATTTTAGCCGGCTAATCTTGCAATAACTTCAGTAACTCGCTGGTTTTTTCCTTCATCAACGAGATGTCCCCACGTGATTCAACGTTCAACCTAACCACCGGCTCCGTATTTGAGGTCCTGACATTAAATCGCCAGTCGGCGAACTCAATGCTGATACCATCCGTCCGATCGATGGCGAGACAGCCTGGTTGATAAATCTGACAAATATTTTCAATCACCGTATTTGCATCGTTTAAACGCACATTAATTTCCCCTGAAGCCGGGTACGCAGTGATACGTTCGGCCACCAGAGAAGACAAAGATTGTCCTGTCTTACAGAGCAACTCGGTCACCAGCAACCATGGGATCATCCCACTGTCGCAATAAGAGAAATCGCGGAAATAGTGATGCGCACTCATTTCGCCGCCATACACGGCATCTTCCTGACGCATTCTCTCTTTGATGAAGGCATGGCCGGTTTTGGACATCACTGGCGTTCCCCGATGTTCTGTTACAACGTCGATGGTATTCCAGCACAGCCGTGGATCGTGAATGATCTTGGCACCCGGCTCTTTTGTCAGGAAGGCGGCGGCCAGCAAACCGACGATATAATAGCCTTCAATAAAATTGCCGGTGCTGTCGAACAAAAAGCAGCGGTCAAAGTCGCCATCGAAAGCAATACCTAAGTCCGCATCGTGTTCGATCACGGCTTTGGCGGTATCGGCACGACACTCGGGCAGTAACGGATTGGGGATCCCATGAGGAAAATGACCGTTCGGCTCATGGTGAATCTTAACAAATTTAATCGGCACGCTATGGTCGGCGAAACGACGCTCAATCGCATCAATCACATGACCCGCAGCACCATTTCCGGAGTTCACCACCAGCGTTAAGGGCTTTAAATTCGCGAAGTTGACGTAACTCAATAGATGGTCAACATAGGCGTCAATAACCGATATCTTCTCATAACTCCCCCGCAGCTTAACGTCCGGGAAATGATTTTCCTCGGCCAGCCGCCGGATCTCTCTCAACCCCGAGTCACCGCTAATAGGTTTTGCATTTTCTTTTACGAGCTTCATCCCATTATAGTTAATCGGATTATGACTCGCCGTTACCTCGATACCGCCATCAAGCTCTAGATGGAAGGTTGCGAAATAGATTTCTTCCGTACCACTCAAGCCTATATCTACAACGTCGGTACCGGCATCCCGCAATCCATTAGCCAGAGACATTTTCAATTCTTCACTCGTTAGGCGTACATCGCCTCCCACAACGACTTTCCCGGGTTTAAGAAAGGTTCCGTAAGCGCGACCTATTCGGTAAGCAATTTCCGGGTTTAACTCCTTGCCTAACTCTCCACGAATATCATATGCTTTAAAACAAGTCAGTGAGCTGGTCATTATTACTCCAATACCGTTACGCAATCATTGGTTTCATTTCGTTTTATCAAAAAAATGACATACCCTAAACACGGCCATAACGATCTTCGAGACGAACAATGTCATCTTCCTCTAAATAGGCACCGGATCTCACTTCAATAATATCTAATGCAATCTTCCCAGGGTTTTCTAAAGAATGTGCAGCGCCGAGGGGAATGTAAATAGACTCATTTTCAGCAACGATGCTCGTTTGGCCATCAAGCGTAACTTTTGCCGTTCCGGCAACAACAATCCAATGTTCAGCACGATGATGATGCATCTGTAACGACAATCCTTCTCCTGGCTTTACCGTCACTCTCTTCACCTTATAGCGTTCTCCTTCATCAATGGAGTCATATTTCCCCCACGGACGATAGATTTCTCGGTGCTGCAAATACTCACTGCGCTGCTGAAGCTTCAGATCTGCCACGACCGATTTCACGTCCTGAACCCGATCTTTGTTTGCGATCAGAATAGCGTCCTTGGTTTCAACGACGATGAGGTTTTCAACACCTACGGTCGCCACCAGCTTATGCTCGGAACGAATATAGCTATTAGCGGTATCCCTGCAAATGACGTCGCCACTTATACTATTACCTAGGCCGTCTTTCTCGCTGATGTCCCATAATGCCGACCATGAGCCAACATCGCTCCACCCAGCATCCAAGGGTGCCACAACGGCATCTTGCGTATGCTCCATCACCGCATAGTCAATCGACATGTCCAGGCAGGTGGCGAAAATCTCACGATCGACCCGAACAAAGTCCATATCCTCCGCCAAATTTTGCAAAGACGCTTCGCAACAGGTGACGATTTCCGGACAAAAACGGGTTAGCTCCCGAAGATAGGTGCTGGCTTTAAACAGGAACATGCCGCTATTCCACAAGTATTCGCCCGAGGCAACATACTGCTCAGCCGTTGGCAAATCGGGCTTCTCGACAAACTCAGCTACCTGCGCCAGTACCCCATCATCCATCAGTTTACCGGTGCGAATATAACCATAACCAGTCTCGGGTACATGAGGAACAATGCCAAACGTCACCAACTTGCCCTGCTCAGCGAAAGGCATCGCCCTGATAACCTGCCGTTGAAATTCTTCAGCATCCGTGATGACATGGTCCGCAGCCAATACCAGCAGCAAAGGATCGCTGCCGTCACTCACGGCTCTGAGCGCAGCAAGGGCAACGGCTGGCGCCGTATTTCGGCCAATAGGTTCCAATATGATATTGTGGGATAGTTGTCCAATCTGACGAAGCTGTTCCGCTACGATAAAGCGATGATTCTCATTACAAATAACAATAGGATTCCCGGCCTCTAATCCCCCCAGCCGCTCTATGGTCATTTGCAACATGGACTGGTGATCATGCAGTGCTAGAAATTGCTTCGGGAAATGTTCTCTGGACAGAGGCCAAAGACGACTACCGCTTCCGCCCGCCATGATAATTGGCAACATTTTCACACTTCGCCCTCGAGTTAAAATAGTAAATTTATTCAGCCAAAAATTTAAGTTAAGCGCCTAAAACCTTCTTATAAAGAGCCGCCGTAGTGCCAATCATCGTCTCAGCGGTAAATTTGAGCAGAAACAGCTGTTTTGCCTCCTGCCCCATGCGCTTCCAATCCTCTTTAGGCGTATCGATTAAGTAGCGGACGAGCATTTCCGGCTGTTGCAGATCAAAGAGCAGCCCCGTACGGCGATCTTCAATCATTTCAGGAAAAGAGGTGCAGTTGCTGGCAATTACCGGTAATCCATAGCTCATGGCTTCCAACGGCACCATAGCAAGTCCTTCCCATCTACTAGGCACGATCAGCACGTCGGCATGACGAAAATAAGGTTCCAGCGCTTCTGCATTTAACCACCCGGTATAGGTCGTTTGCGGCGCGGTGTCGGCCGGCGCATACTTGTTATGCACTCCACCGCCAACTGCAGTGAGATGAATGGGGTGCCCACGTAAACTCTCCATCGCCGTGATAAGGATGTCGAACCCTTTTTGATAATCAAATCTACCGACAAAAAGAAGGTTAAGAACATTTTCGGGGTACGGATTAGCCATTGTGTTTTCATTGGCAACAGCGGGCACGCCGTTATAAATCACATGCAATTTATGCGCGGGAAAACCGTATTCAATCGCCTTATCCCTCTCATGTTCACTGACACAGATAATAGCATCTGTGATGCCTGTCAGAGCCTTCTCGACCAGTGAAAAAGCTTTTTGCTGTTTCTCGCTGCCCTGCATCAAAAATGAGAACGCATGCGGGCAGTAAATCACTTTCGGCCTTCTGATCGGCCAAAGCATAATCAAAGCTATTCTGCCGAGCACGCCGGCAAAAGTGCTATGAAGATGCACGATGTGGGGATTCTTTCTAAGCAATAATGACGAAAAACCGATAAAGAAGCGGATGAACGAAGCAATATTTCTTCCTGTGCGGTGGAATGTCGTCACATTTTCTGCACGCACCGCGCTAACCTCATCGCGCTGTTCATCGGGAACCAGACAATCCAGTGACTCTATTTCAGTATTATCCTGCTGGCTAATCATCAACTGCCGCAGTACGGTCGCAACGCCGCCCTTGATCGTTTCAGCTGCGTGCAATACCCTCATGCATTTCTCCCCTGGGAGACAGCCTGAATCTCTCCTACGATCTGATCCACTTTCTCCGCGGAATGATGCCACGAGAAACGAGCGACGTTCTGTTCGCCTTTGGCGATCAGATCCTCGCGCAACCGCTCATCGGTGATGATTCTTTCCATTGCCGCCGCAATATCACTGACATTATTCGGATCAAAATAAACCACGCTATCCGCCAACACTTCTGG
Organism: Serratia sp. CC22-02; assembly: GCF_900182895.1. Classification (NCBI taxonomy): domain Bacteria; kingdom Pseudomonadati; phylum Pseudomonadota; class Gammaproteobacteria; order Enterobacterales; family Yersiniaceae; genus Serratia; species Serratia sp. CC22-02. The sequence continues at coordinate 744,906 of NZ_FXUD01000002.1, read as the reverse complement.
CATAGATGCAGCTTTAGCGGCAATCACCGGGCAACCGCAAGCTTGTGCCTCTAGCGGTGGAATGCCAAACCCCTCATAGAATGACGGGAAAACGAAAGCCAAAGCATTCTGGTAAAGCTCAATTAATTCTTTATCGTCGACACGCCCCATGAATTGAATGTCATCCGAGCCATTAATCAATTTGCTGAAGTCTTGTGCTGCGAAAGTTGTTGCCGACTTGCCAATGATTTTCAAGGAGACGCCGCTTTCCTTCGGTAAACTAGCAAATGCTTCCAGCATTCCGTGGAAATTTTTGTGATAATTAGGCGACGACACGGCAAGCAAATACTTCTCTTGTTGCACAGCTGGCTTTCTGAAAAAATCACCGCTAACCGCATTATACACCACCGCAATTTTCTCTTTTGGACAATGATAAACTTCATTTATCTCATTGCGAGAAAACTCACTAACGGTAATCAATTTTTTGCTGTTTTTCAGCATGGTAGGAATTAAAATTCGATAAAGCGCTCTAAATTTTCTTGAGAAGCTTTCTGGATAGCGTCTATAGGTCACGTCATGGTGAGTGACAATTTGATTCCGGTAAAATATCGGTGCTGTGCTGCACAGATTCAATAATAGTGGAGAGCCTTTTTTCTTCAAATATGCCGGTAGGTCCAACTGTTCCCACAAGTGACCTTGACGCTCGCCAACCTCTTCAAATTTAACCTTCTTCAACAAGCCGTTTCGCTTAGTATCTTTAGGAACAAGGAAAATAATATCATCACGAATCTCATTAAGCGCTATAGATATCTGTTCAGCGAAACGCTGGACGCCCGTAAGATCTTGCGCCAAAAAACGTGCATTAATATAAAGCATAATCTGTCCTTGCGAAAATCGAAACCATAATTAACAACAAATAAAAAATAATCACATATAATAAACTTATAAAATCAAGATTTTAATCTATTATATGAAATCATGAGAAAGCAGCCCCGCAGGCCATAGTATGAACTGCGGGGCGTGGGTTATTTCTCTAGCTTATTCTGACTTGCTTTCGTAACCATAATTATAATAACCATAGCCGTAGTAACTGCTGGCTTTCTTCACGATGGCGTTGAAGATAACCCCTTTAATCTCTACGCCGCTGTTTTCAAAGCGAGACATGCTCACCTCAACTTCTTTCTGCGTCGTCACACCAAAGCGAGTTACCATCATGTTGGTACCAGCATGACGCCCCACAATAGAAGCATCGGTTACCGCCAGAATCGGTGGTGTATCCACCAGCACCAGATCGTAGTGCTGTTGCGCCCAGGATAGTAGCTGGCTGAAACGCTGATGCATCAGGAGTTCCGAAGGGTTTGGCGGCACCTTGCCACGCGGAATGAAGTCAAGGTTAGCGACTTCCGTTTTGCACAGCGCTTCCTCCATAGGAACTTGCCCGGACAACACGGCCGACAGCCCTTTATCGTTAGACACATGCATGACCTCATGCACACGGCCACGGCGCATATCGCCATCTACCAGCAATACTTTCAGCCCGGATTGGGCAATCACGGCAGCAAGGTTACTACATACGAATGTCTTACCAATTTCTGGCGATGCCCCTGAAATCATCAGCACATTATTCTTCGCTTCCAACATGGCGAAGTGCAAGCTGGTGCGCAAGCTACGAATCGACTCCACCGCCAAATCAGCCGGGTTTGCCAATGCCAACAGCATGTCACTATGTTTGGAGCGTCCTTTGCTGCGGCTGAACAGCATATCCTTTTTCTGCTGAGTCTCAGAAATAGGGATGCTGGCATAAACGCTAATTCCCAACTCCTCAAGCTCGTCCGGCGTTTCGATCCCTTTGTGCAACAATGCACGCAGGAATACCACCCCCGAGGAGATCAAAGCGCCCAGGAAGGTGAATAACAGGATCATCAACGTTTTCTTCGGCGATACCGGATTTGGCGACGTGATCGCACTGTCGACAATGCGAACGTTACCGATAGTGCTGGCTTTGCTGATGCTCAACTCTTGCTGCTTATTCAGCAGCTCCATGTAAATTTCTTGCCCAGCCTGAACGTCACGAGTCAAACGCAGAATTTCCTGCTGCGTCGCCGGCATAGTGCTAATGCGCTTATTAAAGCGATCCCGTTCATTGGTAAGCGTCTGTCGCTTATCCATCAACGCTTTATATGCCGGGTGGTCCTTGGTATATAGCTGCGAAATTTCGGCTTCTTTCAAGGTGAGCTGATTCAGCTCCGATTCGACACCAACAACCGAATCCAGCAACGATTTGGCTTCAAGCGACATGTCGACCGAATCCTTTCGCTGGCGATAGCTATTAAGCTTGTCTTCCGCAATCTCCAGTTGCTCGCGAACTTTAGGCAGTTGCAGCTCTAGGAATTTCAGACTCTTACCGGCTTCTTCCGATTTACGCTCAACGTTCTGCTGCAAATAGTTTTGCGCGATGCTGTTCAGAATTTTTTGAATCAGTACCGGATCGTCCCCCGTATAGGTCAGCCCAAGTACGCCGGTATCCTTACCTTTATCCGCAACCGTCAGGTTTTTGGACATTTCCTGCATGACATTGAGCGGGGTGCGTTTGATGACATAAAAAGTAGTGCCGACATCCGCATCAATATCGCTGACCAGTAAAGTGAAACCATTGCCTGACGCCAACTGGCCAATTTTGCCATTCAGCACAGTTGAACCATCCGCAGTAAGCTGATACTGCCCCTCTTTGCCAACGGTGAGTTCCAACGGAATATTCAACCACTTCTCCGGCACTACCAAGCGCGATAAGGCGATCTTGGCCGGCTCTTCATCCATCAATCGAGCCCAACCGCGGCCGAAAATGGGGAAATACTTCACCACGGAGCTCGTTTCGAGGCCAAGATCCTGAATCGTTTTTCCCATTACCATTCGTGACTGAATCAGTTCAATCTCAGCCTGACTTTGCGGTTGACTGTCTGGAAGAATGGAAGAAATATCCGTCAATAGCGTATTGCCAACGTTACGCTCTACTTGTACCAATGCATCCGTTTCATATACCGGTGTCGCAAATAAAACGTACAGCAAGCTCAACACGCTAAACAGGCTGGTGATGCCGACAATCAGCCACTTGTTGTCTACCAGTTCCCCCAGCAGGCGGCGCAAGTCGATTTCTTCAGGCCTCTCTGCAGAACCACTAGGCAATTTATTCTTTTCTGACATAACAATTCTCGTATTAGGAAGCTAGCACTTTGGCCCATTTACTCGCAGAGTTGGACAACATTTGATAAACATATTCAAAGGCCTCCAAACTTTTCCGATAGGGGTCATCGATTTCCTGCTGCCCCATCCAATGGCCGAACAACATGGTTTTTCCTCTGACTTCCGGAGCGATATTGCCGACCATATCGATATGACGTTTTTCCATCACCAATATCAAATCATACTCACGGCATAGTGCTGATGTGAGTTGACGCGCGACATGTCCGTCCAGCGATATCCCATGCTTTTCGGCTGTGATTTTCGCATTAGCGTCGGCGCCTTCTCCCACAACCGCCTGCAATCCTGCCGAGGCCACTTTCTTGCCGGGAAGCATTTGACGCAACAGCGCCTCTCCCGTTGGCGAGCGGCAAATATTGCCAACGCAAATGACCAGAATGGAATCAAACTTCATTGCGGCCAGCTCCTGATATAACGCACGGTTTCAACCATATCGTGAACACCTGCAATGGTCGGCACCAGTTGAGTAATAACGCGGTTCCAGCGAACTATTGGTGCGGTGGTAACATAAACAATGTCGTATGGCTGTAGCTGGAACTCGGTTCCCAATACCATCGCCGTCGCATCGCTGGCGTTCAACTGATAAATATCGGCAATCTTGCCTTCTGGCTGTCTGCCACGCAGCGGTCTGATGACGAAAATACCGGTCGCATCCGACATGGCCTGATCAACGCCGGAGGCATTACCCAACGCTTCTGTCAATGTCATGCCACTACGATCCATTTTCAGCGTGGATTGCTGCTTAACTTCGCCCATCACAAAGACTTTCAGATCGTCGTTGCGCGGAACATAGAGAATATCACCAGGATAAAGCAGGTGGTTTTCCTGCAAGTTGCCGTTCTGCATCAAAGCCTGCAGCGAAATAGGGATTTCCTTGCCGTTATGGGTCAACACCGCATTACGCCAATCGGCATTTTCCGTCAAACCACCGGCGGCATTGATGGCATCCAGAATGGTCAGAGGAATATTGGTGATAGGCTGTTGACCCGAGGTTTTCACCTCACCTGTCACGTAGACTTTCTGTGAACGGAAAGCCGCGATGCTGACATCAACCTGTGGGCTTTCAATATATTTGGCCAGGCGATTGGCGATATCCTGCCGGATCTCCACCACGGTTTTGTCCACCACCTTTACCTTGCCGATGTACGGATAGAAAATGGTGCCGTCCGCATGGACCCAGTTGCCGCTATCGCTGGCGCTGCGGTAAGTACCGGCCGGCGTCGTCAACTCAGGGTGATCCCATACGGTAATCATCAATACGTCGCCGATGCCGATCCGGTACTGATGCGCTTTCAGCTCACGATCAAGCTGCGGGTTCGCTTGGGCGATCACCGGCTTGCCGCGCAAACTCTCGAGCAGCTTTGGCGTCATCGGATAAACGTTGACCCGCTTGTTGAGATCGAAATCTTCATCCTGCTGTCGGACAACATCCTTGTTGCTGGTACTAAGATGCTGTCCAGGAGCGATAGTACAACCAGCGAGCAGCGCACTAGCGATCAGAACGGCGACTCGCTTAGTTTTCATTTTTCTCATGTCTACTTACTACCATCAGTTATTTCAGATAAAGGAAAATGGCGCGTCAGGGAGTGGCCGGAACATCTGTCCAGATGTTTCTTATGTAGCACCCCGCTTGCGAGTAGCTGCCACGCCAAAAGGTAAAGGGTATTGATGAAGAAAGATACCTGTTTATTCTCACAAAAAGGCCTTCCCTCATCAACAACACCGCCCGCATGCAGGCGGTTTACATTACGCCCCCAACATGTTCCCAGGAGCACTTTTTATCGCCGGCATTTTTTTCTCCCTGACGACCTGCGGCCGGCAATAAATCATCGAAAGATACACCAGCGTATACATGAGCAAGTTACAGGGGAAATTGGCGAAAATATTGTTGGTAAAGAACTCAACCGACAATGAGTAGAATAAAAGAACAATCGCGATATTATCGTTCTCACGCCCCTGGAGGCACAGGTAGAGCAAGATGAGGAACGCCGTGGAGACATAGATAAACACGCCAATAAAGCCATAATTGCTCATGATGTAAATGTAAGTGCTATCCAGCGCCTTACTGTTCACCTTTAGATCTTCACTCGGCCCTGAAGTCCCGTTTACGCCAACGCCCAACCCGGTGTAGAACTGGCCACGACCCTCCATATCCCTGATAATATCAGCATGTTGTAAAACACGAATGTAGATAGAGTTATAAGCCACATCCTTGTACCGCGTGAAGGCGAGTTTATTATAGACGTCCATGCTGTTAAAGACGTAGGTCATCGCCGTGAACACCACAACGGTGGCAAAGAAATAGATCATTTTTGCGCCGCGCACGCGGCTAAACATCATATATACCGCTTTTACGCCAAAATACAGCGCAATCGCCAGCAATGTCGTTTTATAGGTCGTCAGCACCATTGCCGCTACGAGCATGGCAAACATGACCAATTTCTTCCAACCGCGGTACAACTTGGTTTCCAGGAGACAAACAATGGCGAAAAATATCAACGTGCCAGAGTTGATGAACGATGTCATGGTTCCCATCGCCCGAAGTCCCCATAGCGTATTATCAAGACGTACGCCAGATGCGCCGCCGGCATTGTTCATATCATCTATGGCGAGGACCGACATGAAGAGCGAAGAGAATGCGCTTTCAAAGTACACGAACACTGAGTTGATCATGCCGGTGATAATGACGACCTTAACCATCTTCAGATAGATATGCTCTTTTGACTCTCGGCTATTGACGATAAATGCAACTGCAGCGACAAACAGAAATGGCACTACGTCATTCTTAATCTGATAAGCAACCAGAAGACGATTGGAATCTATCGTAAGTATAAGATAAATAACCAAAAATGGCATAAGAAAGATCAAGAGCAGCAAAACCTTTCTGATATTTATGCTCCGTTTCATAAATACGAATAACGTGCAAGCCGTGAAAAGCACGATGATCAGAATCTCTTTCCATATTTTTATCAACGGGTTATCGAATTTAACCGCGATAATGGAAAAGACACCCGAAAACGTGAATAAAAAGAGAAAAACAACCGCCGCCAAGTGTAATTTATAGTCTGATATTTTCATATTCCATAACCGTTAGATGGTTTTCTCTGATCGTATCATCTATCCGGCTAATGCCGCCACGATGCTTCACGCTCAAAAATGGCCCTCAGCCACAGCGCCCCGCTTCGACGGGGCCATTATCACTTTTTGCCTTTGGCAGGGCCCTGTACATTGAGCAGACAAAAACGTTTACGCTACGAATTCCGCCAGCCATTTGCGAAACGCTTCCCCCTGCACAGGGTGGCGTAGCCCGTAGCTGACAAACGCCCTCAGGTAACCCATTTTTTCGCCGCAGTTAAACGACTCCCCCACCAGGCGCACCGCATCGATGGCTTTATCCCGGAGCAGTCCGGAAATGGCATCGGTGAGCTGTATGCGCCCCCAAGCACCAGGTGCCGTCCTTTCCAATACTGGCCAGATGTCCGCGGATAAAACATATCGGCCTACTGCGGAAAAATTTGAGCTGAGTTTAACTTCAGGCTCCGGTTTTTCGATGATGGAGAGCATGCGACTGCTGTCTCCCGGCTGCAGATCCGGATTTTCACACGCCACCGCAGAGTAATTCCGCAAAAGAGCGGCATCCATTTCCTGCACCAGCACCTGGCTAACGCCCGTCGTTTCAAAACGCGCGATCATGTGGGCAAGGTTATCTTTTTTGGCATCCGAGGTGGCATCGTCCAACAAGATATCCGGATGAACGACGACAAAAGGGTGATCGCCCACCAGCGGTTTGGCGCACAGTACCGCATGCCCCAACCCCCTTGCTTGCCCTTGACGGATATGCATAAGCGTAACGCCTTTCGGGCAAATGGACTGCACTTCGTCCAGCAGTTGCCTTTTCACCCTGGCTTCGAGCATGGCTTCAAGTTCGAAAGAGGTATCGAAATGGTTTTCGATCGCATTCTTGGAAGAGTGCGTGACCAGGATAATTTCCTTGATCCCCGCCGCCACACACTCTCCAACGATATACTGAATGAGTGGCTTGTCGACTATTGGCAACATTTCTTTAGGAATAGCTTTCGTCGCTGGCAGCATCCGCATGCCAAGCCCTGCTACGGGGATAACCGCTTTCAATGTCGTCATCGAATTTACCTTTAACCTATTGAGCCGTCGTACGGCAGGCACTAAATTAGCCTTTAATTTTCTGCTTCAACCACTGATTGAAGGCTTGCCCTTCCGACGCATGGCGCACGCCGTACTGCACAAATGCTTTCATATAACCCAGTTTGTCGCCGCAATCATGTGATTTACCGCTCATATGGAAAGCTTCTACCTTTTGCCGTTGCATCAACATAGCAATCGCATCGGTCAACTGGATCTCATTGCCGGCCCCGGGCGGGGTCTTTTCCAACAACGGCCAAATGTCGGCAGACAACACGTAACGCCCCACGACGGCCAGATTGGAGGGGGCAACGTCGCGCTCCGGTTTTTCCACAATGGCTGACATGGCCGCACTCTCTCCGGCGTTCAATTCAACGCCGCCGCAGTCAACCACGCCATATTTTGATACATCCTGTTCCGGCACGGGTTCAACCATAATCTGGCTTACTGCGGTTTGCTCAAAACGCGAGATCATTTTGGCCAAATTATCACGCAGCGGATTACACGTCGTATCATCAAGCAAAACATCGGGTAAGACCACCACGAAAGCGTCGTCGCCCACCATAGGTTTAGCGCAAAGCACCGCATGCCCCAGCCCCTTTGCCTGCCCTTGGCGCACTTGCATAACGGTGACATCTGGCTGACAGATCGACTGAACCTCTTTCAACAGCTGGCGTTTGACGCGGGATTCGAGCATCGCCTCCAGCTCAAAAGAAGTGTCAAAATGGTTTTCAATCGCGTTTTTCGACGAGTGGGTGACCAAAATGATATCTCGGATCCCTGCCGCAACGCACTCGTCCACAATATATTGAATCAAGGGCCTATCGACGACAGGCAACATCTCTTTCGGAATCGCCTTTGTGGCGGGAAGCATTCGGGTTCCCAATCCTGCAACAGGGATTACGGCTTTGATTCTTTTTTGCATAGTTTCTATCCAAATGAGACATGTAGGGTGCAATTTCCGGCGGCCTGCAAAGGTGAAGGCTCACCGCCTGCGCAGCGGATTGGCGTCAACCGAACCCGTTGGCTATGCACAAATGATTCCGCACACCGCGCCCGCCATAGGTGCACGCGGCTAAAATCGCCTTTTAATCAACCAGCTCATTATATTTATTGAAAATTTCATCAACCTTTTTCACGTCGAAACTCACATCCCGCAAACCGCTGACATGCTTGAGAGCCGACGAAAAATCTCGGGTCAGATCGCAAACCTGGCCGTTTTCACTGTCGATGATTTCGTTGATTCCACCCGGATAGTTGTTAGCCAAAACAGGCGTACCGCACAGCAGCGACTCAATGACGACGTTTGGATATCCTTCCCAACGAGAACTCGAAATAAACACGTCAGCCTGCCGCATGAAGCGATACGGATTATCCGTGCTATCGATAAAAGTAACCCGCTCCTCCAACGTCAACTGCCGACGTAAGGCAAGTAAAGCGGCCTTGTCCTCCCCCTCACCGATAATAGTCAGGTGATAGCGCGGATCGTCGACCTTGGCGAATTCGTTCAGCAGTAAATCGAAACCTTTTTGGTATGTCAGTCGCCCAATGCTCAACAGGTTAATCTTGTTCTCGTTGAAACATGGTTCACCGTCCCGCTGCGATAATGCGTTGATATAGCGATAATCGAGGGGGTTGTTGATTTTAACTATCTTATCGGCAGGAATTTGGAAGTTTTTAATCAAATCTTCACGCATATCATCACTTTGCGCGACGATTTTGTCATAATTCTTGTAACTGTACTGATAGAGAAACTTAACGATCGCGCTCTTTTCAAACAAACTCGGCAAGTTCGACTCTCGCGCAATTGTTTTCACTCGCTTGCCGAACAGGAACAAGAAAGGTGAAATAACCGCATTGGATGTTCCTGAACTGATGAACAGCGTGCTGACATTTTTTTCCCGGCAGACTCGCCGGATCCCGGTCAAAATTTTTGGGAAAGAGAATCTGGCCCGCCCGGAGATGTTCAGATACGTCACTTCGACGTCCGGGCGTAGCTCTTTGACCAGCACGTTCAGGCTTGGATCATTTTTGTACAGCAGCAACATTGGGCGAAAGCGCGTTCTGTCCAGGTTGTTCAATAAGGTGAAAATAACCCGATCCGCACCAGTCAGTCCTAAAATCGGCATAACAAAAAGAATGTTCTTCACTACCCATAACCCCGTTCTAGATACATGTTCAACACCTGCCAAAGGTCCACCACAGCGTCGGAAACCCGGTTAGGCAACTCACTCCCTCATTGCGCGCAAAAAACCGAAAGCGCTTGCTCCGACGTTCCAGGCACGCTACCGCCCTCGGCTTTCATGGCCAATATGCTATGGCAACATGCTCTCAGCCAGGTAACTGACGTAATTACATAAACATCGTCAGCGCCGCTTTCTTGCAGTTCAGCAAACGGCTATTTTGTATTATCGCCTCGATAAGTGATGTCATCTCTAAATATGCACCAAATTCTTATACGATTAACTTACTGATACAAGGCTTACATCGCCATGAAGAGATTTTTAGGAATAAGACTACTTAGCATCCGAACGAATTGAATTAAAGAAGATACTCAATCTGTCGCCCTTTTGCTGCAAAGCCGTTACAAAATCATTCATAAAAATCATTCATGTATTCCCCGCCCCCGATAACATCCAACGAACGTTAATTCTGGAGAACAAAATCAATTCAGCCTCCAAATTATATACAGCATGAAATTCAACTAACCGTTATTTCTGCAAAAGGTCATTTTGAAAAATAGTTTTCAACTTCTGCCAAAAATACCTTAACGTTTTCTATCGTTTCAATTTCTTTGTTTTTCAAGTTTTTCTTCGCTGATTCCATCTCCGCTCTGGCCTGTTCTATTTGGTCAAAGCCATAAGCAAATCCCAATCTAGACTGTGAGTTGGGATACCACTCGTCAATACTAAGCCCTGGTTGAGGAATAATAACCGGTACACAACCACACATAATGGCAAACCAGCTATATGCCGTATAAAGATCGTAGCTGACAAAAATATCAGAACGCCGCAGAATAGAGGCCACTTCTCGGTGAGAGAGGCCGTCAATCAACGTTGAACGGTCCACATCATGAACCATCTCACGGTCTTTACCTTTACGTAAACAGTAGGCGACAGCCGTTCGCTCTTTCTCTGTACCAATATCATTATAATATTCGTCAAAGAAGTGCGTGACGCGCAGAGGATGCTCAGAGGTTTTCGAACCATGGATGGCGAAGTCGCTGCCAAAGGAATCGTATGAAAAATACAACTCACCTGAAAAATAGTTTACCTGGCCTGAATGATAGCCAGGGTGATGCAGAAACCAACGGACAACCTGTTTGCCCCCGATAGGGTTACCGCTAATGTTCTCAGGATAAACTACGCAAAAATCTTCCAGCTCTTTTTTAGTGATTCGTCTTTTAACTGGCGTATTAAAAGAAGGATTAGTATTATATTTACCGAAGCTCACTCGCAAGAAGGACTTGGCGGCTCTTAACATGCTTTTAAAATCCGCGCGAGATTCGGTTACGCGCGGATGCAAATAAGCTTCACCACCGAGAGAATTAATCACATGACATAATTTGTGTAAAGCAATGACGCCACCGCTATTTTCATCATATGACGTGGCAACAATTAAATACTTCATTCCTTACCCTTTATAAATTTTTTGCCATATAATTATCATCTACGTTCAATTCATGGGCACATTTAATCTTATAATATAGAGTTATAATTGTGCCCTTCGGATCTAGCACTCCCTGATCAAAGTAATGATCAGATTCAGATCGTCATCTTCCAGCGCATCGAAAATAGGCAGGCACAGCACCTTATCAGAGATGGTGTTCGCATGCTTCAGATTCTCAGGAGCAGCGGAGGCATAGCCGCGGTACATTGGCATATTACTGATTAATGGATAAAAATATTTCCTAGAGAGAATATTGTTGTTCTTCAACTTATCATAGAGCTCATCACGAGTGAGTGGAAATTCTTTCTCGATCAGAACGGGAAAATAAGAATGATTACTATTGGAGTCAGGTGACAATTTGGACAGCGTAATGCCCTTCACTGTCGACAGCACTTGACGGTATTTTTCATCAATCTCTTTGCGCTTTTTGATTGCTTGATCGATATACTTCAGCTGTACCAAACCAAAGGCTGCATTGATCTCACTCATTTTCCCATTAATTCCAGGAGCCGTTACCGTCAATTCATCAGCAATACCAAAGTTTTTCAGGCGATCAATACGTTGCTTGGTTTTTGCATCAGGGCTGATGATCGCTCCACCTTCAAAAGTATTAAATACTTTTGTGGCATGGAAACTCAAGATAGAAAGATCACCATATCTCAGCAGACTCTCACCTTTGTAGTTTATACCAAAGGCATGCGCAGCATCATAAATAACCTTCAAACCGTAGTTATCTGCAATCTTTTGAATCTCTTCAACGGCGCAAGGATTAGAATAGCAATGCACAGGCATGATTGCAGAGGTTCGAGGCGTAATTGCCGCCTCAATCTTTTTAGGATCGATATTGTAACTATCGCTGTCGATATCAACAAAAACAGGCGTCAAACCATTCCAAAGAATAGAGTGAGCAGTCGCAACAAAGGAGTAAGGGGTGGTGATCACTTCGCCAGAAATACGCAATGCCTGAAGCGCCGTAATCAAAGCGATGGTCGCATTATTGAATAGAGAAATATGCTCAACGCCTAAATAATCGCAAAGCTCACTTTCCAGTCGTTGATGAAATGGACCATTATTGGTTAGCCAGCGATTTGACCAGATCTCCTCCAGATAAGGGACAAATTCGCCAAGCTCAGGAAGAAATGGCTGTGTTACAGGAATATTCTTTTTCATGCTAATCCTTATCGTGAGTTTATTTTTTTACTGCAGTGAAGATAATCTTCAGCAAATCTCTTTGGAATAGTACCGAATACATTATATAGAGAATAGCCGGAATACATATCGCGATAAAGATCTCAACAGGCAACGAAAAAACAAATGCCTGGTTAAGATAAAACGCGCTTGCAGCGCTCATAACAGAACCTAACCACAATGACCATAAAGCTTTAAATTGAGTCAATTGGCCAATCTGCGTAAGCTGGCTTGTATAGTAAGTATTGATAATCAAAGAAAGATATGAGTGAAGCACAATGCCTATACACATAGCCGTGATACTGATTTGCATAGTGACCAACAAAATCGCCACACCCAACACTTTCTTGATAACCTCAAGCTTTAGAAACAGGTCCGAACGCCCCTTGACTTGCAGTATATTCAAGTTTATCGCATGAATAGGATATAGCAGGTAGCCAATGCATAAAATCGATAAAAGATGAGAGGCATAAATCCACTTTACACCCAATATCAAGGTCAGCAACGGCGTCGAAGCAACACACAATATCGACAATAGCGGGAAAATGACGAAAGCCGCCAGTTTTAACGTCAGTAAATAGGCCTGATCCATTTTTTCCGGGCTGCTCTGCATGTGGCTAAACATGGGAAAGGTAACCCGCTGGATCACGGTTGTCGCCGTCATTGCAGGTACGCTGGCGAGTTGATTAGCCTGCGTAAATTGCCCGACATAATTCGGCGAAAAATGCTTACCGATAATGAGCTGATAAATATTATTGTAGATCGTTTCCAATAACGATGAACAAAGCAACTTGCTACCAAAACCAAAAAGATAACGAAACGACTCAAAAGAGAACCGATCTTTAGGTTTCCATGGGGAAATAATATTGTACATCACTACGCTGGTTAGCGACGCGAGCAAGGTCTGCGCGACTAAGGCCCATACGCCGTAGCCTTTCCAAGCCAAGAACAACGCAATCGTACCACTCACCAACACACTTAAAATTGAAATTTTCGCCTGCGATTTGAAATCCATCGCGATCGTCAGATTGGTTCTGGGAATAACCAGGAATGAGTTAAAGATAACGGCCAGCCCCAGCACTTTCAGTAATAAAGATAACTCACTTTGATTATAGAATCTGGCCACGCTATCCGCACTGAAATACAGCACGGCATAACAAACCAACGACACCGTGATATTAAAATAGAAGGTAGTGGCAACATCGGCCTCGCTACGTTCCGGTTTGCGTATCAATGCCGCACTGAAGCCGCTATCGACAAAGACCTGGGCTACGGCAATAAACACCGCTAACATGCCAACCAGACCAAATGAAGTCGGCCCCAGCATTCGCGCTAAAATCAGCATTACGCAAAGCTGCACTCCTTGCGCCATCACTCGTTCCAGCGCACTCCATTTCAGGCCTCTGGTTGTTTTTTCTTTCAGTTTTTCCATTACATTTTTATCACTATGGTAAATTCATCGAAATTGTATATGCGGGAAATATCTGCTCCGCTCAAAAATGTAAATAATGGCGAGAGGATAACGGTACGAGAGCCAAATGCCGCCTGTTTTTCTGACATTATTATTTTGAACTCAGCGACTCCGATTATCCTGTCGGACTTGTCGAGAAGAAAAGTGTAAATCCCCCTCGCACAACGATGAAATTTCCCAGGGCAGGCTATCTCGCATGAACGCCAGATGATGAGGTGCGAAAATTGACATTTTAATATAAAAAATCAATGGATTACTTAAAAAACATGCCTAATGAACCCTCGCACCGCATCGCTCCCACGCTACCGCCCTTGGCTTGCAGCTACCAAAGCACTGAATCACGCTCGCCTAGTCTATCGACTGAATCTTAATCACACTTTTCTATGAACAGGATTCAGCACCATGATACTTCTGCAATTTGGTTCACATAATCACAAAAAATTGGGTCTTTTTATAACCAGATGTTATTGTTCCCCCCCATTTCATGGTTAAGATTCTTATACTATTGTTCTAACGACACAAGTCTAAGATCCCCCCTGTGAGTCCTTTTCAGAATAAGACTACTATGGGTTTACCGAGCAATTAAGTGTAGCTGTGAAAAACGTGCATAACACCTTGATTTTAAAAAATATAGTTATGACCACTTTATCGACAAACTCCGTACACGGCGCCAAAATCGTTATTGTCATCGATCGGCTTGACTTTGCCACGCTGAGGCGCCTACCTGAACCTACCCATTGTTTCCCCCTCAATCGCGGGCGGGGAAACCGTGTAAACATGTGGATTTCACTGTTTTAAAGTTGAATTTTGCCGCCTCAGCGCCCATCATTCCCCTGCGGCATAAGCCGTAGAACTTACAGGTGAAATTGGGCGTATGGAATGGATCGCTGATCCAACAATTTGGGCCGGCCTGGCCACCTTGGTCGTGCTGGAAATCGTTCTGGGTATAGACAACCTTGTCTTCATCGCCATTCTGGCGGATAAACTACCAAAACAACAAAGAGATAAGGCTCGAGTCGTCGGCCTGCTGCTGGCGTTGGTGATGCGTCTGGCGCTGCTCGCCTCCATCTCGTGGCTGGCGACGCTGACCAAACCGATGTTCATCGTTGCGGAGCACCCCTTCAGCGGCCGCGATCTGATCATGCTGGTCGGCGGGATATTCCTGCTGTTCAAAGCCACCATGGAGCTGAACGAGCGGCTGGAAGGCAAGGATGAAGAGCAGCACGGCACACGCAAAGGCGCGCGTTTCTGGCCGGTAGTGGCGCAGATCGTGGTGCTGGATGCCGTTTTCTCGCTCGACTCGGTGATCACCGCAGTCGGCATGGTCGACCACCTGGCGGTGATGATGATCGCGGTGTGTATCGCCATCGGCCTGATGCTGCTGGCCAGCAAGCCGCTGACGCGCTTCGTCAACGCTCACCCGACTATCGTTATCCTGTGCCTGAGCTTCCTGCTGATGATCGGCTTCAGCCTGGTGGCGGAAGGCTTCGGCTACCACATTCCGAAAGGTTACCTCTACGCGGCGATCGGCTTCTCGGTGATGATCGAAGCATTGAACCAACTGGCACAGTTCAACCGCCGGCGCTTCCTGTCGAAGGTGCGGCCACTGCGCGAGCGCACCGCCGAGGCGGTACTGCGCATGCTGAGTGGTAAACACGAAGAAGCGGAGGTCGACAGCCACTCCGCCAACCTGCTGGCGGACAGCGACAGCGAAAACGGCGAGATCTTCAATCAACAAGAGCGGCGCATGATCGAACGCGTGCTGGGCATGGCGCAGCGCACAGTCAGCAGCATCATGACTTCGCGTCACGACGTCGAATACCTCGAGCTGAACGATCCGCAGGAAAAACTGACGCAATTGCTGGAGCGTAATCAGCACACGCGCATCGTGGTGGTGGAAAGCAGCGCCAGCGACGAACCGCTGGGCGTTATCCATACTATCGACGTCCTCAAACAGCAGTTGGCGCAGGCGCCGTTGGATCTGCGCGCGCTGATACGCCAACCGCTGATCTTCCCGGAACAGCTCACGCTGTTAAGCGCCCTGGAACAGTTCCGCCAGGCGCAGACGCACTTTGCCTTTGTGGTCGACGAGTTCGGTTCCGTCGAAGGTATCGTCACCCTGACGGACGTGATGGAAACCATCGCCGGCAATCTGCCGGAGGCCGGCGAAGAGGTGGACGCACGCCATGACATTCAGCAAAACGAAGACGGCAGCTGGATTGCCAACGGCTATATGCCGCTGGAAGATCTGGTGCTGTACCTGCCGATGCCGCTGGAAGAAAAACGCGAATACCACACGCTGGCGGGGCTGCTGATGGAACACAGCCAGCGTGTGCCGCAAGAAGGCGAGCAAATCAAGATCGGTGACTATCTGTTCGAACCGCTGGAGGTTAACAGCCACCGCATTCTGAAAGTGAAGATCACCCCGCCTCCCCCACCGGAGGACTACGAGGTTTAGCATTGAGGCCGGGCATCGCCCGGCCTTTCTTTTACTGGGGAACCAACAGCTCGGTCGCCACGATCACCACCACCAACCCGACAATCACCGGCACCGAAGTGCGTTTCACCACCTCGAACGGCGAGATTTTCGCCATGCCGGAAACCGCCACCACCACGCCGGAGACCGGCGACAGCGTGCGGCCAAGGTTAGACGCCTGCAGCATCGGGATCACCAGATAGGCCGGATTCACGCCCATCTGCGCCGCCAGTTTCGGGATCAGTTCGACAAACGCATAGAACGGCGCATTGCCGGAACCGGTAGTCATGGCCGCCAGCATGGTGATCACCACCAGCACCAACATCATGATCAAACCGCCGGTGCCGAACGACTGTGCCAGCCCGATCAAGCCGCTGATAAAGCCAACGGTGCTCAGCCCCTGCGCGAATACACCCGCGGCCACCAGCAGCATCACCACGCTGGCGAAAGCGTCCGCCATGCCGCGATAGGCCACTTCCAGGCCGCTGAATACCTGTTTGGCGCTGAAACTGCGCACAAACTCGATCACGGCCGCCAACAGTATGCACCCGACCAGTACAGTAATGATATGCAGCTCCGGCCCCCATTTTCCGTCGAAAATCAGCACGCCGAGGATCGGCGTAAACGGCAAAATCGCATAGAACCCCGGCGCGTGGGTGTTGATTTCGCTGACGTCCATGATGTGATGCTGTTCATTGTTCTTTTTGTCGAGATAGCGCTGCCAGAAAAAGTGCGCCACGGCCATGCAGACGATGGCGGCAATCGAGATCGGCAGCGTGGTTTTGAACGCGAAGTCCACCAGCGGCATCTCCGCCGCCTTGGCCGCCAACACCACGTCGCCAGAGGTCGGCGCCAGAATAATCGCCGCCGGCGAAGCGCAAATAGCCGCCGCCGCGCCACGGCTGATGCCGACGTTCACCATCAACGGGAACAGCGTCGCCATCAACAGCACGCCGAGGCCGGTAGCGGAAGAGACCGCCAATGACATCAGGCAAGCGACAAAGTATGCCGCCACCATCAGCAGATAAGGCGAATTGATCATCTGCAACGGGCGCGAGGCCAGCTTGACGACCACGTCGTTAGCGCCGATATGCGTCATGTAGGCGGCGAAACCGCACAGCATCATGATCATCATGCCGAGATCGCCGCCGCGGCTCATCAGCAGGATCTTGACGTATTCGATGATATCGGTCGCGCGCCAGCCGGTAGAGGCCGCGCCGGACGGCAACAGCGTTTTCCCCATCAGGGCGCTGATACCGAGCAGCAGTAACCCGCCCACCATCAAGACGCCGGTGGCGGAATACCCTTTGATGATGTAACGGCCCACGCCCGCCGCCACTACGGCGCCAATAAGAAGCTCTATCATGTTTCCTCAACTCGTCATGTTTTCGCGCTCAGGCGCATAGTCATAGCAGAACAGTCCCTTACTCTGCACAAACTGCGCGCGAGTCTTCATGACCTTCATCAAGGTAACGGAGAGAAATTATCGCGGGAAACATCGAGATTGACGCGGGCCACAATGCGACCCGCGTCAGAGGAGATTACAGCTTGTCGAGCAGCTTCTTCAGATCCTGGCCTTCGCGCGAATCCTTGTTCTTTTCAGCCCATTTGTTCAACGCATCCTTGGCCCGATCCTGCAGCGTTTTGCGCAGCACTTGATCGACCTGCAGTTGATAATTCAGCTGTTGCCAAGGCCCATAGACCCGCAGCGGGATCGGCGTTTTTTGCAGTTGCTCAATCAGCTCGCCGCGCCCTTGCCAACCGCCGGTGACGCGCACGTTGAGCGCCATGTCGCACTGTTTGCCCGGCATATCGATGCTGCCGGCGCCGGTCAGCGCCAGCAAAGGCGAATCCGCCGTCAGGCCGCTGAGTTTGACCGTGCCCTGACTCAGGCTGGCCTGCGCCGAGACGCTTTTGACTTCGGTATAGCGCTGATAGCTGTCTTGCCCACGTACGCTGTTATCATTACGCGCCACCGCCTGCTGAATCAGCTGCTGAATATTCAGGCCGTGCAGCTGCGCATCCTGCATCGCAAGCTGCGCCGTACCGCGCCAGCGGCGCTCAAATGCCTGTGAAGAGAGGCGATCGCCGGTCAGATCCCCTTTCATGCTGAACTTGCCGGTGAGCATCTGCGGCATATCGAATGCCTTGAGCACCGTGCCGAGCTCAACCTGATTCAGCACCGGTTGTACGCTTATCACCGGTTTATTGCCGCGCGCGTCGAGCGTTCCCGGCAAGGAGAAATCTCCGCCGGCCAATTGCCCGGCAAGCTTGTGCAACGTCAGCAGGCCGCGTTGGTTGTCCGCCGTAACGGCCAACTGGGTAACGTTCATACCGCGATAGGTTACCTGTGCCGCCTGCAGGTTCAACTGTGCAGTGAAATCGCGCAGCGCCTCCAGGTTTTGCTGCCGATCGTCAACCTGGCTGGCGATCACCGGCGCGGAAGTCACGGCGGGCTGCTCGGCGGTCGTGGTGCTGGATTGCCAGCCGGAAAGCGCGTCAAGATCGAGGTTTGCCGAATTGAGGTTCACCACATAGCCGGGCACTGCCCCCAGCGTGGCGCTGATATCGCCGGTCAACTGACTGTTATTGGCGCTGACGTTCAGCTGGCTGACGGCAATCTGCGCCGGCGTCTGCTGATAGACCACCTGCGCATTCCCCTCTCCCTGAATACCGCCGTTCAGAATATCCGCGCCCGCCAGTTGGTAATTGAACTGGGTCACTTTGGCGCCAATCTGGCGTGGGAACTGCTGCAGATCGACATCGGCCGCCATGCTGAAGGTCAGGTCACGCTGATCGCGGTTGACCCGGCTGGAAAGTTCCAGCTGCGCCTGGCGTTTTTGCGTTTGTTGCAGGGTGAGGTTGATATCCCGAACATTGATTTGTTCGTTATCGGCACGCTGCCAAATCAGCAGGCTGTCCACCACCCGAAGGTTATCGATATCGAACTTCCAGGCCGCGTCTGCCGCGTCAGTACCGCTACCGGCGGGTGCGATCGGGGCATCCACCTGCGAGTGCTCTTCGCTGTCGGGCGTGAGGCGGATAACCGCGTTTTTCAACATCACCTGCTTCACAAACAGCTGATGCGACAGCAGCGGCAACAGTTTGACATCGAGGCGCATGTTTTCCGCACTCACCACCGGCGCTTTGGCACCCGGTGCGGTTAGCGTCATGCGGCCGGCCAAAATGCTGAGCTGCGGCCAGATGTGCCACCGCAGGTCGCCTTCGAGCGTCAGCTGGTAGCCGCTCTTCTGCTCGACTTTTTTGACCATGTAGCCGCGAAAATCATTCGGATTGACCAGCAGTACCAGCGCGGACATCCCCGCCACCACGACCACCAGTAAAATCGCCAATGTCGTCAGTAATCTTCTCATGCCACCCTCTTGTCAGCGCCACACCGACGGTGCATCCCGCGCCGTTAGTCCTTGTCGATTCGACTGGCTACTGCGCCCTGCTGATCGCGATATTTTGCGTCCTGGCGGCTGTTGTATGGCCGGGCCGCCGGGCCGGACAACGGCTCAAAGCTCAAGGCGCCAATCAGCATCCCCGGCCGCAGCGCCAGCGGCAGCTTGCCGGAGTTGTAGAACTCCAGCACGATGCGCCCATGCCAGCCCGGATCGATACGGTGCGCGGTCACGTGCACCATCAGCCCCAGGCGCGCCAAAGAAGAACGGCCGTCGAGCCAACCGACCAGATCGTCCGGCAACGTCACGGATTCGAACGTCACCGCCAGGGCCAGCTCGCCGGGATGGAGGAAGAACGCCTCGCCTTCCGGCAGGACAATCTCGTCGCTCATCACGCGATCCAGCGCGGCGCTGACTTCGTCTTTCGGCCCGCTAAGATCGATAAAAGGCGCGGTATGGCCACTGAACACGCGGAACTGATTGCCCAAACGGACATCTACTGTGGCCCCGTTGATGCGTTCGAGCGGCGGGCGCGGGGAAATCACCAGTTTCTCGCTATCCAGCCAGGCTTCTATATCGCGGTCGCACAGTCTCATGTCTTTCTTCTCCATCAAAACGCGTCACTAAACAAAAATTGCCACACAACGGGCGAAAGGTCTACGCCGGGGTGCAAATAGTTGGCCACCGGCCGGAAATGCACATTTCCGGCCATTAAGCGGCATTATTCAAAGAATTGGCTGATTTTGGCTTTCAGAATATCGATCGCGATGCGGTTCTTGCCGCCGCGCGGGACGATGATATCGGCGTATTGTTTGGAAGGTTCGATAAACTGCAGGAACATCGGGCGCACGGTCTTCTGGTATTGCGCCATCACCGAATCCATCGAGCGGCCGCGCTCGTTGACGTCGCGCTTCATGCGGCGCATCAGGCAGATATCCAGCGGCGTGTCGACGAAGATCGAGAAGTTCATCTCCTGGCGCAGGCGGATATCCGTCAGCAGCAAAATCCCTTCCAGAATAATCACTTTTTTAGGTTCGAGATGGACGGTTTCTTTCTTGCGCGTGTGTTCGGTGTAGCTGTACAGCGGCAGTTCAATCGCCTTGCCGGCCTTCAGCATCTGCAGATGCTGGAACAGCAGGTTGTGATCCATGGCGCTCGGGTGGTCATAGTTGGTTTTGACCCGTTCTTCCATGGTCAGGTGAGTCTGGTCTTTATAGTAACTGTCTTCTGGAATAACGCCGATGTGCTCATCGCCGACCTGCTCGCGGAGTTCGCGGTACAACGTGCTGGCAATAAGGCTTTTTCCGGAGGCAGATGCGCCAGCTATACCAATAATGACGCACTGATGCGGATTGTCAGTCATAAAATTAAAGACCTGATTTCGTAATGTGAAGGGGGGAACTAAAACGCGACAATTATAGGGAGTCGTCGGGGTTTGCGCCACTGTATATTGCGCGACGGCGGGCGAATTCGGGCTGTCTCGTCTTATCGGCACTGCAGCATTTTAAGAATCTCACGGCTAGGGCAACGCGCGGTAACAAGATACACTCCTGCGCTGACTTATGCTCCCCGTGGCCCTTCATCGGAGATTGATGTGCTGGATTGGTATTTTTTGACTTTTTTCGGCGACAGCATGCTGCTGCTGCCCTGCGCGCTGATTCTGTTTTTATTGCTGCTCACGTCTTCCGCCACCCGCGCGGCAGGCTGGCAGTGGGCGCTGACCTTCGGCTTCACCGGCGGGCTGGTCTGCCTGTCCAAACTGGCCTTTATGGGCTGGGGCATCGGCAGCGAGCGCTATGATTTCACCGGATTCAGCGGCCATTCGGCCCTCGCGGCCAGCATCTGGCCGCCGCTGCTCTGGGCGTTGACCGGCCGATTTTCCCATCCGGTGCGCAGCCTCGCGCTGTTGACCGGGTGGATATTGCCTTTCACCATCGGCGTGTCGCGGCTGGAAATTCGCGTTCACTCGGTATCCGAGGTGATCAGCGGGCTAATTTTAGGCTACCTGGCCAGCGCACTGTTCCTGTGGCTGCAGCAGAGCAAAACGCGCCCGCACCTCTCCTGGCCGCAATTCGTCATCGCGCTGGCCTTGCCGTTGGCACTGATGGGACAGCGTCAGCCGGCCCCCACCCAGGGGTTGCTGGAACATATCGCCAAAACGCTGGCGCAAATCGAACGTCCTTATACCCGCGCGGATTTGCACAACCCTGCTCGCATCCCATAAAAAAACCCGGCGTTTAAGCCGGGCTCGTGCATTGCCATAGGCAGATTACAGCGCGCGGAAAGCAATCTCCGTCGGGATCGCCTCGCCCTGCCAATACATCTGCGCGGCCACGCGGCCGGCGAGCTGGCGATACATCTCGGCGAATTCGCTGTCCGGGCGGCTGATCACCGTCGGCGTACCGCGATCCAGGTCTTCGCGCAGCGAGATATGCAGCGGCATCTGCCCCAGCAGACGGCTGTGGTATTTCTGCACCAGCTTCTCAGCGCCACCGGTGCCGAAGATCGGCTCATGGTGACCGCAGTTGCTGCAGATGTGCACGCTCATGTTCTCCACGATGCCCAGCACCGGCACATGCACTTTCTCGAACATCACGATACCCTTGGCGGCATCCAGCAAAGCGATATCCTGCGGGGTGGTAACCACCAGCGCGCCGGTCACCGGAATGTTCTGCGACAGCGTCAGCTGGATGTCGCCGGTGCCCGGCGGCATGTCCAGCACCAGGTAATCCAGATCCGGCCACAGCGTATCCTGCAGCAGCTGCATCAGCGCCTTGCTGGCCATCGGGCCGCGCCACACCATGGCGTTATCGTCGGTCACCAGGTAACCGATGGAGTTGGTCGCCAGGCCGTGCGCCACGATCGGCGCCATGTGCTGACCGTCCGGCGAGGTCGGCCGCTCATGTTCGGTACCCAGCATGTTGGGGATCGACGGGCCGTAAATGTCGGCGTCCAGAATACCGACCTTGGCCCCTTCGGCGGCCAGCGCCAGCGCCAGGTTGACGGCGGTGCTGGATTTCCCCACCCCGCCTTTGCCGGAGCTGACGGCGACGATGTTGCGCACGCCTTTGATGCCGGCCTGGCCGTTGGCGCGTTTCAGCGTCGTGATGTCGTGTTTCAGCTTCCAGTCGATGGCGGAAGCGCCGGTCACGCGCAGCAATTCGGGGCCGACGCTCGCCTGCAGCGCTTCAAAACCGCTCTGCCAGGCAAACGGCATCGTCAGTTCGATATGCAGCACATCGTCCAGCAACGCGCAGTGATGAATGGCCTTCAATGCGGTCAGGTTGTTTTTCAACGTCGGGTGTTCAAAGGCGGCCAGTACACCGGTCACCAGGGCGCGCAGAACTTCGGGGTTGGTCTGCTCAGGGGATTTTGCGTTCATCCCGGCTCCTTGATTTTGAATGAGTAGCTTCCGGCTAAGCATATCAGAACTGCGCTGCCGCTGGCGCATATAACCTGCAAGAAACCGCCCTAGCAGCGAAGGGCGCGATCGGTTAACATCGAAGGCCCTTTTATTCATTACAGAAAGCAAGTTCTCACTATGGCTCAAGTCGCGAAAAAATTATTGGTGACGTGCGCGCTACCGTACGCAAATGGTTCCATCCATCTCGGCCACATGCTCGAGCACATCCAGGCGGATATCTGGGTGCGTTACCAACGAATGCGCGGCCACGAAGTGCATTTCATCTGCGCGGACGACGCGCACGGCACGCCGATCATGCTGAAAGCGCAGCAGCTGGGCGTGAAACCGGAAGAAATGATCGCGGAGATGAGCCAGGAGCACCAACAGGATTTCGCCGGCTTTGGCATCAGCTATGACAACTACCATTCGACCCATAGCGATGAAAACCGTGAGCTGTCCACCCTGATTTACAGCCGCCTGAAAGAAAACGGTTTTATCAAGAACCGCACCATTTCTCAGCTGTACGATCCGGAGAAAGGCATGTTCCTGCCGGACCGTTTCGTGAAGGGCACCTGCCCGAAATGCAAATCGCCGGATCAATACGGCGATAACTGCGAAGTGTGCGGCGCCACCTACAGCCCGACGGAACTGATCGATCCGAAGTCCGTGGTTTCCGGCGCGACGCCGGTGATGCGCGACTCCGAGCACTTCTTCTTCGACCTGCCGGCCTTCAGCGAAATGCTGCAGGCGTGGACGCGCTCCGGCGCGCTGCAAGAGCAGGTGGCGAACAAGATGCAGGAGTGGTTCGAATCGGGCCTGCAGCAGTGGGACATCTCCCGCGATGCGCCTTACTTCGGCTTCGAGATCCCGGATGCGCCGGGTAAATACTTCTACGTCTGGCTGGACGCGCCGATCGGCTACATGGGCTCCTTCAAGAACCTGTGCGACAAGCGCGGCGATCTGGACTTCGACGAGTTCTGGCGCAAAGATTCCACCACCGAGCTGTATCACTTTATCGGCAAGGACATCGTCTACTTCCACAGCCTGTTCTGGCCGGCGATGCTGGAAGGCAGCAACTTCCGCAAACCGACCAACCTGTTCGTGCACGGCTACGTGACGGTGAACGGCGCCAAAATGTCCAAATCGCGCGGCACCTTCATCAAGGCCGGCACCTACCTGCAGCATCTGGACGCCGACTGCCTGCGCTATTACTACGCCGCCAAGCTCTCTTCACGCATTGATGATATCGATCTCAATCTGGAAGACTTCGTGCAGCGCGTAAACGCCGACATCGTCAACAAGGTGGTGAACCTGGCGTCACGTAACGCCGGCTTTATCAACAAACGCTTCGGCGGCAAGCTGGCCGACAGCCTGGCCGATCCGGCGCTGTACCAGACCTTCGTCGACGCGGCGCAGAGCATCGCCGAAGCTTACGCCGGCCGCGAGTTCAGCCGCGCGATCCGCGAAATCATGGCGCTGGCCGATCTGGCCAACCGCTACGTGGATGAGCAGGCACCTTGGGTGGTGGCGAAGGAAGAAGGCCGCGACGCCGATCTGCAGGCCATCTGCTCGATGGGCATCAACCTGTTCCGCGTGCTGATGACTTACCTGAAGCCGGTGCTGCCTTCGCTGACCGAACGCGCCGAAGCGTTCCTCAACGCCGAGCTGAGCTGGGACGCAATCCCGCAGCCGCTGCTGGGCCACCAGGTGAACGCATTCAAAGCGCTGTTCAACCGCATCGATCTGGACAAGGTCAGCGAAATGGTCAACGCCTCGAAAGAAGACATGGCCGCCGCCAAGCCGGTGACCGGTCCATTGGCCGATGATCCTATTCAGGAAACCATCACCTTTGACGACTTCGCCAAGGTGGACATGCGCATCGCCCTGATCAAAAGCGCCGACTTTGTCGAAGGCTCCGACAAACTGCTGAAGCTGCAGTTGGATCTGGGCGGCGAATCACGCCAGATCTTCTCCGGCATTCGCTCCGCTTATCCGGATCCGAAAACGCTGGAAGGCCGCCTGACCATCATGGTCGCTAACCTGGCGCCGCGCAAAATGCGCTTCGGCGTTTCGGAAGGCATGGTGATGGCAGCGGGCCCCGGCGGGAAAGAGATCTTCCTGCTGAGCCCGGACAGCGGCGCGCAGCCTGGTATGCAGGTCAAGTAACCGCGCCGGCGCGTTACATCAAGGGTCGAGCTTGCTCGGCCCTTTTTTAATGCCTCAAACCCGACGTTATAAACAGTAAGAAAAAGTCATAACCGCTCTGATTCCCTCGCCTGCCGCATCTCGCTATGATGCTCCGCAACAACAAATAGACGTCCAGACAGAAAGACTGCTATAACAGACCTTCACCGGGACCGTTTACCCGCTTTTTTGGAGCCTATAATAATGAGAAATCTCAAGACTTCGCTGCTCGCCCTCAGCCTGCTGGCCGCCCTGCCGCTGCAGGCGGCAGAAAACGCCGCCGTGCCGGCCGCCATCGCTCAGCATCAGGGGCCGGTGCGCATCGCGGTGATCCGCAACCTCGGATCCGACGACAACACCACGCAATTTTTGGCGGGCGCCATTCAGGAAGGACGCAAGCTGGGCTTCAAGGTGGACACCTTCCTCAGCAACGGCGACGACGCGCGCTTCCAGGACTTCGTCAACCAGGCTATCAGCCAGAAATATGACGGCATCATTCTCTCGCAGGGGCGAGCCCCCTATTCCACCGAGTTGGTCAAACGCATCGCGGCGGCCGGCATCGCCGTCGCGGCTTTCGATACCGACGTCAGCGGCAGCGTTCCCGGCGTCACCGTCTCGCAGCAGGACGACGCTTCGCTGGCCAACGCCTCCTTCGGCCAGCTGGTGAAGGATTTCAACGGCCAGGCCAACATCATCAAACTCTGGGTAGCCGGCTTCCCGCCGATGGAACGCCGCCAGGCCGCCTATCAGCAGCTGCTGAAACAGCATCCGGGCATTCACGAGCTGGAATCGATCGGCGCGGTCTCCTCCGACGTACAGGGCGATACCGCCAATAAAGTGGGCGCGGTGCTGGCGAAATACCCGAAAGGCAAGATCGACGCCATCTGGGGCACCTGGGACGCCTTCACCCAGGGCGCTTACAAGGCATTGAAAGAGAACGGCCGCACCGAGATCAAGCTGTACAGCATCGATATCTCCAACCAGGACTTACAACTGATGCGCGAAGCCGGCAGCCCGTGGCAGGTCAGCGTGGCGGTGGATCCGAAACTTATCGGTGCAGTCAACCTGCGCCTGGTGGCCAACAAGATTGCCGGTGAAAGCACGCCGGACAGCTATCAGTTCAAAGCGACGGTCATTCCGCAGGCGCTGTTGCTGGCGCAGCCGGGGCCGGTCAACGTCGCCGGGCTGGCGAAGATCATCCCCGGCTGGGGCAGCAGCAGCGACTTCGTGCAGCCGTGGTTCGCCACGCTGCAGGCCGAACACGGTAAATAATGCTGTTTTTGACGAGGCTGCCGACGCAGCCTCTGTTTTTAAACTAATTTTCGGCTTTCCCCTTCCGTCCTCGCCAAAATACGCTATGTTATCTGCATTGCCCAATAACTGTATGCATACACAGGCTTCGAATGAAGGGATTCCCCTCGCTGATTAACATGCTGCTGGCCAGTTCGCTGGTGTTGACCATCGGCCGCGGCGTGACGCTGCCGTTCATTACCATCTATCTCACCGAGCATTTCCATCTGCTGCCGAAGAGCGTGGGCGTGATCCTGGGCGTCAGCCTGACCCTCGGCATCCTTGCCAGCCTGTACGGCGGCTATCTGGTGGACAAATTCAGCAAGAACCGCCTGATCCTGCTGTCGATTTTATTGTTTGCGCTGAGCTTCTTCGCCCTTCCCTGGATCCCGCGCCCCGGCGGCGTGATCGTGGTGCTGGCGATCCTGCATACCTGTTATTCTGTGCTGAGCATCACCATTAAGGCCTGCTTCGCCGACTGGCTGCCGGTCGGGCAGCGCATCAAGGCTTTTTCAATCAACTACACGCTGGTCAACGTCGGCTGGGCGATCGGTTCTGCGCTCGGCGTTCTGGTGGCCGGGCTTAGCCCACTGCTGCCGTTTTACCTGTCGGGTGGGTTGGCGCTGGCGACGGTGGCGACGCTAAGCCTGCGCTTGCGCGGTCGGGAACAGCGCGCAACGCTAGCCGCCGCCCCCGCGGCGCTCCCCAACTTCCGCCAGACGGTGACTATCCTGCGTAGCGATCGGCGGCTGATCTACTTCACTCTCGGCAGTACCCTGGGCGCCGTCGTGTTCGGTCAGTTCACCGGCTATCTGTCGCAGTACCTGATCACCGTCTCCAGCGCCGAGTTCGCCTACAAAATCATCGGGCTGGTGATGATCGTCAACGCCAGCATCGTCATCGCCCTGCAATACCTGCTCAGCCGCGGCATGCGTCAGGAAAACATGCTGCGCTGGCTGGCGCTGGGCACGCTGTTTTTCATCGTCGGGCTGCTCGGTTTTATGGTGGCCGGCCAGACGGTCTGGCTGTGGCTGGCGGCGATGGCGGTGTTTACCCTCGGCGAAATCATCGTTATCCCGGTGGAATACATGTTCATCGACTTTATCGCGCCGCCGCACCTGAAAGGCAGCTACTATGGGGTACAGAACCTCAGCGCGCTGGGCGGCGCCATCAACCCGGTGCTGTGCGGGGTGCTGCTCAGCTATGCTGCGCCGCCGTTGATGTTCGTGATGCTGATCGTCGCCGCGCTGCTCAGCCTGCTGTTTTTCTTCCTCGGCCACCGGCTGGCGGAACACGCGGCGGCAACCGCCGAAGACACGCGCTGAAACCACGCGTACCGGCGATTGCGGGCTGTCAACCCGCCGAACGGGCATGGCATCCATAGCGAGAATTCATGGTGCGATCTGTGGCATGGCTCACAGTTTAATTGTATGATGAATGCATCGGTTAAACGGGAAAAGACAATGGCCAACGTGCTCACACTGTGCTGGAAATACCTGAGAGCCCTGCTCCTCATCTACCTTTGTCTGTTCGTCGGCAACGCAGTGGCGGCGCTGCTGCCGTTCGCCATTCCCGGCAGCATCCTCGGCATGCTGCTGCTGTTCGCCCTGCTCTCTACCCAGATCCTGCCGGCCAAATGGGTTAAACCCGGCTGCCATTTGCTGATCCGCTACATGGTGCTGCTGTTCGTGCCGATCGGCGTCGGGGTGATGAAATACTACGACCAGATCGTCGCGCATCTGGGCCCACTGGTTATCTCTTGCCTCATCAGCACGCTGATGGTGCTGGTGGTGGTCGGCTATACCTCACACTATTTTCACCGCGAGCGCCGCATCGCCGGTAAGCCCGATGACACGGAGGGCAACCCATGATCCATGAAATCTGGTGGTCGCTGCCGCTGACGCTGGCGGTCTATTTCGCCGCGCGCTGGCTGGCGCGCAAGCTGAACATGCCGCTGCTCAACCCGCTGCTGGTTTCCATGGCGGTGATCATCCCGCTGCTGCTGCTCACCGGCATCCCCTATGAGCGCTACTTTCAGGGCAGCAAAATCCTCAACGATCTGCTGCAGCCGGCGGTCGTCGCGCTGGCCTTCCCGCTGTATGAACAGCTGCACCAGATCCGCGCGCGCTGGAAGTCGATTATCGCGGTGTGCTTCATCGGCAGCCTGACCGCCATGATCAGCGGCGGCGCCATCGCCCTGTGGCTAGGCGCCACGCCGGAAATCGCCGCCTCTATCCTGCCGAAATCGGTCACTACGCCGATCGCCATGGCCGTCGCGGACTCGCTCGGCGGCATTCCGGCGATCAGCGCGGTCTGCGTCATTTTCGTCGGTATCCTCGGCGCCGTGTTCGGCCATACGCTGTTCAACCTGTTGAAAATCACCACCCACTCGGCGCGCGGTCTGGCGATGGGTACCGCATCCCACGCTCTGGGCACCGCACGCTGCGCGGAGATGGACTACCAGGAAGGCGCTTTCGGCTCGCTGGCGCTGGTGATCTGCGGCATCATCACCTCGCTGCTGGCACCGTTCCTGTTCCCGGTGCTGCTGCACCTGTTTGGTTGAACAGGGTGAAACATGCGATACATCTCGCATTTATGTATCTCATTGCATTAATTTCACCAATTAAGAGACATTAATCACACTTTAATGTCTCTGGCCTGCCTAGAATGTTATCCCGTTAACCTGTAGAGAGACTTTCTATGCATCCGCGTTTTCACACCGCGTTCAGCGCACTGCCTGCGACACTGCAATCCGCCCTGCGGCCCTATCTGGACGCGCCTGACTTTCCGGCGATGTTCACGGCCGAGCAAGCTGCGGCGATCCGCACAGGCTGCGGGTTGGACGATGACGCGCTGGCATTCGCGCTGCTGCCGCTGGCGGCGGCCTGCTCGTTAACCCCGATATCGCACTTCCACGTCGGCGCCATCGCACGCGGGCAAAGTGGCAACCTCTATTTCGGCGCCAATATGGAATTCAGCGGCGCACCGCTGCAGCAAACCGTGCATGCGGAACAGTGCGCGGTTACCCATGCCTGGCTGCGCGGCGAGCCGGCGCTGGCCTCGGTCACCGTCAACTACACGCCGTGCGGCCACTGCCGTCAGTTTATGAATGAACTGAACAGCGGCGGCGAACTGCAGATCCGTCTGCCGGGCCGCGCGCCGGCCACGCTGGCGGACTATCTGCCGGACGCCTTCGGCCCGAAAGATCTGGATATCGCTTCGCTGCTGATGGACAAGGTCGATCACGGCCATCGGTTGGCGCTGGACGATGCGCTGACGCAGGCGGCGCTGGCGGCGGCCAATCAGAGCCACGCACCGTACAGCAACGCCCACAGCGGCGTGGCGCTGGAAACGCAGGACGGTAACCTCTACGCCGGCCGCTATGCAGAAAACGCCGCCTTCAACCCGAGCCTGCCGCCGCTGCAGGCCGCGCTGATCCTGCTGAACCTCTCCGGCGGCGATTGCCTGAACATCCGCCGCGCCGTGCTGGTCGAACCGCAAGAGGCAATCCTCAGCCAGTGGGACGCCACCCGCGCCACGCTGGCGGCACTGGGCTGCCAAAACGTCAGCCGCGCCGCGTTCTAAGCGCACCACGGCGGAGCCATCCGGTTCCGCCGCTAACAGCCCCGCCCGCCAAATACAATGCCCCAACGCCGCCAGAGAGACTTTCTTTAGTTAAAAAATCATTTGATTGTCGATAATTACGCCAACCTGGTTCATCATCTGGCAACAAATGCTGTACATCTTCTCTTTATCTCTTAGGATCGTCGGCAATAAAGTTATCTGATACGTGAAGAGTAAAACTGATGGAACTAGAATACGAAAGCAAACGCCCGCTCTACATCCCTTACGCCGGCCCGATTCTGCTGGAATTTCCGCTGCTGAACAAAGGCAGCGCTTTCACCGAGGAAGAACGTAGCCACTTCAACCTGCACGGCCTGCTGCCGGAAGCGGTGGAAACCATCGAAGAACAGGTGGAACGCGCCTACCGTCAGTACCAGGATTTCAAGAACGACAACGACAAGCACATCTACCTGCGCAACATCCAGGACACCAACGAAACCCTGTTCTACCGCCTGCTGGACTCGCACCTGAGCGAGATGATGCCGATCATCTACACCCCGACCGTCGGCGAGGCCTGCGAACACTTCTCCGATATCTATCGCCGCGCGCGCGGGCTGTTCATCTCCTACCCGAACCGCGATCGCATCGATGACATGCTGCAAAACGCCACCAAGCAGAACGTCAAGGTGATCGTGGTCACCGACGGCGAGCGTATCCTCGGCCTAGGCGACCAGGGCATCGGCGGCATGGGCATCCCCATCGGCAAGCTGTCGCTGTACACCGCCTGCGGCGGCATCAGCCCGGCCTACACGCTACCGGTGGTGCTGGACGTCGGCACCAACAACCCGCAGCGCCTCAACGATCCGCTGTACATGGGCTGGCGCCATCCGCGCATCTCCGGCGAGGAGTACCACGCCTTCGTCGAAGAGTTTATTCAGGCGGTCAAACGCCGCTGGCCGAACGTGCTGCTGCAGTTCGAAGACTTTGCGCAGAACAACGCCACCCCGCTGTTGAACCGCTATCGCGACGAGATCTGCTGCTTCAACGATGACATCCAGGGCACCGCCGCGGTCACCCTCGGCAGCCTGATCGCCGCCAGCCGCGCCGCCGGCAGCCAGCTGCGCGATCAGACAGTCACCTTCCTCGGCGCCGGTTCCGCCGGCTGCGGCATCGCCGAGCAAATCATCGCGCAGATGAAGTCCGAAGGCTTGAGCGAAGACGAAGCGCGCGCCCGCGTATTCATGGTCGACCGCTTCGGCCTGCTGACCGACAAACTGCCGAACCTGCTCGATTTCCAGAGCAAGCTGGTACAGAAGAGCGACAACCTGGCCGGTTGGGAAACCGCCAGCGACGCCATCTCGCTGCTGGACGTGGTGCGCAACGCCAAGCCGACCATTCTGATCGGGGTGTCCGGCCAGCCGGGGCTGTTTACCGAAGAGCTGATCCGCGAGATGCACAAGCACTGCGAACGCCCTATCGTGATGCCGCTGTCCAACCCGACCTCGCGCGTGGAAGCCCGCCCGGAAGACATCATCAACTGGACCGACGGCGCCGCCCTGGTGGCGACCGGCAGCCCGTTCGCGCCGGTGAGCTATAAAGAGCAGCTGTACCCGATCGCCCAGTGCAACAACTCCTACATCTTCCCGGGGATTGGCCTCGGCGTGCTGGCCTCCGGCGCCACCCGCGTCACCGACGCCATGCTGATGGCCGCCAGCCGCGCACTGGCGGACTGTTCGCCGCTGGCCACCGACGGCCACGGCGCACTGCTGCCGAATATCGACGATATTCAGGGCGTGTCGAAGTGCATCGCCATGGAAGTGGGTAAAGCGGCGCAGCTGCAGGGCGTGGCGATCGTCACCTCCGAAGACGCGCTGTCGAAAGCCATCGAGCACAACTTCTGGCGGCCGCAGTACCGCAGCTACAAGCGCACCTCGTTCTAACTGGCGCGCTAAATTGACCCAGCCCGGCTCCGCCGGGCTTTTTTGTGCGACAAAACCGCCTAAAAATGCGGCGTTGCGCGTGCTTCAGGCGGTTCGCGTCTTGCGTCGATCGGTCAGGTAAAGTAGCCTTGATCCATCTTTTTCAGCCCGGCGCGCGTAAGGCAACAACATGTGGAAACGCCTGATCATCAGCCTGTTCATCATCATTGCGGTGTTGATGGGTTCGGCTATTGCGCTGGATCGCTGGATCAGCTGGAAAACCGCGCCTTACGTCTACGACGAACTGCAGGAATTGCCGCACCGCCAGGTCGGCGTGGTGCTCGGCACCGCCAAGTATTACCGCACCGGGGTGATCAACCAGTACTACCGTTACCGCATTCAGGGGGCGATCAACGCCTATAACAGCGGCAAGGTGAAATACCTGCTGCTGAGCGGCGACAACGCCCAGCAAAGCTATAACGAGCCGATGACCATGCGTCGCGATCTGATCGCCGCCGGCGTGGCGCCGAGCGATATCGTGCTGGACTACGCCGGTTTCCGTACCCTGGACTCCATCGTGCGCACCCGCAAGGTGTTCGACACCAACGATTTCATCATCATCACCCAGCGCTTCCACTGCGAGCGCGCGCTGTTCATCGCCCTGCACATGGGCATTCAGGCGCAGTGCTACGCGGTGCCGTCGCCGAAAGACATGATGACGGTGCGCGCCCGCGAGATCTTCGCTCGCCTGGGCGCGCTGACCGATCTGTACATCCTCAAGCGCGAACCGCGCTTCCTTGGCCCGCTGATCCCGATCTCCGCCATGCACACCGTGCCGGAAGACGCCCAGGGCTATCCCGCAGTTTCACCGGAACAGTTGGTGGAGCTGGAGCACAAGCTGAAAGAAGAGAAGCAGAAAGCCAAACAGCCCTGACGCGGCAAACGCCCAAAACAAAGGCCGGCAATAGGCCGGCCTTGTGGTCTGCGAGGCAGATAAATCTACTTCTTCTTGGCGTATTTCAACGAGTCCAGCGCCACGGCGAAGATGATGATGCTGCCCTTGATGATGTACTGCCAGTACGGGTTGATGCCGATATAGGTCAGGCCGTAGTTGATGACGGTGAAGATGATCACCCCGGTCACCACGCCCCACACCGTACCCACCCCGCCGGCGAAGGAGACCCCCCCCACCACGCAGGCGGCGATGGCATCCAGCTCGTACATAAAGCCGAGGTTATTGGTGGCGCTGCCGATGCGCCCCGCTTCCAGCAGGCCGCCGAAGGCGTAGAACACGCCGGACAGCGCATAGATCATGATCAGGTTCAACGGCACGTTGACCCCGGACACCTTGGCCGCTTCCGGGTTGCCGCCGATGGCGAAGATGTTCTTGCCGAAGCGGGTCTTGGTCCACAGGATCCAGACGAATATGATGGCGATCAGCGCATAGAAGGTAATGTACGACAGCTTAAAGTCGCCGAAGCGCAAGAAGCCTTGGGCAAAGGTGGAAAACTTCGGATCGAAGCCCGCGACCGGCGAAGCGCCGACCGAATCGTAATACAGCGAGTTGATGCCGTAGACGATGATCATGGTGCCCAGCGTAGTGATGAACGGCGTCACGTTGAGATAGGCGATAATCAGGCCGTTAACCAGGCCAATCACCGCGCCGACCGCACACACCAGCAGGATGACCAGGGGAATCGACCAGGTTTCCATGTGCGGGAACACCTTGTTGACGTTATCCATCGACTGCAGCAGCGTGGCCGCCACCACCGCCGCCAGCCCCACCTGCCGCCCGGCGGACAGGTCGGTGCCCTGGGTCACGATCAGCCCCGCCACGCCCAGCGCGATGATGATGCGCACCGAAGACTGCGTCAGGATGTTACTCAGGTTCATCAGGCTGAGGAAAGTCGGATCCTGAATGATGATGATGGCCAGCAGCACCAGCAACACCACGTAAATGCCGCCTTCCTTGAAATAGGTAAATAAGGTTTTTTTATTTAGCGCGTTCATAATTCCGATCCTTAAAGGTGCAGGGAGGCGAGACGTAAGATTTCATTTTGCGAGGTCTGTTTGGTGTTAACGATGCCCGCAACCTGACCATTGCTCATCACCAAAATACGGTCGGTGATCCCCAAAAGCTCCGGCATTTCGGACGAGACGATAATGATCCCCTTGCCCTTCTTCGCCAGTTCGGTCATCAGCTGATAAATCTCGAACTTGGCGCCCACGTCGATGCCGCGCGTCGGTTCATCCAGCATCAGGATCTCCGGCTGCGTCAGTAGCCAACGGCCGATGATCACCTTCTGCTGATTGCCGCCGGACAGCGAGCCGATATGGGTGTGATGCCCCGGCGTTTTCACCCGCATGGCGTCGATCACCCACTGGGTGTCGCTCTTCATCCGCGCGTTATCCAGCAGGCCGAGCTTGTTTTTATAATTGCGGATATTGGAGATCAGCGAGTTGAAGCCCACGTCGAGGTAGGCATAAATCCCGGTGGAACGGCGTTCTTCGGTCACCAGCGCAAAACCGTGGTTGATCGCTTCGTTGGCGCTGTGGTTGTCGATCGCCTTGCCGTGCAGCTTGATGGTGCCCGCCACCTTTTCGCGAATGCCGAACAGCGTCTCGACGATATCGGTGCGCTTGGCGCCCACCAGCCCGGCGATGCCGAGGATCTCGCCTTGGTGCAGATCGAAGGAAACGTCGCGGATCGAGGGCTGGCGCAGCGACGTCAGGTTCTTCACCTCGAGGATCACCTCACCCGGCGTGTTCTGCCTGTCGGGGAAGCGCTGGCTGAGCGAACGGCCGACCATCATCGCGATGATCTTGTCCATATCCAGCCCTTCCAGCGGCTGGGTGGCGATCCACTGCCCGTCGCGCAGCACCGTTATCTCGTCGCACAGCTGGAAGATCTCTTCCATCTTGTGCGAGATATAGACGATGCCGCAGCCGCGCTCTTTCAGCTTGCGGATGATGGTGAACAGGTGATTGACCTCTTTTTCCGTCAGCGAAGAGGTCGGTTCATCCATGATGACGATTTTGGCGTCGTAGGAGAACGCCTTGGCGATCTCGATCATCTGCATCTGCGACACCGACAGGTTGCCCACCTTTTCGCGCGGGTTGATGTCGATATCCAGCTCGTCGAAGATCGCCTGGGTGTCTTTGAGCATTTTTTCCTGATCGACGAACAGGCCTTTGGTCGGGTAGCGCCCCAGCCACATGTTGTCCATCACGGTGCGTTGCAGCACCAGGTTCAGCTCCTGGTGCACCATGGAAACGCCGTGCTCCAGCGCTTCCTTCGAACTCTTGAAATCGATTTCCCGGCCCTGAAACACAATGCTGCCGCTGTCTTTTTTGTAAATGCCGAACAGGCATTTCAGCAACGTCGATTTACCCGCGCCGTTCTCCCCCATCAGGGCGTGAATCGAGTGCGGGCGGACGCGTAAATTGACATTGTCCAAGGCTTTGACGCCGGGAAATGACTTACAGATATCCGTCATTTCCAGCAGAAATTCGCGTGAGCTATCGGCCATAAATACACCTGGCTTAACGATCTTGCAGTCGTAAACATCCCCGCCGGCGGTATTCCTGGTGTTGGCGCCGCCGGCGGGGTCTTAGCGGGATCTCAATTCTTATTTAACAAACTGAGACAGGTTGTCTTTATCTACGCCGACGTAAGGAATACGCACGACTTTATTTTCGATTTTATATTGGGTGCCTTCGGTGGCCGGTTTGCCCGCCGCCAGGTTCTTCGCCAGCTCGAAGGTGGCTTTCGCCTGGTTGTCGGCGTCGTTCAGCACCGTGCCCGCCATCGCGCCGGATTTCACCAGCGCCAGCGCTTCAGGCAACGCATCGACGCCAAACACCGGGATACTGGTCTTGTTGTGCGCTTTCAGCGCTTCCACCGCGCCCATTGCCATGGCGTCGTTGTTGGCGATCACCACTTCGATCTTGTTGGCGTTCGGGCCGGAGAGCCAGGCGTCCATCTTGTCCTTCGCCTGCGCGGTATCCCACATCGCGGTATCCATCTGCAGCTGCTGGGTCTTGATGCCTTTTTCGTTCAGCGTTTTCACCACGTAGGTGGTGCGCGCTTCGGCATCCGGGTGGCCCGGTTCGCCCTTCAGCAGCACATACTGGATCTGGCCGTCTTTGTTCAGATCCCAGGCCGGATTGGCTTTCCAGTGTTTGGCGATCAGCTCGCCCTGGATCACGCCGGATTCTTTGGAATCGGTGCCGACGTAATACGCCTTGTCGTAGCTGTCCAACGCCTTGCGGGAAGGTTCTTTGTTGTAGAACACCACCGGGATATCGTTTGCGCGCGCCTTATCGATAACCACCGGCGCCGCGGCCGGGTCGACCAGGTTGATCGCCAGCGCTTTCACGCCCTTGGCCAGCAGCACGTCGATCTGATCGTTCTGCTTGGACTGGTCGTTCTGCGAGTCATTCATCAGCAGGGTGACGTCCGGTGAAGCCTTGGCGTCTTTCTCAATAGCCTTGCGCACCACCGACATGAAGTTGTCGTCGTACTTGTAAATCGTGACGCCAATACGGGTGTCAGCATGGGCTGCGGCGCCAAACATCATGGCTGCGGCCATGGCGGCCAGGGTGAAAACCTTCTTATTCATTGTCAGTCTCCGGTTCTGTGTAGGGTATTACTCGTCTTTGAGCCAATGGTCCCCGGCAGTGCGCACACCCCAGGCCAGGCGATTTCCACTCAACACCTGTCGTCCGTGGATCTTGTTATTTCCGAGAAATGCTGTGTCAGCGCGAGGTAAAGGTTGCAGCGGCAAGGGCCTTTGCGCCAGAAAACGCCTAGAGCATAGACGGCGCGATGTTAATATTCTGTGAATTTTCTCACAGATTGAAAACGGTTACACAAGATTAAATCGTCAGAGAGTGACCGTCGCCTCACTTTGCCAGGGGGCGACAGAATGGCGCCGTACCAGCGTCGGCATGAACAGATGAGCGGCCTGCGGCTCCGCCAGGCCTGCTGCGCCCTGCAACGCCAGCTCGGTCGCCAGCGTGGCCATCGAGACGATCGGATAGCGCACCGTGGTGAGCTTGGGGCTGGTGTAACGCGCGATGGGGATGTCGTCGAAGCCGATCAGCGAGAAATGCTGCGGCACTGTGATACCGTTTTCTTTCAGCACCGCCATGGCGCCGGCGGCCATGGCGTCGTTGTAGGCGAACACCGCGCTCAGCTGCAGGTTACGCCCCAGCAGTTCCACCATCGCCGCCTCGCCGCCCTGCAGATCCGGCGAACCGTAGGCGCGCCAGTTGTCGGGCGTGGCCAGCCCGGCGGCGGCCATCGCCTGCGCATAGCCCTGCTGGCGCAGCGGCCCGTCTTCGATCGGGTGATTGGAGCCCAGATAACCGATGCGCCGATGGCCCTGCGACAGCAAAAGACGCATCGCCATTTCCGCGCCGCAGACGTTATCCAGCCCGACGCAGCGCGGCTCATAGCCGGGGATAATCCGGTTGATCAGCACCATGCCCGGCACCTGCTCCAGAAAGCCGATCAGCTCGGCGTCGCTCAGGGCTTTGGCATGGACAATCAGGGCATTACAGCGCTGGCGGATCAGCACTTCGATCGCGTGGCGCTCTTTGTCCGCCTGATGATAGCTGTTGCCGATCAGCAGGTATTTGTGGTGTTTCTGCGCCACCGTGTCTACCGCTTTCACCAGCGCGCCGAAGAACGGGTCGGAGACGTCCATCACCACCACGCCCAGGGTATCGCTGCTTTGGGTCGCCAGCGCCTGCGCGTTGGCGTTGGGGCGATAGCCCAGCTCCGCCACCGCCTGCAGCACCTGCTCACGCGTCTCCTTGCTGGTCAGCGCGCTGTGGTTCAGCACGCGGGAGACGGTCGCCACGGAGACCCCGGCGCGTTTCGCCACGTCGCGAATGGTGATCGGATGAACTGGAGGCATGCGGGATCCTGAAATCGGGGTAGTGGCCGGTGGCGCTATCCTACCCCGATTGACCCGCTGCTCGCGTGAATTACGTCACAGGAAAGAAAACGTTTACATACATTTTTTTAACCTGCCGGCTGGCGCTCACTTCTGCGTTTTGGGTTCCGCTGCGCCGGCGGCCAGCTGCGTCAGCTTGCGCCACAGCCATTCCATCGGCCCCTGAGCGAAGTAACGCAGCCACAGTGCGGAAAACGCCAGGTTGGCCAGCCAGACCAGCGGCACGAACGCCAACAGCTGCAGCCGGTCGAACTGCTCATAGAGGCCGAAGCGATAAAACAGCGTGGTGCAGATCAGCGTTTGCAGCAGGTAATTGCTCAGCGCCATGCGCCCCACCAGGGTCAGCCAGTGGGCGATGCGCATGCGCGACAGCGCGGGCCAGAAACCGTAGCACAGCGCCAGATAGCCCATCGCCTGCAGCGGGGCGCCCAGCTCACGCGGCACCTGCAGCAGGAAACCGCTCCAGCGATAGTCCCAGTGGACCTGCCATTGCAGCGCCACCGCCGGCAGCTGGATCAGCACCGAAAGCGGCAGCAACCACGCCGCCTGCCGCAGGTAATAACCGGAGGAATAACTGCCGCGCAGCCAGCCACTGCGCATCAGCCCGGCGCCGAACAGCATCAGCCCCGCCAGCTCCCAGCCATACTGCGCACCGATGGCCAGCAGGCTGGACGAGAGCAGATCGGCGCGGCTGCGCCAGGCTTCGAAACCGCCCTGCAGCTTCCAGAACTTCTCGTACTGCAGCTCCGCCACGCCCGGCTGCCAGAAGCTGCCCGGCTCACCATGCGAAACGAAGCCGAGCAGCAGCAGCACCGCTACGCCGATCAGATAGAGCACCACGCCGGTTTTCAGCAGCTGGAAGGTTTCTTTGGCTTCGCGGATCATGCGCCAGCACACCAGGCCGATCAGCCCGTAGGCCAGCAGAATATCGCCGTCCCACAGGAAGATGGCGTGCGCGAGGCCGAACAGCACCAGCCACGACAGCCGCGCGCGGATCCAGCTTTTGCCGCGCCGCAGCAGCATTTGCAGCCCGGCGCCGAACAGCAGCGCGAACATCGCCAGGAACTTGGCCTGGGCGAAGAGATCGAGCAGCGCCCAGGTCCAGGCGTCGCGCGACGACGGCATGCCCAGATAGGCCGGGTTGAGATAGGCGGCCTTCGGCAAGCCGAAGGCGCTGATGTTCAGCAATAAAATGCCGAGAATGGCGATGCCGCGCACGCAGTCCAGCGTGGCGATGCGCGGCAGAGGGTGACTGTTCATTTTTTATCGCTGTCTTCCGCTCATGAAAAAGGCGCCCGCAGGCGCCTGTTGTCGTCGTGCGGGTCGCCCCGCAATGCCATCACCCTTGGTGATGACGCACCGCGCGCAGGAACTCCTGACGGGTATTCTGGCTGGACTTGAACAGCCCCCCCAACGAGGTGGTGGTGGTGGCGCTGGTCGCGTCGCGGATGCCGCGCGCCTTGACACAATAATGGACCGCATCGATCGATACCGCCACGTTATTGGTGCCGAGCAGCGTCTGCAGCGCCACGAGGATCTGCTGGGTCAGGCGCTCTTGCACCTGCGGACGCTGGGAGAAGAACTGCACGATGCGGTTAATCTTCGACAGGCCGATCACCGAGTCTTTCGGGATATAGGCCACGGTGGCCTTGCCGTCGATGGTCACGAAGTGGTGCTCGCAGGTGCTGGTCAGCGTAATATCGCGCACCGTCACCATCTCATCCACCTTCATCTTGTTCTCGATGACGGTGATTTTCGGGAAGTTGGCGTAGTCCAGCCCGGAGAAGATCTCGTCGACATACATTTTGGCGATGCGATGCGGCGTCTCCGCCAGGCTATCGTCGGACAGATCGAGATTCAGCAGCTGCATGATTTCGGTCATGTGCTCTTTGATGCGGCGCTTGCGCGTTTCGCGATCCAGCACTTCCCCGCGCAGCGGCGTTTCCAGACCACGCTCTTCCAGCGCCGCATGCACCAGCGCGGCTTCTTTACTTAATGATGTCATGTACTTGTTCTCCTGCGGACGGAACCCGCCGGCGGCCTGGTAGGGCGTGCGGCCGGCGAATTGCTTGCTCTCGTGACGGCAGAGTTTTCGTGATGGATAACGTGAACCCGGTCAAGATTTTGCCCCCACTGTAGATGAGAGCGCGGCGATTATCCAGTGATAGTGCTTCATCCGCAGGTGAAATATTCGCATTTAGCACAATCAGGCCGGCTGCGGGATCCCACGCTTTTTGTATGGATTTTAATCAGCGCATCGCCGTTTTTTGCGCCAGCCGCCGCGCCGGGGTATTCACCACCAGCGCACCGGCCACCAACAGCGCCGCCACCGCCACGTACAACGCCGGCTCCAGCCGATGGGTCATGGCGGTCGACAGCG
Source organism: Serratia sp. CC22-02 (assembly GCF_900182895.1). Lineage (NCBI taxonomy): Bacteria > Pseudomonadati > Pseudomonadota > Gammaproteobacteria > Enterobacterales > Yersiniaceae > Serratia > Serratia sp. CC22-02. The sequence continues at coordinate 704,600 of NZ_FXUD01000002.1, read as the reverse complement.
CCGACAGCATCGGCCCAACCAGCTGGCCGATCGCATAACCGGTGGTCAGCAACCCGGCCATATAGCGCGCATGGCGCGGCGCCAGTTCACGGCCGTGCTGAAGGGCGAGCTGCACCACACAGAGAAAACCGCCGCCGGTCAGCAACGCCCCGAGTGCCAGGCCGGCCACGCCCGGCACCACTTCGGCGCTCAGCACGCCCAGCGCCTGTATCCACAGCGTGATCGCCAGCCGGCTCTGGGTGGTCAGCCGATGGCGAGTCAAAATGCCGATAACGATCCCCAGCACCGCCGCGCCGCCGAACACCGGCCAGACGAACTGCGCGAACAGGCTGCCGGGAAAACGTGCCGCCGCCATCTGCGACAAGAACGTCGCCGGCAGGATATAGCCGAACCCGGCCAGGCTGTAGCTCCACACCAGGCGTTTGAGCGCCGGCGTCAGCAGCAGCGGCTCCGGGGCCACGTCCGGGCGATGCAGCTCGCCGCTGCGCGGCAGAAAGGCGCTAATCCCTCCGACCAACACCAGCGCCAGCCCGCCATACACCAGCCAGGCCTGCGCTGCCGTCAGCCCCAGCGTGTTGATGCCCACCGCCAGCATGCCGCTGAGGAAGATGCCGGCGCCCGGCCCGGCGAACACCGCCGCGCTCAGCGCCGGCCGGCCGTAGTGCGCCAACCGCTCGTTGGTCCAGGCCGCCACCAGCACCATCGCCCAACCGCTGGCCCAGCCGATGACGAAGCGCAGCGCACCGTGCGTCCATTCATCCTGCGCCAGCGCCGACAGCAGCGTCAGCGCCATCGCGCCCCATACGCCCAACCACAGGCGCCGCTCGACGTGGCGCGTGGCGCGCATCGCGTCGTAGGCGCCGCACAGGTAGCCCAAATAGTTGATCGCCGCCACCAGCCCGGCGCCGGTGAGGCTGAACTGGTGCTCCGCGATCATCAGCGGCACCTGGGGAGTGAAAGCGAAGCGGCCAATGCCCATCGCGACGATCAGCGCGGCAAAACCGCTCAAGGCAATACGTAAAGCCATACCGGTATCCAAAAGGTTAAAAGAAAGTTGCCAGTATCATGCCGCAGTATTAAACTCACAAAAACTGAATAATAGTTATCAAGTTCATCACGAAACGAGAATATTATGGATCTGACCCAGCTTCGCATGTTCTGCTGCGTGGCGGAAACCGGCTCGGTCGCCCGCGCCGCCGAGCAGCTGCACCGCGTGCCGTCGAATTTGACCACCCGGCTGCGCCAGCTCGAGCAGGAGCTGGGCGCCGATCTGTTTATCCGCGAAAAACAGCGCCTGCGCCTGTCGCCGATGGGCCATAACTTTCTGTGCTACGCCAACCGCATCCTGGCACTGAGCGATGAGGCGATGAGCATCACCCACGCCGGCGAACCGGCGGGCAACTTCGCCCTCGGCTCGATGGAGAGCACCGCCGCCACCCGCCTGCCCTCGCTGCTGGCGGCTTACCACCAGCGCTTCTCGCAGGTTTCGCTGTCGCTGACCACCGGCACCTCCGGCGAAATCGCCGATCGGGTGCGCGCCGGCACGCTGGCCGCGGCGCTGGTCGACGGCCCGGTACCCTATGACGAGCTGAACGGCTGCATCGCCTATCCTGAACATATGGTGGTGATTTCCTGTCTCGATCACGCGCCGATCCACAGCGCCAAAGACGCCAATGGCGAAACGCTGTTCGCCTTTCGCGCCAGCTGCTCCTACCGCCTGCGGCTGGAGGCCTGGTTCAAGCGCGAAGGCGCGCGGCCGGGGCAAATTATGGAGATCCAGTCCTATCACGCCATGCTGGCCTGCGTCGCCAGCGGTGCCGGGCTGGCGATGATCCCGCATTCGGTGCTGAGCCTGCTGCCGGGCCATGAGCGGGTCCGGGTTCACACCCTGCCGCCGGACGTGGCCGACACCGCCACCTGGTTGCTGTGGCGCCGCGACGCGTTCGGGCCGAACGTGCGCGCGCTGAAAGAGTTGATTATTGAACAGACGGAAACCGCCGCTGTTGATGAAAGCACCCCCAACGATTTATCAGACGTTGTCGATATCGCCTGATTTAAAAAGAAAACCACTGAGGAGACTATGATGGAGATGATCAAAACCCGCGCCGCCGTTGCCTGGGGCCCGAACCAGCCGCTGAAGATCGAAGAGGTCGAGCTGATGCCACCGCAAAAAGGCGAGGTGCTGGTGCGGATCGTCGCCACCGGCGTTTGTCACACCGACGCCTACACCCTGTCCGGCAAAGATCCGGAAGGCGTGTTCCCGGCGATCCTCGGCCACGAGGGCGGCGGCGTGGTGGAAGCGGTCGGTGAAGGCGTCACCAGCGTGGCGGTCGGCGATCACGTGATCCCGCTCTACACCCCGGAGTGCGGCGAGTGCAAATTCTGTAAATCCGGCAAGACCAACCTGTGCCAGGCGATCCGCGCCACCCAGGGCAAAGGGCTGATGCCGGACGGCACCACTCGCTTCTTCAAGGACGGCAAGCCAATCTTCCACTACATGGGCACCTCCACCTTTTCCGAGTACACCGTGGTGCCGGAAATCTCACTGGCGAAAATCAACAAGGAAGCGCCGCTGGAAGAAGTGTGCCTGCTGGGCTGCGGCGTGACCACCGGCATGGGCGCGGTGATGAACACCGCCAAAGTGCAACCGGGCGACACCGTGGCGATCTTCGGCCTGGGCGGCATCGGCCTGTCGGCGATCATCGGCGCACAGATGGCCGGCGCGGGCCGCATCATCGGCATTGACATCAACACCAGCAAGTTCGATCTGGCCCGCAAGCTGGGCGCCACCGATCTGATCAACCCGAAAGACTATGACAAGCCGATTCAGGAAGTGATCGTCGAGCTGACCGACGGCGGCGTCGATTTCTCCTTCGAGTGCATCGGCAACGTCAACGTGATGCGTTCCGCGCTGGAGTGCTGCCACAAGGGCTGGGGCGAATCGGTGATCATCGGCGTCGCAGGCGCCGGCGAAGAGATTTCGACCCGTCCGTTCCAGCTGGTCACCGGCCGCGTCTGGCGTGGTTCGGCGTTCGGCGGCGTTAAGGGCCGTTCGCAGCTGCCGGGCATCGTCGAGCGCTATCTGGACGGCGAATTCGCGCTGAACGACTTTATCACTCACACCATGGGGCTGGAGCAGATCAACGAAGCGTTCGATTTGATGCACGAAGGCAAATCGATCCGTTCCGTCATCCACTTCGACCAATAAGCCAGGAGGCAGAGATGACGCTGTCATTGGAACTTCTCGAAGAGCACCGCATGTTCGGCGGCTGGCAACAGCGCTATCGCCACGCGGCGCAGAGCCTGAATTGCAACATGACATTCAGCATCTACCTGCCGCCGCCGCGCGATGACAACCCGCCGCCGGTGCTGTACTGGCTGTCAGGGCTGACCTGCAACGACGAGAACTTCACGTTGAAAGCCGGCGCGCAGCGCATCGCCGCCGAGCTGGGTCTGGTGCTGGTGATGCCGGACACCAGCCCGCGCGGCGACGAAGTGCCGAACGACGAAGGCTACGATCTGGGCCAGGGCGCCGGGTTCTACCTGAACGCCACCCAGGCGCCGTGGGATCGCCACTTCCGCATGTACGACTACATCAGCGCCGAACTGCCGGCGCTGATCGAACAGCATTTCAGCGTCAGCGATCGTCAGTCGATCTTCGGCCACTCGATGGGCGGCCACGGCGCGCTGATGATGGCGTTTCGCAATCCGCAGCGCTTCCGCTCGGTATCGGCGTTCGCGCCGATCGTCAACCCGTGCCAGGTGCCGTGGGGCCGCAAGGCGTTCACCGCCTATCTGGGCAGCGACGAAAGCCAGTGGCTGCAGTACGACAGCTGCCATCTGCTGGCCAGCGGCGCGGAAAAAATGCCGGTCCTTATCGACCAGGGCGACGACGACCAGTTCCTGGCCGACCAGCTGCAGCCGGCGCGGTTGGCGGAGCTGGCGCGCCAGCGCGACTGGCCGCTGACGCTGCGCATTCAGCCGGGGTACGATCACAGCTACTTCACCATCGCCACCTTCGTGGAGGATCACCTGCGCTTCCACGCCGAGCACCTGTTCCGTTAATAAAAAAAATCCGGGCGGTTAATAAAACGCCCGGATTTATTTAAAAACCATCAATCAGAAAATCGATGGCAGCTTTATTTGATTCCTGTGCTCATTGGCATTACCAACGGCCTTGCCGAGCTGTGAAATACGTACGGCAGCCATCTCATGGGTCATAACGAGAAACTTTTCGCCGTTTACCTCAATCTCCGGGCACAGGCGTGCAGAAATTTTAACCCTGACGTTATCCAATGCATAAAGAGGGATCATTAACCGGGTCGAGAAGGCATCAATAAGATCGCTTTGAACGTCCAGTAAGTAGGGATAGGCTGATGCCGGATACGTATTGTCATATACGGTAAACTGCATATTCAAAATGTCCGATATTCATCAGACAACAAACCATTTTCTTCAGTGATACGATTAAGTTCTTCTAACGCCGCGCGATTTTGCTCGCGCCACTGTTGAATCTCAATATCCCTGACACGGACGCTCAATGCGTCTGTCAATACGGATGACACATTGACGCCCAGGGATTTTGCGCGCTGGAAAAGGTCGCGATCGATGGTTACGTTGACTGTCTTTTTCGTCACATTGTTATTTGCCATATCCATACCTCATCCCTGTAATATACGCGGGTCAAATTTTCATCAATTATACTCGTAAACAGGGGTATGCCAATTCAGCGATACCCTCACCCCTTCAGTTTCGGATCGAGCGCATCGCGCAATCCGTCGCCCAACAGGTTGAAGGCCAGCACGGTGATGAATATCGCCAGGCTGGGGAAGATCGCCACGTGCGGCGCGATCACCATATCGGCGCGCGCCTCGTTGAGCATCGCCCCCCACTCCGGCGTCGGCGGCTGGGCGCCCAGGCCCAGAAACGACAGGCTGGCGGCGGTGATGATCGAGGTGCCGATGCGCAGGGTGAAATAGACCACGATCGAAGACAGGGTGCCCGGCAGGATGTGCCGCAGGATGATGGTCCAGTCCGAGGCGCCGATGCTGCGCGCCGATTCGATATAGGTCAGGTGCTTCAGCACCAGCGTATTGCCGCGCACCAGGCGGGCGAAGGCCGGAATGCTGAAGATCGCCACCGCAACGATCACGTTGGCCATGCCGCTGCCCATGATCGCCACCACGCCGATCGCCAGCAGAATGCCGGGAAACGCAAACAGTACGTCGCAGACGCGCATGGTGAGGCGATCCCACCAGCCTTCATAGTAGCCGGCCAGCAGCCCCAGCAGGGTGCCGATCGCCCCGCCCGCCAGCACCGAGAACACCCCGGCCGCCAGCGAAATGCGCGTGCCCATCAGGATGCGGCTGAAGATATCGCGCCCGAGGGAATCCACGCCCAGCCAGTGCATCAGCGAAGGCCCTTCGTTCAGCCGGTCGTAATCGAAATAGTTTTCCGCATCGAACGGTGCCAGATAAGGCGCCAGCAGCGCCGCCGCAATCAGCAGCAGCACCAGCAGGCCGGCGACCAGCGCCGCCCGCTGGCGACGAAAACGCCGCCAAAACTCGCTCCACGGCGTGCGTACCGCGTTGGGGTCGATAAGCGGCATCGCCTTCAGTGCGGCGTTGCGCCGCCAATGCTTAATCATGCCGCGTCCTCATTGATAACGAATCGCCGGGTTGATCGCCGCGTACAGCATATCCACCAGCAGGTTGATCAGGATGAACTCCAGCGAGAACAGCAGCACCTCAGCCTGGATCACCGGGTAATCGCGCATCTCCACCGAGTCCACCAGCAACCGCCCCAACCCCGGCCAGTTGAACACCTTCTCCACCACGATCGAACCGCCGAGCAGGAAGCCGAACTGCAGCCCCATCATGGTCACCACCGGGATCATCGCGTTGCGCAGGCCGTGTTTCATCACCACCACGCTTTCCCGCACGCCCTTGGCGCGCGCGGTGCGCATGTAGTCCTCCTGCAGCACCTCGACGAACGAAGCGCGGGTGAAGCGCGCCATCACCGCCGCCACCGCCGCCCCCAGGGTGATCGAAGGCAGAATGTAGTGCCGCCAGCTGTCGGCGCCCACCGTCGGCAGCCACCCCAGCTCGACCGAGAATACCTGCATCAGCAGCATGCCGAGCGCAAAGGCCGGGAACGAGATCCCCGACACCGCCAGCGTCATGCCGAGGCGATCCGGCCAGCGGTTGCGCCACACCGCCGACACCACGCCGATCGCCAAGCCGAACGCCACCGCCCACAGCATGCTGGTGACGGTCAGCCAGAAGGTCGGCATAAAGCGCGAGGCGATCTCTTCGCTCACCGGGCGTTTGGACACCATCGAGATGCCGAAGTCGCCCCGCAGCGCGTTGACGAAGAAGTGCGCGAACTGCTGCGGCAGCGGCTTATCCAGCCCCAAATCCTTGCGCACCAGCTGCACCACCGCCTCGTCGGCCTCCGGCCCCGCCGCCAGCCGCGCCGGATCGCCCGGCAACAGGTGGACGAACAGGAACACCAGCACCGCCACGATCAGCAGCGTCGGGATCAGGCCCAGCAGTCGTTTCAGAAAATAATTGAGCATCTCATTCCTTCCCCCGCCCGCCGCCGCTTGGCCGCAGGCGGGGATGGGCGCCTTATTTCAGATCGGCGTTATCAAAGTTGAACGAGGTATCCGGCATCACGTAGAAGCCGCTCAGCTGTTTGCTGTTGGCCGACAACAGACGTTCGGTCGCCAGGAAGATCCAGGGCGCGTCGGCCCAGATGCGATCCTGCGCGTCCTGATACAGTTTCTGCTTCTCGGCGCGATCGGTGGTCGCCAACGCGTCGGTCAGATCCTTGTCCACCTGCGGGTTGCTGTAGAACGCGGTGTTGAACTGCTTCGGCGGCGCCGCCTGGGTAGAGAACAGCGGCGACAGCGCCCAGTCCGCTTCCCCGGTCGAGGCCGACCAGCCGGTGTAGAACAGCCGCACCCCGGTGTCCTTCACCCCGACGCTCTCCACCTGCGCCGCACGCTGCCCGGCATCCATCGCCGTCACCGTCACTTTCACCCCCACCTGCGCCAGCTGCTGCTGGGTGAACTGCAGCACCTTCTGCGCGGTGCTGTGGTTGTGGGAAGACCACAGCGTGGTGGTGAAGCCGTTCGGGTAGCCGGCCTCTTTCAGCAGCTCGCGCGCCTTGGCCGGATCGTACGGCCACGGCTTATAGCGGGCGGCGAAGTCAATGGCCGGCGGCACCGGGCCTTCCGCCGGCACCGCGTAACCGGCGAACGCCACCTTGATCAGCGCGTCCTTGTTGATGGCGTAGTTCAGCGCCTGGCGCACCTTCGGGTTGTCGAACGGCTTTTGGGTGACGTTCATGCTGATGTAACGCTGCAGGATAGACGGGGCTGCCACCACGTCCAACTTGGCGTTGCCCTCCAGCACCTTGGCCTGCTCGTAAGGGATCGGGAAGGCGAAGGTCGCCTCGCCGGTCTGCAGCATCGCCGCGCGGGTGTTGTTATCCACCACCGGGCGCCAGGTGATGCTGTCGAGCTTCGGCAGCCCCGGCTGCCAGTAGCCGTCGAACTTCTTCACCTTGACGAAATCGGTCTGGTTCCAGGTCACGAACTGATACGGCCCGGTACCGACCGGGTGGAAACCGATCTCTTTGCCGTATTGCTTCAGCGCCGCCGGCGAGATGATCGCCGCCGCCGGGTGCGCCAGGTTGTTGACGAACGCCGAGAACGGCGCCTTCAGCACGATCTTCACCGTATTGGCGTCCACCGCCTCGGTTTTGTCGATCATCTTGAACAGGTTGTAGCGCTTGAGGTGGCTGTCCGGGTTGCTGGCGCGATCGAGGTTTACCTTCACCGCCTCGGCGTTGAACGCGGTGCCGTCGTGGAATTTAACCCCCTGGCGCAGTTTGACCGTGTAGGTCAGGCCGTCTTTGCTGACCTCATAGCTGTCCGCCAGCACGTTCACCAGCTTCATGTCCTTGTCGAAGCCGAACAGCCCCTGATAGAAAGACTTGGCCACCGCCTGCGACAGCGTGTCGTTGGCGTCGTAAGGATCGAGGGTGGTGAAATTGGAGGCCACGGCGATCACCGCGTCCTTCGCCGCCCAGACCGGGCCGGTTCCCGCCGCCAGCAGTACGGCGGCCAACAGCGCATTGCGTTTGAATGTGTGCTTCATGTCGCTTGTCTCTCCTGAGGTCTTTAAAAAGCACCGGCGATCGGGTGGCGGGCGACAAAGTGCCCGGCGCCAACCTGCACCAGCGGTGCGGTAACGGGTTCATCGCCCAGCGCGCGCACCGGGCTCGGGATCTCATCTGCCGGCAGCGGCTGCCGTTTGTGGGCATGAGCGGGATCGGCCACCGGCACCGCCGCCATCAGCTTGCGGGTGTAGGGGTGCTGCGGATTGTCGAACACCGCCTGCCGTGGGCCGATCTCGACGATCTGCCCGAGGTACATCACCGCCACCCGGTGGCTGATGCGCTCCACCACCGCCATGTCGTGTGAAATAAACAGAAAAGCGATGCCGAACTCGCGCTGCAGATCGAGCAACAGATTGACGATCTGCGCCTGAATCGACACGTCCAGCGCCGAGACCGCCTCGTCGGCGATCACCACTTTCGGGTTCAGCGCCAGCGCACGCGCGATGCAGATACGCTGGCGCTGGCCGCCGGAAAATTCGTGCGGGTAGCGGCGCGCATGCTCCGGCAGCAGGCCGACGCGCTCCAGCAGCCAGGCCACCCGTTGCTCCGCCTCCCGGCCGCGCATCACGTTGTGCACCAGCAGCGGCTCCATGATGGAAAAACCGACCGTCAGGCGCGGATCGAGCGAGGCGTAAGGATCTTGAAAGATGAACTGAATATCGCGCCGCAGGTGCTGCAGCGCCGGCCCCTTCAATTGGTCTATCCGCCGCCCGGCGAAGGTGATAGTGCCGCTCTGGCTGTCCACCAGCTTCAGCAGAGAGCGCCCGGTGGTGGACTTGCCGCAGCCGGACTCGCCCACCAGCCCCAGCGTCTCGCCGGGGTAAAGATCGAAACTGACGTTTTCCACCGCGTGCACCCGGCGAGTGACCCGATTGAACAGTCCACCGCGCAGATCAAAGCGCGTAACCAGATGCTCCACTCGCAGGATCGGCGTAGCGTCTGGCGGTACGGTATCCTGCGGCGCCGTATCCTCCTCGCTGCCCGGCAGCGGAAACTTCGCCGGCAGCGGCCGATCGGCCATCGCCCCCAGCTTCGGCACCGCCGCCAACAGCGCCCGGGTATAGGCCTGTTGCGGCGCGGCAAACAGCTCGCGCACCCGATTCTGTTCCACCTGTTCGCCGCGGCGCATCACCAGCACCCGATCGGCGATCTCCGCCACCACGCCCATGTCGTGAGTGATGAAGATCACCCCCATCTGCATCTCCTGTTGCAGCACGCGGATCAGCTGCAGGATCTGCGCCTGAATGGTGACGTCGAGGGCGGTGGTGGGTTCATCGGCAATCAGCAGCGCCGGTTTGCAGGAGAGCGCCATGGCGATCATCACCCGCTGGCGCATGCCGCCGGAAAGCTGGTGCGGGTAGCGCCCCAGCACCTCTTTGGCCTCCGGAATACGCACCAGATCGAGCATGCGCAGCGCCTCCTGGCGCGCGCTGCGGTGGTCCATGCCCTGATGCAGGCGCAGCGATTCGGCGATCTGCTCGCCGACCGGAAATACCGGGTTGAGCGAGGTCATCGGCTCCTGGAAGATCATCGCCATGTCGGCGCCGCGCACCGTGCGCAGCGTGCTCTGCGAGGCCTGAGCGAGATCGAGCAGCGCGCCGTCGCGCCGGCGCAGCGTCATGCCGCCGCCGACGATGCGCCCGCCGCCCTGCTCCACCAACCGCATCAGCCCCAGCGAAGTCACCGATTTGCCGGAGCCGGACTCACCGACGATCGCCAGCGTCTCGCCGCGATCGAGATCGAACGACAGGTTACGCACCGCTGCCACGGCGCCGTCCGGTTGAGGAAAGCTGATGCTCAGATCGCGCACCGTCAGCACCCGCTGCGGCGGCAATGACGGCCCGCCGCCAGCGGCGGGTCGAAGTGAAACGTCGGTCATGCACCCTCCCGGTGAACGCTTAGCGGTAAATCCCGACGGACGGCGCATCGCCGACATAGCCAAAACCGCGATACATCCCCTCGCAGTTGAACGGCAGCGCAAGATTGCCGTGGCGATCGACGGCGATCATGCCGCCGCTGCCACCGAGCGCCGGCAGCTTCTCCATCACCACCCGATCGCTGGCGGCCTGCAGGCTGAGGCCGCCATACTCGATCAGGGCGGAGACGTCATAGGCCGCCACGCCGCGCATGAAGATTTCACCGGTGCCGGTGCTGGAGACCGCCACCGTGGCGTTGTTGGCATAGCAGCCGGCGCCGATGATCGGCGTGTCGCCTACCCGCCCGTCCTGCTTGTTGGTCATGCCGCCGGTGGAGGTGGCGGCGGCGAGGTTGCCCAACGCATCCAGCGCCACCGCGCCGACGGTGCCGAATTTCCGATCGGGATCGAGCGGCTCGCCGGCCTGCGCCGCACCGTCGTGATCGAGCAATACCCGGCCCTGCTCCGCCTGGGCCCGGTGCAGCTGATCGAAACGTTCCTGGGTAAAGAAGAAATCGGGGGTGACCAGTTCCAGGCCGTGGGCCGCGGCAAACTTCTCGGCGCCTTCAGCGGCAAACAGCACGTGTTCGCTGTTTTCCAGCACCGCGCGCGCCGCCAGCACCGGGTTGCGGATGCGGCTGACGCCGGCGACGGCGCCGGCATCGCAGGTGCGGCCGTCCATCACGCAGGCGTCCAGCTCGTGGGTGCCCTGATGAGTGAACACCGATCCTTTACCGGCGTTGAATAGCGGGCACTCTTCGAGCAGCCGCACCGCTTCGGTCACCGCGTCCAGCGCGCTGCCGCCCTGCGCCAGTATCGCCTGCCCGGCGGCCACGATCTCGGACAGTGCCTGGATATACAGCCGTTCTTTTTCCGCACTCAGCGCCGCCCGGGTAATTGCGCCCGCGCCGCCATGAATGGCAATCACTGGTTTGCTCATTTGCCTGACACCCTGTGTTAATCCCGCCGTTGCGCAGCGAATAAGCTGAGCGCGGTATCATTATTATTCAGTCTTTTTCGACTCTATTTAGTCCTGCAGTGGAAGTACAGCATAACGTCCACGCCCCGCTTTTAGCGTAGCGCGCTTAGACCGTTTCGCACCTTGAAATAGCTTATTGGAATAAAAACAGCAGGTTATAAAAAACGGCAAACCGCCGATCCTGCGGCTGAGATTATTGGTAATTTCACGTGCGGAAATAGCGGCATGGCGTAAGGAAATAAACGTTCGCGCTGAATAACGCTTATTGCGGCGCCCGGCCTGCTGTTTTTCCCCCGGCCGGGCGCAGATGATCCAACGATTAAAAGCCTGATCCAGGCTGTTGTAAAAAGGCCTCTTCTTCCGGCGTGCTGGTGCGCCCCAATATCGCATTGCGATGCGGGTAGCGGCCGAAACGATCGATGATCGCCTTATGCCGCAGCTCGAACTCCAGCTGGTCGCCGTTGTTGAGCTCGGTATACAGCACCAGCGCCTGCTGGTGGATCAGCGGCGATTCCGAATGCATGAACGGCAGATAGAGGAAGCCACGCTGCTCGCGGCTCAGCCGTTCGCACTCGCCGCTGCGGATCGCCTCCTGCGCCAGGATCAGCGCCATGCCGTCGCAGGCGAACGACTGTGGCGTGCCGCGGAACAGGTTGCGGCTGAACTGATCGAGCACGATCACCTCCGCCAGGCGCCCTTCGATGGTGTCGCGCCAGTGCGCCAGCTCCCCCGCCGCCGCTGCCCGCCAGATTTCGCCGAAACGGCTGTGCAGCAGACGATCGAAATCGTCGTCCTTTTTAAACCACATGATCGGTTCGATCTCGTCGAACCAGAACTCGATAACCTGTTTATGCATCATGATTCTCCTCTGTTTTGCGCAGTTTATACCCGTTCGCCCCGGCGCCGCAGTACGAAAGATGGCAAGCATAACCCGTTCTCCCCCCCGGCGTTCTCTGCCATAATACCCGCACTTTGTCGCTATTTTAGCGCACCCTGATTACGGAGTTCCCTTTATGGATCATTGCCATACTTCCGATCTCATCTCCCTGGAGCAAGCGCTGGAAAAAATGCTCGGGCAGATCGCCCCGCTGCAGCAGACCGAATCCGTTGCCCTGACCGCCGCCGCCGGCCGCATCACCGCCGCGCCGGTGGTCTCGCCGCTCGACGTGCCGCCGTTCGCCAACTCGGCGATGGACGGCTATGCGCTGCGCCTCGCCGACCTGGCGGCCAATGCGCCGCTGCCGGTCGCCGGGAAGGCCTTCGCCGGTGCGCCGTTCGACGGCCAATGGCCGGCCAACAGCTGCGTGCGCATCATGACCGGCGCCCCGATCCCGGCCGGGGCGGACGCGGTGGTCATGCAGGAGCAGGCCGAGGTGAGCGACCAGGGCGTGCGTTTTACCGCGCCGGTTGAAGCCGGCCAGAATATCCGTCTGGCGGGTGAAGACATTCGCCGGGGCGCGAGCGTGTTGCCGGCCGGCGTGAAGCTGGGCGCCGCGCAGCTGCCGCTGCTGGCTTCGCTTGGCGTCGCCGAGGTGCAGGTAATGCGTAAGCTGAAGGTGGCGGTGTTCTCTACCGGCGACGAACTGCAGCCGGTCGGCCAGCCGCTGCAGGCGGGCCAAATCTACGACACCAACCGTTTCGCGGTGCGCCTGATGCTGGAACAGCTGGGCTGCGAGGTGCTCGATCTCGGCATTATCCGCGACGATCGCGATGCGCTGCGCGCCGCCTTCGAACGGGCGGACAGCCAGGCCGACGTGGTCATCAGCAGCGGCGGCGTCTCGGTCGGCGAGGCCGACTACACCAAACAGATGCTCGACGAGCTGGGCCAGGTTAGCTTCTGGAAGCTGGCGATCAAACCCGGCAAACCCTTCGCCTTCGGCAAGCTGGGCCACGCCTGGTTCTGCGGCCTGCCGGGCAACCCGGTTTCCGCCGCCCTGACCTTCTACCAGCTGGTGCAGCCGCTGCTGGCGAAGCTGGCCGGCCACAGCGACTGGCGCCTGCCGCCGCGCCTGCGGGCGCGCGCATTGACGCCGCTGAAGAAATCGCCGGGCCGCCTCGATTTCCAGCGCGGCGTGTTCAGCAGCAACGCCGCGGGCGAACTGGAGGTCAGCACCACCGGCCACCAGGGCTCACACGTCTTCAGCTCCTACAGCCAGGGCAACTGTTTCATCGTGCTGGAGCGCGAACGCGGTTCGGTGGCGGTAGGCGAAACGGTGGAGATCGAGCCGTTCAACGCCCTGCTGAGGAGCTGAGCATGCTGCCGGAATTGACCGACGCCGAAGCGCTGCGCTACAACCGCCAGATCGTGCTGCGCGGCTTTGACTTCGACGGCCAGGAGAAGCTGAAGGCCGCCCGCGTGCTGATCGCCGGGCTGGGCGGGCTGGGCTGCGCCGCCGCGCCTTACCTGGCGGCGGCCGGCGTCGGCCATCTGGTACTGGTGGATTTCGACACCGTCTCGCTCTCCAACCTGCAGCGCCAGATCCTGCACCGCGACGCTCGCATCGGCCAGAGCAAAGTCGCCTCCGCCAGGCAGGAACTGAGCGCCATCAATCCACATATCCGCATCGACGCGATCGACGGCCGTTTGGAAGATGAGGCGGTTGCGGCAGAGATCGCCGCCTGCGATCTGGTGCTGGACTGCACCGACAACGTGGCGGCGCGCGACACCCTGAACCGCCTGTGCCACGCGCAGCAGAGGCCGCTGGTTTCCGGCGCGGCGATCCGCATGGAAGGCCAGCTCAGCGTGTTCACCTATCAACCGGGCGAGCCCTGCTACCGCTGCCTGAGCCGGCTGTTCGGCGACAGCGCTCTCACCTGCGTCGAAGCGGGCGTGATGGCGCCGCTGGTCGGCACTATCGGCACCCTGCAGGCGATGGAAGCCATCAAGCTGCTGGCCGACTATGGTCAGCCGCTGCGCGGCAAGCTGTTGATGTTCGATGCGATGAGCATGCAGTTCCGCGAGATGAAACTGCCGAAGGATCCGCACTGCGAGGTGTGCGGCGGGGAATGACGGATAAAAAAAGGGCGGGATAATTCCCGCCCTGATGCGTTGCCGCGAGGGTTACACGATGCCCTGGCTGCGCAGATAGTCTTCGTAGTTGCCGGTAAAGTCGATCACCTTGTTCGGGGTGATTTCCAGAATGCGCGTCGCCAGCGAGCTGACGAACTCACGGTCGTGGGAGACGAAGATCAGCGTGCCTTCGTACATCTCCAGCGCCATGTTCAGCGATTCGATGGATTCCATATCCAGGTGGTTGGTCGGTTCGTCCATCACCAGAATATTCGGGCGCTGCATCATCAGCTTGCCGAACAGCATGCGGCCCTTCTCGCCACCGGACAGCACCTTCACTTTCTTCTTGATGTCGTCCTGGCTGAACAGCAAACGGCCCAGCACGCTGCGCACCGCCTGCTCGTCGTCTTTTTCCTGCTTCCACTGGCTCATCCAGTCGAACACGGTCAGGGTATCGTCGAACTCGTATTCGTGATCCTGCGCGTAGTAACCGATGCGGGCGTTTTCCGACCACTTCACGGTGCCGCTGTCCGGCTGCGCGTCGCCCACCAGCGTTTTCAGCAAGGTGGTTTTACCGATGCCGTTGGCGCCCAGCACCGCAACCTTCTCACCCACTTCCACCATCAGGTTCAGCTTGCTGAACAGCGGGCCGTTGTCGAAGCCCTTGGTGAGCGCTTCCACTTCCAGCGCGTTACGGAACAGCTTCTTGTCCTGATCGAAACGGATGAACGGGTTCTGGCGGCTGGAGGCCTTCACTTCTTCCAGCTGGATCTTGTCGATCTGGCGGGCGCGCGAGGTGGCCTGCTTGGATTTGGAGGCGTTGGCGCTGAAGCGGCTGACGAACGATTGCAGCTCGTTGATCTGCGCCTTCTTCTTGGCGTTGTCGGCCAGCAGACGTTCACGCGCCTGGGTGGCGGCGGTCATGTATTCGTCGTAGTTGCCCGGGTAAACGCGCAGTTCGCCGTAGTCCAGATCCGCCATGTGGGTGCAGACCATGTTCAGGAAGTGACGGTCGTGCGAGATGATGATCATGGTGCTGTTGCGTTCGTTCAGCACCTGCTCCAGCCAGCGAATGGTATCGATGTCCAGGTTGTTCGTCGGTTCGTCGAGCAGCAGGATTTCCGGATCGGAGAACAGCGCCTGCGCCAGCAATACGCGCAGCTTCCAGCCCGGCGCGATTTCGCTCATCGGGCCGTAGTGCTGTTCCACCGGAATACCGACGCCAAGCAGCAGTTCGCCGGCGCGCGCTTCGGCGGTGTAACCGTCCATCTCGCCGTAGGCGACTTCCAGATCGGCCACTTTATAGCCGTCTTCCTCGCTCATCTCCGCCATGGCGTAGATGCGGTCGCGCTCTTCCTTCACCGCCCACAGCTCGGTGTGGCCCATGATCACGGTGTCCAGCACGCTGTATTGTTCGAAGGCAAACTGATCCTGACGCAGTTTACCCAGGCGCTCGTTCGGATCGAGGAACACGTTGCCGCCGGTCGGCGCCAAATCGCCGCCGAGGATTTTCATAAAGGTGGACTTGCCGCAGCCGTTGGCGCCGATCAGGCCGTAACGGTTGCCGCCGCCGAATTTAACAGAGATGTTTTCAAACAACGGCTTGCTGCCGAACTGCATGGTGATGTTGTTGGTGCTTAACACAGCGCTCGCTCTTTATACATAGGGAATGTGATTTGGCGCGCATTATGCCACAACGGGGTGCAGAGATCGCGGGAAGTTTTGGTGACATTTTGAGCGGCGCCGACGGATGAATCATACCTGCGTTGGATAATACCGATGAAAGGTCACGGGGAGGCTTCGCTCAGCAAACCGTACAATAGCTCGAACAAATTCACAAAACATATTAATTATCGGTATTAATTAAAATAAAAAATGAAATACATTCTCGCCAGATACCGCACCAGGTAAGAATAAATCGCACCTGAATACCTCTTGAGAATCATTGATACAGTCAACACACTTCTATTTAATTCTATTTCTTGCCGACTATCGCCACATATTCTGCTATACGCGACATTTTGTGACCCCCTTCTTAAATGCCAGGATTTTTTCGATGATTAATGCGCTACAGCTCACTAAATCGGCACTAAATCACCTCACTGCCACACGTTATAAATTCAAAAAAAACATATAAATACAAAATCTTAAAAAAATCAAACCCGCGTTATCCCGTTAACCGCCCTCATATTGCACAGGGTTGTACATACAAGTATATGTAAAGGAGACGTTGCCATTCTGTTGCCGCTTCGGGCGGCGGTTATCGCCGTCCCGGATAATGCCACCACGGCCAGAAAATAATAACAACACACCGTCCACCTATCGCGAGAGATAACGATGAACACTGCTGAAAAAACCTTGCCCAAAAGCCAAACGGCAGAGAAAGGCGCGGTAAATTACAAAGTCATTGTCGGCGCCAGCCTGGGCAACGGCCTGGAGATTTTCGACTTCACCGTATACAGCTTCTTTGCCGCCATCATCGGCAAACTCTATTTTCCCAGCGACAGCGCCTACGGCTCTTTGTTGATGTCGGTGGCGGTGTTCGGCGTCGGCTTTATCATGCGCCCGCTGGGCAGCATGGTGCTGGGCGCCTATGCCGACCGGATCGGCCGCAAGGCCGCCATGCTGATGACCATCGTGCTGATGGGCGTCGGCACCGCCCTGATTGCCTTCGCGCCAACCCATGCGCAAATCGGCGTTCTGGCGCCGGTGCTGATCGTAGTCGGTCGCCTGATTCAGGGCTTCGCCGCCGGCGGTGAAGTGGGCTCAGCGACTACGCTACTGCTGGAGTCCGCCGGGGCCAATCAGCGCGGCTTTTTCGTCAGTTGGCAGGCGATCAGCCAGGGCGTCAGCGCCCTGCTCGGCGCCTCTTGCGGGCTGGCGCTCACCTATTTTCTGTCGGAAGAGGCGCTGTATGCCTGGGGCTGGCGCGTGCCGTTCATCATCGGCCTGCTGATCATTCCCGTCGGCGTCTATATCCGTAAGCACCTGGAAGAGACCTACAGCGGCGAACAGCCGGATCGTGCGCGGGTACCGCTGAATCCGGTATGGGCTCTGGTGAGCAACCATGCTAAAGACCTATTGCTGGGTGTGCTGGTCATCATGTCCGGCACCGTGATGGTTTATGTGGTGCTGCTTTACATGCCGACCTACATGATGCAGACCTACCGCATCGCCGGCCCGACCGCCTATCTGTTCAGCTGCATCGCCTCCGTGGTGCAAATCGTGGCGGTCTATTACGCCGGGCGCTATGTCGATCGGATCCAGAATTACAAAAGGCCGCTGCTGTTCTCGATCTTTGCGGCACTGATCCTGATTTACCCAACCTTCTGGTTCCTCAGCGCCACGCAAACCCTGTGGCTGGCGATCGTCTTCCGCATCCTGCTGATCGGCGCGCTGGGCATCAACATGCTGTCCAGCACCATGCTGATCGTCTCGGCGCTGCCGCGCCACGTGCGCGCCACCGGCACCTCGATGATCTACGCCTTCGGCGTGACGCTGTTCGGCGGCTCGGCGCAGCTGATCGTTACCTGGTTGCTGGATGTCAGCGGCAACCCGCTGGCGCCGGCGTGGTACGTGACCGGTATGCTGACCGTCAGCCTGATAGCCACTCTGCTGTTCCGGGAGCGCCACACCGAGTAAGGCCCATGGGTGGCCGGTCAGCGCAGCGTTTTCTCCAGCCAGTCGCGCATGTCCGCCACCACCCGCGCCATCTCGCTGGTGCCATTTTCACGCCGCATCACATGGTCCAATGCCGGATAATTCAGGTAGGTGATATTCGTTTTACCGTCGGCCCGCAATTCGCCGATCATTTTCCCGACCGCACCTGGCGAAACGGCGCGATCCTGGTCGCCCTGCACGATCAGCACCGGCGTCTTGATGCTGCGCAGGGTGGCGAGCTGATCGATGTTCAGCATGCCATGCCACCAGTCATAGCCATGATCGCTGGCGTTCAGGGGGAACGGCGGCTCCGTCATCACCTGCTGTAAAAATGCGTTCAGCCCGGCCACCTCTTCCTTCGGCGCGCCGGCAGCGCTGTGGCGCACGTCGTCGATAAACCGGCGCCCGCCACCGCTGAACGCGAGGGTGGCGTCAATCCGGCCCGAGGAGGCCGTCACCAGATTGGCGATCACCGCCCCTTCGCTGCCTCCCAGCACCACGACCTTTTGATAGCCGTTGCGCGCAATCACCGCCTGCAGCGCCTGGGTGACATCACTCACCCGCCGCTGCGGCGTGTCATGCTGCACAAAAGCATCCGGGCAATCCTGCCGCGGGACTTCTTCGCGGTACGGCAACCGGTCGTCGATGCCGTATTTCTCCACCGTCAGCAGGTCTGCGGCGGGTAACACCTGCCGCAACGGCGCCAGCAGGCGGATATGCCGCACGCTGTTGCAATCCGATCCTTGCAGGATCACCAACAGCGCCGCCGACGATTGCCCGGGCACCGCGGCGTCCAGATAGTAATGAATTCTCGAACCGTCTTCCCTGGGCAGCGTCAGCGCCGCAGGTTGCGCCATCGCCAGCCCGCTCCACAGCGCCAATGCGCTCAGCATACCCGTCGCCAGTCTCATTACTTGCTCCTCTTCCCTGTTACGTTCGGTTAATTCGCCTTTTCTGGTCTACGCTTCATGCCAACCACTTTTCTGACAGGGAAGCGCTACCATGCCGCACCTCTATAACACCGCGCTGCTGATCGGCGCCGCGCTGAGCGCCATCGCCGCGCTGCTGCATATCTGGGTGATCGCCGCCGGGCCGCGCGGCTACCGGCTATGCGGCGCCGGCGATCGCTTCATTAAGGCGGCGGAAGCGGGTAAAAAGTTCCCGGCCGTCGTCACCGCCGGTATCGCGCTGGTGCTGTTTATTTGGTCGCTGTATGCGCTTTCCGGCGCGGGCCTGATCGCGCCGCTGCCGCTGCTGCGGCCCGCGCTGTTTATCATTACCTTCATCTACCTGCTGCGCGGCGTCGCCGGCCCCTTCGCCCTGCGCGATACCGGCCGCAGCCAGCGCTTTATCGTCGTCAGCTCGCTGATTTGCCTCGGCTTCGGGCTGGTGCATCTGCTGGGGATGACGCAGCGCTGGGGGGCGTTGGCGTAACGCCCTGTTCCTGCAAGACGGCAATAAACGCCTGCGCGGCGGCGCTGCGGTAAGCGCCTTTGCGCTGCAGCCACACCGCCTGCCGCACCGGCATGGCGTTGGCCAATGCCACTTTTTTCAACTGCCGGTTCTCGCGCGCAATGGCGGCCGGCAGCAGCGTGGCGAGCTGCCCGCGCCGCACGATCTCGACGATGGCGCCCAGCGCGTTGGCCTCCACCGCCACCTGCGGCCGAAATCCCAGCTGCGTGCAGTAGCGATCGATAAACTGCCGCGTGGCGAAGTCGCCGCTCAGCAAGGCCAGCGGCAGATGTTGCCACTCCGCCAGCGTCAGCGGCCGGCGATGAGACGCCAGGGGATGGTCGGCGCCGACCATCAGCTCCAGCGTCTCGCTGAACAACGCCGTCGCTTCTACCTCCGCCGACTGCGCCATCTCGAAGGCGATGCCCAGATCCAGCCGATCCTGCGCCAGCAGCGCCTCAATTCGCTCTTGCGCCATCTCCTCAATGCTCAGGGTAATCCCCGGGTAGCGGCGGTAGAACGCATCGATCGTCGGCCCCACCAGATAGGCGGTGAAGGTCGGCGTCATTGCCAGCCGCAAATGGCCGCGCGCCAGCGTCGCCACGTCATGGATCGCCCGCGCGCCGGCGTCCAGATCTTGCAGCGCCAGCCGCGCATAGCGCATCCACGCCTCACCGGCGTCGGTCAGGCGCACGGCTCTGCCGCTGCGATCGAACAGCGGCGCCCCCAGTGTGTCTTCCAGCTGCTTGATCTGTTGAGACAGCGTCGGTTGCGAGACGTGCAGCGCTTCGGCGGCGCGGGTGAAGTTGCCCTGTTCGGCAACGGCCAGAAAATAACGGATGTGTCGCAGCAGCATAGCGCCTCAGCTATTAGTAAAACCTATAGCCAGCATTATAAATGGGTCTTAGACCCTATAGCCAGAAGCGTTCATCATGCCGCCATCGCATAACGACACCCAATGGAGAAACGGATGAAAGAGGTCATTGAAGGCTTCCTGAAGTTCCAGCGCGAAGCCTTTGTTGAACGCACGGCGCTGTTTCAGCAGTTGGCGACCCGCCAAAACCCGCGCACCCTGTTTATCTCATGTTCCGACAGCCGCCTGGTACCGGAGCTGGTCACCCAGCGCGAGCCGGGGGATCTGTTCGTGATCCGCAACGCCGGTAACATCGTGCCTTCTTTCGGCCCCGAACCCGGCGGGGTTACCGCCTCGGTCGAGTACGCCGTCGCCGCGCTGGGCGTGGAGGATATCGTGATCTGCGGCCATTCCGACTGCGGCGCGATGACCGCCATCGCCACCTGCCAGTGTCTGGAGCACCTGCCGACGGTCGCCGGCTGGCTGCGTTACGCCGATTCCGCGAAGGCGGTCAATCAGGCTTATCCGCACGCCTCCGACGAGGCCCGGGTCGCGTCGATGGTGCGCGAAAACGTCATCGCCCAGCTCAACAACATCAAAACGCACCCTTCCGTCGCCCTGGCGCTGGATCAGGGCCGCCTGACGCTGCACGGCTGGGTCTATGACATCGCCAGCGGCGCTATCGAGGCGCTGGACGGCGAAACCCGCCGCTTCGTGCCGCTCGCCACCCATCCCGACGTGACCGCCACCCCGGCGATCGCCCGTTTTTAAGCCAACAAAAGGAGCTAACATGACACACTCTCTGCATAACGCCGCCCCGCGCGAAGCGCTCACCGACACCATTATGGCCGCCAAGATCCGCCATAACCTGACTTTCGACGCGCTGGCCGAGGGCACCGGTCTCAGCCTGGCGTTCGTCACCGCCGCGCTGCTGGGGCAGCATGCGCTGCCGGAACCGGCGGCGCGCACGGTAGCGGCCAAGCTGGGGCTGGACGAAGAGGCGGTGCTGCTGCTGCAAACCATCCCGCTGCGCGGCAGCATTCCCGGCGGCGTGCCGACCGATCCGACCATTTATCGCTTCTATGAAATGCTGCAGGTTTACGGCTCCACGCTGAAAGCGCTGGTGCACGAGCAGTTCGGCGACGGCATCATCAGCGCCATCAACTTCAAGCTGGATATCAAAAAGGTCGCCGATCCGGACGGCGGCGAACGCGCGGTGATCACCCTGGACGGCAAGTACCTGCCGACCAAGCCTTTCTGATTGGCCTTGCGCCGGCGGCCCGCGCCGCCGGCAAATTGACAGCCAACCGGCCATTGGCTACATTAACTGCGCTGAAACGCCGTCCTGGCGTTTTTCACTGCCCGAGGCCTGTATGTTGGAGATTGTAACCACCCGATAGTCGCTTCCTTGCCGTATGGCGAGGGACTCTGACGTATCCGACGCGCGTTTGCGCGGGGATGCGCGTATCTGGGGTTATTACAGGATCTCCCAACATGAACATTTCCAAAGCGGAACAACGCGTGCTGCACGTGTTGGCCAAAGGCGGCTATATCGCCTTCACCCGCAACGACGCCGGTCGCGTCACCCACGTCGAATGCTACACCCGCGAAGGGCTCGGCCTGGCCGACTGCTCGCTGGCCGTCTTCACCAAACTCAAAACCAAACGCCTGATCCTCTCTCGCCAGGGGCGCCCTTATCGCGTCACCTTCGCCGGGCTCAAGGCCGTGCGTGCGCAGCTGGATAACCGTTAATCATCGATACCGGCCGGGCAGGTAGCCCGGTCGGCTCAGCCTTATTTAATCAGGATACAACCATGAACATCACTTTACGCCACGAAACGCCGGCCGACATCGCCGCCATCGCCACCCTGACCGCCGCCGCGTTCCTGCATGCCGAACACAGCAGCCACACCGAGCAGTTTATCGTCAACGCGCTGCGTGCGGCAGGCGCTCTCACCCTGTCGCTGGTCGCTGAGCACAATGGCACACCGATCGGGCACGCGTCCGTCTCGCCGGTCATACTCAGCAACGGCACCGCCGGTTGGTACGGGCTGGCGCCGGTGTCGGTGCTGCCGGCCAGTCAGAACCGGGGGATCGGCAGCCGGCTGATCCGCCAGCTATTGGCCGAGCTGCAGGAACGGCGCGCCGCAGGCTGCGTGGTGCTGGGCGATCCGAACTATTACGGCCGTTTCGGCTTCCAGGCGCAGACCGCGCTGACCCTGCCGGGCGTGCCGCAAGACTACTTCCGCGCCATCGCCTTCCAGGGCGCGCTGCCGTGTGCGGAAGTCGCCTTCCACAACGCGTTTAACGCCGAATCCTAACCCTATTGCCGGCGCCGTCATGGCGCCGGTTTTCAGTTCTGTTCGCCATAACGCAAGACGGTCATCCCTTCCTCTTCCGTCGGGGGAACAAAGTACTGTGCCAGGCGCTCAAACTCCGCTTCGCTCAGTGTAAACGGATGCTCGCCGCGCGCGTTTCTCAGCGTTATCCGGCTCAGGCACTGCGCATGGCTGACGTCGAGAAAATGCAGGCAGTGCGCGACGCCGGCTTCCTCCGCCAACGCTTTGGCCCAGCGCCGCCTGTCCGGCGTATTCATCGGGAAATCGAGCGCCACGGACCAGCCGCCGCGCAGCAGCTGAACAAGGTGCCCGCCCAGCGCCCGCCGTAACCGTTCGGAACAGCGCGCATAGTCTTGCAGGCTGGCCATCTCCTGTTCATACAGCGTCGCCAGCCACGCATCTTCGACCAGCAACAGCGTTTGCGGTTGCTGCGCCAAACGCTGCGCCAGCGTCGATTTGCCTGCGCCGGCCTTGCCGCACATCAGGTGTAAAACTGCAGGGTAGGTTTTCATGCCGTTCTCCGGTCGTTGCCGGAAGGGGATAAAAAAACCCGCCTTGCCGGCGGGTTTTTTATTGGCGACACACGCGCTATCCCACCCTTTGGAGAAGGGTGATAATAATTTGCGCGAATGGGCGATAGGATCTTTTCATAACTAAGGAATATGACAACCGCGCGCCGTTGTCAATTCGCCGTCATCAATCCCTGTTCTCGCACAAACTCGGTGAATAAACTCACTTTCTGCTGCACATGCCGGCGCGTCGGGTAAACCGCGAAGACCTGATGCGCTTCGGCAATCTGTTCAGGGAACAGCCGCACCAGCCTGCCGGCGGCGATTTCGGGATCCGCCACGAACGACGGCAGCGAACCGATGCCCAGTCCCGCCACCAGCATGTCCCGCAGCATCAGGCTGTTGTTGGCGATCAACCGGGGAGTGAACGTCACGCTCAGGCTCTCCTCGCCGGCGGTGAACTGCAACTGCCCCGGCCTTTCCGCCAGGGAATAGGCCAGACAGCTGTGCCGCGGCAAGTCATTCGGCGTTTGCGGCACGCCGTGCTGTGCCAAATAGTCGGGAGCGGCGCAAATTCGCTGGTGCACTTCACCCAGTGCTCGGGCGCTGAGGGAAGAATCCGGCAGCCGTCGGCGAATGCGCAAGGAAATATCGAAACCGGCCGCCACCACGTCCAATACCCTGTCGTCCAGCGTCAGTTCCACCTGCAGCTGCGGGTAGCGTTGCATAAACGGCGGCAGCAGCGGCGACAGCACCGTCAGGCCGAACGAGAGCGGCGCATTGACCCGCAGCGTGCCGGAGACCTGCTGCGCACTGGCTGCAACCGTCTGCTCCAGCGCGTCAAACTCGCCAAGCAACCGACAGGCTTCCTGGTAATAGAGCTGCCCGGCTTCGGTCAGGCTCATGCTGCGGGTGGTGCGCACCAGCAACAGCGTACCCAACCGGCTCTCCAACTGCTTAATCTGCTTGCTCAACGCCGCCGGCGTGATCGCCAGATCCTCCGCCGCCTTATAAAAACTGTTGCGCTCAACCACGCGGCGAAAGGCGCGCATCGTCAGTAGCACGTCCACATTATGTCCTATTGGTTAATTATAAATTCAATAAAACACAGATTATTAACCTCAACAACCTCAGTAGACTTTATTCAACCGCTTCCCTGAGTGGGAAGTGAATTTAATCTACTGATAATCATGGAGTTAATAATGAAAAAGACCCTGTTCGCCCTGATGCTCGGCCTGAGCGCCGCCGCCGCCCCCGTCGCCGCGTTGGCGCAATCCCCCGCCGCCGACAGCCGCCAGGCGGGTTATGTGCAGCCGCTGACGGCCGAGAACAGTCTGCTGCTGCTGGTCGATCTGCAGGACATGTTCGGCATGACCATTTCCTCTATCGACCAAACCAACCTGGTGAATAACGCCACCGGTATCGCCAAGGCCGCCAAGGTGTTCAACGTGCCGACCATTCTGGCCTCGGCCAACGCCAAAAGCTTCGCCGGGCCGGTATTCCAGCCGGTGACGCAGGCACGCCCGGACCTGCAGGTGTACGATCGCACCGCCATCAACGTCTGGCAGGATCGGCGCGTGGTGGATCTGATCAAACAATCCGGCCGCAAGAAAATCATCATCGGCGGGCTGTGGACCGCCAGCTGCGTGATGCTGCCGGCGCTGTCCGCCCTGGGCGAGGGATATGAGGTTTATATTCTGTCGGACGTCACCGGCGACATTACGCCAGACAGCCAAAACAACGCCATGCAGCGCCTGATACAGGCGGGCGCCACGCCCATCAACTGGGTGGCGTTGATGCTGGAATGGCAGCAGGACTGGAGCCGCAAAGCCACGGCGGGAGGCGTATTGCAGATCGCCCGCGACCACGGCGCTGCCTGGGGGATGGGCGCCAGCTACGCCGGGGCGATGAAGGTGGGCAGCGAAGCGAAATAACGGACGAAGAAAGCCCGCCGCCGGCGGGCTTTCTTCAGGTGCGGTGATAGCCACGGCTATCCTGCGGCGCCTGATCGCGTTTCTCCAACCCGTAGTCCCGCACCACCTCCGCCACCCGCAGCCGATACTGCGCCAGCACCTCGCCACGGCCGCGCGCCTGCGCCGCCCGGTGCTGCTCGAGATTGCGCCACTGCTGCACCGCTGCCTCGTCGCGCCAGAAGGAGAGCGACAGCAGGCGCGCAGGATCGGCCAGGCTTTGAAAGCGCTCGATGGAAATGAATCCGTCGATCTGCGCCAGCAGCGGCTTCAGCTCTGCCGCCAGCGCCAGATAGGTATCACGCTGCCCGTCGGCGGCCTGCAGTTCAAAAATCACGGCGATCATTATCGTTTCCTCTCAACGGTAAAACTCAGGTACGCGTGCATTGTAGGAATGGCGCCACCGCACCGATTCCAACGCCCGCTCATCAATATTCAGCGAACACAGATGCGCCACGCCGCAGCGCGCGATAATCCTCGCCCAGCGTTCGCCCGGGCAGCGGTGTGCCCCTGCGCCGAAGGCCAGTTCGCCGTCGGTGCCGAGCAACAGCAAGACGGTCTGCCCCACGCGCAGCGTACAACCGGCAAGCTGCGTCTCGCGTAAGACGAAACGGCGCGTGTTTTGGATAGGTGGCGTCAGCGCCCGCACCCGATCCAGCGCGGTGTCCACTTCGCCGTTCTGCCGTGCCAGCAAATACGCCTGCCCGAGCCAGCCCGCCGTCGCCTCACAGGCCTGAAACAGCAGGCCGAGCGCATTGGCCGACACAAGCCGGGCGTCGCCGATCTCCCGCACCAGGGCCTGGCGCAGCACGCCATTCCCCGTCGCCAGCCGGGCACAGAGCCGCTGCGCCGCCGCAATGCCGCGTGCCAGCTGCTGCTGCGTGCCGCCGGGCGCGATACAGCGGACAAAGTCCAGGCTGTCGTCGATAAGATGTTGCCACTGCGCTTCAGGCGCGCCCAACAATGCGCCGAGGGTGCAGACCGGCAACCCGTAGTTAAAGCGGGTGATCGCCGCCGCCTCGGGGGCCTTTGACGCTAACCGCGCCGCGCACAGTGCCGCGGTTTGCTGAATCAGAGTATCGTCGCAGGAAGCTAACGCCCGCTGCAGCGCCGCCTTAAGCGTGCGATGCTCCTCGCCGTCGCGCATTCGCGCCAGCCCGGCGAAAAGCGGCGCCATCGGCGTCTCCAGCAAGGCCGCCGGCACCGGCTCATCGGCCGGCCGCACGCCGAGATCGGCATTGAGCAGCGCTTCCCTCACCCACTGCGGCGTAGTGGCCACCCAACATTGCCATGCGCTATCCCAGCTCAGGGGCGGCAAGGCGCGATAGTGCATCTGCGGCTCGGCGGCGAGCGCGGCGGCATAAGGACATACGGACATGGTTTTCTCCCTCGGTACCAGATGGCGATAACCACAGGCTAGCGCTGGACGCGCAGTCATACTTCGCCTAACCTCGAAGTATGCATAACATCGACATAGAAGATCGTTTAGCGGCGTTGAGCGCCGCCATCGCCGACCGCACCCGGGCACGCATGCTGTGCCTGTTGATGGATGGGCGCGCCTACACCGCCACCGAGCTCAGCGCGGCGGTCGAGGTCGCCCCGTCCACCGCCAGCGCGCATCTGGCGAAACTGCTGGAGCAGCGGCTGATCGCCTGCGTCAAACAGGGGCGCTATCGCTATTTCCGGCTGGCCGGTCAGCCGGTGGCCGAAGCGCTGGAAGGCCTGATGGCGCTGGCGGGCGTACCGCGCCCGTCGGTGAAAAGCAGCACGCCCACCACGCTGCAATATGCCCGCACCTGCTACGACCACATGGCGGGCGAGGTGGCGGTGAAGCTGCACGATCGGCTGCATGCGCTGAACTGGCTGAGCGGTGAGGAAGACTACCGGTTAAGCGACGTCGGTCAGGCCGCGCTGGCGCGGCTGGGCGTCGATTGCTCCCCCGCCCCCACCCGCCGCCGCTTCGCCTGCGGCTGCCTGGACTGGAGCGAACGCCGATCTCACCTCGGTGGCGCACTGGGCGCCGCGCTGCTGGCCGCCTTTATTCAACGCGGCTGGATCGTCCGCCGGCTCGACAGCCGCGAGCTGCAGCTGACTCCCGCCGGTAAAAAAGCGCTGGCCGCACATTTTGAGCTCACGGTGTAACCCGGCGGCGGGGTAGTTTTACTGCAATACTCAAGGGGTACGCTTAAGCGACCCCGCCAACCCGAGGAGTTTCCATGCTCGATTCCACCCAATTCCCGATCGTCAAACGCTGGCCGGCTCAGCACCCGGAACGGCTGCAGCTCTATTCCCTGCCGACGCCGAACGGCGTCAAAGTATCCATCATGTTGGAAGAGATCGGCCTGCCTTATGAAGCGCACCTGATCGACATCGGCAACAACGAAACCTGGACGCCGGAATTTCTGGCGCTGAACCCGAACGGCAAGATCCCGGCGATCATCGATCCCGATGGCCCCAGCGGCCGACCGCTGCCGCTGTTCGAATCCGGCGCCATTCTGCTCTACCTGGCGGAAAAGAGCGGCCGTTTCCTGCCGCAGGATCCGGCGCAGCGTTATGAAACCATTCAGTGGGTGTTCTTCCAGATGGCCGCCGTCGGCCCGATGTTCGGCCAGCTCGGTTTCTTCCACAAGTTTGCCGGACGCGAGTATGAAGACAAACGGCCGCTGGAGCGCTACAAGAACGAATCGAAACGCCTGCTCGGCGTGCTGGAAACGCGCCTTGAAGGCCGCGACTGGATCATGGGCGCGGACTACACCATCGCCGATATCTCGCTGCTGGGCTGGGTGCGTAACCTGATCGGCTTTTATGAGGCGCGCGAGCTGGTGGAGTTCGACAGTTTCCCGCGCGTCGCGCAGTGGCTGGAGCGAGGTCTGGCGCGGTCGGCGGTGCAGCGCGGGCTGTCTATCCCGGCGCGCGCGGCCTGACGCCAAACGGGGTGGCCGCCGGGCCATCCCGTCTTTCGCTGTCATAAAATTGTCATCCCTCTGCTCTACTCTCCTTACGTAACAATTTGATGTTATTTACATTGTTGTATTACGACAAGGAGCTTACCCCATGCAACCTGCTGTATCCCTGATCGCCGGCGCCGTGCTGTCCGCCCTGCTCTGTTCTTCCGCCATCGCGGCGGAAACCTCGGCCAATGCCGATGGCCTGACCGAGCGCGCCGCGCGCGGCACCCTCACCGAGCCGGGCGGTGCCCGTCGTCTGGCCGGCGATCAGACCGCCGCGCTGAAGGCGTCGCTGTCGGACAAAACGGTGAAAAACGTGATCCTGCTGATTGGCGACGGCATGGGGGATTCCGAGATCACCGCCGCGCGTAACTACGCCGAAGGCGCAGGCGGTTACTTCAAGGGTATCGACGCTCTGCCGCTGACCGGGCAATACACCCACTACTCGCTGGACAAGAAAACCCACAAACCGGATTACGTAACCGACTCCGCCGCCTCCGCCACCGCCTGGGCCACCGGGGTGAAAACCTATAACGGCGCGCTCGGCGTGGACGTGAACGGCAAAGACCAGCCAACGCTGCTGGAGATCGCCAAAGCGGCCGGCAAGGCCACCGGCAACGTCTCCACCGCCGAACTGCAGGACGCTACGCCGGCGGCGCTGGTGTCGCACGTCACCTCGCGCAAATGCTACGGCCCGGAGGAAACCAGCGAGAAATGCGCTGCTAACGCGCTGGAAAACGGCGGCCGCGGCTCCATCACCGAGCAGTTGCTGAAAACCCGCGCCGACGTCACGCTGGGCGGCGGCGCGAAATCCTTCAACCAACTGGCGAAAAGCGGCGAATGGCAAGGAAAATCTCTGAAGGACCAGGCGGCAGCGCAGGGTTACCAGTGGGTGAGCAATGCGGATGAACTGCAGGCCGTTACCCTGGCCAATCAGCAAAAACCGCTGCTGGGCCTGTTCGCCGACGGCAACATGCCGGTGCGCTGGCTGGGGCCGAAAGCCAGCTATCACGGCAACCTCGACAAGCCGGCGGTAACCTGCGAAAACAACCCGGCGCGCACCGCGGCCACGCCAACGCTGGCGGCGATGACCGAAAAAGCGATCGCGCTGCTGAAAGACAACCCGAACGGTTTCTTCCTGCAGGTAGAGGGCGCGTCGATCGATAAGCAGGATCACGCCGCCAACCCGTGCGGGCAGATTGGTGAAACCGTCGATCTGGACGAAGCGGTGCAAAAAGCGCTGGCCTTCGCCCGCGCCGACGGCAACACGCTGGTGATCGTCACCGCCGACCACGCGCACTCCAGCCAGATCGTCGCCGCCGACGCCAAAGCGCCGGGCCTGACCCAGACACTGACCACCAAAGACGGCGCGCCGATGACCCTCAGCTACGGCAACTCGGAAGAAGAATCGCAGGGGCACACCGGCACCCAGCTGCGCGTCGCGGCCTATGGCCCGCACGCCGCCAATGTGGTGGGGTTGACCGATCAGACCGATCTGTTCTTCACCATGCGCGATGCGATGGGCATCAAGTAACCGCCTTGTGAATCCTGGCCGCCCGCAACGGCGGCCATTTATTATTGGTTACCGATGCGTATTTGCAATTTAACCGCAATTATTGTGTGATAACGAAATAACGTTTAATTGCGCGACAATTAACCCCTGAAAATAACGCGGTTATACGGCCTTTCTCCCCTCTCTGTTTATTCCTGCGACAGCAACCGGCCGTTTTTTGCTTATATTCATTTTTTTTAGTTACAAAAGTAGTTTTTAACATTCTCGCAAACAATAATACCCCGCCAGTAACGTGAACCGATCAATTTGCATCCGGACGGCCTGCAATAGTTCACTTTTCGTTAAAAACCCTATTAACAAAAAGGCATTATCGCTGCCTATCGGCTCACGCCGGGCGGTCGGCTTCATTATTTTCCAGGGTAACTCCCGCTAAATTCTTTCACCTGCAATGAGTAGAATTTACACACAAGAGATTTAATTCAATGAGAAAATTACTCGTCCTGATTTTCAGTCTCAGCCTGTTTAGCGTTACGCAGCAGGCAGCGGCTGAAGAGAAGAATAAAACCGTCGACGTGGTGTTGATCGGCGGCGGCATCATGAGCGCGACCTTGGGTACCTATCTGCATGAGCTGGAGCCGACCTGGACCATCGACATGTACGAGCGCATGAACGGCGTGGCGGAAGAGAGCTCCAACGGCTGGAACAACGCTGGTACCGGCCACTCCGCCTTTAGCGAAATGAACTACACGCCGGAAAAAGCCGATGGCACCATCGACATCAGCAAGGCGGTGAAGGTCAACGAGTCTTTCGAAATCTCCCGCCAGTTCTGGTCTTATCAGGTGAAGAACGCTGTCCTGAAAGATCCGAAATCCTTCATTAACAGCGTGCCACACATGAGCTTTGTGTGGGGTGACGACAACGTCAACTTCCTGCGTAAACGCTACGCGGCGCTGCAGCACAGCACCCTGTTCCGCGGCATGGAATACTCCGAAGATCCTGCGCAAATCAAACAGTGGGCGCCACTGGTGATGAACGGCCGCGATCCGGCGCAGAAAATCGCCGCGACCCGCATGCCGCTGGGTACCGACGTTAACTTCGGCGTGATCACCCACCAGCTGGTTGACGCGCTGAGCACCAGCGACAAGTTCAAGCTGAACCTGAGCCACGAAGTGCGCGACATCAAGCGCAACGCCGACCAGACCTGGAGCGTGACCGTTGCCGATCTGAACCGCGACGGTAAAGAAACCACCGTTAACGCCAAGTTCGTGTTCATCGGCGCCGGCGGCGCGTCCCTGACCCTGCTGCAGAAATCCGGCATCCCAGAAGCCGACGGCTACGGCGGCTTCCCGGTCGGCGGCCAGTTCCTGGTCACCACCAACCCGGCGATCGCCAACCAGCACCTGGCCAAAGTGTATGGCCTGGCCAGCGTAGGTTCGCCGCCGATGTCCGTGCCACACCTGGATACCCGCATGCTGGACGGCAAGCGCGTGCTGCTGTTCGGGCCGTTCGCCACCTTCTCCAGCAAGTTCCTGAAGAACGGTTCGCTGTTCGATCTGATGCACTCGCTGAGCACCTCGAACCTGATGCCGATGACCCACGTTGGTCTGGATAACTTCGATCTGGTGAAATACCTGGTCGGCCAGCTGATGATGAACGACGACGATCGCTTCGCCGCGCTGAAAGAGTACTTCCCGGACGCCAAGCAGGAAGACTGGAAGCTGTGGACCGCAGGCCAGCGCGTACAGATCATCAAGAAAGACGCAGATAAAGGCGGCGTGCTGCAGTTCGGCACCGAAGTCGTCAGCTCTGAAGACGGCAGCATCGCCGCTCTGCTGGGCGCTTCGCCGGGCGCTTCCACCGCTGCGCCAATCATGCTGCACCTGATGGAAACCGTGTTCAAAGACAAAGTGGCGACGCCGGAATGGCAGAGCAAGCTGAAAGAGATCATCCCGTCCTACGGCCACAAGCTGAACGGCGATATCGAGATGACCAACAAGATCCGCGGCTACACCAGCAGCGTACTGGGTCTGAACTACATTGAAGTGAAGCCGGAAACTAACTGATTTTCCACTCGTTTCCTGCTGAAAAGGCCGCTTTATGCGGCCTTTCTTTTATCCCCCTGCCGTTCAAAGAGCATTTTTGGCCACCTTTTTACCCCCGGTTTACCCTTGCGTAACGGCGCACTCACGCCTATTATCAAAGCATATTCTTGGATAATTAAGCTAAGTCACTGTGACCTGAATGTCGTTTTTGCGGGAGAACTAAAACCATGGATCGCGTCAATATCATTCACGATTTACTAGACTGGATTGAAACTCATCTGGACCAGCCGCTGCTGCTGGATAACGTCGCCGCCAAATCGGGCTACTCCAAATGGCACCTGCAGCGCATGTTCCGCAGCACCACCGGCCACGCGCTCGGCAGCTATATCCGCGAGCGGCGTCTTTCGCAGGCGGCGCAGGCGCTGCGTTCCAGCCCACGCCCGATCCTGGATATCGCCCTGCAATACCATTTCGACTCTCAGCCTTCGTTCTCACGCGCCTTCAAGAAACAGTTTGGCAAAACCCCGGCAGTCTATCGCCGCACCACCCGCTGGGACGTCGCGGAATGGCCGGCGCAGCCGGTAGAGGCGGAGGCCGAACCGCGCCACGATGCCCCTACGCTGCCTCGTTGGTATGCGGGCAAGCCGCCGGAAGGCGTCTGCACCAGCTGGATGGGGCTGCGTTAATCGGCACGGCATAAGGCACAAAAAAGGGGTCAGTTCGCGAGAACTGCCCCCTTTTTTATTGAAGCGACACCGGATTATTTGAAGGTGACGTCGACGTTGGCGGTTGCGTTGAACACCCCGGTCTTCGGCGTATTGGTCAACCACTTCAGGTTCGCGATAAAGGTCTCTTTCACTTCGTTCTGCTTATCCTGCAGCACGCCGCCGAAATCCACGTTGGTTTGCAGTGGGATCGGTTTTTTATTGGTATCACGCTGCTGAGTCAGGAAGATCGCTACGCCCGGCTTGGTGGTCGGCAGGATCTGCGTGTTGTCTGACGGATCGGCGTTGGTGCTGCTGAAACTGGCCTGCAAAGACTGGCCGGCACATTCGCCGCCGCTCAGGCTGGCCTTGATATCAAACGGCACCTGCTTGGCGATAGTGCCAGTTTTGGCGCTGGAAGTCGTCAGCACGCCGAAATCAACGCTGGCGCCGTTGTTGGCCAACACGGTGATCTGCGGGTTGCACTGGATCACGCGGATCTTGTCCAGCCCCTTGATATAGGCGTTAAAGTTGCTGTCTTTGGTGGCGTTCAGGCCACCCACGCCGTCAATCTGGAACAGCGACGCGCGCGCCAGCGGCTGGAAGTTGCCCGCCGGCGGTTTCACCCCGGTAGCCTTGATATACACCGAATAGGTGGCCGTCACCGCCTGCGGCGCAGCCGGGCTTCTGCCGTTAGTGCGGATCGTACCCGGCCCCAGATTTGGACCGGTCGGCGTCTTGCCGCTTTGCAGCAGGTTGACCGAATCATAGTCGATGCCATTAATAGACACCCCAATAGACAACGATTTATCCAGCGCCCCGAACGAGTTTTGCGGGTTCCAGTAAATGTAGGCGTTTTCCCCCTGTGGGAATCTATCTGTATCCCAGCAGGTAAAGGTGGAGGTAAAGTTCTGCGAACGCCAAATCAGGTTGCCCGCCACAAAGTCGCTGGCGGCCAGCACGATCGGACGGCCGACGTCAATATCCTGCGTCACGCTGCCGGTTGGCTTGCTATTGCCGGTCGAGTTGCCGAAGCGGCACTGCATCGCCGACGCCTGTTGCGCCATCGCCAACCCGGCCAGCCCCACCACCGACAGAAGTGTGTTACGTGCTAATTTGCTCAAGTTCATGGTGTACCTTACAGTTTTTGGCATTGCAGGGTCAGTTCCTGATATCCCATGGCCACTTGTTTGTCGCCCACGTTCACCGGGATCGGCAGTACGCATTGCTGGTCGGCTTTCGGGCCCCATTTGATCGTCAGTTTTTCACCCGCTTTCACCCCGGAGACATAGGTCGCGCCGTTCAGGCCCACGGTACCGCTGTTGCGGCCGGACTCGTTGAACACGCCGGCACCGATGGCCGGATAGCCGTTATCACCCAGACGAGCGTGAATCAGCAGGCTGACGCCCTTGAAGGTATCGAAGCTCACCTTCACCACCGATTTCTCGGTCGGGACCACTTGTTTACTGGCCACCGGCACATCCAGGCCCGGGCCGAAGTCTTCGGTACGCAGCGCAACATAGTTGTAGCGGTAAGCGGTAGCCGACGGCACCACTGCATAACCGAAGCGGTCGATGGTCACGCCCGGCTGGTTTTCCAGACGCACGCCTTTGGCATCTTTCGCTTCCACCAGCAAGATGGTGTTCTGCAACGGCTGCGTCAGGGTCGCGCCGCCGGAGTGCACCAGCAGGCCACCGGAGAGGCCCAGCCCTTCCTGACGGTATTTCGAGCTATAGGCATAGCTACCGTCGATGTTACCGATGCTGCTGCTGTAGCCCAGGTTCAGGTTGCTGCTCTGACCGGAGGACTGCGTATGCCCGGTGGAGACCGAGTAGTTCATGCGACGGTCGTCCAGCATGGTGCCGCTGATACCGGTCGAGTAGCTGTCGCCGCTCTGCTTGCTGTGCGCCGCACTGAAGTTGGCAGTGGTTGAGTTGTTGTTCTGTCCCCAATCCAGCGGGATCGACATCGTGAAGTTCACGCTGCGATCGGAATAACCGTACTGGCCGCGCGTATCCTGCAGATAAACGCCGTAGGAAATGCGCTTGAAGCCATCGTTGTAGCCCAGCTGAATCGTGCGATCGTTGCCGGACACGCCCCAGTAGTTCTGGTGGCTCACGTTGGCGTACAGGCTGGCGCCCGCCCACAGCTGCTGGCTGAGCGACAGCTCGACGCGTTCGCGTTTGTTGCCGTAGCGCGCAGTGTATCGGGTACGTTTCTGGTTGTTGCTCCAGGAAGGCTGGCCCGGTTGCAGATCGTTCGGATCCCAATAATCGTTGGCATAAAAGCCGTTGCGCCAGCGGTTGCGCTCCTGGACCGCATCACTGAGATCATAATAACCGGAAGTCGCATAGCGATAGCCCGCCAACTGGAAGTTGGTACCCATCTGGTTAAGCGACTTGGAGTACAGGAAACGGAAGCTCTGCCCCTGTTTGCGATCGCCGTTCGCCAGCTCGGTATCGGAGATCGAACCGTCCACGGAGATGGCACCCCACGATCCCAGGCTCTTACCGATACCCACGGCGGCGGAACGGTAGTGTTCGGCGATGATGGCGCCGCCGAACGGCGTCAGGCCATAGTTCATGCCGTATGCCGCGGTGCCCTGGATCAGCTTCGGCTGATAACCGCCATCGCCGGTGTGGTATTTACCGGCAGTCAGCTGGAAGTTCCAAATGCCTTCTCGCAGCATGTTGGCCACGGAAGAGTAGGCGACGCTGAACGTTTTATGCGAACCGTCGGCCTCGTTCACGGTGACCTGCAGGTCACCGTTGTTGGTATGCGGATAGACGTCGTGGATCTCGAAAGGACCCGGCGCGACGTTGGTGCTGTAGATGACGTAACCGTTCTGGCGAATTTCGACGCGGGCGTTGGTTGCCGCCACGCCGCGCACCACCGGCGCATAACCGCGCAGGCTGTCCGGCAGCATGTCGTCAACGCTGGAGAGTTGCACCCCGCGGAACTGGAAGCTGTTGAACACGCTGTTGTTGGTGCTCGCCTGCCCCATCACCAAACGGCTGCGCCATGGCACGATGTCGGTCTCGGCCCAGGAAGAGACGTTAGTCCAGTTGCTGCTGCTGCCGCTCTGTTTGTCCCAGGTGGAGTTGTTGCGCAGGCGCCATCTGCCCAGGTTAAGGCCGCTGTTCAACGCGAGGAACATGTACTCGCTGTCGTCGGCGTCATCTCGGCGATAGCTGTTCTTGTTGTAGTTGAAGTTATAGTTGGCGAACAGCGCGTTGATGCCTTCATCGTACATGCTTGGCGGGATCGCGCCGATAGCGCTCAGATCCATCATGGTCTGAGGCACGGAAATGTTGATCTGCTGCACCGCCGCGTCATAGCTGACGGTGGCGTCTTTAATCAACGCAGGCAGATCAACGCAGCTGCCGGCCTGCAGCGTTTCCGGCAGTTTGATGCCGTAGTTGCGCAGGTCTTCAACTTTCAGGCAGGGTTGAGACGCGGCCTGGCCTTTAGCCTGACGAAAAGTAACATCCTTATGATCGACCTGAGTCAGGTTGACGTAGATGTCGAATGGGTAAACGCCCGGTTGCAAAGCATCGCCCTGGGCGACCGCTTCCGCGTTGCTCAGG
This sequence comes from Serratia sp. CC22-02, assembly GCF_900182895.1. NCBI lineage: Bacteria > Pseudomonadati > Pseudomonadota > Gammaproteobacteria > Enterobacterales > Yersiniaceae > Serratia > Serratia sp. CC22-02. The sequence goes on along the minus strand of NZ_FXUD01000002.1, from coordinate 668,932 downwards.
TTTTCATCGCCGTGAATAAACGACATGTTAAACTCTGCCAGCGCCGCTTCACTCCATAACATCGGCGCACTGGCGGCAATGATTGCAATTCGGATCAGCTGTGTCAGCCGCGTCGTTCCGCCTGCTACTTTTCGTTGATTTGCCATTCCCTGTCTCTCTTATTGTACTGGAACGTCCTTGACTTCCGTTCTACCGCCAAAATCGTTGATATAACTGAAAGCAATCTTGTTGCCGACGCTGACGCCCGCCGGGATGTTGATCGATAAGCGATCTTTCGGGTTCACCATATTGGCGTCCACATCCACGGTCTTGCCCGCGCTGTTTTTCAAATGCAGCGCCCCAAAGGTGATATGCAGCGGGCCATCGTTAATCACTTGCAGACGTGAACCTTCACGCTGCCAACGCAAGTTTTGTACTTGCTCGTCCAGCGTCGTTTTCAACGCCACCGGCCGGTAAAAAAGTTTGATTCGGGTACGCACCGCAACCTGAAGCACGTTTTCCTGCTTCGGTGCCGGTGGAATTTCCTGCACGTTAATCCACAGCAGAGTTTCTTTATCCTGAGGTAAACCCGTACCGGAATAGATAAAGCGCAGAACTGCAGTTTTAGCGGCGTCCAATTTCAGAATCGGTGGAACGACAACGACAGGCAGATTTTTCGGCACTTGGTTTCTGTCACCGGTGTCCAGCCAGGTCTGCACCATATAAGCTTCTGAAGCATCGTTATGGATTGGCAGCGAGGCGGATTTGTCATCGCCTTTATAAATCACGCGAGTGGCATCTACCTGGATACCGGCGTAGCTGTTAAAGGCGCCCAGCATCAGCAGAGCAGCAAAGAACTTTTTCATCGGTTTCCTCTACGGGCCATCCTTGGCCGTGTGTGTCCTGAAAGACGATTATTTGTATTCGATGGTGAACGGGCTGGTGGCGTTAGCCAGACCCGCGGTCACTGCAGCGAATGAACGGTAACGAGCCTGCAGGTTGAAGGTCGCTTTACCGTCAGCAGCGATGGTGACTTTCGCTACGTCGTCTTTGATGTTGGAACCGTCGCCGATAGCGAATGGCTTGCCGTTGTTGTCAGTGATTTCGATACCCACGCCGGTAGCTGCAGTGCCAGTGCCACCCACGTTGCTTACGGACAGCAGGTCTGGGTTGCCGGCAACGGTGTTACCGTCGAAGCGCAGGCTGTAATCGCCGGCATCACATTTTTCCAGAGAGATCTGGAAAGCTTTAGATGCAGATTTGTCACCCACGTTTTGGAAAGCAGAAGTTGGGTAAGTACCCAGGTAAACTTCTTTATTCTGAGTATCGCTAGTTACCTGGCAGGTAGACTGTTTGATTTCACCGGTGAATTTAACAGTGCCGCTTGCTGCCATTGCGTTGGAAGCAGTTGCAGACAATACCAGGGCAGCCAAAGGCAATAATACTTTTTTCATTTCCAGCTCCATAGAACAATAAAATAATCGATTCAGTGGCGGGCTTATATATATATTGCCGCCACTGAGCATACACTCAGCGATAGCACTCCCTTGCTGAAAAGGAGCGTTGCCTCGATGAACTCATTGCCGGACGAAATATAGACTAAGCATATTCTTAATGTTAAATCGTTTAAAACATTCATAAGGCCCCTCTTGATAGGAATAAACTATCGGCGGATACCTATCGATCGATGTTGACGATTCATATGAATAGGAATAATCTGTGTTTGGGAAAGCTGCAGAGTTCAAGATTTTGCATTAAGGCCTGAAAATCAGAATATTATCCCGAATATTTACATTTAGTAACAGATTGCGACGTTTGGACTTTGGCACGAATTACGCGTTAAATGGTCTGTCGACACGCTTCGGCCATCCTGACGTTTTAAATAAGAAATTTACCAATAAACCCGGAGTAACTTTCTTTTTAATCATTTAAAATCAACAAGTTAAATATCAATCCAAGGATTGGGAAATGAGCGGTTCTTTCAGAGAGAAAAATAACGGCATTAATTATGTTTTTCAGCCAATGTTCGCGAAATCGGGACAATTGCTGGCCGTTGAATGTCTGTCTCGCTTTACGTTTAATAGCGAATATGCCCATTTTTCTCCTGAACAGTTCTTTCGCCACGCCGACAGTGCCACTCGGATTGAGATTTTGATGGATCAGATCAATCTGATCGATAAATACAAACACTGGTTTCATGAAAACCAAGTGATAGCCACTTTGAATGTTGACGATTATTCCCTGCAATCGCTGGCGAATACTCACTTTGCCGAAAGAATTAACGCTATGCGCTGTATTCATTTCGAGATCAGCGAGAATTCAACCCGGCTGGTGAAAGATCGCGTGCACGGCGATCCGTCATTGAATAGTTATTCATTTTGGCTCGATGATTTTGGTTCTGGCTATGCGGGTTTTTCCGCGTTGTACAACAGCCAGTTCCGCTTCGTTAAGCTCGACCGTTTTCTGCTTTGGGACTTCATGAAAAAGTCCGGCGGCGAGGGCTTGATGCGCGCGTTACTGCGCTTCTTTTACCTTAATCATTACAAGGTAATTATCGAAGGAGTTGAAACTCCCGAACACAAGAAATGGCTGGATGAAATGCCATATTACGCACTGCAGGGAAAGCTGTGGAAGGAATCCAGCATCAAGGATTTGAACTCGCTTCTTACAGCTGAATACTTTTAACTCGGTATTGGTGTTTGCCCTATGTCTAAAAACAACGTTCTTGTGATTAGTGAGTGTAAGTACAGCTATGTTGGCCTGTCGGTGCTGCTGAAGAAACACTACGGCGCGTACGATATCCGCCTGTTTTCCGATTTCATGCACGGCGGCGCCAAAGCAGAGAAGATCACCAAGCACGATATCGCGCTGATTTTCACCTCGCAAAACCTCGAACAGAGCGTCAACGTGATCGAAAGCCTGGTGTCCCTGCACCAGCAGTACAACAGCAAAACGCGCCTGTTGGTGTTCTATGACGACGAGCGCGTGGTGAAACTGTTGTCGATCCTGGGGATTTCCGTCGAGTTGGTCTCCACCCGCATTCCGCTTTATTCGCTGCAGGAAAAAATCCAGCGGCTGCTGGAAAGCAAAGAACCGGGCGGCATCAGAGTGCAGAAAACCCGCGAGCTCAGCCCGGCGGAAAGCGACGTTATCTTCAATCTGCTGCGCGGCGACAGCCTGCTGCACATTGCGGAAAAGCGCGGTACGCACCCAAAAACCATCTTCTCGCAGAAATACAGCGCGATGAAAAAGCTGCGGCTGCGCAGCATGAGCACCATCTTCGTCGCCGGCAAATAACCTGCCCTGGCTTGTTGCGCGGTACGCCGCGCGGCAACCGGCTCGCCCCCGCCAAGTTAAATTAATGTAACAACCAGCGACAAAGCAGCAACAGACACACAACATCCTCTCCTGTTGGCTACGATTTGCACACGGATTATCCGTGAGTCATGTCGTGTGGATTAAAATAAACATCAGGAGATGTTATGAAGTCGTCCTTATTCAGCCGCTACACCTGCTTTGTGCTGAGCATCTTGCTCACCCTGGTTTTCTTAATCATGATGCGCAACCATCCGTGGTTCTGGCTGCCGGCCCTGGCCTGCGGTGGCTTGATGGTGCTGGGTATCTACGATCTCACGCAACAGCGCCACGCCATCTGCCGCAACTACCCGATCATCGGCCGCCTGCGTTTCTTCTTCGAATTCATCCGTCCGGAACTGCGCCAGTATTTCCTCGAGCAGGATAATGAAGAGATCCCGTTTTCGCGCACCCAGCGCACGCTGGTGTATCGCCGGGCGAAAAACGAGATGGGCGACAAGCCGTTCGGCACCCTGCTGGACGTCTATCAAACCGGCTATGAGTGCATCGGCCACTCCATGCGGCCGGTGGAAGCCGCCGACCCAACCAGTTTCCGCATCACCATCGGCGGCGCCGACTGCCGCCAGCCCTACTCCGCGTCGATCTTCAACATTTCGGCCATGAGCTTCGGCGCGCTCTCCGCCAATGCCATCCGCGCGCTCAACCTCGGCGCGGCCAAGGGCAATTTCTACCACGACACCGGCGAGGGCAGCATCAGCCGCTATCACCGGGAAAACAACGGCGATCTGGTGTGGGAGCTGGGCAGCGGCTATTTCGGCTGCCGCACCGCCGACGGCCATTTCGATCCGCGGCGCTTTGCCGAACAGGCGCAAAGCCCGCAGGTGAAAATGATTGAAATCAAGCTCAGCCAGGGCGCCAAACCCGGCCACGGCGGCATTCTGCCGGCGAAGAAGGTGGATGCGGAAATCGCCGCCACCCGCGGCGTGCCGGAAGGGGTCGATTGCATCTCGCCGGCGTCGCACAGCGCCTTCACCACTCCGCTGGAAATGATGCATTTCATCCAGCAGCTGCGCGAGCTGTCAGGTGGCAAGCCGGTCGGTTTCAAGCTGTGCATCGGCCATCCGTGGGAGTTTGTCGCCATCGTCAAGGCGATGCTGCACACCCGCATCCTGCCGGATTTCATCGTGGTAGACGGCAAGGAAGGCGGCACCGGCGCCGCGCCGCTCGAGCTTTCCAACTATATGGGCATGCCGCTGCGCGAAGGGCTGCTGTTCGTGCATAACACGCTGGTAGGCTGCGGCCTGCGTGACCAGATCAAGGTAGGCGCCAGCGGCAAGATCATCAGCGCCTTCGACATCGCCAGCGTGCTGGTGCTCGGCGCCGACTAGGTGAACTCGGCGCGCGGCTTTATGTTCGCCGTCGGCTGCATCCAGTCGCAAAGTTGCCACACCAACCACTGCCCGACCGGCGTGGCGACGCAAGATCCGCTGCGGCAAAAGGCGCTGGTGGTGCCGAACAAGGCGGAACGCGTCTACCACTTCCATCAAAATACGGTGAAAGCGCTGGCGGACATGCTGGCGGCGGCCGGCGTCAGCCGCCCGGAGCAGCTGACCTCGCACCATATGCTGCGCCGCATCACGCCGACCGAGATCAAGGTGTACGCCGATATCTATTACTACCTGGAGCCGGGCGCGCTGCTGCAGCCGGAGATCAAAAGCGAGTTCTATGCCCGCATGTGGCGTATGGCGACGCCCACCAGTTTCGATCAGGCGATCTCGCTGCCGGCGGCATGATGGGATAAGGAATAAAAGGGAGTTGCCCCCTCGCCTTGGGGAAGAGCATATGGAGAGGGGTTGCTTGCTACGGCGGCCCTCCCCCTCAACGGCGAGAGGGCGTATCGGTTACTGCTTGCGCACCGGCGCATCGCCGGCGACGTAATAGTCGGCGGTGCTGCGCGGCAGCGGCGCGCGCTGGCGAATGCGATCGGCTAACTTCTCGGCGATCATGATGGTGGTGGCGTTCAGGTTGCCGGTGATGATCAGCGGCATGATCGACGCATCCACCACCCGCAATCCTTCCATGCCGTGCACCCGGCCCTGACCATCGACCACCGCCATCTCATCCTCGCCCATCTTGCACGAGCAGGACGGGTGGAAGGCGGTTTCGGCGTGCTCGCGCACGAAAGCGTCCAGCTGCTCGTCGGTCTGCACCTCCGGCCCCGGGCTTATCTCGCGGCCGCGGTACTCGTCCAGCGCCGGCTGCGCCATGATCTCGCGCGTGATGCGAATAGCGTCGCGGAACTCCTGCCAGTCCTGCTCGGTCGCCATGTAGTTGAACAGAATGCTCGGGTGCTGGCGCGGATCTTTCGATTTCACCTGCACCCGGCCGCGGCTCGGCGAACGCATCGAGCCGACGTGCGCCTGGAAGCCGTGCTCTTTCACCGCGTTGCTGCCGTTGTAGTTAATCGCCACCGGCAGGAAATGATACTGAATATTCGGCCAGGCGAACTCTGCGCGGCTGCGGATAAAACCGCCGGCCTCGAACTGGTTGCTGGCGCCGATGCCGGTGCCGTTGAACAGCCATTCCGCGCCGATCTTCGGCTGGTTGAACCATTGCAGCGCCGGGTACAGCGACACCGGTTTCTTACAGGCGTACTGCAGGTACATCTCCAGGTGATCCTGCAGGTTTTCCCCGACGCCCGGTAGATCGTGCACCACGTTGATATCCAGACTTTTCAGCAGCGCCGCCGGGCCGACGCCCGAACGCTGCAGGATCTGCGGCGAGGCGATGGCGCCGGCGCACAGCAACACTTCGCGCCGCGCTTTGGCGTGGGTCAGCTGATTGCTGTCGCCCTGCAAATAGTTAACGCCCACCGCACGCTTGCCGTCGAACACGATGTGGTCGGTCAGCGCATGGGTGACGATTTTCAAGTTCGGCCGCGAACGCGCCTGATCCAGATAACCGCGGGCGGTGCTGGCGCGGCGCCCTTTCGGCGTCACGGTGCGATCCATCGGGCCGAAGCCTTCTTGCTGGTAGCCGTTCAGATCGTCGGTGCGCGGGTAACCCGCCTGCACGCCGGCTTCCACCATGGCGTGAAACAGTTCGTTGTTGCCGGCTTTCGGCGTGGTGACGCTCACCGGGCCCTCGCCGCCGTGATAATCGTTCGGGCCGATATCGCGGGTTTCCGCCTTGCGGAAATACGGCAGGCAGTCCAGATAGGTCCAGTCTTCCAGACCCGGCGCCTTGGCCCAGTTATCGAAGTCCATCGCGTTGCCGCGAATGTAACACATGCCGTTGATCAGGGACGAACCGCCCAGCCCTTTGCCGCGGCCGCATTCCATCCGGCGATTGTTCATGTGCGGCTCAGGATCGGTTTCATACGCCCAGTTATAGCGGCGGCCCTGCAGCGGAAACGCCAGCGCGGCCGGCATCTGAGTACGGAAATCCATCCGGTAATCCGGGCCGCCGGCTTCCAGCAGCAGGACGCTGACGTCGGCATCCTCGGTCAATCGGGTGGCTAACACGTTGCCGGCGGAACCGGCACCGATAATGATGTAGTCAAATTCCATTCATTATCTCCTAAATATTCGTATGCCTGAATGATGCGAATGGCTTGAATTCCGCATGCTGAATATAACAAGGCAGTTTTGGATGCGAAAAAGATATATCCCCTATGGATTTCGAGTTACAGCTAGGCGGCAAGGGCGCAGAGCCCCAGGAGCTTACTCAAGTAAGTGACTGGGGTCTGCGCTCGCAGCCAACAACGCTGTAGCTTGAAAGACGACGGGGATAGTTAAAATACCGAGGCGTATTCGCCCAGCTCGACCTGCACCGATTTGATCTGGGTGTAGTGCTCCAGCGTCGTCAGGCCGTTCTCGCGGCCAACGCCGGACTGCTTGTAGCCGCCGACCGGCATTTCCGCCGCTGACTCGCCCCAGGTGTTGATCCAGCAAATACCGGCTTCCAGCTGGTGGATCACGCGGTGTGCGCGAGCCAGATCGTTGGTCACCACGCCCGCAGCCAGGCCGAAGGTGGTGTCATTGGCGCGGCGCACCACTTCCTCTTCGCTCTGGTAGCTGAGAATGCTCATCACCGGCCCGAAGATCTCCTCGCGCACGATTTCCATGTCGTCGCGGCAGTCGCTGAATACCGTCGGCGCCACGTAAGCGCCCTTGCCGAATTCGCCGTGGGTGACGCGTTCGCCGCCGCACAGCAGGCGCGCGCCGCTGTTCTTGCCGCTCTCGATAAAGCGCAGCACCGACTCCATATGCGCGAAGCTGACCAGCGGCCCGAAGTTGGTCTGCGGGTCGGTCGGATCGCCGAGGCGAATGCGCTTCACGCGCTCGAGGATTTTCGCCTCAAACTGCGCCTGCAGCGCCGCCGGCACGAAGACGCGGGTGCCGTTGGTGCACACCTGGCCGGAGCTGTAGAAGTTGGCCATCATGGCGATATCGACGGCGCGATCCAGATCGGCGTCGTCGAAAATAATCAGCGGCGACTTGCCGCCCAGTTCCATGGTGACTTCCTTCAGCGTCGACCCCGACGCGTTGGCCATCACCTTCTTGCCGGTTTTCACCCCGCCGGTGAAAGAGACTTTGGCGATGCCCGGATGGTCGGTCAGGTACTGCCCCACCTCCGCGCCGCTGCCGGTCACCACGTTGAACACGCCGTCCGGCAGGCCGGCTTCGGTGTAAATTTCCGCCAGCTTCAGCGCCGTCAGCGACGTGACTTCGCTCGGTTTGAAGATCATCGCGTTGCCCGCCGCCAGCGCCGGCGCGGACTTCCACAGCGCGATTTGAATCGGGTAGTTCCAGGCACCGATACCGGCCACCACGCCCAGCGGTTCGCGGCGGGTGTAAACGAATGAGGTTTCGCGCAGCGGGATCTGTTCGCCTTCAATGGCCGGGATCAGGCCGGCGTAATACTCCAGCACGTCGGCGCCGGTGACGATGTCCACCGCGGTGGTTTCCGACATCGCTTTGCCGGTATCCAGCGTTTCCAGCGCCGCCAGCTCATCGTTACGCTCGCGCAGAATATCCACCGCGCGACGCAGGATGCGCGAACGCGCCATCGCCGTCATCGCCGCCCACACCTTCTGCCCGCTGGCCGCGCTGGCCACCGCACGATCGACGTCTTCAGCGCCGGCGGCCTGGACTTCAGCCAGAACTTCGCCGTTCGCCGGGTTAATGGCGTTGAAGGTTTTTCCAGCGGTGCTGTCTACATAGGCGCCATGAATATAGAGCTTCTGCAAGCCAAAACGGGACATAGGATCTCCTTGGGTTATCCTCCGGGCGGCGTCTGCCCCCGGAGTTGGAACGTGATGTATTCGGTCGTGAGCGCCAGCGCCTGCGACTGATTGAACGCCGAGCCGCGCAGCGCGCTGCGCAGCCACAGTCCGTCGATCAGCGCCGCCAGCCCCTTGGCCGCCAACCGCGCCTGCGGCTGCGGCATGACGCGGCGAAACTCGGCGCACAGGTTGGAATAGAGCCGGCGGCCGTTCACCTGCTGCAGCCGGTTGAGCTGCGGTTGGTGCAGACTGCTGGCCCAAAAGGCCAGCCAGGTCTTCATCGCCGCGCTGTTGATCTGGCTGTCGTCGAAGTTGCCGGCGACGATCGCCTGCAGCCGCGCCGCCGGGCTGTTATCGGTCAGCGCCTGCAAGCGCAGCTTCACCGCCTCGCCCAGATGGCTGATCAGATAGCGCATCGTGGCTTCCAGCAGGCCGTTCTTGTCCTTGAAATAATGGCTGATGATGCCGTTGGAAACGCCGGCCCGCCGCGCGATCTGCGCGATGGTGGCGTCATGCATTCCCACTTCGTTTACCGCGGCGAGCGTGGCATCAATCAACTGCTGCCTTCTGATTGGCTGCATTCCTACCTTTGGCATATTTCGACTCTCACAAAACCGACTTCGGCCTTATCTCAGCGGGCAAATTTCACTGCCGTTTCGCCCGTGATTCAGGTCATCATGAGGACTATTAAACTTTTTTTTGATTGAACGTTCAATAAAAATTGCATATATTTTATTGCCGCCTGGTTAAAAATTTGTACTATCTGGTTGTGGAACTGGCTGATTTTTGTGAGGTAATTAACGAATCTGACCAAAATCAGTGGCTGTAAGCGGTTCCCGCCGCGAAGCGCGCCGGCGCTTCATTAACAGGCGAAAGCGGCATCATTCAGGCCCTCCTCTACGGAGACGGCCGCCGCCTTCATTCGCCCGTTTTTCAGAGGCCAACGCGCCCCGAAATGCGGAGCGGCACGATTTTCTCAATTCAGAGGATGACGATGACAACCCACGAAACCTCCTCCAAACCGCAGCAGGACCGCCTCAACCCTGTGGTTTTCTTCACCTCGGCGGGGCTGATCCTGGCCTTCTCGCTGATGACCATCTTTTTCACCGACTTCTCCGGGCAGTGGATCACCCGCACGCTGAATTGGGTGTCAGCCACCTTCGGTTGGTACTACCTGCTGGCGGCGACGCTGTACATCGTGTTCGTGGTGTTTATCGCCGCTTCGCGCTTCGGTTCGATCAAGCTCGGGCCGGAGCAGTCCAAGCCGGAATTCAGCCTGATGAGCTGGGCGGCGATGCTGTTCGCCGCCGGCATCGGCATCGACCTGATGTTCTTCTCGGTCGCCGAGCCGGTAACCCAGTACATGATGCCGCCGGAAGGTGACGCGCAAACGCTGGAAGCCGCGCGCCAGGCGATGGTCTGGACGCTGTTCCACTACGGCCTGACCGGCTGGTCGATGTATGCGCTGATGGGCATCGCCCTCGGCTACTTCAGCTATCGCTACAATCTGCCGTTGACCATCCGCTCGGCGCTGTACCCGATCTTCGGTAAGCGCATCAACGGCCCGATCGGCCACAGCGTGGACATCGCCGCGGTGCTCGGCACCATCTTCGGCATCGCCACCACGCTGGGCATCGGCGTGGTGCAGCTCAACTACGGCCTCAAGGTGCTGTTCGAGATCCCGGAAAACCTGACGGTGCAGGGCTCGCTGATCCTGCTGTCGGTGATCATGGCCACCATCTCGGTCACCTCGGGCGTCAACAAGGGCATCCGCATCCTGTCCGAGCTGAACGTGCTGCTGGCGCTGGGCCTGATCCTGTTCGTGCTGTTCTTCGGTGACACCGAGTTCCTGCTCAACGCGCTGGTGCTCAACGTCGGCGATTACGTCAATCGCTTTATGGGCATGACGCTCAACAGCTTCGCCTTCGATCGGCCGGTGGAGTGGATGAACAACTGGACGCTGTTCTTCTGGGCCTGGTGGGTGGCGTGGTCGCCGTTCGTCGGCCTGTTCCTGGCGCGAATCTCGCGCGGGCGCACCATTCGCCAGTTCGTGGTCGGCACGCTGATCATACCGTTCGTGTTCACCCTGCTGTGGCTGTCTATCTTCGGCAACAGCGCGCTGTACCAGATCATTCACGGCAACGCCGAGTTTGCGCAGGAAGTGATGCAGTTCCCGGAGCGCGGCTTCTACAGTCTGCTGGCGCAATACCCCGGCTTCACCTTCAGCGCCTCGGTGGCCACCATCACCGGCCTGCTGTTCTACGTCACCTCGGCGGACTCCGGCTCGCTGGTGCTGGGCAACTTCACCTCGCGCCTGGCCGACATCAATAATGATGCGCCGAACTGGCTGCGGATTTTCTGGTCGGTGGCCATCGGCCTGCTGACCATCGGCATGCTGATGACCGACGGCGTGCCGGCGCTGCAGAAAACCACGGTGATCATGGGCCTGCCGTTCAGCTTCGTGATCTTCTTCGTGATGGCCGGGCTGTACAAATCGCTGCGGGTGGAAGACTACCGCAAGGCCAGTGCGCTCAGTACCCTGGCGCCGGTGCCGGTCTCCAGCCACGACGTGCTCAACTGGAAACAGCGTCTGTCGCGGGTGATGAACTACCCGGGCACCCAGTACACGCAGAAAATGTTGGATAAAGTCTGCCGTCCGGCGATGCAGGACGTGGCGCGCGAGCTGGAGTTGCGCGGCGCGAAAGTGGAGTTCAGCGAAGTGCCGCCGACCGAAGACGAGCGTCTGAACCACCTGGAGCTGCTGGTGCGCCTGGGCGAGGAACAGAACTTTATCTATCAGATCTGGCCTATGCGCTACTCGGTGCCGGGCTTCACCTACCGCGCCCGCTCCGGCAAGTCGCACTACTACCGGCTGGAAACCTTCCTGATGGAAGGCACCCAGGGCAACGACCTGATGGACTACAGCAAGGAACAGGTGATTGGCGATATCCTCGACCAGTACGAGAAGCACCTGAACTTCCTGCACATTCATCGCGAAGCGCCGGGGGGCACCCTGACCTTCCCGGATATGTGATGGTCGATAAATCACGAGAGGGCGTAGCCAGGCTACGCCCTTTTTTATGCCTGCTCGGCCGGCAAGTCGGCTTTCAGCAGCACCAGGGAACCGGCCAGCAACACCAGATCCTTGATTAAAAAGCTGGTGGCGCCGGCCATGGCCGGAAAACCGCCGGCGGAAGGCTCCCAGGCCCCCGGCGTGGAAAAGATCAGCGTCAGCGTGGTCAGGTAGGTCACCGTCGAACCGATCGCCCCCAGCAACCCCAGCCGCCGTGACCAGAATCCCGCCAGCAGCAGCAAACCGAAGCTCCACTCGGCAACGCCCAGCGCATAGCTGGCGCCGCGGATGCCGAACGCCTGATGCATCCAGCTCAGCAGCGGGCTGTTGCCGATCAGCGGTACCAGCCCCTGCGCCTCGTAATCAAACCACTTGGCGTAACCGAAGGCGGCGAAGATCACCACCAGCGCCGCGCGCATAAAGATAACGTCCCCGTTCGAGCGCTGAAAGCGCCGCAGCCATGTCGCCAGCATCATCCTCTCTCCTTATGTTGCCCACGGCCGCCGCGGATCGCCCGCTTGCGGCCGCGGGGTACGGCGGCTTAGTGCCCCATCGCGTCCTTCTTCATTTCGTCTTTCTTCATGCCGTCTTTGGCCATACCGTCTTTCGCCATGCCATCCTTTTTCATCGCGTCTTTGCCCATCTTGTCTTTCTTCATGCACTCCTTGCCCATGCACGCTTTCTTCATGCCGTCTTTGGCCATGCCGTCGTGCGACATCTGGCTCATACCGTCCTTTTTCATCGCGTCTTTGCTCATGCCATCGGCGGCGTTGGCGCCGGCCACGCCCAGCATCAACGCGCTGCACATCATCATTGCGAATAACTTTTTCATGGTATTTCCTTCCGTCATGTCAAAGGCACCGGGGTGCCGGAGAATGGCCGGCGGCCGCCTCAGCTGCCGCCAAACCAGTTGTAACCCTGGTCTTCCCAGTAACCGCCCGGGAAGCGGTTGGTGACCTCGATCACCTGAATGTGTTTCGGGTTCTTGTAACCCAGCTTGGTCGGCATGCGCAGCTTCATCGGGTAGCCGTACTTGCGCGGCAAGATCTGGCCGTCATAGGTCAGCGCAATAATCGTCTGCGGGTGCAGCGCGGTAGCCATGTCAATGCTGGTGTAGTAATCGTCGGCGCATTTGAAGCTGACGTAGCGGGCGCTCAGATCCGCGCCGATCGCCTTGAGAAAGGTCGCGAACGGCACGCCGCCCCACTTGCCGATGGCGCTCCAGCCCTCGACGCAAATATGGCGCGTCACCTGGCTGACCTGCGCCATGCGGTGCAGCTGCGGCAGGCTCCAGGCGCGTTTGTCCTGCACCAGTCCCGCCACCTCCAGCCGGTAGTCGTCGCCGTTGATGTCCGGCGCGTCCTCCTCGGCGTAGAAAGCGTTGAACGGGAACGGCCGGGTGATCATCGATTCCGGGTAGACCGGCGCCAGGCGATCGCCATTGAACAGCCAGCCCTGTACCCGATCGTTGAAGCGAGAGATGCGGCTCAGCGCCTGTTCGACGTTGGCGTTATCGCTGAGATCGCAGCCGGTGAGCATGGCGATGCCGCCCAGCGTCAGGCCGTTGCGCAGAAAGCGGCGGCGCGAAGGCGCGCTCAACAGCCGCTGCGCTTCTTTGACGATCGCCTGCCCTTCAATGATCGTCATGATCTGTTTATCCTTTTCCATCATTCACTCCTTAGCGTCCGCGCAGCATGGCCAGCAGCGTCCGCGGCACCAGCGCCACCATCACCAGGTGAATCGCGACGAAGGCCACCAGCGCCGACATGGCGAAAAAGTGGATATAGCGCGCCGCCTCATAACCGCCGAGCAGCGTGCGCAGCAGCGGAAACTGCACCGATTTCCACAGCACCAGCCCGGACAGCGCGCTCATCACGCCGAGGATCATCACCGACAGATAGGCCACGCGTTGCACCATGTTGTAGTGGCGCAGGTCGGCGTGTTGCAGCCTGCCGCGCAGCGCGGCACCTATATCGGCGAGAAACTGCCGTGGGCTGAGCGGCCAATACTTGCGTTTGAAACGCCCGCTGGCCAGGTTGATCAGCAGGTAGCACAGCCCGTTGACGCCGAACAGCCACATGCCGGCGAAGTGCCACTGCAGCGCGCCGCCCAGCCAACCGCCGAGCGTCAGCTCATTGAGAAAGCTGAAGTTGAACAGCGGCGAGGCGTTGTAGATGCGCCAGCCGCTGGTCACCATGATCAGCATCGCCAGCGCATTCAGCCAATGCGTCAACCGCAGCCACAGCGGATGCACCGTCTGTCGTTGTTCCGGGGTGAGAGTGAGGCTCATGCGAACTCCTGGCGACCAATGAGGCGATGAGCCGAGTATTCCCCGGATTTGTTCCCCAAGACCTCACGCAAAGTTAAATAAAATGTGATAACTCCGCCGGTGGGGGTTGTGTAGACTTCAGAGAGAAACGGGCAATCAGCGGTAATGAGAATGGACAAGCCAAAACGAATTTTGATCGTCGAGGACGACGGCGACATCGCCGAACTGCTGCAGCTGCATCTGCGCGACGAGGGTTACGCCATCAGCCACGCCGCCGACGGCAACCGGGGCATGGCGATGCTGGAACAGGGCGGCTGGGACGCCCTCATCCTCGATCTGATGCTGCCGGGCGTGGACGGATTGGAGATTTGCCGCCGGGCGCGCACCATGACGCGTTACACGCCAATCATCATCACCAGCGCGCGCTCCAGCGAGGTGCACCGCGTGCTGGGGCTGGAGCTGGGCGCCGACGACTATCTGGCCAAGCCCTTCTCCATGCTGGAGCTGGTGGCGCGGGTCAAGGCGCTGTTTCGCCGCCAGGAAGCGATGAGCCGCAACCTGCGCATGGACGCCGGCGTGCTCAGCTTCAACGATCTGACCATCGACCCCATCGCCCGCGAAGTGCACCTGCACCAGCAGCCGGTCGAGCTGACGCCGCGCGAGTTCGACCTGCTGTACTTTTTCGCCCGACACCCGGGCCAGGTGTTCTCGCGCCTGAGCCTGTTGAATCAGGTTTGGGGCTATCAGCACGAGGGGTATGAGCACACCGTCAACACCCATATCAACCGGCTGCGCATCAAGATCGAGCGCAACCCGGCGGAACCCGAGCGCATCCTCACGGTGTGGGGCATGGGCTATAAATTCGCGGCCGCGCCGCAAGAGTGAGCCATGAAAAACCTTACGTTAGCGCAACGCCTCACGCTGATCTTCGCGCTGCTGATCGTCATCGGCTGCGCCTTTTCCGGCTGGATGCAGGTGCGCAGCAGCACCCAGTACAGCCAGGCGGTGATCCAGCGCCTGTCCGGCAACCTGGCGCAGCATATCGCCGACAGCAACCCGCTGCTGGGGGTGAACGGGCCGGATCCGCAGGCGGTGCATACCCTGTTCGATCAGCTGATGGCGGTGAACCCCAGCGTTGAGGTTTACCTGCTCGACAAGCAGGGCGCGATTATCGGCAACGCCGCGCCGGCCGGGCATCTGAAGCGGCAGCGGGTCGCGTTGCCGCCGCTGCAGGCGCTGCTCGGTGGCGCGCCGATGCCGGTGTATGGCGACGATCCGCGCAGCGTGGACGGGCGCAAGGTGTTCAGCGTCGCGCCGCTTAAGGTCGATGGCCGGATCGAGGGCTATCTGTACGTGGTGCTGCTCGGCGAAGAGTACACGGCGCTGGCCAGCAACGCCCAGTTCAACTCGGCGGTCAGGATGGCGCTGTGGACCTCCGGGCTGATGGTGCTGTTCAGCCTGCTGGCCGGCGGCTTCGCGTTTTATTGGGTAACGCGCCCTATCCGTCGCCTGACCCGGCAGGTCAGCGCGCTGGACAGCGGCGGCATCGAGGCGGTGCAGGCCTACGCGGCGCTGCCGGCGGTACGGGCCGGGCGCGACGAAGTCAGCCAGCTGCAGCAGGCCTTCCACCGCATGGCGCAGCGCCTTGCCGAACAGTGGCAAACGCTGGCGCAGCAGGATCGGCTGCGGCGTGAGTTCATCGCTAACGTCTCGCACGATCTGCGCACCCCGCTCACCTCGCTGCACGGCTATCTGGAGACGCTGTCGGTCAAGGCCGCCACCCTGAGCGAAGCCGATCGGCGGCGCTATCTGGAGATCGCGCTGGCGCAGAGCCGCAAAGTGGGCAAGCTGGCGCAGGAGCTGTTCGAGCTGGCGCGGCTGGAGTACGGCGTGGTGAAACCGCAGAAAGAGCCTTTTTCCCTCAGCGAGCTGTTGCAGGACGTGTTCCAAAAGTTCGAGCTGGCGGCGGAGGCGCGCAACCAGCGGCTGCACGCCGACATTCCCCCCGGCATTCCGCCGGTGTTCGCCGATCTCAGCATGATTGAGCGGGTGCTGACCAACCTGTTGGACAACGCCATTCGCCATACGCCGCCCGGCGGCGACATCGGCGTGCGGCTGTGGCGGCAGGACGATCGAGTGATGGTGCAGGTCAGCGACAGCGGCCCCGGCATTCCGCAGACGCTGCGCGCCGATCTGTTCGTGCGCCCGTCTGTCCTGAGCGGCGCCCGGCGCCCTTCCGGCGGACTGGGCCTGATGATCGTGCGGCGCATTCTGCAGCTGCACGACAGCGATATTCAGCTGATCGAACAAGCGCAAAGCGGCGCCTGCTTCCGCTTTGCCATTCCGCCGCGTTAATCGAGGCAGCTGCGATCGACGCTGATAAATTTGTCGTTATAGATAATAAATTTCTGCCCCTTCAGCCGAATACCGGCATGGGTCAGCGTATCGCCGGGGCGCAGGTATTCGGTGACGCCCTCTTCATCCGTGCTGTTGCAGCCCGGCTTGAGCAGGAACTTGAAGTAGGTGTTGCCGGTGTTGGTGAGCGTACCGCGCTGGGTATCGAGCCGATAGGCAAAGTTTACCTGACGCGGGCGCACCACCAGAATGGTGTCCATCACCACGATCGGCTCCAGGTTGACGCCGGCACCCCGACGCGGCCCCGGCTCGAACAGTCGGGTCGGCACTTCGCGAAATGACACCCGGTAATAACGCTCGCGATTATCCTGCGGCCCGCGATAGAAAAACTTATAGTACTCCGCCTGCCCGGCCTGCAGCGTCAGCTGGCGCGGCGCGAACAGCAGCTCGCCGTCCGCCGGCCGGCTGCGCACCTCGCGCTCTCCCGGCCGATCGATGGCGCGAATGCTCACCTGATACAGGCGCGCGCTGCGGTTATTATTCAACACCCGTTTGGCGGTGAATGAGCGATCCTGATCCATGGCAAACGTCAGGGTACCGACATTGATTGCGGCGGCGGTAAAGGGAAAGGACAAACACAGCAACCCTATCAGCACAAGTTTCACGCCCTGCCCTTAATTGATGTTGCGCCAGGTGGCTTCGACATGAATTTCACCGGCGGCGCTGACGTCGCCATACCAACCGTTGCCGTCGACGGTTCTCAGCGAGATCGGATTGTTCATCGGAATGCTAAAGGTCACGCGGGTCTTGTTCAGCACCCCCACTTCACCGGAGATATCATTCCACGGCGTGCTGCTCCAGAGCGCATTGGTCATGTCGTGCCACTGGCCATCGCAGCCGGCGGCGAAGCTCTGCTGACCGTTGGTGCTGGTGGTGATGCCGAGTGTGGCGGGGAACGGCACCTGGGTAGTGTTATCCGCAGAAGAAAAGAGGCAATAGTTCACCCCATTGATCGCCTGAGTCGGCCCGGTCGCCATCACCCTCACCTGATCGGCGGCGGTTTTGCCGCTGGTGGTCACGAAGTAGCCGAACTCCAGCGCCGGCTCCGCCGGGCCGACATAGCCTTCACGGTGTGGGCTGTTGTCGTAATCATCGGAAATAATGCTGATGCTGAAATCGCGCGGCTTGATAATCAGCTGGTTTGAAGTGGAAAACTCATACCATCCCGACTCCGGCGAGGTGGTGTTCTGAAAACGGAAATTGATCAGATCGCGGGTGCCGCTGTCGGAAATCCCCAGCGCGACCATCTGTTTGAAGAAGTTACTGGAGAAGAACACATAGACGGCGTTGCTGCTCTTCAGCTCGTTAAACGTATAGTAGCTGCCGGTGCCCGACGTGTTTTTCCAGGTGTTGCCGTTCAGACTGAACTGCAGATCGGCGGCGTTCACCGCTGAGGACAGCGCCGCATGGTTAATCGCCGGGAAAATATGAATCGAGGTATTGCTCACGCTGCCGTCGGTCTGCAAATCGTAGCTGACCATCTTGCACATGATGCCTGAGCGAGCGCCGATGGTCTGGTTCTTGCAATCGGCATTGCCCTCGCCGATGATCGGCACCCCATCGCTGTTGACGAACACCTCCGATACGGCGTTGGTATTGATAAAGCGCAGGTGGGCCGCCTTGCTGTGCGTGACGGTCCGCTTGTACCAGCTGCCGCTGGCCTGATCCCGACAGCGGCCGCCGGCCGCGGCGTCATAAGCCACCGACGTTTGGCAGCCGTTGATCTGCATGCTGAAAGCTTCGCCCGCCGCCATCTGCTTCAGATACTGATAGAAGCTCGGCGACATCATGCCGTGCATCCATTTTGCGCCGCCGGGCGTAACCACGGCGCCGTAAAATCCCTTTTCGTCGGTGGTCTGCGGCAGAATCAAGCTGGTATCCATATTGCAACCGGCATACCAGTTGATGCAGCGCAGGCCGAGGAACGGATTCTTTATCGGCGCATTTTCCAGCCACATGTCATAGCGCCAGTTGGCATTCAGCCCCGTGTTGTAACCATTATCCACGTACCCCAGGCTCTGCTGATAGACGGTGCCGGAACCGCCGTATTTCAGCCCGGTCCACTTATTGGCGCCGGTCATGCGCGGATCCAGCCCGCCGGCCGGCGTGACGAAAAAGTTGTCGTCGGCGTTGTTCTCCACGAAGACAAATTTCATGACCGCCGCATCCGGCCAGTTGGTCTGGCTGACCGCCGCCTGCAGCGCGGGGGCGACCAGCGCCAACAACAACAGCGCAACGTTAGCTCTCATGGTCAGACTCCCCGGATGACATATTGCCTGCATAGGTTTTCAGCCCGGTGCAGATCACGTCGCCGACCCACACGGCGCCTTGCGCCTTGCTGAGATCCAAATCCACTTCGCATGTCTGATTGCCGCCGTGGGTAAAATCGATAACCGGGAATTTCTTGTCGACGTCCATGATAAATTCGCCTTTCTCATCGGTGCGGGTGCGGCCGATATGGTTCTTGATATAGGCGTTGGCCAGCAGCGTGCCGTCCTCCGCTTTGATGCGGCCAAACACCGTCACCATCTGTTTTATCTCCGGCGAGATCACCGCCACGTTGCCCGGATACAGGGTGAGTTTGCTCTTGCGCTTGGTGACGATGTCGAAGCTCTCCGCCGAGTTTTTGTTGTTCATCAGCTCAACGTCGTACTGACCGTAAGGCGACAAAGGCAGGTAATTCTTATTGCCGCTCAGCTTCACCATCCGGCCGTCAACCCGTGCGGTCAGCAGGCCGTCGTTTTCAATGCCGGTATTGAAGATAATCCCGGCGTTGCCTTCGTTGCGGCCGCTGATGGCAATATCACGCCCTTGCCAACCCATGCTGCCGCTCGCGGTCAGGCTGCTGTTAACGTAGCCGTCGGCGGAGCTGCTGACGTTGAGCGTGCCGGCCGAATACTTGGTGTCGAAGCGCGCATAGCCACCACCGTTGAAGCGATTGTCGCCGCGGGTATCACCGGAAATCGCCCGCGACAGGTTGGCGCCCAGGGTGCGGATCGGCCCGTCCTTGATGTCCTTGCGCGCCGCCAGGTTGGCGGTGGTGTAACCGTTTTGATTGGAAACGCCGGCGCTGAGCCAGTTGCCCATCGGCAGTGAAAAATCGAGCGCGATGTACTTGCCGGTATTGGCGTTGCTGCTGCCGTTGTTGTAGCGTTGCACGCCCGCCCGGACGCCCAGCGTGCCGAAGCGGCCGGTAAAGATGTTCTGGTAATAGTCGGCGTTGTAATAGTGACTGTCGTTCTTCTTATCGTCGTTGTAGCTGGCGCTCAGGGTGCCCAGCGGAGACCACAGCGCCCCCAGATTAAGGCTGCCGCCAACGGCGCGGTTATAGGCGTCATTTTGCAACAGACGATCGCCAATCTGCGTTTTCTCCTGATTGATCCATACGCTGCTGAAGCCGCCGGGCAACGCGGCGCTGACGCTGTTGACCAGGCTCCAGGAGCGATCGGAGGCCGCCATGTTTTGCAGGTTGATCTGAATCGACTCGGTCACCGGCAGGCTGACGCGGCTCTCGCCGACGGCGTTGCCGTCAAACGAATACCCCGACAGCGCCCAATTAAGCGTTTGCAGATTGCCGGTAGCCGAAGCGCCAAGCAAATAAGAGTCCTTTGCCGGGCGGTGGCGTTCCCGTTCGCCGCGCCAGTCGTCCATGCGCAGCATCCCGCCCCAGAATTGCCAGGCCAGCGGCTCATTCGCACCGCGATTGGGGCTGAACAATTTATTCACTCGCTGCATGCGTTTATCGACCACTTTGCCGTTGACCACGACCTCCACCTCTACGTCATAGATACCGTAGGGCAAACTGCCGGTGTCCACTTCATGGTTGCCCATCGTGAAGTTTTGTACGCTGAGCAGCCGCCCGTCGCGCGACAGATGCACCTCGCCGGCCGAGGGGAAAAAAACCACGATCGGCGTCAGCGATTGGGAATTATCGAATACCGTCGAGTTGGCGCGGTTGCCGTAGGACAGGCCATAAATCTTGCTCGAGTTGATGGTCGTGACCGGCCCCAGCGACTGCAGATTCCAGCTGTCCAGCATGCCGGCGGCGAAACGGCGGCCGGCGAAATCACGCTCGTACATTGCTTTGTACAGCGTGGCGTTTTCATCGCCGCTGCCGATACCGTAGATGGAACCGTTCAACTCCACGTGGTGTTCACGCAACGCCGTGACGCTGTTGAGCGATAAATAACTGGAGGTATTGCCTTCGCTGGCGCGGGCCCGGTTATCGTAGACCCCGAGGTTATAATCCAGCGTGCTGCTTACGGCATCCACGCTGGACGCGCCGATGTCGCTGGAGCGGGCGCGCAGCACCGTCCCCAACGCGGATTCCTTCACTACCAGCTGCAGGTTGAGCTGCCGGAAATCCAGCGCCAGCCAGGCGTCGTCCGCGATCCGGATATGCTGCTGCCGATCGAATGGCGCATCCTGCAAAGCCTGCAGCTGGCCGGCAATCGCCGCCGTCAGCCGGGCGCCGTCGTCGTTATCCTCCAGCGTCACCCGACGAATCTTTAGCCTGTCCTGATCCAGGTAGAGAAAGGCATGGCCGATGCGGCTGTCGTCTTTGACGCCATCGCTCTTTTCATAATGCAACAACAGCGGAATACTCATCCCCTCGCGCAACGCCAGGCTGAAAGTGTGCGGGATCAGCACGCCGTTAATCTGCGTCAAACCGGCCGCCATCGCCATACGGCCAGGCAACAGCGTCGGGAGCGCCAGCGCACCGGCAGCCAAAAGCGTTCTCAACAGCACAGCGTTCACATGCCACTCCTTGCGTGATTGTTTTGCATCCATCGTGGATAACGCGCGCATTACTTCACCGGGATAAACTGTTCGCCGTGCCACAGCGCGACGCGTCCTTTTTTATCGTTGACGTCAACCTTGCTGAAGGCGCGATCCTTCCCCGGCATCACAAAATAGTTTTCCTTGCAGTCGCTGCCGTCTTGCTTGTTCCTGCAATTGCCGTAGGCCACCACTTTGAACGTGGCGTTGCCGGTGTTTTTGATCCGTCCGTTGGCGAACTGATAGGCGAAGCGATCCTGCCGAGGCGCCACCACCAAAATGGTGCCGATGCGCGCCGACGTGGTGGCCACGGCATTACGCCGAGCCGAATTTTGCCCCGCCTCGCTCAGCGCCTGATCGAACCAAACGATGCGGTAGTAACGCTCCTGGGCATCATTCGGCCCCTTGTAGTAAAAGCGGATCACATCGCTGGCGTTGGCCGGCAAGATCAGGCTGGCGGGCGACAGCAGCATTTCATCCCGACTGCTCATCGGGATCACCGTGCCGGAGGCCAGGGGACTGGAAATGCGTTCGATCTTGATGGTCACCAGCCGGCCGCTGTCGGTGGTGTTTTTGATTTCCTTGCTCAGGCGCGCGCTGTCGCCAGGCATGAAGGCGCTGATCTCACCCACATCGAGCGCCAAAGCCGGCCGCAGCAGCATTAACATCAGGGTGACGGCGAGAGAAAAGCGTGTCATTGCGATATTCCACTGGCGTTGATGAGCGATAAATAGCAGGAGGTCTCCCCCCTGCCAGATGCAGATCGTTCGGGGGATTAGGAAGTCCAGGTCGCGTTGAACTCGACGCTGACGTCGCCGCTCCAGATACCTTCCGGCAGCGTGCTGAAATCCGTGACGGCGGTGGTGCCGTTTGACGTCGCGCCGATGATGCTGAAGGTGAACTGATCCTGCGCGCTAGTGCGGCCGGCCTGGTTGTAGGCGTTGGACAGGGCGCTCAGATTGCCGCCCAAAATGCCGGCGGTGGTGTCGATCATGGTGGTTTCAGCCGTTTTCCCGACCACCGCACCGTTATAGTTCACCCCGACTTCCAGCGTAGAACCGGAAGTATCCAGCTGAGTCAGCGTATTGGAGACCAGTTTTGAGGTCAGTTTGAAAGCGGTGGCCGTGGTATCGCCTTCCACGGTGACGTCAAACAGGCCTTTCTGGCTGTTGAAACCCTTAATGCCTTCTGCATAGTTGAAGGCCAGGCTGCCAATCGGCGTCACAACCAGTTTGCTGGTGGTGTCTTTCTTGGCGGTCGCAGACCAGGTTGCCAGCGCCTGAGCGGTAACGTCGGCGGCTTGAGCAGTGCTGACCGCTGCAAAGGCGGAAACGATCGCCAGAGCCAGTGTCATTTTCTTCATGGTATAACTCCCTTCAATGTTGAATATGTTTTCTTTCTTTCGTCCATTCTCAGCCAGCCGTTTGCATCACTGCGTTTAGCCAGTCTGCTTGACGCCACAAGAATATCCCCGGCCGATCAAAAAAGAATCATTAACTATTAAAGTTCAAATATTTAGATTTAAATCCCGCAATTAATGTTTTAACCCCCATCAATCACATTAAAAAGCGGGTTAAGCCTTTGATGAAAGCACAATCACATTGTGGTTTAACCCCTGCAAGGCGGTTATTGTTTAACCACAAGTACGCTCTGTTCGCCCTTCCCATGGCCGTGCAAAATTTCAGCGCCGGCGTTGTTCGCTGAGGGAAAAGATTGATTGGATTTACGCAGGGGGCAGCAGCCAATCCAGATCGGCCGCTGTAGAGAAAAAGGGGGGCTTCTCGCCCTGTGTCAGGAAGGGTATCGGGTTCTCAGGGAAAGAATAAGCCGCATAAAGCCGGCCTGATTGAGGCCCAGTTTTCGCATAATATTCAGTTTATGGGAGCTTATGGTTTTGTAACTCCGCCGGGTCACGTTGGCGATGCTGCCTGGAGATGCACCGGCAACCATCATGGCCAAAACTCGCCATTCACTGTCAGATAATGCGGCTGCCGAATGCACCAGCCGGGCGCGAATATGCGGGGAACGATAGCCGGAGAACTCACCTGCAGCCGCAATGGCGTCACTCAGGCAATGCAATGGCTCCTCCTTTGCCACTATCGCTATGCGCGCATCCGCCGCCAACAACGCTAATATACCGGGGTGTTCTACCGCGGTGAAAATCACCAAGGGAATTTCCGGCCAAACATTTTTTGCCGTCAGAACGAATCGTAATACATCATACAAATATTCTCTCTGATGATATAACTCCATAATAAGCGCGCGAGGCTTTCCCTCTTTCAATACCCCTTCCAGCTCCCTCAAAGTGTCGATAAAATAGCTGTCACTTGATTGGGTAACGAGAAATGCTTCCATTCCTCTTCTCACTAAATAGCTGGGTTCAAAAAATAGCAGCGCATCACCGAAATCGGCTTTAACCATACATAATCACCATAATGAGGTAGAAAGCGGTAGAGAAAGGGAAATACCTCTCGTAAGCGCCACACGGCAACCCGCCAAATGAAAGTCGAACGTTCTATTTCAACACTGTAATATTTTTGTCATATCCACCGCCCTTCAATCGCGTTGGGCAGCGGCGATCAATGGTCAATTAATAAACTCGGCATTGTCGCTTTCCAATCCTGAACAGATCTCCATTTTATGTTCGCGCAAGATCTTGCAACGCAGCAGGAATAAGCGGGAAATGCCGGAAATGTAAGCCCTGACCTGATTGCTGCGCACCACCAGCAAAAACTCATCGCCGCTGCATTCTCCCGTTTGGTGCGCGGCGTAAGCCAGAATGTCCCGATTCAGGCTGGCGTTGACCGTCGCCGAGGCATCAGGCAACGACATGAAAACCTTACAGTTGCCCGACTTTCCCAGGTAGCTCTCCTGCCGGGCCCCCGAGCCGCTGAAATAGGCCGTGACAGCAATAGCCATGAGGATCCCCCCCAGAACCATCGCGCTGAACATCAGCCACCCACGGCGGGAATAACCAAGATGAGAAGAGGCCCCGTCGATGACGGTGTCGGACGCCGGATTGACCGCCGCTGCGGACGCAGATCCCGGCACAGCCGCGGCAGGCTCCGCGTCGTGAATATCTTCCGCGTCCTCATAAGACTCGATGGTAATCTCATCACGCAACATAAAGCCCACTTTAGGAACCGTAACAATGACCTCATCCTCGACGCCAAGGTTTTTAATCACCCGACGCAATTTGCTGACGCACTGATTAAGATTATTATTGCTGGACACCATGCCGTAATCGTCCCAGACCTTCTTGAATATCAGTTCACGCCCTACGGCCTCGCCATGGTGGGCAATCAACAGCAACAACAACCGTTTGGAAGGACTGGATATGGATATGGGATCGTCAGAAAAATCTGTTGGGCTAAGGGTTCTGGTGTCTGCGTCAAAGAGAATATGGTCATTAAATCTATATTTCATTTTATTCACATGTTTTCACTATAGCGATCATTTATAGTTTGGCGTCAAATGTTAATGAAATATTAAATAAATATTTAATCAGGTAATTCGCGAAAATACCCAAGCACAGGCAAGAAAAACCACTCAATTAACGCCACGAAATACGCTTTGTCACCTCACCATCGTTTATATAGGATTTTTCTTGCAAACCATAACCAAAGGTTAACCAATCACCTCATTCATTGATATATTGACGCGCCAAAAACCACAAAGTTAGTTTTTTGTGTCGCAAATTATAAATTTTAAGGAAAATCATCTCAAAAAAAGACCGCAGAACTAAATTTTAATAAAAAAATAATAACACGTGAATGTTGAGCGTAATCACAGACCGCAGTCCATCCGCATTAGCCCGATGAATTAACGCGTTTGCCGCGTCGCAAATGTTAAATTTTGGGTTCAGCCAAGGCGGTGGGAAACAATAATGAAAGGAAAAACTTACGAATGGCGCCTGTCGCGTTTTTCGCAACAGGCGAAAACATTCGCGGTAGCTCATTGAACTGATGAGGGGAATATCAGGCTAAAGGTCAAGCAAGCAGAACCCCGGCCATCGGAACACTGCGCGCGAACTTCACCGCCGTGCAGCGTCATGATGGCGCGCACGATAGACAGCCCCAGCCCACTGGCATGATTGCCGGCGCTGCGCGCGGGATCGGCGCGATAGAAGCGATCGAACAGCTTTTCCAGCTGTGCCGGCGCGATCGGCGGCCCCTGATTGATAACCTGTACCCACCAGGCATCGGCGCGCCGTTCAGCCCGCAGGACGATCCGGCTGTTCTCGTCGGCATAACGTACCGCGTTAGCCACCAGGTTGCTCAACGCGCGCTGGAACAGCATCGCGTCCGCCTTCAGCGTTCCCTCACCTGCGCAGCTCAGCGCGATGCCGCGTTCTTCCGCCAGCCCCTCGAAATAATCCGCCACCCGCCGCAGCTCCAGCGCCACATCCAGCCGACTGTAGTTCAGCGCAGACTGCGCCTCGCCGGCGCGCGCCAGGAACAGGATATTTTCCACCATGCGGGAAATGCGCTCCAGCTCATCCATATTGTTCGACAGCAGGGTTTCGTACTCCTCCACGCTGCGGGGCTGGTAAAGCGCCACCTGACACTGGCCCATCAACGCCCCTACCGGAGTGCGGATCTCATGGGCCAGATCGGCGGAAAACTGCGTCAGCCGCTGATAGCCTTCATTCAACCGATCGAGCATCGCATTGAATGAACGGGTCAGCTGCTGCAACTCCTTCGGCGCCCCCTGCTCGCTCAGGCGTGTCGACAGCGTATTGGGCGCAATCTGCGCCGCCTGCGCCGCCATGCGCCATAACGGCTTCAATCCCCGGCGCATGACCCCATACCCCAGGAGCGCAATCAGCAGGAAAGCCACCGCCACCGCCGCGACGATGCGCCACAGGTAGCGCGCCAGCATCTTCTGTTCGTTGACCATCACATGCGCGGCGGAGATCTGCAACAGGCTGCCGTCTTCCAGGCGCACCATCGCTGAAGCCGCGCGCAGCGGCACCCCCTGCGCCGTTTCCCCGCCGCGCACGGCGGCCAACGTCTGCGCCTGGCCGGCCGGCGTCGGCACGATCGGCGGCAATGCCACCCCGGCCGGGTTCACGTTGATGAGCGGTTTTTGTCCCGGGATTTGGAAAATCAGCACGTCCTGTTCATTGCCCAGCATGTTTTCAAACAGGCCGTTATTGGCGGTCAGGCGAGCCAAAGGAAAGCGCTGCCCCAGCAGATGGCGGAAATACTCTACGCGCCCCGTCACCTGCAGATCGCTGCGCAGCGTCATTTCCTGGCGCATGGCGCTAAACAGATACCCGCCCGTCCCGCTCACCACCAACGCGGCCACCAGTGCGAACAGCGTGGCGGTGCGCAGCGTCAGCGATACCGGCCGACGTGACGTGCGCCCGCTCACGAGCGTGGCTCGCAAACATAGCCGATGCCGCGCACGCTGTGGATCAGCTTGACGTCGAACGGCCGGTCTATTTTGGCGCGCAGGCGTTTGATGGCCACGTCCACCACATTGGTGTCGCTGTCAAAATTCATGTCCCACACCTGAGAGGCTATTTGCGTGCGCGACAGCACTTCGCCCTCGCGCCGCACCAGCAGATGCAGCAGCATGAACTCCTTGTTGGTCAACGGGATCACCTGATCCTGGCGCACCGCCCGGCGGCGCAGCACGTCCAGCTGCAGATCGGCGATGGCGTAATGATCGGCTTCGCGCGCCGGCCCGCGGCGCAGCAAGGTGCGCAAACGCAGCACCAGTTCGGTAAACGAAAACGGTTTAATCAGATAATCGTCCGCGCCCAGCTCCAGGCCGTGGATGCGATCCTGCACGCCGTCGCGGGCGGTGAGAAACAGAATTGGCACGTCGCTTTTCTTGCGCAGCACCTCGATAATCTGCCAGCCATCCAGCCCCGGCAGCATCACATCGAGCACGATCGCATCGTAATCCTGCTCCAACGCGCGAAACAGCCCGTCGGTGCCGTTGCGCGCCAAATCGACGCCGTACCCCGCTTCCCCCAGCCCTTTCTTCAGGTAATCCCCTGTGCCGATATCGTCTTCAACTACCAGTATTCGCATGCTCGCCACCTCGTTACGTCTGCAAAAATACTAGCAGCTTCGGCGGACAAACTTGATGACATTAATGTCATCAAACGGCCATGGCGCTGACCCAATGGCTCAACCATGCTTAACCGGCAAACTCATTTCAGGAGAACGTTATGATTACCCGTCATCGTATAGCCGGTTTACTGTTATCCACCTTGCTGCTGTCCAGCGGCTTGGCCGCCGCCGCCCAAACGCCGGGCAAAGTTATCGCGCCGCTGCGCGGTACCATCAGCCAGGTGGCCGACGGCAATCTGCAGCTGACCGATCGCAAAGGCGAGACACTCAGCGTCAAGTTGAACGATCAGACCAAAGTGCTCAGCGTGTCCAAAGCCACGCTGGACGACATCAAACCGGACAGCTTTATCGGCACCGCCGCCGTGCCGCAGCCGGACGGCACGCTCAAAGCGCTGGAGGTGCACGTATTCGCCGCCAGCCTGCGCGGCACCGGCGAAGGGCACTCGGCCTGGGAATCCGCCGACGGCAAAGTGGACACCATGACCAACGGCACCGTCGGCAAACTGGTGAAATCCAACGGCCGTACCCTGACCGTCACCTACGGCAACCAGCAGAAAACCGTCGTCGTGCCGGAAGACGTGCCGATCGTGACGCTGGATCCGGGCGATTTGAGCCTGCTGAAGCCGGGCGTGCACATCGTGCTGTTCTCCGCCGTCAACGATAAGGGCGAGCGCATCGCCACCCGCATCTCCGCCGGCAAAGACGGCACCGTGCCGCCGATGTAACCGGAGAAAACCATGAAAACCAACGCGTCGCGGCCGGTGCATCGCTGGCCGGTTCGAATCACTCATTGGATCAACCTGTTCGCCATGGTGTGCATGTTCATGAGCGGTTGGGAGATCTATAACGCCTCGCCGCTGTTCGATTTCCGCTTTCCGCCACAGATGACGCTGGGCGGTTGGCTGGGCGGCGCGATTGGTTGGCATTTGGCGGTGATGTGGCTGTTGGCGCTCAACGCCGTCTGCTATTTGCTGTGGAGCCTGTTCAGCGGCCATTTTCGCCGCGATCTGTTGCCGCTGCGCGTCGGCGCGCTGCGGCAGGATATCTGGCTGGCGTTAACGCTGCGCCTGCGCCACCGGCATGGCCACTACAACGCCATTCAGAAGCTGATGTACCTCGGCGTACTGGCGCTGGGCCTATTGCTGGTGCTGTCCGGGCTGGCGATTTGGAAGCCGGTTCAGCTGCAGGGATTGGTCGCCCTGTTTGGCGGCTTCGATTTCGCGCGCTACGTGCATTTCTTCGCCATGGCCGGCATCGGCCTGTTCGTGGCGATCCACGTCTTTATGGTGATCGTCGTGCCCAAAACGCTGTGGGCGATGATAACGGGTGGCAAACATGAATGAGAAAAAGCCGCGGGCAACCGCGCCAAAACTGGAACCGGACCAAGAAAAGCAGTTGGTCAATCTGCAGCGCCGCCTGATGCTGCGTTCCGGCCTGACGCTGGGCGGTATCGCCATGCTCACCGGTTGCAACCTGCAAGACGGCGATCGGGTGGATAAGGTGCTGTGGGCCATGTCGCGCTGGAACGACCGGGTGCAGGCCTGGCTGTTCAGCGGCCAGCGGCTGGCGCAAACTTACCGGCCCGATCAGATTACCCACCCTTTCCCTTTCAACGCGTTTTACCCGGAATACAACGTCCCCGAGATCGATCTCGCCGGCTACCGGCTTGAGGTCGCCGGGAAAGTGGAGAAAAAAGCCCCCTGGACGCTGGAACAGCTGCAGCGGCTGCCGCAGCAAAGCCAGATCACGCGTCTGATCTGCATTGAGGGCTGGAGCGCGATCGGCCAATGGGGCGGCGTGCCGCTACGCACCTTTCTGCAGCACGTCGGCGCGGATCTGAATGCCGGTTACGTCGGCTTCAAATGTGCCGATCGCTACTACTCCAGCCTCGACATGGCCACCGCGCTGCACCCGCAGACCATCCTGGCGCTGGATTTCGGCGGCAAGGCGCTGCCGGCGGACTATGGTTACCCGCTGCGGCTGCGGGTGCCAACCAAGCTGGGGTTCAAAAACGCCAAACATATCGCCGCGATCTTCGTCAGCGACGTCAATCCAGGCGGGTATTGGGAGGATCAGGGCTACAACTGGTTCAGCGGCATTTAGTTTTGCGCAGCGCTGCGCATAAGCCTCATCGGCGGCTGGAGGATCTTCTCCGCCGCGGTTAATAATCTGTTCGTCACAACGGAGATAACTATAGGAAAAATAATAGTAAAAAGGATTTTATCATGGAGATTGATGTGAGGGAGTCACACACAGGGATAGCAGACACCTACAGGTATCAGATTGCAGTAAGAAAAGGTGATGGTAAAACGGCCGTCTATCATTTGGATTTCAAGAAAATTGGGCAAAGCATGCACCATTGGTTTGCCCCAGTGTATGTGGAGACGGCTCTCCTCAATAATGCTTTCTCTCTGGAGTTTTATGATGTTAAGGCGCTGAGCGACGCAAACAGGCATCAGCGCTCAGCTTTCGATACCTATACCGCAATGTATTACACCCTTCTTCAACGCGAACGCTTATTCGTAGCTGGAATCGGGGAAACCCTTCTCAAGTTTGCCTATCAGTATCATGCCAGGATCATCTTCAGCGCACCGTTAAGGCCAGCATTGGCTAAAATTTATGATTTTTTGTTGAAAAAATACGCTCATACAGGGCATTATTTATACAAAGTAGAGTTTGTAAAGGACGGCCTCTATGTCATCGAAATCCCGCGTACCCCCCATAACCTCCCATACTGACCAGCAACACGTTAAGGAACAGCGCCTGAAAGAAATGCGGGCCTTCCACGAAGAGTGGTGGGAACAAAGGCGCCGCGAATGGCGTGAACGCGGCGGTGCTGAAGCCAGTGAAGCGCCCGCCAGTGGCATCGATAGCGAACTTTCATCCTGATTCCGGTTCGTATTTCCTCTTCCCCTGCCGTCAGCAACCCAAGCCCCGCTTGCTCGATGGCCTCTTGTGCGGCGGCGGCTGGCCCCAAGACCTGGACGAAGCTGACCACCCTGCTCGGTCTTGAGCGGCTTTCTGTTCACCCGGCCGTTGTGGCTGGCGATGTGATTTCTCTGGCATACTGAACGCCGTTGTTTTTCATCGCCTTTCACCCTGTGCAGGAGCAGCAACATGACCGTAATCAACACCGCGCCAACGCTTATCACCGAACGTCTACGGCTGGACGCGCACACGCTGGACGACTTCGAGTCGCTGGCCGCATTGTGGGCCGATCCGCAGGTGGTGCGCTACATCGGCGGCACGCCGCGCGACCGGGAGGACTCCTGGGGGCGCCTGATGCGCTACGTCGGCCACTGGGCGCTGTTGGGATACGGGTATTGGGCAGTGCGTGACAAACTGAGCGGCGAGTACCTCGGCAGCATCGGCTTTTCCAACTTCCTTCGCGACATTACCCCGGCGCTCGATGCGCCGGAAATGGGCTGGACGCTGGTGAGCTCGGCGCACGGCAAAGGCTACGCCACCGAGGCACTGCGGGCGGCGCTGGCCTGGGGTAAAACGCACCTGCCGGGCGAGAAAACCGTCTGCATCATCTCGCCGGAAAACCAGGCTTCGCTGGCGCTGGCGAAAAAGGTCGGTTTCTGCGAAAGCCACCGCAGCGAGTATCACCAGAGCCCGATCGTCGTGATGCACTGCCCGCTTTGAATGCCTAAGCGCGTTGCACCGCCAACGCCGTCTGAATGAAGTTGTCCCGCAGCGCGTCCGCGCGCTGCGGATCCCAGGCGATACCGACCTGCCACTCCGTCTCTTCGCCGCTCAGCGGCAGAATGTCGATGCCAACCGGTGCGATGTGCGTGATGCTGTGCGGCAACAGCGCGACGCCAACGCCGGCGGCGACCAGCGCCAGCAGCGTCTGGATATCGCCGGCCTGCTGCACCACGTTCGGCGTCAACCGGTGAGCAGCGATAAACCGCAGCGACTGATCGCTCAGCCCGCGCCCGCGTTTCGGCGTCAGCTGCAACAGCGGCAGCTGATTGAAACGCGCCATCAGGTCGTCGGCCCGCAGCGCCAGCGCGCCCGGCGCGGCCAGCACCAGCCGGTCGCTCAGCAATGCCACGCCGCACAGCGGCGTAGTGACCGGTAAGCGCACGAACCCCGCCTGCAACTCGCCCTGCAGCAACAGCTGATACTGCCGCTCCGACGGCATGTCCTCCAGCCCAATGACCACCTCGGGAAAACGCTGGCGAAAGGCGGCCACCAGCTGCGGCGCCAGATGAAAACTGGAGAGGCCAAATCCCAGCGCCAGCCGCCCCGCTTCCCCGAGCGCTACCCGCCGGGCGCGCCGCTGAAACTGCTGGTACTGTTCCACCAGCGCCTGCGCCTCCGGGTAGAGCCGCTGCCCACCGGCGGTGAGCACCGCCCCCTGTCGGCCACGCTCGAACAGCCGAACGCCGAGCTGGGTTTCCAGCGCTTGAATCTGCTTGCTCAGCGCCGGTTGGCTGATGCACAGCAGGCTCGCCGCCTGCCGATAGTTGCCCTGTTCGGCCAGCGCCACCAGGGCGCGCAGTTGTTTTATATCCATTCCATCAGGTTATCGAATAGGGAATTTAATTGATTATACAGTAATCAATCCACCTGCTGTAATCAACGCAGACCCCAACCGGAGAGACACCATGACCCCTTCACTTCGCGCCGCCACGGTGCAATTCCAGCATCGCGCCAACGATAAGAATTACAACCTGTCGACCATGGAACGCTTTATCACGGAGGCGGCCGAGCAGCAGATACAGCTGCTGGCCTTCCCGGAAATGTGCATCACCGGCTATTGGCACGTGCGCCATCTGTCCGACGCCGAGGTGCGCGCGCTGGCGGAGCCGATCGCGAGCAGCCCTTCTCTGGCGCGCATTCGCCCGCTGGCGGAGCGTTACAACATGGCGATCGGCGTCGGGCTGATCGAGCTGGGCGACGACGGCCGTTGCTACAACGCCTATGCCGTTTGTCTGCCGGACGGCGAGCTGCATGTGCACCGTAAACTGCACGCCTTCGAACACCCGGCTATCGCCAGCGGCGACCGCTACACGGTGTTCGATACCCCCTGGGGCGTGCGCGTGGGCGTCTTGATCTGCTGGGACAACAATCTGGTGGAGAATGTGCGCGCCACGGCGCTGCTGGGTGCGGAGGTGTTGATCGCCCCGCACCAGACCGGCGGCACCCATTCGCGCAGCCCGCACGGCATGAAGCCGATCCCGCAGGCGCTGTGGCAACGGCGTGCGGAAGATCCGCAGGCGATAGAAGCCGCCTTTCGCGGCGAACACGGCCGCGGCTGGCTGATGCGCTGGCTACCGTCGCGCGCTCACGACAACGGGCTGTTCTTGCTGTTCAGCAACGGCGTGGGCCGCGATGACGATGAGATACGCACCGGCAACGCGATGATCCTCGATCCTTACGGCCGCATCGTGGCAGAGACCTGGGCGGCGGAAGACCGGATGGTCAGCGCCGAACTCGATCTGACGCTGATCCCGCTCAGCACCGGCCGCCGCTGGATTTACGGACGCCGCCCCGAGCTGTACGGGCTATTGACCGAACCACAAGGCTATGAGCGCGATGCCCGCAGCGCACGCTTTTCAACGCAGCCGACGGGGCGAGGCGGCCGATAACAGATAAAAAAAATCCGCCCGGAGGCGGATTTTTTATCGGTGCGGCAAAATCTGCCGCAGGTTCATGCCCGCAGGCACGAACACACTTAGAAGCGGTAGCCTACGCCAACGTTCCAGGTGCCAACGTCAACGCTACGAATGCGGTTCTGCTCGTAACCGACATCCAGGGCAACGTTCTCGATTGGGTTGAACTGCAGACCGGCACCGTAGGTGAAGCCGTAGTCAGCGGTGTCGTGACGAGAAGTACCGTTCTGAGCGTTGGTAGTGAATTTACCGTAACCCAGGCCAACCAGACCGTAGATGCTCGCCCAGTCATTGATGCGGTATGCTGGACCGGCAGAGATAGAGTTGTACTGAGCTTTGTTGTAGAAACCGTCCTGAGAACCGTCCTTTTCCAGGTGGGTAAAGGAACCGATTACGCCCAGTGGGTTGTTGTCGAACTCGTAACGGTATTTCAGGTTGAAACCGTCGGCCTTGTTAGCAACGCCTTGGAAATCACCCTGCGCATAGCCAGCGGATACGGTGCTCTGACCAGCGAATGCGGTACCTGCGCTAACTGCTAATACGCAAGCTGCTACTGCGGAAAGACATGCAATTTTTTTCATAACCACCTCAAACGCGTTTTATTATTAAGTACATCCATTTGTTCATGCTTTGAAAATATAACAAAAATTAGCGTGAAACTCTGCCTTGAAATGAGTGTCTAATGCTTTATATCGTGTAACAGAAGATTTCAAGAACAGTGTATCTTCTTCTTTTCGCTCTATTTTCGGCCGTATTCTACGGCTTTCTGTGACAAAAATCACCTATTTAATATCCAGATAATTCTTAAGAAAAAGCGCACTTTTTGACCAAATCCGCCACATCTCATCCGAGGATCGGCGGATTTCACCGCGATGCGCGCTTTTCTCAGACAGATTTTCGCATTTCATTTACACTGCTCGCATCCCCGTTTCGACCGTTTTCTCAAGGCTGAGGAACGGCGCATAAAAGGCCCGTTAAGGATGTCGTTACCTACTTCCGGCAGAGCGCCCTCCGCGCTGCTGCCTATCTGTCTGTTAATCATCGCCATGGTGTCTATCCAGAGCGGTGCCTCGTTGGCCAAAAGTCTGTTCCCGATCGTGGGCGCGGAAGGCATCACCACGCTGCGCCTTTTCATCGGCACCCTGATTTTGTTCATCATCTTCCGCCCGTGGCGCATGCGCCTCGCCGCCGGCAGCCGCTTGCCGCTGCTGATTTACGGCCTGTCACTCGGCGCGATGAACTACCTGTTTTACCTGTCGCTGCGCACCGTGCCGCTCGGCATCGCCGTGGCGCTGGAGTTTACCGGCCCGCTGGCGGTGGCCATGTTCTCCTCGCGGCGGCCGATCGACTTCCTCTGGGTGGCATTGGCGATCGCCGGGCTGTGGTTCCTGCTGCCGCTCGGCCACGGCGTGGGGGGGATCGATCCGTTCGGTGCCGCCTGCGCGCTCGGCGCCGGCGCCTGCTGGGCGGTCTATATCATCTTCGGCCAGAAGGCCGGCGGCGATCACGGCCCCGGCACGGTGGCGCTCGGTTCGCTGATCGCCGCGCTGGTGTTCTGCCCGATCGGCGCCTGGCAAACCGGCAGCGTGCTGTTCAACCTCGATATTCTGCCGGTGGCGCTGGCGGTAGCGATCCTCTCCACCGCGCTGCCTTATTCGCTGGAGATCATCGCGCTGCCCAAAATCCCGGCGCGCACCTTCGGCACCTTAATGAGCCTGGAACCGGCCATGGCGGCGCTGTCCGGCATGCTGTTCCTCGGCGAACACCTGAGCGGCGTGCAATGGCTGGCGCTGGCGGCCATCATCGCCGCCTCCATGGGCTCCGCCCTGACCATCCGCCCTAAACCGCGCCTCGAAAGCCTTTCCTGATCGCCAACCCGCCTGCCGACCGCAACGCCGGAATGCAGGCGGGTTAACTGTTTTCCTCGTGACAAGTCGGCATACTTCCCCTTAGCCTGTACCGCAGGCACTTTGGACTTTCGCTCACATGGAGAATAACAGTGATTCACAACAGCCTGTTCAACCCACGCTTCGGCCGCGGACTCGCGCCGGCGCTGGTTTCAACCCTGACCGAGTTGCGTCGATGCGACCTGCCCGAACTGGCCCCGGGCCATCACCCGATCGACGGCGATAACATCTTTATGGATGTCATGACGCTGACCACTACGCCGGCGGCGCAGAAGCGCGCCGAGATGCATCAGGAGTACATCGCGCTCCATCTGCTGATCAGCGGTGAAGAGCGCATCGAATACGGTCTGGCGGGCGACGGGCATCGCGAACAGCCCCACGCAGAAAATAGCGACCTTCTGCTGCTGGACATCAAACGCCATCCGCAAACGCTGCACATGACGCACGGCATGTTCGCGATCTTTTTCCAAATGGAGCCGCACAAAACCGGCTGCCTGTGGCAGCGGCCGCAGCACATCAAGAAAGCGGTGGTGAGGATCCATCACCGCCTGCTGCTGTGACCCTGCGGCAACGCCCGTAAAAAATCGGCGGCCTGGCGGGGAGAGCGCAAGCGTATGAAGCAGCGCCCGGCGCCGGCCATTTCCGCCAGGTATTTTCGCCGATTTTTGGCGTAGGTGCGGATCGTCCAAAGTACGATCGACTCGCGGCTGAAGAAAGAACGGCGAAAACTTTCCCGGTTGCCGGTGCCCGGCCACAGCTCACGTTTGCTGGCCGCGCGTCGGCACGCGCGGCGCACGGCTTGCCACAGCGTGCGTCCGAAACCGTAGTCCAGCCACAGGATATAGTCGACCTCGCGCCACTTGATCGGCTGCGCGCGGCTGTAGTTGCCGTCCAGCACCCAGCCTTCGCCCGCTTCGGCCAGCGCCTGCTCAAGCCGCGCCAGGAATGCGTCATCGGGCGTTCCCTGCCACTCGGGCCGCCAATAGAGCCTGTCCATCTCGATATAGGGCACGTCAAGCCGTTCCGCCAGTTGACGCGCCAGGGTGCTTTTACCGCTGCCGCTGGTGCCGACGACGTTAATTTTCATCACTCGCCACTCATAGAGAGGGGATAATCTCCCTACTGTAACTGCATCAATTACGGCTATCAATCTGAATAGGCTTAAAATTAACACCGCGATAACAAAGTGGATATTATTCTGAGGCCGGCATGCTCAATGAAAATAAAATAACAGGGATAAACCGTCACTGCGGTAAATAATAAACCTGCAACAAAAAACAAAAAAACCAATAAAAATCAATTTCATTAATCAAAAACAAAAGCCACATTAAAATATTGCCATTAGGCTAATCCTATTTGTGCAATAGCCATTTTCGTACGGCAAAAATAAATACCCCTGCTATAATTGATCCCGTAACGAAATAGGACAACGACTAATCAAGAGGATATCTGATATGAGTACCGCTAAACTGGTGAAAACGAAATCTTCTGATCTGCTGTATACCCGTAACGATCTGGACGAAAAAGTCAAACTGGCCGCCATCAAGGCGCTGAACCATCAGGTCGTGCAATTTATCGATCTTTCGCTGATCACCAAACAGGCGCACTGGAACATGCGCGGCGCGAACTTCATCGCGGTCCATGAAATGCTGGACGGCTTCCGCACTGCCATCATCGAGCATCAGGACACCTTCGCCGAGCGCGTGGTGCAGTTGGGCGGCGTCGCACTGGGCACCGTACAGGTGGTCAACGATCGCACGCCGCTGAAAAGCTATCCGACCAATATCCACAGCGTGCAGGAGCACCTGAAAGCGCTGGCCGATCGCTACGGCGCGGTAGCGAATGACATCCGCAAGGCGATTACCGAAGTGGAAGACGAAGACACCGCCGACATGTTCACCGCCGCCTCGCGCGATCTGGACAAGTTCCTGTGGTTCATCGAATCCAATATCGAATAACGCGAAAGCGTTGCAGAGCGCCCGTCGTTCCGGGCAGAACAGGCTGGGCTTTGCCCGGCCTGTTTTCTTTTGCGCGACCGTTGCATTGTACAAAAAACGGCCCATATTAAACGGTAAGGTTCCCTTGTCAGGAGGTAATGATGGCCAGCGGCTGGGCGGCGGACGGCGCCGTACAAGATCAGATTGATTCCACCGTCGACGATGCGGTGCAGCGCGCGCGTGAAGCGCTCGGGCACGGCGAGAGCGAACGCTATTGCCAGGAATGCGGAGAGGCGATCCCCGAGGCGCGCCGCAAGGCGTTAACGGGCGTGCGTTTTTGCCTCGCCTGCCAGACCGAACAAGACAAAAAACATGCGGCCGCCAGCCTGTACAATCGGCGCGGCAGCAAAGACAGCCAGTTGCGCTAGCATTATCTGCTCTCCCTTTTGTGCCCTCGCGGCCCCGCTTGCACCGTCAGTGCATCATGAAAGTTAGAGTTAGTTATCAATATTGAAGCAAAAACGTTAAAGAACGGTTGTTTCACAGCCAAAATTTGGTTAATGATAGCCCCGTGCACCAAGATAATTCTTACGCACCATTTTGGTGCCTCACCTTGGTGCATAACCATAACAATTCGCCTTTCCGGCACAACATCACGCACTAACTCTTTGTTTTTATAGTAGTTGAAAACATGGCACGATTTTTTCATGGCACCAACTGCAATATAAAAAATGGGTAATCCGCAACCTGTACAGGAATTCCTCTCATGAAGTCGATTTTTAAAGTCTCCCTGGCCGCACTCTCTCTGGCCTTTGCCGTAAGTTCCCACGCAGCAGACAAACTGGTGGTCGCCACCGACACCGCTTTCGTTCCTTTTGAGTTCAAACAAGGCGACAAATACGTCGGCTTCGACATCGACCTGTGGGCCGCCGTCGCCAAAGAGCTGAAGCTGGACTACACCCTGAAACCGATGGACTTCGGCGGCATCATTCCGGCGCTGCAGACCAAAAACGTCGACCTGGCGCTGGCCGGCATCACCATCACCGATGAGCGCAAAAAAGCCATCGACTTCTCCGACGGCTACTACAAGAGCGGCCTGCTGGTGATGGTCAACGCCGACAACAACAGCGTGAAAAGCATCGACGATCTGAACGGCAAAGTGGTGGCGGTGAAGAGCGGCACCGGCTCGGTGGATTACGCCAAGCAGCACATCAAAACCAAGGATCTGCGCCAGTTCCCTAACATCGACAACGCCTACATGGAACTGGGCACCAAGCGCGCCGATGCGGTGCTGCACGACACGCCAAACATCCTATACTTCATTAAGACGGCCGGCGCCGGCAAGTTCAAAACCGTAGGCGATTCGCTGGAAGCACAGCAGTATGGCATCGCCTTCCCTAAAGGCAGCGACGAGCTGCGCGAGAAGGTGAACGGTGCGCTGAAAACCCTGCGCGCGAACGGCACCTATAACGAGATCTACAAGAAGTGGTTCGGCACCGAACCTAAGTAAGCTGTGAATTTGGCAAGCTATTAACTTAAGCACAGGGGGTCGCTTAACCCCCTGCGCTTCGTTGTATCTGATACCCACGTTTGGGATCACCGGGAGAAATATCATGCAGTTCGACTGGAGCGCCATCTGGCCCGCCATTCCTATCTTGTTAGAGGGCGCCAAAATGACCCTGTGGATTTCGGTCCTCGGTCTGATTGGCGGCCTGATCATCGGCCTCGTCGCCGGCTTTGCCCGCACCTACGGCGGTTGGATCGCCAACCACATCGCGTTGGTGTTTATCGAAGTAATTCGCGGCACGCCGATCGTGGTACAGGTGATGTTCATCTACTTCGCCCTGCCGATGGCATTTAGCGACTTGCGCATCGATCCGTTCACCGCGGCGGTGGTAACCATCATGATCAACTCCGGCGCCTACATCGCGGAAATCACCCGCGGCGCGGTGCTGTCGATTCATAACGGTTTCCGCGAGGCCGGCCTGGCGCTCGGCCTGTCGCGCCGCGAAACCATCCGCTACGTCATTATGCCGCTGGCGCTGCGCCGCATGCTGCCGCCGCTGGGCAACCAGTGGATCATCAGCATCAAAGACACCTCGCTGTTCATCGTGATCGGCGTGGCGGAGCTGACCCGTCAGGGTCAGGAAATTATTGCCGGTAACTTCCGCGCGCTGGAAATCTGGAGCGCCGTGGCGGTTATCTATCTGATTATTACCCTGGTGCTGAGCTTCGTGCTGCGTCGTCTGGAAAGAAGGATGAAAATCCTGTGATTGAATTTAAAAACGTCTCCAAGCATTTTGGCCAAACCCAGGTGCTGCACAACATCGATTTGAAGATCGACAAAGGCGAAGTGGTGGTGATCATCGGGCCGTCGGGCTCCGGTAAATCCACCCTGCTGCGCTGCATCAACAAGTTGGAAGAAGTCACCAGCGGCGATCTGATCGTCGACGGCCTGAAAGCCAACGATCCGAAAGTGGACGATCGGTTGATCCGCCAGGAAGCCGGCATGGTGTTCCAGCAGTTCTACCTGTTCCCGCACCTGACGGCGCTGGAAAACGTCGCCTTCGGCCCGATCCGCGTGCGCGGCGCGAAGAAGTCCGATGCGGAAAAGCTGGCGCGCGAGCTGCTGGCCAAGGTCGGTCTGGCGGAGCGTGCCCACCACTACCCGTCCGAACTGTCGGGCGGCCAGCAGCAACGCGTGGCGATTGCGCGCGCGC
This sequence comes from Serratia sp. CC22-02, assembly GCF_900182895.1. Classification (NCBI taxonomy): domain Bacteria; kingdom Pseudomonadati; phylum Pseudomonadota; class Gammaproteobacteria; order Enterobacterales; family Yersiniaceae; genus Serratia; species Serratia sp. CC22-02. The sequence continues at coordinate 629,541 of NZ_FXUD01000002.1, read as the reverse complement.
TGGCGGTGAAGCCGAAAATGATGCTGTTCGACGAACCGACCTCCGCGCTCGATCCGGAGCTGCGCCACGAAGTGCTGAAGGTGATGCAGGATCTGGCCGAGGAAGGCATGACGATGGTCATCGTCACCCACGAAGTCGGCTTTGCCGAAAAAGTGGCGTCGCGCCTGATCTTTATCGATAAGGGCCGGATTGCCGAAGACGGCAACCCGCACGATCTGATCAACCATCCGCCAAGCCCGCGTCTGCAGGAATTCCTGCAGCACGTGTCCTGATCCCGGCGGTTTAACGGCGGG
>NZ_FXUD01000002.1:0-629198 GCF_900182895.1 Serratia sp. CC22-02 | reverse complement strand
CCCCAGCGCGCCATCTTTCCTACTATATTGATTGTTTTTCATCGTATTGCTTTTACATCCGCCGATCACAGAACGCCAAAGAGAGGAACAATGCCGCCAAACGCAGACTCCCGACGAGGTTCTCATCTGCGAGAACACCTGCTTTTCCTGCTGCTGTTGCTGACCCTGAACGTCTTCGCACCACCGGCCCTGGCGCAAAACGCACCGCCCGCGCCCACCGACAAAAGCGATCAGCAGAAAGCCACCTACGCCGCGCTGGCCGATCTGCTGCAGGACGACAAAGCGCGCGCGGAACTCATCAACCACCTGAAACAGGCCGCCGGCGACGCCCCCGCCACCGCCCCGGCAACGGCGGAAGAATCAACGCCGGCGACGCTGAGCGACAGCCTGAACTCGCTGGCGCAGGAAGGCATCGGCACCTTTAACCAGAAGCTCGGCGCGCTGCAAAAGCTGATCGATTCCGGCCCGAAGCGCGTTTTCAATCCCGCCGGCTTTTTCCGCGCGCTGGGCTACTTTCTGCTGACGGTGGCGGTCACCTTTGCGCTGTTCCACCTGATCCGGCGGCTGATCGCGCCGCTGTACAAGCGCATGGGCAGTTGGGGGCACAACGCCCGGCTGCAGCGCGGCCCGTGGTATAAACGCCCCGCCGCCATTCTCGGCGCTTTCGCCGTCGATCTGCTGGTGCTGCTGCTGGCGCTGGCGGCGGGCAACCTGTTCGCCCGCCACGTCCACGCCGACAGCGCCACCATTCTGCGGCTGCAGACCCTGTTTCTCAGCGCCTTCGCGGTGATTGAGTTCTTCAAGGCGGTGCTGCGGCTGATTTTCGCCCCCAACTTCGACTACCTGCGCCCCTTCCCCTTCAGCGACCCGAGCGCGCGCTACTGGAACACGCGTCTCGCCTGGCTCAGCGGGCTGATCGGCTACGGCCTGATGGTGGTGGTGCCGGTGGTGGCGGTGCAGATCAGCTACCCGGCCGCCGCCGCCGTCAACCTGGTGGTCATGCTGGCGCTGACGCTGTATGCCATCTGGCTGATCCTGCACAACCGCAAGCCGATACAGCAACAGATCAACCTGCTGGCCGAACGGTCGATGGCGTTTTTCAGCGTGATCCTGCGCGGCCTGGGGCATATCTGGCACCTGCTGGCGATCGCCTATTTTCTGGTGTTGTTCGTGCTGTCCCAGTTCGACATCGGCAACAGCCTGCGCTTTATGATGAGCGCCACGGTGAAAAGCCTGCTGGTGGTCGGCGTCGGCGCTCTGCTGTCCGGCATGCTGACCCGCTGGATTTTCCGCCGCATTTCGCTGCCGACCGACGTCAATCTGCGCTATCCGATGCTTGAGCGGCGCATCAACTCCTATATTCCTAACGGGTTGAAGATACTGCGGGTGATGGTGGTGCTGGCGGTGACGCTGTTCCTGCTTGACGCCTGGCACCTGATTAATCTGTACCAGTGGGCAGGCAGCGAAAATGGCCAGCGGACGCTCGGCGGGCTGGTGCATATCCTGCTGATCCTGCTGATCGCCGTCTTCAGCTGGACGCTGATGGCCAGCATCATCGAGCACCGCCTGGCGTTGGAGCTCAGCAACGGCGTGCGGCCGAGCGCGCGCGAACGCACGCTGCTGACGCTGTTTCGCAACGTGCTGGCTATCGTTATCAGCACCATTACCGTGATGATCGTGCTGTCGCAGGTCGGGCTGAACATCGCGCCGCTGCTGGCGGGCGCCGGCGCGCTGGGGCTGGCTATCAGCTTCGGCGCCCAGACGCTGGTGAAAGACGTGATTACCGGCGTGTTCATCCAGTTCGAAAACGGCATGAACACCGGCGAATACGTCACCGTCAGCGGCATCACCGGCACCGTGGAGCGCATGACCATCCGCTCGATCGGCCTGCGCGACGACTACGGCGTCTACCACATCGTGCCGTACTCCTCGATCACTACGCTGGCCAACTATGCGCGAGAGTTCGGGGTGTATCGCGCCAACTATACCGTCAGCCGCGACGAGGACATCGATCGGGTCAATGAGGTGCTGCATCAGGCCGTCGCGGCGTTGAAGCAGGATGAACAGGTGAAACATTTCCTGATTGGCGAGCCGGTCTTCAACGGCGTGGTGGCGCTGGGTGACCGCTCGTTCACCACCCGCGTGACGGTGCGCACGCAGGCGCTGAAACAGTGGGTGGTGCAATACGCCCTCGATCGGCTGGTGAAAATCCATTTCGATCGGGCCGGCATCGGCATGCCTCAGCAGGCGATGCAGATCTCCCGCGCGCCGCAGCCGCACGAAGAACAGGCACCGCCCGCGGCTCCCGGCAGTTAGCGCCCGCGCCCGCAGGGCTGAGCGGCCAGGAAGGCCGCCACGTCCTGTCGGTAGGCGTCGTATTGCACCGAGCGCGGCGCAAACAGGCCCACCACGTTGATCAGCCACGGATGGCGGGCGAACAGCGGTTTGATCATCACGTGGTCGGCCTCGTCGATGCGCGTTACCGTCAGCAGCGAGGCCGGGATCGTTTGCCGATACACGCGCTCGGTTTCGTCCGCGTCCACGTTGACGTCGCGCCCGCCCAGGATCAGGTGCACCGGCGTGTTGAAATTCCGCAACCCCGCCGTCGCGTCGCTGGCCATGTTGGCGCGGATAAAGCGCCAGCGGTCGGCGCTCAATGCGGCGGAGCCATACTCGCGGCGGTACTGCGCGTAGCCGTCCGGTTGCTCGAGCAGCGTCTGGATATGGCGCCAGTGCGCTTCGCGCGCCTGGATTTTCGCTTCATCTTCCCCCGCCGCCGCCATCGCCGCGCGGGTGTTGTAACGCCCCTGCCGCAGCCAGTTGATCGCCGGCGCCAGCGCCAGCGTGAAGGCGATATCGGGGCGTAAACGCGCCACCTCCGGCATCACCCACCCCGCCTGGCTGGTGCCCCATAGCCCCACGCAGCGCGCATCGAAGCGCCCGTCTCGCCGGGCCCAGTCGATGATATCGGCGGTTTCCCGCGCACGATCCGCCATGGTCTGATGCAGCCAGTTGCCGCCCGAGCCGCCAACGCCCGGCTTATCGAAGGATAAAACCGCGTAGCCCTGCTGCGCCATCGCCTCCCAAATGCCGAAATAGCCTTCGTCGCGGCTGGCGTTAGCCGGCCCATCGCCGTGCACGAACACCACAACGCCGGGCTTGACCGGCGCATGCTGCGGCAACACCAGCGTGCCGGTCAGCCGGTTGCCGCCGGCGATCACCGTGATCGGTTCGGTGACGAAGCGAAAGTCGTTGACGAAAATGACCCACCCGAGAGCCAGCAGAAACAGCACCACACTGCACAGTCCTATTTTGCGCACGTCGCCTCCCCGCAGAGTCTCTCCATCAACACCCAGTCGGCCTGACCGAACAGCCATCCCAACGCAGCGTAATGCTCTTCTCGCCGCACCTGAAAACCACAGCGCCGATACAGGCGCAGCGCATCCACGTTGCGCCGGCTGACGTGCAGGCTCAGGCGCCGCCCCGAACCCTGCCCGGCAGCGTAGTCGTTCATCCACTGCAGCAGCCGCTTGCCCACCCCTTTGCCGCGCTGATTCTCGTCCACCGCCAGGTAAGAGAGATACAGTTCATCGGCCGCCGGGGTGTGCCGCAACACCGCCATTTGCAGATACATGCGCCAAACGTTCAGCCAACCATAGCAGCGGCACAGCCGCCAAATCGGCAAGGCATGCGGACGCCGCCCGGCGTTGTTCTCGCCAGCGGCCGCATTGAGGGCAAAGGCCGCCACCACCTGTTCATCCTGCTTCACCACGAAGCTGCGCTCCCGGCTGCCGCCTTGCTTCCAACGCCACAGCCGATAGAACAGACGCCACTGAAGGCGGGGGCTCAGACGGCGCGCGCGCTGGAACTTGTCGCAGAACGCAGCGTAGATCAGCGCCGCCGTTTGCAGGCGGTCAGCATCGTGGTACGGCTCAATGTGCAGCATATCCACCTCGACTAGGGATGCCGGTAGAGCAGCTGTTCCAACAGCCGCACCGGCGTGGTCTCCTCCGGCGCGGACGACGCAAAGATCGCCTGCCGCCAGGCCTGACTTTCGATCACGTCCAACACCAGCTGCGCAAGCGGTAACGGCGCTATCGCCGGTGCAATCTCACCGGTTTGCTGAGCTTCGGCGATAACCGTCGCCAGCGCCTCAATCAGCTGCCGCTGGTTGGCGCCGAACGGCTCGGCCAACGCCGGGTTGCGCGCCACCTCCGCCACGATCTCCGCCGACAGCTGCACATTGGCCGGCTCAGCGACAAAAGCGTGATAGGCGGTAAAAAAGGCCGACAGCGCCTGCTTCGGCCGCTTTCTGTCGGCCCACAATCCGGCGGCAAACTCGGTGAATACGCCGTTTTCCAGCAGCGCAATCTCGCCGATCAACGCCTCCTTGCCGGTAAAGTGGTTATAGAGGTTGCCGACGCTGACGCCCGCCGCCTGCGCGATATCCCGCATGCTGGTCTGGTGAAATCCCTTATGGGTAAAGCTGTACAGCGCGGCCTTGACAATCTTTTCTCGATTTCCCATCGACAACTCCCGAAACGGTGAAGGGGGGCGCCTGGCGCCATCGAATAAACATTAATGAACGAACGTTCGTTCACATTTAAGGATAGCATAGGCCGGTAAAATTGAACCACGGCTCAACGGCGTGTGAATCGGCGGGAAGATAAAAACGCCGCCCCTGTTTTCGGCGGGCGGCGTGGTGAAAACTCAGTGCAGCGCGTCGCCCTGCTTCACCGACGTAAACGCCTGCATCAGTTTCACGACGTCGTGCATGCCGATGTTGACCTGGTTGATCACTTCCCCGGCATCGTGGGTCAGCGCCACGCCGCCGCCGGCCTGCTCTACGCAGGTTGCCATGCCGGCAATCGCCGCCGCCACGCCTTGCTGGATAGACTTGGTCATGCGCTCAATCTCGGTCGCCGCCTTACGCGACTGTTCCGCCAGCGTGCGCACTTCGTTGGCGACCACCGCAAAACCGCGCCCGTGCTCACCGGCATGGGCGGCTTCGATCGAGGCGTTAATCGCCAGCAGGTTGGTTTGGGAGGCGATTTTACGAATGGCTTCGACGATGGTGCCGATCTGCTGAGAACACTTACCGAGCTCGGTGACCACGTCCGAGGTTTCGCGCGCCGCCGCTTCGACCTGCTGCATGCCTTTCACCGCCTGCTGCACGATGATCGCGCCCTGCGCCGCCTGCCGATCGGTATCGAGCGACAGATGATGCGCGTTACGCACCATCTCTTCTTCGTGCTGCTGCTGTTGCATCAGCCGGGTGATGTCCTGGGCAATCTTCACCACTTTCACCACCTGGCCTTCGTTGTCGAGGATCGGGTTGTAACTGGCCTCCAGCCATACCCGTTCGCCGCGCCGGTTGAGACGCTCAAAACGCCCGGTGATGAACTCGCCGCGCGCCAGGCGCTGCCAATGCCGCCGATAATCGTCGGAAGCGGCGAACGCCGGCGGGCACAGCACCGCATGCGACTGCCCGCACGCCTCTTCCAGCCGATAGCCCATCAGCGCCAGCATATTGTCGTTGGCGCTGACAATGGTGCCCTGCGGCGTGAAAGCGATCATCGCCATCGATCGATTCAGCGCCGCCAGCAGGCTGCGGTGTTCCTGCGCCTGAGTCACTCGCTCGGTCACCTCGCTGGCGATCTTGACGATTTCCACCACCTTACCCTGTTTATTCAGCACCGGCGCGTAGGTGCCCTGCAGCCATACCGCCTCGCCGTTTTTCGCGATGCGCTTTATGGTGTCCGTGATGGGTTGCCCCTTATTCAGCGTCTCCCAATGCTTGCGATATAACGGGCTGGCGACATAGTTCGGATCGCAGAAAATACGGTGATGCCGGCCAATCACGTCATCGCGTTGAAATCCCAGCGTGCTGAGGAAAAGATCGTTGGCGCGCAAGACCGTGCCGTCGGGCGAGAAGACGATCATCGGAACGGCGTGTTCTATCGCGCTCAGCTCGGCGCCTTTGTGGGTAGTTAACTGACTGAATCGTAACAGCATAAGGTGTAGTCCTTGTGGCAGATGATGGCGCTTTTCTTATTTTTGCCTGGCCACATGCCGCGCCCACACGCAGACGTGCCATCGCGGAAGGAACGGGCAGCGCCGTTCCTTCTGGTTATTGCTATTAACCGGATTAAATTTATTTATTCAGTAAAGTAATTATTAGAATTTAAATAAACCAACAGCCTAAGATTTTTATTACTAAACCCGTATTGAGAATAACGTAAGTGATGAAAATTGAAAGGTAAAATGCGGATTTTTGTCGGCGCCGGCAGGATAACCGGCGCCGGAAGGGTTAGCGCCAGCGTTCGGCTGCCCAGGCGGCCTGTTGCTCGGCGTCGTGGAAGGTCCAGGCGACGAAGCGGCTGATCTTCTGCCCTTGCGCCATCTCGATGGTGCGCACCTCGGCCGCGCCCGCCACCTTCAGCGCATGATAAATGGCCGGCAGCGTGGTGTTTTTCGAGATGAGCGAAGTGAACCACAGGCAGTTATTGGCCTTGCCGACGCTCTCTTCCACCATCTTGCGCACGAAGGCCTCTTCGCCGCCTTCGCACCACAGCTCGTTGTTCTTGCCGCCGAAGTTTTGCACCGGCTTGGCGGCCACTTCCCCTTTGCCCAATTTGTGCAGCTTGCGGCGGGTGCTGGCGCGCGCTTCCTGCTCGGACGCATGGAACGGCGGGTTGCACAGGGTGGCGTCGAATTTCTCGGCCGCGCCGATGATGCCGCTAAAAATCAGCTCAGGCTGTTTTTGCAGCCGCAGACGCACGCTGTTACGCAGCGTCGGGTTCATCTCGACGATCATCTTGGCCGAGTTGAGCGACACCGGATCGATTTCAGACCCGGTGAAACGCCAGCCGTATTCGCGCAGGCCGACGATCGGGTAGATGCAGTTGGCGCCGACGCCGACGTCGAGGATCGCCACACCCTTGCCGCGCGGGATCTCACCGCCGTTGCTGGTCGCCAGCAGATCCGCCAGGTGGTGCAGATAATCGGCGCGGCCGGGGATCGGCGGGCACAGGTAGTCCGCCGGAATATCCCAGTGTTCAATGCCGTAAAAGTGTTGCAACAACGCACGGTTGAGCATTTTCACCGCCGCCGGATCGGCGAAGTCCACCGAGACATCGCCCCAGGCGTTCGGCTTCACGAACGGCGCCAGCGCCGGGCAGCTGGCGATCAGCGCCGGGAAGTCGTAGCGCGAACGATGACGGTTGCGCGGATGCAGGCCGCTTTTCTGCTGCGGGAAGGTTTTCTTTTTTTCCACCGTGACGGGCTCTCTTGAAGGTATTTCCGACGCGTAAGATAACACATCCCGCCCGCAATGGCGCAGCGGCGGGAAACCCGGCACAATGAAAGCTTCATCGATTGCCACAGGGTCCCCCATGAGCCGTGAATCTCGTTATTATTATGAACCCGCCGCCGGCCACGGCCTGCCGCACGATCCGCTGAACGCCATCGTCGGCCCGCGCCCCATCGGCTGGATCTCTTCCCGCAGCGCCGCCGGCTTGCGCAATCTGGCGCCCTACAGCTTTTTCAACTGCTTCAACTATCGCCCGCCCATCATCGGTTTCGCCAGCACTGGCTGGAAAGACAGCGTGGCGAATATCGTGGAAACCGGCGAGTTCGTTTGGAATCTGGCGACGCGCCCGCTGGCGGAAGCGATGAACAACAGCGCCATCAACCTGCCGCGCGGCGAGGATGAATTCGCCTTCGCCGGCGTCACGCCGCTGCCCGGGCGCAGGGTCAAACCCGAGCGCGTGGCCGAAAGCCCGGTGAACTTCGAATGCCGCCTGACCCAGTGCATTCAGCTGCAAACCGCCGCCGGTGAACAGGTGGAAACCTGGCTGGTATTGGGCGAGGTGGTGGCGGTGCACCTCGATCCGGCGCTGCTGGACGAACACGGCGTCTACCAGACCGCCGCCGCCGAACCGATCCTGCGTGCCGGCGGCCCGACCGCCTACTATGGCATTTCCGAACAGCACCGTTTCGATCTGGCGCGCCCGACGCGCTGATCGTCTCCCCCCGTTTAGGCAGAAGATGAACGGGGGAATAAATAATCAAAAAATATGAACAAAACCATCAACACTCTCCGATTTCATCCCGCCTGTCACTGCGCAATAATCTTCCCATCGAAAGGCAACCCCCTTTCTCCCTAATTCACTTTGACAGGAATGACGAACATGAAAACCATCAAAACTTTTGCTGCTGCTATCGCCCTGGCCACCGTTTCTTTCACCACTTTCGCCGCTGAGCACGTCAGCGCCCAAGATGCCGCCCAATTCGAAAAAGCCGGCGTGATCGTCGCCAGCGGCGCGACCGACCTGAGCAGCCTGAAGTCTCAACTGGCCGCCAAAGCCGATGCGGCAGGCGCCAAGGCCTTCACCATCACCTCCACCAGCGGTAACAACCTGATGCACGCCACCGCGGTTATCTACAAATAATCACCGCCCCAGACGTCAAAAAGCCCGCCGGCTATCACCCCGGCGGGCTTTTTTTATGTTCAAGTGCATTAGCGCTGAATGGGTACGACAGCGAGTTTCTTACCGTCTGCTTTGTCAGCAACCAATGTAAATTCAGTCCAATATTTGCGCGGCGCCTCATTTGACGCATTGCCGACCGTCGCAATCTCAACCGAATAGCTATGCCCAATCTGGAACCCGTCGAAAGCCACCGCCAAGCATTCGCCTGGCATGACCGCTATCGGTTGCTGACCTGGCGCAACAGAAGTGGACCATTCCGCCTTCCCGCCGACCCCCGGTTGATAAATTCCGATGCCCACCAGCTCGCGTTTTCCGGCAATATCGTCCGGCACGCTAATGCATACGCGATTGTTTTTAACGCTGACATTTGCCGGATAGAACCAGGGACGCTCCTGCACACAGCCGCTCAGTAATACCAACGCCACTAAAAAAGTCAGTTTTTTCATTTCATTGCCTTAGGGTTACGCGGCTCTTGGATGAACAACCGTAACACGGTTTCATCGTTAGCGCCGAACAGGCAAGACAGCGAGTTTCTTACTGTCCGCTTCTTCAGCACCCCACGCGTAAACGAACCGGACAATGCTGCCGAAAACGGGTAGAAACCCCGTATTTAATGGGGTTTGCAGGGGGGATGAGCACACATTTTTTTACCACCCCATTGCTGGACTAACGGGAGAGGATGATTATCATGTTACGCAGACTACAGATGCAGAGAGCGTTGTATGCAACATATTATTGAAGGTTTCCTCAGTTTCCAGAAAGAGATTTTCCCGCAGCGTAAGGAACTCTTTCGCAGCCTGGCCTCCAGCCAAAATCCTAAAGCGCTGTTTATCTCCTGTTCTGACAGCCGCCTGGTGCCCGAGCTGGTGACGCAGCAAGAGCCTGGGCAACTGTTCGTTATCCGCAACGCCGGTAACATCGTCCCTTCCTTTGGCCCGGAGCCGGGTGGGGTTTCTGCGACTATCGAATACGCGGTGGTGGCGCTGGGCGTGACTGATATCGTGATTTGTGGCCACTCGAACTGTGGCGCCATGAAGGCTATCGCGTCCTGCCAATGCCTCGATCCCATGCCTGCCGTTGCCCACTGGCTGCACTACGCGGATGCGGCCAAAGCGGTGGTCGAGAAGAAAACCTGGAATAGCGAAACAGACAAAGTTAACGCTATGGTGGAAGAGAACGTTATCGCCCAGCTAAATAATATCAAAACCCACCCTTCTGTGGCGGTGGGTCTGCGCAACAGCGGGCTGCGCCTGCACGGCTGGGTGTACGACATCGAAAGCGGCGAAATTCGTACGCTGGACAGAAACACCAAGAGCTTCGTGTCCCTGGCTGATAATCCCGACGTCTATTTCGAATAAAATAACGCCCGGTTTTAACCATTAAATAAAATCCACGCTGCCGCGTGGATTTTATTGTCAGCCTTAAACCAAACGTGCCTCTATCGCCGCGGCGAAGTCGCGGCACATCCGTTCGTCACCGTCGGCGTTGTCCGCCAATACCGTCTCGCCGTCCACCACCCGAATGTGCGCCTCCAAATCGAAATCCGCCGGCGGCTGCGGGCGCGCGGCGGCTGCGGCCATGGTCTGCTGCGCCTCGCGCCACGCCTGCGCCACCGTCTGGTTACAGGCCTGCGCCAGAGAGTCCGGGTTGAACCCTTCGCCGGTCAGGCTGCGCAGCGTGTCGTCATGGCTGACGCTGTTGCCCGGCAGCCAATAGTGTTGAGCCAGATCCGGGCCGATGGCCGGGTTGTCCGTCAGGTAACCGTCGCGCTGCAGGAAGAACTGGCGGGTTTGTTCCACCGCCATCATCGCCAGCAGATAGCCCTGGTAAGAGCAGGCAGACTCCAGCGACAGCAGATGCGGGATCGCCAGCGTCGGGCGCGGGCTGCCGCTGATGCCGAGGATCTTTTGCTCGACCTCGCGCGCCAGCGCGGTGATGGCTTCCGGCGTGCGCTGCTCATCATCCCACTGATACAGCGCCCACTCGAAGTACGGCACCAGCAGGATATGGCGTTCGTTAAACGCGCGCATCGGCTGGCGCGCCGCGATGCCGGCTTCGATCAGCGCATCGGGCACCGCTTCGCCGGCGGCGTTTTTCGCATAGCGTTTCAGCCAGTCGGCGTCGTCCAGCAGGCTGTCGCAGAACATCGACTGGGTTTCGGCATAGGCCATCGAGGTCGGTGGGAACTCCTGCGAGAAGCACGGCGCATTCTGGCGAATGTTGGCGAAGTGCGCCGCATGGCCGCCCTCGTGGAACAGGGTGTTGAGCCCGTAAGCCCCGCTGCCCACCTGCCCCGGCTGCGCCAGGCTGGTGAAGTTGATGCGCGCCGGCACCCATTCCCCCTGGCGCACAAACGGCGGCACCGGGCCGTGCATAAAGCCGTTCTCATACTTGCCTTTGCGCACCAGCAGATCGAGGTTCATCTCGGCGCCGCCAAAGCCGATGTGCAGGCGTTTGAAGCTGTCGACCCAGCGTTCCAGCGAACGAGAAAACGGGAAGTAAGGATCCAGTTGACGGGTGACGTCGCCGGCGCTGGCGAAGCGCACGTTCCACGGCTCCAGCGCCTGGCTGCCCTTGTCGGCCGCCAGCTGCTGCAGGCTGCGCGCGTTGGCCTCGCGGGTTTCCCGCTCGAAACGATCCAGAATGGCGAACAGCTGCTCCGGCGTCATGCGCTCGGTTTTGTTCACCTTGTAGTCGAAATAGTTGCGATAGCCCATCTGGCGCGCAAAGCGGTTGCGCAAGCCAATCAGCTCCGGCAGGCCGTTATGCAGCAGCCATTGCTCCAGATCGCGCAGCGCCCGCTGCGAGCTGCGGCGATAGTCTTCGTTCGGGTTGGTCGCCTGGTTGGTCAACAGCTCGCCGAGCGAGGCAGCCACCCGTTGGCCCTCGGCGTTCAGGTGCGTGACCTGGTAGCCCTTGCGGCGCGAGTAGAGATCGGATTCGGCGTGGATGATCTGATCCAACAGCGCCTGCGCCTGCGGATCTTCAATGGCGTTACAGTCGAAGAAACGCAGCCAGCCTTGCAGGCCGTGGATCAGCGCATCGCGCTGCGCCTCCTGCGGCAGCGTTTCCAATCCGGCCAGCAGATTGCGGATCTCCGCCAGCCGGCGCGGTTCGGCGATAAAGCGCTTATAGGCGCTTTCCGCGGCGGAAAAGCGCGCCGACACGTCTTCACCGCCGGTGCCCATGTAGTTTTGCCAGAACAGCTCTTCTTTGGCGCGGTGTACGTCGAGGTAATCCTGGTTCAATTGATTGAAGTAATCGAGAGCCTGTTGCATAACCGTCCTTCTCAGCCGATGAGGAAATATCCCAGTATAGTCGCGCTCAGGCCTGATGCAGGCGCTGCAGCCCCTGTTCCAGCGTCTCGCTCTCGCCGACGGCCACCAGGCAACAGGCGATCTGCCGCTGGATGGCCTGCGGGATCGCCACCTCGCCCGCCAGGCAGCGCTCGGTCCAGCGCGCGGTGGTTTCCGCGTCTTTCGCCGCCGGCAACGTCGGCGTTTCATCCTGCAAGGTGCGCTCCAGCAACACGCGCTGTTCGCCGCCGGCAATATAATGAATCTGCGGGCAGCGCAGCGGGTTGGCGTAGGCTTCGCCTTCGGTGCCGTGCATCAACAGCCCGCGGGCGCCGATCTGGCGGAAAAACGACGCCACCCGGCCGACATACTCCGGGTGTGAGACGCTGGCGAGGCGCAGCGCATCCTGTTCGCCAAACGGCGTCGCCAGCTTGGCCAGCGTATGGGCGCTGTTGCGCACCCCCATGCGCCAACGCAACCCGAGCTGCCGCGCCAGCGGCGCCGACAGCGTGGAAACCGGCATGAATACCACCTCGCCGTTATCGAGACGCTGCTGGGCGTGAACGGCCTGTTCCGACCACGGCAGCCCCAGGGCGCGGAAAATCTCGGCGCTGGTCACGCGGGTACTGTCGTCCAGCACGCCGTGCACCACCACCGGCAGGCCCACTTTCGCGAGCAGCAGCGCCAGCAGCGGCGTCAGGTTGGCCTGCTTGCGCGCGCCGTTGTAGCTCGGCAGCACCACCGGCAATGGCCGCCCCTGCGGCGCCTGCAGCGGCAACACCTGCTGCTGCATCGCCTGGTAGAAGCCCAGCATCTCCTCTTCGGCCTCACCCTTGATGCGCAGCGCGATCAGAATGCCGCCCAGCTCCAGCTCGGGGACCGCCCCGGCCAGCATCGCCTGATACAGCTCAAAAGCGGTCTGCCGGTCCAGGTCGCGCGCATGATTTTTGCCGCGGCCTATTTCTTTGATAATTTTGGTGTAATCCATCCGAAGGTTCCCCTTGCTCACTCTTCGGTTAGCATACCCTATCCGCGCCGCCGCTCAACCTCCGCCGCCAGCCGCCGCTGCGTTTCATCCCCTTCGCGCAGCCCGGCGATCACCCCATCGGCATCGTCGGCGCTGCGGTTTTGGCTCATCTTCCATTTGCCTTCGCGCCGGGTGACGGCGATCTCGATACCGACAATGCCTTTTAGCTGCGCGGCGATGTAGTTGGCCGGCGCGTCGTCGAGCTGCCAGGGTGCCGGGCGGCGCCCCTCCTGTTGCGCCGTCAGGTCGATCAGCTGGCGGCGTAGCCAGGCCGGGTCGTCCATTACCGTCGGCACGCCATACAGTTGCACCACGCTGTAATTCCAGGTCGGCACCACTTTGCCGGTCTGGCGCTTGCTTGGGTACCAGCCGGGCGACACATAACCTTCCAAACCCTGAAAAATCACCAGGCATTCCGCCGCCTGCTGCAGCCGCCGCCAGTGCTCGTTGGCGCGCGACAGGTGCGCCCGCAGCCGGATCTGCCCCTGTTCGACATCGGCCAGAAACGGCAGCGGATCGGCCGTCAATCCCTGCTCGCCGTGGCTGACCAATAGCCCCAACGGGTGGGCGCGCACCAGCGCCAGTTGGGCATCCAGATCGTCTTCGCGAAATGCGGCGGGTTGAAACATCAGTGTGGCTCCTTACGCTCTCTCATGATGACCACAGTAAAGCACCCGCTGGCGGCCTACTTAAGATCCGCTTTCTGACTATTTCGAGTGATCCGGTTTAGCAAGATCAGGGCAATGCCCATCGCCAACAGATTAAATACCATGGCGCCGGCAAAGGCCTGCGCATAGCGTTCCGCCGCGCCGCCGTTTGCCAGCAGCGGCACGAAGCCGACGCCGCTGACCACGATGCCCAGCGCACCTCCCACCTGCTGCACGGTGGCAACCAGGCCCGCCGCCATGCCCGCCTGCCGCTCCTGCGCCAAACCGAGCACCAGATTCAGCAGCGGCGTCATGCTCAGCGCCTGGCCGAATCCCAGCACCACCAACCCCGGCAGCAGCCGCAGCGGATGCGCCAGCGCCGCGCCCCACAGCGCCTGAGCCATCAACAGCGCCAACCCGGCGGCGTAAATCGCCACGCCCACGCTCAGTACGCCGTTGCCCCAACGCAGCGCCAGCCGGGGCGCCAGCATCGACGCCAGCATAAAGGCCGCGCTGGCCGGGGCGAACAGGCTGCCCGCCTGAAAAGGCGTCAGCCCCGCCCCCGCCTGCAGCAGCAGCGCGAAGCACAAGAAAAACGAGGAGGCGGTGGCATAAATCGCCAGCACCACCGCCATGCCCGGCGCGAAGTCTGCCTGACGTAACAGCGCCGGATCGAGCACCGCATCGCCGCCGCGCCGCGCCAGACGGCGCTCCCAACGCAGGAAGCTCCACAGCGTCACCATCGCCAACGCCAGCATCGGCGCTATCCACCACGGCCAGCCGCGCGCCGGCCCCTCCAGCAGCGGCAGCAGCAACAGCGACAGGCCGATCGCCGCCAGCCACAGGCCTACGCCGTCCAGCCGCTGCGCCTGCGCCACCCGCGATTCGGGAATGCGCCGCGCCGCCCACAGTGCCAGCGCGCCGATCGGCAAATTGATCAAAAAGATCATGCGCCAGCCGCTGCCGAACAGGTTGGCCTCGATGATAAATCCGCCGAGGATCTGGCCGAAGATCGCCGCCAATCCCAGCGTCATGCCCAGCCAGGCGAAGGCGCGCCGCCGCTGTTGCGGCGCGTACAGCACCCGCATCAAGGCGTAGATCTGCGGGAACAGCAGCGCCGCCGCCGCCCCCTGCAGGATACGCGCCGCGATCAGCAGGTTGAGCGATCCCGCCAGCCCGCACAGCAGAGAGCTCAGCGTAAATCCCAACATGCCGAGGCTGAACAGACGCCGGCGCCCGAAGCGATCCCCCAGGCGCCCACCGGCGATCAGCAGCACCCCGAACGCCAGTTCATAGCCGGCGACGATCAAACCAACACCGGCGAAATCGGCGGCGAACTGCCGCTGGATCACCGGCGCCGCCACGTTGACCACAAACAGATCGAACACCGTGACGAAGCCGCCTAACAGCAGCACCGGCAGGCCGGGCAATGCCTGCCGTTCACGAGATAATGAATGTTCCATACCACCTCCAGCGATTATGATGGCCGCAGTATGGAACAGGGTTTAAACTGTTACTATATAGCCAGTTATACTATTACTAACAGCAACAGGACGGCCGCCATGCCCCCACGTACCCTCGAGCGCACCCGCCACGAACTGGCGGATTTTCTACGTCAAAAGCGAGAACAGCTGTCGCCGGAGGCGGTCGGTTTGCCGAGCGGCAGCCGCCGCCGCACGCCGGGATTGCGGCGCGAGGAGGTCGCGGCGCTGGCCGGCGTCGGCCTCACCTGGTACACCTGGCTGGAACAAGGCAGGGAAATCAATGCGTCGGTGGCATTTTTGGAGAACCTGGCGCGGGTGCTGCAGCTCGACGCCGCCGGCCGCTACCACCTGTTTTTATTGGCGCATCAGCGGCCGCCGGTGCCGGTCGGCCATCAGTGGTGCCAGGTCTCGCCGCTGGTGCAGCGGCTGCTGGACGACCTTGTGCTGCGGCCGGCCTACGTCATGAACCTGAGTTGGGACATCATCGCCTGGAACCCGGCGGCGCAGCGGCTGTTCGCCATCGGTGAACGCCCGGCGGAAGAACGCAACATGTTGTGGATGCTGTTTGCCGATCCGCAGCTCAATGAACGCCTGTTGGAGTGGGAGGCGCAGGCGCCGCAAATCCTGGCCAGCTTCCGCCGCGACTATGCCCGCGCGCCGGAGGATGAGGTAATGCGCCAACGGGTACAGGCGCTGGAGCGGGTATCGCCGCCGTTCCGCCGGCTCTGGCGGCAGCACGATATCCACGGGCGCTGCCAGGGGCGGCGCAGCTTCACCCTCCCGGAAATCGGTCCGGTCACCTTTGACCACGCCTCTTTCATCGTCGACGAAGAGAATCACCTGCGGCTGGTGATGTACAGCGCGCTGCCGGACGAACCGGCCAGCGCGGCATTTGAAGCGCTGCTGCGCGAGGGTTAGCGGCGGCTGTCGAAAATGAGTTTGCAGGCCAGCCCGGCGAATACCCCGCTCAGCAGGTAGTTCGGCCAGCGGGCGCTGAAGCGGCGGCCGGCGAAGCGGCTTTTCATGCCGCTGACCGCCAGGATCACCCCACCGTTAATCAGCAACCCCACCAGATTCAGCACCGTCGCCAGCGCCAACATCTGCACCACCACCGAGCCTGAACGCGGATCGATAAACTGCGGGAACAGCGCCAGCACGAACAGCGCCATTTTCGGGTTGAGGATGTTGGTGAACAGCCCCTGGCGGAAGATGCGCGCCGTCGGCACCGCCTGCAACCCGGCGGAAGCCTGCAAACTGCTGCCGGATCGCAGCGTTTTCCACGCCAGGTAGAGCAGATAGGCGGCGCCGAGCATTCTTACCGCGTCGTAGGCCAGCGGCACGGCGACGAACAGTTGCGACAACCCCAGCGCCGCCGCCAACGCGTGGCAATACGTGCCGAGCTGAATGCCCGCCAGCGAAGCGAAACCGGCGCGCCGCCCCTGGCTGACGCTGCGCGAAGCGATCAGCAGCATATCCGGGCCGGGGGTCAGCGCCAGCGCCACGCAGGCACCGGAAAACAACAACAGCGTTGCGGCATCAATCATGAATCACCTGATAAGAAGATGGAGGGGAATGAAGCATCCATCATAGCGACGCCGACGTGGCTTGTCAGCGCCGCCTCGCGTCAGATCACCCACAGATCGAGATACTCGTTGACCGGCATCTGCGCCAGCCGCTGCCGGTCCAGCGACACCTCGAGAATACGCTGCTGCTGCAGGGCCGGGAACTGGCGCGCCAGGTTGGTTTTGAACTTCTCGATCAGCAGTGGGATGCCCTCTTCGCGCCGCCGCGCATGGCCGATAGGGTACTCCACCGCCACCTCATCCAGGCGGCTGCCGTCGGCGAACTCCACCGTCAGCGCATTGGCGATCGAGCGTTTTTCCGGATCGTGATAATCGCGGGTGAAGACGGGATCTTCATGGCAGTGGATCTTGCCGCGCAACGCGTCGATGCGCGGATCCTCGGCCACCCGATCCTCGTAGTCCGCCGCCGTCAGCCGGCCGAACAGCAGCGGGATCGCCACCATATACTGAATGCAGTGATCGCGATCCGCCGGGTTATCCAATGGCCCCTGCTTGTCGATAATACGCAGGCAAGCCTCGTGAGTGCGGATGCTCACCCTGGCGATGTCGGCGGCGGTTTTACCGGCGGCCTGCATCAAGCGGTGCAGCGTCATGGCCGCCTCCACGGCGGTCTGGGCATGGAACTCCGCCGGGAACGAAATTTTAAACAGCACGTTCTCCATCACGTACGCGCCGTACGGCCGCTGGAAGCGGAAAGGCTTGCCGTTGAAAGAGACGTCGTAGAACCCCCAGGTCGGCGCCGTCAGCGCCGAGGGGTAGCCCATCTCGCCGGTGGCGGCCATCAGCGCCAGCCGCACCGCGCGGGCGGTCGCATCCCCCGCCGCCCAGGATTTGCGGGTGCCGGCGTTCGGCGCGTGGCGATAGGTACGCAGCGACTGCCCGTCCACCCACGCCAGCGACACCGCATTCAGGATCTCCGCCCGGCTCAGGCCGAGCAGCTGCGCCACCACCGCGGTAGACGCCACCTTCACCAGCAGCACGTGATCCAACCCCACCCGGTTGAAGGCGTTTTCCAGCGCCAGACAACCCTGGATCTCATGCGCCTTGATCATGGCGATCAACACCTGCCGCATGGTCAGCGGCACCTTGCCCGCCGCCACCGCCTGGCGCGAGAGCCAGTCGGCCACCGCCAGGATCCCGCCCAGGTTGTCCGACGGGTGGCCCCACTCCGCCGCCAGCCAGGTGTCGTTGAAGTCGAGCCAGCGGATCATGGCGCCGATATTGAACGCCGCCTGCACCGGATCCAGCTGGAAGCGGGTGCCCGGCACCCGGCTGCCGTTCAGCACCTCGGCGCCCGGCACCACCGGCCCCATCAGTTTCTTGCAGGCCGGATAGCTCAGCGCCTCCAGCCCGCAGCCGAGGGTATCGAGCAGGCAATAGTGGGCGGTGCGGTACGCCGCCGGGGTATCGACGGCCTCTTTCATCACATAATCGACGATATCGACCATTTCGCGATCGAACGGCGGACGGCGGGTATTGGCAGACTCAAGCATCATGATTCCCAAAGGCTCCATAGTGAATAACGATCGGCGCTCAGCGCTGATCCAGCGGTACGAACGCCCGCGCTTCCGGCCCGGTATAGTTGGCGGACGGGCGAATGATTTTGTTGTCCTGCCGTTGCTCGATGATGTGCGCCGACCAACCGCTCACCCGCGCCATGACAAACAGCGGCGTGAACATTTCGGTGGGCACCCCCAGCTGGTGATAAGACACCGCCGAGAACCAGTCGAGGTTGGGGAACATCTTTTTGGTGTCGCGCATCACGCTTTCCAGCCGATCGGCGATGTCATACAGCTTCATCGCCCCCGCTTCCTGCGACAGGCGCAGCGCGATCTCTTTGATCACCTGATGGCGCGGATCGGAAACGGTGTACACCGGGTGCCCGAAGCCGATCACCACCTCTTTGTTGTCGATGCGGCGGCGAATGTCGGCTTCCGCTTCGTCCGGCGTTTCATAGCGTTGCTGGATCTCCAGCGACACCTCGTTGGCGCCGCCGTGTTTCGGCCCGCGCAGCGCGCCAATGGCGCCGACGATCGCCGAATAGACGTCGGATCCGGTGCCGGCGATCACCCGGCCGGCGAAGGTCGAGGCGTTGAACTCATGCTCGGCGTACAGGATCAAGGAAGCGTGCATCGCCTGTTCCCAGCTGGCGGAAGGCGCTTCGCCGTGCAGCAGGTGCAGGAAGTGGCCGCCGATGGAATCGTCGTCGGTCTCCGGCTGAATGCGCTCGCCGTTGTGGCTGTAGTGATACCAATACAGCAGCATCGATCCCAGCGAGGCCAGCAGCCGGTCGGCGATGTCGCGCGCGCCGGCCGCGCCGTGCTGCTCTTTTTCCGGCAGCGTGCAGCCTAGGGCCGAGACGCCGGTGCGCATCACGTCCATCGGGTGAGACGCCGCAGGCAGCGCCTCAAGCACCGTGCGCACGCTGGCGGGCAGGCCGCGCAGCGCTTTGAGACGGTGTTTATAGGCCTGCAGCTCGTCGCGGTTGGGCAACTTGCCGTGGATCAGCAGGTGGGCGACCTCTTCAAACTCGCAGTGGCGCGCGAGATCGAGAATGTCGTAACCGCGATAGTGCAGATCGTTGCCGCTGCGCCCTACGGAGCACAGCGCGGTATTCCCGGCGGGCACGCCGGATAACGCCACGGATTTTTTCGGCTTATCGCCAGTCGGGCTTTGCGGGGGGATCGCTTGGCTCATACTGTCCTCGTTTGGCTTCTGCGTGAATGGCGCTTATTCGTCGCGCTGGCGAGCGAACAGAGCGTCGAGTTTCTCTTCGAACAAATAGTAGTTGATGCTTTCGTACAGCTCGTTGCGGGTCTGCATGGTGTCGATGACGCTTTTCTGCGTGCCCTCCTCGCGCAGGGCGCGGTATACCCGCTCCGCCGCGCGGTTCATCGCCCGGAAGGCCGACAGCGGATACAGCGCCATATCCACCTGGGCGCTGCGCAACTCGTCGGTGGTAAACAGCGGCGTCGCGCCGAACTCGGTGATATTGGCCAGGATCGGCACCTGCGTCGCTTCGGCGAAGCGGCGGTACATGCCCAGTTCGGTGATCGCTTCCGGGAACAGCATGTCGGCCCCGGCCGCCACGTAAGCCTGAGCGCGCTCGATGGCCGCCTCCAGCCCCTCCACCGCCAGCGCGTCGGTGCGCGCCATGATCACAAAGTCCGGATCGCTGCGCGCATCCACCGCCGCCTTGATGCGATCCACCATCTCTTCGGTGGAGACGATGGCCTTATTGGGGCGATGGCCGCAGCGCTTGGCGCCGACCTGATCTTCGATATGCAGCGCCGCCGCCCCGGCCTTGCTCACCGAGCGCACCGTGCGGGCGACGTTGAACGCCGAAGCGCCGAAACCGCTGTCCACATCCACCAGCAACGGCAGCGGGCAAACGTCGGTGATGCGGCGAATGTCGGTCAGCACATCGTCCAGGGTCGAAATGCCCAGATCCGGCAGCCCCAGCGAACCGGCCGCCACGCCGCCGCCGGAAAGGTAGATGGCCTGGAATCCGGCCCGCTGGGCCAGCAGCGCATGGTTGGCGTTGATCGCGCCGGCGATTTGCAGGGGTTTTTCTTTACTCAGGGCCTGACGAAAGGCGAGCCCGGGTGAGCGCAGCGTCATGACGTTTTCTCCGATTAGCCAGATGAAACAGACAGAGCAAGGGGCGGGCCAGGTTGTACTTCGGTAAGGGGAAAAATTAAACGCGATAAAAATAAGTGAGTTACAACACCTTCAGCGCCATTAGCCTGGCAAAGGGGTAAAAAACGTTTCAGTTAACGTTTCAATCGTTGTTTCACACAGTAAATTTGAAACATCACTGAAACCGGGCTACACCTAATGCAGCCACTTCCATTCGGTAACCCACCATGAGCGATCACGTCATGCCGGACAAACCGGTGATCTGGACCGTCTCCATCACCCGCCTGTTCGATCTGTTCCGGGACATCAGCCTCGAGTTCGACCATCTGGCAACCATCATCCCGATCCGCCTCGGCTTTGAGGAGGCGGTGCAGCACATCCGCGCCCGACTGGCGACCGAGCCTTGCGACGCCATCATCGCCGCCGGCTCCAACGGCGCCTACCTGAAAAGCCGCCTGTCGGTGCCGGTCATCCTGGTCAAGCCCGGCGGTTTCGATCTGCTGCAGGCGCTGAGCAAGGCGCGCAGAACCGCCGATCGGATCGGCGTCATCACCTATAAGACCCCTCTGCCCGCGCTAATGGAGTTCCAGCAAACCTTCGATCTGCCGCTGGAGCAGCGCAGCTACGTCACCGAAGAGGATGCGCGCGGCCAGATCGCCGAGCTGAAAGCCGCCGGCATTCAGGCGGTGGTCGGCGCCGGCCTCATCAGCGATCTGGCGGAAGAGGCCGGGCTCACCGCCATTTTTCTCTATTCCGCCGCCACCCTGCGCGCCGCCTTCAGCGATGCGCTGGACGTGACGCGCCTGATGCGGGGCGGCGGCAAACGCGGTGGCGATTACGCCGCGCGCAATACCCTGCAACCGCGCTACGGGCTGGACGATTTGCAGGGCGAGTCCCCGCAGATGGAGCAGATGCGGCGCACCATCATGCTGTACGCCCGCTCGCCGGCGGCGGTATTAATTGAAGGAGAAACCGGCACCGGCAAGGAGCTGGCGGCGCAGGCGATCCACCGGGAATACTTTTCCCGGCGCGGCGCACCGGCCAGGGGCGCGACGCCGCCGTTCGTCGCCATCAACTGCGGCGCCATCGCCGAATCGCTGCTGGAGGCGGAGCTGTTCGGCTATGAGGAAGGCGCCTTTACCGGCTCACGGCGCGGCGGCCGACGGGGGCTGCTGGAAACCGCCAACGGCGGCACCCTGTTTCTGGATGAGATCGGCGAAATGCCGCTGCACCTGCAAACCCGGCTGCTGCGCGCGCTGGAAGAGAAGGCCGTCACCCGGGTCGGCGGGCAGCAGCCGGTGGCGGTCGACTTTCGCGTCATCAGCGCCACCCACAACCACCTGGAGCAGGCGATTCAACGGGGCGACTTTCGCGCCGATCTGTTCTACCGCCTGAGCGCCCTGCGGCTGCAGCTGCCGCCGCTGCGGGCGCGCGGCGACGATATCGCGATGCTGGCGGAACACTTTCTGAAACGGTCACTGGCGGCGCTCGACGTGCCGCTGACGGAGCCGCTGCGCGCCGCCATGGCCGGCTGTTACGCCGCGCTGAATCATTACGCCTGGCCCGGCAACCTGCGCGAACTGCGCAACATGATGGAGCGGGTGGCGCTGATGCTGAGCACCGGCGCCGCGCCGAGCGGCGAGACGCTGCGCTGGCTGCTGCCGGAGCTGGCGACGGGCACGCCGCCCGAGATGCCGCCAGCGCCCGTCTCCGCCCACGAAGCGCTGGCGCGATGTGGGGGCGACCACGCCGCCGCCGCCCGGTTGCTCGGGATCAGCCGCACCACGTTATGGCGCCGGTTGAAAAAAACGAACTGAGCATCAGCCGGCGCGCCGGCCGTCCGAGGCCGGCAGCAGCCGCGCTCGCCGCTCGCCCAGCAGGTTCATGCCCGCCGCCGCCAGCAGAATGATCGCCGCGCCCAGCAGCTGCCACGCCGACAGGCGGTGGCCAAACGCCAGGCGATCCACCAGCATGGCGGCGACCGGGTAGATGAACGACAGTGAGCCGATCAGGTTGGTCGGCAGCTTCTGCAGGGCGCCGTACATCAACACATACATCAGGCCGGTGTGCAGCACGCCGAGCGTCGCCAGCATTCCCCACTGCCCAACGCTGGCCGAAACGTGGAAATCCACCAGCGGCAACAGCATCACCGCCCCCACCGCCACCTGGATCAGCGCAATAAGATGCGGCGGCGTGCCCTTCAGCCGCTTGGCCGCCAGCGCCATCAGGGCGTAGAAAAACGCCGCCCCGAGCGCCAGCGCGATGCCCGCCAAATAATGACTCTGTTCCCCCGCCTGCCGCGGCTGCGCCAGCACCACCAGCATCATGCCGCCGAACGCCAGCCCCAGCCACAGCAGCTTGCGGGCGGTCAGCCGCTCCCCCAGAAACAGCGCCCCCAGCCCCACCAGTATAAACGGCTGGGTGTTGTACACCGCCGTGGCGATGGAGATAGAGGCATAGGAATAGGCGGCAAACAGCAGCAGCCAGTTGATCACCAGCGCGACGCCGCCGGCGATCGCCAGCAGCAGCGTGGCGCGCGTCAGCGCATCGCGCCGCAGCTGCCCCAGCGCGCCGCACACCGCCAGCAGCACCAGCGCCCCCACCGCGCAGCGCCAAAACACCACGTTGACCACCGGCTGGCCGGACATCAGCACAAACCAGCCGATGGAGCCGGAAATCAGCATCGCCGCCGTCATCTCCAGCGAGCCGCGTTTTATCTCTGCATTCATCCTGCGTTCCTCCAAACTTGCCCAGAGGCATAGCTTGCGGCTTCGCGGGGCGGCTTTCCATAGCATAAAAAAGGCAGATATGCTTAACTGCCTTTTTCTCGTAGCTATAATAAAGAAAATACCTAACGGAGGCGTTATGGATGATATCGATCGCCAGATCCTGACTCTTTTGGCGCAGGACGCACGCGCGTCGTTGAAGACGCTGAGCGCGCAGGTGGGGCTGTCATCGCCGAGCACGTCGGAAAGGCTGCGGCGGCTGGAGGAAAGCGGCGTGATCCAGGGCTATACCCTGAACGTCAATCTGCAGGCGGTGGGCTACGCCTTCGAGTCACTGGTGCGTATCAAGCCGCTGCCGGGCATGCTGAAGAAGGTTGAACAGCTGATTCAGGCGATCCCGGAAGTGGTCGAGTGCGATAAGGTGACCGGCGAAGACTGCTTTATCGTGCGGCTGGTGGCGCACTCGATGGAACAGCTCGACCACACCCTCGATCGGCTGGCCGAGCATGCGCAGAGCAACACCTCGATCGTGAAAACCACGCCGGTCAAACGCCGCCTGCCGCCGCTGCTCTGATTAACGCCGCCGCTTGCGGGCAAACGGGTTGCCGCGCTTCTTCTCTTTTTTGGCCGCGTCGGCGGCGGATTTCAGCGCCGCCAGATGCGCCTTGTCGGCCTCCGGCACCGCGCGCTGTTCGATCGGGAACACCGGCAGCGACGCCAACAGCCGCGAACCGTAGTTTTTGGTCAACAGCCGACGATCGTAGATCACGATCTCGCCGTAGCATTGGTTGCTGCGGATCAGGCGGCCGACCTGCTGGATCAGGTTGAACGAGGCGCTCGGCAGGCTCTGCACTTCGAAAGGATAGCGCTTCAGCGATTTCAGCCACTCGCCTTCGGTAATGATCACCGGGCTGTCGATCGGCGGGAACGCAATTTTGTGAATGTGTACCTGGGTCAGCAGCTCGCCTTTCAGATCCAACCCTTCGGCGAACGATTGCAGCCCCACCAGCACGCTGGCGACGCCCTTCTCCACCCGCTTGCGGTGCTCTTCCACCAGCCGGTAGCGCGGCTGGTCGCCCTGCACCAGCAGCATCAGCCGCAGATCGGTCACGTAGCTGAGGAAAGTCTGCATCGCCCGGTGGCTGCTGAACAGGATCAGCATGCCTTTGTGTTTGCCGCTCGCTTGCTCGGCGCGGAAACATCGCGCCATCTCCTCAAGGTGCTCCGCCTCGTTGGCGAGCGCCGGTTCGTAGCGCATCTGCGGAATGACAATCTTGCCCTGTTCGACATGATTGAACGGCGAAGAGAGCGTTTCGAAGCGATCGCCGGCCTTCTCGCTCAACCCGCTCATCTCCTGCAAACGCGCGAAGCTGTTCAGCGAACGCAGCGTGGCCGAGGTCACCACCACGTGCGGCACCTTGCGCCACAGCAGCTTCTCCAGCTGGTCGCTGACGCGGATGCCGACGCAGTGCAGGTAGAGATGGGTAACGTTATCGCGCAGCTCGCGCGTGACCCATTTGGAGATCGGCGCGTTGGACGACTTGTCGAGCGCCGCCAGCCGCCACAGCTTGCTCATCGCTTCCAGATAGCCCAGCGTGCGGCTCATCTGAATGATCGACCGGTGCAGGCGCACGATGTCATGCTTGCCGGTCTGCTCGGTGAGATCGTTAAGCACGAACTCCGCCAGCCCGCGCAGCGCATCGGTCAGTTTGAACAGCCGCGCGCAGCTCTCCACCATCTCCGCCGGCAGCTCGCCCATCTCGAAACGGTGCTCGGCCGCCACGCTGTCGCCGGGCAGGTAGGCGCTGACCTGATGCTCGAAGATCTGCACCAGCTCGCGCAGCTCCTCACAATGGTTCTTCAGCCGCTCGCTGTTGGCCAGCCCCGGCGGATTCTTCGGCCGGTACTGCGTCATGCACTGCTCAACCTGGCGCACGATCATGTCCAGCTGCAGGTTGGTCGACAGCGCGGTGATTTCCCCGTCGATCTCCAGCGCATCGCGCGCCACCTCCGGCAAATGGTGGCCTTCGTCCAGCACCAGCAGCAGCTCTTTCGGGTTCGGCAGCACCGATTCCGTCTCCAGCGCTGCCATCACCAGGGCGTGGTTGGCCACCACCACGTCGGCGCTCTCGATCTCTTTGCGGGCGATATAGAACGGACATTCGCGAATATAGTGGCAGTTGCGCCCCAGGCAGTTGGCCTTGTCGGTGCTCAGCTTGGCCCACAGCGGATCGTCGATGCTCTGTTGATAGTGATCGCGCAGCCCGTCCCACTCAAAGCGGGCCAGCGCCTTGGTCAGCTTCTGGCACAGCGCCTGCTCTTCGCCGCTGGACGGCGCCAGCTCGTCGTCGAGGAACAGCGTCAGATCGCCCTGTTGACTGACGTCGGTGCTCATCGCCGCCAGGTTGCGCGGGCACACGTAGCGCCCACGGCCAAAGGCGCCGGTAAATTTCAGATCGGGGATAATCTTCTTCAGCAGCGGCAAATCTTTGCTGTAGATCTGATCCTGCAGCGCCACGTTGGCGGTGCTGACCACCAGCGGTTTGCTCTCCGCCCGCCCGACGGCGATGCCCGGGATCAGGTAAGACAGCGTTTTACCGACGCCGGTCGGCGCCTCGATCGCCAGATGGCGCGGGTAGTCACCGGCCAGCGTCTTCGCCACCTCGGCGATCATCTGGCGCTGGGGCGCGCGGGAAATAAAATCCGGTATTTGCTGCTGCAGGGCTTTGTACCACTGGCCAATCTGATCTTTAACTGCGGAGGAGAGCGCCATTCAACTCTTATCTAAACGAAATGATGGCGCTATTGTCCCACAGACCGCCCGCGGCGTCAGCCCGAGTTACGTCTGCGGATCGATCATCGAGGCGCGCCCGGCGCTGAACGACCACTCGTCCAACTGGGTGGTGGTGATCACCACCATCACATCCTCGGGGCGCAGCCGCAGGTTTTCCGCCAGCAGCGCCGCCAGCCGCCCGTAGAAACGCCGCTTGGTGTCGGTGTCGCGCGGCCGCCCGGCGGTGATATAAAACAGCACGAAATCCGCGCTGCGCGGCCCGCCGAGATAGTCGCGATCGTAGATAAGCTCACCGGGGCGGTATTGATCGATCACCTGAAATTTATCCGTCGGCGGCACCTCAAAGGCCTCCACCAGCGCCTGATGCAGGCTGTCGGACAGGGTTTGCAGATAGTCGGCGGACTTGCCCTGAAGCAGGGCGATACGGCTAAACGGCATGATTGGCCTCCTGTTCCAGCTCGCGCAGGCGCGCCACGGCCGACGCCGCCGCGGGCCAGCCGGCGTAGAACGCCAGATGGGTGATGAGCTCGGCCAGCTGCTGACGCGTCACGCCGTTGCGCTGCGCCAGCTGCAGGTGAAACGGCAGCTGTTCCACGCGGTTGAGCGCCACCAGCGCGGCGACGGTAATCAGGCTGCGCTCGCGCGGGCTCAGCGCCGGCCGCTGCCAAATATCGTCAAACAACACTCGGTCGCTGAGCTGCGCCAGCTTGGGGGCAATATCGCCGAACGCCTGTTGCCCGGCCTGGGATTCTGATGGCATCACACTCTCCTGTCAGTTGCGGATAGCCTTACGCTACCCGCCGCCGCAGCGAGTGAAAATCGGGATTTTCGGCAGTCTCGGTTCAGAAAAACGGGAGGGTTCCCCGCCGGGCGGCGGGGAGGATTCAGGATTCCAGCGGGGCAACGCCGTCGAACTGCGCGCTCAGCAGCGCATTCAGCTCCGGCCGCTGTTCCACCCGCTCAGCGATGGCGTACAGCTGCGGACAGTGTTGCCGGAACCACGCGCGGCCCGGCCGCCAGTGGCACATCACCGCCACGTACAGATCCAACGCGCTGAAGCTCTTGCCGAGAAACCACGGGCCCGCTGCGCCAGCGGCGGCGTTCAGCTGCTGCAATAAACGCTCGCGATAAGCCATTACCGCGTTTTTCAGCTGTTCCGCCCCCGCCGCCTGCGGCTGCCAGCGCTGCGGATGGTCGGCATAGGTGAAGGTGGGGTAAATCTCCGCGTTGATGAACAGCAGCCAGCGCAGAAAACGCGGCAACAGCGGCGAACCGCCGGGCGGCGCCAGCTCGGCATGCGGTGCGCGATCGTGCAGCAGCAGAATAATCGCCGCACTCTCCGTCATCACTTCGTCATTGGGCAACACCAAGGTGGGCACCTGACCCAACGGGTTCAGCGCCAGCAGGCGATCGCGCTCCGGGCCGTCCTGCGTGTAGTCCACTTCCTCATAGCCCCAGGGGAAAGCGGTCAACGCCAACGCGGCGGCCACGATCGTCGAGCCGCAGCCCTGCGTACCGAACAAAGTATAAGTATCGTGCATGATTCCTCCCGCAGCGGAACAAGGTATCGGTAACTGTAGACCAGCCGCCGACCGTCGGCTGAAGAAAAAATTCACCCTTTGCGCGACTTTTTTAATCGTTCGACATGAAAATGAATTTTTTGTCATAAATAGATCACATTACTACGGTAAAAATTCTCCGCCGCAAACAATCAGGCGGCACAGTAAAACAGCAATGCAACTGATGATAAGCGTCTTTCAATCGAATAAAGCAGGGTAACTCATGAAACGTAATCTTCTGGCCGTTATTATTCCGGCACTTTTACTTGCGCAAGCGGCACAGGCAGCAGAAATCTACAATAAAGACGGCAACAAACTCGATTTTTACGGTCGTGTGAAAGCCCTGCATTATTTCTCCGATGATGCCGGCAACGACGGTGATAAAACCTACGTCCGTATCGGCTTTAAAGGCGCGACCCAGATTAATGACATGCTGACCGGTTACGGCCAGTGGGAATATCAGATCGCCGCCAACCATTCTGAATCCGACGGCACCAAAGACACTAAAACGCGTCTGGGCTTCGCCGGTCTGAAATATAAAGACTTCGGCTCTTTCGATTACGGTCGCAACTACGGCATTATTTACGACGTCGGCGCCTGGACGGATATGCTGCCTGAATTCGGCGACGATGCTTACGTCAAGACCGACAACTTCATGAACGGCCGCACCAACGGCGTTGCCACCTACCGTAATAACAACTTCTTCGGTCTGGTTGACGGCCTGAAATTCGCCGTGCAGTACCAGGGCAAGAACGAAAACGACGGCCGCTCCGCCAGCAAGGCGAACGGCGACGGTTGGGGCCTTTCCTCCAGCTATGAAATTATCGACGGCCTGAGCGTGGGCGCCGCCTATGCCTCTTCCAACCGTACCGCCAGCCAGAAAGCGGGCACCTTCGGCAAAGGCGACAAGGCCGATATCTGGGCCGCCGGTATGAAATACGACAACAACGATGTCTACCTGGCTGCCACCTACTCGGAAAGCCGCAACATCGCGCCTATTTCCGGCACGGCCACCATCAATAACCGTTCCACCTCCGTCAGCGGCTTCGCCAATAAAGCGGAAGGCCTGGAACTGGTTGCGCAATATCAGTTCGATTTCGGTCTGCGTCCATCGCTGGGCTACGTTCAGCAGAAAGGCAAAGATATTGAAGGCATCGGCGATGCCGACCTGGTGAAATATATCGATGTCGGCGCGTACTACTATTTCAACAAGAACATGTCGACCTATGTCGATTATAAAATCAACCAGCTCGACAGCAATAACAAGCTGGGTCTGAAAGACGACAACGTGATTGCCGTCGCCCTGACCTACCAGTTCTGATGTGATGAATGAATAACCACCACTGCAAACTTTAGCGTCACTTGATACCCAGAGTTTTATTTCGCCGGGCGGCTGCGTCCGGCTTTTTTGTTTTTATTTTCCCGCCAACGAATGCCCCCCGCTTGCCTTGCAAAACAAACGGGTCTACATGTATAGCTTTCCCCCCGAGCGGAATCAGCCATGCATAACGACGGACGCTTCGACTACCACAACGCCCTGCGCTACAGCAGCGACGAGCTGGCAAACATCCTCAACCACTGTTTTGAAAACTACATCGTGCGCTTCGTGCTCGACGGGCCGACCTTCGCCGCCCGCTTCGGCGCTGAGGATCTCAGCCTGAACGACAGCCTGATCGTCACCCACCGCCATGAACCGGTGGCGGTGGCGCTGATCGCCCGCCGCGGCCGGCACAGCCGGGTTGCGGCCTTTTCCGTGCGCCCGGAGATGCGCGGCCAGGGGCTGGGCAAGGCGCTGATGCAGCGGCTGGTGGCGGATGCCCGCCACCGCGGCGACCGACGGCTGTCGCTGGAAGTGATCGAAGGCAACGAAGCCGCGCTGGCGTTGTATCATCGCGCCGGGCTGCGCATCGTGCGCACCCTGACCGGCCATCAGGCGCCAGCGGAAGCGTCGCCAGGCACGGCGGCGCTGCAGGCAGTCGATCCGCTGACCGTCAGCCATCGCCTGACGGCGGAAGGCGCCACCGACCTGCCCTGGCTGATCGCCCCCGAATCGCTGTTCAAGCTGCCGGGCAAACCGCAGGCCTATACGCTCAATCGTCAAGCCTACGCCGTGGTGATGCCCGGCGCCGAGCACTGCTGGCTGCGCCTGATCTATGTGCCGCCGCAGCACCGCGGCCAGGGGCATGCGCGCGCCTTGCTGGCCGCTCTGCAAACGCGGTTCGCCCCTTTGCCGTTGACCGCTAACGTCTTTGTGCCCGAGGTGGCGGCCCCCTTCTTTACGCATCTTGGCTGGCGGCAGGATCCCCTGCGCCAGTTCGAGATGGATATGCTGCTGGACAGCCCACAAGAATAAAACCGAGAGAGATAACGATGGCAGGAAAACAGGCAAGGAAACTCACCCTCGGCGCGGCGGTCGGCGTCGCGCTGCTGACGTTGGCCGGTTGCGCGCAGCCGCCGCACACCGACGCCCAGGCCCAGCAACGGCTGGCGGATCAGTCGGTGCTGGCGGTGAACTGGTTCCAACAGTCCGGCGAATACCAGGCGCTGGCGCATCAGGCGTTCAACAGCGCACAGCGCGCCTTCGATCAGGCCAAGGCCGCGCCGGGCCGTAAAAAGGCGGTGGTGGTCGATCTGGATGAAACCATGCTGGACAACAGCGCCTACTCCGGCTGGCAGGCGCAGCAGGGCCAGCCGTACGACGGCGCCACCTGGGCCCAATGGACACAGGCCGAACAGGCTGGCGCGGTGCCGGGCGCGGTGTCGTTTGCCCGTTACGTTAACACCCATCAGGGGACGATGTTCTACATATCGAACCGCAAGCAGAGCGAGTACGCCGCCACGGTGGCCAACATGCAAAAGCTCGGTTTCACCGGCATGTCTGAAAAGACCGTGCTGCTCAGCACCGACACCTCCAATAAGCAGGCGCGCTTCGACGCCATCAAACAAGCCGGCTATGACATCGTGGTGTACGCGGGCGATAACCTGAACGACTTCGGCGCCGCGACTTATCACAAGGACAATGCGCAGCGCCGGGCGTTCGTCAGCGAGAACCAGGGCAAGTTCGGCACCGAATTTATCGTGCTGCCCAACCCGCTGTACGGCGATTGGGAAAGCGGGCTGGCCCGCGATTACAACAAACTGGCGCCGCAGCAGAAGCTGCAGGTGCGCCAACAGGCGATCAACGCCTGGCGCGGGCGCTGATTCAGGAATAGGGAGAAATGCCCCATATAACCTAATATATTGTAAGGGATTAACAGTGCATGCCGCCAAACCAATGGGGACGTTAGTTCGGCGGCATGAACATGAAGAAATACGTATGCTCAAATTTTAAGTTGCGGGTATCAGAAATGTGAGAAATCGGTATCACACCCTGTGAGCCAATCCAACAACGCTTCCCGGTGAAGCAGCACTTTCACTATCCTTTCAGCAATATCAGAGTAGTTCATCCTTTAATTCTCTCGATTTTAACCGCCCGAAAACCGTAGCAGCATCCCCTCTTTGATTTAATTTGGCCGTAACCTAAACAGCAAAGCACGGCTCTTCAATGTCAAATGGCTATGGGGACTTGCCACATCATTACAGAACTTTTTCGAAACAGACCGCCTGCGGGTTACCTCGATAACGGCCATAGTTTTCACGTATCCGATACCCCTGAGCCAGATAAAACTTGATGGCGCGCAGGTTCACTCTTCGAGTTTCCAGCCACAGTTGGCGATACCCCAACCATCGAGCCTGTTGTTCCAGAGCATGCAATAATTTACGACCAATACCATTACCAGGCTCGCGTACATACATTCGTTTTAACTCCGCAACGCCAGAAGTTAATCGACGCAGCGCCCCACAAGCTACGGCTTCATCGGCAGCATTGCGTACCAACATAAAACAACCTCCATCCGCTTCTATAGAAGCTGGATCAAACGAGGACGTACCGCTATCGCCGGTGATTTCAGCCAGTTGCACCGACAATTCCGCCATCAGCGCCAACGCGTCTGAGCTATCGACTTCACTTAATAGTATTCGAAGCCTCACAGCAGTTTGTACATATAGCAGGTGGCCTCCAACGCCCCGCCGTCGCTGGCGCGGGCGTATTGTGGGATGTCACCTGCCGCTTCGAACCCCAATTGGCGGTACAACCCCTGCGCCGCGCTGCCGCTCAGGGTATCCAGCACCAACAGGCTGCGGCGATGACGCGCCGCCAGCGCCTGCACTTCCTGCATCAACAGCCGCGCGACGCCCTGCCGCCGCGCCTGCGGGTGCACCATCAGCTTGACCACTTCCGCCCGGTGGCGGCCATTGTCCGGCATCGCCAACAGCAGCTGCACGGTGCCGACAGGCCGACCGTTCGCGAGCGCCACCAGCATCGCGCGCTCTCCCCGCGCCAGGGCCGGCAGCAACCCCTGCCAAAACGCCCGCGCCTGTTCCAGCGTAAAAGGCATGACAAAACCGATGCTGGCGCCGTGCGACACGCTGGCGTGCAGCATTTCGGCCAGGTCGGCCATGGCGTTGTGCGCCGCGTCGGCGTCCCACTGTTGTAATTCAATCATGGCTATGGCCTGCAGATAACGAGCGTGTAATGGGCCGGCTCATCGCCGGGAACATGGAAACGGGAAGCGCCGAACAGGCGGTAGCGCAGACAATCGCCGGGCGCCAGCTGGAAAACACGCCCTTCCAGCGTCAGATCCAGCTGCCCGGACAGCAGCCAGAGGTGATGCTCCAGCGCCGGAATCGACGGCAGGTCGTAATCGATCTGCGCGCCGGCATCGAGCCGGGCTTCGATAAATTCGGCCTTGTACAGCGCCGCAGGCGGGGAAACGGAACGACGGTGAAAACCGCTGGCGCGATCGACCCATACCGGCTGTTGCGGCGGCCGCAACAGCTCCGGCGGTTCGTCTTCGATTTCGCTCAGCAGGCGCGACATGGTCAACCCGTAGGCGGCGCACAGCCGGTTCAGCAGCGACGCCGTCGGGCTGGTTTCGGCGCGCTCCACCCGCGAGAGCGTCGCCCGGCTCAGGCCGGTGCGCTGCGCCAGCTCCTCCAGCGACCACCCCTGCTGCTGGCGCAAATCCGCCAACCGCTGCGCCAACCTCAGGTCGGCCGTCTCCAAACCGTTATCCATCGCTCACACTCCGCCGCAAAATCCCATATAAGAGAAATAATCTCAAATTAGAGATATGGCAAGCGAATTTTAAAAAATGCCGCGCAGCGCGATAAATATCAGCAGGCTCAGCAACACCACCGCCAGCATGTTGCGCAGAAAGAACGCCAATATCACCGCAAACACCGCCCCCCACAGGTAAGGGTTATCCGGCGCGGCGCGCAGCTGGTCGCCGCTGAAGGCGATAATCGGCCCGCAAATGGCCGTCAGCACCGCCGGCACGGAAAAGCTCAGCAGCGTTTTAACGCGCGGCGATATCCGCAGCGGCAATCCCGGCGCCAAAAAGCAGTAGCGGTTGAAGAACACCACCAGCCCCATCAAGACTATCGTCAGCCAGATCATCGGCGCCCCCCGCTGCACAGCAGCCCGACCAGCATCGCCGTCACGGTGGCGATCACCAGTGCGCCTGGCGTTTGGAAATGGTGCAACACGATGGAAAGCAGCAGCGCGGTCAGCACGCAGGCCAACACCGGCAGGCTGCGCACCAGCGGCACCACGATGGCGATAAAGGTGGCGGCGATGGAAAAATCCAACCCATAACCGTCCAGATCCCCGGCGCTGCCGGCGGCTACGATGCCGAGCAGCGTGGAGAGAAACCAGCACAGGTAAAAAGTCAGCCCGGCGCCCAGCGCATACCAGCGGTCGAAACGCGCCGGCGCCTGTTCGCCGGTCAGCGCAAACAGTTCATCGGTGAGCAAGAATCCCAGGGCCAGCCGCCAGCGTAACGGCAGCGGCGCAATGCGCTCCCGCAGCCGCAGCGCATAGAGAAAATGCTGGGCGGTGACGAAAAAGGTCGACAGCAGGATCGCCAGCAGCCCGGCGCCGCCCTTGATCATGCCCATCGCCACCAGCTGCGCCGCCCCGGCGAACACGATGGCCGACATGCCCAGCCCCTGTGCCGGCGTCAGGCCGTTTTGCAGGGCCATCGAGCCCGCCAGTATGCCCCACGGCACCACCGCCAGGCACAGCGGCAAGATCGCCACCCCACCCTGCAGAGCGGGGCGCAAGCGGGCAGACGGCGGCGTGATGAGGGGGATTGAATCAGTCATGGGCTTCTCCTTTGATTGAAGAAGCCAGCTTACGGCGCAGGCGCACACGGGTATTGCACCCGATTGCCCGGTTATTTCAGCGATTTGACGTAGTCGCCCGGCGTGATGCCCATCGACTTGCGAAAATGGCGGTGGAAATGGCTTTGATCGTGAAAACCGCAGCTCAGCGCGCTGTCCAGCACGCTGCTGCCGGCCTTCAGCATGCCGCGCGCCTTGCGCAGCCGCGCCTGAATTTGATAGGCGTGCGGCGGCAGACCGGTGGCCTGCTGAAACTGCCGCAGCAGGTAATAAGGGCTGAGCGCCACTCGCTCCGCCAGCTCCAGCAGCGAAATGTCCGCCTCGGGGAAATCGTCGAGAAAGGCTTTCACCCGCGCCACCTGGCTTTGCGCCCGGCTCTGCGGCGTGGGATCGATGCGGCTTTTGCCGTGCCGCAGCATCAGCCAGGTCAGCGCCGAGAACACCATGGTCTCTTTCATCAGCCGGTTCTCATCGCTGCGCAGCAGGCTGAACGCCATCCGCAGCTGGCCGGCCAGGCCGACGTCGTGCACCACCGGGTTGGGGAAATAAGGCGTCGCGCCGGCGCCGGTTTTCAGATCGCGCGACAAAAACGCCAGCAGCTCCGGCGTCGGGTACATCGCCTGATACGACCATCCCTCTTCGGTGGCGGAGCTGCCGGTGTGGATGTCGTCGGCGTTGACCAGAATGATGCTGCCCAGCGGCGCCACGTGTTCGCCACCGGTGCGGTAGAAACGCTGGGCGCCGTCGTCGATGACGCCCACGCAGAAGCCTTCATGGCTGTGGCGCGAGAAGGTTTGGCGGCGGTAGGTGGCCTGCAGCACTTCCAGCCCGCCGAGATCGTCGACGTGCATGAAATGGGCCTGTTCCCGGGATGCTTTGCGCGCTGCGCCTTCCACCTTCATCTTGCCTACCTCCGCTGAATGAGCGCCATTCTAGCACTCACGCGAGGGCGGGGTTTGTACAAAATTGCCCGTCTCGGCGCCCGGCGGCGCGATCGCCGCGCAGCGCCAGGCGCTGAACACCGCCAGCAGCGGCGCCAGCGCGAACGCCAGGAACAGCCAACGCGCCGCCGACGCCGCGCCCACCGCCCCGCCCGGATCGTTCAGCCCCGCCAGATTGGCCGTCATCCCGGCCAGCGCCGCCCCGAACGCGGTGGCGAACAGCTGCACCGTGGTAATGGAAGCGCCGGCGATGTCTTTGTCCGCCTCAGGCGCCACCTGCAAAATGCGCGTCAGCAGGTGCGGCCAGCCGAAACCGATGCCGAATCCCACCAGCAACAGCGCAATGACGATCGGCGCCAGCGCCTGCCAGTGGCCACCGGACGGCACCGGCATCAGGATCGCCAGCGCCAGCAGCCCCACCAGCACAAACAGCGGCCCGCTGACGATCGCCCGGCGAATACCCGCCCCGCGCCAGCCGGAGCTGAGGATCTCGGACAGCGTCCAGCCGGCGGCCATGGCAGCGGCGATATAGCCGGAGATCAGCGGCGACTGGCCGTGCAGCAGCTGCAGGAAATACGGCACGAAGATCTCGCTGGTCATGCCGATCACCAGCAACGCGGTCGTGATGTAGAGCGCCGCCAACGATGATCCGCGCCGCAGTGCGCCGTGCGGTAACAGACGGGCTCTCGAGTGCGCTTCACGCTTCAGCAGCCAGGCCATCAGCAGCAGCGAGAGCGCGATGCCCGCCAGGTTGATCCAGGCGCTGTGCGCCAGGCTGCCGGCGGACACCACCAGCACCGCCACGGTCAACAGCAGCAGCTGGGCGGCCGGCAACGGCGCGGCCGCCTGCTGCGCTTTGCCCTTGGGCAGGATCAGGAAGGTAAACGCGGCGTACAGCGCCATGATCGGCAGCAGAATGCCGAAGGCCCAACGCCAGGCGTGCAGCTCGGCGAAAATGCCGCCCACCGCCGGCCCCACCAGGGTGGCGATGCCCCACATCGCCGAGATGAGCGCCATGGCGCGCGGCCACAATCGCTGCTCGAACACCAGGTTGATCATCGCGTAGGAGAGCGCAAAGATCAGCCCGCCGCCGAAGCCTTGCACCGTGCGGCCGATCAGCATCACCGGCATGCTCGGCGCCAGCGCACACAGCGCCGCCCCGGCGATGAAGAACAGCGAAGCCACCAGATAGGCGCTGCGCGCGCCGTAGCCGCTGAGCAAGCGGGCCGACAGCGCGGAGCCGAGGATCGACGCCACCACGAACAGCGTGGTGTTCCAGGCGTAGAGATCCAGCCCGCCGATATCCTGCACCACCGAGGGCAGAATGGTGGTGGCGACCAGAATATTGATGGCATGCAGCGCTACGCCGAGCGAAAGCGCGATCGCACTGGCCGCATTTTTGCCGGAGAAGAGGTCGCTCCAGCGGCTATCGTCATGGGTTATCACGGTTGTCGTCCTGTTTTCAGAGGAATGGCATTGAGTTGGTCATGAGATTGCGTTAAATTTAACAAGAGTTATCTTGGAATAAGTTAGGGCGAGGCGGAGAAATATGTCAAGAATAAACTTGGAAAATAGCGGCAGCACCGCACAATCGGTCAGTGACCGCTTGCTGACGCTATTGAAAACCCGCGGCCCGCAGCAAGCTTCTGACGCAGGAAAGGTGCTCGGCACCACCGGTGAGGCGGCCCGCCAGCAGTTCGTCAAGCTGGCGAAAGAGGGGCTGGTCGAAGCGGTGGCGGAAACGCGCGGCGTGGGCCGCCCGGTGCAGCTGTGGCATTTGACCTCGGCTGGCAACGCGCGCTTTCCCGACACCCATGCGGATCTGACGGTGCAGCTGCTGCGCACCGTGCGCGACAAGCTGGGCGAACAGGCGCTCGACGTGCTGATCGAGACCCGCGAGCAGGAAAACCGCATCAACTACAAGCAGGCGATGATCGGCGCCGCCGATCTGCAGGAGCGCGTGGCGCGCCTGACCGAGATCCGCTGCCGCGAAGGCTATATGGCCGAATGGCGCCAGGAAGAGGACGGTACCTATCTGCTGGTGGAAAATCACTGCCCGATCTGCGCCGCCGCCACCGTCTGCCAGGGCTTCTGCCGGGCGGAGTTGAGTATCTTCACCGAAGTGCTGCAGGCGCAGGTAGAGCGCGCCGAACACATTCTGGCCGGCTCGCGCCGCTGCGCCTACCGCATTTCGCTCCTGTAACACCGGTTTTTGCCCACGTTTTCAACCGGTACAGATTATTCTGCTTGTGCACCCCGCACCTTCCCTTCTAAGGTTGAATTAACGAACATTCAGGCAAACAGCGGGCCTCGCGCCCGCCCTGAGAAATCCGTCGGCGCCTGGCGCGCTAGCGGCAGAGTAACCCCACGGGAGTTGAACGATGAAGAAGCCGCATGCCGGATTCTGGCTGGCGACGCTGGGACTGGGCGTCTGCTGGCTGCTGGCGCTGCTGACTCGCGATCGGCTCAACGGCATACTGCTGGCCGGCGCGGCGCTGGCGCTGATTTTTACCCCCGCCGCCCGCCGTAAAGGCGCGGCCCTGGCCGCCTTGGGCGGCATCGGCATGGATGGGCTTTGGAGCTACAGCGGCGTGCTGCACTACAGCGGGCAACACGGCCTGCCGCTCTGGGCCATCGCGCTTTGGATCGGTTTCGGCTGCTGGTGGTATTGGTTGCTGGACGTGGTCAGAGCGGCCCCCTGGCCGCTGGCGGTGCTGGGCGCCGCCGTCGGCCCCTTCGCCTACGCCGTATCCTGGAAGCTGGACGCCTTGCTGCCCGGCGTGCCGCCGGAGTTCATGCTGCTGCTGCTGGCGGTCGGCTGGTCGATTTATCTGCCGGCCGTCAGCTGGCTGCAGTGGAAACGACGGGACAGCTGAACGGCGGGCAGCGGCCGGGAAAAATAATGCCGCAGGCCATTGCTTATCGGTTGCCCGATCGGGTTTACTGAGCGTTCTAATAATAATCATCCCTGCAAAATACAATCCTATGCTTAGCCAACCAAGCCGTAGCGTCCTGCCGTTGATCGGGGCGTTGTTCACGTTATATATCGTTTGGGGTTCCACCTATTTCGTCATTCGCCTCGGCGTCGCGCAGTGGCCGCCGCTGATGATGGCCGGCATTCGCTTTCTGACCGCCGGCATCGTGCTGTTCAGCTTCCTGGCCTGGCGCGGCCACGCGCTGCCGACGCCGAAGCAGTGGCTGGCCGCCGGCGTCATCGGCATTCTGCTGCTGGCGGTGGGCAACGGCCTGGTGACGGTAGCGGAGCACCAACACGTACCGTCCGGCATCGCCGCGGTGATGGTGGCGACGGTGCCGCTGTTCACCCTCTGCTTCAGCCTGCTGTGGGGCATGCGCAACACCAAACTGGAATGGGCCGGCATCGCGCTCGGGCTGGTGGGCATCGTGCTGCTCAACACCGGCAACAACCTGGTGGGCAACCCGACCGGCGCGCTGCTCATTTTGCTGGCGTCGGCCAGCTGGGCCTTCGGCTCGGTATTGGGATCGCGCATCTCGCTGCCGGCCGGGCCGATGGCCGGCGCGGCGGAGATGCTGGTCGCCGGCGTGGTGTTATTGGTCGCCAGCCAGCTGAGCGGCGAACACCTGACTCAGATGCCGAGCACCAGCGGCTTTCTGGCGCTGGGGTACCTGATCGTCTTCGGTTCGATGCTGGCGATCAGCGCCTATATGTTTTTGTTGAAGAACGTGCGCCCGGCGGTCGCCACCAGCTACGCCTACGTCAACCCGGTGGTGGCGGTGCTGCTCGGCATCGGTTTTGCCGGCGAATCGCTGGCGCCGCGCGAGTGGCTGGCGCTGGCGATCATCGTGGCGGCGGTGGTGCTGGTGACGCTGGGGAAATACCTGTTCGCCCGCCCGGCCCGCGTGCAGGCCATCGACAGCGAACGGTAGCGATCGCAAAAGGCGGTCTGTGGGCCGCCGTTAAAAACGATTCTTGTTTCACCCGGTGAAGGGGCTATAATTCCCGCTGTTCCAAGCAACCTGCGAAATTATTCCTATGCTGAAAAAAGCGTTCGTCATCGTCATCGCCCTGTGCGCCTTCGGTTCTTTGGGCGGCGTATTTCTCGCCGGGCTGAACATCTACACCCGTTCTACTACCCCGCACGAAGAAAGCGCGCCTGCCGGGGATGCCGCCGCCACGCCGGCGCAAACCGAAACCCTTCAGGCCAAGTGATCGTCCATCCAACGCTGGCAGCGCTGCTGTAAAAAGCGCTGAAGCTGCCTGACGCGTTCCGACACCTGCGAGCGATGCGGGCAGACCAGATTGATCGGCACCGCGTCGCTGCGCCATTCCGGCAGCAGTTGCACCAGCCGCCCGGCGCGAATATCCGCCGCCACGTCGATCGCCGACTTGCGCACCACCCCGTGGCCGGCCAGCGCCCAGCGTCGCGCGATCTCGCCGTCATCGGTAAAATAGCTGCCGTTCAGCGGCACTTCGACCAGCTCCTCACCGCGCCATAGCCGCCATTCCACCTGCCGTTTGCCGCTGGGCTGATACACCAGAATGCTGTGCCGGGCCAGATCGGCCGGCGTTTGCGGCACGCCATGCCGCCGCAGATAATCCGGGCTGGCGCAAATCAGCCGCCGGTGCTGCGGCAAAATAGGCAGCGCCACCAGCGAAGAGTCGGCCAGCGCCCCGAAACGCAACGCCACGTCCACCGGTTCGCGGAACAGATCGGCCTGCCGATCGTTGATCAGGAGCTGCAGCTGAATATGCGGATGCTCTTGCCGGAACTCGTCCAGCCAGCCTAACAGCAGATTACGGCCGAAATCCGACGGCGCGGAAATCTGCAGCACCCCGGACAGCCCCTGGTGCTTTTCGCGGATCGCCTGCTCCCCTTCAGCCAACGCGCCCAGCGCCAGGCGCGCGCTGTCGAGATAGCGGGCGCCCTCCTCCGTCAACCGCAGGCTGCGGGTGGAACGCACTAGCAGCCGCGCGCCCAGCTGCTGCTCCAGCCTTTTCACCGCGATGCTGGCCGCCGCCGGCGTTATATCCAGCGCGCGCGCCGCGGCGGAAAAACTGCCGCCGTCCACCGTGCGGACAAACACCTCGAGATCGACAAATGAGGTCATGCGTTTCCCTTCTTGGAGAGCCGGTTTCACGGCGTAACGGGTTGACGATAAAACGCTCAATAGTTATGATTAGATCATAATAAATGGAGCTTTGATCAATGGATGAACACAATGGACTGGACTACATCCTTAGCCTGCACGGCACGCGGGTCAATCGTGAGGATGGCTATTGGTGGAAAATCGAGGCTTGGACGGTGACCCAAACGGCCTTTATCCCTCACGGCATCCGTTACAATTTGACCTTGCATGATAACCACAATACCCGGGTTTTTGGCATAGATAACGCGCATGCCATTAAAACCCCTCGCAAAGGTAAATTTTCAGGCCGCTTCGTTTACGATCACCAACATGACACCCCGACGGACAAAGGCTCACCCTACGAGTTTCATTCCGCCTATCAGTTGGTGGAAGATTTTTTTACCCGGATAGACGAAGTCATACGCAAGAGAGAAAACCGAGGTTGATGATGAAAGCACTGATTGGCGTGATGCCCGAAGAACTGATTCGCAAGCGCATACTGGCGATCGCGAAAGGGGAATACCAGCCGCAGGAACGTGAACCCAAAGTCTGGTTCACGTCGATGATTGCGCTGGCTCAGGTGCTCAGCAACGAGAATATCGCCCTGCTGCGTCTTATCGACACCGCCCGCCCCGAGACCATCAGCCAGCTGGCCGAACTGTCCGGTCGGCAGGTCAGCAACCTGTCAACCACGCTGAAAACGCTGAGCGGGCACGGCCTGGTGGCACTGGAAAAACAGGGGCGCTCGGTAAAGCCCCGAGCGCTGTTTACCGATTTCGAAATTATCGTGGATCAGAAGTTAAATGCCCGCTTTAGCGCTGCGTGATCTTTAAAAGATATTAATAAGTGTTTGTCAGCAAGGCCAATTGTTAGGTCATTTTCAATCAGGAAAGATAGATCCCGTTGAAACTTAGCCTAAAAGAGGCCTTAACATGACGATTCCCGATTCCCCTCTGAAACGACAGAAACTGGTGATCCTGGGCGGCACCAGCGGTATTGGCGCCGCGGTGGCCTACGCGGCGGCGGCGCGCGGCGCTGAAGTGGTGCTGGCTTCGCGCCGCCTGCCCCACGCCAGGGAGAAGAACGACGCGCTGCGCCTGATGCAGGCCGATCTGACCGATGAAGCGTCGCTGCACGCGCTGTTTGCCGCCGTCGGCGCTTTCGACCATTTGGTGATCACCGCCGGGCCGCTGGTGGAGGCCAAGCCGCTGGCGGAGACCACCCTGGAACGGGCGCAGGCCGACTTCAACGTCAAATTTTGGGGCAGTTTGCGCGCGGTGCAGGCGGCGCTGCCGACGCTGGCGCCACAGGGCTCCATCACCCTGACTTCCGGCCAGCTGTCGCGTAAATACCTCGGCGGTCAGCTGGTCAAAACCGCCATCAACGCCGCGCTGGAAGCGGCCGGCAAGCAGCTGGCGAAGGAGCTGGCGCCGCGGCGGGTGAACGTGGTCAGCCCCGGCATCACCGCCACCGAAGCCTACGACGGCATGAGCGCCGCGCAGCGTCAGGCGCTGTTCGAACGGGTTGGCGGCAGCCTGCCGGTCGGCAGGGTCGGCCAGGCGGCCGACGTCGCGGCGGGTTACCTGCTGGCGATGGAGAACGGCTTCGTGACCGGCAGCGTGATCGACATCGACGGCGGCGGCCTGTTGTAACGGCGGCTAGAGCGCCGTCACGCCCTGCGCGGCGGCCTGCTGTTCCAGCACGGTGATAATCTGGTAGGCCGAACGCGGCACCAGGCTGAAATCGCCGATCAGCAGGCGGTCGCTGACCGCCTCATCCAGCATCGCCCGGGCGCCGGCGCGCAGGATTTCCACCTGTTCCGGCGGCGTACCCGCCGCGGTGATCAGCGGCAGGCCGGGCACCGCCGCCGTGCGGCCGATGATTTTCAGCCCCTCCAACGCCTGCGGCTGCGCGCGACGCAGCAGTTCCATGCTGATCGAATCGATGGCGGCGATATCCGCCTGCCCGCTGCGAATCAGCTTCAGCGACTGATAATGCGCGCCGGAGGCCATCGCCGCACCGAAGAATTTCCCGTCCTGCGCCAACGGCGCGATCAGCGCGCGCAGGCCGTTGTAGCCGGACTGGGAATCGGTGCT
Source organism: Serratia sp. CC22-02 (assembly GCF_900182895.1). Lineage (NCBI taxonomy): Bacteria > Pseudomonadati > Pseudomonadota > Gammaproteobacteria > Enterobacterales > Yersiniaceae > Serratia > Serratia sp. CC22-02. The sequence continues at coordinate 587,586 of NZ_FXUD01000002.1, read as the reverse complement.
GTTATAAGCCACCGTCCGGCCGCGAAAATCCGCCAGCCGTTCGCCGGGATCGCCCGCACGCACCACCAGCCAACTGCGGTAATTCGGCCCGTCGCACCCTTCAACCCGGTAATGGTAGGTGCCGATCAGCTGCACCTGCGACAGGGTGCTGACCAACGGATAACCGCAGGTTTGGCTGAGCAGCAGATCGTCGCGCCGCCAGTGCTGCGCCAGATCGTCCGGCCAGCTGAGCCGCTCCGGCGCCGCCGGCAGCCCCAGCCGCAGCAGCTTGTCGCGCAATACCTGCCAGAAGGATTCGGCCTGCTCCCGGCCAACGCCGTACATCGGTAGAGACACCTGCATCATTTCCCCCTTACCCCGCCGGAGTGGTCGCCAGCGTCTGCTGACGCCAGGCGGTGAGATAACGCACCCAACGTTCGAACAGCATATCGGTGATAATAGCCAACAACGCCACCACCGCCGCGCCCTGGATCACATAGGCGGTGTTAAACCCGCTCAGACCGATGATGATCGGCGAGCCGAGGGTTTTGGTGCCGACGGTGGAAGCGATGGCCGCCGTGCCGATGTTGATGATCACCGACGTGCGGATCCCGGCGACGATCACCGGCGCCGCCAGCGGCAATTCGATCCGCCACAGAATTTGCCAGGCGCTCATCCCCACGCCGCGGGCAATCTCGCGCGTGGCAGGCGGCACCGATTCGATGCCCGCCAGCGTGCCCTGCAGGATCGGCAGCAGGCCGTACAGCACCAGCGCAATGATCGCCGGCTGTTCGCTGAAGCCCATCACCGGCACCGCTACCGCCAGCACCGCCACCGGCGGGAAGGTCTGCCCCACCGCCACCACCGTTTCCACCAGCGAACGAAACTCCCGACCGCTGCGCCGGGTGACGGCCACGCCGGCCGCCACGCCGAGAGCCACCGCGATCAGGCTGGAGATCGCCACCAGCGACAGGTGCGCCCCCACCAGCGCGATAAAGCTGTCCTGCTGATAAATGGGCCGCTCCAGATCGGGGAACCAGGCGGAGAACAGGCCGCGCAGATGATCCATGCCGAACACCAGCGCCAACAGCAGCGCCAGCGTCCAGGGCAGCGGATCGCGCAACAGGCGCCAGACGCGCCCGCTCATGACAGCGCCTGCCCGGCGATCAGATCGTTAAAGTGCAACACCCCCAACGCTTCGCCCCGTTCATCCACCACCGGCAGGCAGTCGCTGCCGCGCGCCACAAACACCGACAGCGCCTCGCGCAGGCTCATGGCGGCGGCGATCGGTTCGCCCTCGGTGGCGCCGGGCCGCACCCGCTCCGCCACCGTTCCCAGCGACAGCAGCTTGATGCCGCGATCGCTGCGCCCGAAGAAATCCCGCACGAAGTCGTTGGCCGGCGCGGTCAGCAGCGCCAGCGGCGTGCCCTGTTGCACCACCCGCCCCTGATCGAGCAGCACCAGGCGATCCGCCAAGCCCAGCGCTTCATCGATGTCGTGCGTCACCAGCACGATGGTGCGGCCGGAGAGCTGATGGATGCGCGCGATCTCCGCCTGCAGCGCCGCACGGGTGACCGGATCCAGCGCGCCGAACGGTTCGTCCATCAGCAACACCTCGGGATCGGCGGCCAGCGCGCGCGCTACCCCCACCCGCTGCTGCTGCCCGCCGGACAGCTGATGCGGGTAGCGGCGGCGAAACAGATCCGGCTCCAGATGCAACAGCTCCAGCAGTTCGGTCACCCGATCGCGAATGCGCGCGCGCGGCCATTTCAGCAGCTGCGGCACGGTGGCGATGTTCTCCTCCACCGTCCAGTGCGGGAACAGGCCGATCGACTGGATCGCATAGCCCATGCGCCGCCGCAGATCCTGCGGTTTGAACGACTGGATCTCTTCGCCGGCAAAGAGAATCTTGCCCCGATCGTGTTCGATCAGGCGATTGATCATTTTTAACGTCGTGGACTTGCCGGAACCCGAGGTGCCGATCAACACGGTGAATTCGCCCTCGGCGATGTGCAGCGTGAGATCGTCCACCGCCGGCTTGCCCTGAAAAATTTTGCTGACTTGCTCAAAGTGAATCATCGGCGCGATACGTCCAGGATTGAAACCCAAAATTTAAACAGCGAATCGACGATGACCGCCATCATGACCACCGGGATCACCCCCAGCAAAACCAGATCCAGCGCGCTGCTGAGCAGCCCCTGGAACACGATGGCGCCAAAGCCGCCGGCGCCGATCAGCGCCGCCACCACCGCCATGCCGACGGTTTGCACCGCCAGGATGCGCACGCCGGTCAGGAACAGCGGCAGCGCCAACGGCAGCTGCACGCGCAGGAAGATCTGCCCGCGCGTCAGCCCCACGCCGGTGGCGGATTCGATCACCCCGGCCGGCACGCTTTGCAGCCCCGCCACCACGCTGCGCACCAGCGGCAACAGCGCGTACAGCACCAGCGCTACGATCGCCGGCGCCATGCCGATGCCGCTGACGCCGTGCTCCGCCAGCCAGGGCACCGCCGTCGCCAGCCCCGCCAATGGCGCGATCAGCAGGCCGAACAGCGCGATGGACGGCACGGTCTGGATAATGTTCAGCGCGGAGAAAATCGGCCGCTGCCAGCGTTCGGAGCGAAAACACAGCACCCCGAGCGGCACGCCGATCGCCAGCGCCGGCGCCATCGTCGCCAGCAGAATGGTCAGGTGCTGCAACAGCGCGGCGTCAAACACCTCCTGGCGATTGTGGTACTCCTTCAGCAGCGACAGCTGATCGAGCTGATGCCCGAACAGCAGCAGCGCCGGCGGCACCAGCACCAGCGCGTTGCCCAGCATGCGCCACAGGTGCGACGCGGTGAGGCGCGCCATGGCGTCGGCGGCGATCAGCAGGCTCAGCGCCATCGTCAGCCAGCATCCGCTGCCCCAGGAGGTGCGCGCCAGACGCGATCCCTCCTGCGCCAGGCGTTCGGCGGCCTGTCCGCTGATCCAGAATGCCAGCGTCAGCACCCCGCAGGCGGCCAGCGCCGCCAGCAGCGCCCGCCCCCGCGTCGGCGGTAACAGGCTGAGGATCGCCAATGCCGCCAGCGGCAACAGCAGCCACAGCGCCGGGCCGTGCAGCAGGGAGAACAAGGAGAGGCTTTTGCCCGACAACAGGCGATTGGGGGCATAACTGAGGAACGGCAGGCCAAACGCGGCCAGCAGCAACAGCATGAACAGCGTCAACAAGACGCGATGTTTTACGGCGATAGTCAAAGAAACGCTCCGGCTCCCTCGGTTTACCCCCTCTCCCGACGGCAGAGGGGGCACCTCGGCATTATCCCTTAACAAACCCTTTCTCTTTCAGGTAAGCGGCCGCCACCTGTTTGGCGTCCTGGCCTTCCACGGCGATCTGCGCGTTGAGTTTTTGCAGCGTCGGCCCGTCCAGCGAGGCGAATACCGGCTTGAGCAGCTCAGGCAGATTGGCGTGCGCCTTCAACGCCGCTTCGCGCACGATCGGCGCCGGCGCGTAGATCGGCTGTACGCCTTTCGGGTCCGCCAGCGTCTGCAGCCCCAGCGCCGCCACCGGGCCATCGGTGCCGTAGGCCATCGCCGCGTTGACGCCGGAGGTCTGCTCCGCCGCCGCCTTGATGGTCACCGCCGTGTCACCGCCGGCCAGGGACAGCAGCTGATCCTGATTCAGTTTGAAACCGTAGGCGTTCTGGAACGCCGGCAGCGCATCCGGCCGCTCGATAAATTCCGCCGAGGCCGCCAGCTTGAACTTGCCGCCGCCGTTGATCCACTTGCCGAGATCCGACAGCGTCTTCAGATGGTTGGCCTCCGCCACGTCCTGACGAATGGCGATGGTCCAGGTGTTGTTGGCCGGCGCCGCGTCCAGCCAGACGATTTTGTTTTTGTCGTAGTCGAGCTGCTTCACCTTCTCGAAGCCGGCCTGGGCGTTCTTCCACGCCGGATCTTTCTCATCGGAGAAGAAAAACGCGCCGTTGCCGGTGTATTCCGGGTAGATGTCGATCTCGCCGGAGGTGATGGCGCCGCGCAGCACCTTGGTGGTGCCGAGCTGCAGCTTGTTGGTGGTCTTGATGCCGTTGGCTTCCAGCACCTGCACGATGAGGTTGCCGAGCAGCGAACCTTCGGTATCGATCTTGGAGCCGACGCGCACCGAGTCGGCCGCCTGCGCCAGACCGCCGGTGGCCAGCAGGGCCAGCGCGACGGCAAAGGAACGTCCGCGTGATAAGGTGATTGCCATACTTTTCCTCTGGTTATACGTTTTCCGGCTCATGGGCCGGTTAGGTTGGAAAATCCTGAGAAACGCGCTTCCAGCGCGCAATAAATTTTTCCGTCGGCAGGGCATCGCCTTCTCCCTGCGGTTCATCGGCGCGCAACGGATGCACGCCAACGTCGATCGGCGTCAAGGCGTAATCGCGCAGCCACTCGCCGTAACCCTGCGCGACAAATCCCTGGCTGCGCCGCTGATATGCCTCACGCTCCGCCAGATAGACTTCGCGCAAACCGTACCAGGGCAGGCCGGGCAGATCGTGATGCACTAAATGGTAGTTCAGATTGAGAAACAGCAGCCGCCACGGCCAGCCCGCCTCATTAATAATAGAACGTGCCTGCGGTGCGTCCACGGCGCGATGCTCAAAAAACGATCTTACCTTGGTCAGCGCCAGCGCCGGGTAGCTGATGGCCAGCAGGTAAAACGCCGCACCGATACCCTGCGCCTGCAGCCAGTTCAGCAACATCGCCAACAGCGGCAGGTGCACTCCCCACATCACCCAGGTACGCCACTCCCCGGCGGCAAGCGCTTTCACCGCCCCAGCCAGGGTCGCGGCGATATCCAACGCCGGGCCGAGGAGCACCCGGCCGATCAGCGTATTGCGCACGGCGGCCAGCAGCGGCAACAGGCGGGGATAGCGCCGCCACTGCGCGGCGCTGAAGTAATAGCTTTCGGGATCTTCGTGCGGATCGGTCAGGTGGTCGTTGCGGTGGTGGCGCAGATGCGAATCGCGATACAGCCCATAGGGATACCACACCGCCAGCGGCAACAGGCCGAACAGCTGATTGACGCGCGGCCAGCGCGTCGGATGGCCGTGGATCAGCTCGTGTTGCAACGACAGGTACCAGGTGGTCAGGAGAATCAACAGCGGCGCACCAAGCCACGGGCCCAGCGTTTGCCAGCCCAGCGCCACGCCGAACCAGCCGCCGTACACCGCCGCCATGATCCCCCAGGTGGGCAATTCCATTCGCCAATAGCGGCGCCGATAAAGCTGCCTGATTCGTTCGCGCTGTTCGGGGTGCAAATAGTGGGCATGGGACATGCTGCGGCTCGCGGTGAGAGATTTTCTCTCAGTATCCGCGAGCCGTAGCGGCGTTCAAAATAACGAAAATGGCAAAGCTAAGTGAAAATTCAGCGGGTTGCGTACGCGGCCTGCGGTTCGCAGGCCACCGGGAAATTCACCGAGTTGGCGATAAAGCACAGGTGATGCGCCTTCTCATGCAGCTGTTGCGCCAGCTGCAGATCGTCGCCGTCGCGCACCGTGACCTGCGGCCGCAGCGTCACCGAGGTGAAAAAGCCGCCGCGCGCCGCGTCTTCACGCATCACCCCGACGGCGTTGTCCTGATAGGCCAGTACGGAAATGCCCGAGGTGGCGCACAGATGCAGATACCATAATTTGTGACAGGCGCTGAGCGAAGCCACCAGCAAATCTTCCGGGTTCCAGCGCGTCGCGTCGCCGCGGAAGGCCGGATCGGCGGAGCCGGCGATGTCTGCCTTGCCCGCGGCGCCGATCAGGTGATCGCGCCCGTAGGCGCGGTAATCCTCGGTGCCTGCGCCCAAATTCCCCTGCCAGGTGACCGCCACCTGATAATGATGTTCGCCTTTCATGCCTTTTTCTCCCGTTGGCCAGCCAATGCAACCTCGTCTTGAGACGTGCCCGGAAAACACTATTGGTGGAAAAGCGTGAATACGCAAACGGCGAAACGAGAAAAAACGGGCCGCGCAGGCGGCCCGTCCGTTACTTCCCTTCAGGGAACGAAATCGAGCACCACGGCGTTGAACAGCGCGTACTCGGTGGCGGTGGCCATCGGCGGAAACTGCGCGTGCTGCACCGCCGCGCTCGCCGCTGCGCACAGGGGCGCGTCGCCTCTTACGATCTTGCTGCTCGCCAGCTTGCCGTCCGGCCGTAGCCGAATGCTGATGGTGCAGCGTTGGCCGCGCGCGCGTTCCGGCAAACGCAGCTCGCGGCTCACCGCGTTATGCACCCGCACCGGATAGCTGAGCGGCGCCGTGGCCTGCGCCTCGGCCTGCGGCTCCGGCAACGGGATGCCGGCCTGACGCCCGGCTCCGCAGCCGCTCAGCAGCAACAGCGCCAACAGGCTTAGTGTCTTTTTCATTCCCTATGTCCTTATTGGGGGGATTTATCCTTATCGCGTGGCCCTCACTGCGCCGCCGGGTAAGCCTCGCCGTCATCCGCGTAACGCTGCAGCCGTTCGCGCCACCACTTGGCCGCCAGACCGCTGGCGCTTTCCCGCCAGCCGAAATAGGCAACGTCGCTGCAGCGCTCAGATTCCACGCGTTTCGCCACCAGTTCGCCGCTGTTCAGGTAAGGTTCCGCCAGAGAACGCGGCAGATAGCCGCAGCCCAACCCGGCCAACTGCGCCTGCAGCTTGGCGTCGAAGCCGAAGACCGTCAGCGTATCCTGCTCTTCGAGCAGGTTCAGGCTCTGCGGCGCATTGACCCGCGAGGTATCGCGCACCACCACCGCCCGGTGCTGACGGATTTCGTCCTTCGGCAACGGTTCCGGCAGCGTCGCCAGCGGATGCTGCGGCGCGACGGCGAACACGTAATCCAGCTGCCCCAGCCGGCTGAACGCATAGCCCACCCGCGACGGCGGCTCGCAGATGGCGCCGATGATAATGTCGGCGCAGCCATAAACCAGCGATTCCCAGGAGCCGGCCAGCACCTCGTGGCTGAAACGCAGCCGGGTATGATGATGTTGCCGATAGAACTCGTCGATCAGTGGCAACAGGCGGGCGAACGGGAATGAGGCGTCGATCCCGAGCGTGATCTCGCTTTCCCAGCCGTTCTCCACGTAGCGCGCCTGCTGCTCCAGATCCTGCGCCGCCCGCAGCAACACCCGGCCTTTTTCCAGCATCAGCTTGCCGGTATCGGTGAACTTCGCCCGGTGGCCGGAGCGGTCCAGCAGGGTGATGTCGAGATCGTTCTCCAGCTTTTGCACCATATAGCTGAGTGCCGAAGGGGTTTTAAACAGTGCGGCGGCCGCGGCGGCGAAAGATCCGTGCCGGTCCAGCGCGTCCAAAATCAGCAGCGCTTCCAGGTTTAATCTCATGCTTTCTCCCGTGTATAAAAAAACTCAACAAGTCGGCAAAAATTCTGCGGTATCTTTGAAATCGCCCTCTGCCTACCATGCGTTTTATCGGCGTTACACTCATCAGATGTTCAACCGAAATATCACTGGGAAGGTAAATTATGTCCAAGTTTCAACTACTTGATAAAGACAACTCCGCACTGATTTTTATCGACCATCAACCGCAAATGGCCTTCGGCGTGGCTAATATTGATCGTCAGCAACTGAAAAACAACGTTGTTGGCTTGGCGAAGGCGGGCAAGATTTTCAACGTGCCAACCCTTTTCACCTCGGTAGAAACCGAAAGCTTCAGCGGCTATATCTGGCCGGAACTGCTGGCGGTACACCCTGAAATCACCCCGATTGAACGCACCTCGATGAACTCCTGGGAAGACGCGGCCTTCGTTAAAGCCGTGGAAGCCACCGGCCGCAAAAAGCTGGTGATTTCCGCGCTGTGGACCGAAGTGTGTCTGACCTTCCCGGCGCTGATGGCGCTGGAAGCCGGCTATGAAGTGTATGTGGTGACCGACACCTCCGGCGGCACCTCCGTCGATGCGCACGAGCGTTCGATCGACCGCATGGTGCAGGCCGGCGCCGTGCCGGTGACCTGGCAGCAGGTGCTGCTGGAGTACCAGCGCGACTGGGCGCGCAAAGATACCTACGACGCGGTGATGGCGCTGGTGCGCGAACACAGCGGCGCGTACGGCATGGGCGTCGACTACGCTTACACCATGGTGCACCACGCACCGGCTCGCACGGTGAAATAATCCCCTTGCCCCGGCCCTGCGCCGGGGTATTTTCAGGAGTCGGTTTTATGGCCCATCCGCAGCATGTCACGCTGGTGATCACCCACCGTTTGGCGCCGGGGAACGAGCAGGCCTATGAGGCCTGGCTGAACCGCATCATGCCCGACGCCGCAGGCTTCACCGGCCATTTGGGCGTCAACGTCATCCGCCCTTCCGGTGATGAACAGGCCTATACGGTGTTGGTCCGCTTCGACAACCTCGACAACCTGTACCGCTGGATCCACTCGCCGCTGCGCAAGCAATACATCGAAGAAGTCACCCCGCTGCTGCTGGAGAGCGACCATATCGAGATCCGCCCCGGCGCGGAGTTCTGGTTTACCCCGCCCAACCCCGGCGTGCGCCAGCCGCCCCAGTGGAAGCAGTTCATCATCACCCTGCTGGTGATTTTCCCTTCCACCAATCTGGTGCCCTGGTTTTGGGGGTTGGTGCTGCCGCAGCTGGACGGCACGCTGCTCGGCCATTTTCTCAATGACGCCACCGTGGTCGCCCTGGTGGTGTACCTGTGGATGCCTATCGTGACTCGCGTTTTTCATCAATGGCTGACCCGCCGCTAGGCGGTTCGCCGGGAGAATGTTATGAACCACCACGCTTCATTGATCATCACCAACGGCAAGTTTCACACCGTCGATCGCCAAAATCCCACCGCACAGGCGGTCGCCATCCGCGACGGCAAGTTTCTGGCGGTCGGTAGCGAAAGCGAAGTCATGCAGCATGCCGGGCCGGAAACCCAGGTGATCGACCTGCATGGCCACATCGCTATTCCAGGCCTGAACGACTCGCACCTGCACCTGATCCGCGGCGGCCTGAACTATAACCTGGAGCTGCGCTGGGAAGGCGTGCCTTCGCTGGCCGACGCCCTGCGCATGTTGAAAGAACAGGCGCTGCGCACGCCGAACCCGCAGTGGGTACGGGTGGTCGGCGGCTGGACCGAATTCCAGTTCGCCGAGCGCCGCATGCCGACGCTGGACGAGATCAACCAGGCGGCGCCGGACACGCCGGTGTTCATTCTGCACCTCTACGATCGCGCGCTGCTCAACCGCGCGGCGCTGAAGGTGGTCGGCTACACCAAAGACACGCCGAACCCGCCGGGCGGCGAGATCCAGCGCGACGCCAACGGCAACCCGACCGGCATGCTGATCGCCAAGCCCAACGCCATGATCCTGTACGCCACGCTGGCGAAAGGGCCGAAGCTGCCACTGGAACAGCAAGTCAATTCCACCCGCCAGTTTATGCGCGAGCTGAACCGTCTGGGCCTCACCAGCGCCATCGACGCCGGCGGCGGCTTCCAGAACTACCCGGAGGATTATCAGGTGATCGCCGAGCTGCACGAGAAAAAGCAGCTGACCATCCGCATCGCCTATAACCTGTTCACCCAGCGGCCGAAGCAGGAGCTGGAAGACTTCGAGCTGTGGACCGACATGCTCAAGCCGGGTCAGGGTACCGACTTCTATCGCCACAACGGCGCCGGCGAGATGCTGGTGTTCTCCGCCGCCGACTTCGAAGACTTCCTGCAGCCGCGCCCGGATCTGCCGCCGGGCACCGAAGACGAGCTGGAGCGGGTGGTGCGCCATCTGGTCGAGCACCGCTGGCCGTTCCGCCTGCACGCCACCTATGACGAATCCATCAGCCGCATGCTGGACGTGTTCGAGAAGGTGAACCGCGACATTCCGTTCAACGGGCTGCACTGGCTGTTCGACCACGCCGAAACCATTACCGAGCGCAATATCGAGCGGGTCAAGGCATTGGGCGGCGGCATTGCGGTGCAGCACCGCATGGCGTTCCAGGGCGAATATTTCGCCGACCGCTACGGCATCGAAGCCACCAAACATACGCCGCCGGTGGCGAAAATGCTGGCGGCCGAGCTGCCGGTCGGGCTGGGCACCGACGCCACCCGCGTCGCCAGCTACAACCCGTGGACGGCGCTTTACTGGCTGGTTTCCGGCCGCACCGTCGGCGGCATGGCGATGTACGACGACAGCGCCCGGCTGGATCGCGAAACGGCGCTGATGCTGTGGACGCAAGGCAGTGCCTGGTTCTCCACCGAACAGGGCAAGAAAGGCCAGATCAAGGTCGGCCAACTGGCGGATTTGGCGGTGCTGTCGCAGGACTATTTCAGCGTGCCGGAAGAGCAGATCAAAGGCATAGAGTCGGTGATGACGGTGGTGGACGGCAAGGTGGTCTACGCCGCCGGCAGCTTCTCGCCGCTGGCACCGCCGCCGCTGCCGGTGCTGCCGGAGTGGTCGCCGGTCACCCAGGTGCCGGGCCACTACCGCTCCGCGCCGCCGTCGGCGGCTGCCAAAGTCGGCGTGCTGAGCCAGGCGCACCAATGCTGTGGCCCGTGCGGCGTACACGCACATCAGCATGACATTGCGCGCCGCTCCAGCATCCCGGTGTCGGATGAAAATGCCTTCTGGGGCGCGTTCGGCTGTTCGTGCTTCTCGTTCTAAGTTGCCAGGTCAGCAACTTATTATGTAACTAGCTTAATAAGATATTAATTTAGCAACATAACAAATTAATGGCGCTGTCCACGAGAGAGCGCCATTTCATTTTCAATCGCGGTTGATCTCCAGCCAGCGCCGCTGCTCGGCGGAGGCGGCTATCGCATCCAGCACGCAAGACACCTTCCAGCCTTCTTCAAAGTCCGGCCACATGCGATCGCCCGCGGCGATGCCATTGACCAGATCGCGGATTTCCACCGTCTTCTGATCGTTAAAGCCGATGCCGTGCCCGGCGCTGATGCAGAACGCCGCGTAGTCCGGGTGCTTCGGCCCTACCAACAGCGTTTTGAACCCCTGCCGCTCCGCCGGCTCATCGTGCCGATACAGCTTCAGCTCCGCCATCCGTTCCTGGGTATAGCTCAGCGTGCCCTTGGTGCCGGTGACCACATAGGTCAGCCCCATCTTGCGCCCGCAGGCGATGCGCGAGGTTTCGAGAGTGCCCATCGCCCCGCCGGCGAAGCGCAGCAGCGCGCTGGCCTGATCTTCGTTTTCCACCGGCAGCAGGCGCGCCGGGTCTTGCGGATCCGGGCGCTGTTTGATCACGGTCTGCATATCGCCGGAGACCGCCACGATATCGCCCACCAGGTAGTGGGCCATGTTGACGATATGCGCCGCCAGATCCCCCAACGCGCCCAGCCCGGCGCTGGCGCGGCGGCAGTGCCAGTCAATCGGCGTGCGCGGATCGGCCAGATAATCCTCGTTGTGGGTGCCGTAAAAATGCACCACCTCGCCGATTTCGCCGTTAGCGATGATCTCACGAGCCAGCTGGCTGGTCGGGTTCTTCATGTAGTTGAAACCGACCAGCGTTTTCACGCCTTTGGCGCGGGCGGCCTGCACCATCTCCGCCGCGTCGGCGGCGTCCAGCGCCAGCGGTTTTTCCGAATACACGTGCTTGCCGTGGCGGATCGCCTCCAGCGCCATCTCTTTGTGCAAGAAGTTGGGCGCGCAGATGTCCACCACGTCGATCGCCGGATCGGCCACCAGCTGCCGCCAATCGCCGGTCGAACGCGCAAAACCGAACTCGCCGGCGCGCTGCGCCGCCAGCTCGGGCGTCACTTCCGCCAGCATCTCCAGCACCAGCTCCCCTTTCAGAGGAAAGACCGTGGGGGCCTGCGCATAAGCGATAGCGTGGCAACGCCCGATATAACCGGTGCCGATTAACCCAACGCGTACCTGTTTCATCATTTTCTCCCGTGATCGAAATCCTGCGTAGAACCAGGCGCCGTTCAATGAAACGCGCCGTCTGATAACGGGTTTATATGGAATATAAATTTCAATAACAAGCGCGCGGGAAAATAAAGTTCATATTCGTGATGCCGTTCATGAAACGTTGACGGGATGATGCAACGCAGAAAGCCCAGACACGGCTTGCCGTATCCGGGTGAGATAAAATGAACCGTTTATTTCATATCACGGTAAACCGTTGGCGCCGTGCTGCACGTAGCCGGGGCGTTGCAGCAGGCGCTGCTGATAGGCCGCCAGCGCCGCATAATCCGGCCGCTCGAACGGCGTCATCAGCCAGCGATTCAGCGACAGCCCCAGCACCACGTCCGCCAGCGTGAAAGCGGCGCCGGCGGCATAAGGGCCGTGCTGCGCCAAATGCCTGTCCAGCAACCCCATCAGCCGGTTCCACTCACGCTCGGCGGCGGCCAGGCTGGCGGCATCCTGATAATCCGCATGCCCACGCACCCGCGACATGAACACATAGCGCCAGGCGCCGTTCAGATCGGTGGCCTGCCAGTCCATCCACATCTCCACCGCCGCACGCGCGCCGGGTTCCTGCGGCAGCAGATCGCGGCACCCTTCCCGCCCCGCCAGATAGCGGCAAATGGTGTTCGACTCCCACAGCACCCGCTCGCCGTCGATCAGCACCGGCACCAGGCCGTTCGGGTTCAGCGCCAGAAACGCCGGCTCCTGCGTGGAGCGAAAGCCGCTGCCCCACTCCTCCCGCGCCAGCGGCAGCCCCAGCTCCTGGCAGGTCCACAGCACCTTGCGCACGTTGATCGATGAAGCCTTGCCCAAGACTCTCAGCATCGGTTTTCCTTATTCTTTCCAGAACGGTTTATAGCCTTCACGCCGGGCTTCCACCTGCGTCAGGCCGATGTCCGCCAGCTGCCTGTCGTTCAACAGTAACAGCTCCTTTCTCGTTCTGTGCCGCAGCAGATAGAGACGCCAGCGTGACCAACCTACCGAGCGCCGCAGCGGCGTACCAGAAAACAGAGCCATGTTGTTATTCTCCCTGATGTTTTCACGTTGCAGTCATCATGCTCGCCGGGAGAAAAACAATACAGATTCACACTGGCGCTATTTTTTTCATACAGCTGTGCCAAAAAAACCGCTGAATGGTTTACTTTGAAAGCATCTGTACCGGTTTTTTAATCATTCATCCCGATAAGAGGCCTCTGTATGACACGCTACGCCACCCTGGCCGCCATTCTCAGCCAACGTATTCAGCAAGGGCTGTATCCGGCCGGCCACCGCCTGCCTTCGGTGCGCACGCTGAGCCAGGAGCACGGCGTCAGCATCAGCACGGTGCAGCAAGCCTACCGACTGCTCGAGGAACAGCGCCTGGTGGAAGCGCGGCCGAAGTCGGGCTACTTCGTGCATACGCAGCGCGCGCAGGCCGAGCTGCCCGCCATGACGGCGCCGGTGCAGCGGCCGGTAGACATTTCGCAATGGGAACAGGTGCTGGAGCTGGTGCGCAGCCGGCCGCGCGAGGGCTTGATCCAGCTGGGGCGCGGCATGCCGGATATCGCCGAACCGACGATGAAACCGCTGATTGTCGCCCTGCGCAACGCCGCCCGCCACGGCGACCTGCGCAGCCTGTACTACGACAGCATTCAGGGCGTGGCCGCGCTGCGCGAGCAGGTTGCCCGCCTGCTGCTGGATTCCGGCTGCCAAATCGGCCCCGATCAGTTGCTGATCACCACCGGCTGCCAGGAAGCGATCTCCGCCGGGCTGCGCGCCGTTTGCCAACCCGGCGACATCGTGGCGGTCGACTCGCCCTGCTTCCACGGCACCATGCAGACGCTGAAGGGCCTGGGTATCAAGGCGCTGGAAATCCCCACCGATCCGCTCACCGGCGTCAGCCTGGCGGCGCTGGAGATGGCGCTGGAACAGTGGCCGGTCAAGGCCATCCTGCTGACGCCCAACTGCAATAACCCGCTGGGCTACATCATGCCCGACGCCCACAAACAGCGGCTGCTAACGCTGGCGCAGCGCCACGACGCGGCGATCATCGAGGACGACGTCTACGGCGACATCGCCTATCACTACCCGCGGCCGCGCACCATCAAGTCGTTCGACGAAGACGGCCGCGTGCTGCTGTGCAGCTCGTTTTCCAAAACGCTAGCGCCGGGGCTGCGGGTGGGCTGGATCGCGCCCGGCCGCTACCTGGAGCGGGTGCTGCACATGAAGTTCATCGGCTCCGGCGCCACCGCCACCCAGCCGCAGCTGGCGATCGCCGAATTTATCCGCGGCGGGCACTATCTGCAGCACCTGCGGCGCATGCGTGCCCGCTACCAGCAGAACCGCGACCGCATGACCGACCTTATCCTGAAGCACTTCCCGGCCGGCACCCGCGTCAGCCGGCCGCGCGGCGGCTTTATGCTGTGGATCGAACTGGACGAGGCGTTCGACACCCTGCGGCTGAACCGCCATCTCGAGCCGCAGGGCGTGCAGATCGCCGTCGGCAGCATCTTTTCCGCCGCCGGCAAATACCGCAACTGCCTGCGCATCAACTATGCACCTAAGCTGACGGCGGAGATCGAACAAGCGGTGCAGCGGGTCGGCGCCACCATCCAGCAGCTGATGCCGAGCGGCGTGCTGCAACCTCAGACGGACTGAAGCAAAAACTCCGCCACCCGGCGGCGCAGATGTTCGATGCCCTGCGGATGGTGAATAAACTGCGCCACCGGCATCATCTGCCAGCGCTGGCCTTCATCGCCGAAGCGAATGGCGGCGATCTGCGCCGGGGCGATGTCGCCGGCCATAAACCAGGTCGGCGGGGAGCCGGGCAGGATGCCGTCGTAGCGCCGCCGCCAGGTCACCTGGCATTCGGCGATCGCCACGCCGAATTCTTCCTGCGTCTCCCGCTGCACGCACTGCAGCGGCGTTTCGCCGTTTTCCCGCCCGCCGCCGGGCAGATCCCACTGGCCGGGCCACGGAATGCCCGGTTTGTCGTCCCGCTGGTAGACCAGCAAGCGATCGTCGCACAGCAGCGCGATCTTGGCCCCGCCAAACGCCTGATCCGTCATGTTTTCTCCGCTCCCCGCCCATCCTCTTTGACTGAACATCATACTTCATCCCCGCGCGGCCTGGTGTATAGTGAAAATCCGTTTTCACAACAGGCGAACAATGACGATGAACTCTCCGTTTCTGGTGACTCCCCAATGGCTTGCGCAGCATATCAACGATGAAAATCTGGTGGTGATCGACGTCCGGATGTCGCCGGTCGGGCTGACGCCGAAGAAAGACATGCTTGCCGAGTTCGAACGCGGCCATATCCCTGGCGCGGTCTATTTCGATATCGACGAGGTGGCGGACAAAAACACCGCGCTGCCGCACATGCTGCCGACGGCGGCGGAGTTTGGCGCGGCGGTGGGCAAGCTGGGCATCAGCGAGCGCGATACCCTGGTGATTTACGATGAGGGCAACCAGTTCTCCGCGCCGCGCGGCTGGTGGACCTTCCGCAATTTCGGCGCCCGGCATGTTTACGTGCTGGACGAAGGGCTGAACGGCTGGACCGCGCTGGGCCAAGCGCTGGAGACCGGCCCGGCGCAGCCTGAGCCGCAGACGTTCAACGCCCGGTTCAACGCCGACGCGGTGGTGGATATGCGGCAAGTGGAACAGGCGTTAGGCACGCCGGTGCAAATTCTCGACGCGCGCGCCGCGCCGCGCTTTTATGCCGAAGCGCCGGAGCCGCGCCCCGGCCTGCACCGCGGCCATATTCCCGGCAGCATCAACATTCCGTACGGCGAGCTGCTGGAGAACGGCCGCTTCAAATCGCTGGAAGCGCTGCGCCAAACCTTCAGCGACAAGGGCGTGGACATCAACGGGCCGATCATCACCAGCTGCGGCTCCGGCGTGACGGCGGCGGTGCTGGCGTTCGGCCTGCTGTCGCTCGGCGCGCCGCAGGTCAAGCTGTATGACGGCGCCTGGAGCGAATGGGGCCAGCTGAGCGGCAAGCAGCCTATCGCTAAAGATTAAGTGCCGATCCGCTCGACCACGATCTGCGCCAGCCGCTGCACGGCGGCGGAAGGCTGATCCTCGGCGCGGTGCAGCACCACGCCGAGCTGGCCGAGAGCGGGCAGCAGTTCGGGCGCCAGCGGCGCCAGGCCGGGCGGCAAACCCGCCGCCGTGCGCACCGTAACGCCCAACCCGGCATTCACCGCCGCCCAAACGCCGTTCAGGCTGCGGCTGGTAAAGGCAATGCGCCAGGGAATGCCGGCGCGATCCAGCGCCTGCGTCGCCGCGCTGCGCATCAGGCAAGGCGCGTCGAACATCACCAGCGAAAGCGGCTCATCCCCTTTCCGCCAGGGCGCCAGCGCGAAGCCGGGCGAGGCGATCCAGTGCAGCTGCCGCTGCCCCAGCGCCTGATGAAACGGCGTGCTCAAACCGCCATCCCACGCTAGCGACAGATCCAGCTGGCCTTTCAGCACCCAGTCGATCAGCTCGGCATTGCGGGCGATGCGCGCCTCGATGCGCACCTTCGGATTGGCGCGCGCGAAGCTGCCTAATACCTGCGGCAGAAACGTCTCGCCGAAATCCTCCTGCAGCCCCAGCCGCACCGTGCCCTGCAGATCCAACCCGCGCACTGCGGCGGCGGCTTCGTCATTGAGCTCCAGCAGACGGCGCGCGTAGCCGAGCAGGGTTTCCCCCGCCTCGGTCATCACCATGCCGCGCCCGGCCTTGCGCAGGATCGGCGCGCCGACCTGTTGTTCCAGCTTTTTCAGGTGGGCGCTGACCGCTGAAGTCGAGCGCCCTAACCGTTCAGCGGCCTTGGCAAAGCTGCCCAGTTCGACGCCGGTAACGAAGCTGCGCAAATCCTCGAGATCGAACGTTATTCGCCCCATGCTGACCATCCTGATTTTCTGAATCATCAATCAAAATAATACCGATTTTACTGATAAAGATGGCGTGTCACGCTCTCCCGGTCAATGTCTTTCCGGAGAATCCTTATGCTCGCGATGCAATACCGTTTCACCCTGCCCGCCGATTACGACATGGCGATCGTCCGCCGCCGCATCGCCGATTTCGGCCACCGGCTCGACGCCTGCCCGCAGCTGATCGTCAAAGCCTATCTGTACGCGCAGCGCAGCGAAGGCAGCGCCGAGAACCTCTACGCCCCCTTCTACCTGTGGAACAGCAGCGCCGGCATGAGCGACTTCCTGACCGGCGAAGGTTTCAGGGGGCTCAGCCAGGCATTCGGCTGGCCACGCGTCAATCATTGGCTGCCGTGGCTGGCGCATTTCGATCGTCCTCATCTGACCGAGGCCGCCTGGGCGACCTGTCAGGAGCAGATTATCGCCCCCTACAGCGATCTGCCTGCGCTGCGTCAGCAACAGCAGGCGGCCCCCGGCGCGCTGGCCTCCATCGTGGCATTCGACCCCGCCGACTGGCGATTAGTGCGGCTGGATTTATGGCGTGAACCGCCGCAGTCCCCTGTGCAAAACGGCCAGCTGTTCCGCGTCGGCCATCTGTCCGCCCCCTTTGACCACACTGCGCCGCGGGTTGACAGCTAAACTTGATATTGATAATCATTATCAACACTAAACATTCATTTGCGGTTCGCGGGATGCGGGCCGCTCTCCGGGGTCAACCGCCATGCCGTCATCACCGATCACACCTTACGCCACCACCTGCTGCATCGTGGGGGGCGGCCCCGCCGGGCTGATGCTCGGCTATCTGCTGGCGCGGGCGGGGATCGACGTGACGGTGCTGGAGAAGCACGCCGACTTCCTGCGCGATTTTCGCGGTGACACCATTCACCCGTCGACGCTGGAAGTCATGCACCAGCTGGGCCTGCTCGACGAACTGCTGACGCTGCCACACCAGCGTGCCGAATCCCTGCACGCCGAAGTCGCCGGGCGCGACATTAAGCTGGCGGATTTCACTCGCCTGCCGACGCGCTGCAAATTTATCGCCTTTATGCCGCAGTGGGAGTTCCTCAACTTTTTGGCACAGCAGGCCGCCGCATTCCCCCATTTCAGGCTGCTCACCTCGACGCAGGTTCATCAGCTGCTCTACGACCGCGGCCAGGTATGCGGCGTGCTGGCCGACACGCCGGAAGGCCCGATCCGCGTGCGCAGCCAGCTGGTGATCGGCACCGACGGCCGCAACTCGGTGGTGCGCGAGCAGGCGGCGCTCAGCAGCCGCTCCTTCGGCGCCCCGCGCGACGTATTGTGGATGAAGCTCAGCAAGCAGCCGGGCGATCCGGCCTGGTCGATGGGCCATACCGGGCCGAAGCAGAACTTCATCATGATCGACCGCGGCGACTACTGGCAGTGCGGCTACTCGATCGATAAAGGCAGCTTCGACGCGATCCGCCGCAGCGGCCTGGAGAAATTTTTGCTGCACCTCGCCGAGGTGGCGCCATTCCAGGACGATCGCCTGCAGGAGATCGTCGAGTGGGATCAGCTGAAGCTGCTGAGCATCCGCATCGATCGTCTGGATCGCTGGGCCAAACCGGGGGTGCTGTGCATCGGCGACGCCGCGCACGCCATGTCGCCGATCGGCGGTGTGGGCGTCAACCTGGCGATTCAGGACGCGGTGGCCGCCGCCAACGCCCTGATCCCGCCGCTGCGCCAGCATCGGCTGCAGCTGAAGCATCTGCTGAGCGTGCAGCGCCGGCGCGAATTCCCCACCCGGGCCATCCAGTTTTTGCAGATCAAAATGAGCCAGCGCAAGCCGGGCGAACGCCGCGCGGCGGGCGGTTCGCGCCTGATCGCCCGCGTCGGCAACAGCCGCTGGCTGCCGCGCCTGTTCGGCCGCATCATCGGCCTGGGTTTTCGCCGTGAAACGCCGCGACATCTGTCCAACGACACCTGCCCGCCGGAATAATATTGGTTGTTTTTCCATCGCACCGTATAATGGTTAAATCGAACGATTTAATTAACTGGAGCGATTAAATGTACGCACTCAGCGCGAACGAGGCCAAAACCCAATTCGGCGATTTGCTGCTCAAGGCGCAGCGTGAGCCGGTGCAAATCAATCGCAACGGCAAACCGGTCGCCGTCGTCATGTCGGTAGAAGACTACCAGGCGCTGGAAGATCTCAAATTACGCGCGCTGCAGCAAAAAATCGCGCAGGCTACCGCCGAGGAAGACGCCGGTAAGGCGGTAGACGGCGATGCCTTCTTCAACCGTCTGCTCACCGACGAAACCGACTGATATGCCCGCGTTTCGCCTCACCCCGCAAGCCCAACAAGATCTGTTGGCTATTCGTCATTTCACCGTCGAGCACTGGGGCAAAGCGCAATCTCACCGCTATCTTGAGCAGTTGAGAGAGGTCATGCATCATCTGGCGGATATGCCGGAAGCGGGTAAGGCACACTTTCACGATCTGGGCGAAGAGATACGCAGTTTTCCTTACGCCAGCCATAGGATCTACTACCGCAGCCGCCCTGCCGGCATCACCGTTCTTGCCATTCTGCACCAGGCGATGGTGCCCCACCGGCATCTGGAACAACGGCTGTAATTTTTCTTACTCAAAGGGGCACAGATGTTCACCGTCCGTCAGGCATTGCTGGAAGATTTAACGCAGGTGCGCGATATCGGCATCCGCACCTATCGCGCGCACTTCGGTGAGCTGTGGCGCTACCCGCACGAGCTGGAGGCCTTTCTGGCCGAGGATTTTTCCATTTCCGCGCTGGAGCGGACACTGCGCAATCCCGACGTGTGCTGGCTGTTGGCCTATGAGGATGACGCCCTGGTCGGCTATGCGCGCGTGAACTTCGACAGCCTGTTGGCCGCCACCCAACGGCGCGGCGCCGAACTGCAAAAGATCTACTTCCTGCCGGATTACGCCGGGCGCGGTTTCGGCCGACAATTTTTCGAACAGGTGCAGCGGCAGGCCGTCGAACGCCGGCAGCCCCTGCTGTGGCTGGAAGTGCTGAAACAGAACGCCGACGCCCAGCGCTTTTATCAGCGGCAGGGCCTGGCCGTATGTGGCGAGGCCCAATACACCAGCGAACAGGGTGCCATCGAACTTTGGACGATGAGCAAGGCGCTGTAACCGCGCCCCGCTCCGTCGTCGTTTAGCGCGGCTCCCGCTGCAGCATCAGGAACAGCAAGGCAAACGCATTGGGCGCCAGGTAGATCAGCGCCCCCAGCTGCACCGCCAGCGGATCCTTCTTGGCCTGCCAGGCCATAAACCAGTCGCCGGCGACCACCATAAAGCCGACGCCCCACACCGCAATTGCGCAAATCGCCCCCAGCATCGCCCAGGCTTTACCCTTGGCGAAGGCGGCGTAAGGGCCTTTCAATCGCCCGATCATCAGCACCACGCCTGCGGCCGCGAATAGGCCGGCCAGCGTTTCCAGCGTGGTGATGACAGCCAACCCCAACATGCAGGCCCAGTCGGCGCTGATCGCGCGCCACATCAACCCCGGCGTCTGATAGGTATCCTGCATGGCGAGCAGCGGGCCCACCGCATTGCGCGCGGTGCCGGCGAAATCCGCCGTATTGTTCAACAGGCTGAACAGCCCCCACAGGGCCGGAAACAGGGACAGGACAATGCAACCAAGGCGTGACACAGTGATTTCGTTCATGGTTATCCTTAATGAATAAACGGGTGACTCCCGCCCTCATGACGGGACCGCTATTGAGATCCTGAGAGTTTGACGTGCACAATGTAAGAACTAATCTTACAATGACGCAGCATAGCCGAAAGTGAGGAGGAACAATGGGCAGAACATTAACGGTAGATCTGGGTGACGAACTGCGTAGCTTCGTCGAAGACCTGGTGGCCAGCGGCGATTACCGCACGCCCAGCGAAGTCATCCGCGAATCGGTGCGCACCTTGCGCGAACGTACCGCCACCTCAAAGTTGGAAGAGCTTAGGCGCTTGATCGCCGAAGGAGAAAACAGCGGTGAGGCCGTCGAATGGGATCGTGATGTGTTCATGGAAAGAATACGGAGCAAAGCAAAAGGATGCGCAGAAAAGTAACCATTCGTCCAAAAGCGTTGGACGATATGGAAGAGATCTATTTTTACGGGTTGGCGCGCTTTGGCTTACAGGTGGCCGAAGATTATCTGCGCCGCCTGCATCAGGCTTTCGATAACCTTAGCCACCACCAACTCGGCAGAAACCTCGATGAAATCGGCCCCGGCCTATGGGTATTGCCCGTCGCCAACCACCTGATTTATTTTCGACAGCACAGGTGGGAGGTGAATATCATCAGAGTGCTGCATCATTCCCGCGATCCGCTCAGCCGATCCTTTTTCAGCTGATCCAACGTCAAATCGCCACCAGCCCGCGTACGCCATCCTGTTCCATATTGCTGCCGGCGCCGCGCTGCACGATGCTGCCGCGCGACATCACCAGATAGCTGTCCGCCAGATCGGCGGCAAAGTCATAGAACTGTTCCACCAGCAGGATCGCCATATCGCCCTTCGCCGCCAGCTGCTTGATCACCGCGCCGATCTCCTTGATCACCGAAGGCTGGATCCCTTCCGTCGGCTCGTCGAGGATCAGCAGCTGCGGCCGGCAGGCCAGCGCCCGGCCGATCGCCAGCTGCTGCTGTTGCCCGCCGGAGAGATCGCCGCCGCGCCGATCCTTCATTTGCCGCAGCACCGGAAACAAGTCATAGATCGGATCCGGCACCGTGCGCGCGGCGGCGCCGGAAAAGCGCGCCAGCCCCATCAGCAGATTTTCCTCCACCGTCAGACGCGGGAAAATCTCCCGCCCCTGCGGCACATAGGCGATGCCCGTCTGCACCCGCTGATGCGGTTTTTTACCGGTGATGGTTTCGCCCTGCCAACGGACGCTGCCGCTGCGCGCCGGGACCAGCCCCATCAGGCATTTCAGCAGCGTGGTCTTGCCCACGCCGTTGCGCCCCAGCAGGCAGGTCACCTCGCCGATGCGCGCCTCGAACGACAGGCCGCGCAGAATGTGGCTGCCGCCGTAATACTGATTCAATTCCTCTACCTGCAGCATCGTTACGCCTCCTCAGCGCCCCAGATATACCTCAATCACCCGTTCATCGGCCTGCACCTGGGCCAGCGATCCTTCCGCCAGCACCTGCCCCTGGTGCAGCACCGTCACGCGATCGGCGATGGTTTCCACAAACCCCATATCGTGTTCCACCACCATCAGCGAATGCTTGCCCGCCAGCTCGCGGAACAGTTCGGCGGTGTAGTCGGTTTCGGCGTCGGTCATGCCGGCCGCCGGTTCGTCGAGCAGCAGCAGGTGCGGTTCTTGCACCAGCAACATGCCGATCTCGAGAAACTGTTTCTGCCCGTGGGACAGCAGCCCGGCGGGCCGGTGGCGTTCATGCCCCAGCCGCAGGGTCTTCAACATCTCGTCGATGCGGTCGCGCTGTTCGCTGCTCAGGCGAGCGCGCAGGCAGGCCCACACCGATTTGCGGGTTTTCTGCGCGATCTCCAGATTTTCGAACACCGTCAGCGCCTCGAACACCGTCGGTTTTTGAAACTTGCGGCCGATGCCGGCGTGGGCGATCTGCATCGGCGCCAGCCGGGTCAGATCGACGGTCTGATCGTAAAACACCCTGCCGCTGTCCGGCCGGGTCTTGCCGGTGATCACATCCATCAGCGTGGTCTTACCGGCACCGTTGGGGCCGATCACGCAGCGCAGTTCGCCGACGCCAATGCGCAGCGACAGATCGGTCAGCGCGCGAAAACCGTCGAAGCTGACGTTGACGTTGTCGAGCTGCAGCACCGGATCGGTTTGCTGCCGGTATTTATCCGCCGGCAGCGGGTGGGTAAACAGCTCGTCGTTCACTTGCATCGCTTTCATGAGGTTTTCCTCCGGCGCAGCAGGCCGATCACCCCTTTGGGCAGAAACAGCGTGACGACGATAAACATCAGGCCGAGGAAGAACTGCCAGTATTCGGGAATGGCCATGGTGAACCAGCTCTTGGCGCCGTTGACGATGCCGGCGCCGAGCAGCGGCCCCACCAGCGTGCCGCGCCCGCCGAGCGCCACCCAGATGGCGGCCTCGATCGAGTTGGTCGGCGACATTTCGCCGGGGTTGATGATGCCGACCTGCGGCACATAGAGCGCGCCGGCCAGCCCGCACAGCACCGCCGACAGCGTCCAGACGAACAGCTTGAAGCCCTTCGGATCGTAGCCGCAGAAGGTCAGCCGGTTTTCCGCATCGCGCACCGCGGTCAGCACCCGGCCGAACTTGCTGCGCGCCAGCGCAAAGCCGATGGCCAGGCTGGCGGCCAGCAGCAGCACCGTCGCCAGAAACAGCGCCACCCGCGTGCCGGGGCCGGTGATGGGAAAGCCGAGCAGCGTGGTGAAACCGGTAAAGCCGTTATTGCCGCCAAAGCCGGTTTCGTTGCGAAAGAACAGCAGCATGCCGGCATAGGTCAGCGCCTGGGTCATGATCGAGAAATACACCCCTTTGATTTTCGAGCGGAAGGCGAAGTAGCCGAACAGGAAGGCCAGCAGGCCCGGCACCAGCACGATCAGGCACAGCGCCCAAGCGAAATGCTGGGTGCCGCTCCAGAACCACGGCAGCTCATTCCAGGAGAGGAACGCCATAAACGCCGGCAGCCCGTCGCCCGCCGCCTGCCGCATCAGGTACATGCCCATGGCGTAGCCGCCGAGCGCGAAGAACAGCCCGTGGCCGAGCGACAGCAGCCCGGCATAGCCCCATACCAGATCGAGCGCCACCGCCACCACCGCGTAGCACAGGATCTTGCCCGCCAGCGTCAGGGTATAGGTGGACACCGCCAGCGGATGATCCGCCGGCAACAGCGTCATGAACGGCATCACCAGCAGCGCCAGCAACGCCAGCCCGCCGATGCTCAACGCCAGCCGGGGCGCTTTCTGCACGCCGGTCACGGTCAATGGTTGGCTCATCAGTCAATCACCCTGCCCTTGAGGGCGAACAGCCCCTGCGGGCGCTTTTGAATAAACAGAACGATCAGCACCAGGATCAGGATCTTGCCCAACACGGCGCCGATCTGCGGCTCGAGGATCTTGTTGACGATGCCGAGGCCGAAAGCCGCCGCCACCGTCCCCGCCAGCTGGCCGACGCCGCCGAGCACCACCACCAGGAACGAATCGATGATGTAGCCTTGCCCCAGCTCCGGCCCGACGTTGCCCAACTGCGACAGCGCCACCCCGCCGAGCCCGGCGATGCCGGATCCCAACCCGAAGGCCAGCATGTCCACCCGCCCGGTGGGCACGCCGCAGCAGGCCGCCATCGCGCGGTTTTGCGTCACCGCGCGCACGTTCATGCCGAGCCGGGTCTTGTTCAGCAGCAGCCAGGTCATCGCCAGCACCAAGAGCACGAACGCGATCACCGCGATGCGGTTCCACGGCAGCACCAGGTTCGGCAGCAGCTGCACGCCGCCCGACAGCCACGCTGGGTTGGCGACCTCGACGTTCTGCGCCCCGAACAGCACCCGCACCAGCTGGATCAACACCAGGCTGATGCCCCAGGTGGCCAGCAGGGTCTCCAGCGGCCGGCCGTACAGGTGGCGGATCACCGTGCGCTCAAGCAGCATGCCGATCCCGGCGGTGATGGCGAACGCCACCGGCAGCGCCGCCAGCGGGTAGAGCGCCAGCCACTGCGGCGCAAACTGCTGAAACAGCCCCTGCACCAGGTAGGCGGAATAGGCGCCGAGCATCAGCATTTCGCCGTGCGCCATATTGATGACGCCGAGCAGGCCGTAGGTGATCGCCAGCCCGAGCGCCGCCAGCAGCAGGATCGAACCGAGCGACAGGCCGCTGAACGCTTGGCCGAGCAGATCGCCGATCATCAGGCGATGCTGCACCCGCTGCAGGCTGCGTTGCGCCTCGGCGCGCACCGCGGCGTCCGGCTCGTGGGCGGCATCGGTCAACGCTTGCAGCCGCGCGCGGGTTTCCGGTTCACCCGATTCGCCCAACAGCCGCACCGCATTGAAACGCACCTGCGGATTGCCGTCGGTCAATTGCAGGTTCGCCAGCGCAATGCTCAGCGCGTCGCGTACCTGCGGGTCTTTCTCCTGCGCCAGCCGCCGGGTCAACAGCGGCAGCTGATCGCCCTGCGCTTCGCGCTGTAGCGCAGTCGCCGCCTGCAGCCGCACCGCCGCGTCCGCGCTGACCAACCGCTGCGCCGACAGCGCATTGGCGATCAGAATGCGCAGCCGGTTGTTCAGCCACACCTTCTTCGGTTCGCCAACCGGGGCCGCCTCGCCCTCGAGCGGCAGATAGCGATCGCCCTGGCGGATAAAGGCGCGCTTCGCCCCGTCGATCGCCACGGTTTCCTGCTGCAGCCCCTGCAGCAGCGGCAGGCGCGCGGCGTCCGGCTCGGCCGCCCATGCCTGCAACAACTTGGCCTGCTGCGCACGGTTGGCCGCCGCAAACTCATCGGCCGGCCCGGCCTGCGCCAGCAGGGGCCAGGCGCACAGCAGCCATAGCCCGACGCGCAGAGAGGATAAAAACGGAGATTGCATCAGCTGCCTCTTCTGTTGGGCCGGCGGGCGTTGGGCCGCGCCGGCGCTGAGTGACGTTACTTGCCGCCTTTCACCGGGTAATCCGGCTTCTTGTCGTTGCCGGCGATATACGGGCTCCACGGCTGCGCGCGCACCGGCGCTTCGGTCTGCCACACCACGTTGAACTGGCCGTTGCCCTCGATCTCGCCGATCATCACCGGCTTGTGCAGATGGTGGTTGGTCTGGTCCATGGTCAACGTGAAGCCCGACGGCGCGGCGAAGGTTTGCCCGGCCATCGCCGCGCGCACCTTATCGACGTCGGTGGTGCCGGCCTTTTCCACCGCCTGCGCCCACATGTGGAGGCCGACGTAGGTGGCCTCCATCGGATCGTTGGTGACCGCGGTGGCGTAATTCGGCAGGTTGTGCGCCTTGGCGTAGGCTTTCCACTGGCTGACAAACTGCTTGTTGGTCGGGTTATCCAGCGATTCGAAGTAGTTCCAGGCCGCCAGGTTGCCCACCAGCGGTTGGGTATCGATGCCGCGCAGCTCTTCCTCGCCGACCGAGAAGGCGATCACCGGCACGTCGGTGGCCTTGACGCCCTGGTTGGCCAGCTCTTTGTAGAACGGTACGTTGGAGTCGCCGTTGATGGTGGAGATCACCGCCGTGTTGCCGCCGGCGGCAAACTTCTTGATGTTGGCGACGATGGTCTGGTAATCGCTGTAGCCGAACGGCGTATAGACCTCTTCGATATCCTTGTCCTGCACGCCTTTGCTGTGCAGGAAGGCGCGCAGGATCTTGTTGGTGGTGCGCGGATAGACGTAATCGGTGCCCAGCAGGAAGAAGCGCTTGGCGCCGCCGCCGTCCTCGCTCAGCAGGTATTCCACCGCCGGGATCGCCTGCTGATTCGGCGCCGCGCCGGTATAGAACACGTTCGGCGACATCTCTTCGCCTTCGTATTGCACCGGGTAGAACAGCAGCCCGTTCAGCTCCTCAAACACCGGCAGCACCGACTTGCGCGACACCGAGGTCCAGCAGCCGAACACCGCCGCCACCTTGTCCTGGCTCAGCAGCTGACGCGCCTTCTCGGCGAACAGCGGCCAGTTGGAGGCCGGATCCACCACCACCGGCTCCAGCTTTTTACCGAGCACCCCGCCTTTGGCGTTGATCTCGTCGATGGTCATCAGCGCCACATCCTTCAGCGGCGTCTCGGAAATCGCCATGGTGCCGGAGAGCGAACTCAGAATGCCGACCTTGATGGTGTCGGCGGCCTGCGCGCTCCAGGCCAGGCCCAGGCCGATCGCGGCGGCGGACAGCGCAAAAGCTTTGATAAAACGACGACGTTGCATAGTTCAAACTCCTGATGTGTGTGAAATCAAAATCGTTGCGCCGAGCGCGCGGGCTGCTGGGCCCGCGCCTGATGCAACATGTGCAGCGTTATTTTTCGTACCTCTGCCTTGCTGACGGCGATATGCTCGCCGAGCAGCGCTTGCGCCGCCCCGCTTTGCCGCTGCAGGATCGCCTGCAAAATGGCGGCGTGTTCGCGGTAGGTAGCGTCCACCCGCGCCTGCTGGGTGAAATCCAGCCGGCGAATGATGCGGATCTTTTCGGTCAGTTCGCGGTGAATGCGCGCCATCTCGCCGTTGCCCGCCGCGGCCACCAACGCCTGATGAAACTGCTCATCGTGCTGCGACACCGCCTGGCCGTCCGCCAGACGCGGCGCTTCGGTCCAAAAACGGTTCAGCGCCGCCAGCGCGGCCGGCGTTTCCCCGGCCGGCCATTCACACAGCCGTTTCACCGCCTCTTGTTCCAGCACGATGCGCAGGTCGTACAGCTCTTCGAAGTAGGCGAAGTCGAACGGCCGCACTTGCCAGCCGCTGCGAAACAGCACCTCGACATAGCCTTCGCGCTCGAGCCGAAACAGCGCCTGACGCACCGGCGTGCGGCTGGCCGCCATGCGCTGCGCCACGTCGCTTTCGCTGAAGCGATCGCCCGGCAGCAGGCGAAACTCGAAGATGTCGGCCTTGAGCTGCAGATAAATGCGCTCCGCCAGCCCCTCAGGCCGCGCCTTGTGCTCCCCGTTGGTGATTTGCATCATCGCCCCTCCGTTCAGACCGCTTTTTCCAGCCACAGCAGGGCGTCGCCCGGCCCGACCGGCCGCCCCTGCCGGCAGCTGATGCGTTTGACGATCCCGGCGCGCGGCGCGGTGACCGCCAGCTCCATCTTCATCGCCTCGACCACGATCAGCGGCTGACCGGCCGCCACCGCCTGCCCCGGCTCCACCAGGATCTTCCACACGCTGCCGTTCAGATCGGCGCTGACCAGATCGCCATCGATCGCGTCATCTTCAACCGGCGGCAACAGCTGCGCCTCGGCCTCGTCGTCATCGCTGCGCCAGCGCGCCACTTCGGCGCTGAACGCCTGCTGCTGGCGATGCTGGAAGTCGGCGATCGCCTCGGCGTTGTCGGCCAGGAAATCGGTGTAGGCGGCGAAGTCGAATTCGCTCTCTTCGATGCGCACCTGCATGCGCCCTTCGCGGAACGCTTCGCGCTGCTCGTCCAGTTCTTGCTCGCTGACCGGGTAGAAGCGCACCTGATCGAAGAAGCGCAGCAGCCAAGGCTCACCGGCGGTGAACTGCGGGTTTTTGAGGAATTTGTTCCAGATCGGCAGCGTGCGCCCCACCAGTTGGTAACCGCCCGGCGAGTCCATGCCGTAGATGCACATGTACATGCCGCCGATGCCGACCGTTCCTTCGGCGGTGTGGGTGCGCGCCGGGTTGTATTTGGAGCTCAGCAGGCGATGGCGCGGATCGAGCGGCACCGCGCAGGGCGCGCCGAGGTAAACGTCTCCCAGACCGAGGATCAGGTAGCTGGCGTCGAACAGAATGTCGCGTACCTGTTCGCGTCGGCTCAGGCCGTTGATGCGCTGGATAAAATCGACGTTGTTCGGCAGCCAGGGCGCCGAAGCGCGCACCGTCTGCTGATAGCGATCCACCGCGCCCAGCGTGGCCGAATCCTCGAACGCCATCGGCAGCCAGACGGTGCGCGTCGGCACCTTCAGGCGGCTGACGTCCCCCAGCGCCCGTTCGCGCGCCAGCAGGCGCTGCAGCAGGTCGACCTGGCTAATCTGTCGGCTGTCGTAGCGGATCTGCAGCGAACGCACGCCCGGCGCCAGCTCTGCCACGCCCGGTATCGCCTCCTCTCGCAGCGACTGCATCAGCAGATGGATGCGCAGCCGCAGCGCCAGATCGAGCACGTTGTCGCCGTACTCCATCAGAATGTAACCGTCCCCCGCCTGGCGATACGCCACCGCCGGGCGCCCTTCCGCCGCCGGCAGCGCCGCCAGCACCGCGGCGGAAACGGTCTCCGCCGGGGCCAGATCCGGCGGCGGCAGGGTGATGGCCTTCACCGCCGCCAGCGCTTCGATGCTGCCAAGCTGCGCCTGCTCCAGCGACTGCGCCTGGCGAAAGCCGATCGGATGGAACCGGATGCGGTCGCCCGGCTTCACCTGCCCCACTTTCCACAGCTCGGCCTTGGCGATGGTCACCGGGCAGACGAAGCCGCCGAGGCTGGGCCCGTCGCGGGTCAGGATCACCGGGAAATCGCCGGTGAAGTTGATTGCACCGATGGCGTACTCGCAGTCGTGCACGTTGGAAGGATGCAAACCGGCTTCGCCGCCGTCCTCCCGCGCCCATTCGGGCTTCGGCCCCGCCAGGCGCACGCCGAGGCGGTTGGAGTTGTAATGCACCTGCCAGTCGGCGGCGAAGAAGGCCTCTATTGATTCAGCGGTGAAAAAGTCCGGCGCGCCGTGCGGACCGTACAGCACGCCGATGTGCCACTGGTCGCCGTAGTACGGGATCAGGCTGTCGTCCATCGCCTGCGGCGCGGCGATCGGCGCCGGCGTGGTGCTGGCAGCCAGCGCCGGTTGAGCGATCGCCAGCATGTCCGCCACGCGCAAGGTGCGCCCGGCGTGGCCGCCGAACTGGCCCAGCGCAAAGGTGGAACGGCTGCCGAGATACACCGGCACGTCAAAGCCGTTGCGTACCGCCAGATAGGTGCGGCAGCCATGCGTGGCGCGCCCCAGCGTCAGCACCTGCCCGGCCCGCACCGCGATCGGCCGCCAGTAAGCGACCGCTTCGCCGTCCAAATCGGCCGGGCAGCTGGCACCCGTCAGCGCGATGATGGCGTCGCAGTGAAAGCGCAGCGTCGGCCCCTGCAGGGTAAACTCGAGCCCGGCGGCCGCCGGGTGGTTGCCGACGATGCGGTTGGCCAGCCGGAACGCGAAGTCGTCCATCGGGCCGGACGGCGGCACGCCGATGTCCCAATAGCCGAGGCGGCCGGGATAATCCTGCACGCTGCTGTAGGTGCCGGGTTGCAGCACTTCGAGGCAGTGCGGCTGGAAACGCACCTCGTCCAGCAGGCGCGTCCAAACGTCGCCGCGCTGAAATTGCGGCGTGGCGATCACCTGCCGCAGATAGTCGAGGTTGGTGGCGATGCCGTGCAAACGGGTCGCCGCCAGCGCCACGCGCAGTTTTTCCAGCGCCTGCGCCCGATCCGCGCCGTGCACGATCAGCTTGGCGATCATCGGGTCGTAAAACGCCGAGACTTCGCTGCCGGTCGCCACCCAACCGTCGAGGCGCACGTCGGTGGGGAAATGCACCTCGGTCAGCACACCGGGGCTGGGCTGGAAGTTTTTCAGCGGATCTTCGGCGTAGAGGCGCACTTCGATCGCCACGCCCTGCGGCGCGCGTTGCAGCGCCGCCCAATCCAGCGCGTCGCCCGCCGCCACCTGCAGCATGCCTTCGATCAGATCCAGGCCGGTGACCATCTCGGTGATCGGGTGCTCGACCTGTAAGCGGGTGTTCACTTCCAGGAAGTAAAACTCGTCGCGCGCGGCGTCGTAAATGAATTCTACGGTGCCGGCGCTGCGGTAATTCACCGACTCGCCCAGCGCCACCGCCGCCCGATGCAGCGCCTGGCGGGTCGCCGCCGGCAAGTGTGGCGCCGGGGTTTCTTCCACCACCTTTTGGTTGCGGCGCTGCAGCGAGCAATCGCGCTCGCCGAGCGCTACCACCCGCCCCTGGCCGTCGCCGAAAATCTGCACCTCGACGTGGCGCGCGCGATCGACGAAGCGTTCGATAAAGGCGCCGGCGTCGCGGAAGAACTGTTCTCCCAGCCGTTTGACGCTGTCGTAGGCGTCGCGCAGCGCCGCCTCGTCGTCACAGCGCGTCAGGCCGATGCCGCCACCGCCGGCGGTGCTTTTCAGCATCACCGGGTAGCCGATGCGCGCGGCGGCGGTAACCGCCTGCTCAACGCTCTCCAGCAAGCCGGTGCCCGGCGTCATCGGCACTCCGGCCAACGCCGCCAGCTCGCGCGCCCGGTGCTTGAGGCCGAACTCACGGATCTGCGCCGCCGTCGGGCCGATAAAGGCGATGCCCGCCGCCTCGCAGGCTTCGGCAAACTCGGCGCTCTCGGACAAAAAGCCGTAGCCGGGGTAAATCGCCTGCGCGCCGGTGGCGGCGGCGGCCGCAAGGATCTTGTCGATGCGCAGGTAGCTGTCGGCGGCCTTGTCGCCGCCGAGCGCCACTGCCTTGTCGGCTTCGGTGACGTGCGGCGCATTGCGGTCAGCGTCGGAATAAACCGCCACGCTGGTGACGCCCAGGCGTTTCAGGGTGCGAATGGCGCGGCAGGCGATTTCGCCGCGGTTAGCGATCAGTACAGTATTAAACATGTTCGTGCCCCTTAAGGCTGGCGAGATAGTCGCGCCAGCCGCCAAACTCAGTGATATCCGTGGCGCCTTCCAGCGCCCAGGCTTCGCAGATAAACCCCTTCACCCGCCGGCCGTCCGCCAGCAGCAGCGTGCCGATGCCCAAGGGCGCCGGGATTTCCGCCACAAACTCGCCGAAACGGGCCAGCGGGATGTCCCACAGCTCAAGACGGATCGCCGCTCCCTGCGCCACGCGCGCCAGCCCCGGCTTCGGCGGCTCGGTATCGGCCAGCGCGTAGAGGCGGTAACAGGGGGCGGTGACGGTTTGCTCCACCCGCACCGCGTCGCGCTGCGTCAGCTGGACGTTGAGCGGCATACCGCTGAGGTGAGCGCCCACTACCGCCAGACGCACATGTCCCGAGGACGGCGCCGGCGCGGGCTGCGGCGGCAATGCCCGGCCGGTAGCCCCGAGCGGTAAGGCGCTTTGCCGTTGCCAGCGCAGGCCAAACGCCGCCAGCGCCCGGTCATGCCAGGCGGGCGCAATCAGGGTGATGCCCGCCGGCAGCCCGTCTTCGCGCAGCGGCCCCGGCAGCGCCAGCGCGCTCAGATCGGCCAGGTTGGTGAAATTGGTGTAAGTGCCGAACTGCGAATTGAACAGCACCGGCTCCTGCGCCATCTCCGCCAGGGTGCGGATAGTGGGCGCGGTCGGCACCACCAGCGCGTCGAACGGCGCCAGCCGCTGAGCAATTTGCCGCGTCAGCTCGGCGCGCAGGTATTCCGCCTTGTAGGCGTCGCAGGCGCTGTAGCTCAGGCCGTTGCCGACGATGCCGCGCACCACCGGGTCGATAGCCTGCGGGCTCGCTTCCAGCACCTGCTCAATCGCCACGGTGCGCTCCGCCACCCAGGGACCGTAATACAGCTGTTCCGCCAGGGTGCGAAACGGCGCGAAATCGAGGGGTTCCAGCGTGGCGCCGCCCGCCTGCAGCTGCGCCAGCGTGCGGTGAAACGCCCGCTCGGCCTGAACGTCACCGAAAAACTCCAGCTGGGCGGGGATGGCGAAACGCGGCGCGGCGGGAATATCCGCCGGCGCGGTATGCGGATCGGGGCGGGAATACGGATCTGCCGCGTCAAAGCCACTCGCCAGTTCCGCCACCTGCGCCGCATCGGCCACCGTCAGCGCGAAGACCGACACCGTATCGTTCAACCGACAGGCCGGCACCACGCCGCGGTTGGACAACCGCCCTTTGGTCGGCTTCAGCCCGACGATGTTGTTGAACCCGGCGGGCACGCGCCCCGAACCGGCGGTGTCGGTGCCCAGCGCGAACGGCACCAGGCCGCGCGCCACCACCGAGGCGGAGCCGGAGCTGGAACCGCCGCTGACGTAGCGGCTGTCGAAGCTGTTGACCACCGCGCCATAAGGTGAGCGGGTGCCCACCAACCCGGTAGCGAACTGGTCGAGGTTGGTTTTACCGAGGGCGATCGCCCCGGCGGCGCGCAGGTTCGCGACCACGGTGGCGTCCGCCGCGGCCTGATAGGTGAACGCCGGGCAGGCGGCGCTGGTCGGCCAGCCACCGACGTCGATATTGTCTTTGATGGCGAAGGGCACGCCGAACAGCGGCAGGCGGCTGAGATCGCCGTCGACCGCCGCCAGCAACTGCGCCAGCTGCCGATACTGCTGCTCGCGCTGCGCCGGCGTGGCGAGATACAGCCAGGCGTTATCGTCCGGGTTCAGCCCGGCGATCAGCGTTTCGATCGTCGCGCTGACGCAGGCGAGGCGCTCGCCCGCCGGACGAGTTTGATAATGGTGTTGCCATTCACTGAGGGTAAAACCGCACGCTTCAACAGGGTCGCTCATCGGCTGAATTCCATCTGGTACACAAGATGGGATTCAACAGAGCAACCGGCGTGCCAATTTTTAATCTCATGATTTCAATAAATTATAATTAAAACTTATGACGGCGAGGGTGAACGGCCTGCACCAGCGGCGCGCAGCGGAGAACAAAAAG
Organism: Serratia sp. CC22-02; assembly: GCF_900182895.1. NCBI lineage: Bacteria > Pseudomonadati > Pseudomonadota > Gammaproteobacteria > Enterobacterales > Yersiniaceae > Serratia > Serratia sp. CC22-02. Next base: position 554,638 of record NZ_FXUD01000002.1, on the reverse strand, counting down.
AGTGCAATAAGGGGATGATGCAGAGGAAAATCGGGGCGACGATACTCGCCGCCCCGGGAGGCCGATGGGGATCAATCCTTGATGCGTTTCAAACCAACCGGCGTAATGCAGTAGGTCTGTTGCTTGCCCTTCTCCGCCAGCCGCACATGCTGCATCTCGTTGACGATCGTCAGACGGTTGTCCGGCTCTTCATGCCGCAGATGGATCACCTCACCGCCGTAGCCTGACAGCGGCAGCACCCAGGTTTTAGCCTGTTGATTTTGGCTGCCGATGACGTCGTAGCTGAGCAAGGTATTACCGTCCGCATCCGTCACGCTGAGGAAGGCGTAGCTGTCGGCAAAGTAGTGGTGAGCAATCCCCGCCGCCAGCGTCACGGTCACGGTTTTCTTCACCAGATCGACGGCGCAGGTCAGAAACTGGCGATCGCCAATCCCTTTGCCGGCCACGGTAAACGCATTGCCGACGTTAGCGCCCGGCGGCGTATTGTCGGCCGGCAGGCAATCCCGATAGGTCGCCAACAGCGGCTCGCGCTGCGGCTCGGCAAAGGCGCCGATCGCCAGATAAATATCGTCCTTGAACGACGACGATGGCGCGTAGTAGGCCGGCAGCAGCCGACGCAAACGCTGCGCTGCCTGTTCCAGGCGCGTCAGCAGCGCCTGCTCGGGATCGCCGGGCAACGCCGGGTTTTTCAGCCCGCTGGTTTCGATACGCAGCACATTGGTTTTGTTTTTGTTATCGATGACGCCGGCCGCCGCCGGATTCAAACGCACCCGGCTCGGCTCCACATGATAAATCTCGATGTCATCACCCTCGGCAAACGGCAGCTCGTCATGACTTAACGTAGCCTGAGTGCCCTGAACCTCTTTGCTGAACCGCACCGCACCCTGCCGATCGCGCAGCGTCACCCGGGCATAGGTTTCACCCGGGAAGTAGGCGTGCGGCGTGGTGCTGGTCACGTCAACCACCACCGCCCCTTTGGCGCGATCGACGACCACGGTGGCGAAGACCGCATCGCTCAGGCCCAACAGATTGATCTCCTGCGACACGATCGGCGAAGCGGCTTTGCGCTCGAAGCGAAGCGTCACCGCGTTTTTCCCCTGTTTCACCGTCAGGTAACCCGCCGTCGGCCGGTATTTGCGATCTTTACCGGTCGGCAACCGCAGGGTGTACACGCCGATCGGCAACCCAGCCAGGGCCAGGGTCGGCGCGTCGATACGGACCTTGTGGGCATAGCGCGCCCCTTCCATCAGGACAAGATCCTCACCGTAGATCTGCGCAAAGTCATCGATATCCAGACTCAGGGCGACATCGCCTTTCAGGCCGCTCGCCTTGAGCTGAGAGGAATCGACCAGGCGCAGGGAGGAATCCAGCTTCAGCTGTGCCTGCACCGCCGGCAAACTCTGCGCATCCACCAGTTGATACAGCGGGTATACCGCCTTGGCGTGGCTGTACGCGTTGAGATCGCGCTGCGTTTGGGTGATCACGCCGCCGGTCAGCTCGACGAACGGCGTCACGTCGATTTGCTCGCCGGCCGCGGCGAAGCTTGCCGACAGCAGGTCCAGCAAGGCATGTTCGGACGGCACGAAGCCCGGCGTATTGCAGCTTTGGCGATACTGCTGGTTAAAGTGCGTGAAGGCGTTCTTGCCTGCCTTGTCGACCATCAGCATCGCGAAGAACAGCTTGGAGCGCAGATCCCACTGGTTGAGCGGCGTACCCTGAGCGATCAGATCGACAATTTTCTTCTCGACGCCAGCCGCGTTGCCGTAGTTATACAGCCACCCTTCCTGGTATTTGCGCTCTCCCAGCATCACGTCCTGATAGCAAGCGGCGTAAATATTGTTCCACATCTCACCGGTGGAGAAATATTTGTCGCCCATAAAGTGCCCCTGATAGCCGTGCGCGATCTCATGCAGGCTGCCCCAGTTGCTGTCTTTCGGCGTCAGCCAGAAGCTGCTGACCGAGCTGCTGGTTTCCGCCGTCCAGCGGCCGCCGTAATACGCGGCGCCAGCGCCGTGTTTATCGGCCTTCATAAAGTAGCGGTTGCGAATATTGCGATCGGATTCGTGTTCAGCCTCGAACGAGACGCCGGTCAGCGCATTGTAGAAGGTGAAAATGCGGTCATAGTAGGCGATCAGCCCGTCGATGTTTTTCGCTTCGCCCAGCGACTTCAGCGCCGGTTTACTGATTTTCGGCACCAGCAATACCGCGTATTCCGCATCGACCAGCGCAAACTCGGCGTCCCGATCGTCCCAGCGGGCGAAGAATGCGGCTTCGTTTTCGCCGCGGCGATAAACCGGCAGCGCTTTCGCCGTGTCCGGATACTCGAACTCCAGCGCCGGTTCGCCCTGCCCGTACGGCGTATCGATAAACGGCACCGAGACGGCATTGACCTGGGCCTCGACCCAGCTCGCGCCGACGCTGAATTCAGCCTCCGTTTTGCTGTCGTCATTCAGCAAGCGCAGCGTGAGCTTGCCGGTAAACGCCGCGTTGGTCTGCCGCACTCGCAGCACCTGCCCGGCGGCGAGAATGATGCCCAGGTGCTGGCGATCGTGATCGATACCTTTGCTCATGCCTGCCGCATCCAGCCAGACCGGCCGGGTCAACGTGTAAAGTGATTGGGTTTTCGTGATGGTTGGCATCCTGCTTTCCTCATGGTTTGGGTGATTGAATTGACCATGAGAAAGTAACCGGGGGGCGGCCCGCCCACCATCGATGGCGGATGGCTGAGGGCCTGTACAACAACGGCGGGCGGGAGAGCGGCAATAAAAAAGGCGCAACCTTGCGATTGCGCCTGAGGCTCGGTGAACGCTGCGCGTTACTCGCCGCGAACGCGTTGCGCCAGCCCCTTGAGGAAGTAGCGCAGCATCTGATCGCCGCATGGGCGGTAGTTCTTGGTGCCTTCTTTGCGGAACAGCGCGCTCAGCTCCGGCTTGGAGATGCGGAAGTCCACCGCGGTGAAGATCTGGTGCATGTCGGTGTCTTTCAGCTCGAACGCCACGCGCAGCTTTTTCAGCACCAGGTTATTGGTGATCGGCAGCTCAACCGCCGGCGCCGGGAACTTGTCGTCCTTGCCGCGCTTGAAGAACACCAGGCCGTTGAGGAAGTGCGCCATCACTTCGTCCGGGCACTTCTCGTAGCCCGGCTCGCCTTCTTTGATCACGTAAGCGTCCATCGCCGACACCGCCACCTCGAAATCGTCCAGTTTGATAATCTCGACCATTTTGGCGTTGTTAATGCTCAGCATATAGCGCACGCTGCGCAGCACGTCGTTGTTCATCATGGGATTGCATTGCCTTTACTTGTCTAACGGGGACGTGCGCACATTGCGAAACGAAATGACTGCCACACACCTTGAATGTGCGGCAGTATAGGGATCGGCAAGGGGTTTCTCAATCGATTTGGCTTTTTTGCTGATACAGCGGGATGTCTTCGCCGATGATGTACTTGTTGCGCAGCATCGACGAGACCTTATCCATGATCATCACCACCACCACCAGAATCAGGGTGATGAACATCACCACGTCCCAGTTCCACAGCCGCATGTTTTCCGCGTACACCAGGCCGATACCGCCGGCGCCGACGAAGCCCAGTACCGCCGCAGAGCGGGTGTTGGACTCGATCTGGTACAGGCTGAGCGCCAGGAAGGTGGGGAACGATTGGGTGAAGATGCCGTAGCGGTGCTTCTGCAACCCGTTGGCGCCCACCGCCGTCAGGCCGCGGCTGGGGGACTTGTCCACCGCCTCGTGCCCTTCGGCGTACAGTTTGCCCAGCAGCCCGACGTCCTGCATCACGATCGCCAACACCCCGGCCAGCGGCCCCATGCCGACAGCGCGCACGAAGATCAGCCCCCAGATCGCCATGTCGATACCGCGCAGCACGTCCAGCAAGCGGCGCACCAGCACGGAGATCGGCCGCAGCAGCGGCGTCGACATCACGTTGCGCGCGGCGAAGAACGACAGCGGCAGCGCGATCAGCGACGCGGTGATGGTGCCGGCGAACACGATGGCGATGGTGATGCCGATCTGCTGGAAGTAGTACATGAACGGCCAGTTGACGAAGTCGTGCCAGACGAACATGCGCAGGAAATAGCGCCCCAGCTGCTGGCAGCCGTTGATAAACTGCGGCCAGGTAATGCCGAAGACCAGGAAGAAGAACACATAGTACAGCACGATCGCCAGCGCGATCAGGCCGACGGTGCGCAGGTAGCGCCCCTGCTGCGCGAAGATCGCCGGATGCTGTTGTTTCAACTGGCGCAGCGTTTCCGCCGACGCCGGAGTGCCCGCTATCATTTTGCCCCCTCCACCACGCGCTTACGCAGCTCGCCCGACACGTAGTCGAGCACGGAAACCACCACGATGATCAACAGCAGCGTCATGCTGACCTGATCGTAGCGGTCGAGTTTAATGTTGGTCATCAGCTCCTGGCCGATGCCGCCCGCGCCCACCAGCCCCAAAATGGTCGACTGACGGAAGTTGATCTCCAGCCGCATGAAGCTGTAGGAGAGAAACACCGGCTTCACCTGCGGCCACAGGCCGAAGCGCATGCGCTGCAGCGGCGTGGCGCCGCAGGCCGCCAGCCCGCGCACCGGTTTGTTGGAGGCGGTTTCTATCGATTCGTAGAACAGCTTGGTCAGGCTGCCGATGGTGTGCAGCGCCAGCGCCAGGAAGCCGGGAATGGCGCCGATGCCGAACGCCATCACGAACATCACCGCCCACGCCAGCTCCGGCATGGTGCGCAAAAACGCCACCAGCGTGCGGATCGCCAGCCGCACCGAGGCCGGGGTATAGGTGTTGCCGGCCGCCAGAAACGCCAGCACGGTCGCCACCAGCACAGAGAAAATGGTCGCCGCCAGCGCCAACTGCAGGGTCTCCCAGATCAGCGGCAGCTGGATATTCAGGCGGTAACCCCAGTAGGCCAGCGAGCCCTCGGTGCGCCCGTCGGCGAACAGCAAATGCCAATGCAGCGTCGGAATGGTTTCGGCCAGGTAGTCGAAGAAGTGCGGAATAGACACCCAGACGGTGTGCAGGTTGAACTCGGCGAGGTTGCCGGCGCCCAGGTACAGCACCACCAGCCCGAGCGACCACAGCAGCGCTTCGCGCTTTTGCTTGCTGCGGATCCGTTGGTAATAGTGTGCGAAATCGGTATTCAAAAGAGGTCTTCCATCTTTATGGAACAAGGGGTTCAGCACGCTGAACCCCTTCATTCGGACGGCCGAGGCAGCCGGGAATTAACGGTCGCCTTTGGTCAGCTCGCGCTTCATATCGATGATGTTCTGGTATTCCGCCAGGGTGGTGTCGCCGATGTGCTGTTTGCCGCCCATCGCTTTGATAAAGCACTGGTGATCGTCTTTATCCAGCTTCTTGATCGCGGTGACCACTTTGGCCTTGAAGTCGGCCGGCAGCGAGTTGCTCACCAGGATCGGGCCGTTCGGGATCAGCGGCGACTGCCAGATGATGCGGATCTGTTTCATCAGGTCAGGGTGATCCATGCGGATCATGCGGGTGAACGCGCCGCTGGTGTAGCCGGTGTTGTAGTCGCCGATCATCGACGCCCAGGTCACCGCGCCTTCGAACTGGCCGTTCAACACGCCGAGAATGTCCTGCTCGTGGCCGCCGGAGAAGGTGACGCTGGAGAAAGTGTTGTTGTATTTGTTGTCGACCGTGCCGCCGAACAGCTTTTTAAACGCCTGGTTCGGGATCAGGAAGCCGGAGGTGGAATCCGGATCGGCGAAGCCGATGGCCTTGCCTTTCAGGTCTTCCAGTTTCTGGTACGGGCTACCGGCCTTCACCACCACCACCGAGTGGTAGCCGCGCGACTGGTCGACGTCGTCGACCGCGATGCCGACGATGTCCACCGCTTTCGGATCCTTGATGTAGACCGAAGCGAACGACGACGGCGACATGCTCAGCACCAGGTCAATCTTGCCGCCCAGCAGGCCCTGGATCACGCCGGAATAGTCGGACGAGTTGCGCAGCTTGGTATCGACGTTCAGCTCTTTATCCAGAAACTGCTTCACGCACTGGTTATCGCCGATCTGCTGGGTGGCGTTCTGGCCGCCGAGAATGCCCAGGTTCAGCTCTTTCGGCGCATCCGCTGCGGCAGCATTAAATACCATCATCGCGCCGGCCATCAGGGTGGTCAGACTCAATACTTTTTTCATTAGGTGTGCCTTGTGTGTAAAGGGTAAAGGTCAAAAGTGCTTCAATGGATCTGATTGGCTTCTTCGCCATACAGCTGGTGCAGGATCCGTTCGTTCAGTTGCGAAGGATGCCCGTCAAACACGATCTTCCCGTGGGCGATGCCGATCACCCGCGAGCAATACTCTTTCACCAGTTCGACCGAGTGCAGGTTCACCATCACCGCGATGCCGTCTTCGCTGATTTTCTGCAGCGCGTCCATGATGCGGCGGGTGTTTTTCGGATCGAGCGACGCGACCGGCTCATCGGCCAGCAGGATTTGCGGGTTTTGCATCAGCGCGCGGCAGATGGCGACGCGCTGCATTTGGCCGCCGGAGAGGTTCTCGGCGCGCTGCAGCGCGTGCGGCAGCATATTGAGCCACTGCAACAGCTCGATGGCGCGAGCGCGGTCGGCGTCATCGAACAGTTTGAAGAAGGATTTCAATGTGGACGTATGGCTCAGACGGCCCAGCAGCACGTTGGTCATCACGTCCAGCCGCGGCACCAGGCAGAAGTCCTGGAAGATCATGCCGCAGCGCGCGCGCCACTGGCGCATCTGGCGGCCGGCCAGCTGGGCGATATCCTGCGCCGCACCATCGTCTTCGAAGTGCAGCATCTCGCCGCAGCTGGAAGGAATGGTGCCGTTCAGGGTGTGCAGCAGCGTGGACTTGCCCGCGCCGGAACGGCCGATCACCGCCACGAATTCGCCGGCGTGCAGATCGAAATTGATGTCATCCAGCACGCGCTGCTGCGCTTTGTAGGCCTTGCCGAGTCCCTTTACCGATAATACTTTGCGGGATGCGGCGGCGTGCTGCCCTGGAAAGTCGTGCTGTGCCAATTTTAACAGTGCCTGAGCCATATGATTTCTCTGGTTTCAGTGGCTAATCATTATGGGCACCTATTAACGGATAAGTTTATGACAGTGGGATGATCGTTTTATGGCCGGGGCGTGACGCGTGCCGCCCCGGCGTTCGCCTCACGCCAGGGTGAAGAAGTCCAGCCCCAGCGCCGTCTTGACCTGCTGCAGCGTCTGCTGGCTGACCTGATGCGCGCGGCGGGTGCCATGCTGCAGGATGCGCGTCAGCTCGCCTTTATCGGCGATGAATTCGGCGCGACGGGTGCGGATCGGCTCAAGCAAGCTCTGCAGGCAATCCTCCAGCAGCCGTTTGATTTTCACGTCCCCCAACCCGCCGCGCCGATAGTGCGCCTTCAGATCCGCCACCAGTGCGGCGTCTTCGCAGAAGGCGTCCAGGTAGGTGAACACCATGTTGCCTTCCACCCGACCGGGATCGCTGACGTTGAGATGGCCGGGGTCGGTGAACATGCTCATCACCGCCTTATGCACCTCGTCGGCGCCGGCGCCAAGCTGAATAGCGTTGCCGCGCGATTTCGACATCTTGCCCTGCCCGTCCAGCCCCGGCAGACGCCCGACGTTGCTCAACAGCGGCTGGCACTCCGTTAATATCGGTTGGCCGACGATGTGGTTGAAACGCCGCACGATCTCATTGGTTTGCTCCAGCATCGGCAGCTGATCCTCGCCGACCGGCACGTGGGTGGCGCCAAAGGCGGTGATGTCCGCCGCCTGGCTGACCGGATAAATCAAAAAACCGGCCGGCAGGCTGCGGGCGAAATCCTTCTCGGCGATTTCGTTTTTCACCGTCGGGTTGCGCTCCAGCCGCGCCACGCTGACCAGATTAAGGTAGTACATCGTCAGCTCGGCCAACGCCGGCAGCGCCGACTGCAGGCAGATCGTGGTCTTGTGCGGATCAATGCCCACCGCCAGATAGTCGGCCACGACGTTGAGCACGTTGGCGCTGATTTTTTGCGGGTTGTTGCCGTTGTCGGTCAGGCCCTGCAGATCCGCCACCATCACCGTTTGGTTATGCTGGTGCTGCAGTTCGACGCGCTGGCGCAGCGAGCCGACGAAGTGGCCTAAATGCAGTGGGCCGGTGGCGCGATCGCCGGTAAGAATGGTGTAGCTCATGACAGTGCTCCTGAAGGTCTGTAGACCGCCGGATCAACGCCACAAAAAATAATGCCGCCAAACCGGCGGCATTAAAAAGAGATGTGAATACTCGTGCCGCCTCAGAAGAGGCGCCACCATGACTGATTGTGGGTGGAGTGCATCGATATATTCATGCCATCAAGGTATACCCGCAGCGGCAGCGCGTCAATAGCCCGCCGCCGGCGCGTAAGACGGCGTTACACTCCGGCATTTGCGTTCCTGGCCTGGCGCGCTAGGGTAAAACCTTCAACCTGAAAAAGGAGCGCATGATGAAGATCGGATTTGCCGGACTGGGTGGGATGGGCAGCGCCATGGCGGCCAACCTGTTGCAGGCGGGCTTCGCCTTAACGGTATGGAACCGCTCGCCGCAGGCGGCGCAGCCGCTGGTGAGCGCCGGCGCGCAGCAGGCCGAACGGCCGGAGCAGCTGGCCGATGCCGACGTGCTGATCACCATGCTGGCCGACGATGCCGCCACGCAACAGGTGGTGGTCGACAGCGGGTTGCTGCAACGGATGAAACCGGGCGCGCTGCATATCAACATGGCGACCATCTCGGTCGAACTCGCCCAGCGTTTGACGGCGCTGCATGCGGAACACGGCATCGGCTATCTCGCCGCGCCGGTGCTGGGACGGGTCGACGTGGCCGCCGCCGGCAAGCTGAATATTCTGGCGGCCGGCGATAGCGAGCTACTGAAGCAAGCGCAGCCGCTGTTCGATGCCCTCGGCCAGAAAACCTGGCACTTCGGCGCCGATCCGGCGCAGGCCAACGTCGTCAAGATCGCCACCAACTTTACGCTGGCCAGCGCCATTGAAGCGATGGCGGAAGGCAGCGCGCTGGTGCGCAACTACGGCGTGTCCGGCGCCGACTACCTGCAGATGCTGAGTAGCACCGTCTTCGCCGCCCCGGCCTATCAGGGCTATGGCGCGCTGATCGCCGCCGAGAAGTATTCCCCCGCCGGATTCCGGCTGGCGCTGGGGCTGAAGGACGTCGGGCTGGCGCTGGCCGCCGGGGCCGACAGCCATACGCCGATGCCGTTCGCCGGGGTGCTGAAAGACAACTTCCTCGACGCGATGGCGCAGGGGGATGCGGATCTGGACTGGGCCGCGCTGGCCAAGGTAGCGGCGCGGCGGGCGGGCCTGAAATAACGAACGGGGGCCTCGGCCCCCGTTTTTCCGTTCTCAGAACACGATGTCCGCCGCGGGAACGGCGCGGATCGGCACGCCGAAGCTTTCGATATTCGACAGCGTCTCGTTATGGTGGGTGCGGATCAGCAAACCGTCGGCATAGGGTTTGTCGTGGCAGGTGTGGGCATCCGCCGCCAGCGTCACCGGATAACCGTGCGCCGCCGCGCTGCGCACCGTGGTGTCGATGCAAAACGGCGTGGAGTAGCCACAAACCACCAGCTGCGATACACCGTTGGCGATCAGTAACGCGCCCAGTGAGGTGCGCAGGAACGAGTCCGGCGTGGTTTTATCCACCCGATGATCGCCCGGCGCCACCTTCAGCGCCGCGAGCACTTGCCAGGCGGCGCTGCCGTGCCGCAACTCGTCGTCCGGCGTGTGGTGCTGAATGACGACAACCGGCACGCCCGCCCGGCGGGCGCGCTCGCTCAGCTGATTGATGCGCGCAACGGTGCCCGCAGCATCCGCCGGCGGCGGCGTAAACAATCCTTCCTGCACATCGATAATCAACAGCGCGGTGGTCATGGCGGCTCCCGAAGAGAAGATAAGTGGCGTCAGCACACCGGCTGGCGCGGGCGGAAAATATGGTCGACGCCCTGCTCCCGCAGCCGATTCACCAGATCGTGCCCGCCGTTCGGCGTGGCGTGCGCCAGCTGCCGCTCGGCGGTAAACACCGGGCTGGCCCAGAACAGGTTCACCGGATCGCCGTACTGCTGCGGCAGAGCCAGGTGCGCACTATGCGGATAGAAGGACGACGATAAAATATAACCCTCGTAGCCCAGCGGCGCCACGTCCGACTCCAGCGTATGCCCTTCGCCGATCCAGGTCAGCCGCGCCCACGGCGCGTGCGCGAAACCGGCCAGCGCACTGGCCATCTGCACCGCGTTGTCTTCGGTCATGTATTGGCTGTCGATGGCGATCGCCATCTCCATGCGGCGATAGCGCGAAGCCTCGTCGTTGAACAGGATCTCCACCCACGGCATCGGCCGGATGCTCACCCCCATGGTGAGGAAGTAATAGATGCCGTCGCGCTCGTGCTGGGTGATGGCCATCGGTGGCCACTTGCCCTGATCGATGGCGTAGTACTTCACCGAAGGGCCAAAATGCGGCTCATAGCGCGCCTGAAAATCGCGCTGCATCTTCGGCCACGGATTGCCCTCTTCACGCTGCCAGCTGCGCCAGAACTGGCGGGTGCTCTCCGCCTGCGCATACTGGGTGTTGGTAGAGGCCGAGCCGAGCGGATAAGCCAACGGGCTCTCCTTGATGCAGCTGGCGGAATAGCACACCGAATGGTCGATATACAGACTCCAGCCGGGGATCACCGCCAGCAGTTGGCCGTAATACCACAGGGCCGCGCCGTCGTCGCTTTCGCTCCACACCACCATCAGCCCTTCCGGGTTCAGCGGCGCTTCGCCTTCCAGGTTGCGGCAATACTCCGCCGCCAGCATCGGCGGCTGCCCTTGTTCTAGCGCGGCGCGATCTTCCTGCAGCGGCGCGGCGGCCAGGTTGCGCAGCCAGCAGGCGCGCACCTGATAGCGATCGCTGTAGGCTTCGGCGGGATAGATATAAAAATAGGCTGCCCGGTGATCTTGCTGAACCACCGCAACCAGCGTCTGGTTCTCATTGCTGACTTCAGCAAGTACGTATGACTCGTTCATATCACCTCAATAGGGTCAGGGCGCGGCAGAATCGGCTGCGCGCCAAAAATGGAATGTGGCTTTGCCCCCAAGTGTAAAACGCATTACTGGCCGGATCACCCGTAAAAGTCTCAAAAGCGTCCGTAAACGAAGATAAACAAAGGTTAATTATAGCGGCTGTGGCTCATGACGGCTGAGTGATGCGCCGCACCGCGCGCTGATAGGAGCCATTGCGCATCGACGCGCCCAGCACCTTGCCGAGGCCTGCGGCGCCCGTTCGCACCAGCCGCCGCCGCAGCGCGCCCGGATGAAAACCGAACTGCCGCTGCGCCCACTCGGGTAACAGATCGATGCCCGCCTGCATCACCACCCCGCCGAGCGGGCGCGCCAATGCGCTCGGCGCCGGCGCCTTCAGCAGAATGCGCGCCACCTCTTGCGTGCGTTCATCGCAGACCAGCTGCGGCCGCATCGCCTGCAGGTACTCTTCGACCTCCGCGCAGGACTGAGGAATTGCGGTCGCCCCCAGCGCGGCGGCCACGCGCGCCGCTTCGCGGTAGTATTGATCCTGTAACTCGCGGGAAAGATGCGGGTTGCGGTAGCGCAGGTGGCTGGCCAGAAAACGGCTGCTCTCCGCGACGTGTACCCAGGTCAGCAGCGCCGGATCGCTGGCAGCATAAGGCGTGCCGTCGCTGCCGACGCCGGTCACCCGCAGATGGATGGCTTTGACTTTGGCGATCAGCCGCTCCGCCTCGGCGGTCGGGCCGAAGGTGGTGACCGACACGAACTGGCTGGTGCGGCGCAGGCGGCCAATCATATCTTCGCGGAAGTTGGAGTGATCCCACACCCCGGCCAGCGCCAGCGGGTGCAGCATCTGCAGCAGCAAGGCGCTGACGCCGCCGCACAGCATCGGGGTGAAATCGCGATGAACCTGCCAGATGACCGACTGCGGGCCGAACAAGCCCGGATCGCCCGGTGGGTTCTCAAAATCGACGCCGCCGAGCGCCAGCCCGGTCAGGCTGAGCACCTGTTTTTCTATCGCTGCGCGTACCGCTTCCATCCTGCTGCCCTCTCGCTCATTCAGCGGCCAGTGTATCACGCGGCGGGCGCCCCATTGCGCCCTGCGGCGGTTGAAAGCATTAACTTACTGAATTACAGTTGTTATACCGCTGGCAGAAAGGCGGGCCTATTCGATCCACTGCAGAGGCGCTTTGCAGGGCGTTAACCCACGTTAATTCGGCACTAACCCCACAAAACCTCTATCTAGTTTTTTTCCTTCAACTTAGATAGCAGAGAGTTCGATGATTACCATCAGAGCACGCGCGGCGGAAGACAACGCGCAATTGGCAGATATCTGGCTGCGTTCGGTGCGCGCCACTCACCATTTTTTAACCGAAGACAACATCGCACAGCTGTTCCCGCTGGTGCTGAACGACTACCTGCCGGCGGTTAACGTCTGGGTGGCTGAAGAGCGGCCGGGGCATCCCTGCGGTTTTATCGGCCTGAACGGCAACAAGGTGGAGATGCTGTTTATCGACGCCGATCAGCGCGGCAAAGGGGTGGGCAAAGCGCTGCTGACCCACGCGGAAACGCTGCACGATGAACTGCAGCTGGACGTGAACGAGCAAAATCCGCAGGCCAGCGGCTTCTACCGCCACTACGGGTTTGTCATCACCGGCCGCTCGCCGCTCGATGGCCAGGGCAACCCGTTCCCGCTGCTGCACATGAAGCTGGACAAACGCTAGCCCTCCCGCCGGCCGCCCTGCGGCCGGTTTTCTCCCCCCTGTTTCACCCGCCGTTTTATATATCAAATCAGAATAAGTAATAGAATTTACATTCTTCCTGTCACTATAAACCCTCGGTAGGATTGCCCGGTATTCACCCGCAACAGAGGTTCCGTCCGCCACTCCCCGCCGGGTTGTGCCCCGCAGAAAAGCCGAACGATCCCTGTCCGGCGCACCGCGCTCTGGACGGAATGCTGTGAAGTATCGATAAGGATCCGCTTCGCTATGATCGTTCTTTCGAACGTTTGCAAAACTTTTGACAGCACACAGGGCCGCGTCGTGGCGGTAGACAACGTCAGCCTGGCGGTAGAGGCCGGGCAAATTTACGGCATCATCGGCTACAGCGGCGCCGGCAAAAGCACGCTCATCCGCCTGCTTAACGGCCTGGAGACCCCCACCAGCGGCCGCATTGACGTAGGCGGCTTCGACATCGCCCGCGCCAAAGGCAGCCACCTGCGCCAGGCGCGCCTGAAAATCAGCATGGTGTTTCAGCACTTCAACCTGCTGTGGTCGCGCACCGTCAGCCAAAACATCGCTTTTTCCATGCAGATCGCCGGCGTGCCCAAGGCGCAGATTGCGCCGCGCGTGGCGGAACTGATCGCGCTGGTCGGCCTGCAGGGGCGCGAAGACGCCTACCCGTCGCAGCTCAGCGGCGGCCAGAAACAGCGCGTCGGCATAGCCCGCGCGCTGGCCAATAACCCGAGCGTGCTGCTGTGCGACGAGGCCACCTCGGCGCTCGATCCGCAGACCACCGACGCCATCCTCGACCTGCTGCTGGACATCAACCGCCAGCTGAAATTGACCATCGTGCTGATCACCCACGAGATGCACGTGGTGCGCAAAATCTGCCACCGCGTGGCGGTGATGGAAAACGGCCGCATCGTCGAAGAAGGCCCGGTGCTCGACGTGTTCACCCGACCACAGCAACCGATCACCCGGCAGTTCGTCAAACAGGTGTCGCAGTATGCGGATACCGAAGAGAGCTTCAACCCGCTGCTCACCGCCCATCTGCCGGGGGCGATTTTCAAGCTGACCTTCGTGGGCGTGCAAACCCATCAGGCGGTGATCTCTGAAGTGATCCGGCGCTACGCCCTGACCATCAACATTCTGCACGGCAAGATCAGCCACACCCTCAACGGTTCGTTCGGCGAACTGTACATCCACGCCGAAGGCAACGAACAACAAGTCGCCGACATGCTCAGCCTGCTGCACGAAAGAGACATCGCCGTCGAGGTTATCCAACATGATTGAATCCCTGTTCCCCCACCTGCGTCTGGATCAACTGTGGGACGCCACTTGGGAAACGCTGTACATGACCGGCATCGCCGGTTTGGCCACGTTGGTGCTGGGCATCGTGCTCGGCGTGCTGCTGTTTTTAACTTCGAAGGGCCAGCTGTGGCAGAACCGGGCGGTCTACTCGCTGATCTCCGTGTTGGTCAACGTCTTCCGCTCCATTCCGTTCATCATTCTGATCGTGCTGCTGATCCCGTTCACCAAATCGCTGATCGGCACCATTCTCGGCGCGGACGCGGCCCTGCCGGCGCTGATCGTCGGCGCAGCGCCGTTCTACGCCCGGCTGGTGGAGATCGCGCTACGCGAGGTCGACAAAGGGGTGATCGAGGCGGCGCGCTCGATGGGCGCCAAAAACCGCACCCTGATTTTCCGCGTATTGCTGCCGGAGAGCTCGCCGGCGCTGGTTTCCGGCATCACCGTCACCCTGATCGCGCTGGTGAGCTACACCGCGATGGCCGGGGTGATCGGCGCCGGTGGCCTGGGCAACCTGGCCTATCTGGAAGGGTTCCAACGCAACCACAGTGACGTGACGCTGGTGGCGACGCTGACGATTCTGCTGATCGTTTTCGTCATTCAGTTCATCGGCGACACCCTGACAAGAACGCTCGATAAACGTTAATTAACCAAGGAAAACGATGATGAAAAAGCACCTACTGATGTTGGCTTTCGCCTCCGTCGCCACCCTCGCCTCTTTTGGCGCCACGGCAGCGACCAAGCTGGTGGTCGGCGCCTCCAACGTGCCGCACGCCGAGATCCTCGAACAGGCCAAGCCGATACTGGCGAAGGAAGGCATCGATCTGCAGATCAAGCGCTTCCAGGACTACATCCTGCCGAACACCGCGCTGGCCAGCCACGACATCGACGCCAACTACTTCCAGCACGTGCCTTACCTGAACTCGGTGCTGAAAGACCACGCCGACGACAAGAGCTACGACTTCGTCAGCGCCGGCGCGATCCATATTGAGCCTATCGGCATCTACTCGAAGAAGTACAAGAGCCTGAAAGATCTGCCGGAAAATGGCAAAATCATCATGCGCGACGCGGTGGCGGAAGAAGGCCGCATCCTGTCTATTTTTGAACGGGAAGGCGTGATCAAGCTGAAGCCGGGGGTGAGCAAAGTGGACGCGCGCATCAGCGACGTGGTGGAAAACCCGAAACACCTGAAGTTCCAGGCCAACGTTGAGGGCGCGCTGCTGCCGCAAATGTACAACAACGACGAAGGCGACGCGGTGGTGATCAACGCCAACTACGCCATCGACGCCGGGCTGAATCCGACCAAAGATCCGATCGCGGTCGAAAGCGGCGAAAACAACCCGTACGCCAACATCATCACCGTGCACAAGGCCGACGTGAACAAACCGGAGATCGTGGCGCTGGTCAAGGTACTGCACTCCAAACCGATTCAGGACTTTATCCGCGAGAAATACCAGGGTGCGGTGATCCCGGTCAATCAGTAATGGGTTACACGGCCCGGTAAAAGCCGGGCCGGTTGTTACACCTTATTGCCAATCTGGCTGAGCCGCGGCCACACCAGCATCAACGCCTCCAGCAACCGCAGCAGATCGCTCCGGCTTGCCCCTTCACGCGCCTGCACCGACATGCCTTCAATGGTGCAAATCACGTATTTCGCCAGCAGCGCGGTGTCGGTTTTCGCCAGCAGTTCGCCCTGCTGCACCTTGCGATCGAAGCAGGCCTTCAGCGCCGCTTCCTGCGCATGATGCTTCCTGCGCAGCATCTGGGCGACGTCATCGGACGCCGACGACAGCGCGGCGGAGGCGCACACCATAAAGCAACCTGACGGCGTGTCAGGGTCGGTAAACACCTCGGCGGAAGAACGCACGTAGGCTTCGACGATCTCGGCCACCGGCAGATCCTGCTCCAGCATTTGGTTGGCGCAAACCGTATATTTCTGCAGATAGCGCTCCACCGCCGCGCGGAACATCCCTTCTTTGTTGCCGAATTCCGCATACAGCGTTGGCGCCTTGGCGCCGGTCACTTCCACCAGATCGGCCAGCGAGGTAGCTTCATAACCGTGCCGCCAGAACAGATCGAGCGCGCTTTCCAGCGCCCGGTCGCGATCAAATTGTTTCGGTCTGCCACGGCTTTTTTTGCCGCAGACCGTTTCATTGATGCTCATCGTTCCTCTCCTATCCCGCTCCACAGCAGGGTTAGCACAAATAACTTAACGATCATTATAAAAAAATATTGCGCCCTCGTCGAGAACCTATTAGCATTTAGTTATCGATCGTTAAGATAAATTAGCGAAGCGGATTAAAACCCTCTATTCACCGTTATCGGAAAGGAAATAACATCATGAAAAACTTAAAATTAACCTTAGCAGCTCTCACTCTGGCCAGCGTTTCCTTCGGCAGCTTCGCCGCCGATTTAGTCCAGAGCCAACCGGCTGACCAGCAGAAAGTGGGCGTCATCACCGTCAGCGGCGCATCCGATCTGACCTCGCTGGAAAGCAGCCTGGCAGCCAAAGCCGATCAGGCCGGTGCAAAATCCTTCCGCATCATCGGCGCCGGCGGTAACAACCAGCTGCACGGCACTGCAGAAATCTATCAATAACAACGCATTAAGCCAACAGATTGCCTGTTCTTTTGCTCACAACGCCAGGGCGTAAAAAAAATTAATTAACGAGCATTAAAAAAATACTTGCAATCTGTCAAACCGGCATCTAACATTAAATTATCGATCGTTAATTAATTTAGCGACCTTACCAAACAAATATTGTAAAGAACACAGATAGGAAATAAGACTATGAAAAACCTGAAAATGACCATCGCCGCCATCGCACTGGCTTCCGTCTCCTTCGGCAGCTTCGCCGCCGAACTGGTCAACGCTCAACCGGCCGATCTGCAAAAAGCCGGCGTCGTCACCGTCAGCGGTGCGTCCGACCTGAGCAGCCTGGAAAACAAACTGGCGGCCAAAGCCGACGCAGCCGGCGCCAAATCCTTCCAGATCATCGCAACCACCGGCGACAACAAACTGCACGGTACCGCGATCATCTACAATTAATTGCCACACCGGCAATCGCGCAAAAGGGCGGCTCAGGCCGCCTTTTGTTTTATCTGCCCACCAACGCGCCGGTCGGTTTACGGGATCCACCCCAGCAGTCTGAACCACAGATAATCCAGCGGCACCAGCAGCGCAAAGCTGAGCGCGGCCAACAGCAGGCACAGCTTCAACCCTTCACGCGCCGGCACTTTGCCCATCCCCATCGCCACCACGATCGGCGAAGCCTGATACGGCAGCAGCGGCGTGGCGTAACCGATCACCTGGGTCATCAGCACCGTCAGCAGCGGCAAGCCGCTGCCCGCAGACAACGCCTGCGCCAGCGGGGTAAACAGCGCCGGCACGCCGTTGGCGGTCACCACAAAATTCAGCAATGCGGTGATCCCCACCAGCGAACCGAATGCGGTGAACGGTTTGCCGTGCAGATCCGGCATCATCGCCAACAGCGCACCGCCCAGCCGATCGCCAAGCCCCGAGTGGCTGACCAGCGCGGTCAGCCCCAGGATCCCCGCCACGTAGATGCAGGTGCGCACGTTAACCCCGGCGGCGAACTGCTCGCCGTTGAGAAATCCGATGCGCGGCAACAGGCAAACGCAGGCCGCCACCAACCCGATCCAGGCGGGAGCGATGCCATGCCAGCTGTCGGTCATCCACAGCAACACCGTGGCGCCCAACAGCGCGATCAGCCGCCATTCGGCGGCGCTGAGCGGGGTTTGCGCCGCCTCGGCCGTCACCGGCTGCGGCCGCGCACGGAACAGGCCGCAGATGCACAGCGTCAGCAGCGCGCCTTTGGCGAACCCGAGCACCGGGGCGTGCAACAGCAGGTAAGAAAGATAGGCGAAGTGGCTGCCGTAGGCGCTTTCCGCCGCGCCGCTCATCACCAGATTGGGCACGTTGGCCGGCAGGATGCTGGCGGAGAGCTGGAAAGTGCCGAACCCCACCGCCAGCGCCAAACCGATGCGGCCGCGCGAGCCCTCAGCCAGACCGGCGCGATCGGCCAACGCCATGACGATCGGCATCAGCAGCGTAATGCGCCCCATGTTGGAAGGCATGACAAACGCCAGCGCGTAGCTTATCGCCACCACCCCGCCCACCAGGCGGGGCCAGGAGCCGGCCAGGTGCGGCAAGAGCCGGTTGGCCAGGCGATCCGCCAAACCGGTGCTGCGGATGGCGGTGCCCAGCACGAAACCGCTAAGCACCAGCCAGAATGCGGAAGACGCGAAACCGGAAAAGGTCACCGCGGCGGGCGCCAGCTGCAACACCATCACCGCCGCGAAGAACAGCAGCGCGACCAAATACTCCGGCAAGCGGGCGCTGGCCCATAGCGCGATGACCACCAGCGTGACCAGCGCGGACAGCGCCATCGGATCCCCCAACATAGTTTCCTCCCTGATAAAACGTTGTGATTGTTATCAAACGGTTAACAGGGTGGCACAAGGCGCGGGCGCTAACCTTGAAACCGCTCACATATCGTCGTTCTTCAGATTTTTCAGCATGCACACGTTACAGCCGTGATGGCCGGTGTTGCCGCGCCGTTCCGTCAGCAGCGTGAATCCCAGCGCGTAGTACAACCCGATCGCCTCTTTCAACTGTTCGGTGGTTTCCAGGTAGCAGTAGCGATACCCCGCCGCCCGCGCCGCCTTCAGCGCCTGTACCACCATATAGCGCGCCATGCCCAGCCCACGCGCGCCGGGTTTGAAGAACAGCTTTTGCAGCTCGCAATAGCCGGGCTCTTCGCCCGCCAGCGGCGCCATGCCGACGCCCCCCACCACCTGCCCGTCCCGCTCCAGCACCCAGTAATGGCCGCCGTTGTCGCGATACAGACCGGTCAGACGATCGAGATCCGGATCGTGCAGGCTGACGCCTTCCATCTTGTCCATGCCGTACTCGCGAAACACATCGCGAATGATCGCCGCCATCGCCGCATCGTCGCGCGCGGCAATCGGCCGCACCCGCAGGTTGGCGTCGCGCTGTTTGCGCGCGCTGCGCAGCGCCGCGGTCATCTTTTTCATCGCCGCGGTGGTACTCGCCAGCTCATCGTCGTCCAACTGCGCCAGCGCCGCCTGCATAAAACCGTCGGCGTCGCTCTCGATGCCGGCCAGCGCCTTGCCGCCCTTTTTACTCAGCCGGTGCAGGTTGTGCCGCTTGTCATCCGGATGATCCACCGTTTCTATCACACCGGCGGCAACCAGGCTGCGCAGCGCCCGGCTGGCGCTGGCTTTGTCGATGCAAAGCCGGGCCGCCAGCTCGGTGACGCCCAGCGGCTGCTCGCTGACTTCAATCATCAGATGGATCTGCAGCGGCGAAAAGCGCGAGCCGTTGCTCTGCTTGTTCAACATGCCGAATTCTCTGACCAAACTGCGCGCCAATGCTCTGAAATCCCTGATGTTCACAATTGATATCCCCGATTAGCTACCGATAAAAAATGACACTTGGTTGATAGTGTTACCTAATTTTCACTACCTTAACGGATCATCAAGCCGTCATGAACCCCGGCATAACACAGGAGCTGATGCAAAACGTAACATTAATCAATACAAAAAACTGGTTAGTTAAAATATTTCAGGATTAATGGCCATGTATTTAAGATTAAAAAGACAATAACCCAGACAAAAAATACACAATCGTGAAAAACACTGTAATGAAGAGAGAAAATCGAGACTAATCCATTGCATTCCAACGGGTTACAACAATGTTAATAGCGGCATTAATGCCGATATATTGTTGTAATTTGTTACATATTCATGGCAGGATCGCGGCGTTTCTATAACGGCGACAACGCTCGTTATATCAACGTCGGGCGCGGGTTGCTCCCGCGCTGTTTTATGCTCATGGAGAGATTGCACGCCAATGAAAAAATCACTCGCCGTCTGTTCCGTCGCCCTTTCCGTCACCTTGCTGGCGGGCTGCGCGACCGAATCTTCTCGCACTTTGGAAGTGCCGAAAGTCGCTTCCTACAACACCACTTATCAGGGCCCACGCAGCCCTATCGCCGTCGGTAAATTCGACAACCGCTCCAGCTACATGAACGGCATCTTCTCCGATGGCGTCGATCGACTGGGCAATCAGTCCAAGACTATCCTGATCACGCATTTGCAACAGACTGGCCGTTTCAACGTGCTGGATCGCGCCAACATGGAAGAGCTGAAAACTGAAGCCGGCATTAAAGGGAAGGCACAAACGCTGAAAGGCGCCAATTATGTGATTACCGGCGATGTCACCGAATTCGGCCGTAAAGAAGTCGGCGATCATCAGCTGTGGGGGATCTTGGGCCGGGGTAAATCACAAGTCGCTTACGCCAAAGTCAATCTGAACGTCGTAAACGTACAGACCTCAGAAGTCGTCTTTTCCTCTCAGGGCGCCGGTGAATACGAACTGTCCAATCGCGAAATCATCGGTTTCGGGGGCACCGCCAGCTACGACTCCACCCTTAACGGCAAGGTGCTGGACCTGGCCGTGCGTGAAGCCGTCAATAACCTGGTCACCGGTATCGAAAATGGCGCATGGCGCCCTGCTAACTAACGGAATAGAAGCAGAAAGATGATAACTAAAAAAATGGGCGGGGCGCTGTTTGCAGCGACCCTGCTGGCCGGCTGCGCCGCGCCGAAAACGCTTTACAATTGGGATGGCTACCAAACTTCTCTCTATCAATACTACCAGCAGGAGGGGCAAAGCCCTGAGCAGCAGATCGCCACGCTGAAAGAGATCGTCGAGAAATCCCGCGCCAAGGATAAAGCCGTACCACCAGGTCTGCATGCGCAACTGGGGCTGCTGTACAGCAAAACCGGCAACGACGGACAAGCAATGAGTGAATTCAACACGGAAAAAACGCTGTTCCCGGAATCGGCGCCGTTTATGAATTTCCTGATGGCCAGGGATAAGGGGAGTTTTAAATGAAGCGTGTACTCACTTTACTCGGCGTTGCCGCCACCCTGTTGCTAAGCGGCTGCGCCAAGCAGACGCCTTATGATTATGCGGCGTTCCATGAGAGCAAGCCGAAGTCGATTCTGGTCTTGCCGCCGGTTAACCAGTCGCCGGATATCAAAGCCAGCCACAGCGTACTCGCCAGCGCCACCCTGCCGTTGGCCGAGGCCGGTTACTATGTGCTGCCGGTCGCTGTAGTGGAGGAAACCTTCCTGCAAAACGGTCTAACCAACGCCAACGACATTCGCGTCGTCAGTCCGAAAAAACTGCACCAGATTTTCGGCGCCGACACCGTGCTGTATCTGGATGTCACGCAATACGGCACCAGCTACATGGTGATCAGCAGCGAAACCCGCGTTACCGTAGCCGCTCGCCTGGTCGATTTGCGCAACGGCAAACAGCTGTGGGCCGGCACCGCCACCGCATCCAGCAACGAAGGCAACAACAACTCCGGAGGCCTGCTGGGCATGGTGATCAGCGCCGCGATTTCACAAATCGCCGATACCATCAGCGACAAAGGATTTGATGTTGGCGCCATCGCCAACACCCGTCTGTTATCGGCGACAGGTCAGAACGGCGCCATTCTTTATGGCCCACGCTCACCTCATTACGCCAGCCAGCGTTAAGCCATCTCTCGGGCGGCCTTCTCGGGCCGCCTATACCAAACTTGTCCCTTTTGCCAAAAGTAGCCCATGCTTTAACTGCTCCTCTCCTTCTGGCTAACCGGGACGCTGGCTCATGACGAAAAAAACCACCCTGCTGCAATTCTTCCACTGGTACTACCCCGACGGCGGCAAACTGTGGCAGGAGGCCGCCGAGCGCGCCCCGCACCTGGCCGAACTAGGCATCACCGACCTGTGGCTGCCGCCTGCCTACAAGGGCGCTTCCGGCGGCTACTCCGTCGGCTACGATACTTACGATCTGTTCGATCTCGGCGAATTTGACCAGAAAGGCAGCGTAGCCACCAAATACGGCGACAAGGCGGCGCTCGAACACGCCGCCACTACGCTGCGCGAACACGGCGTGGGGGTACTCTACGACGTGGTGTTCAACCACAAGCTTGGCGCGGACGAGAAAGAACAGGTACACGTGTTCAAAGTGGACGCCAACAACCGCAACGACATCGACGACCAGGGCTTCGACGCGCTGGCCTACACCCGCTTCACCTTTCCCGGCCGCCAGGGCGTGCATTCCGAGTTTATCTGGGATTACACATGCTTCAGCGGCGTCGATTACGTTGAACAGCCGGACGACAAAGGGGTGTTCAAAATCGCCAACGACTATGGCGACGACGGCTGGAACGATCAGGTTGACGACGAAAAAGGCAACTACGACTATCTGATGGGGGCCGACGTGGAGTTCCGCAATGCCGCCGTGACGGAGGAGCTCAAATACTGGGCGCGCTGGCTGTTGGAAAGCCTGCCGTGCGACGGCTTCCGCCTGGACGCCGCCAAGCACATTCCCGCCTGGTTCTTCAAAGAGTGGGCGGATCACGTGCGCGGCAGCGCACAGCGCGACCTGTTTATCGTCGCCGAATACTGGTCGCACGATCTGAGTGCGCTGCAACAATACATCGAGCTGGTGGACGGCAAGGTGATGCTGTTCGACGTGGCGCTGCACCTGAAGTTTCATCAGGCGTCGAAACAGGGCGACGGCTTCGACATGGCGCAGATCTTCACCGATACCCTGACCGCCGCCGATCCGGCCCACGCGGTAACGCTGGTCGCCAACCACGACACCCAGCCGTTGCAATCGCTGGAAGCGCCGGTGGAACCCTGGTTCAAACCGCTGGCCTACGCGCTGATCCTGCTGCGCGAACAGGGCGTGCCCTGCGTGTTTTACCCCGACCTGTATGGCGCCAGCTACCGCGACAAGGGGCGCGACGGCGGCGAGTACCAGATTGACATGCCGGCGATCCCGGAGCTGGAGAAGCTGATCGCCGCCCGCCAGCGTTTCGCCAACGGCCCGCAAGCCGACTACTTCGACGACAGCCACTGCGTGGCCTTCAGCCGCGCCGGCACCGCCGAGGCCCCCGGCTGCGTAGTGGTGCTGACCAACGGCGGCGAGAGCGGCAAGACCGTCGCGCTGGGCGCCGATTTGGCGCACACCGCCTGGCGCGATTTCCTCGGCAACCGTCAGGAGGAGATCACCACCGACGACCAGGGCAGCGCCCATTTCCCGGTCAACGCCGGCAGCGTCAGCGTCTGGGTGCCGGCCGCCAGCCTGTGAGCGCCCGCCGCCGCGTAATGATGACGCGGCGGCAAAACTAATGTTTGCCTTTCGGGTCTAACTTACGCTATCAACTGCGCAAGCCATTCACACCGGAGCCTAAATAGGGTACAAGGCTGCATGAAAATTCCAAAACGACTCCAGCCGCTGGTTGATGACGGGTTAATCGACGACGTCATCCGCCGGTTGAAAAGCGGCAAAGAAGCCGACGTGTTTATCGTGCGCTGCGGCGATGAGATCCGCTGCGCCAAAGTGTACAAAGAGGCCGAGAAGCGCAACTTCAAGCAGGCCGTTCACTATCAGGAAGGACGCAAGGTGCGCAACAGCCGCGACGCGCGCGCCATGAGCAAAGGCTCCAAATTCGGCCGTCAGCAGCAGGAAGAAGCCTGGCAAAACACCGAAGTGGACGCGCTGTATCTGCTGGCCAAGGCCGGGGTGCGGGTGCCGCAGCCGGACATCTGCCTGGACGGCGTGCTGCTGATGGAGCTGATCACCGACGAAGAAGGCCTGGTGGCGCCACGCCTGAGCGATGTCATCCTGACGCCGGAACAGGCGCGCGCCGATCACGCCCTGATGATGAACTACGCGGTGCGCATGCTGTGCGCCGGGCTGGTGCACGGCGACCTGTCGGAATTCAACGTGCTGATGGATAAAGACGGGCCGGTGATCATCGATCTGCCGCAGGTGGTGGACGCCGCCGCCAACAACCACGCCAAAAGCATGTTCGAGCGCGATATCGGTAATCTGGCCGAGTATTACGGCCAGTTCGCGCCGGAACTGCGCGACAGCCAATACGCCAAAGAGATTTGGGCGCTGTATCAGGAAGGCAACCTGACGCCGGACAGCGTCCTCAGCGGCCGGTTCAGCGAAACCCTGAAACGCGCCGACGTCGGCTCGGTGCTGGAAGAGATCCAGGCCGCTGGCGAGGAACATCAACGCCGCATGATGGCACGCAACGCGGAAGAGTAACGCGCCGCGCTATTCGACGCGAAACACGTCCGGCCGCTGCGGCGTCGCCGCCTCGTGATAGATATCCCCCAGATAGCCGGCGATCTCCTCTTCGCGCAGATCGGCCGGCAGCACGATATCGTAGCTGGGGGCATATTTGCGCTCCGGCAGCGTCACGCGGAACAGCCGCCATTCGTCCCCAATGCGCTTCACGCCCAGCAGACGGCCGAACACGTTAAAAATCATCATCCGCCATTCCCCCCCTCGTCGCTTTCAGGCTATAACACTGTGATGCCGCCGCAGTGAAAAGGAAAGCGTATGAGTGAAAAAACGCCGCAGTTCTGGCGCGATCCGCAGTTGCCGTTCGTCGAAGCCCGCGCCATCGCGGATGGCCGCCAGGTGTGCTACAGCCTGCACAGCCACGAATTCTTTTCCATCGGCGCCATCACCGGCGGCGTCAGCACCTATGTCAACGGCGAGCGGCGCATGCAGGTCAGCGCCGGCGATCTGGTTGTCATCAACCCGCAGCAGGCGCATGCCTGCAATCCCATTGCCGATCGCCGTTGGTCGTACATCATGTTCTATCTCGATCTCGCCTGGCTCGGCGCGCTGCAGCAGGAGCTGCTCGGCGGCGACGGTGACCGTTTTGTTCCGTTCAGCCAGCCGCTCAGCCGCGATCCGGCGCTGTTCCACGGCCTGAACCGGCTTTATGCGCTGCTGACGGATCCGCTGTGCTGCGCGCTGGAAAAACAGATCGCCATGGTGGAGTATTTCAGCGCCCTGCAGCTCGGGCTGGGCGCTGTCCGCCAGCCGGAGACACCGCCGCATACCCGACTGGAAGCGGCGGCGGCGTTTATCGACGCGCACTGCACCCGGCCGCTGACGCTGGACGACATTTGCCACGCCGCCGCGCTGTCCCCTTCTTACCTGATCCGCGCCTTCCGCCAGCGCTACGGCATGACGCCGCACGCCTATCTGGTCAACCGCCGCGTGCAGCACGGCCATCGGCTGTTGAAGAGCGGCCTGCCGATCGCCGCGGCCGCCAGCGAAAGCGGCTTTGCCGATCAGGCGCACTTTCAGCGCACCTTCAAGCAGCTGCTGGCCGCCACGCCCGGCCAGTATCAAAAACCGTCCGCCAGCAGATAGCAGGCGCTGACCGCCAACAGCAGCGCCATCGCGCGGTTGAAACGCCGCACGTTGCGCGCCTGCCTGAGGAGGCCGCGCAGCATCGCGCCGACATAGGCCCAGCAGGCCACCGAGACATAGCAAATCACGAAGTAGAGCCCGGCGAACTGCCACAGCAGCCGGATATCGCCGTCGCCGACAAAGGCGCCGAGGCTGGCCACCGACGCCAGCCACGCCTTGGGGTTCAGCCATTGCATCAGTGCGCCGTACCAACAGGAAGGCGCCCGCGCCGCGCCGTTGCCCAATCTGCCGTCGTCAAACGCCAGCCGGTAGGCCATAAACAGCAGGAAGGCCACGCCGGCCCACTGAATCAAGCGGGTCAGCGCCGGCCACAGGATCAGCAACTGGTGCATGCCCAATCCCAGCAGCACCAGCAACAGGGTAAACCCCAGCGTGGCGCCGAACACGTGACGCTGGGTCGCGCCAAAGCCGAATTGCGCCCCGGCGCTTAATGCGACGATGTTGACCGGGCCGGGGGTGATGGAGGCCGCCAGCGCAAACGCGGCCATGGAAAGGTAGATATTCATGATGGGCACCTGAGAAAGAATTCACAGGCGCCAGAATGCCGACCGCCGCCGACAACGTATTGAACAGAATTGCCCTGTTCGGTTTAACGCGCGATCGCCGGCCGGCGGCGCGGCAGCCCGAAGGTGTTGACCGCCATGCCGGCCAGCACCAGCAATGCGCCGCCGAACTGCGCCGGCGACAGCGCTTCGTCCAGCAGCAGCCAGGCGGCGAACAGCCCGACCAGCGGCACCAGCAGCGTCAGCGGCGCAACCCGCCAGGTTTCATAGCGCCCCAGCAGGCTGCCCCACACCGAATAACCGAACAGCGTGGCGGCGAACGCCAGGTAGGCAACCGCCAGCCAGGTGCCGGCCTGCACATGGCTCAGGCTGCTCAGCACCGCCTGCGGGCCGTCGAACAGCCAGCTGCAGGCCAGGAACGGCACGACCGGGATCGGCGCGCTCCACACCACCAGCGATAAAATATTACGCTGCGGGAAACCGGCCAGAATCTTCTTGTTGGTCAGGTTGCCCAGCGCCCAGGAAAACGCCGCCGCCAGCGTCAGCAGCAGGCCCGCCAGGGGGACCGCGCCGCTGCCCGGCTTATGCAGGCTGGCCTGCGCCAGCACCAGCATGCCGCCGCTGGCGATAGCGATGCCGACAAAATGGTTGACGCGCAGCTTTTCACCCATCAGCACGACACCCAACAGCAGGGTGAAGAACACCTGCGCCTGCAACACCAGCGAAGCCAGCCCCGCCGGCATCCCCACCTTGATAGCGACGAACAGAAACGCAAACTGCGCGAAGCTCATGGTCATGCCGTACAGCAGCAGCCATTTCCACGGGATCGTCGGGCGCGGGATAAAGAAGATCGCCGGCAACGCCACCAGCAAGAAACGCATTCCGGCCAGCAGAAACGGCGGCATGCCCTGTAAACCGAACTTGATCACGACGAAATTCACGCCCCAGATCACCACCACCAACAGCGCCAACAGCCGATCGCGCAATATCATCCTCGCCCCGCTTATCCCATTGAAAATTCGCTTTAGCTTGCAGGTTACAACCAAACCGGGCGCATGGACACCGACAAACGCCGGCGATTATTCAGGCATCAGGCCGATAAAGGTGGTCTTCTTGCGCGGGCCGGTCATCAGCGCTTCCAGCTTCTCCACGCACTGCAGGTAGTGCGGGGTCTGCTTGTGCGCCGCCACCGCCTGCTCGTCGCGATAGGCTTCGTAGATGTAAAACCGCGTCGGAATCTGTTCGTCCTGCAGCACGTCGAAGCGCAGGTTGCCCGGCTCTTCGATTGCCCCCCGATGATTGGCGCGGAAAACATCGATAAATTCGTCGATTTTGTCTTGTTTAACGTTGATCTCAACCAATGTGACGTGCATGGCAACTCCTTGTTTAAACGGCGTACCGCAAAATGACTCTTTCCAACCATAGGTTTATTCCCGTCGATTGCCCGCCGCAACGGCAATTTTGCCGCCTGGCTCACAAATCGCATCAGCGACGCCCACTCCTCCCCCGGCGGGGTAAGGCGGCGGCATCTATAGTTAACACTCCTCCCCCTGAGAGCATAGGCTATGGACAACTACTTGATGGCGCTGGACGCAGGAACGGGCAGCATTCGCGCGGTGATCTTCGATGTGGCGGGCAACCAGATCGCGCACGGCCAGGCGGAGTGGCAACACCTGGCGGTGCCGGGCGTGCCCGGCTCGATGGAGTTTGACCTCAGCCGCAACTGGCAGCTGGCCTGCCAGTGCATTCGCCAGGCCTTGCAGCGCGCCGGGCTGACGGCGCAGGCGATACGCGCGGTGGCCTGCTGTTCGATGCGTGAAGGCATCGTGCTGTACGACCGCAACGGTGTGCCGATCTGGGCCTGCGCCAACGTCGATGCGCGCGCCAGCCGCGAAGTCAGCGAGCTGAAAGAGCTGCACAACCACGGCTTCGAACGCGAAGTGTATCAATACTCCGGCCAGACGCTGGCGCTGAGCGCCATGCCGCGCCTGCTGTGGCTGGCGCACCATCGGCCGGACATCTACCGCCAGGCGGCGACGCTGACCATGATCAGCGACTGGCTGGCCAACATGCTCAGCGGCGAGCTGGCGGTCGATCCTTCCAACGCCGGCACCACCGGCATGCTGGATCTGACCAGCCGCGACTGGCGCCCGGCGCTGCTCGACATGGCCGGGCTGCGCGCCGATATTCTGTCGCCGGTGAAAGAGACCGGCAGCGTGCTGGGGCGCGTCACCGAACAGGCGGCGCAGGAGAGCGGGCTGCTGCGCGGCACCCCGGTGGTGATGGGCGGCGGCGACGTGCAGCTCGGCAGCCTGGGGCTCGGCATCGTGCGCGCCGGGCAGACGGCGGTGCTCGGCGGCACCTTCTGGCAGCAGATCGTCAATCTGCCGGAGCCGGCCATCGATCCGGAGATGAACATCCGCATCAACCCCCACGTCATTCCCGGCATGGCGCAGGCGGAATCCATCAGCTTCTTTACCGGCCTGACCATGCGCTGGTTCCGCGACGCTTTCTGCGCGGAGGAAAAATTGCTGGCGGAGCGGCTGGGGGTCGATGCCTACAGCCTGCTGGAAGAGATGGCGGCCAGGGTGCCGCCGGGCGCCTACGGCGTGATGCCAATCTTTTCCGACGCCATGCATTTCAAAACCTGGTACCACGCGGCGCCGTCGTTCATCAATATGTCGATCGACCCGGAGCGCTGCAACAAACAGACGCTGTTCCGCGCGCTGGAGGAGAACGCCGCCATCGTCTCCGCCTGCAACCTGGAGCAGATCGCCGCCTTCTCCGGCGTGCAGGCGCGCTCGCTGGTGTTCGCCGGCGGCGGGGCCAAGGGTAAGCTGTGGAGCCAGATCCTCAGCGACGTCACCGGGTTGACGGTACGGGTGCCGGTGGTGAAAGAGGCCACCGCGCTGGGCTGTGCGATCGCCGCCGGCGTCGGCGCCGGGCTGTACGAGTCGCTGGCCGAAACCGGCGAGCGCCTGGTGCGTTGGGAGCGCGAGCATCAGCCGGACATGACCCACCACGCGCTGTATCAGGAACAGAAAGAAACCTGGCGGCAGGTTTACGCCGATCAGCTGACGCTGGTGGATAACGGCCTGACCACTTCGCTGTGGAAAGCGCCGGGGCTGTAAACGCCACGCGGCATTCGGTCATAACCTTATGCCGTTTTATTCCTTTCCCCTCAGCGCGGCGCAAGCCGCGTTTTCACTCGCCGCCGGCGATTGTTTCCCCTCAGAAACAGTGTAACCACCGCAAACGGATTTATCCGCGGCTTCGGCCTGCCGTAGATTGTGACTTCGGTCACACCGCGCCCCGAGCGCGGCCTGCGCATTCACCCAAGACGAGCGGCATTATGCTGAATAATAAAGATAAACCTGCATCATCCCCGTGGCCGGCGATCTTCTCGCTGACGGTCGCCTGTTTTGTCATGGTCACCACCGAGTTTCTGCCGATCGGCCTGCTGACCAATATCGCCCCTTCGCTCGGCGTCAGCACCGGCACCGCCGGGCTGATGGTCACCATGCCCGGCATCGTGGCGGCGGTGGCCGCCCCCGCATTAAGCCTGATTTCCGGCCGCCTGGACCGGCGTTTACTGATGCTGGGGCTGTCGCTGCTGCTGATCGTCTCCAACCTGGTGGCGGCGCTGGCCGTCAACTTCCCGATGATGCTGCTGGGCCGCGTGCTGCTGGGCATCTGCGTCGGCGGCTTCTGGTCGTTCGCCGCCAACTACGGCCGCCATCTGGTGCCGGAAGCCAGCCAGGGCCGCGCCACCGCGCTGATCCTCAGCGGCATCTCGGTCGGCGCGGTGTGCGGCGTGCCGGCGGGGGCGCTGATCGGCGATCTGTTCGGCTGGCGCGCCGCCTTCTTCGGCGGTGCGGCATTGGCGGTCGGCGTACTGCTGGCGCAGCTGCGTTTGCTGACCTCGGTGCCGCCTTCCCGGCCGGTCACGCCGCGCGATCTGGTGCTGCCGCTGCGCCTGCCGATGGCGCGCATCGGCCTGATCGCCATCGTGCTGTTGTTCATCGGCCACTTCGCCGCCTACACCTATCTGCGGCCCCTGCTGCAACAGGTGTTCGTCCTCAGCCCGTCGGCAATCTCGCTGCAGCTGTTGGCCTATGGCGCCATCGGCCTGCTGGGCACCTTCCTCGGCGAGCGTCTGGGGGAATACAGCCTGCGCGCCACCTTCATCCTGATCGCCGCCATGCTGGCAGCCATCCTCATCGTCTCGCCGCTGCTCAGCGGCCTTGGCGGCGCCACGCTGATGGTGATGGTCTGGGGACTGGCCTTCGGCGCGGTGCCGGTATGCGCCACCAACTGGATGTTCGCCGCGGTGCCGCAGGCGCCGGAAGCCGGCCAGGCGCTGCTGGTATGCGTGGTGCAGATCGCGCTGGCCTCCGGCGCACTGCTGGGCGGCGAGGTGGTGGACTGGCAGGGCGTCAGCAGCGCCATGCTGTTCGGCGGCGCACTGATCCTCTCCGCCGCGTTGGTGTTCGGCCTCAGCTTGCGCTCCGGCGTGATAGGCGCTAAACAGTGTTAATCCTTATTTATCCGCAGAAACGCGCCCCGGCCGCCGCCGGGGCGTTGCGCTGAGAGCCTATGGACCATCATCTACTCGCCATCCGGGTGTTTAACCGCGTGGTGGAAACCGGCGGCTTTACCCGCGCCGCCGATTCGCTGGGCATGCCGAAAGCCACGGTGACCAAGCTGATCCAGAGCCTGGAAGATCACCTGCAGACCAAGCTGTTTCAGCGCACCACCCGCAGCGTGTCGGTCACCCGCGAAGGCGAATGCTATTACCAGAATACGGTGAAATGGCTGGCGGATTTGGAGCAGATGGAAGGCTGCCTGACCGAATCGCAAAGCTCTCCGCAAGGCGTGCTGCGCATCGACACCGGCGGCGGCACCGCGCGCCGGCTGCTGTTGCCCGCCCTGCCCGATTTTCTGGCGCGCTACCCGCAGATACAGATCGATCTGAGCGTCGGCGACCGCGTTATCGATCTCATTAGCGACAGCACCGACTGCGTGATCCGCAGCGGCCCGCTGGCCGATTCCAGCCTGATCGCCCGCCGCCTGTTCGATCTGGACTGGGTGAGCTGCGCCACCCCGGCCTACCTGGCGCGCCACGGCACGCCGCGCCACCCGTGCGATCTGGAGCAGGGTTTCCCGATGGTGCACTATCGCCATCCGGTCAACGACCGCATCCATCCGCAACGCTATGTCGAGCGCGGCAAAGAGATCGCCATCCAGCAACGCTATCCGGTCAGCATCAACGAAGGCAACGCGCTGCTGGCGGCGAGCCTGGCCGGGTTGGGCATCATCCAGACCTATCGCTTTATGGCGCAGCCGCACCTCGACAGCAGTGAGCTGGTCAGCCTGCTGCACGACTGGCAGCCGCCGCCGGAGCAGATGTACGTGGTCTACCCGTCCAACCGCCACCTCAGCGGCAAGCTGCGGGCGTTTATCGACTGGGCGGTGGAGACGTTTCATTAACCGCTCTCGCCGGCTATAGTGGCTTATCTTCCGGGCAACGAAATGGTCGCACCATGCGTATCGAACCTCTGCCGGCACATCGCCGGCGTATTGACGAACTGGCCGAGTTACTGCATCAGGAATGGGGCGCCTTTGCGCAATGGAGCAGCCGTGACACCATCAGCCAGCGTCTGGCCGAACGTTGCGCGCCCGGGCAGCGGGGCGTCGTGCTGTTGGCGCTGTCGCCGCAACAACAGATTCTCGGTACCGCCAGCCTGACGTTGTATGAACTGGCGGATAAACCGGAGCGCCAATACTGGCTGAGCGAAGTCTTCACTCACCCGCAGCACCGCGGCCAAGGCATTGCCCGTCGCCTGATTGCACGCTGCGTCGAACACGGCCGGACCCAGGGCATAGACGAACTCTATTTGTACACGCCCGATCAGCAGGCGCTGTATCAGAAACTCGGCTGGCGCTCGCTGGAGCAACGCCAGATCGCCGGCGAAGCCGTCACGGTGATGAGCCGCACGTTGTAACCGCACGCAGTGTGGTATTATTTGTCGCATAGTGATTCACGACGGACGACCACCATGGCCTATATCCCCAAAAACTATGCGAAGCTGGAAACCGGCTACCGCGAAAAAGCGCTGAAACTGTTCCCCTGGGTATGCGGGCGCTGCTCGCGCGAGTTCGTTTATTCCAACCTGCGCGAACTGACGGTGCACCACATCGATCACGATCACAGCAACAACCCCGAAGACGGCAGCAACTGGGAAATGCTGTGCCTGTATTGCCACGACCACGAGCACTCGAAATACACCGAAGCCGATCAATACGGTTCGACGGTGGTGGCCGGTGAAGACGCGCAGAAAGATGTCGGCGTCGCCACCCACAACCCGTTCGCCAACCTGAAGGCGATGATGAAGAAATAATGTCGACAACAGCTTAATGGGCCACTAACTTATTAAGCTGTTAAATTAACAAAACCCGCCTCCGCATCGCCACTTCCCAGAGAATTCCTACTTACCCATCCGGGCTATCCAGCGCAAAATAAGCTGCGCAGTTAACGACATACTGGCTTGGCAAGCCGCCGCAGTTGGTGCATATTGTTCGCGAGTTGTTCTTGTTAACCTGTTTGATTATCAACCTAATAAGCGCATTAACTTAATAAGTTATCAGCTTAATAACTTGAGAGATGGCAGCATGATTGTCCTGATTGGCTCGCAAAAAGGCGGCGTCGGCAAGTCGACGAAAGCGGTGAATATCGCCGGGTATCTGATTCTTAAGCAAGGCAAGACGGCGATCATCGTCGATGCCGACGACCAGAAATCGATCATGACCTGGTACAACGACCGTCAGAACGTTGAGGGATTGCCGCACATTCCGGTGGTGGCCGCGTCGGGCAAAATCAAGGAAACGCTGCTGGAGCTGGATCGCCATTACGACTACGTGATCGTCGACACCGCCGGCCGCGACAGCGCCGAGCTGCGTTCCGGGCTGCTGGCCGCCGATCTGTTCCTCTCGCCGCTGCGCCCTTCGCAGATGGATCTCGACACCGTCGGCTATCTGTCGGAGATGTTCTCCACCGCGCAGGAATACAACGAGAAGGTCAAAGGCTACATCGTGCTGAACATGTGCCCGACCAACATCTTCATCAATGAAGCCAACGAAGCGGCGCAGGTGCTGAGCGAATACCCGGAGTTCACGCTGGTGAGCCACCGCCTGTGCGACCGCAAGATTTACCGCGACGCCTGGGGCGAAGCCATCACCGTGCATGAGGCGAACAACGAAAAGGCGCAGAGCGAAATTGAATGCCTGGTGAAAGAGGTGATCCTGTGAAGAAACGCACCCCCACCCACCGCATGTCGGAAGACGAATTCATCAACAGCGCCACCTCGCACACGCTGCCGGTCACTGCGCCCGCGCCGGAAGCCAAACCGGCCGGCCGCAAGCGCACCTACAAGGCGATCTCCGTCAGCCTGACGGACAACCACATTGAAGCCATCGATGAAGTGATCGTGCAGGCGGCGCGCAGCGGCATCGTGCGTATCACCCGCTCCGACATCATCAAGCTGGCCATCGACGGGCTGGCGGAGAAAAGCGAAGCGCAGCTGCTGGAACTGCTGAAGAAGCTTTGAACGCACTACAGCCGCCGGCGAGCCACAGCCGGCGGGTTGTCATCACCTTCAGTTCCCCGCCACCGCGCATTGGTAGTCCTGAATTTCGCCGGCCGAGCCCAGGTTCAGGTCGGTCAACTTCAAACGGTTCGCCAACAGCAGCATCTCGCCCTGTGGGCTGACCGCCAGCGCCAGGCCATAATTGCCGATGCTGTCACCCTGCTCGACCACATAGTTCTGCAGTAACCGGAAAGGATCTTCCTGGGTTAAATCGGTGCCCGTCAATTTTCTAGCCAGATATTGGTGGCCGACCAATTTCACCGCCAGCGGGCGCCACTGTTGATCTAATTGTTCCGCCTGCTGCCCCAGCGCGTTATAGACATCCTGACGCAGGCAGGCAACGTGAATATGCAGCTGATTCTGAGAGCGGCCATATTTCGAATTGACCGCCAGAGAAAGCCACGCATCTTTTAACGGTTTACCCAGCTCGCCGGATATATGTTCCCGGTTATTCCAGGCCTGGGCGAAATAAGGCGGCGCGTGCTCCGTCTGCAATGCCGGGCTCTCGATGCCGCTGACTTTTTCGGTTGGCATTACCAGATCGTGATAGGGGCCTTTGCTGTCCTTAAACAGCACATAACCCTCGGTTAAATCAACCTTTAAGCAGGGCGCCGGATCGTTGTTCTGCTGCTGATTGGGCACGCACTGTTGGCTGACGATTTGCCACAGCGCATTCGGATTACCACGCCCGAAGAACCACCACAGCACCGCCGCCAGCAGCAAAATGACAAGCAAAATAATTAATAGTCTGAAAAGTCTTTTCATCGTGACTCCCTGTTTACCTATTCCATCTTGAAAGGAGCGCCAGCATAAACCAAGGCTCTTATCGTCACCAGAATATTATCCTTAGCGTCACCTTTCATTGACGTCTTGTTATCAAGAGAAATTAAAAATAAGGGTTTACCTAAGTAATTTAAGGTAAATTAATACCGCAGGTTGAATATGAGTGTGATATAAGCAGCCGGACTCTCTTTATATAAGGAACCGATAAGATGCCAACGATGGGCAAATCCCTGCATTATCTCGACGTGGGCTCAGGCTTTCCGTTGCTGCTGGGCCACAGCTATCTGTTCGATCTGAACATGTGGGCACCGCAGTTCGAAGCGCTGGCGAAACGCTACCGCCTGATCGTGCCGGATCTCTGGGGCCACGGCGACTCACCGGCGCTGCCGGCCGGGCGAAACAGCCTGTCGGATATCGCCGCCGATCATTTGGCGCTGATGGATCATTTGGATATTGAAGAGTTCGGCATCGTCGGCCTGTCCGTCGGCGGCATGTGGGGCGCCGAACTCGCGGCGCTGGCGCCGGAGCGGGTCAAGGTGCTGGCGCTGATGGACAGCTATCTGGGCGACGAAACGCCGGAGGCGCGGCAGCGCTATATGGGCATGCTGGCAGCCGTTGAACAGGCCGGCGCCATCACTTCGCCGCTGCTGGAATACATCGCCGCGCAGTTTTATTCCGACGAAGTACCCGATGCGTTGTCGCAGCCATTGCTGGCCCATCTGCAGAGCCTGCCCGCCGATCGCCTGCGCGAGAGCATCGTCCCGCTGGGCCGGATGATCTTCGGTCGCCCCGACAAGCTGCCGCTGCTGAAAAACATCACCGCCGCCAGCATCGTCATCACCGGCGCGCAGGATAAACCGCGCCCGCCGGCGGAAGGCCAGCGCATGGCCGATCTTCTCGGCTGTCGGCACGTGCTGATCCCCAACGCCGGGCATATCAGCAACAAGGAAAACCCGGCGGCGGTCAACGAAACCCTGCTGGCGTTTCTGGCTGAAAACACTACCCCGCTGTTCTGGTAAGATTCCCCGGGCCGCCTGGCCCGGCGAGTCATTCCGCGCGCCGCATAAACCCGTGTCGGCTCAGGATTTCCTGCCCCTGTTCGCTCAAGATAAATGCGGCCAACCGCTGTGCGCCGTCATCCAACAGGCATAAACCGTAATCCGCCTCAATGTCCAGCGGCGGCGCCAACGGCCGCACCGCCAACGTCGGGTAGGCGGCTAAAGCCGGAGCATAGCTGGCGTAGCCGAGAAAAATATCCGCCTGCCCGCCGCCTATCAGATATTCCGCCGCCAGCCGGCCCGCCGGTACCGGGGCGGAATCCATACCGCCAACCAACGGCAGCGCCCGGCGGCGCAACGCTTCCCCTTGCCCCGGCCAGCATTGCTCACAGCGTTCGAAAAGCTGCTGCGCATAATCGCCGGAAGGATCTGCCCCCGGTGTCGAGGTGGCAAGGCGCCAGTGCGGATCGAACAGCACCTCCGGCAGCGGACGTTCGGTTAATGCCGGCACGTTGCGAACCGTCACGCAGAGCCGATTGCGCGCAAAAATCTGCACCGCCCCCGCGATACTGAGATCCGCCAGCCTTTGCGGGTGCGCCAGGTTGGCCGAAGCGAACAGCTGTGGCCGCTCACCATTCTCTATCCGTTGGCGCAACAACCCCGCCGGGCCGAATTCCGCCGTGACTTTTTGCCCGGCGTGCCGCTGAAATGCCGACAGCAGCGGCGCAAACGCCAGCCGCAGGCTGCCGGCGGCAAACAGCAGGATATCACTCATCATGTCGCTCCAGTTGGCTGCGATACAGCGGCACCAGCGTCGCGTAACGGCGGCCCGCCACCGTCAGCGGCACCCGTTCGATCGCCAGCTCGAACAGGGGCGACAGGGATTGCGCCGTTAACACCTCGCGGCAGGCCCCGAGCCGGCTGCGCCCTTCCTTGCCCAGCAGCAAAGCTCGATCGGCCACCGCGTGAGCATGGTTGGGCTGATGCGTGGAGAACACCACCGCCAACCGCTGCTCCCGCGCCAGGCGGGCCATCAGGCTCAATACCCGATCCTGGTAATGCAGATCCAGCGCCGAAGTCGGTTCATCCAGAATCAACACCTCGCAGCGCATCGCCAACGCGCGAGCGATCATCACTAATTGACGTTGGCCGCCGGATAGGCTGCCAAACTCACGCTCTGCCAGGTGCTGCAAATCCAACGACTGCAACGCTTCTCTCGCCAGCCGATGGTCCTCGGCTGACGGTGAACGGAACAGGCCGACATGGCGCGCCCGCCCCATCAATACGATATCCAGCACCCGATAGGCGAACGGCGGCGCAAAGTGCTGCGGGACAAAGCCCATCTCACCGTGGCGCTCAATCTCGCCGGATTGCGGCGTCAGGCTGCCTAACAACAGCTGCAGCAGCGTGCTCTTGCCACGCCCATTCGGGCCCAATACCGCCAGCACTTCGCCGCGCCGCAGCTGAATGTCCAGATGCTGGAACAGCGGTGCCCCGCCCGGCCAGGCGAAACTCACGCCCCTGGCGGCCAATAAGGTGTCAGTCATGCCAGCCTCTCACTTGCGCGCGGCGCAACAGCAGCGCGAACAGCGGCGCGCCAATCAGCGCGGTCAGAATGCCCAGCGGGATTTCGCTGCTGCTCAGCGTGCGCGCCAAATCGTCAATCAACAGCATGTACAGGGCCCCCAGGCAAAGCGAAGCCGGCAGCAGGCGCCGGTGATCCGGCCCCACCAGCCGCCTCGCCACGTGCGGGATCACCAAGCCGACCCAGCCGATGCTGCCGCTGACCGCCACCTGGGCGGCCACGATGGCGGCGCACAGCGTCAAAATCAGCCAGCGGGTGCGCTCAACGTTGATGCCCAATGCACCGGCATCCTCATCGCCCAACGACAGCAGATTGATGCGCCAGCGCAGCGCCAACAGCAAGCCGCCGGCCAACAGCAAAGGCACAAACAGCATCAGCAGCTTTTGCCGATCGGCGGTGGCAAAGCTGCCGAGCAGCCAAAACACGATGCTCGGCAGTTTCTCTTCGGTATCCGCCAGATATTGCATCAGGCTGACGCAGGCGGAGAAAAAGCCGCTGAGGATCACCCCCGCCAGTACCAAAGAGAGAATATTGCGCCGCGCAATGGCGCTGGTGAGAGTGAAAATCAGCAGCAGCGCCGCCATGCCGAAAACAAAAGCCGACAGCAGCAGCGCCGCCAACGGCAGGCTGAGCAGGATAGCCAGCGTGCCGCCAAACGCCGCGCCGGAAGACACGCCGATAATATGCGGATCGACCAGCGGGTTGCGAAAGACGCCTTGCAAAGCCGCGCCACACAGGGCCAGCGCCGCGCCGGCGCCCATCGCCAACAGCACTCGCGGCACGCGCACACCCAGGATCACCTGGCGTTGGATAGCATCGATGCCTGCATAATGTTGCCCGGTGAACGGCTCCAGCAAAATCATCAGGCTGTGCGTCATCGGCACCTGAAAGCGGCCAACGCCGAGCGAAAACAGCGCGCAGCACAGCGTCAACAACGCCAGCCAGCCCAGCCTCATTGCCCGCTCTGGCAGCAGGTGGCGCGGTAATAACGTTGATAGTAAGCGTCGACCCGCTGCTGCAGATTGATATCGGCAAAGCGCTGCGGGTAAAGTTTTTTCGCCATCCACAACTCACCCAGCGCCATCGCCTCCGGCATCGGATATCCCCAGGCCTTGGCGTACTCCGGCATCAGGTAGACCCGCTTATTCTTCACCGCGTCGATCGGCTGCCACTGCGGTGACGTCAGGATCTGTTTCACCACGTCCGGGTAGCGCTCCTGCACGAAAATCACCGCCGGATCCCACTTCAGGACATCCTCGATAGAAACCTGTTTAAACCCCTGAATTTCCTTCGCCGCCACGTTGAGCGCCCCGGCGTGCCGCATCATCAACCCGGTATACTTGCCGGCGCCGTAGGTGGTGAGATCGGGGTTGGCCATATACACCCGCACCCGCCGATCTTCCGGCAGATCGCGCAGCCGTTCGGCGACCAGCGTGCGCTGCTGAATGACGTCCTTAATCAGGGCTTCGGCCTGAGGCTGACGCGACATCACTTCGCCGATCAGGCGAATGCCGTCCTGCATCCCCAGCGTATAGGCCCGATCTTCATCGCTCAGCTGGGGGTTCATTTTGCCCGCCTGATCGGCTGCCTCGCGGCGCAGCGAGACCGCCACCACCGGAATGCCCGCCCGTTCGATCTGCGCAATCATCTCCGGCGGCGCGTAGTTGGCCACGAATACCACCTGCGGATGCAGGCCGAGCAGGCTCTCGATGTTCACCGAAGTCAGATCGCCCGGCATCGGCAGGGTTGCCAACGTCGGCGCCAGCCGCAGGTAGTTTGGCCCCAGCTGCTTTTTCCAACTGCTGAGCACGCCGACCACCTGCGGCATCGCATCAAGCTGCACCAACAGGTTCAGCGTCTGGTGTTGCAGCACCACCGCGCGGGTGATGCGATCGGGCAACGTCACCTGGCGGTTGAGTTGATCGGTGACCTGGCGATCCGCCTGGGCGGCGGTGGAAAACAAAACAAGCGCCAACAGCAGGCGCGGGAGAAAGTTAAACATGGCAGTGACCGGTTGATTATCGTTGTATAGCAAATAATATAGCGATGAGCATGGCGAAACAATCAGCGGGATCAAACCGGATGCGGGTACTCGGGAGGTAAAACGAGGCGTGAATGCGATCCTGGAAGCGGATCCGCCGGTGCGGCGACGGATCCCATCGGCCCTGTAAGGGCGCGTGAAGAAGACTTATTGACCGATAGACGTCAGACCCTGGCGGATCCCTTCGTCAGCCTGCTGGCACCATGTCTGCAGCCCCTGCGGCGCTTCTTTTTCCAACGCAACCACTTTGCCGTCGTCGTTCAGCACATTGCCTTCACGGCCCATCGCTTCGCGCTTGTCGCCATCGCGGGTGTCGACGCCGCCGGGAATAGCCGCCACGTAGGCCACCATTTTCTTGGCGTTGTCGATGCTGTCGGCTTTCAGGAAGCCTTTATCGACGCAGTAAGACATCAGCCCGGCGGTATTGCGCGTGATGTCATAAACGTTTTTCAATGCGGCAGGATCCATCCCTTCAGCGTTAGCGGTGTTGAACAGGCCCAGAGTCGCGGCAATCATGCCGGTCAGAATGCTTTTTTTCATTGTTAACTCGTTTTAATAATGAAATAGTTAAGTTTTAATTATTCACAAAAAGAATGCGAACACCGCTACGGTATAACGGCGGCCTAGATTAGCACAACCCTAACGCGTTAATAACTGTGATTAAGTTAACCCCCAATAAAATAAAAACGCACGATAGGGTAATGACCCTCGCCCGGTATCATTTTTTCATGCTCGATATTGGCCGCGCTCAATTCATATTAAAAATAATCTCACCCAGGAATTATTTGCAACGGAAGTGTTGGCCTGTGGTCAATCGTGCTCCCGCCCTTTGCTAAAATCATAGGCGTGACATAGCCTGTTAAGACGCGCCATGCCTAGTGGGAGGGGATTCACATGAACTATTCCGTCCGGCCGCCGCAATGCGACGACAAAACCATTCTCGATATCACGATGAATTTATATCTCTATCCGGCGGTACTTATCGCGCATCGCCTGGGCATCTTTGAATTTATTGCTTTGCACCCCCGCAACCTGACCGATATATGCGCTCAGGCCAATGTGGAAAGACGCCCGGCGGAAACGTTGGTCATGGCGTTATTGGCATTGAAATTGATAGACAGAGACGGTGAAACATTCTCTCTCACGCCGGAAGCGGAAACCTTTTTGTTAAAAAACAACCCGCTTTATTTCGGCTACTTCTGGGATTTGATGGTTGAAAATAGCGAAATTTTCTCGCTGAAAAACCTGGAAAGCGCCATCAGAAAAAATACCTCGCAGGTGTACGGCGAGCAGGAGCTGTTTGAAACCCATACGCTCGACGCCGACAGAATGCGGCGGTTTACCCACGCCATGCACAGCCTGAGCATGGGCTCGGCCAGCGTTTGGCCGGCGCTGTTGCCCCTCGGTGCCTGCCGCGCGGCGCTGGATATCGGCGGCGCCTCCGGCGCCCATGCCATCAGCCTGGCGGCCCACTGGCCGACGTTGACCTGCACCGTGTTCGATCTGCCGGAGGTGTGCCCGCTCGCCGCCGACTACGCGCGCCATTACGGTCTCAGCCAGCGCATCGGCACCCACAGCGGCGATATGTGGCGCGATCCCTACCCGGCGGCGGATCTGCACCTGTACTCCAATATTTTCCACGACTGGCCGATGGACAAGAACCGCTTCCTGGCGCAAAAGAGCTATGCGGCCCTCCCGCCCGGGGGGAGGATCGTGATCCACGAAGTGCTGTACAACGATGACGGCGACGGGCCGCCTGCCGCCGCGGGGTACAGCCTGATGATGATGGGATGGACGCAGGGCCGCCAATACTCCGGCAGGGAAATCGGCGACCTGCTGCGCGACGTCGGCTTCGGGCCTGCTCAGGTGCTGCCGTCGCTCGGCTATTTCAGCATCGTGACGGCGCAAAAGCTCCAGGCTTAGCGGTTCACCGAGCGCGCCATGCGGCTGTAGGTGTGGCGCACGCCGCGAATCGCCACGCTGTAAGCGAAGATGTTTTCCGGCAGCGCCAGCCCCAGATAGCCGGTATCGCCGATATGGTGCAGGTCCGCCCCGGCCATTTTGCTCATCAGCGCAATCTGCCGCACGGTCTGCACGTCGGCGCCCTCTTGCGAGGTGCCGATCGCCGTCATCGCCAGCGCGCCCTGCCGCTGAGCAAAGGCGATCAGCGCCGCCACTTTCTCCTGCGACATGCCGGGAATGGTGCCCGGCGCCGGCAACAGCACGATGTCCGCACCGTTCTCCACGAACAGCGCGATATCCTGCTCACCGATCAGCTGGCTGCCGCTTTCGCGCACGATACCGGCCCCGTGCATCTTGCCGGTCACCAGCACCATCTCGTCGCCCACTTCATCGCGAATCGCTTTCAGCGCGGCGGCGATCGCCTGATTGCTGACGCCGTTGTTCGGGTTGCCGGTCAGCACCAGCATGCGCGCGCCGAGCTGATACAGCTTGCGGGCATTCTCGGCGGTGGCGGCGCGCCCCGCCGTCATCTGCCAGAAATCGTTATGTTCGGTGGCGAAGGCCGGATCGACGGCCTCCAGGTTCACGCCGATCACCCGCCCGGTCAGGCGCTGCAGCGTGCGCAGCGCCTCCTGCGGCGGCACGTCGGCGGGCAGGCCCGCGATGTGCGGCTGGTCGACGTCGAACAGGTTCAGCAGCAGCAGGTCGGCGCCCTGGCTGGCCGCCAGCTCGGCGTTGGTGACGTTATTGAGCAGCGGCTGAGTGACCGCGATGGTTTCGCTGACCAAAATGCGCCCTTCGCTGGCGCGGATGGCATAGAGCAGGTCGGCTTTGCCGATATCGGCCAGATCGCTGGCGCTGCAGTCCAGATAGCGTTTCATGAGGCAAGCTCCGATGACGTTAGCGGGAATGGATGCCCCCTCGCTCAGCGCGGCGAACGAGGGGGACAGGGTTACTTCAGCGTAAAACTTTGCGCCTGCACGTTGTCGGAGTCCAGGCCGACGAACACGTTGAATTTGCCCGGCTCCGCCCCCCATTTCAAGCTGGCGTTGTAGAACTTCAGATCGTCTTCGCTAATCGGCAGCTCAACCTGCTGCGACTGGCCGGCCTTCAGCGTCACTTTCTTGAAGTTGCGCAGCTCTTTTACCGGCCGGCTGACCGAGGCGGTCACGTCCTGCAGATACAGCTGCACCACCGTGGCACCGTCGTACTTGCCGGTATTTTTCAGCGTGACGCTGGCGGTTAGCTTGCCGTTGCGCGCCATCGTCGGGCTGGACAGTTTCAGATCCGACAGGCTGAAGGTGGTGTAGCTCAGGCCGTAACCGAACGGATACAGCGGGCCGTTCGGCGAATCGAAGTAGCGCGAGGTGTACTTGCCCGGATTCTCCTTGCCGAACGGGCGGCCGGTGTTCAGGTGGTTGTAGTACATCGGGATCTGGCCGACCGAGCGCGGGAAGGTCATCGGCAGCTTGCCCGACGGGTTGTAGTCGCCGAACAGCACGTCCGCCACCGCGTTGCCGCCCTCGGTGCCGCTGTACCAGGTTTCCAGCATCGCGTCCGCCTGCTCGCTCTCCCAGCTCAGCGCCAGCGGCCGGCCGTTCATCAGCACCAGCACCAGCGGCTTGCCGGTGGCTTTCAGCGCGGCGATCAGATCGCGCTGGCTCTGCGGGATCGTGATATCGGCGCGGCTGGAGGCCTCGTGCGCCATACCCTGCGATTCCCCCACCACCGCCACGACCACGTCGGCCTTGTTCGCCGCCTGTACCGCTTCGTCGATCATCTGCTGCGGCGAACGGGTATCGAACGCCACCGCCGGCTCATACTCGTTCAGGTAGTCGATGATGCCCTTATCCTGCGTGACGTTGGCGCCCTTGGCGTAAAGAATGCGCGCCTTGTCGCCCACCGCCTGCTCCAGCCCTTCACGCAGGGTCACCGACTGCTTGACCACTCCGGCGGCCGACCAGCTGCCCATCACGTCGCGCTGGCTGTCGGCCATCGGCCCGACCAGCGCGATGGTCGCCTGCTTGCTCAGCGGCAGCGTCTGCTTATCGTTCTTCAGCAACACCATCGTTTTGCGTGCCACCACCCGCGCCTCGGCGCGGTGCAGACGGCTTTCGGCGTTGGTGTCCTGCGGGTCGGAACCCGCCGGGCCCAGATGCACATACGGATCGGTGAACAGCCCCATGTCGTACTTGGTGTTCAGCACGTCGCGGCAGGCGCGATCGATATCGCTTTCAGGCACCAGCCCGTCTTTCACCAGACCCGGCAGGTATTTGTCGTAAAACTCGTCGCTCATGCTCATGTCGACGCCGGAGGTGATTGCCAGGCGTACCGCGTCGCGCGCGTCAGCGGCCACGCCGTGTTTAATCAGCTCTTTAATTGCGCCATGGTCGCTGATTGTGATGCCTTTAAAGCCCCACTGGTCGCGCAGCAGGTCTTTCAGCAGCCACGGGTTGGCGGTGGCCGGCACGCCGTTCACCGAGTTAAGCGACACCATCACCCCGCCGCTGCCGGCATCCACCGCCGCTTTGTAAGGCGGCAGATAGTCCTGATACATGCGCAGCGGGCTCATGT
Source organism: Serratia sp. CC22-02 (assembly GCF_900182895.1). Taxonomy (NCBI): domain Bacteria; kingdom Pseudomonadati; phylum Pseudomonadota; class Gammaproteobacteria; order Enterobacterales; family Yersiniaceae; genus Serratia; species Serratia sp. CC22-02. Next base: position 511,148 of record NZ_FXUD01000002.1, on the reverse strand, counting down.
CGACGGTGTTGTAATCGCGGCCGCCTTCGACGGCGCCGTACAACGCAAAGTGCTTAACGCTGGCCATCACCGAACCGGGCTTGGCCGGGTCGCCGTTTTGATAACCGTCGACCATCACTTTGGCGATTTTCGACACCAGCCAGGTGTCTTCGCCGAAGCCTTCGGAGACCCGGCCCCAGCGCGGATCGCGGGTGATATCGACCATCGGCGCGAAGGTCATGTTCAGACCGTCATCGCTGGCCTCCTGCGCCGCCACGCGGGCGCTGAGCGCAATGGCTTCCAGATCGAAGCTGGCCGCCAGCCCCAGGCTGATCGGGAACACGGTGCGCTGGCCGTGCACCACGTCATAGGCGAAGAACAACGGAATTTTGAGGCGACTGAGCTGCATCGCCTGATCCTGCATCACCCGAATGTCCGGGCGGGTGACGGTATTGAAGATGGCGCCGATCTGCCCTTTGCGGATGCCCTCGCGGATCGCTTCTTTCGGGTTATCCGGCCCGACGCTGATCAGCCGCAGCTGGCCGATCTTCTCTTCCAGCGTCATCTGTTTCATCAAATGGGACACGAAGGCGTCGCGCTGCTGGGTGTGAATGCCCTGCGTTATCGGCGTTTCCTGCGCAAAAGCCGGGCTGAGGGCCAGACCGGACAACATACTCACCACACAAAGCCATTTCATCTTGTTTTATCTCAGGCGTGTTTCCGCAGCCAAAGCCGCGAGGTTTAATCGGAGTGAAGAAACAGTTTGCCACACTCTGTTTCATCGCCAAGGGAATTCGCATCGGTAATGTTTACAAAGCATTACAGGTTATCGGCAGGTAATTCTGCAGCCGGGCGCGGCTGTCGGCGGCCTCCGCCGTCAGAAAATCGATCAGCGGCGCCAACGCCGGCGGCGGCGCCCCGCGTTCAGGATAGACCAGATAATAGGCCGCGCCGCTGCTGACGCAGAGCGGGAAAGGCGTGACGACGCGCCGCGCCTGAATATCCTCCTCCAGCAGACACAGATCGCCGATGGCGATGCCGAACCCCTGCAGCGCGGCGCTCATCGCCAGATCGAGAGTATCGAAATGCTGAGCCTTGCCGGACGGCAGCGCATCGGCCCCCGCCGCCTTCAGCCAGCGCAGCCAGTCGCGCCGATCGCGCGTCGGGTGCAGCAGGGTTTTGTCCGTCAAATCCGCCAGCCGGGGCGCCGGCGGCAGAAACGTCGGCGTGCAGACCGGCGTGAGGATTTCGTCGAACAGCAGGTGCGCGGCCAGCTTTTTACCCGGCGGCCGGCCGAATACCACCGCGGCGTCAAACTGCTCGGTGCTGAAATCCAGGCCGTGCGACACCGAGGCGGTCAGCTCGATATGCATGTCCGGCCGTTCATTCTGCAGGCGAATCACGCGCGGCAGCACCCAGCGCATCGCGCAGGTCGGGCATTTGATGCGCAGCGCCCCCGGCGGGGCGGCGGCCCGCGTCAGCGCCTCGTCCAGCTGCCCCAGCGCCTGCTGCACCGGCGCCAGCAGCTGCGCGCCCTGCGGCGTCAGCGCCAAACCGCGCGCCTGGCGGCTGAACAGCGGATAACCCAGGCGCTGCTCCAGCCCGAGAATTTGCCGGCTGACCGCCCCCTGCGTCAGGTGCAGCTCCCGGGCGGCATGGGTAAAGTTGAGGCGTTGCGCCACCACCACGAAGGTTTTCAACACGTCGAGCGACGGCAGGGATATCGGCATAGCGGGCCTCGATTAGGTATGATCGTAGTGCATGGCAAGTATGACAAACTTTCCCTTGTCCGCCTACGCCGGCTAATGCTTAATCGCTCAACACTTCCCTGTTTGCCTGGAGCCCATCATGCAGAGCGCCTGTTCATCCCGCTCGAAGCTGCCGGACGTCGGCACCACCATTTTCACCGTCATTGGCCAACTCAGCGCAGAACATCAGGCCCTCAATCTGTCGCAGGGCGCGCCCAACTTCGCCGGCGACCCGCAGCTGATCGAGGCTACGGCGCAAGCCATGCGCACAGGTCATAACCAATACGCGCCGATGAGCGGCGTGGCGGCGTTACGTGCTGCTCTGGCGGAAAAAGCTGAACGATTGTATGGCGCACGCTATGACGCCGACGAAGAAATCACGGTGATCGCCAGCGCCAGCGAAGGGCTGTACTCGGCGATCAGCGCGCTGGTGCATCCCGGCGACGAGGTGATCTATTTCGAACCGGCGTTCGACAGCTATGCGCCGATCGTGCGCCTGCAGGGCGCCACGCCGGTGGCGATCAAACTGTCGCTGCAGGATTTTCGCGTCGACTGGGACGAAGTGGCCGCCGCCATCAACGGCAAAACGCGCATGATCATCATCAACACGCCGCACAACCCGACCGGCGCGGTGTTTGACGAGCACGACATCGAACGCCTGACCGCCCTGACCCGCGACACCGACATCGTGATCCTGTCCGACGAGGTCTACGAACACGTGGTGTTCGACGGCGAAATTCACCACAGCATGGCGCGCTATCCGCAGCTGGCGGAACGCAGCGTGATCGTGTCGTCGTTCGGTAAAACCTACCACGTCACCGGCTGGCGCGTCGGCTACTGCCTGGCGCCGGCGGCGCTGATGGACGAGATCCGCAAGGTGCACCAGTTTATGGTGTTCTCCGCCGATACGCCGATGCAACACGCCTTCGCCGCCGCGCTCGCCAACCCGCAGAGCTACCTGGGGCTGGCGGCGTTTTACCAACAAAAGCGCGATCTGCTGGCCAGCGCCTTGCAGGATTCTCGCTTTGAGCTGCTGCCCAGCCACGGCAGCTTCTTCATGCTGGCCCGTTTTAGCGGCTTCAGTCACGAAAGCGACAATGATTTCGCCGTACGCTTGATCCGCGAAGCGAAGGTGGCGACGATCCCGCTGTCGGCGTTCTACAGCGACGGCACCAATACCGGCCTAATCCGGCTGAGTTTTTCCAAAGATAACGAGACCCTGCTGGAAGGCGCGCGCCGCCTGAGCCAGGCGTAATTTTTTGTCCGACCATGGGAAAGGGGCACTGCCTATGAAAGCACTGAAAACGCTGTTCGCCGCCGGATGCCTGCTGGCCGCCGGCACTTCGCTGGCGGCGGAAAACAGCCTGCGCTTCGGCCTGGAAGCGCTGTATCCGCCGTTCGAATCCAAATCCGCCAGCGGCAAACTGGAAGGGTTCGACATCGAACTGGGCGACGCGGTATGCGCCGCCGCGCAGTTGAAATGCAGCTGGGTGGAAACCTCGTTCGACAGCCTGATCCCGGCATTGCAGGCGCGCAAGTTCGACGCCATCAACTCGGCGATGAACGTGACCGAACAGCGGCGTCAGGCGATCGCCTTTACCGACGCCATCTATCAGGTGCCGAACCGCCTGATCGCCAAGGCCGACAGCGGCCTGCTGCCGGACGCCAAATCGCTGGCGGGCAAACACGTGGGCGTGCTGCAAGGATCGATTCAGGAGATTTACGCCAAAACCCATTGGGCGCCGGCGGGCGTGGACGTGGTGTCTTATCAGGATCAGAATCAGGTTTACCTCGATCTGGCGGCCGGTCGGCTCGACGCCACGCTGGTGATGGCGCCGTCGGGGCAAAGCGGCTTCCTGTCGCAGCCGGACGGCAAAGGCTTCGCCTTCGTCGGCGAGGCGGTGCGCGACGACAAAATCCTCGGTGAAGGTATCGCCTTCGGCCTGCGTAAAGGGGATGAGGCGCTGAAGAAAAAACTGGATGCCGCCATCGCCAAAGTGAAACAGCAAGGCACGGTGGCGGCGCTGTCGAAGAAGTATTTCGGCGACATCGACGTGACGGTGAAGTGATAGACGGGGGCGGCACCGCCGCCCCCTCCCGCGTTTAGCGATCGAATACCGAACTGTTCAGCGCACGATCCTGCTGGTGGCGCTCCAGCGCCAATTCGATCAGGCGCGTGATCAGCGCCTGATAGCTGACGCCGCTGGCGGCCCACAGCTTGGGATACATGCTGATGTTGGTGAAGCCCGGCAGCGTGTTGATTTCGTTGATTACCACCTGGTTGTCCGGCGTCAGGAACACATCCACCCGCGCCAGTCCGAAGCACTCCAGCGTGCGGAACGCCTTCAGCGCCACCTCGCGGATGTGGTCGCTCACTTCCGGCGCGATTGCCGCCGGCACCACCACCTGAGCGCCCTGCTCATTGATGTATTTGGTGTCGTAAGAATAGAAGGCGTCGCTCAGCACGATCTCGCCGCACACGCTGGCCTGCGGATCGTCGTTGCCCAGCACCGCGCACTCGATCTCGCGGCCGACGATCGCCGACTCCACCAGCACTTTGTGATCGAAGCTGAAGGCCAGCGATACCGCCGCGTCGAACTCGGCGCGGTTTTCCACCTTGCTGACCCCGACCGAGGAGCCCTGGTTGGCCGGCTTGACGAACAGCGGCAGGCCGAGGTGCTCGCTCAGTTGCTCAAACGTGAATCCGGCGCGGTTGGCGCGCGTCAGGGTGACGAACGGCGCCACCGCCAGCCCGGCGTCGCGCAGCAGGCGCTTGGTCACGTCTTTGTCCATGCTGACCGCCGAACCGAGCACGCCGGCGCCGACGAACGGCATATTGGCCATGCGCAGCAGCCCCTGCAGCGAACCGTCCTCCCCCAGCGTGCCGTGCACGATCGGGAAGATGACGTCGAGCTGGCCCAGCGCGCCGGCGCTGCCCGCTTCGATCAGCTGCTGTTTTTCCTGGCCCGGGATCAGCGCCACGTTCTTGTTCGAGCGGTTCAGCGCGATCAGCGCCGGGTTCTCGGCGTTGAGCAGGTAGTTGGAGGCGTCGTTGATGTGCCACTGCCCCTGTTTGTCGATCCCCAGCAGCGTGACGTCAAACTTCTCTTTGTCGATTGCATCCACAATGTTTTTGGCCGACTGCAGCGACACCTCATGCTCCGCCGATTTACCGCCAAAAATCACCCCAACACGTAGTTTAGTCACGCCTTAAATCCTTCTGAAAAATCATGGCAAAAAAGTCGTTCATCACAATAAACGCATTGTCTGGCGGCGGCAATCGTTGTTGCCAGAATCTTCTTACGCCACAGAATGCCACATCGCGACCATCCAAAGCGTATACACTTCGTATATCGTTCACTTAGGGAGACGCCGATGGGCATCGTAAAAATTTCGGACGCGCTGCATGACGATCTGCGCCTCGCCAGCCTGACCATGACGCGTTCGATCAACGCGCAGGCCGAGTACTGGATCAAGATCGGCATGCTGGCGGAGTTCCATCCGGAACTGACCTACCCGCAACTGGTAAAAAAAATGATGAAAGATAATGCGCTGACGCTGAAGGAGATTGTCGGGTGAAACAGATTGTGATTAAAACGCCGGAAGAGATTGCCAAAATGCGCCATTCCGGCGCCCTGCTGGCGAAAGTGTTTGCTATGCTCGATGAGGTCATCGTCGAAGGCATCTCCACCATGGAGATCAACGACCGCGCCGAGGCGTTTATCGTCGACGAGCTGAAGTCGCGCCCGGCCAGCAAAGGGCAGTATGATTTCCCCTATGTGCTCAACACCTCAATCGACGATGTGGTGTGCCACGGGGTGCCGTCGGCCAGCAAAATCCTGCGTTCCGGCATGATCGTCAACGTAGACATCACGCTGGAAAACGGCGGTTATATCGCCGACTCCAGCAAGATGTACTGCGTCGGCCAGGTGACGCCGCTGGCCAAACGGCTGGTGAACAACGTCTATGAATCGATGTGGCAGGGCATTCGCGCGGTGAAACCGGGCGCGACCCTGGGCGATATCGGCCACGCCATCCAGCGGCACGCCGAACAGGCCGGCTACAGCATCGTACGGGAGTATTGCGGCCACGGCATCGGCCGCGATATGCATGAAGAGCCGGCGGTGTTGCACTACGGCCAACCCGGCAGCGGCATGGTGCTGCAGGAAGGCATGGTGTTCACCATTGAGCCGATGATCAACCAGGGTGACCGCCGCATCAAGCAGAAGAAGGACGGCTGGACGGTGGTGACGCGCGACAAAAAACTGTCGGCGCAGTGGGAGCACACCGTGGCGGTCACCGCCGACGGCGTGGAGATCCTGACGCTACGCGACGAAGAGCGCCGAGCCGGCTACGCCGAGCGCTACTAAACCCGCAAGCCATTAGTCTGACAGGCTGATAGCTTAATAAGTTATTTAATTGATAACCTCTTAGCTTATATGCGGCACTCCGGCGCCGCGGTTAAAGCGACGGGGATGACAGGGAGACAGGCAGCATGCAGTCAGGCAATCAGGCATTTATCAACCAGCTTAAAGACATCGTCGGCGGCCCGCAGCTGTTGACCGGCGATCGCAACACCGAGCGGTATCGCAAGGGGTTCCGCTCCGGCGAAGGCCAGGCGCTGGCGGTGGTGTTTCCCACCAGCCTGCTGCAGCTGTGGCGCATTCTGCAGGCCTGCGTGGCCGCCGACAAAATCGTCATCATGCAGGCCGCCAATACCGGCCTGACCGAAGGATCGACCCCCAGCGGCAACGACTATGACCGCGACATCGTCATCGTCAGCACCCTGCGCCTCGACCATATTCAGGTACTGGACAACGGCAAACAGGTGGTCGGCTTCCCCGGCAGCACCCTGCACCACCTCGAGAAATTGCTCAAGCCCTACGGCCGTGAACCGCATTCGGTGATCGGTTCCTCCTGCATCGGCGCCTCGGTGATCGGCGGCGTGTGCAACAACTCCGGCGGCTCGCTGGTGAAACGCGGCCCGGCCTATACCGAAATGGCGCTGTACGCCCAGCTAGGGGAAGACGGCCAGCTGCGCCTGGTGAACCATCTGGGCATCCGCCTCGGCGACACGCCGGAAGAGATCCTTACCCGGCTAGAAAAAGGCGACTATCGCCCGACAGACGTCGAATACGGCGAGCTGCGCGCCTCGGATAACGAGTACGCCAGCCGGGTGCGCGACGTCGATGCCGACACCCCTTCCCGCTTCAACGCCGACAAACGCCGCCTGTACGAGGCCTCCGGCTGCGCCGGCAAGCTGGCGGTGTTCGCGGTGCGGCTCGACACCTTCGAGAAAGAAGGCAAAGAGCAGGTGTTCTATATCGGCACCAACGACACCGCGGTGCTGACCGAACTGCGCCGCCACATGCTGAGCCAGTTCGAAAACCTGCCGGTGGCCGGTGAGTACATGCACCGCGATATCTTCGACATCGCCGAGGTGTACGGCAAAGACACCTTCATGATGATCGACAAGCTCGGCACCGATCAGATGCCGCGCTTCTTCACCCTGAAAGGCCGTATGGACGCCAGCCTCAACAAGCTGCCGCTGCTGCCGCACAACCTGACCGATCGGCTGATGCAGGGCCTGAGCCATCTGGCGCCGAGCCACCTGCCGAAGCGCATGAAGGAATACCGCGAACGTTTCGAACATCACCTGCTGCTGAAGATGGCCGGCCCCGGCGTAGACGAAGCGCAGCGCTACCTGACCGAGTACTTCGCCCAGGCCGAAGGCGCTTTCTTCACCTGCACGCCTGACGAAGGCAAAAAGGCCTTCCTGCACCGCTTCGCCGCCGCCGGCGCCGCCGTGCGCTACCATGCGGTGCACGCCGACAAGGTGGAGGATATTCTGGCGCTGGATATCGCCCTGCGCCGCAACGACACCGACTGGTTCGAAACCCTGCCGCCGGAGATCGACAGCCAGCTGGTGCATAAGCTGTATTACGGCCACTTTATGTGCCACGTCTTCCATCAGGACTACGTGGTGAAAAAGGGCGTCGACAGCCACGCGCTGAAGGAAAAAATGCTCGAGATCCTCAACCGGCGCGGCGCCGAGTACCCAGCGGAACATAACGTCGGCCACCTGTACCACGCCAAGGCAGATCTGCAGGCGTTCTACCGCACCGCCGATCCGACCAACAGCTTCAACCCCGGCATCGGCAAAACCAGCAAACGTAAAGGCTGGGCCGAAGACCCCCACTAAGACCGCCCGATTGGCCCGCCGCCACACCCGGCGCGGGCTTCCTCTCCCCCTGCCTGCCTCGTCGTGACCTTTCTGCGCCCTTAAAGATGTATTTTTATTGCAACTTATAAATTTCCCGATTACCATTCACCGCACAATCGCAAATGAGAATCAATTACAAAGCTGTCATGACGGATACATGGCATCCGCCGTGGCAATCACCGCGAAGTTGTTAATGAGAAGGAACCTACCATGAGTCAGACCCTCGCTTCCGCCCAGCTGTTGTCCGCGCTCGATAAAGTGATGGTGATCTCCACCACCGATCTGCAGGGCACCATCACCTACGTCAACGATCTGTTTTGCCAACTGACCGGCTTTTCCCGGGAAGAGCTGGTGGGCCAGCCCCACAGCATCGTGCGCCACCCTTCCGTGCCGAAAGCCGTTTACAAAGCGATGTGGGACACCATCAAGGCAGGCGGCATCTGGACCGGCATCATTCCGAACGTCGGCAAAGGCGGCGTGCTGTACGTGGTCGACACCACGGTGCAGCCGCTGTATGACGCCCAGGGCAATATCGCGGCCTATATCAGCATCCGCCGCGTGATCAACGATCTGATGACCGACTTCGAATCGGTGGAATTCGCCAAAGAACAGTTCGACAACCACTACGACAAGTAACCGCCATGGCCGACCTTATCGAACGCATCCTTATTGGTTACGGTTCGGAGTCGGGCAACGCCCGGGCGCTGGCGATGCGCCTGGGCGAGCAAAGCAGCCTGCAACCCTACCGCCCCGTCGTGAAAGAACTCAACGCCATCCAGCCCGCCGATGTGGGCGAACGTGACGCCCTGCTGATCGTCTCCAGCTCATTTGGCGACGGCGAACCGCCCGCCAACGCCGAGCGTTTTTCCGACGCGCTGGCGCAATGGCCGGATCGCCACCGGTTGCGCTACGCCATCTTCGGTCTCGGCGACACCGCGTACCCGCATTTCTGCGGCTTCACGCAGGCGCTGGATGCACGTCTGACGCAATACGGCGCCCGCGCCATCATCAATCGCGTCGACGCCGACGTTAACTTCGAACCGTTCTTCGCAACCTGGCTGACGACGCTGGAGAAGGTGCTGGCCGGTGATGCCCAGGCCGGCCGCGATTTGCATCTGCGCGTGACCGCCTACGGCGAAGACCATGCGTTCAGCGCCGCCCTCCTTGAACGGCGGCCGCTCAGCGCACGCACGCCGCAGGCCTGGCACCTGCGGTTGAATATCGCCGGCAGCGGCATCGTTTACCGGGCTGGGGATACCGTCTATCTGTTGCCGGAGAACGACGAAGGATTATTGACCCGGCTGGCTAACTGGCTCGGCAGGCCGGAGACCGCCGACGCGCTGCACCGCCGGGAACTGCGCCAGCTCAGCAAAACGACGCTGCGCGAACTGGCGCAGTTGGCCGACAGCGAAGAGCTCAAAGGCTTGCTCAAGATCCGCCAGCGCAAAGCCCTGGAGAGCTATCTGTACGGCGCCGATCTGCTGGATGTACTGCACGATTTTTGCCCGCCGCAGACGGTCACGCTGGAGAACCTGTTGGCGCTGCTGCCCGTTTGCCTGCCGCGCGCCTACTCCATCGCTTCGGCAACGCAGGCAGAGAGCCTCGACCTGTGCGTGCGCGACGTACGATATGAACGCGACGGCCGCACCCGGCGCGGCACGGCGACCGGCTGGCTGCTCAGCCAACCCGGCCCTTTCCGCCTCTTCTGCCGCGCTAACCCCGGCTTTTACCTGCCGCGCGATACCACTGTGCCGGTGCTGCTTATCGGTACCGGTACCGGCATCGCGCCCTTGATAGGCTTGCTGCGCGAAATGGCCGCCCAGGGTGAACGGCGCGAAACCGTGCTGATCTTCGGCGAAAAACGGCGCGATGAAGACTTCCTGTATCACGAAGCGTTAGAAGCACTGAACGCGGCGGGCGTACTCACGCGCCTCATCACCGCCTTCTCGCGCGACGCCGCCGCCAAATATTATGTACAGCATGCGATCGGCGAGCATGCCGATGCCATCAGCGGCTTGCTGCGGCGGGGAGCGCATGTCTACCTGTGCGGCAATCGCCAGTATCTGGAACATGCCGTGGCGACGGCGCTGGAGCAAGCCTGCGGGGCGGAAAACCTGTGGCAGACGCTGATTGAGCAGCAGCGCCTGCATCTGGAGCTCTATTGAAACAGGGTGGCGTTCATCGTTCCGCACGCAGCAGCAAGGACACGATGAACGCGCCCCCCAGCCCGGCCGTAATGATGCCGATAGGCAGCTCCTGATGGGGGATCAGACTGCGGCTGAGCATGTCGCCGCCGGTCAGCAGCGTCGCCCCCAGCAAGCCGCACATCGGCACGGCCAAACGGTGGCGCACGCCCACCAGGCGCCGGGCCAGATAGGGCACCATCAGCCCGACAAAGCCGATCACGCCCGTCAGCGAGACGAGAAACGCCGTGGACAGTGCGCAGCACAGAAAGGTCTCGGTGCGCAGGCGCGCCACGCTGACCCCCATCGAATGGGCGGTTTGCTCGCCAGCCAGCAGCGCGTCCAGCGCCCGCCAACGCAGCGCCGTAAACCCGGCCAGCAGCACGAAACTCGCCAGCGGAATGAACAGATTATCCCAGCGCGCCAGCCCCAACCCGCCGAGCGACCAGAACAACACCGAACCGGCCGCCCGCTGATCGCCGGAAAACACCAGGTAGCTGGTGAGCGCGCTGAACAAAAACGAGACCGCTAGGCCGCAGACGATCAGCTGCTCGGCGCGCCTGACCCGGCCGACGCGAAACAGGATCATCACCGCCAAGGCGGACAAAACGCCGCCGGCGAAGGCGGACAGCGGCAACGTCAGCGCGCCCAGCGCATCGCCGAAGCGCGTGATGACCAGCACCGCGCCGGCGGAGGCGCCGGAGGAGAGCCCAAACAAAAAAGGATCGGCCAGCTCATTGCGGGTGGTGGTCTGCAGCAGCGCGCCGGTCATCGCCAGCCCGGCGCCGGTCAAGGCCGCCAGCAAGGCTCTGGGCACCCGCAGTTGCACGACGATAGTGTCCAGCATGCCGGAGAGGGGCGCCGATGAAAGCCCCAATGCCGCCATCGTCTGCCGCCATGACAGCGCGACGCTGCCCAGCTGCAGGCTCCAGATCATTAACCCGCACAATACCGACAGCGCCAACGGCGCGAGCAACATAAACCGCCGGGTCGGCGAGTTCATTCAGCCTCCGGCGCGTACAGCGCCCGCGCCAGCTTTTCCACTGCGCCGATGTTGGCCGGCCCCGGCGTCAGCTCCGCATACTGCAGTTTCAGATAGCGATGGTGCCGTACGGCAGGCGTTAATTTCATCAACGGGTGGGACTCGAGGAAGCGCCGCAGCGCATCGGCGCCCGATCCGGTCTGGTAATCCAGCAGAATAATGAAGTCGGGCTCGGCCGCCGCTACCGCCTCCCAGGACGCCGTCGTCCAGCTCGCCGGCAAGCCGTCCATCACGTTGCGGCCGCCGGCCGCTTCGACGATCGCCGTCGGCATCGCGTATTTGCCGCTGGTGAAAGGCTTCTCCTCCCCCGAGTCATAGACGAATACCTTGAGCGGCGCCTGGCCCGCCGGCCTGGCGGGCAGCGCAGCCAACCGGCGCTGCCAGCCCTCAACCAGCGCGGTGGCCTCTTGCCGCTTGCCGAAAATCTTGCCGAGCTTCAGCTCATCGTCATACAGCAGATTCATATCGGCCTTCTGCGGCCGCCCGCCGGCCTGTACGCAGCTCTCGCTCAGCACCAGCGTTTTGATGCCGAACGGGGCAAGCTTCTCCGGCGTGACGTCGCCGCCGATCTTCATGCCGTAATTCCAGCCGGCGAAAAAGAAATCCGGCTGTGCCGCCAGCAGCGTTTCCAAAGCGGGATATTTCGGCGCCAGTTCGGGAATGGCGCCCATCGCGGCCTTGAAGTCGGGCGTCAGTTTGTACCAGCCGGTGATGCCGGTCAGCCCGACAATGCGATCCTGCAGATGCAGTGCAAAGGCCATCTCGGCCATGTTGATGTCGTTGATGACGGCGCGCTGCGGCGCCTGGTTGAAGGTGACCGGCACACCGCAGCTTTCTACGGTGACGGGAAAATGTTCGGCCGCCGCCGACCTGGCGGCCAGCAGCAGAAGCAGGATGAATACGCGTGCGTTCATGTTTCTCTCTGGTTGATCAAGCACAATGGGGAACGTCAAAAATGCGCAGCGTTTTCCCGCTGACGGGATGCGCCACCTGGAAACTGTTCATGCCGAACACCGGCAAAATCACCGGAGTTTGCAACACCGCCTCGGGCGTACCACAGGCTACCTGGCGGCTTTCGTTCAGCACCAGGATCCGATCGGCAAATGCCTCTGCCACGGGCAAATCGTGCAGCACCGCAATCACGGCAATCTCTTTATTTTTCACTAACGACAGCAGCGCCGAGCGCCCGGGCGGATCGAGGTGATTGGTCGGTTCATCCAGCAACAACAGATCGGGAGACTGTGCCAACGCCCGGGCCAGCGCGGCGCGCTGACGCTGACCGCCCGAGAGCCGCCCCAGCGGATGGTGCCTGAGCGGCGCCAGCCCGGTTTCCCCGATGGCTTCGTCAACGATGCGTTTTCCCGCCGCAGAGCGTTCGCCATGCGGTAAACGGCCCAACGCCACGTAGTCCTCAACCGACAGCCGCAAATCCGGCGAATCGTTTTGCGCCAGAAAGGCGATGCTTTTGGCGCGTTCCGCCGCCGGCCACTCGGACAAGGCCCGCCCTCGCCAGTGAATGCCGCCGCTGTCCGGCCGCGTTTCGCCGATCAGGGCACGCAGCAGGCTGGACTTGCCGCTGCCGTTAGGGCCGATCACCGCCAGCTTCTCACCGGCGCGCAGCGCGAAATGGATGTTGTCGAGTATCAATGCCCCGCCGTGGCCGGTCAGGCTAACTCCATCAACGTGGAGGATGTCGTGAACTGGATTCATCATGCATTAATTGTTATATTATAACATATCAATATTTTTATCACGATTGCCCGCCTTCTGCAAAAGCGAATCGCAACGTCTTTTGCCGCACACGCTGCGTGAACCGAGGCAGGGAGCAAGCCGCGCCCCCAGCGTCAACACTGCGCGGCCAAAGCAACATAGCACAGCCTTTTATTAATGATAATGATAATGATTTTCATTATCAATTAAGTAATGATGATTTCCGATTGCGCATCCCGGCGAACTTGGTTATGTTTGAAGCGATTAGTTTCATTGCCGATTTTCAGGAACTCACATGACCTACCTGGCGCACAGCACAGATCCGACAGACGCGACCGTTCCGGCCGTCGTTTTGCTGTGTGCTTCCTCCGCCCCACCCGCCGTTTCCTCTGTCGTTTCAGCGGTTGCCGCTTACCCACCACGCATTGTGGTCGTGCGCTAAGCCAAACCGACTTTTTACCTCCGGCTTATTGATCTGTTGCGTTCAGGCGTAGACCGCCGCGCGCGCCGGAGCCTGTAATTTTCACGACAGGTGAAATTGACATGCGATTACCTTCTCTCTGGGCCAATGCCGGCCTGGCTACGCTGTTCGTCCTGCTTTGGAGCAGCGGCGCGATCTTCTCCCGTTGGGGGTTGGAGCACGCCTCCGCCTTCGCTTTCCTGTTCTTCCGCTGCGCCATCGCGCTGGCGGTGCTGTTGGCCATCGGCCTGTGGCAGCGCCAGTGCCTGCCCGCTCCCGGCACCCGCCGGCGCGTCGCGCTGATTGGCGTGTTGATGATCGGCAGCTATCAAATCTGCTATCTGCTGGCGCTGGAACTGGGTATTACGCCCGGCGTGCTGGCGACGTTGCTCGGCGTACAGCCGATCCTCACCCAGTTCATCACCGAACGGCGCTGCACCGGGCTGCGGGCGCTCGGCCTGGCGCTGGCAATGGTCGGGCTGACGCTGGTGGTGTACCAAAGCCTGATGGTGGCCCACTTCTCGCTGAGCGGCATGCTGTTCGCCTTTATCGCGCTGGGCTGCATGACCGCCGGCACCCTGCTGCAAAAAGGCATGACGCAGCCGCCGCTGGCGGTCTTGCCGCTGCAGTATGCCGTCGGGTTGCTGATGTGTACGCTGGCGCTGCCGTTTGAGCCGCTGCGGGTCGAATGGCGGCCGGCGTTCGTGCTGCCGCTGCTGTGGATGGCGGTGGTGATCTCGGTGCTGGCGACCTTCTTGCTGTATCGCCTGATCCAGCGCGGCAACCTGGTGCAGGTCACCAGCCTGTTCTATCTGATCCCGGCGGTGACCGTCCTGCTGGACTACCTGTTGCTCGGCCACGCGCTGGCGGCGCTGAGCCTGCTGGGCATGGCGGGCATCGTGCTCGGCGTGATGCTGGTTTTCCGCCGCGTATAAAAGCAAAAGCCCCCGCGCCGTTCCACCGGCGCGGGGGCGATAACAACAGCCGTTAACTCAGAACAACCAGGAACCGTACCCCCACAGCAGCACCGTCACCCCAAGCAACAGCTCGAGCAACAGGATACCGATAGCGAAGGTCGAGCTGGAGAAGATGAACCCTTCCTTACTGTCGATATTCAGGAAGTGCGGGATCCCCAGATTCAGCAGATAGCCCGAATAGCACAGGCCGATAATGCCGACAAACAGACACAGCCAGACGACCGGATAGAGCGCCACAATCCCGCTGAGGAACATCGGGGTCGCCACGTAGCCGGCGAACACCATGCAGCGGTGCAGGCTGGGGCGCGATTCATAGCGCCGCGCCATCCAGTGAATGACTTTCCCCATGGCCGCTACGCCCGCCAGCATCAGCAGGTAAAACGCCACGGCGGTATAAAGCGCGGTAAACATGTCGAGCCTGATGGCATGTCCCTCGCCGGAGAGCCAGCCCAACTGGGTGGTGCCGATAAAGGCGCAGACCACCGGGATTGCTGCCAAGAGCAACACGTGATGGGTGTATAGGTGCGAGACGCTTTCATTCTCGCTTTTGATCTGTTCGAACTCGGCGCTGGGATGCGCCAGAAGTCCCCAAACATGACTGACCATGAGACACCTCCTATCTCGCCGTAGGCCGCGATCGGCGAACGAATTTCACACCTCCGACGGACAGCTACCCGTGCGAGGATTGCGGCCACGGGGCTCTCTCCCCTGTACTAATTATAGTCTTTCGGCGAAAAAACGTGCGGAAAGCGCAACGCCGCAACGCTTTGTCTTATACTCCCACCATAAAAACCAGGCTGCGAGGAAGGTCATGTCATCCGTTATCACCACCCGCCAGGCGGGGATCGTCGACGTCGACGCCGGGCGCAACGTCACCGTAGTCGAGCCCAGCAATCTGTACGGCTGCCGGCTCGGCGACGATGTCTTCGTCGGCCCGTTCGTGGAGATCCAGCGCCACGTCAGCATCGGCGCGCGCAGTAAAATTCAGTCGCACAGCTTTATCTGCGAATACGTCACCCTCGGCGAAGCGTGCTTTGTCGGCCACGGCGTCACCTTCGCCAACGATCTGTTCAAAGACGGAGCGCCCAATGCCGATCCGGCCAGCTGGGGGCGCACGCGCGTCGGCGATCGGGTGTCCATCGGCTCCGGCGCCACGATCCTGGCGGTGGAGATCTGCAGCGACGCGGTGATCGGCGCCGGGGCGGTCGTGACCCGCGACATTACCCGCAAGGGAATTTATGCCGGCAACCCGGCGCGCCTGCTGCGGGAGCTGCCATAATGACCCCGGCCATCCGCATCGCGGCCATTGAGGCGCTGCCCGATGATTACCTGACGTGCGGCGATTTCGGCTTTACCATCCGCAGTTACGCCCTGCCGCAGTTCGACAGCCCGGTCGACAGCTGGCCAACCCGCCCGGTGGCGCCGTTTCGTAAACAGTATCCCCTGGCGCCGTTCGCCAACGAAGACAGCGTGACCTTCCTGGCGTATCGCCAGGACGAAGCCGTTGGCCACATCACGCTGAGCAAAAACTGGAACGGTTACACCTTGATCGACGAGATCGCGGTCAGCGCTCACGCGCGCCGTCAGGGCATCGCCGGGGCACTGCTGGACTGCGCCAAACAGTGGGCGCGGCAGCAGGAAACCTCGGGTATGATGCTCGAAACGCAGAACAACAATCTGGCCGCCTGTCGCTGCTACCAGCATTACGGGTTTATTCTCGGCGGCATCGACCGTTTGCTGTACCGCGCCGAGCCGGAGATCGCCGATCACGAAATCGCGCTGTTCTGGTATTTGCCGTTCAATAGCGAAATCGGTTACTGATTTATCGGCCGCCATTGAGGCTATGTTTACTTTTTAACCCCTACCATCGGATGAGAACTGTTATCACTTACTCTGATAAACCAGCGACACCCAGGGAGGGCCGTATGAACCAGAACAAGGTTGTTTTACTGATGTTAGCTATCGCCATGAGCGGATGCGCCGATCGCCCCGCCGCCGTCACCCCCGCAACGCCGCCGACCGACGTCACCGTTTCGCCGCCGGGCGTGCAGCCGGAGATGGACGCCAGCACCCGCAGCAAGCTGCGTGAGATCCTCACGCTGCGCGCCGGTTGGCCCGCCGCACAGCCGCATGGCCGCACCGTCGATTTGATTTCGCGCGAGTTTCTCGGCACGCCCTATCTCGCCAACCGCCTGATCGGCTCGCAGAGCACGCCCGAGCAGTTGGTGATCGACTTCCGCGGGCTGGATTGCTTCACCTACATCGATTATGTGGAAGCGCTCAGCACCGCCCGCAGCGAGAGCGAGTTCGTACAGCGTCTGGTAGACATTCGCTACGTCGACGGCAAAATCGCCTTCCCGCAGCGCAAACACTTCTTCACCGACTGGGCGCAGCGGCCGCACCAGGTGGCCGAAGACATCACCGCGCAGCTCAGCCCGCACGCCGTCACCCTCGTGAAAACCCTCAACCGCAAGGCGGACGGCAGCAGCTACCTGCCCGGTTTGCCCAACGTACAACGCAGCGTGACCTATATCCCCAGCGACAACGTCGACGACAAGGTGCTGGCCCAGCTGCGCACCGGCGATTACATCGGTATTTACACCAACCTGGACGGGCTGGACGTGACCCACACCGGCATCTTCGTGATGACCGACAGCGGCCCGGTGCTGCGCAACGCCTCTTCGCGCAAGGCCAACATGCGGGTGGTCGATTCGCCCTTTATGGATTACGTGATGGCTACGCCGGGCATCGTGGTGCTGCGTTCGCTCAGCCGATAACCCCCCGCCGCATAACGGCTATAAGCTATAGCCGTTTATGCTGAACGAGCGTTTGACTTCATCGGCGGTTCAGGCTTAGCTGTAAGGACAAAAAACAACTGATTTTATTGTTCTTTTCAGGGAGACTTCGATGACCTTACGCTGGCGTATCACCCCTCTGGCGGCGGCCTTCGCCGCCGTATTGGCGCTTCAGGGCTGCGATCAAAAAACCGATCGGGATCATATCAAGGTCGGCGTCATCAACGGCGCGGAACAGGACGTGGCGGAAGTCGCCAGACAGGTGGCGAAAGAGAAATACGGGCTGGACGTCGAGCTGGTCGGCTTTAGCGGTTCACTGCTGCCGAACGACGCTACCGACAAGGGCGAACTGGACGCCAACGTGTTCCAGCACCGCCCGTTCCTCGAACAGCAAAACAAAGATCACGGCTATAAGCTGGTGGCAGTCGGCAATACCTTTGTCTTCCCGATGGCCGGCTACTCCAAAAAGATAAAATCGCTCAAAGAGCTGCCGGACGGCGCGGTGATCGCCATCCCGCTTGATCCGACCAACCTGGGGCGCGCCCTGCTGCTGCTGGAAAAAACCGGGTTGATTACGCTGAAACAAGGTAAGGGGTTGTTGCCCACCGCCCTAGACATCAGCGCCAACCCGCACCATTACCAAATCATGGAGCTGGAAGGCGCGCAGCTGCCGCACGTGCTGGACGATCCAAAGGTCACCGTTGCCGTCATCAGCACCACCTACATCAACCAGACCGGTCTGACGCCGACCAAAGACGGCATCTTCATCGAGGATAAGGACTCGCCGTACACCAACATCATCGTCACCCGCGAAGACAACAAGGACGCGCCGAACGTGCAGAACTTCATCAAGGCCTACGAGTCAGACGAAGTGGCCAAGGCCGCCGAGAAAATCTTCAACGGCGGCGCGGTGAAAGGCTGGTAAATTCGACCCTCATCAAGGCGGATTCTGCGTACGAATCCGCAATATTTCACTTTCATTCCCCGTTTCCTTACGCTACACCTTTCTCTAAAAGCAAAACGCCCGCATGCTCACTCCTCCATAACACGGATTGTTCACAACAAAGGAGTGTCTCGATGCCGATCAAATTTGCCCCCAAGGTCGGGGAAATTCTTGAGTGCAACTATGGCAACTATCCCCTCTCAGTCTGCCAACCGTATGAAGCCGGCTTTTATGATGGCCACATTCCACCAGAAATGGTGAAGAACCGTTTAGTTGTTGTGTTAAACGGCAAAATTAACGGCAACGCCTGCATTATCGTACCGCTGTCGACCACCAGAGATTCGAACAAGATCGAACGGGGATTGCACATCGAAATTACGCGTGAACTCATCGAAGATATGAGATTCTTTCATCCGCAAACGCGCTGGGCAAAGGGCGATCTGGTGCAGCAAGTCAGCCGCCAACGGCTGAACAGAGCCCGTAAAGAGAGAGGCTTTCTTACCCAATGTCTGTCGCGCGAGCTTGTTGCTGACATACAACGCGCCGTCATTAAGTCGATCAATGCCAAAAATATGCTGTTCTGACCAGTACGCTGTTGTTGACAAAACAGACAAATCAGGTGAAATTGTCGCCGTAGCCGATAAAGGCCCTTATGCTATACCCTCCCTTTCAGGGACCTGCGAAGCCCAGCCATCCAGCTGGGCTTTTGCCTCTCTGGAGACCACCGATTTTTAAAACGTCATCTTTTCTTCCCGCTCTTGTCCCTTACGTGGCGTCAGGCTTTAGTATCCCGACACGCACAAGGGAGGAGCTGCATATGTTATTGAAAGTCGGGGAACTGGCGCGCCGGATGGGCGTTTCACTGGCGGAAGTCGGGGCAATTCTGGCGCGTTCAGGGCCGGTGCTTCCGGCGGTGATTGAGCAGCAGATCGCCATGTTGGACCCGCAGTTGGCACAGAGCGCTGCATTGTGCGGCTGACAACCCCATAGGGTTTTCTTATCTCACCATAAGAAAACCCGATTTACCCCGGCGGTGAGCGGCGCGCATAATGGCGTTTATCCGCTGATTTCCAAGGTAAACAGGCATTACCATGACGCTCTCCGCTCCCGTACTCAGCCTCCTCGATGCCACGCCGGACGATATGGCCGCCGTGCTGCGCATTTACACCCACCACGTGCTGTACGGTGCCGCCTCGTTTGAAGAACAGCCGCCGACCCTGGCGGAAATGCAGCTGCGGCTGAGCAAGGTGCAAGAAGCCGGGCTGCCCTGGCTGGTGGCGAAGAGCGAAGGCCGTATTGTGGGCTACTGCTATGCCACGCCGTATCGCCCCAGGCCGGCCTATCGCTTTACCGTGGAAGACTCGGTGTATATCGCCGAGGGGCAACAGGGCAAAGGCGTCGGCAAAGCGCTGCTGAGCGCGCTGATCGCCCGCTGCGAGCAAGGCCCCTGGCGCCAGATGCTGGCGATCGTCGGCGATTCCGCCGCCAACCGCGGTTCGCTGGCGCTGCACCAGTCGCTCGGCTTTACCAGCGTCGGAACGTTAAAGGCCGTGGGGTTCAAACTGGGGGAATGGCGCGACACCCACATCATGCAGCGCGCGCTGGGCGCGGGCGACAATCAGCATCCCTGAATGCATGGCGACGCACGATAGAGAGTTAGCGTCTATAGTGAAGAGTGATTTCATTGAGTTAGCGCCAATCGCGCGCGCCATTTAACCGATAAGGGAGAAGTGAATGAAAATTATTCTGTGGATTGTCGCCATCATCTTCATCGTGGGTTTGTTGACGATTACCGGCGTTCTCAAACTGATTTTTTAAAGCGTCTGCACCGTCCCGCCCCTCTCGGGGCGAGACTTTTCATCATGCCTTGAAACGCGCGCGTACCGCGCCCAGCGCCGACACCACCACCAGCGCCACGCCGCCGGCCACCAGCCCGAACGCCACGTTCAGCAGAGCCGGAACCACCCCCTGCAAGATATGGCCAAACGTCGGCACCACCGTGGTGTACGAGGCCCAGTCTTCGAAAAGGTGATGCACCGGCGGCAGACCGTGGGTCAGGATGCCACCGCCGACCATAAACATGGCGACCGTGCCGACGATCGACAGCGTTTTCATCAAATAAGGCGCGGCGCGCACGATGCCGCCGCCGAGGGAGCGCGCTAACGCGCTGCCTTTGCGGCTCAGATACAGCCCCAGATCGTCCAGCCTGACGATGCCGGCGACGATGCCATACACGCCGAGCGTCATCACGACGGCGATGCCGCACAAAACGATTACCTGCTGGCTGAAGGTGGCGCCGGCAACGGTGCCCAGCGTGATGGCGATAATCTCGGCAGAGAGCACGAAATCGGTGCGTATTGCGCCTTTCACCTTGCGCTTCTCATAGGCCGCAGCGTCCTCATTGGCGCCGGGCCCGTCCGATTTTTCCTCCTGCGCCGCCTTGCCGTGGCTCAGGCTGTGAAACACCTTTTCGAATCCTTCGTAGCACAGGTAGGCGCCGCCCACCATCAGCAGCGGCGTAATCGCCCAGGGTGCAAAAGCGCTGATCAGCAGCGCCAGCGGCACCAGGATCGCCTTGTTGATCAACGAACCTTTGGCGACGCTCCACACCACCGGCAGTTCGCGATCGGCTTTAACGCCGGTGACCTGCTGCGCATTGAGCGCCAGATCGTCCCCCAGCACCCCGGCGGTTTTTTTTGCCGCCATTTTGCTCATTAACGAGACGTCGTCCAACAACGAGGCGATGTCGTCGATGAGGGTAAGTAAGCTACTTCCTGCCAAAATGATTCATCCTTTTCATATTCACGGGCCATTCTATTTTTAGCATAGCGGTAAAGCGTCATGAAAGGATATGAGAGGATTGCGGAAAACGCCGGGCGGGCGAATGCCGCCCGGCGCCGGCGTTAGAGCGCTACGCTGCCGAGGATGAACGTCACGGTGATAACCGACAGCAGCGTCGTCCAGGTGATAATAGAGGCCATCGCTTCATGATCGCCCCCCATTTGCCGCGCCAGAATATAGGCGTTGCCGGCGCAAGGCACGGCGGAATAGAGAATGGCGATGCTGGCCGGCACGCCGGTAGCACCGAAATAGTGCACCAGCGCAATGGTAATCAGCGGCATGGCCACCAACTTCAGCACGGTCGCATAAGAGATGGAAACCAGCTTGCGGATATGCATGCTGACGATCAACCCTGCGCCGACCGACATCAGGCTCAGCGGCGTGGCGGCGTTGGAGAGATAAACGAACAGCTGTTTAAGCGCGCCGGTAATGTGCAGGTTGCACAGGTTCATCAGCACCCCGAACAACGCGCCGATGATCAGCGGGTTTTTCGTCAGCGCCAGCAGCGCGCCGCTCAGGCTTTTCTTGCTGCCGGTGCCGTAGTGGTTCATCACCAACACGCTCATGATGTTGGTCAGAATGATCATGTATGCCACGAAGAAACCGGACAGTGCCACCCCTTCGCTACCGAACAGCGATTGCGACAGCGCGATGAATACATAAGAGTTGTATCTGACTCCGCCCTGAAAAATGGAGGTAAACAGATCGGCCGACGTATTGAAGAACAGTTTGCCAACGAAAATAATCAACGCGATGGCCAGCGTGGAAACAATGGTCGCCACAACGGGATAAAAGCTGTCCGCGCCGCTAAAATCCGCCTCACTGATATCCAATATCAACAGCGCCGGAAAAAACAGGTAATAAACAAATTTGTCTGAGAAGCCCCAAAATACGGCGACGTCTTTAACATAGAGTTTTGACAAATAGCCCAGCACGATTAACAAAAAAATCGGCAATATAGAAAGAAAAACGTTCAGCATGAATAATAACCTTAAATCGAGAAAATGCGCTCTTCAACCTGATTGAGGTTGCGGTGATTCCACAAGCTTGCCGAAATGAAGACGCGTTGCACCCAGCGCAACGGCGTATCTCTTTCATCGAAAGAAGGCGTGAATTTATCGCGCGAATGCAGCGCAAAGCGGTTATCGATATACACCAAATCGCCTGGGCAAATATCGATGCCGATGGCGTTTTCTTTCACCAGCCCGTAGAAACGCTCCAGCGCGGCTTCCGCTCGCGGCGTGCTGGCCGCAATCATGCCGGGATAGAAGACGGCGCTCACATCCGGCAATACGTGATTTTGCGAAATCAGCGGCACAAGCGCGGTTTCTTCCCGCCCGGCCTGCGTGGATTGGCGCCAGCGGTAAGGTAGTTTGATGCTGTACAGCGGGCTGGCCAGCATTTCGACGTCCTCGCGGCTCAGTTGAGCGATCGCCAGACGCGAATCGGAGATGCGCGTCATCGGGCTGTGCGGATCGCGGCGCACACCGGCCAGCAGCAGGCCCATCGGCGAGACGTTGAACTGTTCCAGGTGTTTCAGCGCCGCATTTTCAATATGGAAGTCCAGTTCAACATCGAACCCCAGACCGGTATACTCTTTTTTGGCTTCGCGTTTGGGGATCAGATTATTAATCAGCTCCTTCCCCTCGAAATACATCGAATAGGGCTCACCGATTAGCGAAGAAATACCCACCAACAGGTTTTCGCTGATATTCCCGGATTTGGCCGAAGGCGTGTATTGGTTCGGACAAGGGGAAAAGAAAACTTCTTTATCCACCGGCACATTTTTTAAAATAAGGTAAGGCCGTGGTTTGATTGACGCCTTTTGCTGGCTTAATGCGGCGCTTAATCTGTGGGGCAAATGGGTAATCATGGCCGTTCGTATAGCGTGAATATACGCATCACCGCCGGCGGGATCGTAAGCAATTTTATCTAATGCCGAAAATAACTCGTTTCGTTCCTGATCCGTCAATTGAAAGACGTTTTGGTAATCCATCCTGAGCATTCCTTGACAATAAGAATATCATTAGCAAGCCTAATGAAAGCGGCAGGATGTTAACACTTTGCAATCAAATTCATAAAGATTTATTAACTAATTTCGTGATCTTAATCACCACTCCTCCGTCCAGTTAATGGCGGAGAAGAAGTGATTAAGAAACAAACAGCTACGCGGATGCATCTTCATCAGACGCGCCAGCGAATACGCGCGAGAGGTAGCGCAGGACATGATCGTGGGCCTCAAAGACGCACGATAAATGCGTACTGCCCTCAAGCAAGCCAAAGGCAACATGCACGCTGCCATGCTGTTCGACGAAACGCTGCAAGGATTGCGCGCTGAACAACTCATCCTGCGCCGCCGCCAGCAGCAAGGTCGGCAATCGCAGCGCCGCCAGTTGCTTTGCCGGGGTGCGTGGCGTCAACGCGTTAGCCATATTAACGCTGTATTGGCAGACAAAATCGGGGGCAGCGGCCAGCACGGCCGGGGGAAAATTCAGGCTGACCGCCCGAGATTGCCCAAACCACCGCCCGCCGCTGAACGCATTGGCCACAAAAGGCCATTGCCGCACCTGGGCAAAACGGGCCGTCGCCGCCAGATCGCGGGCCATCCCGGAAAATGGCCCCAGCTCGGGCGCCAGCAGGGTCAGGCTGTCCGCCTGCTGTTCACAAGGATAGCGGGTCAGGTAGTTGAGCAACATCCCGGCGCCGCTGGAATGGCCAAGCAGGTGCCTGCGCGCTAACGGAAAACGCAGGCGCATTTCCGCCAGGATGACATCGACATCGCGCCAAATACGCTCAGGCCGCTCAACCGTCCCCCGCTCTCCCGTGGAATCGCCATGCCCGCGAATATCGACCAGGCACACCGCGAGCGTTGGCTCGGCAGCCAGCTGGCGCGCAAGAATGTCATACCCGGCGGCGCTGTTAACCCCGCCGCCGTGATAAACCACGATCACGTCTTCGCTCTCGGCAGTTTGCCGATACAGGCGGTAGCTCAATCCCTCAACGCTGCCGGACGACGTGCCCACCTGTGCCCCCGGCCACTCGCCGTAAGACTTCGCTTGCTCAACATAACGGTCAAAATCAATCAATTCGCACCTTTCCATGATGTTGTCGGTATTCCCCACGGCAGAGTTCCTGCCCCGGCGATAAGCATATGAAACAACAGCAGGAACTGCCATGCCTTTTGCACGCTCCCCTTAGCCTCAGGGCAGATCCCCCGCCGGGACATTGAGCTGCCAGGAGAGCCCAAAGCGATCGTTGAGCCAGCCGAAGCGGGCGCTGAAGCCGTAGTCGTCGAGCGGCATCAGCACCTTGCCGCCCTCCGCCAGGCGGTGGAAAGCCTGCTCCAGCGCCTCTTCGTTAGGCAGGTTGATGAACAGCGACACCGCCGGGGTGAAGCTGAAATCATGGCTGATCGGGCTGTCGATAAACACCAGGTTCTGCCGGTCGAAATCGATGGCGGCATGCTTGATCAATCGCCGGCCGTCCGGCGTCGGGTCGTAATGCTGCACCTGCATGAGCCGAAAACGCGCAAACACCTGGCTGTAGAGGTCGATCGCCTGCTGCGCCTCCCCCTGGAACATGACAAAGGTCGAAACCTGACTCATAACATCCTCTCCGGCAATCGTTGTGGTATTAATGGAGGATAGCGGATTACCGTTGAAGCGGCGGAAAGGAGCAACCATGAGCATCATTCATCGCCTGGCGCAGCCGGACGATCTCAACGGCCTGTTGGCTCTGTATCGCGAGCTGCGCCCACAGGATGCGCCGCTGCGTACCGACGACGCACGCCGCACCCTGCAACGCCTGCTGGACGATCCGGCGATCCGTCTGGTGGTGGCGGCAGACGAGGAACAGCCGATCGCCACCTGCATGCTGGCGCTGATCCCGGGGCTGGCGCACCAGGCGCAGCCGTTCGGCGTCATCGAGCACGTGGTGACGGCAGAGCCCTATCGCGGCCACGGCGTGGCGCTCGCGATGATCGAATACGCGCTGCAGCTGGCCTGGCGCAAGGGCTGTTACAAAGTGATGCTGCTGTCGGGGCAGCAACGCACCGGCGCGCACCAGCTTTATCTCAAAGCGGGTTTCGACGGCGATCGCGAGCGGGGATTTGTCATCAGGCGGCCCGAGGGCCGATAGCGGCCTGCTGCAAACGAGCAGGCCGCCAGGCGGGTCATTCGGTGGCGTTTTTCGCCAGGCTGGCGTCTTTTTGCCGACGATAGTCGCGGGCGGCGGCCGGGATCGGCGTCACCTTGCCGGTTTCAATCCAACTGCGCAGCCGGTTGGCGTCGGCGAAGTGGGTATATTTGCCGAAGGCGTCCAGCACCACCAGCGACACCGAGCGGTTACCGATCACCGTACGCATCGCCAGGCAGTGGCCCGCCTGGTTGGTGAAACCGGTTTTGGTCAGCTGGATATTCCATTTCGGGTTATACACCAGATGGTTGGTGTTGCGGAACGGCAGCGTATAGTTCGGATCTTTGAAGCTGGCCATGCGCTCGGTGGTGGTGCTGAGCTGGCCAATCAACGGGTATTGCTTGGTGGCGATCAGCAGCTTGGTCAGATCGCGCGCCGTCGACACGTTATGGATAGAGAGCCCGGTCGGTTCCACATAATGGGTATTGGTCATACCCAGCGCCTTGGCCTTGGCGTTCATCGCTTTGATGAAGGCGTTGTAGCCCCCCGGATAGTGGTGCGCCAGGCTGGCGGCGGCGCGGTTTTCCGACGACATCAGCGCCAGCAGCAGCATATCCTTACGGCTGATTTCGCTGTTCAGCCGCACCCGCGAATACACCCCTTTCATCTCCGGCGTCTGGTGGATATCCACCGCCAGCATCTCGTCGAGCGGCAGGTGCGCGTCCAGCGTGACTATGGCGGTCATCAGCTTGGTGATCGAGGCGATCGGCACCACTTCATCCGGGTTGCGCGCGTACATCACCTTATGGGTTTGCATATCGACGACCATCGCACTGCCGGAGGCCAGCTCCGGCTGGGTGGCGTGCAGGGCGGCGGCGTTGTCGCTGGCCAGCGCGCGCGGCGCAAAGCCTGCGCCCACCTGCAAAGCGAGCAGGGTCAGAACCAAAACACGTATTTTCACAGGCATTACTCTGAAATGGGGGCTTGAACTCAGCGAATTATATGTGAGGGTTCAGCGCTTGGCACTGGGATTATAGGGCGGATTTGTGACAAATTCTGTCGGCCGAAAAACGACGCAGCCCGCGGGCGCTCTGGGATGAACGCCCGCGTAGAAAAAGTTACAGCGCCGGCTGCCAGGCCGACTGCGGCAACAGGTACAGCCCCGGCGTTTGCCGCGCCCCCGCGCCGACGATATGGCCGATGCCGGCCGCCATCACCGCCAGCGTCACGTCGAAGGCGTTGAGGCTGTCGCCGTAGCCGGCGGTCAGGTTGAACATCGAACCGTTGGCCAGCAAATAGACCGTCCTCTCATTGAGTTGGTAAGCGTTCACATAAGGCATCGGCTCGTGGTGCGGCAGGCCTTGCAGGAAGCCGACGTCGATCTCTTCCGCCACGTGGCCGACGTTAAGGATAAACACGCCGTCCTGCGCCTGTTGCAGATGCTGCGCCGAGAGCACGTTTTTCGCGCCGGTCGCGGTGGCGATCACGTCCGCCTGCGCGACGGCGCTCGCCAAATCCACCACCTGCCAGCCGTCATAACGCGCCTGCAGCGCTCGTGCCGGATCGATTTCCGCCACCATCACCTGGCCGCCGTAAGCCCTGGCCGCCGCCGCCGTCCCCTGCCCGACCAGGCCGTAGCCGATCACCAGCACGCGCTTTTCGTGCAGCGTCAAATGGGTGGTCTGGAAGAAGGTGTGCCAGGCGGTCAGCCCAACCATATGCCGATTGTGCAGCCCCTCTTTCACCGGCAGATCGTCCCAGTTGAAGATCGGGTAGCGCGGCGCCACGCCGTTCAAACGGTTGATGCCCGATCCGGTGGCTTCCAGCCCGGCGACGATCTGCGGGCCGTTCGGCGATTGGTGCAAACGGGTGGTCAAGTCCGCCCCCATTTCGCACAGGTGAGTCGGTTGCCAGGCCAACGCGCGGTCGAAAGATTCCGACCACTCGCCGGCGCTCATGTCACGCCAGGCGTAAGCCTGCGCGCCCCGCCGTTCCAGCCAGGCCACCACGTCGTTCTGCACCGTGGTGGGATTGCAGGTGGTCAGAAAGATCGCCGCGCCCTTGTCCAGCAGGCCGGCCACCAGCGGCGCCATTTTCAGATCCAGGTGCATATTGCACGCCAGCCGCACCCCGTGCAGGTCCGGCAACGCCGCCACCGCCGCCCGGGTGCGCGGCATATGGCGCATCGCCCAGTTCAATTCGCTCTCGAAATCCTGATACATCCGTTGCTCCTCTGGTGTGCCCCGCCGCCAGGCGTGGCAAAAAAGTTATCCCGCGCGGCCGAGCCGGCGGATCGCCTGCGGCGACAGGCCAAATACCCGGATAAACGCCCGCCTCATGCGCTCCGGATCGCTGAATCCCACCGAACGGGCGATCGCCTCCAGCGGCTCGGTGCTCTCTTCGATGCGCACCCTGGCCGCCTCCACCCGCAGCTGTTCGATCACCTTGGCCGGCGTCTGCCCGGTTTCGGCGCGGAACAGCCGACCGAACTGGCGCTCGCTCAGGCAGGCGGCGTCGGCCAGATCCGCCACCGACAGCGGCAGGTGCAAGTGCTCGCGCGCGAACGACAGCGCGGCGCGCATGCGATCCGACGACGGGTTCAACGCCAGCAGCAGCGAGTACTGCGACTGCCCGCCGGGGCGCCGGTGGTAGACCACCAGCTGCCGCGCCACGCCCGCCGCCATCGTGGCGCCAAGGTCGTCTTCTATCAACGCCAGCGCCAGATCGATGCCGGCGCTGATGCCGGCCGAGGTCCAGATATCGCCGTCGCGAATGAAGATACGGTTGCTGTCGACGCGGATGCGCGGGTAACTCTGCTGCAGCCGCGCCGCATGATACCAGTGGGTGGTGGCGCGCTTGCCGTCCAGCAAACCGCAGGCCGCCAGAATAAACGCGCCGGTGCACACGCTGGCGATGCGCCGCGCTCGCCGGCTGTGAGTCGTCAGAAACGACACCAGCGCCGGCGACTGCGCCGCCATCACGTTGCCGCTGCCGCCGGCCACCACCAGCGTATCGAAACGCTCGTCGCCGCATGGCTGCGTGGCGATCTCCACCCCGGCCGAGCTGGCGACCATCCCGCCCTGCGGCGAGATCGCCACGCAGCGGTAGGCCGGCGGATCGGTAAACTGGCTGACGTTATCGAACGCCGCCAGCGGGCCGGCAAAGTCCAGCAGGTTGAAACCGGGAAAAACCACAAAACCGATCGTTTTCATGATGGCGCTTTTTGAGGGTTATCTGTCATATCAGCCAAAAACAGGGCGGCTATTATGGCCCAGGTCCAACGATAAAAATGAGGCGAATGTCATGTCTGAACCACTCGTGATTGTATTTCCCATCTATCAAGGCGTCACCCAGCTCGATTTCACCGGCCCACTGCAGTTTCTGCGCCACATGCCGGGCGCGGAAATCGTCGTCGCTTCGGTAGACGGCGCGGATGTCGAATCGGAAGGCTTGCACTTCACCCAACTGCGCCCGCTGCCGGAGATCGCGCGCTGCGACGTGCTGTGCGTGCCGGGCGGCAGCGGCTGCACCCAGGCGCTGCAGGATGAAGCGTTCATGCGGCAAATCCGGCGGCTGGGCGCCGATGCCCGCTACCTGACCTCGGTGTGCACCGGTTCGCTGATCCTGGCGGCCGCCGGCTTGCTGCCGGGCAAACGCGCCGCCTGCCACTGGTCGATGCGCGACAGCCTGGCGCTATTCGGCGCCATACCCAGCGCTGCACGCGTTGAGCGCGACGGCAACGTGATCAGCGGCGGCGGCGTCACCGCCGGCATCGACTTTGCGCTGGCGCTGATCGCCGAACTGCACGGCGAAGACACTGCCCAGACGATCCAACTCTATCTGGAATACGCCCCGGCTCCGCCGTTCACGGGCGGCACGCCGGAACTGGCCCCGCCGCACATTTACGCCAAGGTACAGGCACAAATGGCGGAAAGCCTGGCGCAGCGCAGAGCGTTGGTGGCCCAGATCGCCCAAGGCTAGCGATCGGGCGTATACTTGCCCTTATGCGTCAGTCACATAAGGAGTAAGGAATGACCGATTTGGCCCACTACATTACGGACTACGGCTACTGGGCGTTGTTTATCGGCTGCCTGGCTGAGGGAGAAACCATCACGCTGCTGGGCGGCATCGCCGCCCACGAAGGGCTGCTGCACTGGCCGTGGGTGATAGCGGTGGTGGCGCTCGGCGGCACGTTGGGGGATCAGCTGCTGTACTTCACCGGCCGCCGGTTCGAAGGCCGAGTCATCTCGCGGCTCAAAGGGCAGGAAAAGCGCATCGCGCGCGCCAGAAGGCTGATCGCTCGCCACCCGATGCTGTTCGTTATCGGAGTGCGCTTTATGTACGGCTTCCGCATCATCGGTCCGGTGCTGATCGGCGCCAGCCGCCTGCCGCCGTCGCGCTTTGTGCCGCTCAACATCCTCGGCGCTATTCTGTGGGCGACGATCTTCGTCATGCTCGGCTATTTTGGCGGCCAGGCGATCGAAAGCTTCTTTACCGGCTTCAATAAAAAACTCTCCAGCCTGCTGTTTGTCGCGCTGGCGATTGCCGCCATCCTGCTGGTGCGCTTCTGGTGGCGCAAACGCCACGCGGAGTGAAACTCAGCGACTAAGCATCAGTTTGATGCCCAACAGCGCCAGCACGCCGCCGCTCAAGCGATCGAACCAGGCCTTGAAGCGCAGATAAATCTGGCGCGGACGCGGCGAAGAGAGCACGAAGGCGACAAAGGCGTACCACGCCACATCGACCGCCAGCGCGATCAAGGGTAGCGCCACATACATCCACGGCGCAATCGCGTGGCTAAGCAACGCGGCGAACACGCTGGCAAAGACGATGGCCGTATTCGGGTTGCCCAATTGAGTCAGCAGACCGGTGGTGAAGGCTTTACGCCATCCCAGCGGCTGCCCGCCCACTCCATCCACGTTCAGCGGCCGGTTGGCACCGCGCAACATGTTGAACGCCAGATAGATAAGATAGGCGCCGCCCAACAGCTTCAACGTCCCGTAAAGCCATGGCAGCGCCAGCAACAGCGACTGCAGCCCAAGCAGGGCCAACAGTGCAAAGACAAAGCATCCGACGCCCATTCCCAGCGCGACCGCCATGCCGTCGCCACGTGAGGAAGCCACCGCCGTACGCGCCACCAGAATAAAGCTTTGCCCCGGACTCATCGCCCCCAGCGCTATCGCGCCGGTAATGCTTATTATTGACAGCGCCGTCTCGCTCAACATGCCCACTCTCCCGTTGTCATTTTTTATTCAAACTAGCGCAGAGGTGAAAACAAAAGCAATAACAGTGCGTCAAGATCCCTGCGGCGCCGCGCGCATCAGCTCGACCAGCTCGCGCGCCGCCTTGTCCAGCGGGCGGCTCTTCAGCCAGATCAGATGCATCGGCAAGCGCAGCTCGTTCTTGGTATTTTTGAATTTCAGCCGCACCAGCCGCCCCTGCGCCAGCAGCGGCTCGGCCAGCGACAGCGGGAAATTGCCCCACCCCAGGCCCGCTTCCACCATGTTCAGCGCCATCGGCAGGCTGTCGGTGCGCCAGTAGGCCTCCGCCACCTGCGGGCGCAGATCGCCGATCGGCAGATCGCGGCTGGCCACCATGATCTGCCGCACGTTGATCAGATCCTCGAGAAACAGCTCGCCCGCCGCGCCCTCCAGCGCCGGATGCTGCGGCGATACCATCGCCACCAGCGACTCCGCGCCGACGGAGTGGAACTGCTCCGCGCTGTTGATGTTCAGCCCGCCGAACGCCAGGCAGACGCCAATGCGCCCCTGATGCAGCATATGCAGCACGTCGTCCTGCGGCGCGCTGAGCACTTCGATGTTCAGCAGCGGATAACGCTGCGACAGCGTTTTCACCGCCGCCAGCAGGCCGGCGCCGTTGATGTCCGACGCCACGCCGATCGAAAGCGTGCTTTCCAGCCCTTGGGAAAGTTCGATGGCGTGCACCTGCAGCTGCTTGAGCTGCCCGGCGATCAGGCGGGCGTGCGGCGCCAGGGCCAACGCCAGCGCAGTCGGCGTCGGTTCGCGGTGCGAGCGATCGAACAGTGCGAAACCGAGCTCCGCCTCCATGTTGGCGATGCCCATGCTGACGGCGGAGGGTACGCGCCGCAGCGCGCGGGCGGCGGCGGAAAACGAACCGCGATCGAGCACCGCCAGAAACAGTTCGATATTGTCGCTGGAAAAGTTCATCGTTTAACCTGTCAGTAAAACTGACAGCTCCTGACTTTTTCTATCAATGTGATTGACGCTATCTTAGCCGCCGTCGCCACAGAGGCAACTAAAAACAGATCGGGAGAAAACAATGCAAGGCGTCAAACGCAAACTGGTGTATGTCACCGCTTATGAACTTATCGGCATGACGATCTCGGCGCTGGGGCTGGCGCTGCTGTCGGGCCACGCGCCGAGCAGCACCGGGCCGCTGGCGGTGGTGATCACCACCATTGCGGTCAGCTGGAACTTCATTTACAACTACCTGTTCGAGTGGTGGGAAAGCCGCCAGGCGTCGCGCACCCGCACCCTAAAGCGCCGCATTTTGCACGCAGTGGGCTTTCAGCTGACGCTGGTGGTGTATCTGATCCCGCTGATCGCCTGGTGGATGGGCATCACGCTGTGGCAGGCGCTGCTGCTGGACATGGCGCTGATCGTCATCATTCCTTGCTACACCTTCCTGTTTAACTGGGCGTTCGACAAGCTGTTCGGCCTGCCGGCTTCGGCTCTGCCGGCCGGTGAATCCGCCTAAAAAGCCCCCGCGTCCGATTCGCCTGCGCACGCTAATTACTGCGCAGGCGCCATCGCTTTATTTTCCGCCCGCCGTCCCCCTCACGCAAAATAACTTCCAAATCCCTTTAATTTGCACGGTAATTATTATTCTGTGATTTCAATCACTTTTATCGTTCGATATTTCCGTGTTGATAATGAGACTCATCTTACTGAATAATATGCGCTTTTGTTTTCAGTTTAAAAAATACACACAATTGCTCACGCTTTGCGCACAGGTTTTTTTGCCACATTTATCGGGAAACGGTAGCATGCCACGCCGTTATTTAACGGCAGCTGTATACACAATAAACAGCGGAATGATGCTACGACCTCATTCTCATTACGATTGCTGATGGCAATCGTTTGCCCTGCAGCTCGGGGCGGCGTTCATCATAGACAGGTAAACAGGACGGATAATGCACTCACAAAAAAAGTCGGCGGACGATAAACACGCCGCCAGAAGACGCTGGCTAGACTCTCATGAATCCGGTTATCACAAAAGCATGGGCAACCGGCAGATCCAAATGATCGCCATCGGCGGTTCGATCGGCACCGGCTTGTTCCTCGGTACCGGCGGCCGTCTCGAACTGGCCGGGCCGGCGCTGGCGCTGGTCTATCTGGTGTGCGGGATCTTCTCTTTCTTCATCCTGCGTGCGCTGGGCGAACTGGTGCTGCATCGCCCTTCCAGCGGTAGCTTCGTTTCCTACGCCCGCGAGTTTCTCGGTGAGAAAGCCTCTTACGTCGCCGGCTGGATGTATTTCCTCAACTGGGCGATGACCGGCATCGTCGATATCACCGCGGTGGCGCTGTACATGCACTACTGGGGCACCTTCGCCGACGTGCCACAGTGGTTGTTCGCCCTCGGTGCGCTCGGCATCGTCGCCACCATGAACATGATCGGCGTGAAATGGTTCGCCGAGATGGAGTTCTGGTTCGCGCTGATCAAGGTGGTCGCCATCGCGCTGTTCCTGATTGTCGGCGTCGTCTTCCTCGGCACCGGCACGCCGGTCGCCGGCCACACCACCGGCATGCACCTGATCACCGAAAACGGCGGCATGTTCCCGCACGGCCTGCTGCCGGCGCTGGTACTGGTGCAAGGGGTGATCTTCGCCTTCGCCGGCATTGAGCTGATCGGCACCGCCGCCGGCGAGTGTAAAGATCCGGCCAAAATGATGCCCAAAGCGATCAACAGCGTAATCTGGCGTATCGGCCTGTTCTACGTCGGCTCCGTGGTGCTGTTGGTGCTGCTGCTGCCGTGGAACGCCTATCAGGCCGGCCAAAGCCCGTTCGTCACCTTCTTCAGCAAGCTGGGCGTGCCTTACATCGGCACCATCATGAACATCGTGGTGCTGACCGCCGCGCTGTCCAGCCTTAACTCCGGCCTCTACTCCACCGGCCGCATCCTGCGCTCGCTGGCGATGGGCGGCTCCGCGCCGAAGCTGATGGCCAAAATGAGCAGCCAGCAGGTGCCTTACGCCGGCATCCTCGTCACCTGCGGCATCTACGTGATCGGCGTGGTGCTCAACTATCTGGTGCCGTCGCAGGTGTTCGAGATCGTGTTGAACATCGCTTCGCTGGGCATCATCGCCTCCTGGGCATTTATCATCGTTTGCCAGATGCGCCTGCGCAAAGCCGTGCGCGAAGGCCGCGCACAGCCGGTCTCGTTCCGAATGCCGGGTGCGCCGTTCACCTCCTGGCTGACGCTGGCGTTCCTGCTGATCGTGGTGGTGATGATGGCGTTCGACTACCCGAACGGCACCTGGACCATCGCCACCATTCCGGTGCTGGCGGTGCTGCTGACGCTGGGCTGGTTCGGCCTGCGCAAGCGCGCGCAGGAAGTGAAGCTGGAACAGCAGGCTCACGAAGAACAAAACCCGCACTGATTCGACAAACCGCCCTCCGGGGCGGTTTTTTTTATCCGCTATAATCGGCCGTAGAACGTCATTCTGGCGCTTTCCGACAGCATCACGTCCGGCTGCGCATTGTAGGCTAGCACCACCAGCATGCGCGTGATGTCGCCTTCGGTCGGCGTCACCCGGTGCATGGCGTTGCGCCCGCGAAACAGCACCAAATCCCCCTCCTCCATCGCCAGCCGTTTGGCCGCCCGCTCCCCGTCCAGCACCTGCGTGACCCCGGCATAGTTCATCTCGCCGCGATCGGCATCGCGCAGGTTCTCCACGTACTCGAAACGCCCGCCCGCCGCCGGTTTCTGGATCAGTAGCGTGATGGCGAACGACGAGTTGTCGAAGTGCCAGCCCAGCTCCTGGCCGGTGTGGGCGTAATGCAGGTTGATCGACGACAGCCGATCGGCGTAGGGATACAGCTGCGCCTCATCCAGCACCGCACAGAGGAACGCGCGAAACGCCGGAGCGTCGTACAGCGCACGCAGCGGCGACTGCGGCGGAATATCTTCGTCGGTAATGCAGCCCTTGGACGACACCACCAGCCGGTTGCGCGCGTGATCGGCCGGCAGCGCGTCGTCCTGCGGCCGCAGATACACGTTGTGTTTGCTGGTGGCATAAAACGCCGCGTGGTGCTGTTCGGCGCCTTCCAACCGCACCGTCGCCAGCGCGGCGGCGCGCAGAAATCCCGGCAGTACTAACGCACCGCTGCGCTCCAGCGTTTGCCGGCAACGGGCGCGGAACTCGGCGTCGTCGATGGGATGGGCGGACAGATCGATAATATCGGCAAGTTGCGGCATGACATTCCCCTCGTGTGCGATAGCCGGATGCCTCTCACTGTAGCGAATGGCGCATTGCCGCCATAACAAAAATACGTTATGGATAAGCTAACCAATTCTTAGCGATAGCCCTGCCCATGCACTCACCGTCCCGCGCGCGCTTGCCCAAGCTGAGCGCCATTCTGGCGTTCGAAACCGCCGCCCGCACCGGCAGCCTGGCCCGCGCGGCGGATACGCTGGCGCTGACCGCCGCCGCCGTCAGCCAGCAGATCCGCCAGCTGGAGCAACATCTGGGGATCACGCTGTTCATCCGCGCCAAAAGCGGCGTCACGCTGACCGAACAGGGCGCGGACTACCTGGCCTACGTGCAGGAGGCGTTCGAAACGCTGCGCGTGGCGCAGCAGCACGTCGAGCGCCAGCGCGGCAAACAGGCGCTGACGGTATTCGCCCTGCCGGCGTTGGCCTCCAAGTGGCTGAACCCGGCGCTGGGCGACTGGCTGGCGCAGTGCCCCGACGGCGATCTGCGGCTGCACGCGACCCATACGGCGGTCGATTTCGCCCATTCGGCGGCGGACTTCGCCCTGTGCTTCGGCGATCAGGACTATCCGCTGCTGGAAAAGGTGCGGCTGTTTCAGGATCGGGTGCAGCCGGTGTGCAGCCCGGCGCTGCGCGATCGCGGCGACTGGACGCAGCTACCGCTGATCCACGTCGACTGGGGCAAGGAGAGCCAGTTTCTGCCGGGCTGGCACGAGTGGTTCACCGCCGCCGATCGAATGCCGCCGGTGCGGCGCGGGCTGACCTATAACCTGACTTCGCTGGCTATCGACGCCGCCGTGCAAGGGCGCGGGGTGCTGCTCGGCCAGCGGCGGCTGATCGCCCGTGAACTGGCGGAAGGCCAGCTGGTCACCCTGGCCGAACCGGCGCTGCCGCTCAGCAAACCCTACTACGTGGTTTACCCGCCGCGCACGCTGGAAAAACCCGGCGCAGCGGCGTTTCTCAGTTGGCTGCAGGCGCTGGCTCAGCGCGCGGTATAACCGCCGTCGATGCTGTAAAACGCGCCAGTGGTGAAACTGCTGTCGTCCGAGAGCAGGAAAGCCACCGTTTTCGCCACCTCTTCTCGCGTCGCCATTCTCCCCAGCGGGTGCGAAGCGGCCATCTGCGCCCGCGCTGACGCCGGCAGCGCCCCCATCGCCGGCGTATCCACATAGCCCGGCCCGACGGCGTTGATGCGCACGCCGCGCGTGGCGAACTCCAGCGCCGCCGAGCGCGTCAGGCCCAACACGCCATGCTTGGCGGCGGTATAAGGCGCAATCCCGGCAATGCCCACCACGCCGTTGGCAGAAGAGAGGTTCACTACCGCTCCGCCGCCGCCGGCGACGATCGCCGGCAGGCCGTACTTCATGCCGAAAAACGTGCCGCTCAGGCAGGTGGCGATCACTTCATGCCAGTCTTCGACCGCGTATCGATCGATGTCCACCTCGTGCGGGCCGGTGATCCCGGCGTTGTTGACCAGCAGATGCAGCGCGCCGCAGCGCCGCACCGTCTCTTCAATACCCTGCTGCACCGACGGCGCATCGCGCACGTCCATCCGCAACGTCATCACCCGTCGACCGTCAGGATCGAGCCGCGCGGCGGCTGCGGCGAGAGGCGCGGCGTGGCGGCCGGTCATCACCACCGTGGCGCCACGCCGAAACAGCTCGGCGGCGATCGCTTCGCCGATGCCGGTGGAAGCGCCGGTCACCAGCGCCACCCGATGTTTGAAATCTTGCATAACCGCTCTCCTGCAACGTTGAACTCAGGGGAACAGGCTAGCGCCGACCAGTGACAGTTTGCGGCAGCAGCGACAGCGCAGCACGTAATGCGCTCACAAACGCCGCAAAGCCCGCTATTTTATGCCTACTTTTTCTCATGCGAGACACCCTGTGGATACCCAACGCTACCTGCAGCATATCGGCTTTACCGGCGCCGCCCGCCCTGACCTTCCCACGTTGCAACAGCTGCACCATCGCCACATGCTGAGCGTCCCGTTCGAGAATCTGAGCATTATTTATCATCAGGGCATCCGGCTGACGCCGGAGGCGCTGTTCAGCAAGGTGGTCGAGCGCAACCGCGGCGGTTTCTGTTATGAGCTGAACACGCTGTTCGCTTTGCTGCTGCGCGAGATCGGTTTCAAGGTGAGCTTCATCTCCGGCGAGATCCGCGCGCGCGACGGCCATTTCGGCCCGCCCTACGACCACCTTGCGCTGCGGGTGGATCTGGAAGACCAAGCATGGCTGGTAGACGTCGGTTTCGGCGATTCCTTCCTGACGCCGCTGAAGATCGTCGTCGCCGAGCCGCAACCGCAGGCCAGCGGCACCTTCCACCTGGAACGGGAAGGCGAGTATTACCTGCTGGAGCGCCGCAACGGCGACCAACGTTCGCATGCCAAAACCCTGTATCGCTTTACCGTTCAACCGCGCGAGCTGCATGAGTTCGACGAGATGTGCCGCTTCCACAGCACCTCGCCGCAGTCGCATTTCACCCAGCGCCTGGTGTGTTCACGGCCGACGGACCACGGCCGGGTGACCCTCAGCGACATGAAGCTGATCGTGACCGAAGATCACCAGCGCCACGAAACGACGTTGCATTCGGAAGAGGAACGGCGCGCCGCGCTGTGGCAGCATTTCGCCATCGATTTGGATCGTTGAGGGCGCCGGCGGCGTCCTTTTATTACGATTCTGTTACACCGATTGCATAACCGCGCTTGGCTGATTGCCAGCACCGCGGCGGCAGGCATCATAGGGCCATGATTCGGCAACAGAGTGCGAAAAATGATCCGTGTGATACTGGTGGATGACCATGTGGTGGTGCGCTCCGGCTTTGCGCAGTTGCTCAACCTCGAGGACGATCTCGACGTGGTGGGGCAATACAGCAGCGCAGCGGCGGCCTGGCCGGCATTGCTGCGCGACGACGTCAACGTCGCGGTGATGGACATCGCCATGCCGGATGAAAACGGCCTCAGCCTGTTGAAACGCCTGCGGGCGCAGAAGCCGCAGTTCCGCGCGATCATCCTCAGCATCTATGACTCCCCCACCTTCGTGCAGAGCGCGCTGGACGCCGGCGCCAGCGGCTATCTGACCAAACGCTGCGGGCCGGAAGAGCTGGTGCAGGCGGTGCGTTCCGTCGATATGGGCGGCCATTACCTGTGCGCCGACGCGCTGCGGGCGCTGCGCGGCGGCGAGCGGCCGGCCACCGCGCTGGAAGTGCTGACCCCGCGCGAGCGTGAAATCTTCGATCTGCTGGTCAAAGGCGACAGCGTAAAGGAGATCGCTTTCAAGCTCGATCTCAGCCATAAAACGGTGCACGTGCATCGCGCCAACGTCCTGGGCAAGCTGCAGTGCAACAGCACCATCGAGCTGGTGCATTTCGCTCTCGACCATCAGCTGCTGGTGGGGCATTGATGTCGCCCCGCTTCCGGCCCTGGGTTATCTCGCTATTTATCCTGTTGGCCTGGGGCAGCGGCTGGCTGATGCTATGGACGCTCGGTTTCTATCTGACCCGCAACGGCAACCAGGCGGCGCTGTTTCTGCCGCACGGCGTCTATCTCGCGCTGCTGATCCTGCTGGCGCGTCGCTATTGGCCCGCCTTGATCGTGCCGCCGATCCTGCTGCTGTTCTGGCTGCACGGCGAACGCCTGCTGAGCGGCTACGGCCTGCTGGCCGCGCCGTTTATCACCCTGTTTCCGGCTGCGGTAGCGCAACGACTCTGGCACCGTTTTCCGCTCTACTGGCAGCGGCTGACGCTGCTGCTGGCTGCGGTGACCGCCGCCTCGTTGCTCAACACTGCCCTGCTTTCACCGTTTGTGCCAAGCCCGGCGATGCTGCTTGGCCTGGCGTCGTTTACCGGCGGCGTCTTGCTGACCCCGTTCGTCTATCTGATCTTTGAATTTCTGCGCCAGCAGCACCGTTATCACCTGCTGGGGCTGGACACCCCCAACCCGCCGCTGCGCGCGTCCTTAATCATCTGGTGCAGCCTGTTCTTCGTTATCGGTATCGGCACGCAGATGGTGCTGTCGCCGGAAATCGAGCGCCTGCTGCTGATCGTGGTGTTTCTGCCGAACGTGGTGATGGCGTGGAAGTTCGGCTGGCAGGGCGGTGTGCTGTCCGGCCTGCTCGGCAGCATGATGATCACCCTCGCCCGGCAGGTCGGCGTGGGGTTCGGCAACTTGGTCGAGCTGGAAATCTTTCTGGCGACGCAGGCGCTGCTCGGCATCGGCCTGGGCATCGCCATCAGCCGCCAGCAGCACCTGGCGCAAAACCTGCACCACTATCAGCGTCGCCTGGAAGAAGAGCTGGCGGCGCGGCGGGCGCTGACCGAAAAACTGATCCACACCGAAGAAGACACGCGGAAAAACCTGGCGCGCGAGCTGCACGATGAAATCGGCCAGAACATCACCGCGATTCAAATCCAGTCGCAGCTGGTCAAACGGGCGCACGATCCGGCGCAAACCCAGGCCGCCGCGCACCAGATAGGCGAGCTCGCCCGGCGCATTCATCACTCCACGCGCCAGCTGCTGCGCCAGCTTCGGCCGCCCGCGCTGGACGAGCTGGCGTTCAAAGAGGCGCTTCACCACCTGCTGAGCGAATTCGCCTTTGCCGAACGGGGCATCCACTGCCGTTTCGATTACCGGCTGAGCGACACGCCCGCCGGCGAAACGGTGCGCTTCACCCTCTACCGCCTGCTGCAAGAGCTGCTCAACAACGTGTGCAAACACGCCGAGGCCAGCGAAGTCGCCATCGTCTTGTATCAACAGGGGCCGCTTTTGCACCTCGAGGTGCGGGACAACGGCATCGGCATCCGCACGGACAAGGTGCCCGGCCTCGGCATTCAGGGGATGCGCGAGCGGGTCAGCGCACTGGGCGGCGAGCTGACGCTGGAAACGCATTGCGGCACGCGGGTAATTGTTAACCTGCCCACAAATTTGCAACAAACCGCCGACTAACTAGGAAAAAGTCTTAGCCACTCCGGACTTTATCTCATCCCCTTTCCCTTTCACCTTCTTATAGTCACCACCAGGGAGGCGGCTATGCAGGCACGCTCGGCATCTGAAATCGATCATCGTTACCGCGCGCTGCGCCCGCGACTGCTGCTGTACATGGTCATCGGGTACGCCGCCTTTTACCTGACGCGCAAAAGCGTGAATTACGTGCTGCCGGCGCTGCAAACGGATTTGGGCCTGGATAAAGGGGACATCGGCCTGCTCGGCTCGCTGTTTTACCTGAGCTACGGCCTGTCGAAATTCGCCGCCGGGCTGTGGCACGACGGCCACGGGCAGCGCAGGTTTATGGGGATCGGCCTGTTCGCCACCGGCTTGCTGAACGTGGCGTTTGCCTTCGGCGAATCGCTGACGCTGCTGCTGGCGGTCTGGGCGCTGAACGGCTTCTTTCAGGGCTGGGGCTGGCCGCCCTGCGCGCGGCTGCTGACCCACTGGTATTCGCGCAACGAGCGCGGCTTCTGGTGGGGCTGCTGGAACATGTCGATTAACCTCGGCGGCGCGATCGTGCCGCTGATCAGCGCCTTCGCTGCCCAGCGCTGGGGCTGGCAGGCGGCGATGCTG
The DNA here is from genome assembly GCF_900182895.1 of Serratia sp. CC22-02. NCBI lineage: Bacteria > Pseudomonadati > Pseudomonadota > Gammaproteobacteria > Enterobacterales > Yersiniaceae > Serratia > Serratia sp. CC22-02. The sequence goes on along the minus strand of NZ_FXUD01000002.1, from coordinate 471,079 downwards.
ATCCCGGGCGCCGTCAGCATGGTGTTGGGCCTCTGGCTCACGCAGCAGCTGACAGGCACGCCGCAGGAAGAAGGCCTGCCGTCGGTCGGCCAGTGGCGCCACGATCCGCTGGAGCTGCGCCAGGAACAGCAAAGCCCGCCGATGGGGCTGTGGCAGATGTTGCGCACCACGATGCTGAAGAACCCGATGATCTGGCTGCTCGGCGTCTCTTACGTGCTGGTCTACCTGATCCGCATCGCGTTGAACGACTGGGGCAATCTCTGGCTGACCGAAAGCCACGGCGTCAACCTGCTCAGCGCCAACGCCACGGTGATGCTGTTCGAGATAGGCGGCCTGCTCGGCGCGCTGTTCGCCGGCTGGGGTTCGGATGTGCTGTTCGGCGGGCAGCGCGCGCCGATGATTTTGCTGTTCACGCTCGGGCTGATGGTTTCCGTCGCCGCGCTGTGGCTGGCGCCGGTGCATCACTACGCGCTGCTGGCGGGCTGTTTCTTTACGGTGGGCTTTTTTGTCTTCGGCCCGCAGATGCTGATTGGCCTTGCCGCCGTGGAATGCGGGCACAAAGGCGCAGCGGGCTCCATCACCGGTTTTCTCGGCCTGTTCGCCTACCTGGGGGCAGCGCTGGCGGGCTGGCCGCTGTCGCAGGTCATCGAAGGCTACGGCTGGTCAGGCATGTTCAGTTTGCTGTCGATCGCCGCCGTTCTTATGGGTTTATTGCTGATGCCGCTGCTGATGGCGAGCGTCGCCACCTCTACCGAGAGAAGGATAAGACAATGAAAAAAATGTGGGTCACGACTCTGATAGCTTCCGGCATCGCGCTGGCCACGCTGAGCGGCGCCGCGCACGCCAAGGGCCGCCTGGTGGTTTACTGCAGCGCCACCAATGAAATGTGTGAAGCGGAGACCAAAGCCTTCGGCGAGAAATATGACGTGAAAACCTCGTTCATCCGCAACGGCTCCGGCAGCACGCTGGCGAAAGTGGACGCCGAGAAGAAAAACCCGCAGGCGGACGTCTGGTACGGCGGCACGCTCGATCCGCAATCCCAGGCCGGTGAAATGGGGCTGCTGCTGCCCTACAAATCGCCGAACCTCGAACAGGTGATGCAACAATTCCGCGACCCGGCGAAGCTGAAAGGCAACTACTCCTCGGCGGTCTACGTCGGCATCCTCGGCTTCGGCGTCAATACCCAGCGCCTCAAAGAGAAAAACCTGCCGGTGCCCAAGTGCTGGAAAGACCTGACCAAGCCGGAATACAAAGGCGAGATTCAAATCGCCGATCCGCAGAGCTCCGGCACCGCCTATACCGCGCTGGCGACCTTTGCCCAGCTGTGGGGAGACGATCAGGCCTTCGATTACCTCAAGCAGTTGAACGCCAACGTCTCGCAGTACACCAAGTCCGGCATTGCCCCGGCGCGCAACGCCGCCCGCGGTGAAACGGCGATCGGCATCGGTTTCCTGCATGACTACTCACTCGAAAAAGAACAGGGCGCGCCGCTTGAGCTGATCTCGCCTTGTGAAGGCACCGGCTACGAAATCGGCGGCGTCAGCATCCTCAAAGGCGCACGTAACCTCGACAACGCCAAGCTGTTTGTGGATTGGGTGCTGTCGAAAGAGGCGCAGGAACTGGCATGGCAGAAAGGCAAGTCCTATCAGATCCTGACCAACACCACCGCCGCTACCTCGCCGAACTCGCTGAAGCTCGACGACCTGAAGCTGATCAACTACGACATGGACAAGTACGGCTCGACCGAGGTCCGCAAGGCGCTGATCAATAAATGGGTCAGCGAAGTCAAGATGGGTAAATAAGCCCACATTCTGCGCCTGTTGCCGGGTAAGCCTCACGCCTTACCCGGCCTGAACATCCGGGAAACTTATGTCACATACACATGCACTCCATCTCGTGAAAAAACGAGATGCGATATTCCTTTGGGTCTTGCTTGGCTGGCTGGCGTTCGCCCTGCTGCCGAGCTGGAGCCTGGATTACGGCCTGCTGGAGTCCACCGGCGATGAAATCCTCGCGGCCTACGGCTGGTCACACCGCAATGTCAGCTGGCTATGGTGCCTGTTGCCGAGCCTGCTGCTGCTTCGCCCTTACGCCCCGGCGGGCGGTGAACGGCGGCGGCGCCACGCGTTCGATGCCGGCTGGGCGCTGCTGTGCATGGCCTTTATCGTCGTCAGCGCCACGGTGGCGGGGCGCGGTCTAGGCTACGCCACTCTGGTGCAATTGACCGCGCTGGGCGCCATCATGACGCTGGCGCTGACCCGCCTCGAATGGCTGGGCGGCGACCGTTTCGTTATCGGTGCGCTGGTCACCATCGTGGCGCTGATCGGCGTCTTCATCGTCTGGCCGAGCATCGCGATTTTCATTCCGATGTTCACCGACCAGGCGGGGGCATTCGCGCCGCTGGCGTTTATGAACGTGCTGTCGCAGGCGCATATCGTTCAGGTGATCCTCAACTCCATCGCCCTGTCGATCGCGGTCGGCGCCGGCTGCACCTTCTTCGGCCTGGTGCTGGCGATTTACACCACCCGCATCGCCAAGCGCAGCGCCATTATCGGCCGCATCTTCTCCATCCTGCCCATCGTCACGCCGCCGTTCGTCGTCGGCCTGGGCGTCACGCTGATGATGGGGCGCTCCGGCTACGTCACCGAGTGGATGGTGGCCTGGTTCGGCCTGACCAACACCAACTGGCTGTACGGCTTTACCGGCATCTGGCTGGCGCAGGTGCTGGCGTTCACGCCGATGGCGTTCATGATCCTCGATGGCGCGATCAAGACCATTCATCCTTCGCTGGAAGAGGCCTCCTACACCCTGCGCGCCAGCCGTTGGCAAACCTTTAACGGCGTGTTCGTGCCGCTGCTGAAACCGGCGCTGGCCAACGCGTTTCTGATCGTGGTGGTGCAATCGCTGGCCGACTTCAGCAACCCGCTGGTGCTCGGCGGCAACTTCGACGTGCTGGCGACGCAAATCTATTTCTACATCACCGGCTCGCAGCTCGACTATCAGGCCGCCAGCACCCTCGGCGCCTTCCTGCTGCTGTTCTCGCTGCTGGTGTTCTGCATCCAGTACCTGTGGATCGGCAAGCGTTCCTACGTCACCGTGTCCGGCAAATCCTATCGCGGCGACGTACAGCCGCTGCCGGTCACGCTGGTGTGGGGCGTGATCGCGTTGCTGGCGGTGTGGGTAGCCTTTAACGCCCTGCTCTACGGCAGCATTTTCTACGGCAGCTTCACCGTCAACTGGGGAGTGGATTACACGCTGACGCTGGATAACTTCATCAAGCTGTTCGGCCAGGGCATGAGCGACGGCGCGTGGCCTTCGCTGCTCGACACGCTGCTGTACGCCGGGATCGCCGCGCCGATCACCGCCGCCTTCGGCCTGCTGATCGCCTGGATCGTGGTGCGCCAGCAGTTCAGGGGCAAAAAGACCATCGAGTTCACCACCATGCTGTGCTTTGCGGTGCCGGGCACCGTGGCGGGCGTCTCTTACATTCTCGCCTTCAACAGCGCGCCGGTGTACCTCACCGGGACGGCCGCCATCGTGATTATCTCGATGGTGATGCGCAATGTGCCGGTGGGCATTCGCGCCGGGATCGCCGGGCTGGGCCAGATAGACAAATCGCTGGACGAAGCCTCGCTCAGCCTGCGCGCCGGCTCGCTGCGCACCATTACGCACATCCTGCTGCCGCTGCTGCGCCCGGCGATCCTGTCGGCGCTGATCTACAGCTTCGTGCGCGCCATCACCACCGTCAGCGCCATCGTTTTCCTGGTGACGCCCGATACCCGCGTGGCCACCGCCTACATCCTCAACCGCGTGGAAGACGGCGAATACGGCGTGGCGATCGCCTACGGTTCAATTCTGATCGTGGTGATGCTGGCGATTATTTTCCTCTTTGACTGGCTGATCGGTGAGGCACGCATCTCCCGTTCAAAAGCCAAAAACCAGGCGTAATGGAGCCCATGATGAGCCAGAAAAATTTCGTTGAACTGCGCAACGTCTCCAAACGGTTCGGCAGCAACACGGTGATCGATAACATCACGCTCACCATCCCTCGGGGGCAGATGGTGACGCTGCTCGGCCCTTCCGGCTGCGGCAAGACCACCATTTTGCGCCTGGTCGCCGGGCTGGAGAAACCGAGCGACGGGCAAATATTCATTGATGGCGAAGACGTTACCCATCGTTCCATCCAACAGCGTGACATCTGCATGGTGTTTCAGTCTTATGCCCTGTTCCCGCACATGTCGCTGGGAGAAAACGTCGGCTATGGGCTGAAGATGCTCGGCATTCCGCGCGCCGAAGTGAAAGCGCGCGTGCAGGAAGCGCTGGCGATGGTGGATCTGGCGGGGTTCGACGATCGCTATGTCGATCAGATCTCCGGCGGCCAACAGCAGCGCGTGGCGCTGGCGCGCGCGCTGATCCTCAAGCCGAAAGTGCTGCTGTTCGACGAGCCGTTGAGCAACCTCGACGCCAACCTGCGCCGCAGCATGCGCGAAAAGATCCGCGAGCTGCAAAAGCAGTTTGATATCACGTCGCTGTACGTCACTCACGATCAGAGCGAGGCTTTCGCGGTCTCAGACACCGTGCTGGTGATGAACAAGGGGCATATCATGCAGATAGGCTCGCCGCAGGATCTCTATCGGCAGCCGGCGTCGCGCTTTATGGCGAGCTTTATGGGGGACGCCAACCTGTTCCCGGCCGGCTTCAGCGCGGACTATGTCGATATCAGCGGCTATCGCCTGCCGCGCCCCGCGCACTTTGCCACCGAAGGCGCCGGCACGGTGGGCGTGCGGCCGGAAGCGATCACGCTGAGCGAGCACGGCGAGGAAAGCCAGCGCTGCGTGATCCAGCATGTCGCCTACATGGGGCCGCAGTATGAAGTCACGGTGGCGTGGCATGGGCAGCAGATTTTGCTGCAGGTTAACGCTACTCGCCTGCAGCCCAATGTCGGCGAACATTATTATCTGGAAATTCACCCCTACGGCATGTTTATGCTGGCGGACGCGGCATAATAAGCATCACTCTTAAGCGTTAGAATAACGGTCATTCCGCATGGAATGACCGTAAATAACCGCCAAAAAAACCGTATTTATCTATTTTTACAATTCCTTCCAAGTCCTTGTTCAGCCGAGAAATAAATATATCCGCATTCATTAAAAATAACCACCTGGGCCACCAAGGATGATATTTTTATTTAGATGGGGTAAGCTTAATCCCGCAGTCGAAATTATTTAACGGCCAACTCAAGGAGAAATTCATGAGCAACAATGCAAACGCACAGGCGCAGCTGGATAATTTACGCAACGTCGCTTCCCAGCTGAAGGAAATGCGCCACTATGCGCAGTCGAACACCGAAACGCTCTCCGCACACTGGCTGGCCTTCGATCAGGGGGAATGCAAAAATAAGGCATTCGCCGAAGCTATTAACGACCTGTTGAATAAACAGGGTGCCTGCCTGGAAGGGCTGGAAAAAACCATTCAGGATATCGAGATAGAATTGAACCGTCTCGACAAAGCCGCCTGATAACACCGATTTAAATAAACCCGCCGCGTGCGGGTTTATTTTTAGCTACGGCAGATGACGCGCGCAATATCCCCTGACGTCGTCAGCGCGCGTATTTCGCTGAACAGTTCGGTGGCTTCGTCATATTCTTTGCGCAAATAACCCAGCCACTGTTTGATGCGCGCCACATGATACAGGCCGGTGTCGCCCTGCTTTTCCAGATGGACGTATTTTTGCAGCAGCTCAACCACCTGCGGCCAGGGCATACGCGGTTCGTTGTACTTCACCACCCGGCTCAGGTTTGGCACGTTGAGCGCGCCGCGCCCCAGCATGATGGCGTCGCAGCCGGTCGCCTGCAGGCAATCCTGCGCGCTCTGGTAATCCCAGATCTCGCCGTTGGCGATCACCGGGATGCTCAGCCGTTGACGGATCTCGCCGATCGCCGCCCAGTTGATGCGATCCGCCTTGTAACCGTCCTCTTTGGTGCGGCCATGCACCGTCAGCTCGCTGGCGCCCGCCTGTTGCACCGCATCGGCGATTTCAAAACTGCGGCTGGAGGAGTCCCAGCCCAGGCGCACCTTCACCGTGACCGGCAGATGGGCCGGCACCGCCGCGCGCATCGCTTTGGCGCCCTGGTAGATCAACTCCGGATCTTTGAGCAGCGTCGCCCCGCCACCGCTGCCGTTCACCAGCTTGGACGGGCAGCCGCAGTTGAGATCGACGCCGTAAGAGCCCAATTCCACCGCGCGCGCGGCGTTCTCCGCCAGCCACTGCGGGTACTGCCCCAGCAGCTGTACCCGCACCAGCGTGCCTGACGGCGTGCGGCTGGCGTGGCGCAGCTCCGGGCACAGCCGGTAGAACGATTTGGCCGGCAGCAGCTGATCGACCACGCGCAGAAATTCGGTGATGCACAGATCGTAGTCGTTCACGTCGGTGAGCAACTCACGCACCAAAGAATCGAGAACGCCCTCCATCGGAGCCAATAATACGCGCATGACCAATCCCAGCTAAAAAAAGACCCGCAATGATACGGGTGAATACCCGCGCCAGACAAGCCTCTGCGGGCATTAAAAGCGCCGTCAGCCCAGCCGGCGGATCGGTTGGCCGGCGAGGAACGCCGCAATGTCCTCGACCGCCTCGGTGAAGTAGGCGCGGTAGTTGTCGTCCGCCACGTAACCCACATGCGGCGTGGCCAGCACGTTGGGCAGCTGACGAAACGCATCGTCGGCCGGCAGCGGCTCCGTCTCGAACACGTCCAGCCCGGCGCCGGCGATCTTCCGCTGTTGCAGCACGTCCACCAACGCCGCCCGATCGACGATCGCCGCACGCGAGGTGTTGATCAGGTAAGCGGTGGGCTTCATCGCCGTCAATTCGTCGCGCCCCACCAGCCCGCGGCTGCGATCGCTCAGCACCAGGTGGATAGAGACAAAATCGCTCTGCTCGAACAGCGCCCGTTTGGACGGCGCCAACAGGGCCCCCTCCTGCGCCGCCCGTTCCGCCGTCAGGTTCTGGCTCCAGGCCAACACCCGCATGCCGAACGCCTGCGCCACCTTGGCCATCTGGCCGCCGATCTTGCCCAGCCCCAGCAGCCCCAGCGTTTTCCCCTGCAGGGTAACGCCGAGATCCCGCTGCCACGGGCCGTTGTTTTTCAGCCCGACGCTTTCCGGCACGATATGCTTCGCCAGCCCGAGCAGCAGCGCCCAGGTCAGCTCCATCGGCGCCGCCGCCCCGCTGCGGGTGCCGCACACCACTACGCCGCGCTCGGCGGCCGCGGCCAAATCGATAGAAGCGTTGCGCATGCCGGAGGTGATCAGCAGCTTCAGCTTCGGCAGCCGCGCCAGCAGCGAGGCGGTCATCGGCGTGCGCTCGCGCATGATGACCAGAATGTCGCACTCCTGCAGATGCACCGCCAGCTCCGTCTCATCGGTAAAGTGCGCGCTGATGGCGGACACCTCCACCCGATCGGCCAGCGCCGACCAGTCCGCCATCTTGAGCGCCACCTGCTGGTAATCATCGAGAATTGCGCACTTCAATTTCATCTCCGTCTCCTGGAATGTAGGGTTAGCCACCGTCCAGCCTAGTACGAAAATGCCGTTCCGCCAGGCAAAAAAAAAGCCGCCCGTATCGGCGGCTTACTCTTTGAGCAATCAGGCTTATTCAGCCGGTTTGCGGTTGCGTGGGCGACGCGAAGCCGGTGCGCCGGAACGGCGCTGGCCATCACCCTGCGGGCGGGCGTTACCGTTACCATTGCCGCGGTTTTCACGCTGGCCGCCGTTCGCGTTGCCGCTGCGCTGACCGCCGCCGTTACCGGAACGCTGGCCACCGCCGTTGCCGCGCGGGGCGCCGCGCCCGCCACCCTGACGGCCGTTGATGATCGGCTCGGCCTTGATGGTCGGATCCGGCTCGTAGCCCGGCAGCGCGATGCGCGGAATTTCACGCTTCAGCAGACGCTCGATGTCGCGCAGCAGCTTGTGCTCATCCACGCACACCAGCGAGATAGCTTCGCCGGTGCGCTCCGCGCGGCCGGTACGGCCGATGCGGTGCACGTAGTCTTCCGGCACGTTAGGCAGCTCGTAGTTCACCACGTGCGGCAGCTGGTCGATATCCAGGCCGCGCGCCGCGATGTCGGTCGCCACCAGCACGCGGATGCGGCCGTCTTTGAAGTCGGCCAGAGCACGGGTACGGGCGCCCTGGCTCTTGTTGCCGTGGATCGCCGCTGCGGTGATACCGTCTTTGTTCAGCTGCTCCGCCAGGTGGTTGGCGCCGTGCTTGGTGCGGGTAAACACCAGCACCTGCTTCCAGTCGCCTTCGCCGATCATCTGCGACAGCAGTTCCCGCTTACGCTTCTTGTCGACGAAGTGCACGCTCTGCTCGATCTGCTCAGACGCGGTGTTGCGGCGCGCCACTTCTACCGAAGCCGGGTTGTGCAGCAGCTTGTTGGCCAGCGCCTTGATGTCGTCGGAGAAGGTTGCGGAGAACAGCAGGTTCTGACGCTTGGCCGGCAGCTTGGCCAGCACGCGGCGGATGTCGTGGATAAAGCCCATGTCCAGCATGCGGTCCGCTTCGTCCAGCACCAGAATTTCGATTTTGGACAGGTCAACCGCGTTCTGATGTTCCAAATCCAGCAGACGGCCCGGCGTTGCCACCAGGATATCGACGCCGCCGCGCAGCTTCATCATCTGCGGGTTGATGCTCACGCCGCCAAACACCACCAGCGAACGCAGGCGCAGGTGTTTGCTGTAGGCATCGACGTTTTCGCCGATCTGCGCCGCCAGCTCACGGGTTGGCGTCAGGATCAGCGCGCGCACCGGGCGACGGCCCTTGACCGGATGGTCATGCTTGCTCAGCAGCTGCAACAGCGGCAGGGTAAAACCGGCGGTTTTACCGGTGCCGGTCTGGGCGCTGGCCATCAGGTCACGACCTTCCAGCACGACAGGGATAGCCTGACGCTGAATTGGCGTCGGTTCGCGATAGCCCTGTTCTTCAACAGCGCGCACAATTTCAGCACTTAAGCCGAGGGTTTCAAATGACATAAAGAGAAAAACTCCAGATCCCCCCTAACCTAACGGTGTTCGGTGCAGTTTCCTGGGAGGATGATCAGACGGGGCATTAAGCATGACCACGAGGGATTGGCACAAACTGCAGTGCACCAGGCGGCGATTGTAACAGAAGTCGCGCAATAAAAAGCACTTTTACGCACCCAGAGCACAATCTGCCGTAAATTCAGCATTGTCTGAAGCCGATCACATAACTCATTGTGATTAGCGGTTGCGTTTTAAACAATCTGGCATAAAGTTAATCATATGATTGATTAACTTTGAGCGTGCCCCATGCCAGCTTCCGTCCCTCATCAGGCCGCCGGCCGAGCGCGCGGCGAGCAAACGCGCCGGCAGCTGCTCGCCGCGGCGACCGAACTGTTCGGCGAATGCGGCCTGCAGGGCGCCACCACCCGCGACATCGCCCAACGGGCCGGCCAGAATATCGCCGCCATCACCTATTACTTCAACTCCAAAGAGGGGCTGTACCTGGCCGTGGCGCAGTCGCTCGCCGATTTCATCCAGCAGGCGTTCGCCCCGCTGGCCGAGGAGGTCGATCGCTTCTGGCAACAGTCCGCCGCGCAGCGCTCACCCGACGCGGCGCTGCGTTTGCTGCAGCGTGGCCTGCTGGCCTTCAGCGAACTGATGACCCAGCCGCACACGCTGAACCTGAGCAAAATCATGTCGCGCGAACAGCTCGCCCCGACCGAGGCCTACCCGCTGATCCACAGCCAGGTGATCGCGCCGATGCACGCGCGGCTATGCCGCCTGCTGGCGGCCGCGACCGGCATCGACGACCAGGCGACCCGCCTCGTGCTGCATACCCATGCGCTGATCGGCGAGGTGCTGTCGTTTCGCGTGGCGCGCGAAACCATCCGCCGCCAGGCCGGCTGGCAAGCCATTGGCGAGGACGAAGCGGCGCAGATCGGCGCCGTGCTGAGCGAACATATTGAGATTCTGGTTACCGGGCTGCGCCAACGTCACGGCGCGTAAATTCAGGCAGGGAGTGTTATGAACAAAAAACGCAGTGCCTTGATCGTGTTGTTAATTCTGCTGATCGCGGCCGCCGCTTACGGGGTATGGCATTACCAACAACAGCAGGATAAGCCGCTGACGCTGTACGGCAACGTCGACATCCGCACGGTGAACCTCGGCTTTCGCGTCGATGGCCGCCTGGCGTCGCTGACGGTGGATGAAGGCGATGCCGTTCAGCCGGGCCAGCTGCTCGGCAAACTGGACGACGCGCCCTACCGCAACGCGCTGCAGCAGGCCGAAGCCAACGTCGGCAGCGCGCGCGCCAAGCTGTCGCTGCTGCAGGCCGGCTACCGCAGCGAAGAGATCGCCCAGGTACGGTCGGAAATGGCGCAGCGCCAGTCCGCCTTCGCCTACACCGACAGCTTCCTGAAACGCCAGCAGGGGCTGTGGGCGAAAAACGCCACCTCCGCCGACGCGCTGGAGGATGCACGCACCGCCCGCAATCAGGCACAGGCCAACCTGCAGGCGGCGAAAGACAAGCTGGCGCAATACCTCAGCGGCAACCGCCCGCAAGAAATCGAACAGGCCAAGGCCGACGTGGCGCAAAGCGAGGCGGCGCTGGCACAGGCGCAGTTGAACCTGCAAGACGCCACGCTGGTGTCCCCTTCCGCCGGTACGGTACTGACCCGCGCGGTGGAGCCGGGCACCATGCTCGGCGCCGGCGGCACGGTCTTCACCCTGTCGCTGACCCGGCCGGTGTGGGTGCGCGCCTACGTCAACGAAACCAGCCTGAATCAGGCGGTGCCCGGCACCGAACTGGAGATCTATACCGACGGCCGCCCCGACAAGCCTTACCACGGCAAGATCGGTTTCGTCTCGCCGACCGCGGAATTCACGCCGAAAAGCGTTGAAACGCCGGATCTGCGCACCGATCTGGTGTACCGCCTGCGGGTGATCGTCACCGACGCCGACGACGCGCTGCGCCAGGGCATGCCGGTCACCCTGCGCTTCGCCAAACCCTGAGGCCGGCCATGGAACAGGCGCACACCATTGAGCTGGAAGGGCTGGAGAAGCGCTTCCCGTCGCTTGAGAAACCGGCGGTCGCCAGCCTGACCACCACCCTGCGCAGCGGCGCGGTGATCGGGCTGGTCGGCCCGGACGGCGCCGGCAAAACCACCCTGCTGCGCATGCTGGCCGGGCTGCTGCAGCCCAGCAGCGGCAAACTGCGGGTCGCCGGGCTGGATCCGATCGCGCAGGATCGTCAACTGCACGCGATCCTCGGCTACATGCCGCAGAAGTTCGGGCTGTATGAGGATCTGACGGTGATGGAGAACCTGACGCTGTACGCCGATCTACGCGGCGTCACCGGCGATCTTCGCCGCCAGACCTTCGAGCGGCTGTTGAAATTCACCGATCTGACCCGCTTCACCGAGCGCCTGGCGGGCAAGCTGTCCGGCGGTATGAAGCAGAAACTCGGCCTGGCCTGCACGCTGGTGGGCGAACCTCAGGTGCTGTTGCTGGATGAGCCGGGCGTCGGCGTCGACCCGATCTCGCGCCGCGAGCTGTGGCGCATGGTGCACGAACTGGCCAACGACGGCATGCTGATCCTGTGGAGCACCTCTTATCTCGATGAGGCCGAACAGTGCCGCGAAGTGCTGCTGCTCAACGAGGGCGAGCTGCTGTTCAGCGGCGCGCCGCAGGCGCTGACCCGCCGTATGGCCGGGCGCACGGTGTTGATCGCCGCGCCCCCCGGCAGCCATCGATCGCTTCTGCAGCGGGCGATCTGCCTGCCGGCGGTCACCGATGGGGTGATCCAGGGCAAGTATCTGCGCCTGATCCTGAAGGAAGGCGAAGATCACCGGCAGCTGTTGCAGGCGCTGGATCTGCCGGACGCCGAACTGGACGAAGCGGATCCGCGCTTCGAGGATGCGTTTATCGATCTGCTCGGCGGCGGCCCCAACCACCGCTCGGCGCTGGCGGAGATCATGCCGACGGTCAACGGCGCAAGCGGTGAAACGGTGATCGAAGCGGTGCAGCTGACCAAAAAATTCGGCGACTTCGCCGCTACCGATCACGTTGATTTCCAGGTGCGGCGCGGCGAAATTTTCGGCCTGCTCGGGCCGAACGGCGCCGGCAAGTCCACCACCTTTAAAATGATGTGCGGCCTGCTGATCCCCTCCAGCGGTAAGGCGCTGGTGCTGGGGATGGATCTCAAGACCAGCTCCGACCAGGCGCGCCAGCGCCTCGGCTACATGGCGCAAAAATTCTCGCTGTACGGCAACCTGACGGTGGCGCAGAACCTGAAGTTCTTCTCCGGCGTCTACGGCCTGAGCGGCAAGGCGCAGCGCGACAAAATCGACGAGATGTCGCGCGCCTTCAACTTCGCGCCAATCCTCAATCAGACGCCGGACGCGCTGCCGCTCGGCTTCAAACAGCGCCTGGCGCTGGCCTGCGCGCTGATGCACGAACCGGATATCCTGTTCCTCGACGAACCGACTTCCGGCGTCGATCCGCTGACGCGGCGCGAGTTCTGGTTGCACATCAACGGCATGGTCGACAAGGGCGTCACGGTGATGGTGACCACCCACTTTATGGACGAAGCGGAGTACTGCGACCGCATCGGCCTGGTGTACCGCGGCAAAATCATCGCCGCCGGCACGCCGGACGATCTCAAACAGCAGGTGGCGCGCGACGACAATCCCAATCCCTCGATGGAGCAGGCGTTTATCGAGCTGGTGCAGGGTTACGATAAGGAGGAGTCACGGTGAGCGATAACCGCACCCCAATCGACGACGGCGGCTTCTCCTGGCGCCGGCTGCGCGCGCTGTGCCTGAAGGAAACGCGGCAGATACTGCGCGATCCCAGCAGCGGCCTGATCGCCTTCGTCATCCCGCTGATGCTGCTGTTTATCTTCGGCTACGGCATCAACCTGGACTCCAGCAAGCTGCATCTGGGCATTCTGATGGAGCAACAGAGCGAAGACGCGCGCGATCTGGCCCAGGCGTTCGCCGGCTCGCCCTATATCGAACCGACCATCAGCGACAACCGCCAACAGCTGATCCAGCAGATGCAAGCCGGCACGATCCGCGGCCTGGTGGTGATCCCGGTGGATTTCGACCAGCGCATGGCGCGCCCGCACGACAGCGCCCCTATCCAGATCATCACCGACGGCAGCGAGCCGAACACCGCCAACTTCGTGCAGGGCTATGCCCAGGGCGTATGGCAAATTTGGCAGCAGCAGCGCGCCACCGATCGGGGGAACAGCGACAAACCGCTGATTGACGTACAGATGCGCTACTGGTTCAACCCGGCGGCCATCAGCCGGCACTACATCATTCCCGGCGCCATCACCATCATCATGACGGTGATCGGCGCCATCCTCACCTCGCTGGTGATCGCCCGCGAATGGGAGCGAGGCACCATGGAGGCCCTGCTGTCCACCCAGGTGACGCGCAGCGAGCTGTTGCTCTCCAAGCTGATCCCTTATTACTTCCTCGGCATGGCCGCGATGGCGCTGTGCATGGCGGTGGCGGTATGGGTGCTCGGCGTGCCCTATCGCGGCTCCCTGCCGATCCTGCTGCTGATCAGCAGCCTGTTCCTCGCCAGCACCCTCGGCATGGGCCTGCTGATCTCCACCCTCACCCGCAATCAGTTCAATGCGGCGATGGTGGCGCTGAACGCCGCCTTCCTGCCGTCGATCATGCTGTCCGGCTTTATCTTCCAGATCGACAGCATGCCGGCCATCGTGCGCGCGGTGACCTATATCATTCCGGCGCGCTACTTCGTCAGCACGCTGCAAACGCTGTTCCTGGCGGGCAACGTCGGCACCGTGCTGCTGATCAATCTGCTGTTCCTGATCGCTTCCGCCGTGGTGTTCATCGGCCTGACGGCCTGGAAAACCCAGCGCCGGCTGGATTGAGGAGAAAGAGCGATGTTTCATCGTCTGTTGACGCTCATCATCAAGGAAATGCAGGCGCTGCTGCGCGATCCGCAAACCCGCGCCATTTTAATCATGCCGGTGATCCTGCAGGTGCTGCTGTTCCCGTTCGCCGCGACGCTGGAAGTCACCAACGCCACCATCGCGGTCTACAGCGAGGACAGCGGCCAGGCCTCGGTGGAGCTGACCCAGCGCTTCGCCAAGGCCAAGGCCTTTCAACACGTGCTGCTGCTGCGTAGCCCGCAGGAAATAAAGACCACCATCGACAACCAGCGAGCGCTGCTGCTGATCCGCTTCCCGGCGCAGTTCTCGCGCGATATCGCCACCGGCAACACCGCGCCGCTGCAGCTGCTGCTCGACGGACGCAACTCCAACAGCGCGCAGATCGCCGCCAACTACGTGCAGCAGATCGTGCAGGAATATCAGAACGAGCTGCTCGGCAACCGCGCCAAACCCAACAACAGCGAGCTGGTGGTGCGCAACTGGTATAACCCGAATCTGGACTACAAATGGTTCGTGGTGCCGTCGCTGATCGCCATGATCACCACCATTGGCGTGCTGATCGTCACCTCGCTGTCCGTGGCGCGCGAACGCGAACAGGGCACGCTGGAACAGCTGCTGGTCTCGCCGCTCACCACCTGGCAGATCTTTATCGGCAAGGCGGTGCCGGCGCTGATCGTCGCCAGCTTCCAGGCCAGCATCGTGCTGCTGATCGGCATCTTCCTGTACCAGATCCCGTTCGCCGGATCGCTGCTGCTGTTCTATGCCACCATGCTGATCTACGGGCTGTCGCTGGTCGGTTTCGGCCTGCTGATCTCGTCGCTGTGCGCCACTCAGCAGCAGGCGTTTATCGGCGTGTTCGTGTTCATGATGCCGGCGATCCTGCTCTCGGGTTACGTCTCGCCGGTGGAGAATATGCCGGTGTGGCTGCAGGATCTGACCTGGGTCAACCCGATACGCCACTTCACCGACATCACCAAGCAGATCTACCTGAAGGACGCCAGCTTCGACATCATCTGGCACAGCCTGTGGCCGCTGCTGGTGATCACCGCCACCACCGGTAGCGCCGCCTACGCGCTGTTCCGCCGCAAAATCGCATAAAAAAAGCTCTGCATGTCACATGCAGAGCCTGGTAAGTCCTGTGGATTTCAAGCTACTGCTTGAAAGGCCACGGATTTAGCGACGGTTGCCGAAGATACGCAGCAACATCAGGAACAGGTTGATGAAGTCAAGATACAGCGTCAGCGCGCCGACGATGGCGTACTTGCGGAAGCTGTCTTTATCATCGGCGTTCAGCTGCTCGCCCATCGCCTTGAGTTTTTGCGTGTCGTACGCGGTCAGGCCGACGAACACCACCACCCCGATGTAGGTAATCGCCCACATCAGCGCGGTGCTTTTCAGCCAGATGTTCACCAACGAGGCCAGCACGATGCCGATCAGCGCCATGAACAGCATGCTGCCGAAGCCGCTCAGATCGCGCTTGGTGGTGTAGCCGTACAGGCTCATGGCGCCGAACATGCCGGCGGTGACCACGAAGGTGCTGGCGATCGAGCTGTAGGTGTAGGCGATGAAGATGCTCGACAGCGTCAGCCCGGTCAGCGCCGAGTACAGCATGAACAGCGAAGTGGCCACCGCGCCGCTCAGGCGGTTGACCATGCCGGAAATCACGAACACCAGCGCCAGTTGGGCGATGATCAGACCGAAGAAGGTGATCTGGCTGGAGAAGATGAAGTTGAGGATCGCGGGCGTGTTGGCCGCATACCAGGAAACGAACGCCGTCAGCAGCAGACCGCAGGTCATCCAGCCGTAAACCTGCGCCATGTAGGCCTGAATGCCGCTGTTGGCACGTTCGACGATTGAACCATTAGAGCGTGGATATCGGTCCATGACGGTTACCTTTTGCGTTGTAAACAAGATTCCGAAGCCCCGCGAACGGGGCTTCGCCTGCTATAAGCGTACCACAGAATATGCCGGGCGAAAGCGGCAAAGGTCTTGATTTGTTTCCGCTGTTGACGCGTTATTTAGCCGCGTCGTGCCAGCGCTGCGCGGCCTCGCGATCGCTGTCGCGGGCATCGACCCAACGATCGCCCTGGCCTGTCGCTTCGCGCTTCCAGAACGGCGCGCGGGTCTTCAGGTAGTCCATGATGAACTCGCTGGCGGCGAACGCCATGCTGCGGTGCGCGCCGGTCACGCCGACGAACACGATCTCGTCGCCGGGATACAGCGCGCCGACGCGGTGGATCACCGTCACCCGCTGCAGCGGCCAACGGCTGCGCGCCTCGGCCACGATCTCCGCCAGCGCCTTCTCGGTCATGCCGGGGTAGTGTTCCAGCGTCAGCGCGCTGACGTCGTCACCCAGATTATGGTTGCGCACCTTGCCGGTGAAGGTCACCACCGCGCCATCGGCGTCGCACTGCGCCAGCCACTGGTACTCGTCGCCGACGTTGAACGGCGCCTCGCCCACGCGAATGCGGGTATTTTCCATGCTTACCCCCCGGTGACCGGCGGGAAGAAGGCCACTTCATCGCCGGCGCGCAGCGGATGGTCCGCCGCCACCAGCGACTGATTGACCGCCGCCAACAGCTTGCCGGACTCCAGCGCCAGCGCCCAGCGATCGCCGCGCGCGCACAGCGCCTGGCGCAGCGCCTCGACGGTCGGGTAATCCGCCGGCATCGACAGGCCACCGGTGCCCACCAGTTCGCGCACCTGCGCGAAGAAAAGAATATCGATCATACGTTCACCTTAAAATCGCCGGATTTGCCACCGCTTTTCGCCAGCAGGCGCACCGGGCCGATCACCATGTCTTTCTGTACCGCTTTGCACATGTCATAGATGGTCAATGCCGCCACCGAGGCGGCGGTCAGCGCCTCCATCTCGACGCCGGTTTTGCCGGTCAGCCGGCAGCAGGTTTCGATGCGCACCCGGTTGTGCTGCGTTTGCGCCTCCAGCTGTACTTCGACCTTGCTCAGCATCAGCGGGTGGCACAGCGGGATCAGCTCCCAGGTGCGTTTGGCCGCCTGAATGCCGGCGATGCGCGCCGTGGCGAACACGTCGCCCTTGTGATGGCTGCCGTCGACGATCATCGCCAGCGTGGCGGGCAGCATCTCGACGAAGGCTTCGGCGCGCGCCTCGCGCACCGTTTCGGCCTTGGCGGAAACGTCAACCATATGGGCTTCGCCGGCGGCGTTAATGTGGGTTAGCTGTGTCATGACTCAGGGCTTCTTCAAATGGGGCTGGAAGTTGCACGGGCGATGGCGCGCGTCCAACTGCTCTTCGATAATCCGCTCCCAGGCGGTGCGGCAGGCGCGGGTGGAGCCCGGCATGGCGAAGATCACCGTGCGGTTGGCCAGGCCGGCCAGCGCGCGCGACTGGATCGTCGCGGTACCGATCTCCTCGTACGACACCATGCGGAACAGTTCACCGAACCCTTCCACCTCTCTGTCGAACAGCGGCAGCAGCGCTTCCGGCGTGTTGTCGCGGGCGGTAAAACCGGTGCCGCCGGTGATCAGCACCGCCTGCACGTTGTCATCGGCGATCCAGGCGGAAACCCGCGCGCGGATCTGGTAAATGTCATCTTTGACGATGGCGCGATCCACCACCTGATGGCCGGCTTCCTGCGCCGCTTCCTGCAGATATTGGCCGGAGGTGTCTTCCGCCGCGCCGCGGCTGTCAGACACGGTCAGGATGGCGATATGCGCCGGAATAAACTCGCTGCTCGCATGGCTCATGGTTCAATAGGCTCCTATTGGCTGTCAGCCGCCGATAAACGACAGGTTCTGGGTGATCCCGCTGTTGCCCTGATGCAGGAAATGGGTCTGCTTCTTGCTCAGCAGCCCGCTCTGGATGCGCGCCTTCAGCGCGTCGAGCTGGCCGTCGTCCGCCAGCAGATCGCGCAGGGGCACCCCCTGCTCGCCGAACAGGCACAGGTGCAGATTGCCGATGGAAGAAACGCGCAGCCGGTTGCAGCTGGCGCAGAAGTCTTTCTCATAAGGCATGATAAGACCCACCTCACCCTGGTAGTCCGGGTGGCTGAACACCTGCGCCGGGCCGTCGCTGCGGCCGCGCGCCTGGCGCTGCCAGCCCTGCTGCTCCAGCTGCCGGCGAATCACTTCGCCGGAAACGTGGTGTTTGCGAAACAGCTCGCCACCCTCGCCGGTTTCCATCAGTTCGATAAAACGCAGCTGGATCGGCCGGTCTTTGATCCAGGCGAGAAAGGCGCCGAGCTGCTGGTGGTTAACGTCGCGCATCAGCACCGCGTTGACCTTAACCTTGCTGAAACCGGCGCTGAAGGCGGCGTCGATGCCATCCATCACCTGGCGGAACTTGTCCTGACCGGTGATGGCGTGAAACTGACGGGGATCCAGGCTGTCGACGCTGACGTTAATCGCCGTCAGACCGGCGTCACGCCAGGCGGCGACGTCGCGCGCCAGACGGTAGCCGTTGGTGGTGACAGCCAGGGTACGGATGGCCGGGTTTTCCCGCACGGCGGCGATGATCTCGGTAAAATCGCGGCGCAGCGAAGGCTCGCCGCCGGTCAGGCGCACCTTTTCGGTGCCCAGTTCGGCGAACGCGCGGCTGACGCGGCGGATTTCATCCAGCGACAGGAAGCTTTTCGGGCTGCCGCTCGGCTTGTAGCCGTCGGGCAGACAATAGGTGCAACGAAAGTTGCACACGTCGGTGATCGACAAGCGCAGGTAATAGAACTTGCGCTCATAAGCATCAATGAGTTGCGGCACCATAACACCTTTCCAAAGTCGGGAGATGCGAGCGTTTCCCCTCTGCACCCTGGTGGCTGACTTCGCCACGGCCCAGGCGCCATATCGTTCCGGATGAACAACGTAGGCGCAGGGGCTAGGAGTTTGATTTCTCTTCCCGCTACCTTGAGTAGCCGGAACGAAACCGTGGTTTTCAGCAGAATTCTAGCGCTAATCGGCAACGATAGCCAACGCGTAAATTCGCTATATAATTGTCTATACAGCGTTTTTAGACGCCGCGTATTCGGGTAAACCATGATAAACATCACTTGCGCGGACGAATTGACCGGAATCACGCAAATGACACTCTTATCGCGTTTTTATGCCGGATCCGCTACCTTATGCGGGCAGTTCAGCCCCTTTGTAAGGAAATTTATGCGTAATCGTACCCTGGCCGATCTCGACCGCGTGGTGGCGTTAGGCGGCGGACACGGTCTGGGCCGTGTGATGTCGGCCCTGTCGTCCTTAGGCTCCCGCCTGACCGGCATCGTCACCACCACCGACAACGGCGGTTCCACCGGCCGTATCCGCCGTTCGGAAGGCGGCATTGCCTGGGGCGATACCCGTAACTGTCTCAACCAGCTGATCACCGAACCGAGCGTCGCCTCGGCGATGTTCGAGTACCGCTTCAGCGGCAACGGTGAGCTGGCCGGCCACAACCTCGGCAACCTGATGCTGAAAGCGTTGGATCACCTGAGCGTGCGCCCGCTGGAAGCGATCAACCTGGTACGCAGCCTGCTGAAGGTGGACGCAGCGCTGATCCCGATGTCGGAGCAGCCGGTGGATTTGATGGCGCACGATCACGAAGGCAACCATGTTTACGGTGAAGTGAATGTCGACCAGCTGACCCATATGCCGCAGGAGCTGATGCTGTCACCACCGGTCAACGCCACGCGCGAAGCGCTGGACGCCATCGCGCAGGCCGACGTGATCCTGATCGGGCCGGGCAGTTTCCTCACCAGCCTGATGCCGCTGCTGCTGCTGGACGATCTCACCCAGGCACTGCGTCGCAGCAGCGCCAGCATGATCTATATCGGCAACCTCGGCCGCGAGCTGAGCGTGGCCGCCGCGGCGCTGTCGCTACAGGATAAGCTGACGCTGATGGAAGAGAAGATTGGCCGCCGGATGATCGATGCGCTGATCGTCGGCCCGGCGGTGGACGCCAGTGAAGTGCAGGATCGGGTGGTGATTCAACAGCCGCTGGAAGCGAGCGACATCCCCTACCGCCACGATCGCCAGCTGCTGCGTCAGGCGCTGGATCGGGCGCTGGTGGCGCTGGCCGATCGCCGCTGATCGAATTTAACCGTCTCGCCCACGCAGCCAGGGATTATCGCTGGCTGGGGCGGGATGGCTGACCATATCGATATACAGGTCTTCCACCTCTTTGCGCGCCCAGGGCGTGCGACGCAAAAACTTCAGGCTGGACTTGATGCTCGGATCGCTGCGGAAGCAGTTGATGCGAATGCGCGCACCCAGCTCGGACCAACCGTAGTGATCCACCAGTTTAGTCAGCAGTTGCTCCAGCGTCACGCCGTGCAGCGGGTCTTTGGACTGGTGTTGGCTCATGTTCGGTACTCTTCGTGGTCAAATCGGGCCGCACACCATAACAGCTTTGGCGCGGCCGACAAGGAATTTTGACGCCCGCGGCGCGGGCGCCATCTAACGGTCAGGAAATCGCGATGAACTGCTCGCGCAGCTGGTGGATCTCGTCGCGCAGCGCAGCGGCCTGTTCGAACTCCAGGTTTTGCGCGTGGGTGTACATCTGCGCCTCCAGATCGCGGATTTTCTGATCCAGCGCTTTCGGCGTGAGGTTCTGAAGCGAAGCACCGCCGTCCAGCGCCTTGCCCTTGCCTTTGTTCTTGGCGCGGTTGACCGGCTGGCCGATCTGCAGAATATCGCCGATCTTCTTGTTCAGCCCCTGCGGCACGATGCCGTTGGCTTCGTTGTAGGCCTGCTGCTTGGCGCGGCGCCGCTCGGTTTCACCGATCGCCTTGGCCATCGAATCGGTGATGCGATCGCCATACAGGATCGCCTTGCCGTTCAGGTTACGCGCCGCGCGGCCGATGGTCTGGATCAGCGAACGCTCGGAACGCAGGAAGCCTTCCTTGTCGGCGTCCAGAATCGCCACCAGCGACACCTCAGGCATGTCGAGCCCCTCACGCAACAGGTTGATGCCCACCAGCACGTCGAACTCGCCCAGACGCAGGTCACGGATGATTTCGACCCGTTCCACGGTATCGATGTCCGAGTGCAGGTAGCGCACGCGCTCGCCATGCTCTTCCAGGTATTCGGTCAGGTCTTCCGCCATGCGTTTGGTCAGGGTGGTCACCAGCACGCGCTCGTTGATCGCCGCGCGCTTGCGGATCTCGGAGAGCAGATCGTCCACCTGGGTGGCGACCGGCCGCACCTCCACGATCGGATCCAGCAGCCCGGTCGGCCGCACCACCTGATCGATCAGATCGCCCCCGGATTTCTCCAGCTCATATTTGCCCGGCGTCGCGGAGACATAGATGGTCTGCGGCGCCAGCGCCTCGAACTCCTCGAAGCGCAAGGGGCGGTTGTCCAGCGCCGACGGCAGGCGGAAGCCGTACTCCACCAGCGTTTCTTTACGCGCGCGGTCGCCCTTGAACATCGCGCCGATCTGCGGAATGGTGACGTGGGATTCGTCGACCACCAGCAGGCCGTCCGCCGGCAGGTAGTCGAACAGCGTCGGCGGCGGCTCGCCCTCGGCGCGCCCGGACAGGTAGCGCGAGTAGTTTTCGATGCCCGAGCAGTAACCCAGCTCGTTCATCATTTCCAGATCGAACTGGGTGCGCTGCGTCAGGCGCTGCTCTTCCAGCAGTTTGTTGTTGGCCAGCAGCACCTTGCGGCGGTCCGCCAGATCGACCTTGATCTCTTCCATCGCCTGCATGATCCGCTCGCGCGGCGTCACGTAGTGCGATTTCGGGTAGATGGTAAAACGCGGCACCACCTGCTCGATCTGCCCGGTCAGCGGATCGAACAGCGACAGCCGTTCCACTTCGTCGTCGAACAGCTCGACGCGCAGCGCCAGCTCGTCCGACTCCGCCGGGTAAATGTCGATCACCTCGCCGCGCACGCGGAAGGTAGCGCGCTGGAAGGCCTGATCGTTGCGGGAGTACTGCAGCTCCGCCAGCCGGCGCAAAATGGATCGTTGATCGATGATCATACCCTGGGTCAGGTGCAGCATCATCTTCAGGTAAAGATCCGGATCGCCCAGGCCGTAGATCGCCGACACCGACGCCACCACCACCACGTCGCGCCGCTCCAGCAGCGCCTTGGTGGCGGAAAGACGCATCTGCTCGATGTGCTCGTTCACCGAAGCGTCTTTTTCAATGAAGGTGTCGGAGCTGGGCACATAGGCTTCCGGCTGGTAGTAGTCGTAGTAGGAGACGAAGTATTCCACCGCATTCTCCGGGAAAAACTCTTTCATCTCGCCGTACAGCTGCGCCGCCAGCGTCTTGTTCGGCGCCAGCACCATGGTCGGCCGATTCAGATCGGCTATCACGTTGGCGATGGTGAATGTCTTGCCCGAACCGGTGACCCCCAGCAGCGTCTGGTGCGCCAGGCCGTCTTCCAGCCCCTCTTCCAGCTTGCGGATGGCTTCCGGCTGATCGCCGGCCGGTTTGAACTCTGAATGCAGTTTGAAAAGTTTACTCATTGCTCGGCTACCCTGTGGAGATGCGCGCGCTCAGGCGGCCAGCCGGCTCTGCACCGGGCATGGCCCCTAATTATGGAAAGTGTCGGCGATTTGCGCCAGTGCCCATGATACTGGATATAAAACCAGCTTCAAGCGGATTCGTCGCCGGGATCGACGCCGCAGCAACGCCGCTGCACCGTGGCGTTACAGCCCGGTGACATTTTTATTGTCAATAACAGATTTATCCCCAGAACTTGCCGCGAATTAACTTATTGATAGCACCGCGTCGAAAAATCATACATAGAGGCCTGATCAATACCCCTGCGTCTTGATTTTAATTAAATTATTGATATTTAATAATATTAATAAAAAGACGAGAATGCGGACAAAGCGAACAGAACCCGCGTCGGCTCTCGCTTTACAGCGTTTTTCTAAATCTAATACACAAGGTTATCCACAGGAATAGTGGATAACTCTCACCGCCCCGCCCGGGGCGGGAGTTACAGAAAGAAAGCTTTTCGCCCTTTACACTCGCCAAAATGCCTTTTTTAGTTATTTTTTCATAAAAATATCGCTTTGTTTATGCCGATTAATACTAAAAATCCCCATTGCCAAAATCGCATTGGCCCCTTTCACGCGGATCGCTCTTGACGGCGGCGCAACGCCTTGCACCATGCCCTGACCAAAGAGCACCACAAGAGTGCAAAAAACGTCCGGGTTAACTTCCCCGCGTATTTTCGGGCCGCCACGGCAGCGCCTGTCAGGCCTGACACGTGGTTAACAAGGCGATAACAATCCCCGTTTTCACCCGGCGGCAAAACTGGCCTGAGAGTTGCTTTATCTTCCTGCGTATAAACGCGGTGCGACAGCATGATGCGCTGCCTGCCGCGACGCGTAATCTCCGCGGCGCTATCGCCCGTAAAAGCGCAAGAACGACACCAAGTCGTCACAAGCGTCGTTTTTAACGACATATTGACTGTCATTCCGTCTACCGCAGACCTTGCTCTGGCTCATTAGACGGACGGCATTTTGTTCCAGACA
Source organism: Serratia sp. CC22-02 (assembly GCF_900182895.1). Classification (NCBI taxonomy): domain Bacteria; kingdom Pseudomonadati; phylum Pseudomonadota; class Gammaproteobacteria; order Enterobacterales; family Yersiniaceae; genus Serratia; species Serratia sp. CC22-02. Next base: position 447,681 of record NZ_FXUD01000002.1, on the reverse strand, counting down.
TTGCCACACTCGGGAAATTCGCCGCGCATGCGGCCTTTGCAGTCCCCGCCAACGAGTGAAACGGGCGTCTATGAGGAGAATGCCAAATGCTGAGCCTGAGATCGGTCAATCAATTTTACGGGCAGAACCACACCCTGTGGGACATCAACCTGGAGCTGCCACGCGGCCAGTGCACCGTGCTGCTCGGCCGCAACGGCGTGGGCAAGACCACGCTGGTCAACTGCATCATGGGGCATGTGCCGGTGGTGAGCGGCAGCATGACCTGGCAGCCGGCGGATCAGCCGCCGCAAAACCTGTTGCTGCAGCCGATGGAGCGCCGCGCCGCGCTGGGCATCAGCCACGTGCCCCAGGGGCGGCAGCTCTTCTCGCAGCTGAGCGTGGAGGAGAATCTGCAGGTGGCGCAAATGGCCGGGCGCGGCGCCCCTCGCCGCATTCCGCCGCTGATCTACAGCCTGTTTCCCCATTTGCGCCAGATGCGCGCGCGCCGCGCCGGCGATCTTTGCGTGGGCGCCCAACGCCAGCTGGCGATTGGCCGGGCGCTGGCCCAGGAGCCGGCGCTGCTGATCCTCGACGAACCGACGGCGGGCGTTCCCCCCTCGATCGCCGCCGACATCGGCAACGTGATCCGCAGGCTCAACCGCGAATTGGGCATGACCATTTTACTGGTGGAGCATCAGCTGCCGTTCGTGCGCCGGGTGGCGGACCGCTTCTGCCTGTTGGACAGCGGGCGCACGGTGGCGCACGGCGCGCTGGCGCAGCTGGATGAGGCGTTGATCGGCGCCGGGCTGGCGCGCCAGGAAGGAGAATGAGGGAGAAAGCCTCCCTCATGGAGGGTTTATAGCAGGCTGATATCCAGATACTGCCCCAGCGGCGCCCGCTCGGCCTGCGGCAGGTGCGGGATTTCACCCAGCAGCGGCGCCGGCAGCATACGGCGCAGCGTGGCCAGGTATTCCTGATGCCGCCGCCCCGGCGGCGTCACGTCGTTGGCGATCCAACCGGCCAGCGTCAGCCCCGCCTGTTGCACCGCCTGCGCCGTCAGCACCGCGTGGTTGATGCAGCCCAGTTTAATGCCCACCACCAGGATCACCGGCAGTTGCTCCTGCTGCACCCAGTCGGCGAAGGTGTACTGCGCCGACAGCGGGGTAAACCACCCGCCCGCGCCCTCGACCAGCACCCAGTCGGCGCGCTGCTCCAGCCGGCGCAGGCCGTCGGACAGCCGCGCCGCCTCGATCGGCCGGCCTTCATCGGCGCTGACGATATGCGGCGAGGTCGGTTCGGCAAAAACGTAAGGGTTCACTTCGTCGTAGCGGAGCGCCACGCCGCTGTTGGCCTGCAGCGCCAGCGCATCGCCGTTGCGCAGCCCCTCGGCGGTCATTTCGCTGCCGGAAGCCACCGGCTTATAACCGGCGCTGCGGTAGCCCGCCCGGTTGGCGGCCTGCAGCAAGGCGCTGCTGGCGACGGTTTTACCGACTTCGGTGTCGGTGCCGGTCACGAACCAACGTTTAATCACGATAAATCACTCCATAAACCAGATGATAGCTGAGTGGGAACTGCCCCTGCCGGCACGGGTAAGCCGCCTGCAGCGCGGCGAGACGGCCACGCGACATCAGGCCGCCCTCGCGCCCCTGATGCAGGTGCGTGGCCCCGATGCCCTTGAGCGAACGCATCAGCGTCATCACGTCCGGGTAGTTCAGGGTGCGCAGCTCCGTGACCAGTTCGTGCCGATAGTCAGCACAGGCGGCGCGGATCTGCGCCAGCGGCAGAAAGGCGTTCACGTGGCGCTCGCCGTCCACCTGTTGCCAGGCGTCCCCCAGTTCCTGCAGCGATCCCGCCGCCAGCGTGGAAAACAAAATTACTCCGCCGGGGCGGGTCACGCGATACAGCTCCGCCAGCGCGGCGGGCAGATCGCTGCACCACTGCACTACCAGGCTGCTGAAACAGATGTCCATCGCCGCATCGGGCAGCGGCACCTGTTCGATATCGCCCAGCAGATAATGGTGCGCCGCCTGCCGTTGACGGGCAACGTCCAGCATGCCCGGCGCCAGATCGAGCGCGGTCACCTGCTTGCCGCGCTCGCGCCACAGGCGGCTGAAATAGCCGGTGCCGCAGCCGGCATCCAGCAGCCGTTCGCCCGGATGGGCACTCCCCATCCCCAGTAAGCGCTCGCCAACGTCTCGCTGCAGCGCGGCGGCGGCGTCGTAGCTGCCGGCGGCGCGGCTGAAGGCCGAAGCGACCGCCTGTTTGTTCACCGCGTCATTGGCTGACGTCATGCAATACCTCCAGCAGGCGATCGATGTCCTGCGGCTGATGCGCCGCCGTCAGGGTGATGCGCAGCCGCGCGCCGCCCGGCGGCACCGTCGGTGGGCGGATGGCGCTCACCCACAGCCCGCGCTCGCGCAGGCGGGTCGCCAGATCGAGCGCGCGTTGATTGTCCCCCACCAGCAGCGGCTGGATGGCGGTATCGGAATCCGTCAGGGTTAGCGCCAGCGGCGCCGCGCCCTGGCGGAAACGCCGAATGTTGTCCTGCAGCCGGGCGCGCAGTTCATCGCCCTCTCGAATGCAGGCCAGCGCCGCCTGCAGCGCACAGGCCTGCGCCGGCGGCATCGCGGTGCTGTAGATCAGATGGCGGGCGAACTGCAGCAGATACTCGGCGGTCGCCTCATCGCACAGCACCGCCGCGCCGCTGACGCCGAACGCCTTGCCGAAGGTCGCCACCAGCAGTTCAGGGCGCACGCCCTGCTGCCAGCAGCTGCCGCGGCCTTGCTCGCCGCGCACGCCGACGCCGTGGGCATCGTCCACCATCAGCCAGGCGCCCGCCGCGCGGGTTAAGCGATGCAGTTCCGCCAACGGTGCGCCGTCGCCGTCCATGCTGAACACCCCTTCGGTCACCGCCAGCCGCTGCCCGTCGCAGGGTTTGGCCAGCAGATCCGCCAGCGCCTGCGGCTGATTGTGCTGGAAGCGGCGCAGCTCGGCCGGCGATTGCGCCGCCGCCTCCAGCAGCGAGGCGTGGCTGAGGCGATCGGCTAAAATGCGATCGCCTTTCTGCATCAACGCCGCCAGCACCGCCTGGTTGGCGGCGTAACCGGAGATGAACAGCAGCGCGCGCGGATAGCCGAGCCACGCCGCCAGTTGCTCCTCCAGCGCCTGATGCGCTGCGCAAAAGCCGGTGACATGGCCCGACCCGCCGCTGCCGACACCGTAACGCTGCGCGCCCTGCTGCCAGGCAGCGATCACCCGCGCATCCTGGCTCAGCCCCAGATAGTCGTTGCCGGAGAAGTTCAGGTAGAGACGATCGCCCAGCCGGATCTGGCGGCCGTTGCCGCCCTCGGTGGTCTGTCGCCGACGGTAGGCGGCGTTGAGGCGCCGCTCTGCCAGCGCCTGCTCGATGCGTTGTTGCCAGCTCATCACGGCGCCGCGTTGTAAAACTCGGCGGTATCGGCGTTCAGCAGCTGCTTAGCCAGCACCTGCTGTTGCTGGTTGTCGCCATGTTCGGTGGCGGTCTGCTGCGGGTTCAGCCCCAGCTTGCGGAACAGTTGCAGATCCTTGTCTTCTTCCGGGTTCGGCGTGGTCAGCAGCTTGCAACCGTAGAAGATCGAGTTGGCGCCGGCCATAAAGCACATCGCCTGCGTCTGTTCGTTCATCTGTTCACGGCCGGCGGAGAGGCGGACATAAGAAGACGGCATCATGATGCGCGCCACCGCGATGGTGCGGATAAAGTCAAACGGATCGACGTCGTCGTTATCCGCCAGCGGCGTGCCTTTTACCTTCACCAACATGTTGATCGGCACGCTCTCCGGCGGTTTCGGCAGGTTGGCCAGCTGCACCAGCAGCCCGGCGCGGTCGCGCACCGTTTCACCCAGCCCGACGATGCCGCCGGAGCATACTTTGATGCCGGCGTCGCGCACTTTGTCGAGCGTATCCAAGCGTTCCTGGTAGCTGCGGGTGGTGATGATGCTGCCGTAAAACTCCGGCGAGGTATCGAGGTTATGGTTGTAATAATCCAACCCGGCTTCCGCCAGCCGCTCGGCCTGAGTGCCGTCAAGCGTGCCCAGCGTCATGCAGGTTTCCATGCCCATCGCTTTCACGCCCTGCACCATCTGCTGCAGATAAGGCATATCGCGCTCGTGCGGGTTCTTCCACGCCGCGCCCATGCAAAAACGGGTCGAGCCGTTTGCCTTGGCCTTGCGCGCCGATTCCAGTACCTGTTCGACCTGCATCAACCGCTCCGACTCCAGGCCGGTCTTGTAGCGCGAGCTTTGCGGGCAGTATTTGCAGTCTTCCGGGCAAGCGCCGGTCTTGATCGACAGCAGCGTGCTGACCTGCACCTGACGCGGGTCAAAGTGCTGGCGGTGTACGGTTTGCGCTTCGAACAGCAGTTCAAGCAGAGGTTTATCAAACAGGGCCTGGGCTTGCCCTACTGTCCAGTGAATGCGATCGGCCATCATGGCGTCTCCAAAACGAAAAAGTGTCGCCAGTTTAAATATTGTGGATATACTGTCAACCAATCTTAATTCAATTTGGTTTACAAGTATGTCTGTCACCGCTTCCGACCTGGCGTTTGACCAACGTCATATCTGGCACCCCTACACCTCCATGAGCCGCCCGTTACCCTGTTACCCGATCGAGTCGGCCAGCGGCGTCGAGCTGCAGCTGGCGGACGGCCGGCGTCTGGTGGACGGTATGTCCTCCTGGTGGGCGGCGATCCACGGTTACAACCATCCGCACCTGAATCAGGCCGCCAGCCGGCAGCTGGAGAAGATGTCGCACGTGATGTTCGGCGGTATTACCCATCCGGCCGCCATCTCGCTGTGCCGCCGGTTAGTGGCGATGACGCCGGAAGCGCTGCAGTGCGTGTTCCTGGCGGATTCCGGTTCGGTGGCGGTGGAAGTGTCGCTGAAGATGGCGCTGCAGTACTGGCAGGCGCGCGGTGAGCGGCGGCAGCGCATCCTGACGCTGCGCCACGGCTATCACGGCGATACCTTCGGCGCGATGTCGGTCTGCGATCCGGACAACTCGATGCACAGCCTCTATCAGGGCTACCTGGCGCCGCACCTGTTCGCCACCGCGCCGCAGTGCCGCTTCGACGAGGAATGGCGCGAAGAGGACATCGCGCCGTTCGCCGCGTTGCTGGAGCAGCACGCCGGTGAAGTGGCGGCGGTGATCCTGGAACCGGTGGTGCAAGGCGCCGGCGGCATGCGTATCTACCACCCGACCTACCTCAAGCGGGTGCGCGAGCTGTGCGATCGCCATCAGGTGCTGCTGATCGCCGACGAGATCGCCACCGGCTTCGGCCGCACCGGCAAGCTGTTCGCCTGCGAGCACGCACAGGTGGTGCCGGACATTCTCTGCCTGGGCAAGGCGCTGACCGGCGGCTACATGACGCTGTCCGCCACCCTGACCACCCGCCACGTGGCGGAGACCATCAGCAACGGCGCGGCCGGCTGCTTTATGCACGGCCCAACCTTTATGGGCAACCCGCTGGCCTGCGCGGTGGCGGACGCCAGCCTGGCGCTGCTGGCGGAAAATCGCTGGCAGGCGCAGGTGAGCGCCATCGAAGCCCAGCTGAAACAGGAACTGCTGCCGCTCGCGGCGCTGCCGAAGGTGGCGGACGTGCGGGTGCTGGGCGCGATTGGGGTGGTGGAGATGCGTGAACCGGTGGACGTCGCCGAGCTGCAGCGCGGATTCGTCGAACGCGGGGTGTGGATCCGGCCGTTCGGCAAGCTGATTTACCTGATGCCGCCTTACATCATCGAAGCGGAACAGCTCAGCCGCCTGACCGCCGCCGTCGCCGCCGCCGCGCGTTAATGCCTTACCAATGCTGGTCCAGATAGCGGGCCAGCAATCCCAGACACAGCAGCCAAAGTAAAATGATCATCGCCGCCGCCATGCGGCCGGTGGGGTTATCAACGCGCTTTTGCGCCTTCTCGCGCAGCTCGGCCATCAGCGGCTTGGGGATCAGGCGCACCGCCAGCATGATGCCCAACGGCACGATGATGACGTCATCCAGATAGCCCAGCACCGGAATGAAGTCCGGGATCAGATCGATCGGCGAGATCGCATAGCCGGCCACCAGCAGCGCGATCAGTTTGGCGTACCACGGGGTGCGCTTATCACGGGCAGCCAGCCACAACGCATAAATATCGCGCTTGATGCTTTTGGCCCAACGGCGCAGCCAGCCGAACCACGGCGTGCGTTTTTTCAGTGAGATCATGGTGGCGTTGTTTGGCTATCCGGCGGTCTGTAGGAAGGAAGATGCGGCCATGGTAACCGATCCGCGCCGCCGTTGGCGAATGGCAATCCCACTTGTATTGTCACGGCGAAACGATCTAGCTTAAGGGTCCGCGTTTACCGACAACTGGGAGTCACTATGGCTTTTCGTTTGTACAGCAACGATCTGCAGGACGGCGGCAAGCTGCCGCAGGCGCAGGTCTTCAACGGCATGGGCTACCACGGCGATAACCTGTCGCCCCACCTGGCCTGGGACGGCGTGCCGGCCGGCACCAAGAGCTTCGTAATCGCCGTTTACGATCCCGATGCCCCGACCGGCTCCGGCTGGTGGCACTGGATCGTGGCCAATATTCCCGCCGACGTGCGCGAGCTGCCGCAGGGCGCGGGCTCCGGCAAAGCGCCGCTGCCCGCCGGCGCACTGCAGACCCGCACCGACTTCGGCTCGGCTGGCTACGGCGGCGCGGCGCCGCCAGAGGGCGAGAGCCACCGCTACCAGTTCACCGTGCATGCGCTGGACGTGGAGCGTATCGAAGTAGATGAGGGATCCAGCGGCGCGCTGGTGGGCTTTAACGTCCATTTCCACAGCCTCGGCAGCGCCACGCTGACGGTGACGTTCAACTGATCCCCCGCCAATAAAAAAGCGCGATTCAACCGAACCGCGCTTTTTCCATACTCGTCTGACCGCCGAATTACTTCGCCAGCACGCTCACCCACATCGGGCCTTTGCCCACCGGATAACGCGCCAGCGTGGTCAGCTCACCGCTGCGCTGATCAATCTCATGCACCGCGATGTGATCGGACTTCTGGCCGGACGAAATCACGAAGCGGCCGCTGTGATCGATATTGAAACCGCGCGGCTGCGCTTCGGTCGGGTGATAGCCGACCACGCTCAGCGTGCCGCCGTCTTCGGAAACGCTGAAGATGGTCAGAATGCTGGCGGTGCGATCGCTGGTGTACAGGAAGCGGCCGTTCGGCGTGATATGAATGTCCGCCGCCCAGCGGGTGCCGTCGAAGTCGGCCGGCATGATGTCCAGCGTCTGCGTCACGGTGTAGTGACCGCCGTTTTCCGAGATGGCCAGCACGTCCACCGTACCGTCCAGCTCATTGACGCAGTAAGCGAACTTGTCGTTGTGGTGGAACGCCATATGACGCGGCCCGGCGCCGGCGGCGGTCGCCACCGCTTCCTGCGCGTGTGGCGTCAGCTGGCCCGCCAGGCTCAGGTTGAACAGGCGGATGCGGTCTTCTTTCAGGCAAGGCACCAGCACCAGCTGGTTGGTCGGATCGATGTTCGCCGAGTGCGGCGCGGTCAGGCCGTCGATCTGCTGAATAGGCGCCGTCACCACGCCGTCGTGGCCGATCGGGCTGATGCTGGCGCAGTTGCCGCTGTAGGAGGCGGAGAACAGGTAACGCCCCTGCAAATCGGTGGAGATATGGGTCGGGCTGCCCGGCAGCGGCGCCATGCCGGCCTGCTGCAGCGTGCCGTCCGCCTCGATGCGATAGCTGACGATGCCGAACGCCGGACGTACGCCGACGTACAGGTGGGTCTTGTCCGGATGAAGGGTCATCGGCTGCACCTGGCCCGGCACATCAACGGTTTGCAGCAGCGCCAGCGCGCCGGCATCGTCCAACTGCCAAACGTGGATCTGCTGGCTCTCCGGGCTGGCGACATAAACGATTTGCTTCATGTGTTCTCCTTGCAAAGGGTAAAAGAGGAACCGGTTTCAGGCCGTTCGATTGCCCCTAGCTTACCGCACATCCGTCGCATGGCAACCCCGCTTAGCACCGGAAGCTCACGCGGTTTTCTCCGTTGGCTATCCGGTGTACCATCGGATTAATTTTATGGCTAACGATAACGAGAACCCTATGAGCTACCGCGTCATCGCCCTCGATCTTGACGGCACCCTGCTGGACAACCAAAAACGCATCTTACCGCAGTCGCTGGAAGCGCTGGCGCAGGCGCGCGCCGCCGGCATCCAGGTGGTGGTGGTCACCGGCCGCCATCACGTCGCTATCCATCCGTTCTACCAGGCGCTGCAGATAGACACCCCGGCCATCTGCTGCAACGGCACCTACCTGTATGATTTTCAGCAGAAGAAGGTGCTGGCGGCCGATCCGCTGGCGAAAGATCAGGCCAAGCAGGTGCTGCAGATGCTCAAACAGACCGACATTCACGGGCTGATGTACGTTGACGACGCCATGCTCTACCAGAAGCCGAGCGGCCACGTGACCCGCTCGCTGGCCTGGGCCGAAACCCTGCCGGTAGCGCAGCGCCCAACGCTGCTGCAGGTCGGCAGCCTGGCGCAGGCGGCCGACGACGCGCAGGCGATCTGGAAATTCGCCACCTCGCACGCCGATACCCTGGCGCTGCGCGAGTTTGCCGACACGGTGGAGAAAGAGCTGGGGCTGGCGTGCGAATGGTCCTGGCACGATCAGGTGGATATCGCCAAAGGCGGCAACAGCAAAGGCAAGCGCCTGCGCCAATGGGTGGAGTCGCAGGGGCTGAGCATGGATCAGGTGGTGGCGTTCGGCGACAACTACAACGACATCAGCATGCTGGAAGCAGTCGGGTTGGGCGTGGCGATGGGCAACGCCGATGACGCGATCAAGGAACGCGCCGATCTGGTGATCGCCGATAACCTGCAGCCGGGCATCGCCGAGGTGATCCGCACCCGCGTGCTGTAATCTTTTCGCCCTCCCGCCGGGAGGGCCTGTCTTAGCGGCTCTCGCGGCTGATCGACACGCTCTTCACCTGCGCGTACAGCCACTGCCCAGGGCGGATCGCCAGTTCGTCTCGCGCCCACGGCGTGATCCGCGCCCACAGCACGTGCTCCCCGACCGCCAGCTTCACTTCCACCTGCCCGTCCACGTCCAGACACTCGCTTACCTTGGCCGGCAACACGTTGCGAATGCTGCTGTTGACCGGCGGCTGCAGCACCAGCGAGACGTCGGCGGCGTTGATGCGAATGCGCAACTGGGTGCCCAGTTCGGCGTCGATACCGCTGACCCACAGCCTTTGATCGCCGAGCGCCAGCGCGGTCATGGCATAGCGCTGATGATGCTCAATCACGCTGACGCGCAGCACGCTGCTCTGATCTTCACGCTGCAGCCACGGCCGCAGCGCGCTGCTGGCCCAGACGGCTTCCAGCCCGCCGAACGCACGCACCTCGCCGCGATCCAGCACCATCACCTGCTCGGCCAGGCGCAGGATCTCGTCCAGGCTATGGCTGACATAGAGGATGGGGATGTTGACGTCCTGCGCCAACCGCTCCAGATACGGCAGCAGCTCGCGTTTGCGCGGCAGATCGAGCGAGGCCAGCGGCTCGTCCATCAGCAGCAGTTCCGGCGCGGTCAGCAGCGCGCGGCCGATCGCCACCCGCTGTTTTTCACCGCCGGAGAGCGTCAGCGGCAGCCGATTGAGCAACGGCCCGATGCCCAGCAGCTCGACGATAGTGTTGAACTGTGCGCGCATGCCGGCCGCCATGCCGTACTGCAGGTTGCCGCGCACCCGATAGTGCGGGAACAGCCGTGCATCCTGAAACACGTAGCCGATACGACGCTTTTCCGGCGGCAGGCAAAGGCCCGCGGCGGTATCCACCAGCGTGCGGCCATTGAGCGCGATGCGCCCCTGCTGCAAACGGGTCAGGCCACCGATGGCGTTGATCAGGGAAGTTTTGCCCGCGCCGGACAGGCCGAAAATCGCGGTGATGCCCTGCGCCGGCAAATCGGCGCGGACGTTGAGATTAAGGTCGCCCAGTTGCTGCGAGAAATCCAGCTCCAGCATTTACACCCCCATCCGTTTGCGGCCCCAGCGGGCCAGCCATTCGGACACCATCAGCGAAGCCAGTGACAGCACGATGGCGATCGCGCACAGCCGCGCGGCGGCGGCTTCCGCCCCCGGCGTTTCGATCAGCGTATACATCGCCAGCGGAATGGTGCGGGTTTCACCGGGAATGTTGGAGACGAAGGTGATGGTGGCGCCGAACTCCCCCAGCGAGCGGGCGAAGGCCAGCACCACGCCGACAATGACGCCGGGCAGCGACAGCGGCAGCGTGATGGTGAAAAACACCCGCCACGGGTTGGCGCCCAGCGTGCGCGCCGCCTGCTCCAGCCGGGTATCCACCGCCTCCAGCGCCAGCCGGATGGCGCGCACCATCAGCGGAAACGCCACCACCGCCGATGCCAGCGCGGCGCCGCGCCAGCTAAAGCTGAAGCTGAAGCCGAACCAGTCGTACAGCCACTCGCCGATGACGCCGCGCCGCCCCATGGCGATCAGCAGCAAATAGCCGACCACCACCGGGGGCAGTACCAGGGGCAGGTGAATGACGCCATCCAGCAGCGCCTTGCCGGGAAAGCGGCAACGCACCAGCACCCAGGCCATCAGAATGCCGAACGGCAGGCTGCAGACCACCGCCAAACCGGAGACTTTCAGGCTCAGCTCAACCGCCTGCCACTCGTACTCACTCAGAATCATTTACGCGGGGTGAATCCATAATGTTCAAAAATAGCGGCCGCTTCCGGGCCCTTCAGATAGGTATAGAAAGCGCTGACCGTCGGATTTTGACGATCTTTCACAATCGCCATCGGATATTCAACCGGTTTGTGGCTGTCTTCCGGGAATACGCCCACCACTTTCACCTTGTCGCTGGCGACCGCGTCGGAGCCGTAGACGATGCCGAGCGGCGCTTCACCGCGCTCCACCAGCGCCATCGCGCTGCGCACGTTGTTGGCGCGCGCCAGTTTCGGCTCCAGCGCGCTCCAGGCGCCCAGGTGTTCCAGCGCCTCTTTGGCGTAGATGCCGGCCGGCACGTGATCCGGATCGCCCACCGCCAGACGGCCGCCGTTGAGCAGCTTGGTCCAGTCGGTCTGCTTGTCGATGGCGATCTTATCTTGCTTATCGCTCTTGGCGGCGATCAGCACCAGTTCGTTGCCCAGCAGCGTATAGCGGGTGTCTTTCACCATCTGCTGCTTGTCGATGGCGTAATCCATCCACTGTTGATCGGCGGAGATGAACAGATCGGCCGGGGCGCCCTGCTCAATTTGGCGCGCCAGCGTCGAAGAGGACGCAAAGGAGGAAACCACCTGCACATCCTTGCCTTTTTGATACTGGGTGGCGATGTCCTGCAGCGCGTTGGTCAGCGACGCAGCGGCGAACACGGTGATCTTTTCCGCCGCCGAAGCCTGTGCCACCAGGCCCGATGCCAACACGATCCCGCCAACCCATTTGGTCCATTGCTGTTTCATTGTTTTTCTCCGCAAGTTAACGTGCATTATCACTCTTCGTTATATAAAAAATAATATAACGTTGCGCGAAAGCTTGTCATGCGGTTTATCGGCAAAGCGTGAGATAACTTGAGGAATGCCCGCCGGGCGATGCCGGCGGGTATCGGGATGGGGAACGGTCAGTGCTGGGTGCGATTTTCTTTCGAACGGCCCACTTTGGAGAAGACGTTGAATACTTCGCCAAAACCGTAGATCAGGCCGAGGATCAGCGCCATGACCACCGGCACCATGACCACGGCAAACAACAGACTTTTCAATAATTCCAACATGATAGCCTCGCTTAACTGCCCATTGAGCGGCAAATGCCTTTCACCGCATATCGGGTTATTCTAACCCAAAAAATCGGTAAAACCGGAGTTATTTTAGCCAGCGGGGCGAAATTGTGATCGGCTAAACGTGCCCTTTCCACCGGGCTCATGCCGGTGCGGGGTAATAGATCAGCGGCGGCGCATAGCCGGCGGGCGCCGCCAGCCGGGCCTCCACCCCGTACACCGCGCGAATGTTCTCCGGCGTCAGCGCCTGCCGCGGCGCACCCGCCGCGCAGACCCTGCCCCGCTGCAGCAGCGCCACCCGATCGCAATAGCAGGCGGCCAGATTCAGATCGTGCAGCGTCACCACCACGCTGAGCTTCAGCCGCCGCAGCAAGGCCATAAATTGCTGCTGATGGGCGATATCCAGATGGTTGGCGGGCTCATCCAGCAGCAGCCACGGCGTTTGCTGCGCCAACGCGCGTGCCAGGTGCACCCGCTGCCGTTCGCCGCCGGACAGCCGCTGCCAATCGCGATCGGCCAGGTGGCTGATGCCCACTTGCTCCATCGCCTGCCCGGCGAGACGGCGATCTTCGGGGCCGAAACCGCGCCAGCGGCCGATATGGGCCAAGCGCCCCAGCAGCACCGCCTCCTTCACCGGCAGCGCGAAGGCGCCGGGGGCGGATTGCTCGAGAAAGGCGATGCGCCTGGCGCGCTCCCGCCCGGAAAACGCAGTAATTTCGCGCCCTTCCAGCCAAACGCGGCCCCCGGCGGCAGGCTGCAACCCGGCCAGCAGCTTGAGCAACGTGGATTTACCGCTGCCGTTGACGCCGAGCACGCCGGTGACCTCACCGGGCAAGGCGCAGAAATCCAGATTTTCCAGCACCGTGCGTTCGCCCGCTCGCCAGCTCACCGCTTCGGCGCGCAGGCCGGATCGCGCTTTTTCAATCGTCATGCATTGACCTTCCGATACAGCAACAGCAGGAATACCGGCACCCCCAGCAGCGCCGTCAGCACGCCGACCGGCAGCTCGCGCGGGGCAAACAGCGTTCTGGCCAGCGTGTCCGCCGCCACGGCGAACAGCGCGCCGCACAGCGCGCTGGCCGGCAACAGCAGCCGATGCCGCGAGCCGACCAGCCGCCGGGCGACATGCGGCACCGTCAGCCCGATAAATCCCACCGCGCCGCTGAACGCGACGATCGCCGCCGTCAGCGCGGTAGTCACCACATACAGCAGCAGCTTCAGCGGAGCCACCGCCACCCCCAACGAAGCGGCGGTCACGCCGCCGAACGCCAGCGCGTCCAGCTCACCCGCCCGCAGCCAACAAAGCAGCAGCGCCGCCGCCAGCGCCAGCCCGCACAGCCCGACCTGCGGCCAGCGCGCGTCGCTGAACGATCCCAGCAGCCAGAACATCACGCCGCGCGTGGCGTTGGCGTCCGCCTGCCAGAGGGTGATCAGCGAAGTCAACGCAGAAAGCAGCTGCGTCACCGCCACCCCGGCCAGAATAAACAGCGTGGACTCCCCCTGCAGCGAACGCCCGGCCAGCAGCATCACCAACGCAAACGCTCCCAGCGCGCCGATAAACGCGCCGCCGGACACCGACAGCAGGCCGCTCCCCAGCCCCAATACCAATACCGTTACCGCCCCCACGCCGGCGCCGGAGGAGATGCCCAGCACCCAGGGATCGGCCAGCGGGTTGCGGGTCAGCGACTGCAGCACGGTGCCCGCCAACGCCAGCCCGGCGCCGGCCAGCGCCGCCAACAGCGCGCGCGGCATCCGCAGCGACCAGATGATGCGCTGATACACCTCGGCGTCGGTCGCCGCACTGCCGCTGACGCCGAACACGATGCGCCAGGCGTCGTGCCACGCGATCGGCGCAGGCCCCGACAGGGTGGCGCCCAGCAGGGCCAGCGGCAGCGCCGCCGCCAGCAACAGCAGCCAGCCGGCCTTACGGCCGGGCAGTAACCCCCGGATCATGCTATTTCCAGCCTGCGATCACATAGTCGTCCAACAGCTGCCACACCGTCCCCGCCTCGCTGAAACCGGCTTGTCTAAGCGCCGCGAGCTGGAAATCCACCGGCGTCGGCGGCGGCACCGGGCGGCCGGCGAACAGCGCTTCACGCTCGGCCTGATAAGCGGCCAGCGCCGGCGATTGCAGCGCGCCCGCAAACCAGCGATCCCAATCCTCGACGCCGTTGTCCCAGGCGCGCTGTTGGGTCTGCTCGTCGTGCCGCTCCGCCAACGCTTTCAGCCGCGGCTGACGCTGGTCATAGCGCTGATGATCGGCGTTCAGGAACACGCCGCCGTCGGCTAGCAGCCCGGCAACGTTGCGGTACAGCGCCAGCTGCTGCTCGGGCATCAGCCAGTGCAGCGCCGTGCTGGATACCGCCGCCTGTGGCGCGGGGCCGGACAGCGCGGCAAAACAGGCCGGATCCGCCAGATCGGCCTGCAGAATGCGGATCCGATCGCCGTACTCCGCCAGCGCACCGCGCGCCACCGCCAGCAACAGCGGATCGAGATCGATGGCGGTCACCCTGGCCTGCGGAAAGCGCTGCAAAATGCGCAGGCTCAGCGATCCCGGGCCGCAGGCCAGATCCACCACGTGAAAATCCTGGCCGGCGGCCAGCGCCAGCACCTCCAGCTGGGCGTTAAAACGCGCTTCCCGTTCGGCGATGTAGGCCGCCTGCTGGCGATCCCAGGAGTCCAGCAGCGAAGAGAATGAAACGGCAGTCATATCAAGGTTCCTTGTTGGAAAAAGTCGGCGCCTGCGGCGGCAAGGCCGCCAGGCCCCGAATCAAACGGCCCAGCGCCGCCACGGTGCGGGCGGAAGGGTCCATGTCGTAACCGGGGAGGATCACGTAGTGCCGCTGACGCACGGCGCGCAGCGTCGCGGTCAGCGGGTGATGTTCCAGAAAGGCGATCTTATCGGCCGCGCTGTCGCCGAGGCCGCCGCGCGGCAGATCGCCAAGCACGATCGCATCCGGATCGCGGGCGGCGATAACCTCCCAGGACACCGTCGGCCACAGCTCGGGCCGATCGCCGAACAGGTTCTCGCTGCCGACGCTGCGGCTCAGCAAACCTGGCGCGCCGCAGCAGCCCGCCACGTAGGGCGTTTGCGCGCCGGCATACCACCACAGCAGACGTAAATGCGGCAGCGGCGCGCGCTGCGCCTCAAACGCCCTCAGCTGCCCGCGCAGCCGCGCGATCAGCGCTTCACCGGCGCGGCTGACGTTGAAAATGCGCGCCAGCTCCCGCAGCTCGGTGAAAATGTCTTCGAATGTCAGCGCGGCGGCGATCGCGCTTTGCTGGCCGCTGCAGGCGCCGGGAGAGAGATAAGTGCCGATGCCCCATTCTGCCAGCCGCGCCCGATCGGGCGTTTCCGGGCTGTGCAGCCAGTAATAGCTAGCCGAATAGACAAAATCCGGCCGCATCAGCAGCAACGCTTCCGCCGTGGGCGGCGCCGGGCTGGTGGGCGCCTGCAATGTCTCGGCCGACGCCGTTGGCACGGGATCGCGCGTGCGGTCATACCCGACCACGCCGATCGCGCGGCCAGCCAGCCCCAGCGCCAGCAGGTTTTCCAGCGCCGGGTTGGCGTAAACCAGCACCCGCTGCGGCGGCTGCGGGTAATCGCGCGTTACCCCGCAATTTTGCAGGCTGACGGCATCGGCACGCAGCGGCGCGCTGCCGCCCAATCCCAGGGCGTACAACAGCAGGGCAAGCCAGCGTTTCACGCTGTCAGAACCTGACCGACACGAAGGTTTCATAACTGCGCGGCGGCGCGATCAGCGCCTGATCCGGATAGGTGCGCTGATAGGCGTACAGCTGGTTGGTGGCGTTGCGAATGCGAAAACCGACATCAACGATCGGCGTCAGCTGATAATCCGCCGCCAGATCGAGCGTGGTGTACGCGCGCATCTTGCGCTGGTTGGAGTCGTCGTTGTAACTGCTGCCGACGTAGCGCAGTGAAGAAGCCAGCCCCAGGCGCTCCGTCGCCTGATAATGCACGCTGAGGTTGGCGGTCCAGTCCGGGATATAGGCCGGGCGATTGCCGTTGTAGCTGCGCAGCGGGCTACCGCCGCGATAGTCGTCGTAGCGGGCATGCGTGTAAGCGGCGTTGCCGGCCAGCTCCCAGCGTTCGTCGGGACGCAGCACCACGCCAAGCTCAATGCCGCGCGACGTCTGCCTGCCTACCGCGTTCAACGCATCCGGCCGCTGCGCGTCGGGCACAAACAGGTTGTCCTTGCGCAGTTCGTACAGCGCCAGCGTCGCCTCGCCCTTGTTCCCCCAGAACTGCCCTTTGGCGCCGGCCTCCCACTGGCGCGCTCGCG
Source organism: Serratia sp. CC22-02 (assembly GCF_900182895.1). NCBI lineage: Bacteria > Pseudomonadati > Pseudomonadota > Gammaproteobacteria > Enterobacterales > Yersiniaceae > Serratia > Serratia sp. CC22-02. The sequence goes on along the minus strand of NZ_FXUD01000002.1, from coordinate 431,597 downwards.
TCAGCGGCAGATCGGTCTGCGTTGGGCTGAGGAAGAACAGATCGTTGCCCGGCTCCTGGCCGGTGGTGTAGTTGGCGTAGAGCGTGAGGTTGTCGGTCAATGCATAGCTGGGGCCCAGGCTCCAGGTGCTGAAAACGTAGGTGTGCGCGCGGCTCTCTTCCTGCGGCCCCTGGAAGCGCCAGTCCATGTTCATATGGTTGTAGCGCAGCTGGCCCAGCAACGCTAAACGCTCGGTCAGGCTGAAGCGATCCTCGAGAAAGGCGGCGTACTGGTTCTGGGTAACGTGGCGCACCGGCGCGCGTTGGCGGTCGGTACCCTGGGCGAACGGCTCTCTGGGCGGCGCGCCAAGCGGTACGTCTTCCGAGCCGGGGAAACCGTTGGAATAATACTGAAAATGCCGCTTGCTCAGATCGAGGCCGACCAGCAACCGGTTATCAAAACCGGCGATGGCGCGGTCGAATACCAGCGAACTGCGGTTGCCGATCAGATCGTCGTCGTGCGCCAGGGCGCCGAAGGAGTCGCGGTTGACGTCGCCGGGCCGGGCCGCCGCCGCGACGCGGAAGCGCTCGACGTTGCGCCATTCGCGAAAGCCGCTGTAGTAATAGAATTGGTTATGCCATTCCACTTCGGGCGTCATAAACCAGTCCAGGCTGGCCTGAAATGCGGTGGCGTTGCTCTGGATGCGGCTGTCGGTCAGGTTGTTGTAATTGATGTCGCGCAGCTCGCCGGCAATGCGCCCGTCCAGCAGCGGCGTGCCGTAGTAAGGGTTGTTGGTGCGGTTGAGCATGCGGTCCAGGCTAAGCGTCAACAGCGCATCGTCCGTCAGCTTAAACAGCAGCGAGCCGGAAACCCGCTTCTGCCGATCGCGTTCATACTGCACGTTGCTGCCGCTGTCGTTGCCGCTGACGTCCAACCGGTACGCCACCGCATCGTCCACCAGCGCGCCGCCGGCCCCCAGATGCAGACGCTGGCTGCGGTAGCTGCCGAAGCCATAATCGAGCTCGAGCGGCTGGCGGCTGAAGGTCGGCCGCCGCGAGATCAGGTTGACGCTGCCGCCCGCGGCGCTCAGGCCGTTCAAGGCCGATCCCGGCCCGCGCAGTACCTCGATGCTGTCGTAATGCGCCGGATCGCCCAGCTGCAGCGTGCTGCCGGGCATCTCCACGCCGTTATACAACCAGGCGATAGGCCGGAAACCGCGCGCGGAAAAGTTATTGGACAACGTTGGCGAAGCGACGCCGGACAGACCGGTGGCATGCTCGACGGCGGCGGCCAGCGAGCGGTCGCCCCGCTGTTGGATCGCTCTTGCGCTGATGATATCGACGCTGCGCGGCGTTTCCCGAGCGGTCAGCCCGAGCTGCGAAGCGCTGCGGCTCACGGCGCTCAACGCATCGTAGCGCCCGGCGGGGGCCGCCGCCTCCACCGTGAGCTGTTCTTCGCACCCCGTGGCATTGCGAGCTTTATCGCAGTCGGCAGCGAAAGCCAGCGGCGCCGTCAGTGCGCCGCCGACCCAGGCGGCAAGGCATAAAGATTTTCTGGGCGTGACAAGACGCCGGCGTGTCGTACTCATGTGGAGCATCCCTGTGGTGAAATAAAAACCGGCCGTAAGCCGGCGTAAAGCCTTATCGTTTTTCTGTTATGTTATATTATAACAACAAAGCAATGCCAGTCTTTATTGCCCCGCGCTCCACCGCACTGCGTTTGGCGCTTTGCCGCCAAATCGGCGACAATAAGATTTTTGCCGCCGACAGGATGCGCTATGCAGGCCGAAATTCTTCTGACTCTCAAACTCCAGCAAAAGCTGTTCGCCGATCCGCGCCGCATCGCGCTGCTGAAACAGGTGCAGCACACCGGCTCCATCAGCCAGGGCGCCAAACTGGCGGGCATCAGCTATAAAAGCGCCTGGGACGCCATCAATGAAATGAACCAGCTGGCGGAACAAACGGTGGTGGAACGCGCCACCGGCGGTAAAGGCGGCGGCGGCGCGCAGCTGACGCACTATGGCCAGCGGTTGATCCAGCTGTATGACCTGCTGGGCCAGGTGCAGCAAAAAGCTTTCGACGTGTTGCAGCAGGACGATCTGCCGCTCGACAGCCTGCTGGCGGCCATCTCGCGCTTCTCGCTGCAAACCAGCGCGCGCAATCAGTTCTTCGGCACCGTCATCGAACGCGATCATCAGCAGGTGCAGCAGCACCTGGCGATTTTGTTGAACGACGGCACCACTCGCCTGATGGCGGCCGTCACCCAACAAAGCGCCGACCGGCTGCAGCTGACGCCGGGTAAAGAGGTGCTGGCGCTGATCAAGGCGCCATGGGTGCGGTTAAGCGTCGATACGGCGGAGCATACCGGCGCAGATAACGCGCTGGCGGGCGTGGTGGCCGGCATTCAGCCAGGCGCTGAACACAGCGAGGTGCTGGTGACGCTGGCGGGCGGCGAAACCCTGTGCGCCACCCTGACGACGGCGGAGCTGCAGCGTCTGCAGCTGAGCGTCGGTGCCGCCGTACACGCCCTGTTCAACGCCGATCGCGTGATTGTCGCCACGTTGTGTTAAGCGCAACGTGACGTTGCGTTTTTGTTGATTGACATCCCCCTGCAATGCGCCTATTTCTAAGGCAAATAATTGCAAAAAAAGGAACAGGTGATGTCGTCGTTGCACATTTCGCAAGGTTCATTCCGCTTAAGCGATACCCGCACCCTGACGCTGGACGCGCTGGAAATCCAGGCCGGCGACAGCTGGGCCTTCGTCGGCGCCAACGGCAGCGGCAAATCTGCCCTGGCGCGCGCGCTGGCGGACGAACTGGTTCTGCTGAGCGGTGAACGCCGCAGCGATTTTCAGCACGCGGTGCGCATCTCCTTCGAACAGCTGCAAAAAATGGTCAGCGACGAGTGGCAACGCAACAACACCGATCTGCTCAGCGCGGACGAGGACGACACCGGCCGCACCGCGGCGGAAATCATTCAGGAAGAGGTGAAAGACGCCGCGCGCTGTGAGCGGCTGGCCGCGCAGTTCGGCATCACCGCCCTGCTGACGCGCCGCTTCAAATACCTCTCCACCGGCGAAACGCGTAAAACCCTGCTGTGCCGGGCGCTGATGCCCGAGCCTGACCTGCTGATCCTCGACGAGCCCTTCGACGGGCTGGACGTTCACTCGCGCGCGCAGCTCGCCGCATTGCTGAGCGAGCTTTCCGCCCAGGGCCAAACCGTGGTGCTGGTGCTCAACCGGTTCGACGAAATACCGGATTTTGTCCGGCAGGTGGGCGTGCTGGCGGACTGCACCCTGACCAGCCGCGGGCCGCGCCGCCAGGTGATGGCGGACGCGCTGGTGGCGCAGCTGGCGCACAGCGAAAACCTCAGCGGGCTGGCGCTGCCGGAGACCGAAGATCCGACGCAAAAGGTGACGCTGCCGGCGGATCGGCCGCTGATCGTCCTGCGCGACGGCGTGGTCAGCTATAACGATCGGCCGATCCTCAATCATCTCGACTGGCAGGTTAACCCCGGCGAACATTGGCAGATCGTCGGCCCGAACGGCGCCGGCAAATCCACGCTGCTCAGTTTGATCACCGGCGATCATCCGCAGGGCTACAGCAACGATCTGACGCTGTTCGGCCGCCGCCGCGGTAGCGGGGAAACCATCTGGGAGATCAAGCGCCATATCGGCTACGTCAGCAGCAGCCTGCATCTGGACTATCGCGTCAACACCAGCGTGCGCAACGTGGTGCTGTCGGGGTTCTTCGATTCGATCGGCATTTATCAGGCGGTCTCGGATCGTCAGCGGCAGCTGACCGAACAATGGCTGGCGCTGCTCGGGCTCGACGGCGCGCGCGGCGATGCCCCGTTCCACAGCCTTTCCTGGGGCCAACAGCGGCTGGCGCTGATCGCCCGCGCGCTGGTGAAACACCCGGCGCTGCTGATCCTCGACGAGCCGCTGCAAGGGCTGGATCCGCTCAATCGCCAGCTGGTGCGTCGCTTCATCGACGTGCTGATCGGCCAGGGTGCCACCCAGCTGCTGTTCGTCTCGCACCATGCCGAAGACGCGCCGCAGTGCATCACTCACCGCCTCAGCTTCGTGCCCGACGGCGAGGGCGGCTACGGCTACCAACGGCAACGGCTGGAGGCGGCCTCCGCCTGAAGCGCGGCGTAAACATATCCGGCAACACTTCACCGCAGCACATCACATTTGGCCTTTTATCATAGAAAGAAAGAAGGCCATTTTCTGGAGACGCCATGTCCGCTGCGTTGATTATTATCGACCTGATCGAGGATCTGATCGGGCCCAAAGGGCGCGCCAACCACTGCCGCGAACAGGTGGTGGCGACCCACCTGCTCGCCAACGTCAATGCCGCCGCGGCCTACGCCCGGGTGCGAAAAATCCCGGTGATTTGGGTGCGGGTGGGATTCGCCGACGATTATCATGATATTCCCCCCCACTCGCCGCTGTTCAACCATTTGAAACAGATAGGCGCGCTGCGGCTTAACAGCCCGGGCTGCCGCTGGATGCCCGAACTGCATCAGGAAGAAACCGATCTGCTGTTTGAAAAAACGGCGGTGAGCGCCTTCTCCGGTAACAATTTGTTAGCCTGGCTGCGGCAGCATCGGTGCCATCATCTGCTGCTGACGGGCGTCAGCACGCCGCTCGCCATCGAGAGCACCGCGCGTCAGGCGCACGACGCCGGCTTTCAGGTGACCGTGCTGCACGACCTGTGCGCGGCCCCCACGCAGGAGATCCACCAGCAGAGCCTGGACACCCTGCAAAACCTGGCCGAAATCACCCGCTCGCAGGCCTGGATGAAAGGCTGACCCGCGTTGTCGCCGGTCGTGTGGGCCGGCATCATGCACAAATCCGTCACTGCCCCGACCTTTAGCGTCATTTGGGTGTGCTACTATCCGCTTTAGCGCTCAATTTCGCCATCATCGCACGCCGCAAAGGCGCTGAGCGCCGTGTACATATTTTAAAGGGACATATTATGTGGGGCGTACTGGCTGCTTCGTTATTTTTCTTGCCGTTTAATCGGCTGATAGCCTGGGTGATCCTGGCCGCCTCGGCGGGCATGGGGCTTTATCATGGGGTACTGACGCCGCTCAGCCTGAGTTATCTGCTGGCGATCGTAGCGTTGGCGGGGCTGCGTCACCATTTTCGCGAGCAGCGTAATCTGGCGATCGCGTTCGAAGGCTTGGTGGTCGCCGGCTGCATCGCGCTGTTCTTGCATCTGGTGCCGGGCATCCACAACCAGCTGATGATCGACGGCGACAAAGCCGGCCCGCTCAGCGCGCCGTTCACCATGTATTACAACTTCGACAAGGCGATGGTGCCCTTCCTGCTGTTCGCCTGCTTGCCCACGCTGTTCAGAACCGATAAAGCGGAAAAAAGCGTCGCCTCGGGTTCCTGGATTGCATTGATCATCAGCGTACCGGCGCTGTTGCTGCTGGCCGTGGCGCTGGGCGGTTTAAAAATCGAACTGCATGCGCCCGCCTGGATCCTGCCGTTCGTGATGGCGAACCTGTTCTTCGTCTGCATGGCCGAAGAAGCGCTGTTTCGCGGCTACCTGCAACAGCGCCTCAGCCAATGGCTGGGGGCCTGGCCGGCGCTGATCGTCGCCGCCCTGGTGTTCGGCGCCGCGCATTTGGCCGGCGGCATGCTGATGGTGATCTTCGCGACGCTGGCCGGCGTGATCTACGGCCTGGCATGGATGTGGAGCGGCCGCCTGTGGGTGCCGATTCTGTTCCATTTCGGGCTTAACCTGACCCATCTGCTGTTCTTCACCTACCCGCTGTATCAGCACCCCTGACGGCTGACGCCGGCAGAGAGCCTCTCTCTGCCGGTTGACCAGGTGAAAACGCTATCACCGGCAGCTCACCGCAATCCCCTCAAGCACGTAGCCACCGGCTCATCTCCGCGCATCCGGCGCTTTTCAATGAAGTGTAAACGATTCCATTTTTCGCGTTAGATCACCTTTTTATCGCCGCGAGCATGCTATCTTTTTGCGCAATGTACTCTCCCTTTTCAGCAACGGGCGTATCAAGACGGCGGCTGAAAGCGATTACACCTCGTCGACGCCAAGAAAGGAACCGTATGACGGCATTTAACCCTATCGATCATCCACACCGCCGCTATAACCCGCTGAGCGGCCAATGGGTGCTGGTCTCACCGCACCGCGCCAAGCGCCCCTGGCAGGGCCAACAAGAGGCCGTCCCCACGGAAACGCTGCCAGAGCACGATCCCGACTGTTTCCTGTGCCCGGGCAACGCGCGCGTCACCGGCGATCGCAATCCGGATTATCGCGGCACCTACGTCTTCACCAACGATTTCGCCGCGCTGATGAGCGATACGCCACCGGCGCCCGACAGCCAGGATCCTTTGATGCGCAGCCAGAGCGCGCGCGGCGTCAGCCGGGTGATCTGCTTCTCTCCCGATCACAGCAAGACCCTGCCCGAATTGACGCTGCCGGCGCTGGAGCAGGTGGTCGCCGCCTGGCAGGCGCAAACCGATGAGCTGGGCAGGCAGTACCCCTGGGTACAGCTGTTCGAAAACAAAGGCGCGGCGATGGGCTGCTCCAACCCGCACCCGCACGGGCAGGTCTGGGCCAACAGTTTTCTGCCGAACGAGGCCGAGCGCGAAGATCGCCTGCAACACGAGTATTTTCGGGAACATGCCTCCCCGCTGCTGCTGGACTACGCACAGCGCGAGCTGGCCGCCGGCGAACGCATCGTGGTGAACACCGAACACTGGCTGGCGGTGGTGCCCTACTGGGCCGCCTGGCCGTTTGAAACGCTGCTGCTGCCGAAAGCGGCGGTGCAGCGCATTACCGATCTCAGCGCGGCACAAAGCCAAGATCTGGCGCTGGCGCTGAAGAAGCTGACCAGCCGCTACGACAACCTGTTCCAGTGCTCCTTCCCCTATTCGATGGGATGGCACGGTGCGCCGTTCAACGGTGCCGACAATCGGCACTGGCAGCTGCACGCCCATTTCTACCCGCCGCTGCTGCGTTCAGCCAGCGTGCGCAAATTTATGGTCGGTTACGAGATGCTGGCGGAAACCCAGCGCGACCTGACCGCCGAACAGGCCGCAGCGCGTCTGCGCGCCGTCAGCGATATTCATTACCGTGAAGCCGGAGCCCAAGCATGAGCCTGAAACCGCTTACCCATTCCCTGTTTACCGAACACTTCGGCTACGCGCCGGCGTTGACCATCCAGGCGCCGGGTCGGGTGAACCTGATCGGCGAGCATACCGATTACAACGACGGCTTCGTGCTGCCCTGCGCCATCGATTATCAAACCGTCATCGCCTGCGCCAAGCGCGACGACCGCCAGATCCGCGTACTCGCCGCCGACTATCAGAATCAGCAGGATCAATTCTCGCTCGACGATCCGATCGTCAGCCACCCCGATCAGCGCTGGTCCGACTATGTGCGCGGCGTGGTGAAGCACCTTCAGCGCCGCAGCGCCGACTTCGGCGGTGCGGATCTGGTGATCGCCGGGAATGTGCCGCAAGGGGCGGGGCTCAGCTCCTCCGCCGCACTGGAAGTGGCGGTGGGCCAGGCGCTGCAGGCGCTCTATCAGCTGCCGCTGGACGGCGTAGCGCTGGCGCTGAACGGCCAGGAGGCGGAGAACCAATTCGTCGGCTGCAACTGCGGTATCATGGACCAGCTGATCTCCGCGCTCGGCCGGCGCGACAGCGCTCTGCTGATCGACTGCCGCTCGCTGGAAACCCGTGCGGTACCGATGCCGGACAACGTCGCGGTGGTGATCGTCAACTCCAATGTGCAACGCGGGCTGGTGGACAGCGAATACAACACCCGCCGCAAACAGTGCGAGGAAGCGGCGCGGTTCTTCGGCGTCAAGGCGCTGCGCGACGTCAGCCCCGAACAGTTTGAGGCGCGTCAACACCAGCTCGATCCGTTAGTAGCCAAACGCGCGCGCCATGTGATCAGCGAGAACGCCCGCACGCTGGCAGCGGCCGACGCGCTGGCGGCCGGCGATCTGCAGCGCATGGGCCGGCTGATGGCGGAGTCGCACGCCTCGATGCGCGACGACTTTGAAATCACCGTGCCGCCGATCGATAAGCTGGTCGAGATCGTCAAAGCGACGATCGGCCCACGCGGCGGCGTGCGCATGACCGGCGGCGGCTTTGGCGGCTGCATCGTCGCGCTGATGCCGCAGGATCTCGTGGAGACAGTGCGTGCCGCCGTGGCGCACGAGTATCCGCGGCAAACCGGCGGATTGCGGGAAACCTTCTATGTCTGCCAGGCTTCACAAGGCGCCGGCCTATGCTGACGGCAACGGCGGCACTCGCCCCCGATGGTCAGCCTTATCAGCTGACGCAGCTGCAAAACGCCGGCGGCATGACGGTGACGCTGATGGACTGGGGCGCCACCTGGCTGTCCGCCGTCTTGCCGCTTAAATCCGGTGAAAGGCGCGAGCTGCTGCTCGGCTGCCGCAGCCCGGCGGACTACCAACGTCAGGGCGCCTATCTGGGCGCCACCGTCGGCCGTTACGCCAACCGCATCGCCAACGCCAGTCTGCCCATCGACGGGAAACCCCATGCGCTGGCCGCCAATCAGGGCGCCCACCAGCTGCACGGCGGCCCCGACGGCTTCCATGCCCGCCGCTGGCGCCGGGTACAGCACGATGCGCAGCAGGTCTGCTATGCGCTGCACTCGGCGGAGGGCGATCAGGGTTTCCCGGGCAATCTCGACGTGCAGGTCTGCTACCGCCTGACCCCCGACAATCGCGTGGAAATCAGCTATCTGGCGCAGGTCGATCGCCCCTGCCCGGTCAACCTGACCAACCACGCCTATTTCAATCTGGACGGTGCCGGCACCGACTCCCGCGCCCAGCGGCTGCAGCTGTTCGCCGATCGCTATCTGCCCGTCGACGCCGAGGGCATTCCCTGCGCCGAGCTGACGCCGGTGGACGGCAGTGGCATGGATTTCCGCCAGCCGAAAACGCTGCTGCAGGATTTTCTGCGCGACCGCGACCAGCAGCGGGTAAAAGGCTACGATCACGCTTTTCTGCTGCACCGCACCTGCGGCGCGCTGGAGTGCCCGGCGGCCCATTTATGGTCCGCCGACGGGCAAGTGCAGATGAGCGTGTTCACCGACGCGCCCGCACTGCAACTCTACAGCGGCAATTATCTGGCCGGCACGCCGGCGCGCGACGGCGGCAGCTATGCCAACCACGCTGGCGTGGCGCTGGAAAGCGAGTTTTTGCCGGACAGTCCGCACCATCCCGAATGGCCACAGCCGGACTGTTGGCTGCAGCCGGGGAGCCGCTACCGCAGCGCCACGCATTATCAGTTTTATCCTATCTGACCCGCCACGCCCCTCGCCACGCGGCCGGGGGCGATTTGTTATAAATGCTTACCTTTTAGCGCTATTCCCCCGCCGGCGCCCACCTTTCCTTATTCCAAAGCGCGCACTACACTCAGGCTACCGTGATAAGCACAACGCCTTGTGCAACGTCACAATTTTCGGCCGATGGCGGCCAATCAATAGCTGAAGGAACACCTATGCGTCTGATTACTGCACTTCCATTGCTGGCGGGCTTAATGCTGAGCACCAATCTGATGGCGGCCGACGCGACGACGGCGACAAAAACGCCTTCGCCGGCGCAGGCGGCCCAACAGAAACGCATGACCGATTGCAACCAACAGGCATCCACCAAGTCGCTGAAAGGCGCGGATCGCTCCACCTTTATGAGCACCTGCCTGAAATCTGAAGGCGCCGCCGCGACGGGCAAAACCCTGACGCCGCAGCAGCAGAAAATGAAAACCTGCAACGCCGACGCCAAGACCAATAATCTGAAGGGCGACGCGCGTAAAACCTTCATGAGCAGTTGCCTGAAAAAATCGGCCTGATTTGCCCCACGCCACGGCGCGCCCGAAGCGATTTCGGCGCGCCGTTTCCCCCTCGCAGCGCCAGCCTGAACGATTCAGCTTTTTCCTTTCGCCAGCCCTTACTTTGCGGCAAGAAATTGGCTATGGTTAGACACTATCGATTGCCGAGCCCTGGCCCGCGGCAATATAATGATTTTCGTTATCATTGAAATGTCAGATTATTAAGGAGTTAAGCTATGGCTGTAACTAAGCTGGTTCTGGTGCGTCACGGCGAAAGCCAGTGGAACCAAGAAAACCGCTTCACCGGTTGGTATGATGTCGATCTGTCCGACAAGGGCCGTACCGAAGCGAAAGCCGCAGGCAAGCTGTTGAAAGAAGAAGGGTTCACTTTCGACTTCGCTTACACCTCCGTTCTGAAGCGCGCGATCCACACCCTGTGGAACATCCTCGACGAGCTGGATCAGGCCTGGTTGCCGACCGAAAAATCCTGGAAGCTGAACGAACGTCATTACGGCGCGCTGCAGGGTCTGAACAAAGCGGAAACCGCTGAAAAATACGGCGACGAGCAGGTGAAACAATGGCGTCGCGGCTTCGCGGTGACCCCACCTGAGCTGACCAAAGAAGACGAACGTTACCCTGGCCACGATCCGCGCTACGCCTCGCTGACCGAGCAAGAGCTGCCGCTGACCGAAAGCCTGGCGCTGACCATCGATCGCGTGATTCCTTACTGGGACGAAGAGATCCTGCCACGCATCAAGAGCGGCGAGCGTGTGATCGTTGCCGCGCACGGCAACTCGCTGCGCGCGCTGGTGAAATACCTGGATAACCTGAGCGAAGACGAAATCCTCGAGCTGAACATCCCAACCGGCGTGCCGTTGGTGTATGAGTTCGACGAGAACTTCAAGCCAACCAAACGTTACTACCTGGGTAACGCCGACGAGATCGCTGCAAAAGCGGCCGCCGTGGCAAACCAGGGTAAAGCGAAGTAATTTCGCCCGTTAACGAAAAAGCCCCCGGTGAAAACCGGGGGCTTTTTTATTACTGATTACTGTGGCGGCTGCTGCGCCATCGCATCGTTCACCGCGTCCAGCCGTTCCTGCATCGCCGGGTGGGTGCTGAGCCAGGCCGGCAGCGCCCAGTCATCGGCCTGTTCTCGTTCAGGCGCCTGCGCCAACGCGCGGTAGATCGCTGCCATTTGCGCCAGCGAACGCCCCTGTCGCTGCATTTGCGCTATCGCGAACGCATCCGCCTCGCGCTCCATCCCGCGGGAAAACTGCATCTCATTCACGAAGGACGCAGACTGCAGCAGCGTATCGCCGATGCCGCTGACGTCACCGGTCATCCACATCAGCGTCAACGCCACCAGCGACGAACGCACCAGCATGCGCATTGGGTGGCGATGAGCGTGGTGCCCCATCTCATGCAACATGACTGCCGCCAGCCCATCGTCGTTTTTCGCCAGGGCGACCAGACTATCGCTGAGCACCAGCGTGCCGTCCGGCAACATAAAGGCGTTCGGCGCACCGGGCACCGCCATCAGCTTCAACGACAGCGGCGTACGCTCCTCACGCATTTCGGCCGGCATCACCTGCCGGAACAGCTGCTGCAACGCCCGCTGCCGCTCGGCCGGGAGTGCAGAAGGCTTGAAGCCGCTCTGGCTTAAAAACGTCTGCGTGTGTTCGCCCAGCGTCTGTTCCACCGAGGTGGGGATGCGCATGGCGATCTCGCTGCTCGCCCACGGCAGCACGACGTAAACGTAGGCCACGACCGCCAGCAGCGTCATCAGCAGCGCCAGAGCGACGCCGCGTTTGTGGCGTTCCAGGCGATGCACCCAGCCCGGCGAACGGCGCTGATAGAACCAGCGGCGAAACGCCGCGTCGTCGTCCGGCACAAAGCGCGCGCCGTCCTTAAAGGTCAGCGTCAGCGGAATATTGCCCAGCGCCGCAGAGACGGTGATGTCCGCCAAGGGGATGTAACGTTGCTCATCCTGCCGCTGCAGCATCACGCCCTCGCCGCTTTCGTTCACCAGCAGGCGGGCCGCCTCACGTGCGGCCCGCCCCGGCAACTGATAGGCGCCCTCAAGGATCATCGGCGCCTCAGAAGCTGCCGCCCAGATCCAGCGCCTGCACCGCTTCTTCAGCCACCGCGCTGTTGGCGGTTTCCTGATGCGCCGCGATGTCCAGCAATGCCAGATCGCCTTCAACCGCCGTGCACTCCGCCAGATAACGGGCGTGACGCACTTCCGCCACCGGCGCAGCAAAGCCGAGCGAGAACAGCGTGATCAGGGTATTGGTGATCAACAGCCCCATATACGGCAGCGTTTGCATTGAAGAGTGCAATTTGATGCTGCCGTTCAGCGTCGCCTGGTTAAACAGATAGTTGCGTTGGGCGACAATCTGGTAACTGCCGGCAATCAAGGCGCCAACCAGCAACACCACCATCATCAGCAGCAGGCTGCCAATATTCTCCAACACCAGCAAGTCGGCGGTTTCATCCGTCAGTATGCCCATCAATACCATTTGGTACAGCGACAGCATGAACGACCCCATACACACCAGCGCCGCCAACATAAACGGCAGGAAAATGAGCAGGCCGATCAAGGCAAATTTGATAAAGGCCGACTTTTTCAGTTCGGCAATAAACGGCGTGCGGCCGAAGAACAGATTATTAACGTACAGATCGTGCTGCAGCGCGCTAATAATACCGTTGACGGCGGCGAATGCCGGCACGGCCAACAGCAGCGTCAACACCAGCATCAGGCCGATGGCGTTAATGCTGTCAAAGCTGCTGCCAATACTGAGCAAAATGATTAAGCCGACATAAAGCCCGATAATCAGTAATAGCGGGCAGAACAGTAGCGCCCAATAAGCGCGCCCGGTGCGGCAAACATAATTAAAACGCACGCCGCGATAGCTCGACATAATCGCATTGTAGCGCCAGCTGCGAATCACCACCCATGGCAGCAGGGCAAGCAACGCCAATAAGGCCAGCAGCCCCAGCAGCGGCGCCACCGCCAGCAGGATATAAAACACGATGATACCGCCGATCACCAACAGCCGCCCTTTCAGAATTTGCAGCGGCTGCGCATGGTAATCGAAACGATCGCCGTCCAATTCCGTGTTGCCGTAAAAATAGCGGCGACGACGCACCGTCGCCCAGGCGGAATAGATGCCCAGGGTCACGATGGTCAATAATGCATTGACTAACCAAATAGCGAAGTACTCGCCACCTTTCCCATGGAATTTAATCCGGTGCAGCCCCAGCGGCTGCGAGGTATTGCTTGTCATAATTCTTTCGTCCTGAAAGGAATAGGTCATACCACTCCCCGCTTATTTGTCATGCGGGGTTTGTGGAATAAAAAAGCGTCTTATATAAGCACAATGCCATGAGCAGTGACAATTATTCTTTTATTAAATAGGAATAATGCGAAGGAGGTCGCTTAATGATTTCATTGGCCTATTAATTGTAAGCCTTATATTAACGGAAGATGGAGATAGAGAAGTGCAATGACAAGGATAAAACAAGGGCCCGCTGCCGAGCCCTTGTCATTTTCGCGATTAACCGCGGCGCGCTTTCACCGCCGCCGCCAGATCGCGCAGCACGGTTTCGGTGTCCTGCCAGCCGATGCAGCCGTCGGTCACGCTCTTGCCGTAAACCAGCGGTTCGCCGCTTTCGAGGTTCTGGTTGCCTTCCACCAGGTGGCTTTCGATCATCACGCCGATGATCGCTTTTTCACCGCCGCTAATCTGCCCGCAAACGTCAGCGCTCACGTCCATCTGCTTTTTGAACTGTTTGCTGCTGTTGGCATGGCTGAAATCGATCATCACCTGCGCCGGCAGCCCGGCTTTGCTCAGGCCGGCTTTGACGTCCTTCACGTGCGCCGCGCTGTAGTTCGGCTCTTTGCCGCCGCGCAGAATAATGTGACAGTCGCCGTTGCCGCTGGTGTTAACGATCGCCGAGTGGCCCCACTTGGTTACCGACAGGAAACAGTGCGGCGCGCCGGCGGCGTTGATGGCGTCGATCGCCACCTTGATGGTGCCGTCGGTGCCGTTCTTGAAGCCGACCGGGCATGAGAGGCCGGAGGCCAGCTCGCGGTGCACCTGCGATTCCGTGGTGCGCGCGCCGATGGCGCCCCAGCTCATCAGATCCGCCAGGTACTGCGGCGTGATCATGTCGAGGAATTCGCCCGCGGCCGGCAGGCCGCTGTCGTTGATCTCCACCAGCAGCTTGCGCGCCAGGCGCAGACCGTCGTTGATGTTGAAGCTGTTGTCCATCTGCGGATCGTTGATCAGGCCTTTCCAGCCCACGGTGGTGCGCGGTTTTTCGAAGTATACGCGCATGACCACTTCCAGCTCGCCCTTCAGTTCTTCACGCAGCGCCAGCAGGCGCCCCGCGTACTCTTTGGCGGCTTGGGTATCGTGGATAGAGCAAGGGCCAATCACCACCAGCAGGCGATCGTCGCTGCCGCGGAGGATATTGTGAATTGCGCTGCGGGCCTGGGACACCGTCTTTGCTGCGCGTTCAGTGGCCGGGAATTTCTCCAGCAAAGCCACCGGCGGCAGGAGTTCCTTAATATCATTAATGCGTAAATCGTCGTTTTGGTAATTCATAGCTTTTCCATTCGGTATCGAGGGGTATTTCGCAGTGCGTAACGGTGTAGATCCCAACAATCTAGCCTGTGGGAATGACGCTGTAAATCACCTTTGCCCCCCTCCGCTGGAACCGCCAAATTAACAGCAGATTGTGCTGTTTCATCAGGGGAGCGCAGAGCCTCCTTTTTCGCTATGCTAGCGATCGGAATATAAAGCGACCCGAGTTGAACATGCCCTCTCTGTTATTAGTTGATGACCACCCGGTGGTTCATGTCGCACTGGAAGCGGCGCTAATGAAATCATCCCGCTCCTACCGCCTGCAGGCGGCGCAGGACGACGTCCAGGCGCTGGCCCTGCTGGCCGAGGCCGCTTTCGGCCTGGTGATCCTGGATATCGGCCTGCCGCAGGTCGACGGGCTGCAGCTGTTGAAAAAAATCCGCCGCCGCTACCCGCAGCAGCCGATCCTGATCTATACCGCGCAGGAGGCCGAGGTCTATGCGCGCATGGCCCATGCCGCCGGAGCCAACGGTTTCGTCAATAAAGGCAGCTCGTTGGCAGAGCTGGTACAGGCGATTGAGCAGGTGCTGGACGGTGAAACCCACTTCCCCGCCGCCGCGCTGGCCGAAGAAGCGCCGACGGCGGACGGTGGGCTGCTCACTCCCAAAGAGCTCGAAGTGCTGGGCTTGCTGAGCCAGGGGCTGTCCAACCTGCAGATCGCCGATCGGCTGCACATCAGCAACAAGACCGTCAGCACGCACAAGAAGAACATCCAGCGCAAAACCGGCGCCGGCAACCTGCTGGAGCTGGTGGCGGTGTTTAAAGAGCTGGCGCCATGATGCGCCGCGCGCTGCTGCTGCTGATCCTGTGGTGCGGTCTGGCGCAGGCGGCGGAGCCGGTGCGCTATCAGCTGGTCAGCAATCTGAATACCCCCGAGAACATGCTGATCGTCGGCGAGAAAAATCCCTGGCGCGACCGAACGCTGCGCATCGGCATCATCAGTGAGAACACCAGCCCGTACAACATCATCGTGGACGACGATCTGTATGGGCTGAACGCCGACTACCTCGGCTATATCCAGCAGGTAACCGGCATTCGCTTCGCCATTTACGGCTTTGCCGATCTGACCCAGCTGGAGCAGGCGCTGCACGACGGCAAGATCGATCTGCTGTACGGCATCCCGCAGAGTGAGGCGCTGCACGGCCTGGCGATCTCTCAGCCCTATTACGTCAGCAACCTGCGCGTATTGCGCGATCGCAGCAACGATCGACCGGTGATGCTCAACTCCGCCAACGCCCGCGTCGCGATCGGCGCGCTGACCGACATGCAGTCCGGCGGCGCTCTGCAGGCCGTGGCGTCGCAGATCCAGCGCTACGACAACAATCTGCAGGCGGTCTACTCGCTGCTCAACGGCAGCAGCGACTACTTTATCGCCGACGAGGCCAGCGCCAGCTTTATCATCGACCAGCTGCAGCTCGGCCAGCTCTATCAGATTGAAAGCAACGAGAATCTGGGCAACCTGTCCTTCGTGTTCGCCGCCGCCGACTCACGGCTGATAGACACGCTGGACACCGCCATCGCCGACGCGCCGATGGAGCTGATGAACGCCCTGCAGAGCCGCTGGAGCAAAAAGATCCCCAGCTACCTCGACACCGGCAATGCCGACCTGACGACGATGGAGAAGAATTGGGTGGCGAGCCACCGCGTGGTGTACTACGCCGCCATCGAGAACAACTTCCCGTTCGCCTACCGCGGCTCTGACGGCCAGCCGCGCGGCTACGCCATCGACATTCTCAACATCATCGCGCAAAACACCGGGCTGCGTTTCGCACCGCTGTGGGCGCGCAACGCCGAGCAGGCCGATCAGCTGGTGCAGGCCGGCCAGGCCAGCTTCCGCGCCGCCCTGCCGCTGGCGCGCGGCGTCAAGGCGCGCTACGGCGCCAGCATGCCGATCCACCGCTCGCTGTGGGGCGTTTACGTCGGCCAGCACGCCGACGGCATTTCCACCTGGAACGATTTGGCCGGCAAGCGCATCGGCGTGCTGCAGGGCGATTTGGCGCAGGGGCTGGTGCCGGAACAGGAGCAGACCGTCAGCTTCGCCGACAGCAAGTCGATGTACGACGCGCTGGCCAACGGCCAGTTGGATGCGCTGGTGGATAACGTCATCTCCGCCAACTTTTTGGCGCTGTCGCGCTATTCCGGCGCCATCAAGCTGGCCTTTGCCGCCAACAACATCCCCTACCCGGTGGCCTTCGGCGTGCGCCGCGATCAACCTCTTCTGTTGGCGATCCTCGATAAGAATCTGATGCAGATCCCGGCGGACACCCTGCAATCGCTGCGCGACGAGTGGATCGTCGACCGCAGCAATCTTATCGACGCGGTGAATGACAACCGTATGCCGCCGCAGACCACCTGGCTGCTGGCGCTGCTGGCCGCCGCCACCGTGCTGCTGCTGGCGCTAACGCTGCGCCGTTTCATGCTGCAGCGCCGTGAAAAACGCGAACGCGAAGAACTCGAGCACGCGCGCCGCCGCGCCGAGGCGGAAAACCGCATGAAGAGCAAATTCCTCGCCACCGTCAGCCACGAGCTGCGCACGCCGATGCACGCCATCCTCGGCCTGCTGGAGCTGGAGCTCAAACGCCAACCCGCGCCGGAAGGCCTGCCGGTGATATACAGCTCGGCCTCTTCGCTGCTCAACCTGCTCAACGACCTGCAGGATCACGCCCGGCTGGAAACCGGTTCGCTGACGCTGGCACCGAAACCGGTGGCGCTGCGCCCCTGGGTAGCGCGCATCGATGCCCTTTACCGGCCGCTGATCGGCGAACGCCCGTTGACGCTGAGCGTGCTGGCGGATCCGGCGCTGCCTGAGGCGGTGATTATTGATGGTGAGCGTTTACTTCAAGTGGCTAACAACCTGATAAACAACGCGATAAAGTTTACACCGCGCGGCACTATTCAGGTCGAGATCGGCTGGCGCGCGCAAGATGAGCGGCAGGGGGAATTACGATTAACGGTGAACGACAGCGGCTGCGGCATCGCCGCCGATGAGATAGGCAAGCTGTTCCAACCGTTTTACCGCGCGCGCGGCGCGCAACGCATTTCGGTGCAGGGCACCGGTTTGGGACTGTCTATCTGCAAAGAGATCGTCGAACAGATGGGCGGCCGCATCGAGCTGCACTCGCAGCCGTGCGTCGGCACCCGCGTCGAGGTCGCGATACCGGTCGAGCTGAGCGGCGCGGCGCCGGCTGTCGCCCAGGAGGAGCACACCTATGCTCTGCCGTCTTCCGCCTTGCGTACCGCGCTGATCGACGATCACCCCACCAATTTGTTGCTGCTGGAACGCCAGCTGCGCCACTTCGGGCTGCAACCCGCCCGCTTTGAACAAGGCTATGCGCTGTTGAAGGCCCAGCGCCGGCAACCGTTCGATCTGCTGTTTATCGACTATAACATGCCGCGCCCGGACGGGCTGACGCTGGCCAGGCTGATCCGCCGCGACGAACAGCGGCTGCAACGCCCGCCTTGCCGCATCGTGCTTTGCTCGGCAGACGTGCAGGAGTTTACCCGCATCCCGCCGGGGCTGGTGGCGATCGACCACTTCCTGACCAAACCGATTTCACTGGCGGCGATCGGCCAGGTATTGGCTCAGCAACCGCAGGCTCAGGAAGAAAAGTCAGTCCTTACTGACCTGCGACAAACGCTGGCCGAAATGGCAGGTGGCGATCGCGCCATGCTGCAGCGGCTGGCGCAGACGCTCGGCGATACGCTGCGCCAAGACCGGCAGCGGCTCGCGGACGCCGTCGCCGCGAGCGACTGGCCACAGCTGGAGCAGGCGGCGCACCGCATCAAGGGCAGCCTGCTGATGCTGCAGCTGCCGGAAGCCGCGCAGCTGTGCCAGCAGCTGGTGGATACCGCACGTCGGGGCGAGCTTGCCGCCGCCGCTTATACTAAATTAAAGGCGTTAGTGGCGCAGATAGAACCGGAGCTGGACGCTCTGCTCGCCGCCGCCCCCTCTTTCGCTATGCATAAGGATGAATAATGTCGGACACTCCACACGTACACCTGCCGAAAGACAGTAATAGTAAACGCCTACTGACCGCTTTTTTAGTCACCGCCGTCTTTATGGTGGCCGAGGTGGTCGGTGGCCTGTTGTCCGGCTCGCTGGCGCTGTTGGCCGACGCCGGCCATATGTTGACCGATGCCGCCGCGCTACTGGTGGCGCTGATGGCGGTGCACTTCTCCCAGCGCAAGCCCAACGCGCGCCACACCTTCGGCTATCTGCGCCTCACCACCCTGGCGGCCTTCCTCAACGCCGCGGCGCTGCTGGTGATCGTGGTATTCATCCTGTGGGAGGCGATACGGCGTTTCTTCGAACCGCAGCCGGTGATGGGTACCCCGATGCTGATCATCGCCGTAGCGGGGCTGCTGGCGAACCTGTTCGCCTTCTGGTTGCTGCATCGCGGCAGCGAAGAGAAAAATATCAACGTGCGCGCCGCCGCGCTGCATGTGTTGGGCGACCTGCTCGGTTCGGTGGGCGCCATCGTCGCCGCCATCGTCATTCTTGCCACCGGCTGGACGCCGATTGACCCGATCCTGTCGGTGCTGGTCTCCTGTCTGGTGCTACGCAGCGCCTGGCGGCTGCTGAAGGAGAGTTTCCACGAGCTGTTGGAAGGCACGCCGCAGGAGGTCGATATCGCCAAGCTGCAAAAAGACCTGTGCCTGAATATCCCGGAAGTGCGCAACATCCATCACGTGCATGTCTGGCAGATCGGCGAACAGAAGCTGATGACGCTGCATGCGCAGGTGATCCCGCCGCATGACCACGATGGGCTGTTGCAACGCATTCAGGCTTATCTGTTGGAACACTACAAGATTGGCCATGTGACCATTCAGATGGAGTACCGGCACTGCGAGACGCCGGACTGCGGTATCAACCGGGCGCCGGAGCCGAGTGAACACTCACATGCCGAAGCGCACTCCCATCTGGGACATCGTCACTAAGCCAAGAGGGCGCCACCACGGCGCCCTCTGCTGTTGCTACGGTGCGGACGAGAGCGGGTTGGAACGGTTGCGCCCGGCGCTCTTGATCCACAGCCAGGAGCCATTCAGGGCGATCAGCGTCAGAATGACATACTCCAGCGCCATCGCGTACACCCCCTGGTAAGCGAAGATCGCCACGCTGATGACGTCGATAACCACCCACAGCAGCCAGTTTTCCACGTACTTGCGCGTCATCAGGATCATCGCCACGATGGAGAGCACCATCATCGCCGAATCCCAGAACGGGAACGCGTCCGGCTGCAGTTCAGGCATCTGCACGTTCAGCCCCAGCCCTTGCATCACCGCTACCGCGATCTGCGTCAGCCAGGCGAACACGCGGTCGATGTTAAAGGTCATCAGGCCAATGCCGATGACGCAAACCGCCGCCCAGGCCAACGCTTTCGGCAACGGCAGCCAGCGGATCTGCAGCTCAGCCTGATTATCCTGGGTTTGGCGGCTCCAGGCATACCAACCGTAAATGTTGGCGCCGAAAAAGAACAGCTGCAACAGCAGGCTGGCGTACAGCTGGATCTGGAAGAAAATTACCGCGAACAGCGTGACGTTGATCAGGCCGAACAGGTAGTTGATGATTTTTTCCTTGCTGGCGTACCAGATGCACAGCAACCCGAACAGCGTGCCGATGGCTTCGATCCACGACAGATCGTAACCGCCCGCGCCAAGCGGAATGTGCACCAGAATATTGCTGGTACTGAAGAAGCTCATGAAGTCATCCTTTTAAACGGTTAAGCGTTGCCTTTAACCTGCATCTTAAGCTGAGCGGCGAAATCCAGCATGCGGTTCAGCGGCACCAGCGCCTTCTCACGCAGCGCGGCGTCCACGTGGATCTCATGCTGCGCGCCCCCCTGCTCCAGCCCTTCGGCAATCGCCTTCAGGCCATTCATCGCCATCCACGGGCAATGCGCGCAGCTGCGACAGGTCGCCCCTTCTCCGGCGGTCGGCGCTTCGAACAGCTCCTTGTCCGGGCAGGCCTGCTGCATCTTGTAAAAGATACCGCGATCCGTGGCGACGATCAGCTGTTGATGCGGCAATGTTTTCGCCGCCTGAATCAGTTGGCTGGTCGATCCCACCGCATCCGCCAACTCAACCACCGCCTGTGGCGATTCGGGATGCACCAGGATGGCCGCCTGCGGATAAAGCGCCTTCATGCGCCGCAGCGCCTGAGTCTTGAACTCGTCATGGACAATGCAGGCGCCTTGCCAGCACAGCACGTCGGCGCCGGTCTGCTTCTGCACGTAGCTGCCGAGATGGCGATCCGGCGCCCAGATGATCTTCTCGCCCAGGCTGTCCAGGTGCTCGATCAGCTCAACGGCGATGCTGGAAGTGACCACCCAGTCGGCGCGCGCTTTGACCGCCGCCGAGGTGTTCGCATAGACCACCACGGTACGATCGGGGTGGCTGTCGCAAAACGCATGAAACTCCTCTTCCGGGCAGCCCAGATCCAGCGAACATTCGGCAAACAGCGTCGGCATCAGCACCTGCTTTTCCGGGCTGAGGATCTTGGCGGTTTCCCCCATGAAGCGCACGCCGGCCACCAACAGCGTGGAAGCCGGATGGGCGCTGCCGAAGCGCGCCATTTCCAGCGAATCCGCCACGCAGCCGCCGGTTTCTTCCGCCAGCGCCTGGATTTCCGGATCGGTATAATAGTGGGCGACCATCACCGCATTGCGCTGCTTGAGCAGGGTTTTGATCTTTTCGCGATAAAAGGCTTTTTCGGCTACGTCCAGCGGAACCGGTTTCGGCGGGAAGGGATACACCGCCGCATTGACATCAAACATTTCACTCATCGCTGCAATCTCATGCTAGGCTGGGCGCCTGCCGCGTGAATATCGCCTGCCGCAACGCCCTTCGTTTTATATACTAAACAAAATACCTAAAACTGCGCGAAAAGTCCGCTGATATTTTCATATTTGCGCACCTATTGTTTAATGGATTAAAAAAAACAGATATTGGTTACACAGCTCACAGCGGGAAATGGCCTGACGAGACCGTATAGCCGTTCAGAGAACAGCGTGATGATCGGTGCGGTGTTGAAACGAGAAAGCACGAATGTAGCTGACGGTGCTGCAGATGCGAAAAAAGCGCCAAAAGGCGCTTTTCTCTGAATTGGTGGGTCGTGCAGGATTGATTCGGCCTGTGGCCTCACCCTGCGGGCAACGCTGCGCGTTGTCGTATCGCTGCGCGATGCTCGAACCTGAACGCAGGATCTCACCCGCACGACTCGGTGACCATGTTGGCAAGAAGATGAGGTCAGGTTTAGATGTTACAGAAACGAAAAAAGCGCCAAAAGGCGCTTTTCTCTGAATTGGTGGGTCGTGCAGGATTCGAACCTGCGACCAATTGATTAAAAGTCAACTGCTCTACCAACTGAGCTAACGACCCGCAGAAGTGGTGGGTGATGACGGGCTCGAACCGCCGACCCCCTCCGTGTAAAGGAGATGCTCTACCAACTGAGCTAATCACCCACTGCTGTGGTACTGCTATTTTTCACTCTCAAAGAGTGGTGGGTCGTGCAGGATAACTCGGCCTTTGGCCTCGCCCTTCGGGCCATCACCGGAGTGATGTTGTCTCGCTTTGCGAGACTCGAACCTTTACGGTTCTCATCCTGACGATTTAACACCTTGCTCTATTAAAGAGTGGTGGGTCGTGCAGGATTCGAACCTGCGACCAATTGATTAAAAGTCAACTGCTCTACCAACTGAGCTAACGACCCACTGATGTGGTTTACTGCTGATGGCGAATAGGCTCTATTGGAACCGACTCGCGGAAAACAAGGATGGGGATGTTCAGGACAACTCGACGGGTACTCGACTCGGACCTTTACTTTGCCACATCAAACCGATTCTGAAGCTGCCATTCTTAAAGAATGGTGGGTCGTGCAGGATAACTCGGCCTTTGGCCTCGCCCTTGCGGGCCATCACCGGAGTGATGTTGTCTCGCTTCGCGAGACTCGAACCTTTACGGTTCTCATCCTTTACGATTCTCTATCGCAGCCATTCTTAAAGAATGGTGGGTCGTGCAGGATTCGAACCTGCGACCAATTGATTAAAAGTCAACTGCTCTACCAACTGAGCTAACGACCCATAACAGTGGTGGGTGATGACGGGCTCGAACCGCCGACCCCCTCCGTGTAAAGGAGATGCTCTACCAACTGAGCTAATCACCCACTGTTGTGGTTACTGCTACTTCAGAAATTGGTGGGTCGTGCAGGATGACTCGGCCTTTGGCCTCGCCCTGACGGGCCATCACTTCGTGATGTTATCCTTCCCGATTCCACTTCATTTCTTGCTTCAAAATTGGTGGGTCGTGCAGGATTCGAACCTGCGACCAATTGATTAAAAGTCAACTGCTCTACCAACTGAGCTAACGACCCAATTTCCCTGCCGCTTTAACATCTTGCAAGATGTCTTGGCAACGGCGGCATATATTACTAATTTATCTTGGCAGCGCAACCTAAATTTTTTACTGATGCGTTCAACTGCTTGTTCTTCACGCGAATGAGCCCAGAAATCGGTCAAATCGACTAACTTCTGGGCTCATTTTTCTGACTGTTAACCGCCTACGCGGCTTTTCGCCTGTTTGGCCGCCGCACTGGTTGGGTACTGTTTAATCACCTGCTGGAACACGGCTTTGGCTTTATCGGCCTGCCCTTTCTCCTGCATGATGATACCCACCTTGTACATGGCGTCCGGCGCCTTCGGTGATTTCGCGTAATTCTTCACCACCACCGCAAAATAGTAGGCCGCGTCGTCTTTTTTACCCTTGTTGTAGAACAACTGCCCCAGCCAATAGTTGGCGTTGGGCTGGTAGGTAGACTTCGGGTACTGTTTTACGAAGGACTGAAAGGCGGAAATCGCCTGGTCATACTGTTTTTTTTCCAGCGCCAGAGAAACAGCGGCGTTGTAGTCGCTGTTCTCATCACCGCCGCTCGGCGTTGCAGACGCGGCTGCAGGCGCGCTGCCGCCCGCATCGGAAGATGCGCCTGCGGCTGCCCCACCGGCAGCGCCCGCGGCCGCAGAGGCGCTCTGAGCGCCGCCCTGGCTGAGGCTATCCATCTGCTGATAGATTTGCTTCTGGCGTTCAACCACCTGATTCAACTGATACTGACTTTCCTGGATTTGCCCACGGAGAGAATCAATGTCGCGTTGGTTATCAGAGAGTTGTTGCTGGAGTTGGTTTAAAAGCTGGCCTTGAGCATTGCTGATGCGCTCAAGCGAGGTGACACGGTCTTCGACCGAGCCGGAGCCGACATTACTGATTGGCGCTTGGGCAGTAGCGGCCCAAGGGGCCGCTACGCCAACCAGTAACGACAGACTCAACAGGTGACGTCTGAAGTTACTGTTCATGCGATTCTCTTAGTAAACCAGAACGGCACGACGGTTTTTAGCATAAGCCGCTTCGTCGTGGCCCAGTACTGCTGGTTTTTCTTTACCGTAAGAAACGATAGAGATCTGGTCAGCGGAAACGCCTTTACCCTGCAGGTACATTTTAACGGCGTTAGCACGGCGCTCACCCAGAGCGATGTTGTATTCCGGCGTGCCGCGTTCGTCAGCGTGGCCTTCAACGGTCACTTTGTAAGACGGGTTGTTACGCAGGAATGCAGCGTGCGCGTCCAGCATCTGAGCGAATTCGGAGCTTACGTCATACTTGTCCAGGCCGAAGTAAACGATGTTGTTCTTCTGCAGTTCTTGCATCTGCAGACGAGCTTGTTCTTCGGAAGACAGGTTGCTGCTGCCGTTTTCCATACCAGTGCCAGCGCCCATACCAGATTGGTCGTTGTTTGCGCTTTTGTTAGAACTACAAGCTGCTACAGCCAGAACTGGCAGTGCCAGCAGAAGCCCTTTCAGCACTTTGTTCAGTTGCATTTCTTTGATCCTTTTATAGTTTGCCATACATATTTACACATGCATCACAGATACGGCGACCAGGCAGGGAATTTGACCTGTCCATCAGTTGCCGGAAGACGCGCTTTGAAACGCCCATCAGTTGACACCAGCTGCAACACGGAGCCCATACCTTGCGTGGAGCTATAGATCACCATGGTGCCGTTTGGCGCAATACTAGGCGTTTCATCCAGGAAGGTGCCGGTCAAAACCTGAACGGCGCCCGATCCAAGATCTTGTTTGGCGATGTGTTGCGCACCACTGTTGGTGCTTACCATCACCAGGAATTTACCGTCGGAGCTGACTTCAGAATCCTGGTTCTGAGAGCCTTCCCACGTCAGACGCTGTGCGGCACCGCCGCTGGCGCTGATTTTATAAATCTGCGGACGCCCGCCCTGGTCGGAGGTAAACGCCAGCGACTGGCCATCCGGGAACCAGGTCGGTTCGGTGTTGTTGTTGCGACCATCGGTCAGCTGCGTGATCTGGCCGGAGCCGAGGTTCATCACGTACAGGTTCAGGCTGCCGCTCTTGGACAGCGCGAAGGCCAGCTTGCTGCCGTCCGGCGAGAACGCCGGCGCACCGTTGTGGCGCGGGAACGAGGCGATCTGGCGGATTGCGCCGTTAGCCAGGGTCTGCACCACCAGCGCGGAACGGCCGCTCTCGAAGGTCACGTAAGCCAGTTTGCTGCCGTCCGGCGACCAGGCCGGTGACATCAGCGGCTCAGGCGAACGGTGCACCGTGAACTGGTTGTAACCGTCGTAATCCGCTACGCGCAGCTCATACGGGAATTTCCCGCCGTTGGTCTGCACGACGTAGGCGATACGGGTACGGAACGCGCCCTTGATGCCGGTCAGCTTCTCGAACACTTCGTCGCTGGCGGTATGGGCAGAATAACGCAACCATTGTTTGGTTACTTTATACTGGTTCTGCGCCAATACGGTGCCCGGCGAACCCGAGGTGTCCACCAGCTGGTAGGAGATCAGGTAGCTGCCGTCGGCGCCAGGTTGAACCTGGCCGACAACCACGGCGTCGATGCCCAGCGCAGTCCAGGCCGCCGGCGTCACTTCAGACGCGGAGGTCGGTTGCTGCGGCATGCGCGCCACGTCGATCGGGTTGAATTTGCCGCTGTTGCGCAGATCCGCGCCGACAATCTTGCCGATATCTTCCGGCGGCGTGCCAGGGCCCGCCCATTTAAACGGCACCACGCCAATCGGACGAGCGGAGTCGACCCCTTGGGTGATTTCAATGCGAACTTCCGCGTGCAGTACGGACGCCCACAGAATTAAAAAACCTAGCGCTACTCGAAATGCCTGCTTCATCTCATCTCCCTTATCCAGGCGGGATGCCTGCGATAAATTAGCAGAATTTTAACAAACCAACTTACGTAAAACTACATAATCCCTGTTGGTTACCTTAGTACATCCCTGTGATATCACTCACTCAATCAACCGTTATTGCGGCTTGAATTCAAGTATAGAATTCTTAAAGTGCTGATAAACGGCATCGCTCGGCGGCTTCGGTATATGCGCCAACTTGGCGGCAGACACTGCTGCTTGACACAGAGCAGGATCGCCCCCCGCCGCTTGTACGCTTATCAGCAGGCCGTCCGGCGCCAGCTTGATACGCAGGTCGCAGGTTTTGCCGGCGAACGAACTGGCGTCATAGAATTTGCTCTGAATCGCCCCTTGAATCTGCCCCATATAACCGCTGATATCCGCCCCGCTGGCCCCAGCCGCTTTGGCATTGCCCTGCCCGGCCGGTTTACCGTCGCCTTTCGATTTAGCACCGCCGCCTTTCGGCGCGTTCTTGCCGTCCGCCAGGCCGCCAAACAGATCGCTAACTTCATCCGATTGTTTCGCAGCCTCAGCGGCAGCCTTCTTCTTGGCATCCGCAGCGGCTTTTTTGGCGGCAGCCGCTTTCTCGGCCGCAGCTTTCTTCTCTGCCTCGGCGGCAGCCTTCTTCTCGGCTTCCGCTGCGGCTTTTTTCTCAGCTTCAGCGGCCGCTTTCTTCTCCGCGGCCTCTGCGGCTTTTTGCTCTGCGGCAGCCGCCGCGGCTTTCTTCGCCTCTTCCGCCTGTTTCTTGGCGGCGGCAGCGGCGGCCGCTTCTTTCTTGGCTTCCGCTTCGGCTTTCTTCTGCGCGTCCGCCTGTGCCTTGGCGACCTTTTCCGCTTCGGCCTTCGCCTTGGCGGCGGCGGCTTCGGCGACCTTCTGTTGCTCTTTGGCCTTGGCTGCGGCGGCTTCCGCCGCTTTTTGCTGCTCGGCGGCCTGTTTCTGCTGCTCCGCTGCCTTCTGCTGTTGCTCAGCCTGCGCCTTGGCGTCCTGCGCAGCTTTCTCCTGCGCCGCCAAACGCTCTTTCTCCAGCTCCTTCAGGCGCTGCTGTTGCTCCGCCTGCTTCTGCTGAAGCTCTTCGGCCTGTTGCTCCGCCTTTTTCTGGCGCTGCTTCTCGGCACGCTGCGCATCGTTGCTCTGCTGCTGCTGGCGGTTGTATTGCTCCACCACCGCGCCAGGATCGACCATCACTGCGCCCACCACGGTGCCATCACCGCCACCGCCGGCGCCCATGTCGACCTTTTCCTGCAGCGATCCCCAAATCAGCAGGGCAATCAATATGAAGTGCAGAACGACCGAAACAATAACGGCGCGGTTCAGCTTATCGTTTTGCTCAGTTGCCTTTACCAAAATAGATTCCCAAAAACTGGTGTTGCTTATACGGGGTTCCTGGGCCGCAGCGCAGGAACCGGGTTGCCGTTCGCCTTACGGTCAGATCGGCTGGGTCATCAGCCCCACGGAAGCCACGCCCGCCTGATGGAGAATATTCAATGCCTTGATAATCTCATCGTAAGGGACTTCCTTCGCACCGCCGATCAAAAAGACCGTTTTCGGGTTAGCTGCCAAACGCGACTTGGCTTCGGCCGCGACTTGCTCAGGCGGCAGCAGCTCCATACGGTTGTGATCCACCACCAGGGTGTATTGACCTACGCCGGAAACCTCGAGGATCACCGGCGGATTGTCATCGCTGGACACCGTTTTGGAATCGGTGGCGTCCGGCAGGTCAACCTCCACGCTCTGCGTGATGATTGGCGCGGTTGCCATAAAGATCAGCAGCAGCACCAGCAACACGTCGAGCAGCGGAACGATGTTAATTTCGGACTTCAGCTCGCGCCGACTACGTCCACGTACTCTCGCCATGCTACCTCCTACTTATTTGCTGTCGCTGGAGAAGGCCTGACGATGCAGAATAGCGGTGAACTCTTCCATAAAGTTGTCGTAATTCTGCTCAAGCTTGTTGACGCGCTGGTTGAGACGGTTATAGGCCATTACCGCCGGGATGGCGGCGAACAGACCGATCGCGGTGGCGATCAGCGCTTCGGCGATACCCGGCGCCACCATCTGCAGCGTGGCTTGCTTCACCGCGCCCAGCGCGATAAAGGCGTGCATGATCCCCCACACGGTGCCGAACAGGCCGATATACGGGCTGATCGAAC
The DNA here is from genome assembly GCF_900182895.1 of Serratia sp. CC22-02. Taxonomy (NCBI): domain Bacteria; kingdom Pseudomonadati; phylum Pseudomonadota; class Gammaproteobacteria; order Enterobacterales; family Yersiniaceae; genus Serratia; species Serratia sp. CC22-02. Next base: position 403,757 of record NZ_FXUD01000002.1, on the reverse strand, counting down.
CGACGGTGCCGAGGAACGGAATATGGGTTTCCAGCGTTTCCAGCTCGCGGTTCATCGAAATACGCATCGCGCGCGACGCCCCTTCGATCACCGACTCCGGCGCATGGTTGTTGGCGCGGTGCAGGCGGGCGAACTCTTTGAACCCGGAATGGAAGATCTGCTCGGAACCGGTCAGGCTATCGCGACGCGCCTGACTTTCCTGGTACAGACGGGAAAGCTCGATACCGGACCAGAATTTGTCTTCAAAGGCTTCGGCGTCACGCGTCGCCGCATTGAGGATGCGGGTGCGCTGAATGATGATCGCCCAAGAGGCTACCGAGAAGCATATCAAAATCAACATGATAAGCTTAACCAGCAGGCTCGCCTTCAAGAATAAATCTAGGATGTTCATGTCAGTCACTGCTTAAACTCCGCGACAATAGACTTAGGAAGCGCTCTTGGCTTCATTTGGTGTGGATCAATACAGGCAATCAGGACATCTGCCTGGCTCAGTAGGGCCCCGTCAGAATTGACAATGCGTTGAGCAAACGTGAGAGAAGCCCCGCGCAGACAGGTGATTTCGCTCTGGACCTCCAGTTGCTCGTCGAGACGAGCCGGAGCCAGATAATCCACCGTCATGCGCCGGACGACAAAAGCGACTTGTTCACTGAGCAGCTGCTGTTGATGAAAGTTGTGCTGACGCAGCATCTCTGTGCGCGCTCTTTCAAAAAAGGCGACGTAGCGGGCGTGATAGACCACACCACTGGCATCGGTATCCTCGTAGTAAACGCGAACCGGCCATCGAAACAACGTATTACTCACTCTACTTCCCAGCAATGCAATTTAACGCTGCTACTATACGCAAGACGGATCGGGTTGGGAATGGGTTACAAGATGGGAATGAAAATAATTATGGGCCGTGAGGGCCCATAACGTGGGGACATCAGGGAGATTATAAAGAAACGTAAAGTAATCCTGCGCACAGGATCACAATTGCGGGAAGTGGCGCGAAAAAGGCGCGCCAGATGCTGCGCTGCGGGCGGAATCCGAAGCCGTGGATCACCCCGGCGCACACCGCCCAAATCAGCAACAGCCCTTCCCAAATCTCCAGCGAGCTGGTTTTGGCGGCGAAACGCGTCGGATCCCAGAACACGCACCCCGCCAAAATCAACGCCAGCACCAGGGAAAGGGCCCGGATCGGGCCCTTGTCGGTGACAGCGTACAGCTTGTCAATCACGGACGAGCTCATCACTTACCATCTTGCTGAGCTTTGGTTGCTTCGCTCTGCTCAAGCGCCAGCGCCGTGATGATGCCGAAGGCGCAGGCAAGAAGCGTTCCGAGAATCCAGGCAAAATACCACATGGTTTAGCTCCTTATCCTTAGTACAGCGAATGCTTGTTGTTTTCGATGTAGTTCTTGTCAAGGCGACCGAACATTTTGTAGTACGACCAGCTGGTGTACGCCAAAACGATAGGCACGAAGATCGCCGCCACGACGGTCATCACTTTCAGCGTCAACAGGCTCGACGTCGCGTCCCACATGGTCAGGCTGACGTTAGGCACGGTGCTGGACGGCATCACGAACGGGAACATGGTGACCCCGGCGGTGAGGATGACGCAGGCGATGGTCAGCGACGAGGTGACGAACGCCAGTGCGCCTTTCTCCAGACGCGAGAACAGGATGGTGAACAACGGCAGCACCACGCCCAGCGCAGGCAACGCCCACAGCAGCGGGTACTTGTTGAAGTTGATCAGCCAGGCCCCGGCCTGATGCGCCACTTCTTTACGCATCGGGTTGGATTCCGCCAGGGTGTCCAGCGCCGACGTCACGACGAAGCCGTCGATGCCTTTCACCAGCCATACGCCCGCCAGCAGGAAGCACACCGCCATGATCAGCGTCGCGATCTGCGCCGCAGCGCGTGAACGCAGGTGGATCTCGCCGGTGGTGCGCATTTGCAGGTAGGTCGCCCCCTGGGTAACCAGCATGGTCAGGCTGACCACGCCCGCCAACAGACCGAACGGATTCAGCAGTTGGAAGAAGTTACCGGTGTAGAACAGGCGCATGTACTCGTCCATGTGGAACGGCACGCCCTGCAGCAGGTTGCCGAACGCCACGCCGAATACCACGGCAGGCACGAAGGAGCCGATGAAGATGCCCCAGTCCCACATGTTGCGCCAGCGGCTGCTCTCCAGCTTGGAACGGTAGTCGAAACCGACCGGGCGGAAGAACAAGGCGGCCAGCACCAGGATCATGGCGACGTAGAAGCCGGAGAAGGCCGCTGCGTAGACCATCGGCCAGGCGGCGAACAGCGCGCCGCCGGCGGTGATCAGCCACACCTGGTTACCGTCCCAGTGCGGGGCGATGGAGTTGATCATCACCCGGCGCTCGGTATCGGTTTTCCCGATGATGCGCACCAGAATGCCGACGCCCATGTCGAAACCGTCGGTGACGGCGAAGCCGATCAGCAGTACGCCAACCAGGACCCACCAAATAAATCGCAGTACTTCATAGTCAAACATACGTGGACTCCTGTTTAGCGCGCTTCCTGCACGGCGGCAGTCGGTTGTTCAAAGTGATAGCGGCCGGTTTTCAGGCTGCTTGGACCCAGACGCGCAAACTTGAACATCAGGTACAATTCAGCCACCAGGAACAGGGTGTACAAGCCGCAGATCAGCCCCATCGAGAACAGAATGTCGCCCGCGGTCAGCGAAGAGTTGGCGACCGCCGTCGGCAGCACCTCACCAATCGCCCACGGTTGACGGCCGTATTCCGCCACGAACCAACCGGACTCGATCGCGATCCAAGGCAGCGGCAAACCGTACAGCGCCGCGCGGTGCAGCCATTTTTTCTGGCCGATGCGGCCGCGGATCACGTTCCAGAACGACAGGCCGATGATCAGCAGCATGATCACGCCACAGGCCACCATGATGCGGAAGGCGAAGTACAGCGGCGCCACGCGCGGAATGGAGTCCTTGGTCGCCAGCTGGATCTGCGCTTCCGTCGCGTCGGTGACGTTCGGGGTATAGCGCTTCAGCAGCATGCCGTAGCCCAGGTCTTGCTTGGTTTTATTGAATTCGGCGCGCACCGCAGGATCGGTGTTGCCGCCGCGCAGCTCTTCCAGCAGCTGGTAGGCTTTCATCCCGTTGCGGATACGCACTTCATGCTGCGCCATAAGATCTTTCAGGCCGGTGACCTGAGTGTCCGTGGAGCGGGTGGCGATCAGGCCAAGCGCATACGGGATCTGAATAGAGAAGGAGTTTTCCATCTTGTCCTGATCGGGAATGCCGAACAGGGTGAAGGACGCCGGCGCCGGCTGGGTGTCCCATTCCGCTTCGATAGCGGCCAGTTTGGTTTTCTGCACGTCGCCCATTTCGTAGCCGGATTCATCACCCAGAACGATAACGGACAGAATGGCAGCCATACCGAAGCTGGCAGCGATGGCGAAGGAGCGCTTGGCGAAGGCGATGTCGCGGCCTTTCAGCAGGTAGTAGGAGCTGATGCCCAGAACGAACATCGCGCCACAGGTGTAGCCGGAAGCCACGGTGTGAACGAATTTCACCTGCGCAACCGGGTTAAGCACCAGTTCGGAGAAGCTGACCATCTCCATGCGCATGGTTTCGAAGTTGAAATCCGAAGCGATCGGGTTCTGCATCCAGCCGTTAGCGACCAGGATCCACAGCGCGGACAGGTTGGAGCCGAGGGCCACGAACCAGGTTACCGCCATGTGCTGCACCTTGCTCAGACGATCCCAGCCGAAGAAGAACAGGCCGACCAGCGTCGATTCAAGGAAGAACGCCATCAGACCTTCGATAGCCAGAGGGGCCCCGAAGATATCGCCGACGTAGTGAGAGAAATACGACCAGTTAGTCCCGAACTGGAACTCCATGGTCAAACCGGTGGCCACACCCAGAGCAAAGTTAATCGCAAATAACTTTCCCCAGAATTTGGTCATGTCTTTATAGATTTGTTTGCCAGACAGGACATATACCGTTTCCATAATTGCCAGCAAGAACGCCATACCGAGCGTTAATGGGACAAATAAGAAATGGTACATCGCCGTTAAAGCAAACTGTAAGCGCGACAGTTCGACAATATCAAACATCTTGACTCCTTGCTCCTCGCAGGAAGACTCCGACACGCGGTTATCGGCACGCCTCTTTCAAAGCCGCCAGTAACGCCCCGCAGTGAATGCCCTTAAACACAACAAATTTGATCCAGCTTCTCCGCTTTCAACCGCACACTCGGCCAATAGCCCCACGGGCCGCCGACAAGCACGCCACTGAAAACCGACAACGGGTAACAAATGCAACAAGATCAACCATCCATAATCACAACATGGATGATACTCGCCCAATCCCACACAATAAATAGGTTTTTACGTGACGTGGGTTAGACTTTTGGTTACAGGTCAAATCTTAGCCGAAAGAGGTACTTCGGGCTAATTTGATCTGAGACAATTTAAGCCTATCCGCATCTTATTTCCATATTCATCAGCACATTTCGCATAATTTTCTTAGGGTCATGTTGCGCAATGGTTTAATTGTTTTTTAATGATATTTTTGTGTTAAATAAATGTAATTTAAAAGGGCCGCCATTGTATTATTACGCGCTTATTATGCGACATAATTAACCTTTTATTTCCAATAAGCCGTGACAGTGATAGCAGTCACAAAACAACAAATCTCTCTCCAATATTAGTCTATTTCTCGCGATGGGATCGTAAAGGTTGCGATTTTGTAGCAAAATGACCACTTATGTTAAAATTGCATTGAGTGACAATAACTTATGAAAAAAATCATCTTTGCCTCTGTCTTGGGACTCTCGGGAAACGCCATGGCCGCCGAAACGGTAAATATCACCCTGCTGGGCACCTCCGATCTGCACGGCACCTTCGTGCCCTGGGACTACGCCAGCGACACGGAAAATCTGGCGGGCAGCCTGAGCCAGATAGCCACCCAGGTCAAAAAAGTGCGGGCCGAGCAGCCCAACCTGATCCTGGTGGACGCCGGCGACACCATTCAGGGCAACTTCGTCGAAACTTTCAAGCATGAGGCCGTCAGCCCGATGATGCTGGGCCTCAACGCGCTCAATTACGATGTCTGGGTGATGGGCAACCACGAGTTCGACTTCGGCCTGCCGGTGCTGGCCACCCCGCTCAAGCAGTTCAAGGGCGCGGCGCTGGCGGGCAATATCGTCTGGGACAACGGCAAGCCCTATCTGCCCGCCTACACCATCGTCGAACGCCAGGGCGTGAAGATCGGCATTATCGGCATGGACACGCCGATGACCGCGGAATTCGCCAAGGGCACCGATCGCATCAAAGGGCTGAACTTCACCGATCCGGTGCAGGCGGTGAAACAGGTCATCAGGCAAATCGACGGCCAGGTCGACGCCATCGTGCTGGTGGCGCATATGGGCATCGACAACGAAAATCAGCGTCCCGGCACCGGCGTAGCCGACATAGCCAACGCCAACCCGGAGCTCGCGGCGATCGTCGCCGGCCATATGCATGTGAAGATCGACAAAGCGGTGGTTAACGGCGTCATCATCACCGAGCCGGATAAATACGGCCGCGCGCTGTCGCGCATCGATCTGCAGTTTGAGCGCCGCGACGGCAAGTTCACGCTGATCGACAAAAACAGCTACACCTACTCCATCAAGGGGATGACGCCGGACAGCGCCATGCAAGCGCTCTACCAGCCGTACCATGACATTCTGCGCGCCAACGCCAACCGGGTCGTGGCGAAGCTGAGCGGCAGCGATCTGGTGCCCGCCGACGAATTCCGCGGCATTCCCCAGGTACACGTGCAGGATACCGGCATCGGCGCGCTGTTCCAGCAGGCCGCCCGCCACTATGCGCCGCTGGCGCAGGTGATCGCCCTGCAGATCGACAACGATCGCGCCAAGCTGGACGTCGGCGACATCAAGGCCAAGGACATCGCCTTTAACTACCAATACGCCGGCGGTGAGATCACCGTGTATCAGCTCAACGGCAAAGCGCTTAAACGCTACATGGAGTGGTCCGCCGACTATTTCAATCAGCTGCAGCCTGGCGATGTCACCTACAGCTTTAACCCGGCGCGGCGATCGTCCAAATATTCCACCAATGATTTCTTCGACGGCGTCACTTACACCATCGACCTGCGCCAACCTGCCGGCTCGCGCATCGTCGACCTGCGCCTGGCGGACGGCACGCCGGTCACCGACGATATGCCGATCCGCCTGGGCATGAACAGTTACCGTATGGGCCACCTGACGCAAAAGGGTGGTGCGCTGGAGGGGCAATCCTTCCCGGTGCTGTTCGACAGCAAAGCGCAATACGGTGAAGAAGAAGGCACTATTCGCCACCTGACTCTGCGCTACCTGACGGAGGTGAAACACGGCCACTATCAGGGCGTGCCGCCGCAGCGCTGGAAGCTGATCGGCATGGAGGGGTACGAACCGCAGCGGGCGATCGTCAAACAGCTGCTCAATGAAGGCGTTATCCAGGTACCGACCACCGACGACGGCCGCTACACCAACGTCGCCTCGATCAACGTCAAAGACGCGCTGTTCCGCAACGCCGACGATTACCGCGCCACCCTCACCTCGCTGGAGCAACAGCGCCAAGCCGCTACGGATCCGGTGCAACAGCGCCGCCTGCAGGATCGGATCGCGCTGATCAAGGCACTCAACGATTTCTGATCTTCACCCATAAAAAAGGCCACCCAATGGGTGGCCAAACATGTCGAGATATTGTTATTTCGTACTAAATTCTTAGCGCTTCAGCACCGCTTTTACCGCGTCGCCGATGTCTGCCAGGCTGCGAACGGTTTTCACGCCCGCGGCTTCCAGCGCAGCAAACTTCTCGTCCGCCGTGCCTTTGCCGCCTGCGATGATGGCGCCCGCGTGGCCCATACGCTTGCCTTTCGGCGCGGTCACGCCGGCGATGTAGCCGACAACCGGTTTGGTGACGTGTTCTTTGATGTAAGCTGCCGCTTCTTCTTCAGCGCTGCCGCCGATCTCACCGATCATCACGATCGCTTCGGTCTGCGGATCCTGCTGGAACATCTTCAGGATATCGATGAAGTTGGAGCCCGGGATCGGGTCGCCGCCGATGCCCACGCAGGTAGACTGGCCCAGACCGGCATCGGTGGTTTGTTTCACCGCTTCATAGGTCAGGGTACCGGAGCGGGAAACGATGCCCACTTTGCCCGGCAGGTGGATGTGGCCAGGCATGATGCCGATTTTGCACTCGCCTGGGGTGATCACGCCAGGGCAGTTCGGCCCGATCATGCGCACGCCGGCTTCGTCCAGCTTCACTTTCACGGTCAGCATGTCCAGGGTCGGGATGCCTTCGGTGATGGTGATGATCAGTTTGATGCCGGCATCGATCGCTTCCAGGATGGAGTCTTTGCAGAACGGCGCTGGAACGTAGATGACCGAGGCCGTCGCACCGGTCGCTTCAACCGCTTCGCGCACGGTGTTGAACACCGGCAGGCCCAGGTGCTGAGTGCCGCCTTTGCCCGGGGTTACGCCGCCAACCATTTTGGTGCCGTAAGCGATAGCTTGTTCGGAGTGGAAAGTCCCCTGGCTACCGGTGAAGCCCTGGCAAATTACTTTGGTGTTCTTATCGATTAAAATGGACATTATTTACCCTCCACTGCTGCAACAACTTGCTGAGCCGCATCAGTCAGGCTGGTCGCAGCAATGATATTCAGGCCGCTGTCCGCCAGTTTCTTGGCGCCCAGTTCGGCGTTGTTCCCTTCCAGGCGCACTACGACCGGGACGTTAACGCCCACTTCGGCCACTGCGCCGATGATGCCGTCGGCGATCAGATCGCAACGTACGATACCACCGAAGATGTTAACCAGAACCGCTTTCACCTTGTCGTCGGACAGGATGATTTTGAACGCTTCGGTCACGCGCTCTTTGGTCGCGCCGCCGCCTACGTCCAGGAAGTTGGCCGGTTCGCCGCCGTGCAGTTTAACGATGTCCATGGTGCCCATCGCCAGACCGGCGCCGTTAACCATGCAGCCGATGTTGCCGTCGAGGGCAACGTAGTTCAGCTCCCACTGAGCCGCACGGGATTCGCGATCGTCTTCCTGGGAAGGGTCACGCATTTCACGCAGTTCCGGCTGGCGGAACAGGGCGTTGCCGTCGGCGCCCAGTTTGCCGTCCAGGCATACCAGATCGCCCTGCTTGGTGATCACCAGCGGGTTGATCTCAACCATCGCCAGGTCGCGCTCCAGGAACAGCGTCGCCAGGCCCATGAAGATCTTGGCGAACTGGCTGACTTGCTTACCGGTCAGGCCCAGTTTGAAGGCCAGCTCACGGCCCTGATAAGGCTGTGGACCCGCCAGCGGATCGATGGTCATTTTGTGGATCAGTTCAGGGGTTTCTTCCGCCACCTTCTCGATTTCCACGCCGCCTTCGGTAGACGCCATGAACACCACGCGACGGGTAGAACGATCCACTACCGCGCCCAGGTACAGCTCTTTATCGATGTCGGTCGCCGCTTCTACCAGGATCTGGTGAACCGGCTGGCCCAGCGCGTCAGTCTGGTAAGTCACCAGACGCTTGCCCAACCAGGCTTCCGCGAAGGCACGGATATCTTCTTTGCTGTTGACGACTTTAACGCCGCCCGCTTTACCGCGGCCGCCAGCATGAACCTGACATTTCACCACCCACGGGCCGGAGCCGATTTTGGATGCGGCTTCTTCTGCTTCACGCGGAGTGGTACAGGCGTAACCGGTTGGTGCCGGCATGCCATACCGAGCAAACAGCTGTTTTGCCTGATATTCGTGTAAATTCATGATGTTCTATCCATTCAGTTCTGAAGGTTTTTAGCCGGACCATTATTACGCGGTAAACCGCATGGTTTTCCGGCCACATAGCACAGAGTGCGGGCGCGGCATGCCGCGCCCGGCAAGGGTTACTAGACGTCCAGCAGCAGACGAGCCGGATCTTCCAGCATCTCTTTGACCGTCACCAAATAACCGACGGATTCTTTACCGTCGATCAGGCGGTGGTCATAAGACAGCGCCAGATACATCATCGGCTGGATCACCACCTGACCATTGACCGCCATTGGGCGATCTTTGATGGCGTGCATGCCCAGGATGGCGCTCTGCGGCGGGTTAATGATCGGGGTGGACATCAGGGAGCCGAATACGCCGCCGTTGGTAATGGTGAAGTTACCGCCGGTCAGCTCTTCCACGGTCAGTTTGCCGTCGCGGCCCTTAACGGCCAGCTCTTTGATTTTCTTCTCGATGTCAGCCATGCTCATGGCGTCTACATCGCGCAATACCGGCGTCACCAGGCCGCGCGGGGTCGAAACCGCGATGCTGATGTCGAAGTAGTTGTGGTAAACCACGTCGGAACCGTCGATCGACGCGTTCACTTCCGGGAAACGCTTCAGCGCTTCAACCACCGCCTTGATGTAGAAGGACATGAAGCCCAGACGCACGCCGTGGCGCTTCTCGAAGGCTTCGCCGTACTGCTTGCGCAGGTCCATGATCGGCTGCATGTTGATTTCGTTGAAGGTGGTCAGCATCGCGGTGCTGTTCTTCGCTTCCAGCAGACGCTCGGCGACGCGTTTGCGCAGGCGGGTCATCGGCACGCGTTTTTCGCTGCGGCCGGCCAGAGCAGGCTGCGGTGCGGCTTCAGCGGCGGCGGCCGGTTTGGCAGCGGCGCCGCCTTTGGCCAGGTGCGCTTCCACGTCTTCACGCGTGATGCGGCCACCCACGCCGGTGCCCTTGATGGCGCCGGCATCGAGATCGTGTTCGGCGATCAGGCGACGAATCGCCGGGCTGAGCGCGTCATTGCTTTCTTCTTCCAGGCTCGCGGTAGCGCGCTGGGCAGGCGTGGCTTCTTTCTCTTGGCTCTTCTCGGCGGTCGGCTTGCCGGAGCTGTCGCCCGGACGGATGCGGCCGAGCAGCTGGCGAGACAGCACGGTCGCGCCCTCTTCTTCCACGATAGCATCGAGAATGCCCGCTTCACTGGCCGGCACTTCCAACACGACTTTGTCGGTTTCGATTTCAACCAGGACTTCATCACGCTGCACGCTGTCGCCCGGTTTTTTGTGCCAGGTGGCTACGGTCGCATCGGCAACCGATTCAGGAAGGTCAGGAACCAGAATATCTACGCTACTCATTTAGCTTTCCCTTAAGTTTTTTATCATCTGCTTGCCGGCCCCTCGGCCGGCAAGCGAGCGAACATTAGTCAATATTCAGCGCGTCGTTCACCAGAGCCTGCTGCTGCTTCTGGTGTACGGACATATAGCCCACCGCCGGAGAAGCGGAGGCCGGACGTCCTGCGTAACGTAAAGAAGCCCCGAACGGTACCACTTCACGGAAGTTGTGTTGGCTGCAGTACCAGGCGCCCTGGTTCAGCGGCTCTTCCTGACACCAGACGAAATCATGCACGTGCGAGTATTGTTCCAGCACGGCCTGCACGGCCTGATGCGGGAACGGATACAGCTGCTCGATACGCACGATGGCCACGTCTTTTTGCTCGTTCTTGCGACGCTGTTCCAGCAGGTCGTAGTAGACCTTACCGGAGCACAGCACGACGCGCTTGACCGCTTTCGGATCCAAGTCGTCGATCTCGCCGATCGCCGGCAGGAAGGTGCCGTTGGCCAGTTCGTCCAGCGAAGAAATCGCCAGCGGGTGACGCAGCAGCGACTTCGGCGACATCACCACCAGCGGACGGCGCATACCGCGCAGCGCCTGACGACGCAGCATATGGTAAACCTGCGCCGGCGTGGACGGGACGCACACCTGCATGTTCTGCTCTGCGCACAGCTGCAGATAGCGTTCCAGACGCGCGGAAGAGTGCTCTGGGCCCTGGCCTTCATAGCCGTGCGGCAGCAGCATCACCAGGCCGCACATACGGCCCCATTTTTGCTCGCCGGAGCTGATGAACTGGTCGATAACGACCTGCGCGCCGTTAGCGAAGTCGCCGAACTGCGCTTCCCAGATGGTCAGCGTGCGCGGTTCCGCCGTCGCGTAGCCGTATTCGAACGCCAGCACCGCTTCTTCGGACAGCACGGAGTCCCAGACCTTGAATTCGCCCTGGCCGCTGTGGATGTTCGCCAGCGGAACGTAGACGGAACCGTTTTTCTGGTTGTGCACCACCGCGTGGCGGTGGAAGAAGGTACCGCGGCCGGCGTCTTCGCCGGAGATGCGGATTGGAATGCCTTCATCCGCCATGGTCGCGTAGGCCAGCGTTTCGGCGGCGCCCCAGTCGAACGGCTTGTTGCCCGCCGCCATCTCGGCGCGGTCCGCGTAGATTTTCGCCACGCGCGACTGCATTTCGATCGCTTCCGGCACGGTGCTGATGCGGCGGCCCAGCTCCTGCAGGCGCTTCATCTCAACCTTGCTCGGGTACTCTTCGTCCCACTCGTGGTTCAGGTACGGAGACCAGGTGAAGGAGTGCAGGTTCATCGGACGCCACTCTTCAACCACGCAATCGCCGCGGTCGAGCGCGTCGCGGTACAGGTTGACCATTTCCGTGGCATCTTCCAGGCTGGCCACTTTCTGCTCGGTCAGAACGTCAGCGTAGATTTTGCGCGGCGTAGGGTGTTTCTTGATCTTCTGATACATCACCGGCTGGGTGGCGCTCGGCTCGTCGGCCTCGTTGTGCCCATGGCGACGGTAGCAGACCAGATCGATCATCACGTCACGCTTAAAGGTGTTACGGAAATCCAACGCCAGGCGGGTGACAAAGGCCACGGCCTCCGGATCGTCCGCGTTAACGTGGAAGATCGGCGACTGAACCATTTTGGCGATGTCGGTGCAGTATTCGGTAGAGCGCGCATCCAGCGGGTTGGAGGTGGTGAAACCAACCTGGTTGTTGATGACGATACGCACGGTGCCGCCCACTTCGTAGCCGCGAGCCTGAGACATGTTCAGGGTTTCCTGAACCACGCCCTGGCCGGTGATGGCGGCGTCGCCGTGAATGGTGATCGGCAGCACCATGTTGCTGCGCGCTTCATCCAGACGATCGCGACGGGCGCGAACCGAGCCCATGACCACCGGGCTGACGATCTCCAGGTGCGACGGGTTGAACGCCAGCGCCAGGTGAACCATGCCGCCTTCGGTTTCCACGTCGGAGGAGAAGCCCTGGTGATATTTCACGTCACCGGTGCCGAGGTGTTCTTTATGCTTGCCGGCGAATTCGTCGAACAGGTCGGCCGGCTTTTTGCCCAGCACGTTGATCAGCACGTTCAGACGGCCGCGGTGGGCCATGCCCAACACCACTTCGCGCGTGCCGTTCTTACCGGCGTGGCGCACCATCTCTTTCAGCATCGGCACCAGCGCGTCGCCGCCTTCCAGCGAGAAGCGTTTAGCGCCCGGGAATTTGGCGCCCAGGTAACGTTCCAGGCCTTCCGCCGCGGTCAGCTCGTTCAGGAAACGGCGTTTTTCGTCGGCGGTAAAGCTGGCGCGCCCCACCACCGACTCGATGCGCTGTTGGATCCAGCGTTTCTCTTCGGTGTTGGTGATGTGCATGTACTCAGCACCGATCGACCCGCAATAGGTCTGCTTCAGCGCGGCGTACAGATCGCCCAGCTTCATGGTTTCTTTGCCGATGGCGAAAGAGCCCACGTTGAAGGTTTCCTGGAAATCGGCTTCGGTCAGGTTGTGGTAAGCGGGATCAAGGTCAGGAACTTGCTCGCGCTGCCACAGGCCGAGCGGATCGAGGTTGGCATGCTGATGCCCGCGGAAGCGGAAGGCGTTGATCAGCTGCAGTACCTTGACCTGTTTGGCGTCGGTTTCCGGATCGGTGATGGTGGTGTTATAGCGCGCGGAGTCTTTCGCCAGGCGGCGGAAGTAATCGCGCGTTTGAGAGTGAAGCTGATCGGGTTTGACACCCGCGGTTGGTAGCTGTTGAAAAATGGAACGCCAGCTATCTTCAACGGAACCCGGATCGGTTAAGAAGTCTTCATAGAGCTGCTCTATGTAAGACTGGTTCGCGCCCGCCAGATAGGAGGAATCCAGCCAGGCCTTCATTGCGCCGTTCTGCATCATGATCCCTTAAGCTTTGAAGCTTTAGTTTTCGCCGTGGTTAACATAATTACCGTGATGAATACGGTTTGCCGTAAAACGGTTCACTCGACGTACTTGCGGCCATGACGGCCCGATACGTTCTGTTATGGACCTTGCGGTCCCTTACAAGGAACCTCTAAAAACCGGCGGAAGAACCAGGCTGCATAGCGCCGCAGCCGCGGGTCAGTTTTTAGAGGTTCCCTCCCCTATGGGATGTGCGCCGGAAAAGAGCCCGGCGCAGCATCTCATTCCGTTTATGCGCCGCGTTGCAGCAGCATGGACTTGATATGCCCGATCGCACGCGTCGGGTTCAAGCCTTTAGGACATACACTGACACAATTCATAATGCTATGGCAGCGGAAAACACTAAAAGCGTCGTCCAGATCATCTAAACGTTCTTGCGTTTCCGTGTCACGGCTGTCGATCAGGAAGCGATACGCCGCCAACAGACCGGCAGGCCCGATGAACTTGTCCGGGTTCCACCAGAACGATGGGCAAGAGGTCGAGCAGCAGGCGCACAGAATGCACTCGTACAGACCGTCCAGCTTGGCGCGCTGCTCCGGCGACTGCAGGTGCTCGCGCGCCGGCGGGTTCTTGCCGTCGTTCAGCAGGTATGGCTTGATCTTTTCATACTGGGTGTAGAACTGGCCCATATCCACCACCAGATCGCGCACCACCGGCAGGCCCGGCAGCGGACGGATCACGATCTTGCCGTTGCCTTTGCGCAGCGACGAAATCGGGGTGATGCACGCCAGGCCGTTTTTACCGTTCATGTTCAGGCCATCGGAACCGCACACGCCTTCGCGGCATGAGCGACGGAACGACAGGGTCGGATCTTTTTCTTTCAGCTGGATCAACGCATCCAGCAGCATCATGTCGCGACCTTCTTCCGCTTCCAGGGTGTAGTCCTGCATGTGCGGCGCGTCATCGACATCCGGGTTGTAGCGATAAATGGAAAATTCGAGTTTCATCTGTCGATCTCCGCAATTAGTAAGAACGCACTTTCGGCGGGAATGCCGGGCGCAGCTTCGGTTGCATGTTCACTTCACGACGCGTCATGCTTTCCGATTGCGGCAGATACAGCGAATGGCACAGCCAGTTGGCGTCATCGCGTTCCGGGTAGTCGAAGCGGCTGTGTGCGCCACGGCTCTCGGTACGGAAGTTGGCCGACACGGCGGTGGAATACGCGGTCTCCATCAGGTTATCCAACTCCAGGCACTCGATGCGCTGGGTGTTGAACTCGCTGGAGGTATCGTCCAGGCGTGCGTTCTTCAGACGTTCACGGATCACTTTCAGTTCTTCCAGGCCCTTGGCCATCGCATCGCCTTCGCGGAATACCGAGAAGTTGTGCTGCATGCAAGACTGCAGCGCTTTGCGAATTTCGACCGGGTCTTCGCCGGAACGGGTGTTGTTCCAACGGTTCAGACGATCCAGCGAGGCTTCCACGTCGGAGTCGCTGGCGTCACGGCTCACACCCTGCTCTTCCAGCGATTCCTGCAGGTGCATGCCGGCGGAACGGCCGAACACCACCAGGTCGAGCAGCGAGTTGCCGCCCAAGCGGTTGGCGCCGTGCACCGATACGCAGGCGATTTCGCCCACGGCGAACAGCCCCGGGATCACCACGTCTTCGCCTTTCTCGTTCACGGTCAACGCCTGGCCGGTCACTTTGGTCGGAATGCCGCCCATCATATAGTGACAGGTTGGGATAACCGGGATCGGCTCTTTCACCGGATCGACGTGCGCGAAGGTGCGGGACAGTTCCAGAATGCCCGGCAGACGGGATTCCAGCACCTCTTTACCCAGGTGATCCAGCTTCAGCTTGGCGTGCGGGCCCCAAGGACCGTCGCAGCCGCGGCCTTCGCGGATTTCGATCATGATCGAACGGGCAACCACGTCGCGGCCCGCCAGATCTTTGGCGTTCGGCGCATAACGCTCCATGAAGCGCTCGCCGTGTTTGTTCAGCAGGTAACCGCCTTCGCCGCGGCAGCCTTCGGTCACCAGCACGCCCGCGCCGGCGATGCCGGTCGGGTGGAACTGCCACATTTCCATGTCCTGCACCGGCACGCCGGCGCGCAGCGCCATGCCGACACCGTCGCCGGTGTTGATGTGGGCGTTGGTGGTGGACTGATAAATACGGCCTGCGCCGCCGGTCGCCAGCACGGTGGCCTTGGCTTTGAAGTAAACCACTTCACCGGTTTCGATGCAGATAGCCGTGGTGCCGACCACCGCGCCGTCCTGGTTTTTCACCAGATCAAGCGCATACCACTCGGAGAAGATGGTGGTGTGGTTTTTCAGGTTCTGTTGGTACAGGGTGTGCAGCAGCGCGTGGCCGGTACGGTCGGCTGCGGCTGCGGTACGCGCCGCCTGCTCGCCGCCGAAGTTCAGCGACTGGCCGCCGAACGGGCGCTGGTAGATGCGGCCGTCGTCCAGACGAGAGAACGGCAGGCCCATGTGTTCCAGTTCCAGAATCGCTTCCGGGCCGGTTTTACACATATATTCGATGGCGTCCTGGTCACCGATATAGTCGGAACCTTTCACCGTGTCGTACATATGCCATTCCCAGTTGTCCTCGTGGCTGTTGCCCAGCGCGACGGTGATGCCGCCCTGTGCGGACACGGTATGGGAACGGGTCGGGAAAACTTTGGACAGCAGGGCACAGGTCGAGCCCGCTTGGGAAATTTGCAGCGCGGCACGCATGCCCGCACCGCCGGCGCCGATTACGACGGCATCAAACTCTCTGACTGGCAGTTTCATTTAAGCACCCCACACTACGATTGTTCCGTACAGTAAATAGACCAGCAACGCGACCACGACAGCCAGCTGCAACACCAGGCGAACCGCCAGCGGCTTGACGTAGTCCGTCAGCACCTGCCACAGCCCGATCCAGGCGTGCACCAGAATCGACAGCAAGGTCAGCAGAGTGAACACTTTCGTAATGGAAGTGGCGAAGAAACCTCGCCAGATGTCATAAGTCAGTTCCGGAGCCGTGACGAAGAAGCCCAGGATATACAGGACGTACAGGGTGATGATGATAGCGGAAGCGCGCAGCAGCAGCCAATCGTGCACGCCGTTGCGCCCTAATGCAGAAACGTTGTTTACCATACGAGGACTCCAGCCAGAACTGACAGCACGACGGTCAGACCGATCGCCACCTGGGCGGAACGGGTACCGGCGGCCAAACTCTCTTCGATGTAGCCAAAATCCATTAACAAGTGACGGATGCCACCGCAAATGTGATAGGCCAGCGCCGTGAGGATGCCCCAGAATATGAATTTGACGATGAAGCTATTCATGATGGCGGCCGCCTGCAGGAACCCCTCTTGGGAAGAGAGTGACAGGCCCAGCAGCCAGAGGAGGATACCCACGGCAACGAAGGTAATTACGCCAGAGACTCGGTGTAAGATAGACGCTATCGCAGTTACGGGGAACCGGATCGTTTGCAGATCCAAGTTGACAGGTCGTTGTTTTTTCACGTATTTGCCCACACAGCTCTTATTATTTTCCTTCCTCCGGGCCTGGGCGGGGATCAGACAGCGTTAAGAGCCTAAAACCCTTACACGTCACGCGCTCAAACATCAACATCCTCTGTGCTCAAACGGCGCGCATTTATAACGCTGGGTGCTCCTACTTCAGGGTAATCCGGAGACCTGGCGGCAGTATAGGAGGATCACATTCTGATTACAATTCTCATACAACCGCTTTGATAACATTTCCCCCGAACAGTGATTCAGATCACGGATTTCACAATTAGTGCAAAATTAATTATCTGATTTGACAAGAGATCAACATTTCCATTACATATAGGGGCACAAACGGTCCTATGATGCGCTATGGGTCAGCAGATACACTTCCCCCCGGGTTCGAGTTATGCAACAGTGTATTTGACGAACCTATCCCAATAGCCGTTGTTTCCCGCTCGATTTTGCCGGCGTCAAAAAGCAAATAAAGCAAATAAAAACAGATTATTGGGATAGGTTCACATCTCTTCGAACAGCTCATAGGTAAGATTAACAGACTATAACGAATTACTATGAATCGTTAACAACTGGTCACCCGTCTCGTTCGCCTGGTCAGCACTCTGTACCCTACCCGCGCACAGTTGCGCAGTCGCTCACAGAGTTAGCGTCCGCACCATTTTTTTGCGGGCAACCTGCAGAGATTTAAGGTATTTCAGTTGTTAGTGGTTTTTAAAATAAGGCGCTAAGGAGACAGTAAATGACTGATAAGAAAGCGACGCTAACCATTAACGACAGCGAAGCTCCGATCGAACTGGGCGTATTGACACCGACACTGGGCCCTGATGTCCTCGATGTCCGCGCTCTGGGTTCCAAAGGTTATTTCACATTTGATCCCGGCTTTACCTCCACCGCTTCTTGCGAATCCAAGATTACCTTCATCGACGGCGACAAAGGCGTGCTGCTGCACCGCGGCTTCCCTATCGAGCAGCTGGCGAAAGAATCTTCCTACCTGGAAGTGTGCTACATCCTGCTGTACGGCGAGACCCCAACGCCGGAAGAGTTCGAGACCTTCAAGACCACCGTCACCCGCCACACCATGATCCACGACCAGATCACCCATCTGTTCCGTGGTTTCCGTCGCGACTCGCACCCGATGGCGGTGCTGTGCGGCGTGACCGGCGCGCTGGCGGCGTTCTACCACGATGCGCTGGACGTCAACAACGAGCGTCACCGTGAAATCACCGCGTTCCGCCTGCTGTCTAAAATGCCGACCGTGGCCGCGATGTGCTACAAATATTCCCTGGGCCAGCCGTTCGTTTACCCGCGCAACGATCTGTCCTATGCGGGCAACTTCCTGCACATGATGTTCGCCACCCCGTGCGAAGAGTACGTGGTGAACCCGGTGCTGGAACGCGCCATGGACCGCATTCTGATCCTGCACGCCGACCATGAGCAGAACGCCTCTACCTCTACCGTGCGCACCGCCGGCTCTTCCGGCGCCAACCCGTTCGCCTGCATCGCGGCCGGTATCGCCTCCCTGTGGGGACCGGCGCACGGCGGCGCCAACGAAGCGGCGCTGAAAATGCTGGAAGAGATCAAGACTGTCGAGCACATTCCGGAATTCATCAAGCGCGCCAAGGACAAGAACGACTCCTTCCGCCTGATGGGCTTCGGCCACCGCGTGTACAAGAACTACGATCCGCGCGCTACCGTGATGCGTGAAACCTGTCACGAAGTGCTGAAAGAGCTGAACAAGAAGGACGACAACCTGCTGCAGGTCGCGATGGAGCTGGAACACATCGCGCTGAACGACCCGTACTTCATCGAGAAGAAACTGTACCCGAACGTCGACTTCTACTCCGGCATCATCCTGAAGGCGATGGGTATTCCTTCTTCCATGTTCACCGTGATCTTCGCCATCGCGCGCACCATCGGCTGGATCGCCCACTGGAACGAAATGCACGACGAAGGCATCAAAATTGCCCGTCCGCGTCAGCTGTACACCGGCTATGCCGAACGCGATTTCAAGTCCCAGCTGAAAAACAAGTAAGCCGCTTTCCTGGCTGAAACCGCACAGCGCCGCCCCTTCGGGCGGCGTTTTTTTTGGTTATTTCTGGCAGCCCGGGCACCAATAAAACGGCCGCGACGACAGTTTGGTACGCACGATCATCCCACCGCAGCGTTCGCAGGGCTCGCCGCTGCGATGAAACACCTTGAAGCGAAACAGCGCGCCGTGATGCCGGTTGTCATCCGCCTGCCCGCGCGTCTGGTAGGAAAGGCGCGGCACCGCCAGCAATGCCTCCGCCAGGCGGCGCAGCGCCTCTGGCGTCAGATCCTGCGGTTTGTGCGGCGGCGCCAGTTCGGCCTGCCACAGGATTTCGGCGCGCAGATAATTGCCCAATCCGGCAAGAAACGCCTGGTCGAGCAGCATGCCCCCCAGCTGCCTGCGGCGAAAACGCGGCGTCAGCAACCGCTCCGCCACATCGTCTACCGTCAGCGACATGTCCAACACGTCGGGGCCGATGCGTTGCAAAAACGGGTGTTGCTCTATTTCCTCGCGCGGCCCGACGGTAATGTCGGAAGCGCTGTAAAGCAATATCGCGCTGTGGGCGGTTTCCAGCCGCACCCGCAGATCGCGCTTGGTCTCCGGCGTCTCCCCTGCCGCCGCCACTTTCCACACGCCATACAGCTGGTTGTGGCTGTACATCGTCAGCCCATTGGAGAAATGGGTCAGCAGCGCCTTGCCACGCGGCTCGATGGCGACGATGCGCTCGCCGAGCAGACGCTGGCGATAGTGTTTCAGCTGGGGAAAAGCGAAATCGACGGCGGTCAGCGGCTGATCGATCACCGCCGCCGCCAGTTTGTCCGCCGCCCGGCGAATCTCCGGTCCTTCCGGCATAGACCACTCCTTGCGTAGACCCGGCGCAGCCCGATGCACCGGGGATGACATGATTAATGCGTCGCGCCGCCCACCACTTTCAGATCGTGCTCCACCTGCAAAGCGATGGAAACGGCCAGCTCCAATGCAAACAGCACCGTCGAGGCCGCCATGCTCGGCGCACCGGGGTGCGCCGCCGCCTGTTCCGGCAGGTACGGGATATGGATAAACCCGCCCTTGACCTCGCGCTGGCCGCTCAAACGGTGCAGCAGGCCATACATGACATGGTTGCACACGTAGGTGCCGGCGGTCTGCGAAACGGAGGCCGGAATGCCAGCCTCGCGCATCGAACTGACCATCGCTTTAATCGGCAAGGTGCTGAAATAGGCCGCCGGACCGCCGGCGACGATCGGCTCATCCACCGGTTGCTGCCCCTGATTGTCAGGGATACGCGCGTCGTCGACGTTGATCGCCACCCGTTCAATCGTGATGTCGGTGCGGCCGCCGGCCTGGCCGATAGCCAGCACCATCACCGGCTGCACCTCGTCGATCGCCGCATTGAGCGCGTCCAGCGCCGCGCCGAACACGCACGGCAGCTGGCGCGCCACGATGCGCGCACCGACCAGCTCCATATCATTGAGTTGCTTCACCACTTCCCAGGAGGGGTTGAGGCGCTCGCCGCCAAACGGCTCAAAGCCGGTAATCAATACTTTTTGCATCCTTACTCCTACAGGAACATCAGGAAATACAGCAGGAACACGTTAACCAACAGCAGCAGCACGCCGGTCGGCACCTGCGCCTTGATCACCGCATTCTTGTCCGGCAGCTCCAGCAGCGCCGCCGGCACGATGTTGAAGTTCGCCGCCATCGGCGTCATCAGGGTGCCGCAATAGCCGGAGAACATGCCGATCGCCGCCATCACCGCCGGGTTGCCGCCGTGCTGCAACACCAGGATCGGAATGCCGATGCCGGCGGTAACGATCGGGAAAGCGGCGAAGGCGTTGCCCATCACCATGGTCAGCACCGCCATACCGATAGCGTAGACTGCCACGGCGATAAAGCGGTTATCGACCGCCAGATACTCCTGGGTCAAATGCGAGATCGCGGTGCCGACGCCGGCGACGGTAAACAGCAGCCCCAGCGTGGCGAGGATCTGCGGCAAAATGAACGCCCAGCCGATCGAATCCAGCAGGCGCCGCGCTTCCTGTATCGGCTGCAGGGCCTTCTCATGGGTCATTTTCACCGCGATCGCCAGGCCAATCAGGCAGCCGACGGTCATCGAGAACAGGGTGATCAGCGTCGCGTGGTTACCGCTGCCGAACACCGCGCTTTGCAACGCCGGCACGTTGTTGAACAGCAGCACGCCGATCACCGTCACCACCGGGATCGCCAGGGCGGGGATAAACAGCTTGTTGCCCAGGCGCTTGGCGCTGGCCTCGCGTTCCTGCGGCGTCCGCTGGTGGTAGCTGCCGAGGCGCACACCGCCGAAGCCGGCAATCAGGGCCATCACCACCACCACCCCGCCAACGATGATGTGCAGCATGCGTTTTTCGTTGCTACCTTCGCCCAGTACGTCGCCCAGCAGGCGGTAAGTCCAGTCGCCGACCAGGAACACCAGGCCGTACAGCCCCCAAAACAGCCCGGTGGTGATGCGGCGCGGGTTGGCGCGATCGCGGAAGGACATCACCGCCACAATCAGCAGCACCGCGCCGGCCAGCCAGTAGAGATATTGTTGCTGGAAGTTCATCGTGCCTCCCCCTTCGCCTGCAGCGCCGCCTGATTCAGCTGCGCCAGCTCGGCGCTCAGCTGCTTATCCATCCGATACAGCCGGAACGCGTGGATCAGGAAAGCGAAAATCGCGGTCGGAATCCCCCACAGCGCGATATGCAGCGGCTCGGTCTGAATGCCGCCGGACTCCAGCATAAAGTTGTGCATGAAGATGATCGCGCCGAAGGCGACGAAGATATCCTCACCGAAGAACAGCCCGACGTTGTCGGTCGCGGCCGACATGGCGCGCAGACGGTGGCGCGTGCGCTCCGGCAGCTCGCCGTAGCGGTTTTCCGTTGCCCCTTCCGCCATCGGCGCCAGCAGCGGCCGCACCATCTGCGGATGCCCGCCCAGGCTGGTCAGCCCCATCGCTGCGGTAATCTCGCGCACGAACAGGTATACGATCAGCAAACGGCCGGCGGTGGCGCTTTTGATCTTGGCGATCCACGCCTGCGCCCGCTCTTTCAGCCCGTGGCGCTCCAGCAGGCCGATCACCGCCAGCGGCAGCAGCAGGATCAGCGGCAGGTTACGGGTGTTGAGAAAGCCCTCGCCGAGCTTTTCCAGAATGGCGTCCAGCGGCATCAGCGCCGCCAAACCGGTGATGATACCGGCGGCGATCACCACCAGCACCGGGTTGAAACGCAATACAAACCCGACCACGATGGCGGCGATGCCGATCAGTGGCCAGAGATTCACGGCCTGTTCCATAGTCTTCCCTCGATATTTTCTAATAGTTTTTTGCTTGTGATGTTGTGTCTTGCTTTATTGCTTTACTGCTCCGCGCTGACGCGGATGCCCTGCTGAACAAAACTGTCCCGCAGCTTGCGCGCATACGCCAGCGCATGCTCGCCGTCCCCATGCAGGCAGACGGTTTCCGCCTGAACGGCGGTCCAGACGCCATCCACGCTGCGCACCCGGTGATGGCGCACCATCTCCAGGGTTTGCGCCAGCGCCTGTTCGTCATCGTCGATCAACGCCCCCGGCAAACCGCGCGGCACCAGCGTGCCGTCGGCCTGATAGCCGCGATCGGCGAATACCTCCTGCCGGGTGGTCAGACCGAGTTGTTCCCCGGCGCGGATCAGCTCGCTGCCGGCCAGCCCCACCAGCCGCAGCGCCGGATCGACCGCCTGCACCGCCCGGGCGATCGCTTCCGCCAGCGCCGGCTCAACCGCCGCCTGGTTGTACAGCATGCCGTGCGGCTTAACGTGCACCATCACCCCGCCCTCGGCACGGGCGATGGCCGCCAGCGCCCCGAGCTGATACACCACCTGCGCGTAGACCGTTTCCGGCGGCAGCTGCATGCGGGTGCGGCCGAAGTTCTCCCGATCGGGAAAACTCGGGTGAGCGCCGATCGCCACGCCGTACTGCAATGCCCAGCGCACCGACTGACGCATGGTCTGCGCATCGCCGGCGTGAAAGCCGCAGGCGATGTTGGCCGAACTCACCAATTGCAACAGCGCCTGGTCGTTGGCGCAGCCTTCGCCGAGATCGGCGTTCAAATCAACGATCATGTAACCCCCAGGCAATCTGTCGAAGGAAGAGATCCTGCTCGGCTTTGGCGCGCTGCGCCTCCGTCAGTGAGCAGAGAACGAAGTGGATCGGTTCGCCGAGACGGATCTGCGCCAAGTGGTAGAGATCGGCCTCGATCACGCAGGCGATACGCGGGTAACCGCCGGTGGTTTGCGCATCGGCCATCAGCACGATCGGCTGGCCGTTGTGCGGCACCTGCACCACGCCGGGCAGCAGGCCGTGCGACAGCATCTCGCGGTCGGTGGTGCGCTCCAGCGGCGTGCCGCCATGCAGGCGGTAGCCCATGCGGTTGCTCTGCGGGCTGAGCTGCCAGGCGGTGCGCCAGAACGTGTCCTGCGCCTCTTCGCTGAATTCGGCGTACTCCGGCCCCGGCAGCGCGCGGATGCGGTTGGTGAACAGCAGCTGCTTCACGCCGCTGCGGTGTTGCGGCAGCGCGGTGGATTTGCCCAGCGGCAGCCGATCGCCGTCCTTCAGGTTACGGCCTTCGTGGCCGCCAAAGGCGGCTTTCATGTCGGTGCTGCACGAGCCCAGCATTTCCGGCACGGCGATGCCGCCCGAGATCGCCAGGTAGCTGCGCATGCCGCGTTTCGGCGTGCCCAGCGCCAGCCGCTGCCCCTTTTTCACCGGGTAGCGCCAGCCGGTCCACAGCGGCTTGCCGTCCAGCTGCGCGTCGCAGCCGGCGCCGGTCAGGGCGATCCAGCCAGGGCGGGTAAACTCGGCGCTGAACTGGCCGAGGGTGATCTCCAGCCCGGCGGCCTCAGGCGCATTGCCCACCAGCAGGTTGGCGATCTTCAACGCCGGTTGATCCAGCGCCCCGCCGGTGCTGATGCCCAGGCGGCGGAATCCCTCGCGGCCCAAATCCTGCACCGTGGTATAGATGCCGGCACGCAGAATAATCAGCATACGCCCTCCTTCTGCGGCACGAAGCGCACGTTATCGCCCGGGCGCAGCAGCGTCGGCGGCATTTCATGCGGATTGAACAGCGCCAGCGGCGTGCGGCCAATCAGCTGCCAGCCGCCGGGTGTCACCAGCGGATAGATGCCGGTCTGGCCGCCGCCGATGCCGACGGAGCCGGCCGCCACCGCCAGACGCGGCTCAGCGCGGCGCGGCGTCGCCAGTTGTTCCGGCATGCCGCCCAAATAGGAGAAACCCGGCTGAAAGCCGAGGAAATAGACCACGTAGGCCGCCGCCGCGTGGCATTCCACCACCTGCCGCGGCGTCATGCCTGTATGGCGCGCCACTTCATCCAGATCGGGGCCTTGCTCCCCGCCGTAGACCACCGGAATATCCACCTGGCGCGATTCCGGCGTCAGGCTCTCTTTGCTTTCCCAACCTTGCTGCAGCAATGCGAGCATCGCTTCGGCGTCGGCCTGCGGCGTATGCAGCAACAGCGTCAGGTTATTCATTCCCGGCACCACTTCCCGCACGTCGGGGTGGTGATTCAGCTTTTCCGCCAGCGCCCAGATGCGCTGCTGGCTCGGTAAGGTCACCGGCGGCGACAGTTCAAGCACTACCGCTCTCTCACCCAACAGGTAATAACGTGCTTGTTGCACCCTTATTCTCCTTATTATTATCGCGATGAAAAACACACCAGTTATGCGTGACGCGGCCCCGGCTGTCAATAGAACGCAACCATAAGGAAAATAAGGAAATAGCGCGGTAAAAGGATTCAGCCGGCGCACAGGCCGGGCTGGATCCGGGGAAGAAAAAAATCAGACGGGATTCGGGATATCGATAAAGGTCACATCAAAGCCGTGGTGCTGCGCCAGCCAGTCGCCCAACGCCTTCACGCCGCCGCGCTCGGTGGCGTGGTGGCCGGCGGCGAAGAAATGCACGCCCATTTCGCGCGCGCTGTGAATGGTCTGCTCAGACACTTCACCGCTGATGAACGCATCGACGCCGAAGCGCGCCGCGCTGTCGATAAAGCCCTGGCCGCCACCGGTGCACCAGGCCACCCGGCGAATGTGCTCAGGCGCGTTATCGCCGCAGTGCAGCACCGCACGCCCCAGCCGGCTTTCGATACGCTGCTGCAGCGCTTCGCCGGTCAGCGGCTGTTCAAATTCGCCGTGCGGCACCAGCGGCTCAACGTCGCCAATCACCCGAATGCCCAGCGCCTGCGCCAGCTGCGCATTGTTGCCCAGCACCGGATGCGCGTCCAGCGGCAGGTGGTAGCCGTACAGGTTGATGTCGTGGGTCAGCAGCGTTTTCAGGCGGTTGCGCTTCATGCCGCGCACCGCCGGCGCCTCGTTTTTCCAGAAATAGCCGTGGTGCACGATAATCGCGTCGGCCTGATGCGCCACCGCAGCGTCCAGCAGCGCCTGACAGGCGGTGACGCCGGTCACGATGCGCTGCACGTGCGGGCGGCCTTCTACCTGCAATCCGTTGGGGGCGTAGTCCTGAAACGCCGCGGCGTTCAGTTCCGTGTTGATCAGTTGTTCCAGATCGAGGTTACGCATTCTCTTCTCTCTTCATAGTCAAAATGTCTGCCGGTCGCCCTGCGCCATCAGGATAAATTTCACGCCCAGATCGTTGCCCTGCGCCAGCTGTTGCGCAATGGCGGCGCGCGTGTCTTCGCCCTGCTTCAGGCTGGGCTTGATGTGGCTGATCACCACCGGCAAACCGTTCAGCGAGCCATCGCCGCCGCTGTACTGTGTCAGGTTCTTCAGCTCCTTCAGCAGCCAGGCCGGCGTCAAATGGCCGTACAGATGTTTATCCTCCACCCCGTTAGGGTAAGAGGTTTCGATAATCATGCCCTTGAGCTTCTTCTGCTCGACAAGCGGCCCCAGCGCGCGCCAGACGGTATCGAGATCGCGCGACTGCTCGACCTTATCCGGCCCGGTATCGCCGAAGTAGGCGAAGAACTCGTTGCCGTTGGAAATCAGCAGCATCGACGACGGATAGCGATCGTGGCTGAGCGGGTACATCACGCCGGTCAATCCGGTCAGGCCGAGGGTAAACCGCTGCTGCGGCCGCACCGTTTGCAGCCGGTAGGTGCCCAGCCGCGAGCCGTTGCCGGCGTCGGTAAAGTTCGGCCACGCCTTCCAGTTGAAGTAGTGATTACGCAGGGTCAGTACGGTGTCCGCCTGGGCGTAAACGGTTTTTTTATTGTCCTCGGGTGAGCCGACGATCAGCCCCGCCACGTGGTCCAGGTGGCCGTGGCTGATAAAGTAGCTGCCGATCAACTGCCGGAACACATAGCCCTGTGGCGTGTAAGGCGCGGCCAGCTCGGGCGTCACCTGCGGGAAGCTGCCCTTCTCCAGCCCTTTGGCGATGCCCGGCAGCAGCGAACCGGCGTCCAGCGCCACATACCGCGGCTGATTGTCGCTGCGGATCAGGTAGGAGGTCAGATTGCCGTCGCTGACGCCGCCGTCGACGCCGAGCGCCACCACGTCAAAGCCGGCGATCGCCAGCGCCGAATAGCCGCTCAGGCACAGGGCCAGCACCTTTTTCATCATTGCGTCGCTCCTTGCAGTTGCCTCAAGACTCTCCCCGTTTTGCCGCCTCGAACGCCGCCAGCGTCTCCAGCCGGGCTTGCTTATGGTCGACGATCGGCAGCGGGTAGTTCAGCGTGCATCGCTGCTTTTCCGCCCAGCGATGGGGATGATGGATGTCATTGTCGGGCACATCCGCCAGTTCCGGCAACCATTTACGGATAAAAGTGCCTTGTGGATCAAAACGTTCACCCTGAGTCGTCGGATTGAAGATGCGGAAATACGGCGCGGCGTCGGTGCCGGTGGAGGCCGCCCACTGCCAGCCACCGTTGTTGGCCGCCAGATCCCCATCCAGCAGTTGCGACATGAAATAGCGCTCCCCGGCGCGCCAGTCGATCAGCAGATCCTTCACCAGAAAACTGGCGCTGATCATGCGCAGCCGGTTGTGCATCCAGCCGGTGGCGTTCAGCTGGCGCATGGCGGCATCGACGATCGGGTAGCCGGTCTCGCCCCGCTGCCAGGCCTGCAGCTTCGCCGCGTCATCGCACCAGCGCACCTTGTCCGTCCAGGCGATAAACGGCCGATGGCGGCACAGTTCGGGATAGGCCACCAGCAGATGGCGATAGAACTCGCGCCAAATCAGCTCGTTGAGCCAGGCGAAGGCGCCGCTTTCGCGATCTTCCAGCAGCTGCGGGCATTCGGCGCGCAGGCGGTTGAAGCACTGGCGCGGCGACAGCACGCCGATCGCCAGATAGGGCGACAGGCTACTGGTGCCGGCGAGGGCCGGCAGATCGCGCTGCCGGAGGTAATCCTGCACCTGCTCGCGGCAAAAGGCGCGCAGCCGCTGCAACGCGGCCTCCTCACCAACGGGATAGCCATCCCCGATGTCTGCCGTGGGATAATCAAACGCCGCCGGCACCTCAGGCATGGGTAATGCACCGCCGGCGCGGATCTTCGGCGCCGGCAGGCAACTCACGTCGGACTCGGTCAGGCGCTGAAGAAAGGCGTTGCGAAACGGCGTATAGACCTTGTACATCTCTCCGCCGCCGGTGAGCACGCTGCCCGGCGGCAACAGCAGGCTGTCATCGAAACCGTGGCACCTCACCCGGCCACTCAACCGCTGTTCCAGCCGCGCATCGCGCCGCCGTTCGTTCAGTTCGTACTGGCGATTGTAAAACAGCGCATCCACCTGCTCCCGCTCGCAATAGTCCGCCAACCAGTCAATCGACGCGGCAAAGTCCGCACAGGCATGGCAATGCAGCGCAATGCCCTTGTGCGCCAGCGCCTGCTGCACCGCCTGCAGGCTGGCGTGGATCAGCGCCGCCTGCCGCGGCGCCATCTCATGTTGCCGCCACTGCTGCGGCGTGGCGATAAACACCGCCAGCACCCGGGCTTCGGGATCGCTGCAGGCGGCGTGCAGCGCGTTGTTGTCGGTGATACGCAGATCGTTACGCAACCAGACCAGATGCGTGGTCATAAAACTCCTTGTCAATCAATGGCCGTAACGCAAACGCAGCGCCTCCGGATAAGGTTCGAAATAGCGTTGTTCCGCCAGATAGCGATCGGGGTATTCCGCCATGTAATGTTTGAGCAGCGCAATCGGCGCCAACAGCGGCTGCATGCCCTGCCGGTAGCGGTCGATCAGGTGCGCCAGCTCCTGGCGCTGCGCCGTACTGAGCTGACGGCGAAAATAGCCCTGCACGTGCATCAACACATTGGTGTGGTTGCGGCGCGTTGCCTTGTGCGCCAACAGCGCCATCAGGCGGCTACGGTATTCCACGGCGAAGGCCTCCAGCGAGTCCCAGCGGTGAATATCGGCGACGAAGCGCCCCAGCTCGCGATACGCCGGCTGCGAATGCGCCAGCAGCGACAGCTTATAGCGGCTGTGAAACGCGATCAGCCCGCCGCGGGTCAGCCCCTGACGCCACAGCATGTTCAGCTCGTACAGCGCATACACCCGTTCAATGAAGTTTTCCCGCAGTGCCGCGTCCTGCAATCGTCCATCCTCTTCGACCGGCAGCCACGGCATCTGGCGCAGCAGTTCGGCGGTAAACAGACCGACGCCGTTTTTACGCGAATCCTTGCCGTTTTCGCTGTAGACCCGCACCCGCTCCAGGCCGCAGCTCGGTGACTTGGCGCAGACGATATAGCCGCACAGATGCTGCAAGGCCGCCACGCGCTGCACGGAGAAGCTGCGCATCTCCTCGGTCAGATCCACGCCGGCGTCGTTGCTGTAGCGCATCGCCGGCCACGGCTGCGCCTGCTTCACCAGGCGCAGCGCCGGGCGCGGCGTGGGCAGGCCGATCGCCATTTCCGGGCAAACGGGCTCAAAGCGCACATAGGGCGCCAACTGTTCCACCGCAAAGGCCAGCCGCTTGTGGCCGCCGTCGAAACGCACCGTCTCGCCCAGTAAACAGGCGCTGATGCCGATAGGGATCTTGTCACTCATACCGCTCTCCCGTGTTGTTGGCCGATGAGGAAAGTGTAGAAGAATGGCTTGCCGAATACGACCTTGCGCTTGATAGAGGCGGCTATAGGCATAAAAAAACCCCCGCCGCAGGGCGAGGGTTTTTCGTGAATCGACAGTGGCTCAGTAGAAATCGCAGGACGCCAGTTCCGCCTGCTGCAGCCAGACCGGCTTATCGCTGGTTTTTGACCAGACGCGGTGCAGGTAGCTGTAAAAACGCCCGCGATCGCTGCGGAACAGCATCACCGGCAGGGCCAAAATGCCCGCGATAACCACTGCGCTGCGGCGCAGGAGAATCCGATGCAATGAATAAGCGTGATAGGTAGTAGACATGCGAACCTCCTTAAAAACGCCTGCCGTTGATTTGTCAGGGAAAACGGCGTCGGCGTATCAAATGAACAATCGGTAATTTGGTAACTGAGCAAAATTTTAGCGCACTTGATGAAAGTTTACTACTCATCCGACCACTAAATCGCACAAAAAATCGCTAATCGCCGCAGCGATCCGTAATTTTGTTACAGCCAAGTTAATTTTTAACTTACCATGGGTTACATTGTGGTTATTATCCGGGTGGTTATTTCCCGCTTACGCCCGTTCGCCCTGCCCCATCAGGGGCAATCTCTCCACCGGCCTGATAGTTGAAGCGCTGAATTTCCGCTGAAATTTCAGCCATTTTTATACTTTTTTTACACCCGCCCGCGCGATTTTTTCATCTTCTTTCTACCCCTCTCCCTACACTGCCTCTATCAAAAACAACACCTCTGGAGGTGTCCCGTGAGTTTCAGCGTTATTGGTGGTGCGCTGTTGGTTCTGCTGCTGTTGGCCTATTTGGTCTACGCCCTGTTTAACGCGGAGGATTTCTGATGGCGGCTTCAGCCTTTTTACTGATCGCCAGCTTCCTGCTGGTGCTTCTGCTGCTGGCCCGGCCGCTGGGCGGCTTTATGGCGCGCCTGATCGAAGGTGAGCCGCTGCCTGCGCTGCGCGGGGTAGAAGCCGGCGTCTGGCGCGCCTGCGGCATCCGCGCCACCGAGATGAACTGGTGGCAGTACGCGCTGGCGATCCTGGCGTTCAACCTGCTCGGCCTGGCGCTGTTGTTCGCCCTGCTGATGACGCAGGGCTCGCTGCCGCTCAACCCGCAAGGCTTCCCGGGCCTCTCCTGGGATCTGGCGCTTAACACCGCCGTCAGCTTCGTCACCAACACCAACTGGCAGGCCTACAGCGGCGAAAGCGCCCTCAGCTATTTCAGCCAGATGGCCGGGCTGGCAGTGCAGAACTTCGTCTCCGCCTCCACCGGCATCGCCGTGGCCTTTGCGCTGATCCGTGCCTTTACCCGCCGCGCCGGCAAGACCGTCGGCAACGCCTGGGCCGATCTGTTCCGCATCACGCTGTATGTGCTGCTGCCGATCGCGCTGCTGATCGCCCTGTTCTTCGTCAGCCAGGGCACGCTGCAAAACCTCCTGCCTTACCTGCACGTCACCACGCTCGAAGGCGCGCAGCAGACGCTGCCGATGGGGCCGGTGGCCTCGCAGGAAGCGATCAAGATGCTCGGCACCAACGGCGGCGGCTTCTTCGGCGCCAACTCGGCGCACCCGTTCGAGAACCCAACCGTGCTGACCAACTTCGTCCAGATGCTGGCCATCTTCCTGATCCCCTGCGCGCTGTGCTTCTCCTTCGGCCAGTTGGCCGGTGAAAACCGCCAGGGCCATGCGCTGATCTGGGCGATGGCGCTGATCTTCGTGGTGGCGGTGGTGGTGGTGATGTACGCCGAACTGGCAGGCAACCCGCACCTGAGCGCGCTGGGCGCCGACAGCAACATCAATATGGAAGGCAAAGAGTCGCGCTTCGGCATTCTTGCCACCAGCCTGTTCTCGGTGGTGACCACCGCCGCGTCCTGCGGGGCGGTTAACGCCATGCACGACTCCTTCACCGCGCTGGGTGGCATGGTGCCGATGTGGCTGATGCAGATCGGTGAGGTGGTGTTCGGCGGCGTCGGCTCCGGCCTGTACGGCATGCTGCTGTTCGTGCTGCTGACGGTGTTTATCGCCGGTCTGATGATCGGCCGCACCCCGGAATATCTGGGCAAGAAAGTCGACGTTTACGACATGAAGATGACCGCGCTGGCGATCCTGGTCACGCCGACGCTGGTGTTGCTGGGCAGCGCGCTGGCCATCGGCACCGATGCGGGCCGCGCCGGCATCCTCAACCCGGGTGCCCACGGCTTCAGCGAAGTGCTGTACGCCCTGTCCTCCGCCGCCAACAACAACGGCAGCGCCTTCGCCGGGTTGAGCGTCAATACGCCGTTCTACAACCTGCTGTTGGCCTTCGCCATGTTTGTCGGCCGCTTCGGGGCGATCCTGCCGGTGCTGGCGATCGCCGGTTCGCTGAGCGCCAAACAACGCCAACCGGCGGGCAACGGCACCCTGCCGACCTATGGGCCACTGTTTATCGGCCTGCTGATCGGCACCGTGTTGCTGGTGGGCGCGCTGACCTTCGTGCCGGCGCTGGCGCTGGGCCCGGTGGCCGAGCATTTGCAGCTTTGGTTGGCAAACTAACCGACGTCACAGAGAGAGAATAAGAGATGACTCGCAAACAACGCGCGCTGTTTGAACCGGCCCTGGTGCGCACCGCGCTGATCGATGCGGTGAAAAAACTGGACCCTCGCGTTCAATGGCGCAACCCGGTGATGTTCGTGGTGTATATCGGCAGCGTTCTGACCACCGCCATCTGGCTGGCGATCCTCACCGGCCAAACCGACGGCGCCGCCGCCTTTACCGGCAGCGTCTCCCTGTGGCTGTGGTTCACCGTGCTGTTCGCCAACTTCGCGGAAGCGCTGGCCGAAGGGCGTAGCAAGGCCCAGGCGGAAAGCCTGAAGGGCACCAAGAAAACCAGCTGGGCGAAAAAACTGGCCGGCCCGCGCCGCGACGGCGCCACGGAGAAAGTGGCCGGCCCGCGCCGCGACGGCGCCACGGAGAAAGTGGCCGCCGACAGCCTGCGCAAGGGCGATATCGTGCTGGTGGAAGCCGGCGACACCATCCCGTGCGACGGCGAAGTGCTGGAAGGCGGCGCCTCGGTAGATGAAAGCGCCATCACCGGTGAGTCCGCGCCGGTGATCCGCGAGTCCGGCGGCGACTTCTCCTCGGTCACCGGCGGCACCCGCGTGCTGTCCGACTGGCTGGTGGTGCAGTGCAGCGTCAACCCGGGGGAAACCTTCCTCGATCGCATGATCGCCATGGTGGAAGGCGCCAAACGCCGCAAAACGCCGAACGAGATCGCACTGACTATCCTGCTGGTGGCGCTGACCATCGTGTTCGTCCTGGCCACCGCCACCCTGTTCCCGTTCTCGCAATACAGCGTGGAAGCGGCCGGCAGCGGCAGCGTGGTCACCATCACCGTGCTGGTCGCGCTGCTGGTCTGTCTGATCCCCACCACCATCGGTGGCCTGCTGTCCGCCATCGGCGTGGCCGGGATGAGCCGCATGCTCGGCGCCAACGTGATCGCCACCAGCGGCCGCGCGGTGGAAGCCGCCGGCGATGTGGACGTGCTGCTGCTGGATAAAACCGGCACCATCACGCTGGGCAACCGCCAGGCTTCGGAGTTCCTGCCGGCACCGGGCGTGAAAGAGCAAGAGCTGGCGGATGCCGCGCAGCTGGCCTCGCTGGCGGACGAAACGCCGGAAGGCCGCAGCATCGTGGTGTTGGCCAAACAGCGATTCAACCTGCGCGAACGCGATCTGCAGGCGCTGAACGCCACCTTCGTGCCCTTCTCCGCCCAGACCCGCATGAGCGGCGTCAACGTGCAGGAGCGCATGATCCGCAAAGGCGCAGTGGATGCCATTCGCCGTCACGTCGAATCCAATCAGGGGCACTTCCCGCGGGCGGTGGACGATCTGGTGGAAAGCGTGGCGCGCACCGGCGGTACACCGCTGGTGGTGGCGGAAGGCGCCCGAGTGCTGGGCGTGGTGGCGCTGAAGGATATCGTCAAGGGCGGCATCAAGGAACGCTTCAATGAGCTGCGCAAGATGGGCATCAAAACGGTGATGATCACCGGCGATAACCCGCTGACCGCGGCGGCGATCGCCGCCGAAGCCGGGGTGGACGACTTCCTGTCGGAAGCCACGCCGGAAGCCAAGCTGGCGCTGATCCGCCAGTACCAGGCGGAAGGCCGCCTGGTGGCGATGACCGGCGACGGCACCAACGACGCCCCGGCGCTGGCGCAGGCCGATGTGGCGGTGGCGATGAACTCCGGCACCCAGGCCGCCAAAGAGGCGGGCAACATGGTCGATCTGGATTCCAACCCGACCAAGCTGATCGAAGTGGTGCACATCGGCAAACAGATGCTGATGACGCGCGGCTCGCTGACCACCTTCAGCATCGCCAACGACGTGGCCAAATACTTCGCCATCATTCCGGCGGCATTCGCGGCCACCTATCCACAGTTGAACGCACTGAACGTGATGCATCTGCATTCCCCGGCCTCCGCCATCATGTCGGCGGTGATCTTCAACGCCCTGGTGATCGTGTTCCTGATCCCGCTGGCGCTGAAAGGGGTGAGCTACAAACCGATGAGCGCCGCGGCCCTGCTGCGCCGCAACCTGTGGCTGTACGGGGTCGGCGGCCTGCTGGTGCCGTTCGTCGGCATCAAACTGATCGACCTGATCCTGGTCGCGCTGCACGTCGCCGGTTAACCATTGAGGGAAATGAACATGACTTATTTACGACCTGCGCTGGTGATGCTGATCCTGCTGACGCTGATCACCGGCATCGCCTATCCGCTGCTGACCACCGGGCTGGCGCAGCTGCTGTTTCCGGGTGCGGCCAACGGTTCGCTGCTGTACCGGGGCGACAAGGCGGTCGGCTCCGCGCTGATCGGCCAGAACTTCACGCGCGCCGACTATTTCTGGGGCCGCCCATCGGCCACCGGCGATTCGGCCTATAATCCACTGGCCTCTGCCGGCAGCAACCTGGCGGCCACCAACCCGGCACTGGATAAGGCTATCGCCGAGCGCGCAGCGCAGCTGCGCCAGGCCAACCCTGCGATGAGCGGCCCGATCCCGGTCGATCTGCTGACCGCCTCCGGCAGCGGGTTGGATCCGCAGATCTCGATCGCCGCCGCACAGTATCAGCTGGCACGAGTCGCGGCGGCGCGGCATCTGCCGCCGGAACAGATCGCCAAACTGATCGAAGATAACACCGATCGGGCCACGCCCAACTTCATGGGGGAATCGGTGGTGAACGTACTGAAGCTGAACCTGGCGTTGGATGCGTTGAAGTAACACGCCGTATTCAGCATAGTGATAGGGTTCGGCATGCCGAACCCCTTTTTGCTTGGTAACACAAGGAATTGTCATGGTCGAAGAAGAGCAGCAGCGCCCCGATCCCGATAGCCTGCTGGCGATGGCCAATGAAAAACCGCGCGGCCGATTGAAAGTATTCTTCGGCGCCTGCGCCGGCGTCGGCAAAACCTACGCCATGCTGCAGGAAGCCCAGCGTTTGCGCGCTCAGGGGCTGGACGTGCTGGTCGGCGTGGTGGAAACCCACGGCCGCAGCGAGACCGCCGCCCTGCTCGACGGCCTGACGCTGCTGCCGCAAAAACGCATCCAGCATCGCGGCCGGCTGGTGCATGAATTCGATCTCGACGCCGCGCTGGCGCGCCACCCGGCGCTGGTGCTGATGGATGAACTGGCGCACAGCAACGCTCACGGTTCGCGCCACCCCAAACGCTGGCAGGATGTGGAAGAGCTGCTGGATGCCGGCATCGACGTGCTGACAACCGTCAACGTACAGCATCTGGAAAGCCTGAACGACGTAGTGGGCGGCGTGACCGGCGTGCGGGTGCGTGAAACGGTGCCCGACCACGTGTTTGACGAGGCCAGCGAAGTGGTGCTGGTCGATCTGCCACCGGACGATCTGCGCCGGCGGCTGCACGAAGGCAAAGTGTATATTCCCGGCCAGGCCGAGCGCGCCATCGAGCACTTCTTCCGCAAAGGCAACCTGATCGCCCTGCGCGAGCTGGCGCTGCGCCGCACCGCCGATCGGGTCGATGACCAGATGCGCGAGTTTCGCGACACCCAGGGGCGCGAGAAAGTGTGGCACACCCGCGACAGCATTCTGCTGTGCGTCGGCCACAACAGCGGCAACGAAAAGCTGGTGCGCATCGCCGCCCGGCTGGCGGCGCGGCTCGGCTGCCACTGGCATGCGGTCTATGTGGAAACCCCCAAGCTGCACCGGCTGCCGGAAAACCAGCGCCGCGCCATTCTGCGCGCGCTGCGGCTGGCGCAGGAACTGGGGGCAGAAACCGCCACGCTGGCCGATCCGTCCGAAGAGCGCGCGGTGCTGCGCTATGCCCGCGAGCATAACCTCGGCAAAATCATCATCGGCCGCCGCAGCGAGCAGCGCTGGAAGCTGCGCGGCAGCTTCGCCGATCGCCTCGGCCGGCTGGGCCCGGATCTCGATCTGGTGATCGTGGCGCTGGAGAGCGACACCGCACAACCGCCGCCGGGCAAGGAGCACGACGGCCGCAGCTTCAATGATAAATGGCGCATGCAGCTGCGCGGTTGCGTGGTCGCGGTGGCGCTGTGCGCGCTGATTACCCTGCTCTCGCAGTGGCTGCTGCCGGGCTTCGATCAGGCCAACCTGGTGATGGTTTATCTGCTCGGCGTGGCGATCGTCGCGCTGTTCTTCGGCCGCTGGCCGTCGGTGCTGGCGGCGGTGATCAACGTCGCCAGTTTCGATCTGTTCTTCGTCCAGCCCGAATGGTCGTTCGCCGTCAGCGACATGCAGTATCTGCTGACCTTCGGCGTGATGCTCGCCGTCGGCATCATCATCGGCAACCTGACCGCCGGGGTGCGTTATCAGGCCCGGGTGGCGCGCTACCGCGAGCAGCGGGCGCGCCACCTGTACGAAATGTCGCGCGGGCTGAGCCGCGCGCTGACCGTGGCCGACATCGCCAACACCAGCCGCCACTTCCTCTCCAGCAGTTTCCAGGCGAAAACCGTGCTGCTGCTGCCGCAGGAAGACGGCCGCCTGCAACAGATGGTCGGCGAGGAAGGCGGGCTGCTGTCGGTAGACGAGGCCATCGCGCGCTGGAGCTTCGACAAAGGCCTGCCGGCCGGCGCCGGCACCGACACCCTGCCCGGCGTGCCTTACCAGCTGCTGCCGCTCAATACCCCCAAGCAGACCTTCGGCCTGCTGGCGATCGAACCCAACAACCTGCGCCAGCTGATGGTGCCGGAACAGCAGCGGCTGCTGCAGACCTTCGCGGTGCTGATCGCCAGTGCGCTGGAGCGGCTGCACCTGGCGCGCAGCGCCGAAGAAGCCAAGCTGGACGCCGAGCGCGAACAGCTGCGCAACTCGTTGCTGGCGGCGCTGTCGCACGATCTGCGCACGCCGCTGACCGTGCTGTTCGGCCAGGCGGAAATTCTCACTCTGGACCTGGCGGCCGAAGGCTCCAATCACGCCACCCAGGCCAGCCAGATCCGCCAGCAGGTGCTGAGCACCACCCGGCTGGTGAACAACCTGCTGGATATGGCGCGCATCCAGTCCGGCGGTTTCAGCCTGCGCAAAGAGTGGCAGTCGCTGGAAGAGATCGTCGGCGCCTCGCTGCACATGCTGGAGCCGCTGCTCAGCCAGCATCCTATCGTGGTCGAACTGCCGCCGGAACAGATCCTGGTCAACTGCGACGGCAGCCTGCTGGAGCGGGTGTTCACCAACCTGTTGGAAAACGCCAATAAATACGCCGGCGCCGAGGCCACCATCGGCATTCGCGCCCGCACGCTGCCCGAGTGGCTGGAAGTCGAGGTCTGGGATAACGGCCCCGGCATCCCCGCCGATCAGCTGCAGCTGATTTTCGACAAGTTTTCACGCGGCAATAAAGAGTCGGCAATCCCCGGCGTCGGCTTGGGGTTAGCGATTTGCCGTGCCATTATTGAAGTGCATGATGGCCGCATCTGGGCGGAAAACGGCGCCAACGGCGGCGCCAGCTTCCGCTTCGTGCTGCCGCTGGAAAAACCGCCCGAGATCGACGGCGACGCCTTCGATCTGTAATCAACGCAGGGGAAACGTGAGCATAACGCCAACCAACATTCTGATTGTTGAAGATGAAAAAGAGATCCGCCGCTTCGTGCGCACCGCACTGGAGAGCGAAGGCCTGCGGGTATTTGAAAGTGAAACGCTGCAGCGTGGGTTGATTGAAGCCGGCACGCGCAAACCGGATCTGATCATTCTTGATTTGGGCTTGCCGGACGGCGACGGGCTGAGCTACATCCGCGATCTGCGGCAGTGGAGCGCCATTCCGGTGATCGTGCTGTCGGCGCGCAACGCCGAAGAGGACAAAATCGCCGCGCTGGACGCCGGCGCCGACGACTACCTCAGCAAACCGTTCGGCATCGGCGAGCTGCTGGCGCGGGTACGGGTCGCACTGCGTCGCCACTCCGCCAGCCAACAGGAAAGCCCGCTGATAAGCTTTTCGGAAATCACCGTCGATCTGGTGAATCGCCGGGTACTGCGCAACGACGAAGATCTGCATCTGACGCCGATCGAGTTTCGCCTGTTGGCGGAGCTGCTGGCCAACGCCGGCAAAGTGATCACCCAACGCCAACTGTTGAGCCACGTCTGGGGGCCGAACTACGTGGAGCACAGCCACTATCTGCGCATCTACATGGGCCACCTGCGGCAGAAGCTCGAAGCCGATCCGGCCCGGCCCAAACACCTGCTGACCGAAACCGGCGTCGGCTATCGCTTCATGCCTTAACCCCGGCGGGCGCGGTTTGCCGCGCCTTTACGCCGCCGGCCCCTTCTTCAATCCGACCATAAATTCTTTAAACGCATCGCGCAGCGGAGCGAACACCGGGTGTTTGCGGTTTTCGATCATCACTTCGGAGAACAGCTTCAAGCCTACGGCGAAGGCCGCGCTCTGCTCGGGGCCGAAGTTCAGATCGTCACGCGCCCGGATGCGTTCGACGATATCGAGAATATCGTCGTGGTTGGTCACTTCAAAACTCAGCGGCGCTTTCTCGACGGGATTGCCCTGGCGATCGCTCAGGGCTTCAACGGTAATAGTAAAACGGTGGCCGGGCATCAGTTCTTCTCCTGCTGCGTGGGTTGAATATGCATTTCGCTTTCGATCGCCGCCACGGCGGTCAGCAACGCGGCGTTGATGCGCTCCACCTGCTGCGGCGTGAGATCGGCGCGCATCACGTTGCCGCGCAGCAGGCTGCGCAGGCGGTTCATGGCGTCGTAGATGCCTTCCGCCAGATTGCCGTGCCGATGATGCTCGCGGCCGGCGCCCGCCAGACGCGCCAGAATGACGTCAACCACCTGTTGATGCTTTTGCAGCTCGCCCTCGCCCGCGGCGGTGATGCGGTAGCTTTTGCGGCCGTTGCCGGTGGTGAGCGGCTCAAGGAAATCCTGCTCTTCCAGCAGCGTCAGCGTGGGGTAAATCACCCCCGGGCTCGGCACGTACAGGCCGGATGACGCCTCCTCAATCGCCTTGATCAGCTCATAGCCGTGGCTGGGCTTGCGCGCCACCAGCGCCAGCAGTACCAGACGCAGATCGCCGTGCTCGAACAGACGGTGACGCCCGCCCCGGCCGCCGCGCCCACCCCGGCCGTGCTCTTCGCCTTCGCCGCCGAAGTGATGGCGTCCACCGCGATGACGGCGGCCCTCTTCGCATTCATGATGGTGGTGATGCCGGTGTAAACCTAATCGATGAAACATAGGGTGATACCTCGCTTTAACAGTGAACATCAATACGAGGTTGTTTAGATATATCTAAACAGCGTCGATGACGCTAATCTAGATCGATATATCTAAATGCGCAAGCGTGCGCCGGTAAAAAGATATATCTAAATTGCAGGCATAAAAAAAGCGCTGTAAAAACAGCGCTTTTTATCAATCAAGAAAAGCGATTACTTGGCGGAGGCCAGCACTTCGCTGACGATCTCGACCGCTTCGTGCTCGATTTTCTCGCGGTGTTCCGCCCCGAGGAAGCTCTCGCAGTAGATCTTGTATGCGTCTTCGGTACCGGAAGGACGGGCCGCGAACCAGCCGTTGTCGGTCATCACTTTCAGGCCGCCAATCGACGCGCCGTTGCCCGGTGCCGCAGTCAGACGGGCGGTGATCGGGTCGCCCGCCAGGGTATTGGCCTTGACCATCTCCGGCGACAGCTTGGACAGCGCCGCTTTTTGCGCCGCAGTCGCTGGCGCCTGGATGCGGTTGTAGCTTGGCGCACCGAAGCGTTTGGCCAGATCGTCATAGTGATGCTGCGGGTTTTCACCGGTTACCGCGGTGATTTCAGCCGCCAGCAGGCACATGATGATACCGTCTTTGTCCGTCGACCACGGTTTGCCGTTGAAGCGCAGGAACGAGGCCCCGGCGCTCTCTTCGCCGCCGAAGCCCAGGCTGCCGTCGAACAGGCCGTCCACGAACCACTTGAAGCCGACCGGCACTTCCACCAGCTTGCGGCCCAGGTCGGCCACCACGCGGTCGATCATCGCGCTGGACACCAGCGTTTTACCGACTGCGACATCGGCGCCCCACTGTGGGCGATGCTGGAACAGGTAGTTGATGGCTACCGCCAGATAGTGGTTCGGGTTCATCAGGCCCTTCGGCGTGACGATGCCATGGCGGTCGTAATCCGGATCGTTGGCGAACGCCAGATCGAATTTGTCGCGCAGTGCCAGCAGGCCGGCCATCGCCGACTCGGACGAACAGTCCATGCGGATGATGCCGTCGTGGTCCAGGTGCATAAAGCGGAAGGTCTGATCGATGGAATCGTTCACCAGCGTCAGATCCAGCTTGTAGTGCTCCGCCACGCGCTGCCAATAGGCGATGCCGGAACCGCCAAGCGGATCCACGCCCAGTTTCAGGCCGGCGCGTTGGATGGCCGGCATGTCGACCACCTCAACCAGGCCTTCGACATAAGGCTGCACCAGGTCTTTGGCGTGCAGGTGGCCGCTGTTCCAGGCCTTGTCCAGCGACTGGCGCTGAACGCCTTTCAACTGTTGCGCCAGCAGTTCGTTGGCGCGCTTTTCGATCACCGACGTCAGGTTGGTGTCGGCCGGGCCGCCGTTCGGCGGGTTGTACTTGATGCCGCCGTCTTCCGGTGGGTTATGGGACGGCGTAATAACGATGCCGTCGGCCTGCGCGCCGCCGCGGCGGTTGTGGCACAGAATGGCGTGCGATACCGCCGGCGTTGGCGTGAAGCCGTTGTTTTCCTGCACGATCACATCGACGCCGTTGGCGGTCAGCACTTCCAGCACGGAAATGAAGGCCGGCTCGGACAGCGCATGGGTGTCTTTGCCCACGTAGCACGGGCCGGTGGTGCCCTGCTGATGACGAACTTCGGCGATCGCCTGAGCGATGGCGAGGATGTGCGCTTCGTTGAAGCTGTGGCGCTGCGCGCTGCCGCGGTGGCCGGAGGTGCCAAACTTCACCGCATGTGCGGGATTGCCGGCTTCCGGTTGCAGCACATAGTACTGCGACGTCAGCTGGGCTACGTTGATCAGATCGCTTTGGCGGGCGGGCTGCCCGGCACGTGGATTATTCGCCATCGACATATCTCCCTCATCCCTGTCGGTGACCGGGCAAATACGTCGCGCACGGCCATCATGACGGGCTGTTCGCTAAATTAGACGGTACCGCAAACTTTCTCGATCAGTTCCGCCGGGAACTGCATGGCCTGCATGATGTGTTCGATCATGCTGCGTTTGCGGCCGGTATTGGTATTGGTGATCACCCAGTAAGGGGTGCCCGGTACATGCTTCGGCTTGGTATGCGTGCCGTTGGCCAGCAGGGTCTGCTGATCGCCGGCGAAATAGGTGCGGGTACGGCCGGTCAACGCCTCGGTGGCGGCGGCGAAACCGGCGGCATCGAGGGTATACAGCGTGGACAGCACCAGCATGAAACGGTTGACCGCTTTGTTCTGCTCGGCATATTCATCCGACAACAGCAGCTCGCGCATGGCGCGCACGCGATCGCGCGGACGCTGCGCCGGCGCCGTTTTTTCCAGCTCGACGGACTGCGGCGCACTGGTGGCAGGCAACGCGCGCACCGGTTGCCCGGCGGTGAATTTCAACATGCGGCGTAAAATATCGGACGCGCTTTCACCGATGTGTTGCGTGTGGCTGGCAATATAACGGTAAAGCTCTTCGTCGACTTCAATAGTTTTCATCTTTATCCAATACTGTTTTTTCTACTTAGAACCTGAAGCCAGATCCTGCATTCAAGCCATGGGATTATAAGGTTAAAAGCGCTGGGGCGAACACAACAATGTGCCTCCGGACGGAAAATGCAGACTAATACCTATAGCCGGCACTGCCAAGCCCGCGCCGCGAAAATTCCGCATGATTCATCGTGCGATTCAATCATGATACCCTAATCTGAATCTCTCTCAGTATGAACTTCGCCATGAAATTACATTATCAACTGCTGGCCGCCGAGTCAGACGCGCTGCCGGTGCTGCTGATCCACGGGCTGTTCGGCAATCTGGACAACCTGGGCGTGCTGGCGCGCGATCTGCATAAACAGCACACGGTGATCAAGGTCGATCTGCGCAACCACGGCCTCTCCCCGCGCGCCGACGACATGAACTACCCCGCCATGGCGCAGGATCTGCTGGCGCTGCTCGACGAACTGCAGCTGGAAAAAGCGATCGTCATCGGCCATTCGATGGGCGGCAAAGCGGCGATGGCGCTCACCGCCATCGCGCCCGAGCGCGTCGCCAGGCTGATCGTCATCGACGTCGCGCCGGTGAATTACCAGACCCGCCGCCACGACGAGATCTTCGCCGCGCTGAAGGCCGTCAGCGCCGCCGGCATCACCCAGCGCCAGGCGGCCGCCCAGCTGATGCGCGACTACCTGCAGGAAGAAGGCGTGATCCAGTTCCTGCTGAAGTCCTTCCACAACGGCGAATGGCGCTTCAACCTGCCGGTGCTGATCGACCGCTACGAAGACATCACCGGCTGGCAGGAAGTCCCGGCCTGGCCGCATCCGACCCTGTTCATTCGCGGCGGCCTGTCGCCGTACGTGCAGGACAGCTACCGTGCGGACATCGCCCGCCAGTTCCCGCAGGCCCGCGCGCACGTCGTCGCCGGCACCGGCCATTGGGTGCACGCCGAAAAACCGGAAGCGGTGCTGCGCGCCATTCACCGTTTCCTCGACGAAGCCTGAAAAACGCACTCACCTGGCGAAAAAACGCGCTAAAGATAACGGCTTAGCGCGTTTAGCCCGCAGTTAGGCATTGTCGTCGCTCCATCTGCTGGGGTAATATGGCGCGCTATAATTTTGCCACCGCGCCAGCGCGTTCGCGAACGCCGGTTCGGGGGTGAATTTGGGTTAGGGTTTATTGGCCCGAAGTGTGTTAACCGATGCCTCCGGAAGCGTGCGAGCGCTTTTTGATGCAAACTCCCTTGCAGTACCGCTACCTATGGCAAAAGAACAAACGGATCGCACGACGCTGGATCTGTTCGCAGATGAACGCCGTCCGGGGCGCCCGAAAACCAACCCGCTTTCCCGCGATGAACAGCTTAGAATCAATAAGCGCAATCAGTTACGGCGCGATAAAGTGCGTGGATTGCGGCGCGTAGAGCTGAAAATCAACGCGGATGCGGTGGACGCCCTGAACAAACTGGCGGAACAGCGCAACATCAGCCGCAGCGAACTCATCGAGCAGATGCTGTTGGCACAACTGGCGGAAGAACAGCCGGAACATTGATCTCTTCGGCCGCACGCGCGGCGCGGCGTTAAGGACAACGCCGGATCGACCACGCTTTTCTTCATTCTCCGGCATCGCATAAATGCGATAAAACCCCGGCGCCACTTTCTGGCATGATACGCATTTACCGGTAAGAGACTGCGCCTGTCGGCGCCCGCCCTGGAGGCGAAAGGCTCTTGCCATGGCATCATTTTAATCGGCGTCAGCGGCGGCAGTGTCGGCGTCGAGTAATGCAATTACTTGAATTTAAAGGTTATACGCGATATGGCTACTGTAGGCATTTTCTTTGGCAGCGACACTGGCAATACCGAAAACATTGCCAAAATGATCCAGAAAATTCTCCAGAAACAGTTTGGCGACGACGTCTCTGAAGTGCATGACATCGCTAAAAGCAGCAAAGAAGACCTGGAAGGGTTCGATATCCTGCTGCTGGGTATCCCGACCTGGTACTACGGTGAAGCGCAGTGTGACTGGGATGATTTCTTCCCGACGCTGGAAGAAGTCGACTTCAACGGCAAACTGGTGGCGCTGTTCGGCTGCGGCGACCAGGAAGACTACGCGGAATACTTCTGTGACGCGATGGGCACCATCCGCGACATCATCGAACCGCGCGGCGCGGCCATCGTGGGCCACTGGCCGACCAAAGGCTACCACTTCGAGGCCTCCAAAGGCCTGGCGGACGACGATCACTTCATCGGTCTGGCGATCGACGAAGACCGTCAGCCTGAGCTGACCAACGAGCGCGTGGACGCCTGGGTCAAACAAATCGTCG
This sequence comes from Serratia sp. CC22-02, assembly GCF_900182895.1. NCBI lineage: Bacteria > Pseudomonadati > Pseudomonadota > Gammaproteobacteria > Enterobacterales > Yersiniaceae > Serratia > Serratia sp. CC22-02. The sequence continues at coordinate 360,737 of NZ_FXUD01000002.1, read as the reverse complement.
AAGAGCTGAGCCTGGCCGATATCGTCGGCTAAGCCCCGGTACTGGCGAAAGGTTGAACAAAGGCCCTGTAAAGTGCATAGTGTGCCCACAGGGCCGTCATCGGCAGCAGGGATTGCTGCGATAGAAGCTACAGATTTGTAACTTCCCACCCCGTCACGGTAGACTGAGATATCGGTTTATCCCATCCATCAAGGCGTTGCATGCAAAACATGCAATAGTGCAATTATATCTTTGTTAACAACCGGCGGTTTCCATTTAGTACAACCGGTTCTATAATGAGACGCATTAACTCTTTGTGCCGACCGATGCCACAGGCGAGTACGCCTCAACTTGATTAGCATAGTAACAGGACTGAATTCGCATGACCGACAACAACATCGCATTGAAGAAGGCCGGCTTAAAAGTCACGCTTCCGCGACTCAAAATCCTGGAAGTACTGCAAAATCCGGAATGCCATCACGTCAGTGCGGAAGATTTGTACAAAAAACTGATTGATATGGGCGAAGAGATCGGGCTGGCAACGGTTTATCGCGTACTGAACCAGTTTGACGATGCGGGCATTGTGACACGTCACAATTTCGAAGGCGGCAAGTCCGTGTTCGAGCTGACCCAACAGCATCACCACGATCACCTGATTTGCCTGGACTGCGGCAAAGTGATCGAATTCAGCGACGAATCCATCGAAGTGCGGCAGCGTGACATCGCCAAGCAGCACGGCATCAAGCTCACCAACCACAGCCTGTACCTGTACGGCCACTGTGAAACCGGTGACTGTCGCGAAGACGAAACGCTGCACGACAAGAAATAAGCCTGACCGGCTATGAAAAACCGCCTCACACCGAGGCGGTTTTTTTATGCCTGCCGTGCAAAGGGCAAAAAAATCCCCGGACAAGCCGGGGGAAAATCATGTCATGAAATATCACAATTGCAGCGGCACTGCTACTCCACGTACTACTCTCACTACAACGTCCGCCCTACGCCGACACGCGCGGGCGAACGCATTCCCCCTTCGTTATACGGCCGCCGCCAGGGCAGCAGGCCGTTGCACCGGGCTTAGACCTTCTCGGCGCGGCTGTAGCGCTTGCCGTCCGGGCTAACCGAACGCACCTGCACCTCACCGGACACCGCAGGCTTGGCCTTGGCGTCATAGCGCTGCCACTGCTTGCCGCCGTCGGTGGAGTACTCGATGCCCAATCCCGGCAGCGCGATATTCGCCTCCAGCTTGCCGCCCGCTACGCGTGCGCCCGGCACCGGCAGACGGTAAGCGACGCCACCTTTGTCCAGCTTGGCCAGTTCACGCTGCCCCAGGATATTGGCGAAGCGCAGCCAGTCTTTCTCCAGCGTCTTGGTATCGACAAAGTGGGTTTCCCCGCCTTTGTATTCGCGGCCGGCGCGGTAGTCCTGCTCCCAACCGGCGCGGTGCCAGGCGCGTTCAGCCACCGACAGCGCGCGTGGGAAAATCATGTATTCCATCTGCGGATCGGTGCGCTGGGTTTCGCTCCACAGCTGAGCGGACAGCCCGTAGGCGCCCGGCCACGGCTTATCGCTCTTGGCGTTGAAGTGGTTGCCGTCGCGGTCGACTGAAGTTTCCGCGTTCTGCGGCATGTTATCCGGCGCGAAGCTGAACACCTTGCGCTCGTCGCTGAAGCGGGTGCCCCAGTAGTAACCGCGCTCGTCCGGGTTCACCTCGTAAGGGAAGTCCATGTAGACGTAGTCCGGGTTGGAAACCACCACTTCATACCCTTTGTTGGCCCAGTCGTTGACGCTATCGAAACCGCCCCAGTACAGGGTATCCCAGAAGTTGACGCCCACGCGCGAGGTGGCGAACGCCTTCGCGTTCTCGGCGTCTTTCAGGCCATCCTGCCAGGCCTGCATTCTGTCGATGCCGTGCGCCTTCACCAGCTTGCTGACCTCTTGGCCGAAGTAGCTCGGCAGGTGCTCCATGTCGGCCACCTTGCCTTCTTTGATCATCGTCTGGCACACCTGCGACTTGGCCCACGGTTTGTCTTCGTTGCTCTGATCGATGATGCCTTTGCCCGGCTCCGGTTTCGCCTTGTCGGTGTAGCCGGCGCCCAGGCGAATGTTTTTCGCTTCGTCGCCGCCGAAGTGCCAGGTCTTAATCGGCTGGCCGGCCTCTTTATGCATCTGGGCGATCTCGCCGATCACCTTGTCGACAAAGCGCTGGGAAGAATCCAGGCACGGGTTCAGGTAGCTCTGGCGGTTAAAGAACTGCACGGAGGTGGTGTTGGAGGTATCGGTCGGATCCACCAGGCGGAATTCGTTGGCCTCCTGCTCTTTCCCGGCGGCATGCAGCTTTTTATAGCGCGCTTCCATCGAGACCACCGCGGCGCGGGCGTGTGCCGGCATGTCGATCTCCGGGATCACCTCAATCTGGCGCGCCTGGGCGTATTTGATGATGTCGATATAGTCCTGACGGCTGAAGAAGCCGCCGTAGACTTCCGGCCCCTGGCCGTACTGCGGCAGCAGGCAGGAGGTTTCGCTCAGATCGTGGCAGCGCTGGCCGCCGACCTCCGTCAGCTCAGGCAAACCGGGGATCTCGATGCGCCAGCCTTCGTCATCGCTCAGGTGGAAGTGGAATTTGTTGAGCTTGTAGGCCGCCATCTGATCCAGCAGGCGCAGCACCGCGTCCTTCTTATGGAAGTTGCGCGCTACGTCGAGGAAAATGCCGCGATACTGGAAGCGTGGCGCATCGCTGGCGTCCAGCGTGGCGATCTTGCCGCTGCCGTCGCTCGGCACTAACGACAGGATCGACTGCAGCCCGTAGAACACCCCGGCCTGATCGAAGCCGATCACCCGCGCCTCTTTCTTGCCGATTTTCAGCTCATAGGCGCCCGGCACCGCCATCGCGCCTTTAAACTTGCCCGGCTGGATGTCGGTCTTGATCGGATAGCCGTTGGCCTGAACCGGCACGCCCAGCAGCGCGAAGCGCTGGTTGACGACGTCCGCCGCCGGCTTGACCAGCGTGCTTAGATCCGGCGATACCCCTTTGCGCAAATCGACGTCCTGCGCGTGAACCTTCACCTGCATCGGCGTCGGCACGATCTGGCCGCGCAGCGCGCCGGCAGGCAGCGTCTGCAGATCGGCATTGCTGACAAAGCGCGAAGCCGGCGTCATCAGAATGTTTTTGTCGTCCTTGGTGCGCTTCCACTGGTCGCCGGTGAACGGCGCCACAAACTGGTCCAGGTTTTCGGTGTCGGTATTCGCCAGCATTTTCGGCTTGGCGTCGCCGGACGTGGCATACCAGCGCGGCAGGAAGTCGTTTCTGAACAGCTGCCAATATTCGGCGACCACCGGGATTTCCACCGCCTTACCGGCCGGGAAGCCGCTGAATTTGGCGGTCGGCTCCAGCTTGTACAGATCGCCGGTGAGGTGAGCAATCTTGAACTGGTCGTTGTCTACCCGCAGGGTCTGGCGCGGGCTGTGGAAATAGATGACCCAGTCTTTACCGTCGATCGCCTGGCCGTCGTTGCTGAGGGTGAACAACACCCGGTTGCATGAGGCCCAGTCGGCGCCCAGCGCCGCGCAATCCACGCCGTTTTCGCCGGCGCGGTTATCCAGCATTTTTACGTTCAGCTTCAGCTGGCTCAGCTGATCCACCAGCTGTTGATCGGCCATGGCGTTTCCCATGTCGCCCAGAAATCCCATCGTTGCCGTCAACGCGGCTAATGCGCTCAGTTTGAATGCGTTCATGTTCTTGTCCTTCTTAATTATTGTTATCGCGAATTTCTTGCCACAGCTTGCCGCACTTGGCGTCGTAAGCCTGACCGTTACCGCTGTGCACCGCCATAATGCAGTTCTGATAATCCATCACCCGCACCGTTTCCTGCGCGGCGAACTGCTGGTGCTGCTTCTCTTGTTTCAGCACGTTCAGCACCGCCTTACAGGGTTGCAGACGCTCCGGCGAACCTTCGGCGGTGTTGATGCAGGCGCTGTAAGCCTGCTTCAATTTGGCGTCTTCCGGCGGTGCGGCGGGTTGCGCACAGGCGCTCAAGGCCGCGGCGGCCGCCAACATCAGCATGATTTTTTTCATCGTTGAATTCCCTTAACTGCCCCCGGCGGCGAGGCCGGGGAACGCATCAGAAGATGGTGAATGGCGCGATGACCATGAACTTGACGTCTTTCTCGTCCTGGAAGATGTTGCCGTAACCGCCGCCCCAGCTCGGGATGTTGGTGTGGTTGTCATACTGGGTGTAGTGCAGCTTGATCAGGGTGCCCTTGGCGCGCCCTTCCTGGATGGTGTACATCGCGTCCAGGCTCCAGGCGCTTTCCTTCAGGCGCTGGCTCTGATCGTAGATCGGGTTGGTGCTCGGCTTGGCGTCCCAGGCGTAAACGTAGGAGCCGCCGACCGCCATGCCCGGCAGGTTCCAGTTGCTGAGGTCATACATCACGCCGGCGTACACCGCTTTCTCACCGTTGGCGTTAAAGTCGGAGCGGTTATCCCACCACACGTCCAGACGACCGTTGGACGAGGCGTAGGTCGGGGTCATGCGCTGCAGGAAGAAGCCCTGGTTGCCTTCCGCCTTGACCATGGTGCCTTCCAGACGCCAGTTGAACTGCCCGGTGGTGTAACCGAAGGTCAGCGCCTGCAGCCAGGCCAGGCCGTCGTAGATGCTGTTCGGATCGTTCTTGTCGCTGATGCGGTCTTCCGCACCGTAGAACTGGTAACTGGTGGTCAGCGGGTTGCCGAGCACATCGAATTTGTAAGACGCCTTGGTGAAGTATTGATTCACATAACCCTGCGCCTGGCCGAAGGCGGCTTCCAGCACCAGATCGTTTTTGAAATCGTACTTGGCGCCCAGCGAGTGCAGGTAGGAGACGCGCGTTTTCTTATCGTTCTGGCGGAAGTCGTCCATCTCGATATGCCACGGCGCCTTGTATTTATCGGTCCACATGTAGGAGAAGCTCAACGCACCGGCGTCGCCGTAGTCGAACTTGGCGCCGGCTTCGGCCCCCTGATAGGTGCCCGGCATAAAGCTCCAGTGCGGCGCCAGCAGGGTTTGGCCGCTCGGCTGAATATAGCCGGCGCGCGCCCAGACCGGGCCGTATTTGAATTTGGCGGCGGCTTTGTACAGGCTGACGCCGCCTTTGTCACCGGAATAGTCTTCGTCGTAGGTACGGTTTTTCGAGGAGAACGCGATCTCGTTCGGGTGGCCGCTGGCGCTGGATTCCGCCAGCTCGATGGCGGTAAAGGCACCGACGTCCAGACCGAACATGTCCCAGGCGTAGCCCGAAGCGAAATCCAGGCTCAGGTTGGCGGTGGAGTGCGACAGGTTGGTGGTGTATTGGTTGTAATCCTTGCTGTCCGGATTAAGATCTTTACGGTCGCGCTCACGTTGCCAGTAATAAATGCCGCCGGTCAGCGTGGAATCATCGATAAACCCTGCGGCTTTCGCCTCAGGCGCCATGGCAAACCCTGTTCCCAACAGCGCGCCCGCGACTGCGAGCGCCAGCGTTTTACGCTGAGCACCGTGCGTACCCATATTGAAATTCCTCTTTGACTTAACTTAAAAGTTGCAGCCGCCTGTGTTCACCACTGCCCTGCACGACTGCCAATAAAAAACCCGAACGGGTAAAAAATATTGCCGACGAGATGTTATTCCCACAGCACTAATTGCTACAGACAGACTATTTTTCGCGACGCGAATTATCAAATGAAAAATGAGGGAGATTTGTCAAAGTATGACAAGGAGCACATATCAGTGAGAATTTGTTACGCTGGTGATCATAGAGGGTGTCGAATAAAAAATTCAATTAAATCAGAATAAATTGAGATACAAGGTCAACCAGAGACGATTAATGGTTTCAGCCTGGCTAAATTCGTCAGTCAGACGATAAAAATTGAGAGCGCTCTCCAAATGAAATTAATTCGCATCACGAATATATAAGAAAAAATGAAGACTAATAGGACCAATATAAGAGAACTAATGGGTTAATGCGTCGCCATTAATTAAACGCACCCCGGATAAAATGAGAGAGGAATAGATCGCGAGCTGAGCGCAGGCATAAAAAAGCGCGGCTTAAAGCCGCGCTGATTCATTAATTTTCGAGGCGAATAAGATTAGCCTTCGATTTTCGCCCAGGTGTCACGCAGGCCGACGGTGCGGTTAAACACCAGATGCTCGGCCGACGAGTGACGGTTGTCGGCGCAGAAGTAACCTTCTCGCTCGAACTGATAGGCTTTCTCCGGCTGTGCAGCCGCCAGGCTCGGCTCGACGAAGCCGTGCTTGATGACCAGCGATTCCGGGTTGATGGTGGAGAGGAAGTCCTCCGCCGCGCCCGGATTAGGCACGCTGAACAGGCGATCGTACAGGCGAATTTCCGCCGGCAGCGCGTGCGCCGCTGACACCCAGTGGATCACGCCCTTCACCTTGCGGCCGTCGGCAGGATCTTTGCTCAGCGTTTCCGCATCGTAGCTGCAGAAGAGGGTGGTGATCTCGCCCGCTTCGTCCTTCTCGACGCGCTCGGCCTTGATCACGTACGCATTGCGCAGACGCACTTCCTTGCCCAGCACCAGACGCTTGTACTGCTTGTTGGCTTCTTCGCGGAAGTCGGCGCGATCGATATAGATCTCGCGGCTGAACGGCACATCTCGGCTGCCCATTTCCGGTTTGTTCGGGTGGTTAGGCATGGTGACCATTTCCACCGCATCGCCCATGTTCTCGATGACGATTTTCACCGGATCCAGCACCGCCATGGCGCGCGGCGCGTTCTCGTTCAGATCGTCGCGGATGCAGGATTCCAGCGCCACCATCTCGACGTTGTTGTCTTGCTTGGTCACGCCGATGCGCAGGCAGAACTCACGAATCGAGGCGGCGGTATAACCGCGACGGCGCAGACCGGAGACGGTCGGCATACGCGGATCGTCCCAGCCTTCGACGATCTTCTCGGCCACCAGCTGGTGCAGCTTTCGCTTCGACATGATGGCGTATTCGAGGTTGAGACGCGAAAACTCGTACTGACGCGGGTGGCAAGGAATGGTGATGTTATCCAGCACCCAGTCATACAGACGGCGGTTATCCTGGAATTCCAGGGTGCACAGCGAATGGGTGATCCCTTCCAGCGCATCGGAAATGCAGTGGGTGAAATCGTACATCGGATAGATGCACCATTTATTGCCGGTCTGGTGGTGTTCGGCGAACTTGATGCGGTACAGCACCGGATCGCGCATCACGATAAACGGCGAAGCCATATCGATCTTGGCGCGCAGGCAGGCGGCGCCTTCGGCGAACTCGCCGTTGCGCATCTTCTCGAACAACGCCAGGTTCTCTTCCACGCTGCGGCCGCGGTACGGGCTGTCTTTGCCCGGCGCGGTCAGGGTGCCGCGATATTCACGGATCTGCTCCGGCGACAGCTCATCGACGTAGGCCAGGCCCTTGGTGATCAGCTCAACCGCATACTGGTGCAACTGATCGAAATAGTCTGAGGAGTAACGAACGTTGCCGCTCCACTCAAAGCCCAGCCACTCCACGTCGTGCTTGATTGACTCCACGAACTCGATGTCTTCTTTCACCGGGTTGGTGTCATCGAAACGCAGGTTGCACTGGCCCTGATAGTCCTTGGCGATGCCGAAGTTCAGGCAGATGGACTTGGCGTGGCCGATATGCAGATAGCCGTTAGGCTCCGGCGGGAAGCGGGTATGTACCGACGTGTGTTTCCCCGACGCCAGATCTTCATCGACGATCTGACGGATAAAATTGGTTGGGCGGGCTTCAGCCTCACTCATTTCACTGTTCCTCAATGCAAAGCGCTACACATAACCGCCTATGATCCAACAAGCCACGTCTGGAAACAACCGTTTGTTTCACGAAAAATGCGGCGCGTTGCACCCTCGGCGCGCAGCGCACCGCCGTGGGGCGAAACGGAATAAAAAAAGCGGGAAGAGATCGCTCTCTTCCCGCCAAGTCGGGGCAAACTCCGCCATGATGCCTGGCCGGCCCCCGGTACTACTCAGGTAAAAACGGCCTTACTTTTGGATCTCGTACAGCTTGGTCTGACCGGCGACGACAGAGCCGCTGGCCAGCGCCGCCAGGCCGGCGTAGTCGTCAGAGTTGCTGACCACCACCGGGCTTATCATCGAACGCGCGTTGGCGTTCAGATAATCCAGATCCAGTTCCAGAATCGGTTGACCGGCTTTCACTTCCGCGCCCTCTTCCACCAGGCGTTTGAAGCCCTGGCCTTCCAGCGCGACGGTGTCGATCCCCATGTGCACCACGATCTCGGCGCCCTTGTCGGTTTCCAGGCAGAACGCGTGGTTGGTATTGAAGATTTTCACCACGGTGCCGTCCGCCGGCGCCACGACGATGTTGTCGGTCGGGCGAATCGCCAGGCCGTCACCCACCGCCTTGCTGGCGAAAGCTTCGTCCGGCACCTGATCGAGCGCCACGACTTCACCGGTCACCGGCGCCACCAGCGTTTCAAACGCGACTTTCGGTGCGTTCGGTACCGCCTGCGGTTTGGCTTCCGCAGCAGGAGCCGCCGCCGGGGCCGCCGCTGCCGCTACCGGGCCGGCTGCAATCACGTTGCGCATTGCGCTGGCGATAAGTTCAGCACGGGTGCCGACGATCACTTGCACGCTCTGCTTGTTCAGACGGATAACGCCGGATGCGCCGAGGCGTTTCGCCAATGCGTCGTTCACCAGCGCGGAGTCTTTCACGTTCAAACGCAGGCGAGTGATGCAGGCATCGATGCCGGTCAGGTTGTCGGAACCGCCGATCGCGCCGACGTAGCGACGGGCCAGCGTGGTAGTTTCGTTCTCGTCTTTACCGGCGTTGCTGTTGACGTTGACGTCATAACCGTCGGTTTCGTCACCGGCAACCGCCAGCTCGCGACCCGGGGTCATCAGGTTGAACTTATTGATGGTGAAGCGGAACACCACATAGTAGATAACGAAGAACACCAGCCCCTGCGGGATCAGCATGTACCAGTGGGTCGCCAACGGGTTGCGCGACGACAGCACCATATCCACCAAACCGGCGCTGAAGCCGAAACCGGCAATCCAGTGCATGCTGGCGGCGATGAAGACGGAAATCCCGGTCAAGATCGCGTGAAGCACATACAGCACCGGCGCCACAAACATGAAGGAGAATTCCAGCGGTTCGGTGATGCCGGTAAAGAAGGCAGCGAATGCCCCCGCCATCATGATCCCCAGCACTTTCGCCTTATTCTCAGGGCGCGCGCAGTGATAGATAGCCAGCGCTGCGCCCGGCAGACCAAACATCATGATCGGGAAGAAGCCCGCCTGATAACGGCCGGTGATGCCGACGACCGCTTTACCGGCTTCGATCGACTGCTGGCCGCCAAGGAAGTTAGGGATATCGTTGATGCCGGCCACGTCGAACCAGAACACCGAGTTCAGCGCGTGGTGCAGGCCGACCGGGATCAGCAGACGGTTGAAGAAGGCATAGATGCCCGCGCCGACGGAGCCCAATTTCTGGATGTGTTCGCCGAAGCTCACCAGAGCGCCGAACACCACTGGCCAGACATACATCAGGATGTAAGCGACCAGGATCATCAGGAAGGAAATGAGGATCGGCACCAGACGGCGGCCGCTGAAGAACGACAGCGCCTTAGGCAGCTCGACGCCGCTGAAGCGGTTGTACACTTCGGCGGAGATGATACCCACCAGAATACCGACGAACTGGTTTTCAATTTTGCCGAACGCGGCAGGCACCTGGTCGAGGGGGATCTTCTGAATCATCGACACGGCGGCCGGTGAACAGAGGGTGGTCAGCACCAGGAAACCGACGAAGCCGGTCAGTGCGGCAGAGCCGTCCTTGTCTTTGGACATGCCGTAGGCCACACCGATGGCGAACAGCACGGCCATATGATCGATAATGGCTGAACCGGATTTGATAAATAATGCGGCAAGCGCGTTGTCGCCGCCCCAACCAACAGGGTCAATCCAGTACCCGACGCCCATCAAGATGGCGGCGGCAGGCAGCGTGGCGACCGGCACCATCAGCGCCCGTCCCACCTTTTGCAAATAACTAAGAATGTTCACCTTTTCCCCCTATGTTGTCCGCGGACGGACCCTATTAGTAGTTTATTTGGATCTCTCACTACCTTTTTAGAAACAATGCTTGGCACGTATCACTCATGCCGAGTGTAAAAAATTTATTTTGTATCGCAAATTAAAACCTCCCTTTTTGTGATAAATATCACCAAAAAGTAGTCTTTCCCTCCCAGATTGCTGGCCATCACACAAAACTTATTTTATCATTCAAAAAATCAACCGGACGGACGATTCACGCGAGAATCATAAAGCTGGGTTACGCTTAGGACTCCCGCAGGCCCGTACAGTATAGCTTTAGTTTACTTATCCCAAGAGGTGTTAGATGAGACTTATCCCACTGAAAGATACCGCACAAGTCGGCAAATGGGCCGCGCGTCATATCGTTCAACGCATCAACGCATTCAAGCCAACCGCAGAGCGCCCGTTTGTCCTCGGCCTGCCTACCGGCGGCACGCCGCTGGAAGCCTACACACATCTGATTGCGATGCACAAAGCAGGTGAAGTAAGCTTTAAGCATGTTGTGACTTTCAACATGGACGAGTACGTTGGCCTGCCGCAGGAACACCCGGAAAGCTACCACACCTTCATGTACCGCAACTTCTTTGACCACGTTGATATCCCTCGTGAAAATATCAACCTGCTGAACGGCAACGCCGCGGATGTCGACGCCGAGTGCCGCCAGTACGAAGAGAAGATCAAGTCTTACGGCAAAATTAACCTGTTCATGGGCGGCGTGGGCATCGACGGCCATATCGCGTTCAACGAGCCGGCTTCGTCTCTGGCTTCGCGCACCCGCATCAAAACGCTGACCGAAGACACCCGCATCGCCAACTCGCGCTTCTTCGGCGGCGACGTCAGCCTGGTGCCGAAATATGCGCTGACCGTCGGCGTGGGCACGCTGCTGGACGCGGAAGAAGTGATGATCCTGGTGACCGGCCACGCCAAGGCGCAGGCGCTGGAAGCCGCGGTGGAAGGCAACATCAACCACATGTGGACCATCAGCTGCCTGCAGTTGCACGCCAAAGCGGTCGTGGTGTGCGACGAGCCGGCCACCATGGAGCTGAAAGTCAAAACCGTCAAATATTTCCGCGAGTTAGAAGCGGAAAGCGTGAAAAGTCTTTAATCTTTGCAGGGGGCTACGATGTTCGCTTTAACCCACGGCCGAATCTATACCGGCCACGACGTACTTGATGACCATGCAGTCATTATCGCTGATGGGCTGATCGAGAGAGTCTGCCCGGCGGCTGAATTGCCCGCCGGCATCGAAACGCGCGACCTGGGTGGCGCCATCCTGGCCCCCGGGCTTATCGACGTGCAGTTGAACGGCTGCGGCGGCGTCCAGTTCAACGATTCGCTGGAAGCGATTTCGGAAGAAACGCTGGAGATCATGCAGCGCGCCAACGAGAAATCCGGCTGCACCAGCTATCTGCCGACGCTGATCACCAGCAGCGACGAATTCATGAAGCACAGCGTCGACGTGATGCGCGCTTATCTGAAAAAGCACCAAAACCAGGCGCTGGGCCTGCACCTGGAAGGGCCGTACCTCAGCCCGGTGAAAAAAGGCACCCATAACCCGGCGTTCATTCGCAAGCCAACTCAGGACATGATCGATTACCTGTGCGCCAACGCCGACGTGATCACCAAGGTGACGCTGGCGCCGGAAATGGTTGAGCCGCACGTTATCAAGCAGCTGACCGAGGCCGGCATCGTGGTCTCCGCCGGCCACTCGAACGCCACCTACGATCAGGCGCGCACCGGCTTCGCCGCCGGCATCAGCTTCGCCACCCACCTGTACAACGCCATGCCGTATATCACCGGCCGCGAACCGGGGCTGATGGGGGCGATCTTCGATACGCCGGAGGTCTATACCGGCATCATCGCCGACGGCCATCACGTGGCCTGGGCGAGTATCCGTAACGCCAAACGCCTGAAAGGTGATAAATTGGTATTGGTCACCGACGCGACCGCACCGGCAGGTGCAGATATTGACCAATTTATTTTCGCCGGTAAAACAATATACTATCGGGATGGGCTGTGCGTGGATGAGAACGGTACCCTGAGCGGTTCCGCACTGACCATGATCGAAGCGGTGCAAAACAGCGTCGAGCATATCGGCATCGCGCTGGACGAAGCGCTGCGTATGGCGACGCTGTATCCGGCGCGCGCCATCGGCGTCGAGCAGCGTCTGGGCACCATCGAAGCCGGCAAGGTGGCTAACCTGACCGCCTTCACCCGTGATTTCAAGATCACCAAAACGCTCGTTAACGGTAACGAGGTTTAATTCAATGAACAGCGAGTAACATTATTGATGAGCACTGGCGGACAAGCACAAATAGGGAACGTTGACTTAGTCAAACAGCTTAACGGCGCGGCAGTTTACCGCCTGATCGACCAGCAGGGCCCGATCTCGCGCATTCAAATTGCCGAACTCAGCCAGCTTGCCCCCGCCAGCGTCACCAAAATTACTCGCCAGCTGCTGGAGCGCGGGCTGATCAAAGAAGTCGATCAGCAAGCCTCCACCGGCGGTCGCCGCGCGATCTCCATCGTGTCGGAAACCCGTCATTTCCATACCGTCGCGGTGCGTCTCGGCCGCCACGACGCCACCATCACCCTGTATGACATGAGCGGTAAATCGCTCAGCGAAGAACACTATCCGCTGCCGGAACGCACCCAGGAAACGCTGGAAAATGCGCTGTTCGCCGCCATCGCCCAATTCATCGAAGCAAACCAGCGCCGCCTGCGCGAACTGATCGCCATCGCAGTGATCCTGCCCGGCCTGGTGGATCCGGCGCTGGGCGTGGTGCGCTACATGCCGCACATCAGCGTCAGCAACTGGGCGCTGGTCGACAACCTGCAGCAGCGCTTCAACGTCACCAGCTTCGTCGGCCACGACATCCGCAGCCTGGCGCTGGCGGAGCACTACTTCGGCGCAACCCGCGACTGCGAAGACTCGATTCTGGTGCGCCTGCACCGCGGCACCGGCGCCGGCATCATCGTCAACGGGCAGATTTTTCTCGGCAATAACGGCAACGTCGGCGAAATCGGCCATATCCAAATCGATCCGCTGGGTGAACGCTGCCACTGCGGCAACTTCGGCTGCCTGGAAACCGTAGCCGCCAACGCGGCGATCGAACAGCGCGTGCGCCAGCTGCTGAGCCAGGGCTACCCGAGCAAACTGACGCTGGAAGACTGCGGCATCAACGCCATCTGCAAGGCCGCCAACCGCGGCGATCTGCTGGCCAGCGAAGTGATCGAACACGTCGGCCGCTATCTGGGCAAGGCGGTGGCCATCGCCATCAACCTGTTCAATCCGCAGAAGGTGGTGATCGCCGGTGAGATCACCGAAGCGGACAAGGTGCTGCTGCCGGCGATCCAGAGCTGCATCAATACCCAGGTGCTGAAGGACTTCCGCAAAAATCTGCCGGTGGTGACCTCCGAACTCAATCATCGCTCGGCGATCGGCGCTTTCGCCCTGGCCAAACGCGCGATGCTCAACGGCGTGCTCTTGCAGCGATTGCTGGAAAGCTGATCCGCCGCTTCTGGCAGGTGTGTTATCGTCACCCCTTGCCTGCCGTAATCATGAGAAACAGCGACAAATGAAAATCAAAAACGTTATATGCGATATCGACGGCGTGCTGCTGCATGACAATACGCCGGTGCCCGGCGCCGATCTGTTCCTGGCGCGCATCCAGGAACAAGGCATGCCGCTGGTGGTGCTGACCAACTACCCGTCACAGACCGCGCAGGATCTGGCGAACCGCTTCGCCGCCGCCGGGCTGGAAGTGCCGGAGAGCGCGTTCTATACCTCGGCGATGGCCACCGCCGATTTCCTGCGCCGCCAGGAAGGCAAAAAAGCCTACGTGGTCGGCGAAGGCGCCCTGATCCATGAGCTGTACAAAGCCGGTTTCACCATCACCGACATCAACCCGGATTTCGTGATCGTCGGTGAAACCCGCTCTTACAACTGGGACATGATGCACAAGGCCGCCTACTTCGTCAGTAACGGCGCACGCTTTATCGCCACCAACCCGGATAGCCACGGCCACGGCTTCTCGCCGGCCTGCGGCGCGCTGTGCGCCCCCATCGAGAAGATCACCGGCCGCAAGCCGTTTTACGTCGGCAAGCCCAGCCCGTGGATCATTCGCGCCGCATTGAACAAAATGCAGGCGCACTCGGAAGAGACGGTGATCGTCGGCGACAACCTGCGCACCGACATTCTGGCGGGCTTCCAGGCCGGTCTGGAAACCGTGCTGGTGCTGTCCGGCGTCTCCACGCTGAGCGACATTGAAACCATGCCGTTCCGCCCGAGCTACGTCTACCCTTCCGTTGCCGATATCACCATCTTCTGATGCATTTATGGCGGCTACCCGGCCGCCATTATTTCTCTCTTCCTGACCGCAGTTTGAATTTAATTCGTTCATGGCCGCAAAAGGTTTCAGCCTGCCTGCGCTAAAAATCCTCATTATAACCTTACGCCCCGCCAATAGCTGATATTGCCGGCGAGCGGAAAACCTTTACCCCTAATTAATGAGGCTACCATGAGCACAAATAACATGATTAATGCCGCCGCCGATGACGCAGCCATTATGCCGACTATCGCCAATAAAAAAATCCTGATGGGTTTTTGGCACAACTGGGCCGCCGGCGCCAGTGACGGCTATCGGCAAGGCCAGTTCGCCAATATGAACCTGACCGATATTCCCGCCGAATACAACGTGGTGGCCGTCGCCTTTATGAAAGGCCAGGGCATCCCAACCTTCAAACCGTACAACCTGTCCGACGCCGAGTTCCGCCGCCAGGTGGGCGTGCTGAACAGCCAGGGCCGCGCGGTGCTGATCTCCCTCGGCGGCGCAGACGCGCATATCGAGCTGAAAACCGGCGACGAAGATAAGCTGAAAGACGAGATTATTCGTCTGGTGGAAGTTTATGGCTTCGACGGCCTGGATATCGATTTGGAACAGGCGGCAATCGGCGCCGCCAATAATAAAACCGTCTTGCCTGCGGCATTGAAAAAAGTAAAAGACTATTACGCTGCGCAGGGGAAAAACTTTATTATCAGCATGGCGCCAGAATTCCCATATTTACGTGAGAATGGCACCTACCTGGATTATATCAACGCCCTCGAAGGCTACTACGACTTTATCGCACCACAATATTACAACCAGGGTGGCGATGGCCTTTGGGTTGAAGAAATTAAAACCTGGCTGACCCAAAACGACGACACCAAGAAGGAAGACTTCCTCTACTACCTGACGGAAAGCCTGGTCACCGGCACCCGCGGCTATGCAAAGATCCCGGCGGCGAAATTCGTCATCGGCCTGCCGAGCAACAACGACGCCGCCGCCACCGGCTACGTGGTCAACAAACAGGCGGTGTATAACGCCTTCTCCCGTCTCGACGCCAAGAACCTGTCGATCAAGGGCCTGATGACCTGGTCAATCAACTGGGACAACGGCAAGAGCAAAGCTGGCGTAGCCTACAATTGGGAGTTCAAAACCCGCTATGCGCCGCTGATTCAGGGCGGCGTTACCCCACCGCCGGGAAAGCCTAATGCGCCGACGGCGCTGACGGTCGCCGAGCTGGGCGCCACCTCGCTGAAGCTGAGCTGGGCCGCCGCCACCGGCGCCTTACCGATCGCCAGCTACACCGTCTACCGCAACGGCAACCCGATCGGCCAGACCGCCGCCCTGTCGCTGGCCGACAGCGGCCTGACCCCGGCCACCCAGTACAGCTACTTCGTTACCGCCACCGACAGCCAGGGCAATACCTCGCTGCCGAGCAGCGCGCTGGCGGTTAAAACCGCCAACGACGGCACGCCGCCCGATCCGGGGGCGCCCGAGTGGCAGAACAACCACAGCTACAAAGCCGGCGACGTGGTGAGTTATAAAGGCAAGAAATACACCTGTATCCAGGCGCACACCTCCAACGCCGGCTGGACGCCGGACGCCGCCTTCACCCTGTGGCAGCTCATCGCCTAATCGCTAATCGATTGCCGGCCAAACCGGCCGGCAATCCCGTCATCACGCTAAAAATTGCATAATCGTTAAATTTTCCCGCCAATAACTGAAAATCCGTTAAAAATCGCAGCCACGCAAACAACTATTTCTCAGCGTATGGCTAAAACGCTTGCATCACCTGCAGCTTTAGGCGCATTTTCATAACCACAGCGCAGCAAAACCGCGTTATCGCTGATGAATCGGCAATGCTGCCCATAACAGTAAAAAACAACATCACAGTCATGAAAGCCCGTTAGGAGAGTTGTATGTGTTCTATTTTCGGTGTGCTCGATCTGAAGTCCGATCCCGTTGAACTGCGTAAGAAAGCGCTGGAGCTGTCGCGCCTGATGCGCCACCGCGGCCCGGATTGGTCCGGCGTTTACGCCAGCGACAAAGCCATTTTGGCCCACGAACGCCTGTCGATCGTCGACGTCAACAACGGCGCTCAACCGCTGTACAACGCCGCGCACACCCACGTTCTGGCGGTCAACGGCGAAATTTACAACCACCAGGCGCTGCGCCAACAGCTGAGCGACCGCTACGCGTTCCAGACCGGGTCCGACTGTGAAGTGATCCTGGCGCTGTACCAGGAGAAAGGCCCGGATTTCCTCGACGATCTGCAAGGCATGTTCGCCTTCGCCCTGTATGACACCGAAAAAGACGCTTACCTGATCGGCCGCGATCACCTGGGCATCATCCCGCTGTACATGGGCCACGACGAGCACGGCAACCTGTACGTCGCCTCCGAAATGAAAGCGCTGGTGCCGGTGTGCCGCACCATCAAGGAATTCCCGGCCGGCAGCTACCTGTGGAGCCAGGACGGTGAGATCCGCGAATACTATCGCCGCGACTGGTTCGATTACGACAGCGTCAAAGACAACGTGACCGACGCCGCCGCCTTGCGCACCGCGCTGGAAGAGTCGGTGAAAAGCCACCTGATGTCCGACGTGCCTTACGGCGTGCTGCTGTCGGGCGGGCTGGATTCTTCGGTCATCTCGGCGATCACCAAGAAGTACGCCGCGCGCCGCGTGGAAGATCAGGAACGCAGCGAAGCCTGGTGGCCGCAGCTGCACTCCTTCGCCGTCGGCCTGGAAGGCTCGCCGGATCTGCGCGCCGCGCAGGAGGTCGCCAACCATCTGGGCACCGTGCACCATGAGATCCACTTCACCGTCCAGGAAGGCCTGGACGCCATCCGCGACGTGATTTACCACATCGAAACCTATGACGTCACCACCATTCGCGCCTCGACGCCAATGTACCTGATGTCGCGCAAAATCAAGGCGATGGGCATCAAGATGGTGCTCTCCGGCGAAGGCGCGGACGAAGTGTTCGGCGGCTACCTTTACTTCCATAAGGCGCCGGACGCCCGCGAATTCCACGAAGAGACCGTGCGCAAGCTGCTGGCGCTGCATATGTTCGACTGCGCGCGCGCCAACAAGGCGATGTCCGCCTGGGGCGTTGAGGCCCGCGTGCCGTTCCTGGACAAGAAATTCCTCGACGTGGCGATGCGCATCAACCCGAAAGATAAAATGTGCGGCAACGGCAAAATGGAAAAACACATCGTCCGCGAATGTTTCGAGTCCTATTTGCCGGCCAGCGTGGCCTGGCGCCAAAAAGAGCAGTTCTCCGACGGCGTCGGCTACAGCTGGATCGACACGCTAAAAGAGGTCGCTGCGCAGCAAATCAGCGATCAACAGCTCGAAACCGCGCGTTTCCGCTTCCCGTACAACACGCCGACCTCGAAAGAAGGCTACCTGTACCGCGAGATCTTCGAAGAGCTGTTCCCGCTGCCGAGCGCCGCCGAATGCGTGCCGGGCGGCCCGTCCGTCGCCTGCTCGTCCGCCAAGGCCATCGAATGGGACGAATCGTTCAAGAAGATGGACGATCCTTCCGGCCGCGCAGTCGGCGTGCACCAGGCCGCCTATAAATAATCGCGCGGCGTTTTCCCCAAGGCGGGCCTTTTGGCCCGCCTTTTTGTTGCCTTTCCCCCCCGCCAACTGCCTGAATTGCCGATTTTATCGCCATAATGTTCACAACCCAGACAAACGGCGCTTCCCGGCACTTTTTCGGGAAAAAACTTGTTGACGCAAATCGGTCATATACGCATAATGCGCCCCGCAACGCCGATGAAGGCAAAGCAAAAAAAGAGGGCTACGTAGCTCAGCTGGTTAGAGCACATCACTCATAATGATGGGGTCACAGGTTCGAATCCCGTCGTAGCCACCATCTCTTTTTTGCATTGCGGGAGTGGCGAAATTGGTAGACGCACCAGATTTAGGTTCTGGCGCCGCAAGGTGTGCGAGTTCAAGTCTCGCCTCCCGCACCATTTCTCTTCATCGTCGGCGCAGTATGTTGATGGGGTATCGCCAAGCGGTAAGGCACCGGTTTTTGATACCGGCATTCCCTGGTTCGAATCCAGGTACCCCAGCCATATTCTTTCGAGAATGGGGTTTCAACATAAGATTTGTTTGCAGGTGGGGTATCGCCAAGCGGTAAGGCACCGGTTTTTGATACCGGCATTCCCTGGTTCGAATCCAGGTACCCCAGCCATAACAAACTGTTTGCAAATCAAAGAAGTAAAAAGTAACATCGGCTACGTAGCTCAGCTGGTTAGAGCACATCACTCATAATGATGGGGTCACAGGTTCAAATCCCGTCGTAGCCACCATAATTGGGGTGTCGCCAAGCGGTAAGGCTCTGGTTTCTGATACCAGCATACCCAGGTTCGAATCCTGGCACCCCAGCCATATTTAGAAAAGCCCGCTTCGGCGGGCTTTTTGCTGTCTGGCGTTCAGTCAATCCTAACGGGCCCAGCCGCAACTGAGCCCTGTCGGTTACAATCCCAACGCGTACTTCAACGCATGCTCTTTCAGCTTGCCCGCCCGCTGCGCGGCCATCAGCGCCAGATTGCGCGCGACGTTCAGCGGCGCCAGGTTATTGCTGAAAGCCGTATAGAACAGATCCATCCCGCTCTGCATCAGCAGATTGTCGGTACGGCGGCGGCGCTGATAACGCAGCAGTACCGCCTCGCTGCTCCAGTCCTCTCCCTGCTCCCGCGCATCGCTCAATACGTTCAGCAAGGCATCCACGTCGCGATACCCCAGATTGACGCCCTGCCCCGCCAGCGGATTGATGGTATGCGCCGCATCCCCCAGCAGTGCCAGCCCCGGCAGCACGTAGCGCTGCGCATGACGCCGCGTCAGCGGGAACGAACCGGCGGCGTGCACCTTGACCGGGCCCAGTCGCGCCGGGAAAGCGGCGGCGATCTCACGCTCCAGCTGCGCCGGCGGCATCGCCTGCAGCTGGCGAATGCGCTGCGGGCTGTCATACCACACCAGCGACGCCCAGCTGTCGTACAGCGGCAGGAAGGCGCGCGGCCCAGACGGGAAGAAACGCTGCCAGGTCACATCCTGCTGCGGCGCGCCGGTATCGACGGTGATCAACATGCACGCCTGACGATACTGCCAGCCGTTGGTGCCGATCGCCGCCAGCTTGCGCACCTGCGAGTTGGCGCCGTCGGCGCCGACAACCAGGCGCGCCTGCAGCGTCTCGCCGCCGTCCAGCGTCAGCTGCCAGGTATTGTCCGCCCGCTGCAGCGATTGCAGCCTGGCGGGGCACAGCAGCGTCAGGTTGGCGCACTGCGCGAACTGCTGCCACAGCGCCAGCTGCAGAATGCGGTTTTCCACCATAAAGCCCAGCTCGGGCAGCCCCAGGGACACCGCGTCGAACGCCACGCGCGACGACGCCCATTCCCAGGTCTCCAGCCGGCGATACGGCGCTGTGCGCATCGCCGTCACGGCCTGCCAGGCGCCGAGCTGTTTCAGCAGCCCCACCGAGGTGCAGCCGATAGCGGAAATGCGCAGATCCGGCGGGCTTTGCGCCTCGAACGCCTGCGGCGCCTGATGTTCCAGCAACGCCACCGACCAGCCCGCCTGTGCCAGCCCCAGGGCCGCCGCCGCGCCGACCATGCCGCCGCCCACCACCACCGCGTCATACCGATTTTGAGATGTCTTCATATTGGCTATGTTTTCTGTGTGAATGCTCGCCATCCCACCCGGCATGGCGTTTTGCGCAGTGTACCGGATTTTCGCTCCGGCTTCAGGTCGCGTGCCATTTTCCCCCGCGCTGGTCACAACGGCGGCAAATGATTACAATACGCGCCCTGCATGTCGCGTAACGCAACTTTCGCTCCGCACTGAGTAATGGCAAGTCAATGACGAAAAAACTACATATCAAAACCTGGGGCTGCCAGATGAATGAGTATGATTCATCGAAAATGGCCGACCTGTTGAACAGCACGCACGGCTTCGAGTGGACCGAAAACGCCGAAGAGGCGGACGTGCTGCTGCTGAACACCTGCTCGATCCGTGAAAAAGCGCAGGAGAAAGTTTTCGCCATGCTGGGGCGCTGGCGCTTGCTGAAAGAAAAGAATCCGTCTGTCATCATCGGCGTCGGCGGTTGCGTGGCCTCGCAAGAAGGCGAACTGATCCGCAGCCGCGCGCCCTGCGTCGACGTGGTCTTCGGCCCGCAGACCCTGCACCGCCTGCCGGAAATGATCAATCACGTTCAGGGCACCCGCAGCCCGGTGGTCGACATCAGCTTCCCGGAGATCGAAAAATTCGACCGTCTGCCGGAACCGCGCGCCGAAGGCCCGACCGCATTCGTGTCGATCATGGAAGGCTGCAACAAATACTGCACCTTCTGCGTGGTGCCTTACACCCGCGGTGAAGAAGTGAGCCGCCCGAGCGACGACGTGCTGTTCGAAATCGCCCAACTGGCGGCGCAGGGCGTGCGCGAGGTCAACCTGCTCGGCCAAAACGTCAACGCTTACCGCGGCGCCACGCATGACGGCGAGATCTGTTCGTTCGCCGAACTGCTGCGCCTGGTGGCGGCCATCGACGGCATCGATCGCATTCGCTTCACCACCAGCCACCCTATCGAGTTCACCGACGACATCATCGCGGTGTACGAAGACACGCCGGAGCTGGTCAGCTTCCTGCATCTGCCGGTGCAGAGCGGTTCGGATCGCATCCTGACCATGATGAAACGCGCGCACACCGCGCTGGAGTACAAGGCGATTATCCGCAAGCTGCGCAAGGCGCGGCCGGCCATTCAGCTCAGCTCCGATTTCATCGTCGGTTTCCCGGGCGAAAGCCAGGCCGACTTCGAACAGACCATGAACCTGATCGCCGACGTCAATTTCGACGTCAGCTTTAGCTTCATCTATTCGTCGCGCCCGGGCACCCCGGCGGCGGACATGGTCGACGACGTCAGCGAAGAAGAGAAAAAACAGCGGCTGTATATTCTGCAGGATCGCATCAACCAGCAGGCGCTGCAGTTCAGCCGCCGCATGCTCGGCACCGTCCAGCGCATTCTGGTGGAGGGCACCTCGCGCAAAAGCGTGATGGAGTTGGCCGGGCGCACGGAGTGCAACCGTGTGGTAAACTTCGAGGGCACGCCCGACATGATCGGCCAGTTCGTCGACGTGGAAATTACCGAGGTGCTGACCAACACCCTGCGTGGCGCAGTGGTGCGCACCGAACAGCAGATGGATCTGCGCGTACATGAATCCCCGCAGTCGGTGATCGCCCGTACCCGCAAAGAAAACGCGCTGGGCGTCGGCATTTACCAGCCCTGACGCCGCGGCGGCCGCCTTATCGCCGCCCATTCGCGCTACTCCTTACCGTTTCTCCGCCGGGCGCCCGCGCCCGGTGATTTTCTTTTTTATTTTTTTATTGTTGAAGAGGCGACATAACATGCAACTCCCACACTGCCCGAAGTGCAACTCCGAATACACCTACCAGGACAATGCCCTGTTCATCTGCCCTGAGTGCGCCCACGAGTGGAGCGACAGCGCCCCGGCGGAAGATCAGGACGCGCTGATCGTCAAAGACGCCAACGGCAATCTGCTGGCGGACGGCGATGCGGTCACCGTGATCAAAGACCTGAAGGTCAAAGGCAGCTCCTCGATGCTGAAGATCGGCACCAAGGTGAAAAACATTCGCCTGGTCGAAGGCGATCACAACATCGACTGCAAAATCGACGGCTTCGGCCCGATGAAGCTGAAATCCGAGTTCGTGAAAAAGAACTGATTCACGGCGGCCTTGTTCTGTGATGACGCGGCGGGCTTTGCGCCCCGCCGCGTTTTTTCCTTATCTTCCCTTGAATTCCGCCGATGGCGCACAGATAGATCAGCGGTAAACTTGCGCCGTTGCGGCGCACCATGAATAATTCAAGAAAGAGAGTATTCAGGCTCGTCCTGAACGCGCGCGTCCCGAACGCGCTATGTGACATCAACCAGGCCCGATGTGACCTAGAGGAATAGTTTGAACGTCGCAACACAAGAAATTTTGTTAGAGCCCGCAGACAACCAGCGTTTGCTCAGCCTGTGCGGCCCGTTTGATGACAACATCAAGCAACTCGAGCGCCGATTGGGCATTGAAATCAATCGCCGCGACAACCGTTTCAAGCTGGTCGGCAAAAACCTGTGCGTGGTTGCCGCCGCCGATATCCTGCGCCATCTGTACGTGGATACCGCGCCGATTCGCGGCGTGATCCCGGATATCGACCCAGAGCAAATCCACCTGGCTATCAAAGAGAGCCGGGTGTTGGAACAGGTGGCCGACAGCGTGCCGGATTACGGCAAGGCGGTCACCATTAAAACCAAGCGCGGCATGGTGAAACCGCGTACGCCTAACCAGGCGCAGTACATCGCCAACATTCTCGATCACGACATCACCTTCGGCATCGGCCCGGCGGGCACCGGCAAAACCTACCTGGCGGTCGCCGCCGCGGTGGATGCGCTGGAGCGCCAGGAAATTCGCCGCATTTTGCTGACGCGCCCTGCGGTCGAAGCCGGCGAAAAACTGGGCTTCCTGCCCGGCGATCTGAGCCAGAAGGTCGATCCTTACCTGCGCCCGCTGTACGACGCCCTGTTCGAGATGCTGGGCTTCGAGCGCGTGGAGAAGCTCATCGAGCGCAACGTGATCGAAGTCGCGCCGCTGGCCTATATGCGCGGCCGTACGCTGAACGACGCCTTTATCATTCTGGATGAGAGCCAGAACACCACCATCGAACAGATGAAGATGTTCCTGACGCGCATCGGCTTCAACTCGAAGGCGGTCATCACCGGCGACGTCACCCAGATCGACCTGCCGCGCAACCAGAAATCCGGCCTGCGCCACGCGGTGGAAGTGCTGTCGGACGTGGAAGAACTGAGCTTCAACTTCTTCCACAGCGAAGACGTGGTGCGCCATCCGGTGGTGGCCCGCGTAGTCATCGCCTATGAGGCCTGGGAAGCGGCCGAACAGAAACGCAAAGACGCGATTGCCGAACAACGTAAGTGCGAGGCGCTCGCCGCCTCCGAGCAGGAGACACCATGAGTCAGGTGATTTTGGATCTGCAGATTGCCTGTGAAAGCGGCGACGGCCTGCCGGATGAGGCCACCTTCCAGCGCTGGCTGGAAGGCGTGCTGCCGCAATTTCAGGAAGAGGCCGAGGTGACCGTGCGTCTGGTGGACGAAGCGGAAAGCCACGAGCTGAACCTGACCTACCGCGGCAAAGACAAGCCGACCAACGTGCTCTCTTTCCCGTTCGAGGCCCCGCCGGGCATCGAGCTGCCGCTGCTTGGCGATCTGATCATCTGCCGCCAGGTGGTTGAACAGGAAGCGATTGAGCAAGGCAAGGCGCTGGAGGCCCACTGGGCGCATATGGTTGTCCATGGCAGTCTTCATCTGCTAGGGTATGACCACATCGAAGACGATGAAGCCGAAGAAATGGAGTCTTTGGAAACCGAAATCATGCACGGACTGGGTTATCCTGATCCGTACCTGGCGGAAAAAGACCCCGTCTGACGTCAGCCGTTTACCCTACAGCCCCCATGCGGGGCTGTCGCTGACGCCCCTTAACTCTGACATGAGTGACAGTAACGAAAACGCCATGAGCGACGACCATTCACAAAGCAATGACAGCCCCAGTCCCAAGAAGGGGTTCTTTACTCTTATCCTTAACCAGCTGTTCCACGGCGAACCCAAAAACCGTGGCGATCTGGTCGAGCTGATCCGTGATTCCGAACAAAACGACCTGATCGATCCCGATACCCGCGACATGCTGGAAGGCGTGATGGATATCGCCGAACAGCGCGTGCGCGACATCATGATCCCCCGCTCCCAGATGGTGACGCTCAAGCGCAACCAGACGCTGGAAGAGTGCCTGGACGTGATTATCGACTCCGCCCACTCGCGCTTCCCGGTGATCAGTGAAGACAAAGATCACATCGAAGGCATCCTGATGGCCAAGGATCTTCTGCCGTTCATGCGCGCGGACTCCGAGCCGTTCAGCATCGACAAGGTGCTGCGCACCGCGGTGGTGGTGCCGGAAAGCAAGCGCGTCGACCGGATGCTGAAAGAGTTCCGCTCCCAGCGCTATCACATGGCGATTGTCATTGACGAATTTGGCGGCGTATCCGGCCTGGTCACCATCGAAGACATTCTGGAACTGATCGTCGGCGAGATCGAAGACGAATACGACGACGAAGACGATCTGGATATCCGCCAGCTCAGCCGCCACATGTACACCGTGCGCGCGCTGGCCCCGATCGAAGACTTCAACGACGCCTTCGGCACCCATTTCAGCGACGACGAGGTCGATACCATCGGCGGTCTGGTGATGCAGGCCTTCGGTCACCTGCCGGCGCGCGGGGAAACCATTGAAATCGAAGGTTACCTATTTAAAGTTGCCATGGCCGACAGTCGACGTATTATCCAGGTTCATGTAAAAATTCCGGACGATTCTCCACCACCGAAACTGGAAGATTAAATCCAACATGGCTAAAGCCTCATTACTTGAACGCCAGCGGGTTCGCGCCCTGCTGGCGCTGTTGTCAGGTGCCGGCGGGACGCTGGCGTTCTCGCCCTACGACTTCTGGCCCGCGGCCATCGTCTCCCTGTTCGGCCTGCTGGCCGTTACCCTCAATCGCACCACCAAACAGTCTGCCCTGCTCGGCTTTGTCTGGGGCTTCGGGCTGTTCGGCAGCGGCATCAACTGGGTGTATGTCAGCATCGCCGATTTCGGCGGCATGCCTTTCGCCGTCAACGTCTTCCTGGTGGTGCTGCTCGCCGCTTACCTGTCGCTGTATACCGGGCTGTTCGCCGGGCTGCTGACGCGCCTGTGGCCGGCCACCCGCTGGTGGCGGCTGGCCATCGCCGCGCCGGCGCTGTGGCAGGTGACCGAATTCCTGCGCGGCTGGGTGCTGACCGGCTTCCCGTGGCTGCAGTTCGGCTATAGCCAGATCAACGGCCCGCTGAAGGGCATCGCGCCGCTGCTGGGCGTCGACGCCATCACCTTTGTGCTGATGGCCATCGCCGGCCTGCTGGTGTACGCCGTCAATCAGCGCCGCCTGTCGGCTGCGATCATCGCCGCCGCGCTGCTGCTGTTGCCGTGGCCGCTGCGCCAGCTGCAGTGGTTTACTCCGCAGCCGGAGAAAGCGGTGAACGTCGCCATGGTGCAAGGCAACATCGCCCAGTCGATGAAATGGGATCCGAAAGCGCTGGTCAGCACGCTGCAAACCTATCTGGACGAAACCCGTCCGTACGTGGGCAAGGCGCCGATCGTCATCTGGCCGGAGTCTGCCATCCCGGATTATGAAGCCAACCAGAACGGCTTCCTGACCATGATGGACGACCTGATGCGGGCGAAGAACAGCAGCCTGATCACCGGCATCGTCGACGTGCGCGCCACGCCACAGGGCCAGCAGATCTACAACAGCGCCATCGTGCTCGGCGAACCGACGCCGTACAGCTACCCGGCCAAGGATCGCTACAACAAGCACCACCTGGTGCCGTTCGGCGAGTTCGTGCCGCTGGAAACCCTGCTGCGGCCGCTGGCGCCGTTCTTCGATCTGCCGATGTCCTCCTTCAGCCGCGGCGACTACGTGCAGCCGCAGCTCAGCGTACGCGGGTACAACCTGACGGCGGCCATCTGCTACGAAATCGTCCTGGGCCAGCAGGTACGCGATAACTTCCGCCCGGACACCAATTTCCTGCTGACCATCTCCAACGATGCCTGGTTCGGCCACTCTATCGGCCCGTGGCAGCACTTCCAGATGGCGCGCATGCGGGCGCTGGAGCTCGGCCGGCCGCTGCTGCGCAGCACCAACAACGGCGTTACCGCCGCGGTGGATGCGAACGGCGAGGTGATCGCCGAGATCCCGCAGTTTACCCGTCAGGTGCTCGAAGTGAAGGTCACGCCGACCACCGGCGTCACGCCTTACGCACGCTTCGGCGCCACGCCGCTGTGGGTGATAACCCTGCTGCTGGGCGGCTGGGCGCTGATGTTGGGCCTGCGCCGCAAATAGTCCTTCTCGCCGGGGCGCGCCCGCCGCGCCCCGCGTTCTCGTCACTGTCTCCTCCTTGGTCAGAAAACGCCGTTAAATCAACGCGGCTGGCACACTCCTTGCTTTAACTATGGTGACATCGCGCGCCGATTTACTTTTGCTGACGTTTTGTCGCACCTGTGCACATTTTGGGTGCATTGAGCGCACCACGCGGGGGCGTCAGGGTTTCGTTGCATTGATTTGGTGCGCGCGGCGTCTCAAAAAATGAAACATTTTAGTTTCAAGGTATTCACAATCGGTTATTTTTTAACGGCTATCCGTTCTAAGACTATCTTTATAACTTGAGCAATAAATAGTCGATTTAACCTGACGCTCTTTAGTCAGAGCCACCACAACAGCAAAGGAGTTGGACCATGCAAATGCGTAAATTGGCGTTATCGTTACTGCTGCTCGGTATGGCAGGTAGCGTGGCGCATGCGGAAGACCTGTCCGGTACGCTGAAGAAAATCAAAGACAACGGCGTGATCGTTGTCGGCCACCGCGAATCGTCAGTGCCCTTTTCCTACTACGACAACCAACAAAAAGTTGTGGGCTACTCTCAGGACTACTCCAACCAAATCGTTGAAGCTGTTAAGAAAAAACTTAATGCACCGAATCTGCAGGTGAAAATGCTGCCGATTACCTCGCAGAACCGCATCCCGCTGCTGCAAAACGGCACCTATGACTTCGAGTGCGGCTCCACCACCAATAACCTCGAGCGCCAAAAACAGGCCGCCTTCTCCGACACCATTTTCGTGGTCGGCACCCGTCTGCTGGTGAAAAAAGGCTCCGACATCAAAGACTTTAAAGACCTGGCCGGTAAACCGGTGGTGGTCACCTCCGGCACCACCTCCGAAGTGCTGCTGAACAAGCTGAACGACAGCGACAAAATGAACATGCGCATCATCAGCGCCAAAGACCACGGTGACTCCTTCCGCACCCTGGAAAGCGGCCGCGCGGTGGCCTTCATGATGGACGATGCCCTGCTGGCGGGCGAGCGCGCCAAGGCCAAGAAGCCGGATCAGTGGGAAATCATCGGCACGCCGCAGTCGAAAGAAGCCTACGGCTGCATGCTGCGCAAAGACGATCCTGAGTTCAAAAAGCTGGTCGATGACACCATCGCCCAGGCGCAAACCTCCGGTGAAGCGGCCAAGTGGTTTGACAAATGGTTCAAGCAGCCTATTCCACCGAAAAACCTCAACATGAACTTCGAACTCTCGGACGACATGAAGCAGCTGTTCAAAGAGCCTAACGACAAAGCGTTGAACTAAATAGAACAAGAGCCGGGGCGGCCGCAGGCCAAACCGGCCCAGTTGATGACTGGGACAGACAGGTATGAGGGGGGCCGTTCCCCTCCCTCATTTTCCCCAACGCGCATCACCGATCTCCGCACACAACAAGCCAGCCAGACTGGCCGCACGGCGATCGGCGCTCATCAAGTCATCAATCTTCGGCGCCCTGCGCCCGTTTACCGGAGTTTGTTATGTCAATAGATTGGAACTGGGGTATCTTCCTGCAGCAGGCCCCGTTTGGGAACACCACTTACCTCGGCTGGATTTGGTCCGGCTTTCAGGTCACGGTGGCCCTCTCCGTCTGTGCATGGATTATCGCTTTCTTCGTCGGTTCGCTGTTCGGTATCTTGCGTACCGTGCCCAACCGCTTTCTTTCCGCCCTCGGCACCTGTTACGTCGAACTGTTCCGCAACGTGCCGCTGATCGTGCAATTCTTTACCTGGTATCTGGTGATCCCCGAGCTGTTGCCGGCCAATATCGGCACCTGGTTTAAAAGCGAGCTGGATCCCAACGTGCAGTTCTTCGTCTCCTCCATGCTCTGCCTGGGGCTGTTTACCGCCGCCCGCGTATGCGAGCAGGTGCGCGCCGCCATTCAGTCCCTGCCGCGCGGCCAGAAAGCCGCCGGGCTGGCGATGGGCCTGACGCTGCCGCAAACCTACCGCTACGTGCTGCTGCCGAACGCCTACCGGGTGATCGTGCCGCCGATGACCTCGGAAATGCTCAACCTGGTCAAAAACTCCGCCATCGCCTCCACCATCGGGCTGGTGGACATGGCCGCGCAGGCCGGCAAGCTGTTGGATTACTCCGCACACGCCTATGAATCCTTTACCGCCATCACGCTGGCTTATATCGGCATCAACGCCGTTATCATGCTGTTTATGCGTCTGGTCGAAAAGAAAGTGCAGTTGCCTGGCAACCTGGGGAGTAAATAATGTACGAATTTGACTGGGCGTCGATCGTCCCAAGCTTCCCTTATTTGCTGCAGGGCATGGTGATCACGCTGAAGATCACCGTGACCGCCATCGTGGTCGGCATTCTGTGGGGTACCGTGCTGGCGGTGATGCGTTTGTCGCCGTTCAAACCGATCAGCTGGTTCGCCACCCTGTACGTCAACCTGTTCCGCTCGGTGCCGCTGGTGATGGTGCTGCTGTGGTTCTATCTGGTGGTTCCAAGCTTATTACAACAGGTTCTAGGGTTATCGCCGAAAACCGATATTCGCCTGATCTCGGCTATGGTAGCCTTTTCCCTGTTTGAAGCGGCCTATTACTCGGAAATCATCCGCGCCGGCATTATCAGCATCTCGCGCGGCCAATCCTCCGCCGCGCTGGCGCTGGGCATGACCCATTGGCAATCCATGCGGCTGGTGATCCTGCCGCAGGCGTTTCGCGCCATGGTGCCGCTGCTGCTGACCCAGGGCATCGTACTGTTCCAGGATACCTCGCTGGTTTACGTACTGAGCCTGGCCGACTTCTTCCGCACCGCGTCGACCATCGGCGAACGCGACGGCACCCAGGTTGAAATGATCCTGTTCGCCGGCTTTGTCTATTTTGTTATCAGCCTCGCCGCCTCGGCGCTGGTAAGCTATTTGAAGAAAAGGACTGTTTGATGATATCCCTGAAAAATGTTTCTAAGTGGTACGGTCACTTTCAGGTGTTGACCGATTGCACCACCGAAGTGAAAAAAGGCGAAGTGGTCGTCGTCTGCGGTCCTTCAGGTTCCGGCAAGTCCACCCTGATCAAAACCGTCAACGGCCTCGAGCCGATCCAGCAGGGCGACATCCTGGTGAACGGCACGCCGGTCAACGACAAGAAAACCAACCTGGCGCAGCTGCGTGCCAAGGTCGGCATGGTGTTCCAACACTTCGAGCTGTTCCCGCACCTGTCTATCATCGACAACCTGACGCTGGCGCAGGTGAAAGTGCTCAAGCGCGACAAGACCGCCTCGCGCGAGAAGGGCCTGAAGCTGCTGGAGCGCGTCGGCCTCTCCGCCCATGCCAACAAGTTCCCCGGTCAGCTGTCCGGCGGCCAGCAGCAGCGCGTCGCCATCGCCCGCGCGCTGTGCATGGATCCTATCGCCATGCTGTTCGATGAACCGACCTCGGCGCTCGATCCGGAAATGATCAACGAAGTGCTGGACGTCATGGTCGAACTGGCGAACGAAGGCATGACCATGATGGTGGTGACCCACGAAATGGGCTTTGCCCGTAAGGTGGCGAATCGGGTGATATTTATGGACGAAGGCAAAATCGTCGAAGACCGCAACAAAGACGATTTCTTCAACAACCCCGAGTCCGAGCGCGCCAAGGACTTCCTGGCCAAGATCCTGCACTGATCGCGCAGTGCCCTAAACCCAAGCGCCCCAAGGGGCGCTTGTTTTTCGGCACCCATGCGCCTGAATGCCTCTCATTGCCGTCTCAACAAAGTTAGGATTTATCTTAAACTCCCCGTCGCGATGACCGTAAATAACGCGCGATCCTGCAGGCTGTCCTACCTTTGATGATTAACTCACCCACCAGAGAGGCTGGCATGATTCAACTGGTACAAGCGGAGTACAGCATCAAATCCGGTTATCCGATTGTTCGACGCACGTTGGAAGACAAGAAGAAACTGATTGAAAAACCGGGTTTCGGGCCTGAGTCCTGTTGCGCCACCATCGAATACCAGCTGCGCGGCAGCACTCGCTATGCCTTTGGCAATAGCCAGATGAAAATGGAGATGCCGCCGGATATCTACACCCATAACTGGGTCAAGCTACATGCCGAAATGGCCGCGCTGGTTGCGGCGATAAGGCGCATCGAACGCTTTGACGCCGATAAGGAGCAGGTGCCGATCACCAACGTGTATATCGAGCTGCGCCCCTGCGAGGCCAACTGCATGCAGGCACTGCAAAATATCTTGCCCGACGGCACTACCGTCTATTACTCCTTCTTGCACCCAACCGAGGTGGAAGAATGGAAACGCAGCGCTCATGAACTCTGCGGTGTCTGAACGCCTTATCCCGTCGCGCAAACGCCCGGCACTAAAAGCGCTTGTTTCTCCCCGGTTTTGATCCGATGCTCGCTGGATAACAAACAGAGGAGAAAGAACATGCCCCGCCCTATTATCATCGATTGCGATCCCGGCCTCGACGACGCCATCGCGCTGGCTATGGCGCTGCGTTCGCCGGAGCTGGACGTCAAAGCCATCACCACCTCCGCCGGCAACCAGACGCCGGAGAAAACCCTGCATAACGCGCTGGGTCTGTTGACCCTGATGCAGCGCGAGGACATACCGGTCGCCGCCGGTGCCGGCGGCCCGCTAATGCGCGAACTGGTGATCGCCGACTATGTCCACGGCAAAACCGGCATGGGCAACACCCACCTGCCGACGCCGACAATCAAGCCCGATCCCCGCGGCGCCGTCGAGCTGATCGCCGACCTGCTGCGCGCCAGCCCGCAGCCGATAACCCTAGTGGTGACTGGCCCAATGACCAACATCGCTCTGCTGTTGGCCCAACATGCCGAGCTGAAAAGCCGCATCGAGCGCATCGTATTTATGGGCGGCGGCATGAACGCCGGCAATACCACGCCGGTCGCGGAGTTCAACATCTTCGTCGACCCCGAAGCCGCCGAAATGGTGCTG
The DNA here is from genome assembly GCF_900182895.1 of Serratia sp. CC22-02. Lineage (NCBI taxonomy): Bacteria > Pseudomonadati > Pseudomonadota > Gammaproteobacteria > Enterobacterales > Yersiniaceae > Serratia > Serratia sp. CC22-02. The sequence continues at coordinate 329,425 of NZ_FXUD01000002.1, read as the reverse complement.
AAATCCGGCGTGCCGCTGACCATGGCCGGGCTGAACGTCACCCATCAGGCGCTGGTGTTGCCGCAGGATATCGAGCGCATTCGCCAGATAGACAATCCGGTCGCGCAAGGGGTCGCGGAGATGCTCGATTTTTACCTGCCGCTGTACCTCAGCCATCCGCGCGGCCTGCCCGGCGCGGCGATGCACGATCCCTGCACCATCGCCTGGCTGCTGGCGCCGCAGCTGTTTACCGGCGTAGAGCGCTGGGTGGGGGTGGAAACCAAAGGGGAATACACCGTCGGCATGACGGTGGTGGACTATTTCCAGCAAACCGGCAACGCGGCCAACGTGGAAGTGCTGACCGGCATCAACCGCGAAGGCTTTATCGAGCTGCTGGCCGAGCGCGTAGCGCGTTATTGATCCCATCGGGGCGCGCTCGCGCCCCTCATTCAAGTTTTTTGATTTAACTCAGCGAATTTTTGCGCTATCACTGTTCCTGGCTTGCCTCTACCATGCGTTTACACCGACTGACATCGTTACCGATTAGACTTCGCCTGGAGATAAGCCAATGAGCCGCGTACTGGTCCTGAAATCAAGCATTCTGGGTGAATATTCCCAGTCTGGAAAATTAGTCGATTTTTTTGTTGAACAATGGCGTGAAACTCACCCTGAAGACACATTCACCGTGCGCGATTTGGCCAACCCGACCCTGCCGGAGCTGGATGGCGAAGTGATGGCCGGTTTTACCGCCGGCGACAAGCCGCTGACGCCGCACCAGCAAAGCACCCTGGCGCTGTCCGATGAGCTGATTGCCGAACTGAAGTCGCACGACACGCTGATCATCAGCGCCCCAATGTACAACTTCAACATCCCGACACAGCTGAAGATCTACTTCGATCTGATCGCCCGCGCCGGCCAGACGTTCCGCTATACCTCCGCCGGCGCCGAAGGGCTGGTGACGGGCAAGAAAGCGATCGTCATCTCCAGCCGCGGCGGCATCCACGCCGACACGCCGACGGATCTGATCACGCCGTACGTGAAGCTGTTCCTGGGCTTTATCGGCATCACCGACGTTGAGTTCGTGCTGGCGGAAGGCTTCGCCTACGGCCCGGAAGCGGCAGAGAAAGCCGCCCAGGACAGCCGCATCGCGGTCGCGCAGAAAATCCCGGCTGGCGTTGCCATAGCGGCCAGCGCACCGTCGCAGGCGCAAGCCGCCCCGGCAGCCGTCAGCGGCGGTTTCCTGAGCAACCTGCTGAAGAAACTGTTCCGTTAAATGCCGGCCTTAGCGTTCCCCGCCGCAGCGGGGAACGTCATCAAGGTTCAAACGGCCGGCGCTGGAACTGGTCGTGACCGCATTTCGGGCAGAGCGGCAACACCTCCGGCGTGTAGAACGCCAGGTGGTAATGGCACTGCTCGCACACCAGATTGCCCAGCCCCACCACTTCACCGCTGTGGTAAACGCCGTGGTGGCTGACATCCTTGAACACTTCGCGCCACTCCAGCTGGGTTTTGTCGGTGATATCCGCCAGTTCCTGCCACAGGCTCTCTTTGATCACCCGCATAAACACGCTGTCGGTAAACTCATCCCGGCTTTCCTGATAGCTGCGGGCGAACTCTTCCAGATCGCGTCGCACCGCCTGCGTCACCTGCCGCACTTCGTCGCGGGTCAGATCTTCGGCCTCGTTCAACCGCCGCTCCGCGCTGGCCACCAGTTCGTCGATATCGCGTTCACCGTTTTTCAGGCGTTCGGTCAGCGATGCCACCAATTCGCGGTAATACTGAGCAACCTTGTTCATAGACTCTCCTCGATAAACGCTGCGCCGGACTTGGCTGTAGGGATACCCCTAAGCTACTTGTTCTTATTTTAGCCGTAAATGACTGATGTCACTTGGCAAGACGCGGGATCCGCAGGTTGTGAGCCGCGTCATGGCGGCGTTTTTTTTAAATGCGCCGAGTCAGGCGCTTGGAGTTGTTGCCGGGAGGTCTTATCAGCTATGCTATGCGGATCTACGAATACTAAATGTTCATTGCGTTGCCTCTGACCGGGGCAACGGTTTACACCTACAGGACCACCGGCCGCCATGCAAGAGCAATACCGTCCAGAAGACATAGAATCGAACGTACAGCTTCACTGGCAAGAGAAGCAGACTTTCAAAGTTACCGAAGACGACAGCAAGGAAAAGTACTACTGCCTATCCATGCTGCCTTACCCGTCCGGCCGACTGCACATGGGCCACGTTCGTAACTACACTATCGGCGACGTGATCTCGCGCTATCAGCGCATGCTGGGCAAAAACGTACTGCAGCCGATCGGCTGGGATGCGTTCGGCCTGCCGGCGGAAGGCGCGGCGGTGAAAAACAACACCGCACCAGCCCCGTGGACCTACGACAACATCGAATACATGAAGAACCAGCTGAAACTGCTGGGCTTCGGCTACGACTGGGATCGCGAAATCGCCACCTGCCAGCCGGAATACTACCGCTGGGAACAGTGGTTCTTCACCAAGCTGTATGAAAAAGGCCTGGTCTACAAGAAGACCTCGGCGGTGAACTGGTGCCCGCACGATCTGACCGTGCTGGCCAACGAACAGGTTATCGACGGCTGCTGCTGGCGCTGCGACACCAAGGTCGAGCGTAAAGAGATCCCGCAGTGGTTCATCAAAATCACCGCCTACGCCGATCAGCTGCTGAACGATCTGGACACGCTTGAAAGCTGGCCAGAGCAGGTGAAAACCATGCAGCGCAACTGGATTGGCCGCTCCGAAGGCGTGGAAATCACCTTCGACGTGGCGGACAGCGAAGAGAAGCTGACGGTTTACACTACCCGTCCCGACACCTTCATGGGCGCTACCTACGTGGCGGTCGCCGCGGGCCACCCGCTGGCGCAACAGGGCGCGCGCAATAACCCGGCGCTGACCGACTTCATCGACGAATGCCGCAACACCAAAGTTGCCGAAGCCGAAATGGCGACGATGGAGAAGAAAGGCATGCCGACCGGCCTGTTCGTTGTCCACCCGTTGAGCGGCGAGAAGCTGCCGGTGTGGGTCGCCAACTTCGTGCTGATGGAATACGGCACCGGCGCCGTGATGGCGGTACCGGCGCACGACCAGCGCGACTGGGAATTCGCCACCAAATACGATTTGCCGATCAAACCGGTGATCCTGAACCTCGACGGCAGCCGACCTGACGTGAGCGCCGAAGCGATGACCGACAAAGGCGCGCTGTTCAACTCCGGCGAATTCGACGGCCTGGACAACGAAGCGGGCTTCAACGCCATCGCCGACAAACTGGTCGCCAAGGGCGTAGGCCAGCGCAAGGTCAACTACCGCCTGCGCGATTGGGGCGTCTCCCGTCAGCGTTACTGGGGCGCGCCAATCCCGATGGTGACGCTGGAAGACGGCACCGTGATGCCGACGCCGGAAGATCAGCTGCCGGTGATCCTGCCGGAAGACGTGGTTATGGACGGCATCACCAGCCCGATCAAGGCCGATCCTGAGTGGGCGAAGACCACCGTCGACGGCCAACCTGCGCTGCGTGAAACCGACACCTTCGACACCTTTATGGAGTCTTCCTGGTACTACGCGCGCTACACCTGCCCGCAGTATGATCAGGGTATGCTGGATCCGGCCGCCGCCAACTACTGGCTGCCGGTCGATCAATATATCGGCGGTATCGAACACGCCATCATGCACCTGATGTACTTCCGCTTCTTCCACAAGCTGATGCGCGATGCAGGCCTGGTGGATTCCGACGAGCCGGCCAAGCGTCTGCTGTGTCAGGGCATGGTGCTGGCCGACGCCTTCTACTACACCGGCAACAGCGGCGAGCGCGTCTGGGTATCTCCGGTTGACGCCACCGTCGAACGTGACGACAAGGGCCGCATCATCAAGGCCACCGATCCGCAAGGCCGTGAACTGGTCTATGCTGGCATGAGCAAAATGTCGAAGTCGAAGAACAACGGCATCGACCCACAGGAAATGGTGGAAAAATACGGCGCGGACACCGTGCGTCTGTTCATGATGTTCGCTTCACCGGCAGAAATGACGCTGGAGTGGCAGGAATCCGGCGTGGAAGGGGCTAACCGCTTCCTGAAACGCGTGTGGAAACTGGCCTACGATCACGTGGAAAAAGGCGCGGTACAGCCGCTCGACGTAGCGGCGCTGAACGAAGATCAGAAAGCGCTGCGCCGCGATCTGCACAAAACCATCGCCAAGGTAACCGACGATATCGGCCGCCGTCAGACCTTCAACACCGCGATCGCCGCCGTGATGGAGCTGATGAACAAACTGGCCCGCGCGCCGCAGGAGAGCGAGCAGGATCGCGCGCTGCTGCAGGAAGCGCTGCTGGCCGTGGTTCGCATGCTGTACCCGTTCACCCCGCACGTGTGCTTCACCCTGTGGCAGGCGCTGGGCGGCGAAGGCGACGTGGACACCGCGCCATGGCCGGTTGCCGACGAACAGGCGATGGTCGAAGACTCCAAGCTGGTGGTGGTGCAGGTGAACGGCAAGGTTCGCGCTAAAATCACCGTATCTGCCGATGCGACCGAAGAGCAGGTGCGCGCGCGCGCTGCCGAAGAGCATCTGGTGGCTAAATATCTGGACGGCGTCACGATTCGCAAAGTGATCTACGTTCCGGGCAAACTGCTTAACCTGGTTGTGGGTTAACACAAGGAGGAGTTGTGCGACAACGTATTCTGACGCTGTTGCTGGGGTTGGCGGTGCTGGTCACCGCCGGCTGCGGTTTTCACCTGCGTGGCACCACGCAGGTGCCGAATGAAATGAAAACGCTGATCCTGGACAGTTCGGATCCTTACGGCCCGTTGACGCGCGCGGTGCGTGAGCAGCTGCGTCTTAACGAAGTGACTATCGTCAGCGATCCGAAACGTAAAGACGTGCCTTCCCTGCGCATCGTCGGCGCAACGGAAAGCCAGGATACCGCTTCTATCTTCCAGGACGGTAAAACCGCCGAGTACCAGCTGGTGCTGACCGTGCAGGCGCAAGTGCTGATCCCGGGCCATGACCTGTATCCGCTGTCGGTGAAAGTGTTCCGTTCCTTCTTCGATAACCCGCTGACCGCGCTGGCCAAGGACTCCGAACAGGATATCATTCGCCAGGAAATGCGTGAGCAGGCGGCGCAACAGCTGGTGCGCAAACTGCTGACCGTGCATGCGGCGGAAGAAGAGAACCGGCAGAAAGCCGCTGCCGCCGGCGAACGAGCGGCAAGCCAAACCGCACAATGATCCGCATTTATCCGGAACAACTTGCCGCGCAGCTCCGAGAGGGGCTGCGCGCTTGTTATTTATTGAGCGGCAATGAACCGCTGTTGCTGCAGGAAAGCCAGGATTTGCTCCGGCAGGCCGCGCAACAGCAGCAGTTCAGTGAGCACTACAGCATTTCCCTTGACGCCCATACCGACTGGGACGCCATCTTCGGCATCTGCCAGGCGATGAGCCTGTTCGCCAGCCGCCAGACGCTGCTGCTGATCTTCCCGGAAAACGGCCCGACGGCGCCGATCGGCGAACAGCTGACCAAGCTCGCCACGCTGCTGCACGAGGATATTCTGCTGATCCTGCGCGGCCCGCGCCTCACCAAAGCGCAGGAAAACAGCGCCTGGTTCAAGGCGCTCAGCCCGCACGGTGCCCTCGTCAGTTGCCAGACGCCGGAACAGGCGCAGCTGCCGCGCTGGGTCGCCACGCGCGCCAAGGCGATGAAGCTGGAGCTGGACGACGCCGCCAATCAGCTGCTGTGCTACTGCTACGAAGGCAACCTGCTGGCGCTGTCGCAGGCGCTGGAGCGGCTGTCGCTGCTGCACCCGGACGGCAAGCTCACGCTGCCGCGCGTCGAACAGGCGGTGAACGACGCCGCCCACTTCACGCCGTTCCACTGGCTGGATGCCCTGCTGGCCGGCAAAAGCAAGCGCGCCTGGCATATCTTGCAGCAGCTGCAGCAAGAGGACGTGGAGCCGGTGATCCTGCTGCGCACTCTGCAGCGCGAACTGCTGCTGCTGCTGACGCTGCAGCGCCGCATGGCTTCCGCGCCGCTGCGCACGCTGTTCGATCAGCACAAGGTCTGGCAGAATCGCCGCCCGCTGGTGACCCAGGCGTTGCAACGCCTGTCCGGCCCCCAGCTACAGCAGGCGGTACAGCTGCTGACGCAAATCGAGCTGACCCTCAAGCAGGACTATGGCCAGTCGGTCTGGCCGGAACTGGAAACCCTGTCGATGCTGCTGTGCGGCAAACCCCTGGCCACGAGTTTTAGCGATGCCCACTAATCCGGAACACCCCACCGTTTTGCACGCGCTGTTCGGCGGCACCTTTGACCCGATCCACTACGGCCACCTGCGGCCGGTGGAAGCGTTGGCCGCCGAAGTGGGCCTGAATCGCGTCACGCTGCTGCCTAACCACGTGCCGCCGCACCGCCCGCAGCCGGAGGCCAATGCGCAGCAGCGCCTGAAGATGGTGGAGCTGGCGATCGCCGGCAACCCGCTGTTTGCGGTCGACGATCGCGAACTGCACCGCACAACTCCCTCCTACACCATCGAGACGTTGGAAACGATTCGTAAAGAGCGTGGCGCCGCCCAGCCGCTGGCGTTTATTATTGGCCAGGACTCGCTGCTGACGCTGCATAAGTGGCACCGCTGGCAGGCGCTGTTGGACGTCTGCCATCTGCTGGTGCTGGCGCGCCCGGGCTATAACGATCGCATGGACACGCCGGAGCTGCAGCAGTGGCTGGAACGCCATCGCACCGCCGACCCGGCGCTGCTCAGCCGTCGCCCACACGGCCATATCTATTTGGCCGATACGCCGGAGCTGGAAATTTCCGCCACCGAGATTCGCCAGCGCCGCCATCAGGGCCTCAACTGCGACGACCTGCTGCCACGCCCGGTGCAGCGCTACATCGAGTTGCAGGGTTTATATCGCTAGCGAAAGGTGCGTGATATACTGCGCCGCTATTTTTCAGGTATCCGCTGAAAACCCCGGAAACCTTAGCTGGCCGGGCAGTCACCAGTTAGCTGGCTTTCAGCGGCAGCCTGCCGAAACCATTATCCGGTTACGCCGCGGCGCGCGCATTTTGCCCGCCGCAGCCGACTGAACAGAACACACCCGAGGGGGAACCTTTGCAAGGTAAAGCGCTCCAAGATTTCGTCATCGATAAAATCGATGACCTGAAAGGCCAAGACATTATCGCTCTGGACGTCCAGGGCAAATCCAGCATCACCGATTGCATGATCATCTGCACCGGCACCTCGACTCGCCACGTGATGTCGATCGCCAGCCACGTGGTGCAGGAATCCCGTGCCGCAGGCATGGAGCTGTACGGCATGAAAGGCCAGGAAGCCTCCGACTGGATCGTGGTCGATCTGGGCGAAGTGATCGTGCACGTGATGCAGGAAGAGAGCCGTCGCCTGTACGAGCTGGAAAAACTCTGGAGCTAAGCGGTGAAACTGCAATTGGTGGCGGTCGGCACCAAAATGCCAGACTGGGTGCAAACCGGCTTTATGGATTACCTGCACCGCTTTCCCAAAGATATGCCGTTTGAGCTGACCGAGATCCCGGCGGGCAAACGCGGCAAAAACGCCGACATCAAGCGCATTCTGGACAAAGAAGGCGAACAGATGCTGGCGGCGGTGGGCAAAGGCAACCGCATCGTTACGCTGGATATCCCAGGCACGCCGTGGGAAACGCCGCAGCTGGCGCAGCAGCTTGAGCGCTGGAAGCAGGATGGCCGTAACGTCAGCTTGCTGATCGGCGGCCCGGAAGGGTTGGCGCCCGCCTGCAAAGCCGCTGCCGAGCAGAGCTGGTCACTTTCTCCGTTGACATTGCCGCATCCTTTGGTGCGCGTCCTGGTGGCCGAAAGCCTCTACCGCGCCTGGAGTATTACTACAAATCATCCTTACCACCGGGAATAGCCGGTGGTGACCGTGACAGAGTGAAATAAAGCAGCGGGATGAAAATAGAACGTAACCCTTTTCGCGACTATACGGCTGAATCCGCCCTGTTTGTACGCCGCGCCCTGGTGGCGTTCTTGGTCATCCTGGTGCTGTCCGGCATCCTGATCGCCAACCTGTATAATCTGCAAGTGGTCCGCGTCGAGGATTACCGCACCCGCTCCAACGAAAACCGCATCAAGCTGGTGCCTATCGCGCCCAGCCGCGGCATTATCTACGATCGCAACGGCACCCCGCTGGCGCTCAACCGCACCATTTATCAGCTGGAGCTGATGCCGGAGAAGGTTGACGATCTCAAAGCCACGCTGCAGGCGTTGCGCACGGTGGTAGACCTGACCGACGACGACATCACCAATTTCGAAAAAGAGCGCAAGCGTTCGCGCCGTTTCGTCTCCATTCCGGTGAAAACCGCGCTGACCGAAGTGCAGGTCGCCCGCTTTGCGGTCAATCAGTTCCGCTTCCCCGGTGTGGAAGTGAAAGGCTACCAGCGCCGCTACTACCCTTACGGCTCCGCCCTCACCCACGTCACCGGCTACGTGTCGAAAATCAACGACCGCGACGTCGAACGCCTGGACAAAGACGGCAAGCTGGCCAACTACGCCGCGACCCACGACATTGGCAAGCTGGGCATCGAACGCTATTACGAAGACACGCTGCACGGCAAAACCGGCTACGAAGAGGTCGAGGTCAACAACCGCGGCCGGGTGATCCGCCAATTGCACGAGCAGCCGCCTTCCGCCGGTCAGGACGTCTACCTGACGCTCGATCTCAACCTGCAGCGCTATATCGAGCAGCTGCTGGTAGGCAGCCGCGCCGCGGTGGTGGTGAGCGATCCGCGCACCGGCGCCATTCTGGCGATGGTGTCCAACCCGAGTTACGATCCGAACCTGTTCGTGGACGGCATTTCCAGCAAGGACTATCAGGGGCTGCTGAACGATCCGAATCGCCCACTGATCAACCGCGCCACGCAGGGGGTTTACCCGCCCGCGTCGACGGTGAAGCCTTACATCGCGGTGTCGGCGCTCAGCGCCGGGGTGATCACCAAGAACACCGTGGTGTTCGATCCCGGCTGGTGGCAGCTGCCCGGCTCGGAAAAACGCTTCCGCGACTGGAAAAAATGGGGCCACGGCCGGCTGAACGTCACCAAGGCGCTGGAAGAGTCCGCAGATACCTATTTCTATCAGGTCGCCTATGACATGGGGATCGACCGGCTGTCGACCTGGCTGACCAAATTCGGTTACGGCCAGTACACCGGCATCGATCTGTCCGAAGAGCGCTCCGGCCTGATGCCGACGCGCGAATGGAAGCTGAAGCGCTATAAAAAGCCGTGGTATCAGGGCGACACCATTCCGGTGGGCATCGGCCAGGGTTACTGGACCGCCACGCCGATCCAGATGGCCAAGGCGCTGAACACCCTGATCAACGACGGCACCGTCAAAACGCCGCACCTGCTGCAGAGCACCCGCGTCAACGGCGCGCTGGTGCCGTTCAAACAGGAAGAAGACACGCAGATCGGCGATATTCACTCCGGCTTCTGGGAAATCGCCAAAGACGGCATGTACGGGGTGGCCAACCGTCCGAACGGGACGGCGCGCAAATACTTTGCGGACGCCCCTTACAAAGCCGCGGCGAAATCGGGTACCGCACAGGTATTCGGCTACGAAACTTACAACGCCCATAAACTGGCGGAGCACCTGCGCGATCACAAGCTGATGACCGCCTTCGCGCCGTTCAACAATCCGACGGTGTCGGTCGCCATCATTCTGGAAAACGGCGGCGCCGGTCCGGCGGTGGGCACCATCACCCGCCAGATCCTCGACCATATTCTGCTGGGCGACAACAATACGCAATTGCCAAGCGAGGCCCCACTGCCGCCTGGCGTAGAAGGTGACTAAGGTAGAACATGACTGAAAGCCAACAAAAAGGCTCGATCTGGACCAAAATCCACATCGACCCGACGTTCCTGCTGCTGATCCTGGCCCTGCTGGTCTACAGCGCCTTCGTGATGTGGAGCGCCAGCGGCCAGGACATCGGCATGATGGAGCGCAAGATCGGGCAGATCGTCATGGGGCTGATCGTGATGGCCGTCATGGCGCAAATCCCGCCGCGCGTATACGAAAGCTGGGCGCCCTATCTGTATATCTTCTGCGTGATTTTGCTGATCCTGGTGGACGCCTTCGGGCAGATCAGTAAAGGCGCGCAGCGCTGGCTGGATCTCGGCGTGGTGCGCTTCCAGCCGTCGGAAATCGCCAAGATCGCCGTGCCGCTGATGGTAGCGCGCTTTATGAACCGCGACGTCTGCCCGCCTTCGCTGAAAAACACCGCCATCGCCCTGGTGCTGATCTTCCTGCCGACGCTGCTGGTGGCCGCGCAGCCGGATCTGGGCACCTCGATCCTCATCGCCGCCTCCGGCCTGTTCGTGCTGTTCCTTTCGGGCATGAGCTGGAAACTGATCGCCGTCGCCGCCGTCGCGCTGGCGGCCTTTATCCCGGTGCTGTGGTTCTTCCTGATGCACGGTTATCAACGCGACCGCGTGATGATGCTGCTCGATCCGGAAAGCGACCCGCTCGGCGCCGGCTACCACATCATTCAGTCGAAGATTGCCATCGGCTCCGGCGGCCTGTCCGGCAAGGGCTGGCTGCACGGCACCCAGTCGCAGCTGGAGTTCCTGCCGGAACGCCATACCGACTTTATCTTCGCCGTGTTGGCCGAAGAGCTGGGGCTGATCGGGGTGTTGGTGCTGCTGGCGCTTTACCTGCTGGTGATCATTCGCGGGCTGATGATCGCCGCCAAGGCGCAAACCACCTTCGGCCGCGTGATGGTCGGCGGCTTGATGCTGATTTTGTTCGTTTATGTCTTTGTTAACATCGGTATGGTCAGTGGCATTTTGCCGGTAGTTGGCGTACCTTTGCCTCTGGTCAGTTACGGGGGTTCGGCGCTGATAGTGTTGATGGCCGGTTTCGGCATCATCATGTCGATCCACACGCATCGGAAAATGCTGTCTAAAAGTTTATAAGAGGTGAGTAATGCGTAAGGAATGGCTTTGGATCGGCGTCGCGGCGGTGTTGCTCTCCGCCTGTACCGCCCCGACCACGGAACAGCAGGCGCCACAGCAGCCGTACAACGGCCCGGTGGTGGAAATCGGTGGCGTCGAGCCTCAATATGAACCCTATAACCCTAATAACATGCAGGATTATAAGGTTAATGGCGATACTTACCGCATCGTAAAAGATCCGCAGAACTTCTCGCAGACCGGCCTGGCGGCCTGGTATGGCGAAGAAGCCAACGGCAATACCACCGCCCTGGGCGAGCAGTTCGATCCGAACGGCCTGACCGCGGCGCACCCGACCTTGCCGATCCCTAGCTATGTACGTGTCACCAACCTGGCCAACGGCCGTCAGTTGGTGGTGCGCGTCAACGATCGCGGGCCTTACACCAAGGGCCGCATCATCGATCTGTCGAAAGCCGCCGCCGATCGCCTCAACCTGTCCAACAACACCAAGGTCAAAGTCGATTTCATCAACGTGGCGCCGGACGGCACGCTAAGCGGCCCGGGCACCATCGGCACCATCGTGGCGAAACAGAGCTACGCCCTGCCGGCACGCCCGGATCTCGGCTCCAGCGGCATGGGCACCCCGATCCAACAGGACGTGCCGGTCGCCAGCGGCGCGGCGGTGCGCCCGATCGATAACAGCACCCTGCGCACCGACGACAACAACGCGCCAGCCGCCGGCGGCAACGCAACCGGCGGCCGCAGCGGTTTCCTCGGCGCGCCAAGCGCTGTACCGGCCGGCGTGCTGGAAGGATCAGAACCTGAAGCCGTGGCCGCACCGGTCGCGGCCGGCGCCGCGGCTGCCGGCATGGCTGCCGCGTCTTCCTCCGGCGGCTATGTGGTGCAGGTCGGTGCGCTGAGCAGCGCCGAGCGCGCCCAGAGCTGGCAGCAAAGCCTGAGCCAGCAGTTTGGCGTGCCGGGCAAAGTGGCGGCTAACGGCAACGTTTATCGCGTCCAGCTCGGCCCGTTCAGCAGCCGTCAGCAGGCGGCCCAGCTGCAGCAACGCCTGGCCAGCGAAGCGCAACAACAGTCTTTCGTTACTGCTGCACCCTAAGCGTTAAGCCCGGCGGGCATTCGCGGCTGATAAGCGGTTATTTAGCTGAAACATTTTCTTGCAGCTAAAAGTTCTCTAACCGCAATTAGTCAGATGAATGGGTAATGCCTGCCGGGATCGCATCTGCTATAGTGTGGCTCGTTTTTTAACTTTACTTTCACGGATGTTGTAGTCCCGATCATGAAACAAGTAACTTCTTTTCGCTTAATCAAAAGCATCGCACTCGGCACCGTTATCGCAATGAGCGCAGCCTCCGTTGCACATGCCGATGACGTTAACATCAAAACCATGATCCCAGGTGTCCCGCAGATCGATGCGGAAGCGTACATCCTGATTGATTACAACTCCGGCAAGGTGCTGGCCGAGATGAACGCCGACGCGCGTCGCGATCCAGCCAGTCTGACCAAAATGATGACCAGCTACGTCATCGGCCAGGCGCTGAAAGCGGGCAAAATCGGCCAGGACGATCTGGTGACCGTCGGTCAGGACGCTTGGGCGACCGGCAACCCGGTGTTCAAAGGCTCCTCGCTGATGTTCCTGAAGCCGGGCGATCGCGTGCCGGTCTCCAAACTGACCCGCGGCATCAACCTGCAATCCGGTAACGACGCCTGCGTGGCGATGGCCGACTACGTCGCCGGCAGCCAGGACGCGTTCGTTAACCTGATGAACACCTACGTCAGCAAGCTGGGCCTGCAGAACACCCACTTCCAGACGGTACACGGCCTGGATGCCCAGGGCCAGTACAGCTCGGCGCGCGACATGGCGCTGATCGGCCAGGCGCTGATCCGCGACGTGCCGGAAGAGTACGCGATTTACAAAGAAAAAGAGTTCACCTTCAACAACATCCGCCAGATGAACCGCAACGGTCTGCTGTGGGATAACAGCCTGAACGTCGACGGCATCAAAACCGGCCACACCGATGCGGCGGGTTACAACCTGGTGGCTTCGGCGACCGAAGGCCAGATGCGTCTGATCTCCGCCGTGATGGGCGGCCGCACTTACAAAGGCCGCGAAGCCGAGAGCAAGAAACTGCTGACCTGGGGCTTCCGCTTCTTCGAAACCGTAGCGCCGCTGAAGGTCGGTAAAGAGTTCGCCTCCGAGCCGGTCTGGTTCGGCGATGCCGACCGCGTTGAGCTGGGCGTGGACAAAGACGTCTACCTGACCATCCCGCGCGGCCGCATGAAAGATCTGAAGGCCAGTTACGTGCTGAACACCCCTGAAATTCACGCGCCGCTGGCGAAAAACCAGGTGGTCGGCAGCATCAACTTCCAGCTGGACGGCAAAACCATCGACCAGCGTCCGCTGGTGGTGATGAACGAAGTGAAAGAAGGCGGTTTCTTCAGCCGCATCGTGGACTACATCAAACTGATGTTCCACCACTGGTTCGGTTAACGGTTGAATCGGGCGAAATTGCCCCCATATACTGAATAACATTAACTCCCGCCCCGGCGGGAGTTATAATTTATAGATTAGCTAGCACTCTGGAGCGCACGCACATGCAAAAAACTAAACTGAACGAACTGCTCGAATTCCCTTGCTCGTTTACCTACAAGGTGATGGGCCTGGCGCAGCCTGAGCTGGTTGACCAGGTAGTTGAAGTGGTGCAGCGCCATGCACCGGGCGATTACAACCCGCAGGTTAAGCCAAGCAGCAAAGGCAACTACCACTCCGTTTCCATCACCATTAACGCCACTCACATTGAGCAGGTCGAAACCCTGTACGAAGAGTTGGGCAACATTGAAATTGTTCGCATGGTGCTGTAATTCCAGCATAAACCCCTGCTTATCAACCCGGGATGGCGCAGCGTCTTCCCGGGTTGCGCATTTTTGGTCAGCGAAAGGCTGGTCGCAGGCCGGAGCGCCCGGTATAATGGCTTTACCACTTCTGTAACCTGACGATGACTCTTTTGCAACCAGACAAGATCATTTTGCGTCAGCTGGGGTTGCAGCCCTACGCGCCTGTATCCCAAGCCATGCATAACTTCACCGACAGTCGTACCGAGACTACGCCGGACGAGCTGTGGCTGGTGCAGCATCACCCGGTCTTCACCCAGGGCCAGGCCGGCAAAGCCGAGCACGTGCTGATGCCCGGCGATATCCCGGTGGTCCAGAGCGATCGCGGCGGCCAGGTGACCTACCACGGGCCGGGCCAGCAGGTGATGTACGTGATGGTCGATCTGAAACGCAGCAAGGTCGGCGTACGCCAATTGGTTACGGCGATAGAAGATACGGTTATCAACACCCTCGCCCACTTCCGCCTCGAATCGCGCGCCCGTCCCGATGCGCCTGGCGTGTACGTGGGGGAGCAGAAAATCTGTTCGTTGGGTTTGCGGATCCGCAAAGGCAGCTCATTCCACGGCCTGGCCCTGAATGTGGCGATGGATCTCAGCCCCTTCCAACGCATCAACCCTTGCGGTTACGCCGGCATGCAAATGACGCAGGTCAGCGCGCTGGCGCCCGGCGTTGGCATTGAAGACATACACCCAATCCTGGTACAGGAATTTGTTCATTTACTCGGCTACCAGACGGTCGAGCTTCGTAACTGGAACCTGCACGATTATGAGTAAACCAATTCAGATGGAACGCGGCGTCAAATACCGCGATGCTGACAAAATGGCGCTGATCCCGGTAAAAACGGTGGTCACCGAACGGCAGGAGCTGTTGCGTAAACCCGAGTGGATGAAGATCAAACTGCCTGCCGACTCAACGCGCATTCAAGGCATCAAAGCCGCCATGCGTAAAAACGGCCTGCACTCCGTCTGTGAGGAAGCCTCGTGCCCTAACCTGTCCGAGTGTTTCAACCACGGTACCGCTACCTTTATGATCCTCGGCGCCATCTGCACCCGTCGCTGCCCGTTCTGCGACGTGGCCCACGGCCGCCCGATCGCGCCGGACGCCAACGAGCCGGAAAAGCTGGCGCAAACCATCGCCGACATGGCGCTGCGTTACGTGGTGATCACCTCGGTTGACCGCGACGATCTGCGCGACGGCGGAGCTCAACACTTTGCCGACTGCATTTCGGCCATCCGCGCCAAGAGCCCGAACATCAAGATTGAAACGCTGGTGCCGGACTTCCGCGGCCGTATGGACCGCGCGCTGGAGATCCTCACCGCCACGCCGCCGGACGTGTTCAACCACAACCTGGAAAACGTGCCGCGCGTTTATCGCCAGGTGCGCCCGGGCGCCAACTACGAGTGGTCGCTGAAGCTGCTGGAGCGCTTTAAAGAAGCGCACCCGGATATCCCGACCAAATCCGGCCTGATGGTCGGCCTGGGCGAAACCAACGCGGAAATCGTCGAAGTGATGCGCGATCTGCGCCGCCACGGCGTGACCATGCTGACGCTGGGCCAGTACCTGCAGCCGAGCCGCCACCACCTGCCGGTGCAGCGCTACGTCAGCCCGGCCGAGTTCGACGAGATGAAAGAAGAAGCGATGGCGATGGGCTTCACCCACGCCGCCTGCGGCCCGTTCGTGCGTTCGTCTTATCACGCCGATCTGCAGGCCAAAGGGATGGAAGTGAAATAACGCGTAATAGTTTGTTACGCTAAAGACGGCGGAAACGCCAAAAAACGGATGTCCGCCAGGCATCCGTTTTTTATTGCTCGCCCTCAGACGGGATTAAACGTCTTTCTTCTCGACGCTCTGCTGAGCGGACTGGCTCTCGGCGGTGTTGCTGCCAGCGGCCGGCGGCGTGCTGTCGTCACCCACGGCTTTTTTAAAGCCTTTCAGCGCCGCGCCAAGATCGGCACCGAGCGTGCGCAGTTTGCTGGTGCCGAACAGTAAAATCACCAATACCGCAATCACCAGAAGTTTGGTAATACTGATACCTTCCATACTCACCTTCTTATCATAGAGCGCTGCGTGAACAGCGAGAAAAACTGACCTTGCCTGCGAATATTTAGCGACTTTCCCCCCGCTCGCACAACCGCAACATGTAACAGAGTGAGATCCGTCGCAGGAATGCCACGCCGCCTCACGACGTGAATCCCAGACTATTCTTAGTTTATCACCCGCATGATACGCTGCCGTGATACTTATCAGGGAGATGCCGGATGTATATTGCCCCACCCATTTTCGATGCCCGAAAATCCGGCCTCAGCTTCGCCAAACGCACCTATCTGCCCCGCGTCGCCGGTCTGGGGCTCGGCTTTATCTGCGTTTGCGCCGCACTCTATCCCTTGGCTCCGCCCACGGCGGTCTGGCTATTGCTGGCCTTTCACGGTTTTCTCTGGCCGCATCTCGCCTACCGCCTGGCCTGCCGCGCCAAAGATCCGTTCAAAGCCGAGATCCGCAACCTGCTGATCGACTCCGCCTTCGGCGGTTTCTGGGCGGCGATGATGGCGTTCAACGCGCTGCCGGCGATCGTCATCCTGTCGATGATGAGCATGAACAACATCGCTTCGGCCGGTAAGGCACTGTTTGTCAAAGGGTTGGCGATTCAATTGGCCGCGGCGGCGCTGACCGGCGCGCTGCTCGGTTTCCCGTTCCACCCGCACAGCACGCCGCTGCAAATCTATCTGTGCCTGCCGATGATCTACCTTTACCCGACGCTGCTCGGCCTGGTGACCTACCGCACCGCCAAACGGCTGGCGGAAAAAAAACAGGAGCTGCAACGCATCAGCACCCGCGATGGGCTGACCGGCTTGTACAACCGCCGCCATTGGGAGCATCTGCTGCATCGTCAGTTCGACAGTTGCCGCCGCTACCAGGACAACGCCACGCTGATCCTGATGGATATCGATCGTTTCAAAACCATCAACGATACTTTCGGCCATGCGCTGGGGGATGAGGCCCTGGCGGCGCTGGCGGAAGAGCTGCTGATTGGCTTGCGCAACGTGGATATCGTCGGGCGCTACGGCGGCGACGAGTTTGGCGCGGTGCTGCCGAACACCAGCGCCGAACAGGCGGAAACCGTCCTGCGGCGCATCCAGCAGCGGTTGGATGCCGTTATCTTCAAAGAGGCGCCACAGCTGCGGCTGCAGATCAGCGCCGGCATCGCCAACTACCACCCCGCGCTGGGCGGTTATCTGGACTGGCTGAAAGCGGCCGACGGCGCGCTTTACCGGGCGAAGCAAAATGGCCGCAACCGCCTGGAAACGGCGGCGTCGACGGGCGACTAACTTACTGGTTTAATAACTTGGCAAAATACTTCGGCGCTTCGACAAAGCCTTCACGCCGGTAAAACGCATGCGCCCGCTCGCGGCGGCTGTGGCAATGGACTTCAAGCCGATCGCAGCCGCGACGGCGCGCCAGCGCCTCGCCCTCCGCCAACAGCCGCCGCCCTACGCCTGCGCCGCGCGCTCGGTCGTCGACGCAAAAATAGCTGATGCGGCCAATGTCGCCGGCCAACGCCAGCTGCGGCAGAAAATGCAGCGACAGCACGCCCAGCACCCGCTCGCCCTCCAGGGCCACCAGCAGCGCCTCGTCCGGATGCGCCAGCAGCTGGCGCATTCGCTGCGGCAGAAACGCCTCGGTGCCGGGATAATCCAACGCCGTCATTAATTCGGCGATAGCCTGGCGATCGCTCAGGCGCGCCGTTCTGATTTCCATGGGGTGACCTCGCAGATTGTCGATACTACAAAATAGGCAGCGTTAGGTGTAACATCCACCGGGTACGGCAAAAAAGGCCGTGCGGCACGCTGGAGATGACATTCCTCCCTAACCGCCTTCACAGGCTGATGATGTCTACGTAACCTCTCGGAGAGAGGCGCGTAGCGTTACGCCTGTCTCTTTCCGAGTCCCGTGAATTTCTCTGATTGAAAGGTAGTTGCCCCATGTTGAGCTCTTTACTGGCCGTATTTATCGGCGGCGGCGTCGGCAGCGTTTTGCGCTGGGCGGTAAGCATGAAAATGAATCCGCTGAACGCCCACATTCCGCTCGGTACGCTGATGGTCAATCTGATCGGCGGTTTTATCATCGGCCTGGCGATGGCGATTTTCACCCGCATGACGCATCTGGACCCCACCTGGAAATTACTGATCACCACCGGGTTCTGCGGCGGCCTGACCACCTTCTCCACCTTTTCGCTGGAGGTGGTGTACCTGATGCAGGATGGCCGCTTCGGCTGGGCGCTGGCCAACATGCTGCTCAACCTGGCCGGCTCGCTGGCGATGACGCTGCTGGCTTTCATGCTGGTGATGTGGGTCAACGGGCGCTAAGCCCTTAATGTTTCCTTAATCTTGCATGCGCATAATCTCATCCAGTACTCCTGACTGGATGAGAAACCGCTATGTTTAGCCTGCCGAAAACCGCCACCGAAGCGATTGCCGTTGCGCTGTGCGTGCTGATCGTCGCCGCCTTTATCAAATCCTACCTGTTCGCTTAAGCGCCTTTTCCCCACAGCACGCGTTCATCTTGCGCCTTTCCGGCCGATTGCACTACAATTGAGAATGAACGTTCACACCCAAAAATGTGAACCCGGCTCACGCGTAGCAAAGGATCGGGCAAATGCTCCCCCCCAACGACAGTAAACAGGCCAAGGTGCAGGCCCGCCGCGATCAGATCGTCGAAGCGGCGAAAACCAGCTTCCGCCGCCACGGCTTCCACGCCGCCAGCATGGCGGAAATCGCCCAGGGCTCGCAGCTCAGCGTCGGGCAAATCTATCGCTATTTCGCCAACAAAGACGCGATTATCGAGGAAATCGTCAACCGCATCATCGCCAGCAAGATGCAGCGGCTGGAAAACCTTGGCGATCACATCAACCTGATCGCCGGCACGCTGGCGGCGCGCACGCTGTTTCAGCAGCCGGGCGAGAGCGAAACCGATCACATGCTGATGCTTGAAGTGACCGCCGAGGCCACGCGCAACCCGGTGGTGGCCAAAATGCTCAGCGATGCGGAAGCGCGGCTGTTTCGCCACGTGTGCCACAACCTGCAGCGGCTGTATCCCCATTTCAGCGCGGAAGAGATCGCCGCGCGGGTGGAGTTTATCGCCGTCATGAGCGAAGGCACCGGTTACCGCATCCTTACCACGCAAAAAGCCGATGCGTCCCTGCTGCGCGATCTGTATCAGCAGGCCATTTCTCACCTGTTCAGGAAACTCTAATCTCCCATGACCAAACACTTAGCCAGACAACGTCTGGTGTACGCCGTCGTGCTTGGCCTGTTGGCCGCGCTAGGGCCGCTGTGCACCGATCTCTATCTGCCCGCCCTGCCGGAAATGGCGGGCGAACTGAATACCTCTACCGCCGCCGCGCAGCTCAGCCTGACCGCCGGGCTGCTCGGCCTGGGCGTCGGCCAGCTGATTTTCGGTCCTTACAGCGACAAACTGGGCCGCATGCGCCCGCTGTTGCTGTCGCTGATCCTGCTGCTGGGCGCTTCGCTGTGGTGCGCGCTGGCGCCCACCATCGACCAGTTGCTGATCGCCCGCCTGCTGCAGGGCATCGCCGGCGCCGGTGGTGCGGTGATTTCCCGCGCCATTGCCCGCGATCTGTATGCCGGTCATGAGCTGACCCGCTTCTTCGCCCTGCTGATGCTGGTCAACGGCCTGGCGCCGATCGTCGCGCCGGTGCTGGGCGGCGTCATGCTGCAGGTGATGAACTGGCGCGGCATCTTCGGCGTGCTGGCGGCCATCGCCGTGCTGCTGTTCAGCCTGTCGGCGCTGAAGCTGCGCGAGTCCCTGCCGGCCGAGCGCCGCAGCCAGGGCGGCATTCTGGCGATGCTGATGTCGCTGGGCAGTCTGTTGACCCAACGCTATTTCATGGGCCTGTGCCTGACGCAGGGCTTCGTGATGGCCGGCATGTTCGCCTATATCGGCGCCTCGCCTTTCGTCTTGCAGCAGATCTACGGCCTCAGCCCGCAGATGTTCAGCCTGTGTTTCGCCATTAACGGTGTCGGGCTGATCATTGCGGCGCAGCTGGCCAGCCGCCTCAGTTCGCGTTGGGGGGAGCGCCGGGTGTTGAGGAGCGGGTTAACGTTGGCGGCCGTCGCGTCGCTGTTGCTGCTGTTGGCCGCCGCGCTGCATGCGCCGCTGGTGTTGTTGCTAGTGCCGCTGTTCTTTTCGGTGGCGGTGATCGGCATCGTCGGCCCAACCGCCTCTTCGTTGGCCATGCAAAGCCAGGGTGACAAAGCGGGCAGCGCGTCGGCCTTAATCGGCGTGTGCATGTTCGCGCTCGGTGCCTGCGCCGTGCCGCTCACCGGGCTGGGCGGCACGTCCAGCCTGTCGATGGCGCTGACCATCGTCGGCTGCTACGCCGTCGCCATCCTGCTGTTCAGCCTGTTAGGCCGCCGCAGCGAGGCATAACGCGCCCAATAAAAAACCCGCTCAATGAGCGGGTTTTAAGAAATTCAGCTACGCAGCTTAGATAGCAGTAACGTTAGCGGCAGATGGGCCTTTGGCACCGTTCGTGATTTCAAATTCTACACGCTGGCCTTCAGCAAGCGTTTTGAAACCGTTGCTAACGATGGCAGAGAAGTGAACGAAAACGTCCTTGCTACCATCTTCCGGAGTAATGAAACCGAAGCCTTTGGATTCATTAAACCACTTAACGCTACCTTTAATCTTAGACATCAAACTTACCTTTAACGTGAATGAAAGACACAAAACCTGTGTCTATTACAGTACAGCAAGCAGGCAGGATTTTGTCCACCACCGCGATCACAGAAATCCGATAAAGAGTGAAAAAATCCGTGTTGTCCGGTGTAAATTGATTGCACCGGTTGCGATAAGTTACCGTGCCAGGTCAATCCTCTCCACCCGCCGGCGAACAACGAGCGAACGCCCAAACTCGCCCGCTTCCCCCAGCGTTGACGCTCCCGTGCAGACGCAATCGCTATGAAATATAACCAGATGGTCTTTTTGCTTCGGCGGCCGCTGCACTAGGGTTAGGGTTTATTTCCCACTGTGAGCCAAGCCTATGACCAGCCAGTTGGCAGACAAAATCATCGCCTATCGGCGTGAGCTGCACCAAAACCCGGAGCTTTCCAATCACGAATTCGCCACCACCGCCCGGCTGACGCGCTGGCTGCAAGAAGCGGGCATTCGCCTGCTGCCGCTGGCGCTGAAAACCGGCGTCGTGGCGGAGATCGGCAGCGGCAAGGGGCCGATCATCGCGCTGCGCGGCGACATTGACGCCCTCCCGATCGACGAAATCGCCGACGTGCCCTTCAGCTCGCAAAACCGCGGCGTGATGCACGCCTGCGGCCACGACTTTCATACCTCGGTGATGCTCGGCGCCGCACACCTGTTGAAAACGCGTGAGGCCGACCTGCCCGGCACGGTACGCCTCTTCTTCCAGCCGGCAGAAGAGACCTTCAACGGTGCCCGGCACCTGATCGACGCTGGCGCGCTGGATAACGTCGCCGCGGTGTTTGGCCTGCATAATGCGCCGGAGCTGCCCACCGGCACCTTCGCCACCCGCGCCGGGCCGTTCTACGCCAACGTCGATCGCTTCCAGATCCTCATCACGGGCAAGGGCGCGCACGCCGCCAAACCGGAACAGGGCGTCGACACCATCGTCACCGCCAGCCAGATCGTTGGCGCGCTGCAGACGCTGCCCAGCCGCAGCTTCAGCTCGCTGGAATCGCTGGTGGTAAGCGTAACGCGCATCGAAGGCGGCAATACCTGGAACGTGCTGCCGCAAACCGTGGAGCTGGAAGGCACGGTGCGCACCCACAGCGACGCGGTGCGCCGCCAGGTGCCGGACAAGATTCGCCAGGTGATCGACGGCATAGCCGCCGCGCTGGGTGCGCAGGCCGAACTGCGCTGGCAACCGGGGCCGCCGGCGGTGATCAATGACCCGCATTGGGCGGCGTTCAGCAAAACCGTCGCCGCCGAGGCCGGCTACCGGGTCGAAGAGGCGGAGTTGCAGATGGGGGGCGAAGATTTCGCGCTGTATCTGCATCACGTGCCGGGCGTATTCGTCAGCATCGGCTCCGCCAGCGAGTTCGGCCTGCATCATCCGCGTTTCAATCCCGATGAACGGGCTCTTTTCCCGGCGGCGCAATATTTCACGCTGCTGGCGGAACGCACGCTGCAACAATTAACCACCGCGCCAGAAAAAGCCCTCAGCAACGCCTGAATAACGGAACATATTATTTCCCCGACGCCGCACATGCCGCGTCGGGCCCTATTATTTTTACCCGCCGTGATATTTGCAGTTTTCAACATTTGAATATGCTGTTTTGTTGTTTTACATCCCGCCGCCGCTCATCAATAGTGAACCCATCAGACACCGCGCGCCTCTGCGGCGCATGACAGGATAATCACGATGAGCGATAACGCGAATAATCAACGGCAATTACGCTTGGGCGCCATTCTGCATGGCGCATCGGGAAATATGTCCGCCTGGCGCCACCCGGACGCCACCGCCGACGCCAGCATTAACCTCGAATTTAATATCGCCTCGGCGAAAAAAGCCGAACAGGGGAAATTCGATTTCGTCTTCGTCGCCGATGGGTTATATATCAACGAAAAATCCATTCCGCATTTTCTTAATCGTTTCGAACCGCTCACCCTGCTGGCCGCGCTGTCCGCCGCCACCGATAAAATCGGCCTGGTGGGCACCCTCTCCACCTCCTACAGCGATCCGTTCACCGTCGCCCGCCAGTTCGCCAGCCTCGATCACCTGAGCAACGGCCGCGCCGGCTGGAACGTGGTGACGTCGCCGCTGGAAGGCTCGGCCAAAAATTTCTCGCGCACAGAACACCCGGAACACAGCCTGCGTTACCGCATCGCCGGCGAATTTCTCGACGTCGCCAAAGGGCTGTGGGACTCCTGGGAAGACGACGCCTTCGTGCGTAATAAGGCCAGCGGCGAATTCTTCCGCACCGGCAAACTGCACACTCTCAATCACCAGGGGGAGTTCTTCTCGGTACAGGGGCCGCTGAACATCGGCCGCACGCCGCAGGGGCGCCCTATCCTGTTCCAGGCCGGCGCCTCCGAAGACGGCAAACGGCTGGCGGCCCAACACGCCGATGCGATCTTCACCCATCACGACACGCTGGAGCAGGCGCAGGATTTCTATCAGGACGTGAAGCGGCAGCTGGTGGAACAGGGGCGCGAACCAGACGATCTTCGCATCTTCCAAGGCGTCAGCGTGATCGTCGGCGACGACGACGCGGACGTCGAGCGCCAGTACCAGGAAACCGCCCGCCTGGTCAGCATCGAGAACGCCCTCAACTACCTCGGCCGCTACTTCGAGCATTACGACTTCGCCCGCCATCCGCTGGACGCGCCCTTCCCGGACATCGGCGATCTGGGACAAAACAGCTTCCGCAGCACCACCGACGCCATCAAGCGCAGCGCCCGCGAGCGCAACCTCACGCTGCGCCAGGTGGCGCTGGAAGCCGCCTCGCCGCGCCCGGTGTTCAGCGGCACGCCGGAAGCGGTGGCGGATGGCCTGCAGCGCTGGTTCGACAGCGAAGCCGCCGACGGTTTCATCATCAGCGGCGGTACGCCCAACGCCTTCGGCCACTTCGTCGATCGGGTGGTGCCCGTCCTGCAACAACGTGGCCTGTTCCGCCAGGCGTACCACGGCGACACGCTGCGCGAGCACCTGGGCCTGAAGCGCCCGTTGAACAGATTCACCCAATAATAAGATCGCTTTCAGGGATACCCGCTATGCAGAAAACCGTTACCGCCGCCCTCGTGGCGGCCTTGCTGAGCCTGACCGGCGCCGCACTGGCGGGCACCGGCATCGATTTGCAGGCCAATGAAACCCCGATCCACGCGCCGAAAAACCCGCAGGCGATCGCCAAACTGCCGGCCGATTTCCACTTCGTGAAGCCGGGCCAATTCACCGTCGCGATCGCCGCACTCAACACGCCGCCGCTGGCGCTGTTCGCCGCCGACAACCGGCGACTGATCGGCAGCGAAGTGGATATCGCACAGCTGGTGGCCGACAGCCTGGGCCTAACGCTTAACGTGGTGCAAACCTCGTGGGAAGACTGGCCGCTGGGGGTGGTTTCCGGCAAGTATGACGCGGCCATCACTAACGTCACCGTGACCAAAGAGCGCAAAACCCGCTTCGACTTCGCCACCTACCGCATCGACTCGCTCGGCTTTTATGTCAAAACCGGCGGCAAGATCGCGACGATCAAACAGCCTGCCGATATCGCCGGATTAAAAATTATCGTCGGCTCCGGCACCAATCAGGAAGCCATCTTGCTGGCATGGGACAAGCAGAATCGGCAGCAGGGGCTTAAACCCTTCCAGCCGATCTACGTGACCGACGATGCGGCCGCCACGCTGGCGATCCAATCCGGCCGGGCCGACGCCTACTTCGGGCCGAACGTGCTGGGCGCCTATAAAGCGGCGCTGAACGGCCGCACCCGGCTGGCGGGCACGGTGGAAGGCGGTTGGCCCAAGGCGGCGCACATCGCCGTCACCACCCGTAAAGGCAACGGCCTGGTGCAGGCAGTGAACGAAGCGCTGAACGGCGCGATCCGCGGCGGGCAGTACGATCGGGTGCTCAACCGCTGGGGCGAGAGCGTCGAACGCCTTGCGCAGTCGGAAATCAACCCGCCCGGCCTGGGCGACTAGGAGCGCGCGATGACGCAAGACACCTTCATTCAGACGCTGCCGACCGACCCGCTGATCGCCCCGGTAATCGAGGGGCTGTTCGGCGAATATCGCCAGCGTTACGGCGACTATTTTGGTGACCAGGAACCGGAACCGCTGGATCTGTACGCGCCGCCGCAGGGGGCCTTCATCGTGCTGCTGCGCGCCGGTGCACCGATCGCCATGGGCGCCTTCAAACGCTATGACGCACAAACCGCCGAGCTGAAGCGCATCTGGACGCGGGGCGATCTGCGGCGCCAGGGCCTGGCGCAGCGGGTGTTGCAGCAGCTCGAAACGCTGGCGCTGGCGCAGGGATATCGCCGGCTCTATCTGACCACCGGTTTTCGCCAGCCCGAAGCGGTGGGCCTGTATCTGAGCAACGGGTATCAGCCGCAGTTCGATCCCACCGTCGACAGCGAGGTTTACAGCCGCCCACCCTACGATGGCCGCCTGCCGTTCCGCAAAAGCCTGATTGCAGAGGACGCATGTTGTTGCGCGTCGGAAAGGAAAATCGCCTAAGGCCCCTTTATCTGTATCAGGAGACATGA
This sequence comes from Serratia sp. CC22-02, assembly GCF_900182895.1. Lineage (NCBI taxonomy): Bacteria > Pseudomonadati > Pseudomonadota > Gammaproteobacteria > Enterobacterales > Yersiniaceae > Serratia > Serratia sp. CC22-02. The sequence goes on along the minus strand of NZ_FXUD01000002.1, from coordinate 304,348 downwards.
CATGTCCAAACAAGACGTCTTGAAAGTGGTGCCCGCCCGCTATCCGCTGCGGCTGATCGGCGCGCTGTTTTCGCTGTTTATTCTGGCCGCCATCGTGCAATCGGTGGCGGGCAACGCGCGCTGGGAATGGGGCGTGTTCGCCGAGTGGTTCTTCGCGCCGGCGGTGCTGGCGGGGCTGGGGCAAACCCTGCTGCTGACGCTGCTCGGCACGCTGTTCAGCATCCTGTTCGGCACCTTGCTGGCGCTGGCGCGACTGTCGCGCTCTTACCTGTTGGCGTCGCTGGCCTGGGGTTATATCTGGCTGTTTCGCTCGCTGCCGCTGATTCTGGTGCTGATCATCCTGTACAACTTTTCCTACCTGTACGACGCCATCTCGCTGGGCATTCCCTTCACCTCGGTGGTGTTCGCCAGCTATCCGACCATCGACATTCTCGGCCAATTCGCCGTGGCGGTGCTGGGCCTGACGCTGGTGCAGTCCGCCTACACCGCCGAGATCATCCGCGGCGGCATTTTGGGCGTGGATTACGGCCAGCACGAAGCGGCGGCGGCGCTGGGCCTGCCGGGCTATCGCCGCACCTTCCGCATCATTCTGCCGCAGGCGCTGCGCTCCATCATTCCGACCGGCTTCAACGAGATCATCAGCCTGGCGAAAGGCACCTCGATCGTTTACGTGCTGGCGCTGCCGGAGCTGTTTTATACCATTCAAGTTATCTATAACCGCACCCAGCAGGTGATACCGCTGCTGATGGTCGCCACCGTCTGGTATCTGTTCATCACCACCGCGCTGTCGGTGATCCAATACTACATCGAGCGCTATTTCGCCCGAGGCGCGGTGCGCGAACTGCCGCCGACGCCCTGGCAGAAACTGGCCGGCTGGCTAAAACGTTAGGAGACCCGTATGTCTGAAGCCATTGATTATTACGCCTTGCCCGAGCAGCCGGTACGCAATCTCACCCCAGTGCCGGCGCGCGGCCTAATCGAAATCAGCAACGTCAGCAAGTTCTTCGGCAAACACAAGGCGCTGGACGACGTCAGCCTGACGCTGCAGCCGGGCACCGTCACCGTGATCCTCGGCCCTTCCGGCTCCGGAAAGTCGACGCTGCTGCGGGCGATCAACCACCTGGAGCGCGTGGACGAAGGCTTTATCCGCATCGACGGCGACTACGTCGGCTACCGCCGCAAGGGCAACCGGCTGTATGAGCTGAAGGAAAAGGCCATCCTCCGGCAACGCATCAACGTCGGCTATGTGTTCCAAAATTTCAACCTGTTCCCGCACCTGACGGTGCTGGAAAACATCATCGAAGCGCCGGTGGTGCACAAAATTCACTCCCGCGAGCGGGCGAAGGCGGTAGCCTATGAGCTGCTGGATACCGTCGGGCTGCGCCACAAGGCGGACGCCTACCCGCGCCACCTCTCCGGCGGCCAACAGCAACGCATCGCCATCGCGCGCGCGCTGGCGCTGAACCCGAAGGTGATCCTGTTCGATGAACCGACCTCCGCGCTCGATCCCGAGCTGGTCGGCGAAGTGCTGGACGTAATTAAGGGGTTGGCGGATCTGGGCGTCACGCTGGTGGTGGTCACGCATGAAATCGGCTTTGCGCGCGAAGCGGCGGATCGGGTGGTGTTTATGGTCGACGGGCAGATCGTCGAACAGGGCGACGCCAGGCAAGTGCTGGCTCAGCCGCAGCACCCGCGCACCGTCAATTTCCTCAACAAAGTGCTGTGATCGTCGGGGCGCCACGGCGCCCCGTACCCGAGCCGCTTACCGGCCGGCGAAACGCCGTTTCTCGGCGGCGAAATCCAGCGGGCGGATCCCCTGCTGGTTTTTGTCCTCTTCGGTCAGCAACGCCGGCGGAATAAACCAGGTCACCTCGAACAGCAGCCCGTCCGGATCGTGGCCATAAATGCTTTTGTGCACGCCATGATCCTCTTCCAACCCGAGAATGCCGCGCTCGGCCAGCTGGTGACGAATGCGCTCCAGCTCCTCCAGGCTGTCCACTTCCCAGGCCAGATGGTACAGCCCGGCCGGTGGCTCATGCTCCGCCGGCGGCTCGCTGTTGGCGCGAAAGACCCCCGCGCGCTGCTGACCCAGGTTCTTGCTGAACAGCGCCAAATCGTGATCGTTGTCCGAATCGGCGGCCTGGGTAAACACCGCCCGATCGGGGCTGTCGGACGGCTTGAGCTTGAACCCCAACACCTGATGATAAAAGTCGGCGCTCTGCCGCACGTCGCTGACATACAGCACGGCGTGATTGAGACGTTTGATGCCCATCGCTATTCCTTTTTCGCATTGAATGAAGTCAGCATGAACATAGCATGTGGGGAGAAAGCCGCTAAATGCCGTTATCGCATGACTAAATGCCGCCCGCGCAATCTGTCGCTGCAAGGCATTCCGCGCTATCATAAGCGCTGTATAGAACCCTTTTGTGAGAATAGCGATGAACGGCAAGATAACGACTTTTTTTGAAGACAAAGGCTTCGGCTTTATTACCGACGAGAACGGAGAAAATCGTTATTTTCACGTGATTAAAGTGCAGAACCCGGAGCTGATTAAGAAAAATGCGGCGGTGACCTTCGAACCGACCAACAACACCAAAGGCCCGTCGGCTTATGCGGTCAAAGTGTTGGCGCCCAGCAAATACATCATCATCGCCAACGAAAGAATCAAGATCGCCAGCATCAAGTCTTTCAATACTTTCACCAAGGAAGTGCCGGTCAAAGCCGACGTGGATAAAGAGAACACCGTGCTGTCGGTCGGCCTGCTGATGAACCGCATTCGCCCGCAGTCCGAAGACCAGGCGCAGACCATGCAAACGCTGCGCATGCTGACCATTACCACTTTCCAGAACACCACCCATACCTTCTCCGAGCACGAGATCGATATGGATGAGACCATCAAGGCGCTGAAAAGCCTGTAAGCGCCGGTTGCCCAGCGTCGAGCCCTAGCGGAACAGGATATGCTCGACGCTGTTGCCGTTCACCACGTTGAACGACTCCACCCGATTACGCCCCTGCGATTTGGCGCGATACAGCGCGATATCCGCCATATTCATCAGCTGCTCCAGCGATTTCACCTCGTTCATCGCCAGGCTGGCTACGCCGACGCTGATGGTAATTTTCAACGTTTGTTTGCCTTCCGCCTGCAGTTCCGCCTGCTCCACCAGCCGGCGCAGATGTTCCCCCAGCGCCACGCCCTGTGCCGCCAGCGCGCGCGGCAACATGATGGCGAACTCTTCCCCGCCCAAGCGGCCGAACAGCTGATCGTGGCGCAGCTCGCGCCGCACGATGTGCGCGAACGACGCCAAAACCTGATCGCCGGCGCTGTGGCCGTGCGTATCGTTGATCTGCTTGAAATGGTCGATGTCGATCAGCAGAAGCGACACCGCCTCTTTGGAGCGGTGCTTGTGCTCCAGCAGCTCGCCCGCTTTGCGCGTCATCGCGCTGCGCGCCAGCACCCCGGTCAGAAAATCGTGGTTGGCGCTGTGCTCCAAACGCCGCATCAGCTTGCGGTTGGCGGCGATAGAGCTGGCGAGGATCAGCGGCCCCATCACCAGCATGGCGATGCCCAAGCGGGCGGACATCAGCGTGTCGAGGAAGGCGTTGTGGTTGTTCGGCGTTTCGTACAGCACCAGGTTGGCGGAAATGCTGCTGATCTCGGTCATGCCGGTCAACAACGTCAGCAACGTCACGGGGAACAGCTGATAACGCACCGCGCACCACAGCAGCGCCGGGATCGGGAAGGCGATAGCGCCCGGCCCGCCGATATAGACGCTGAATATCAGCGACAGCAGCAGCGCCAGCAGCGGCAGACAGCCTTTCAAACGCCAACGCACCTGTATGCGCAACAGCTGCTTCAGCCGCGGTGCCGCCATCAGCACCGGCAACAGCAGCAAGGTCGTCGAGAACTGCTCGCTGAACCAGGCCAGCCACGCGACCACCACCGTGTTGTTGTACAGGCTGTCGTTGCGCAGCACCGACAGCGTCGACGCCACCGCCGCACCGGCCAGACTGGCGCTGAACATATAGAGTATCGCCTGGGGTTTGCCCATGCGCCGTTGCGACTGGGGCAGCATCAGCATGATGCCGTAACCGACGGCGATCAGCGACATGTTGCAGGCGTTCAGCCACAGCGCCAGGGACCAGCCTTCGCCGGTGCTGAGATCGGCGGCAACCATGCCCAGATAGGTGGTAAGCCAGCCGAGCGGCGTGGCGTAAACGGGTTTGCGCAGCAGCAGGCCGAGCAGAATCGCATTCACCGGCCAAAATAAAGAAAGCGAACCAATTGGCCGGCTAAGAATACCCACCAGAGAAAGTAAAAAGGCCAGCATGAAAAGATTGATCAGCTGAACCGTCAGAGGCAGGCCATGTCTGGCGTTTATTCTGACGTTCATCGCCTAGCCCATATTTCGCTAATAACCAGAATAATAATGTGCATACTCTCTCGCCCGGCCAGTGAGGGATAGTCAACTCGGATTTCAACCAAAAAAGCCAGACAAATCAATAATAAAAAACGTTAACATTTAATTAACAGACTTTTCTTAGCCTGATGCGACCGCGGCGGGCTCACCCGCATAGCGTCAGCAAATAATGCCGACTCTGCTGTCAGCATAGCGCATAGCGTAATAGGCCGCCGACGGCGTTAATTACATTAATAAGTTTGTGGTTATTGGTCGTTGAATGATGTTTGAATAACTACGCGATTATTTTCCTGCAACTGGGCCGCCCGTGCAATAACAACCCAAAAAAAGCCCGCATAGCGCGGGCTTGCTTGAACAACAGCAAATCGACAGTTACGACACAGCCATACGTTGCATGCCTGTGCTGCCGCGCAGTATAGCGGTGAAAGCTTAAGCGGACCTTAGCAACAAAAAACCCGGCCTAGGAACCGGGAATATTTGTACGAAATGCAGTGTTAGCCCAAGCAGGCTAATAACATTTCGCAGCTTACACGCCAATTGTGCAGAGAAAATGAACGCGGCGTCCGTTCAGTCGCGTCACTGCCCTCTCCGCACGGAAGACCTTACGCCAGTTTGGCGGCAAAACCCGCTACGCGCTGGCCATAGAGCTTGGCGGTCGCCAGATCGCCCGACAGCATCTCATCCACGCCGGCATCCGCCGGGGTCTGCACCAGCAGCCCCACCGAACCGCCCAGGTTATTGACGTCGGTGCGCTGCGCCGATTTGGTGTTGGCCGGCAGCAGCCCCAGGCTGACCCACAGGCCGCCATGTTGCGAAGCCAGCGTCTGCAGCGCGATCAACGTGACCTGCTTGTCGCCGTTCAGGCTGGCGCTGTTGGTAAAGCCGCCGAACACTTTGTCCTGCCACTTGCGGCCGAACCAGGCCTTGGAGCTGGCGTCGGCGAATTTCTTGAACTGCCAGGATGGGCCGCCCATATAGGTCGGCGAACCAAAGATGATGGCGTCCGCCTCATCCAGCGTCTGCCAGGCTTCGTCGCTGATATCACCGTTCTGGTCGATGGCGATCAGTGCCGCCCCGGCGCCTTCCGCCACCACTTTCGCCAAACGCTCGGTATGGCCGTAGCCGGAATGAAACACCACTACTGTCTTCGCCATAGAAATTCTCCACTCATTGCACAAAGGCGCCGACGGCGCCCCTCTCGCGTTCAATCTAATCAAGCGCGCAGCGGCTGAATACCGAATAAAACTGACGGTGTTATTCAAAAAAATCGCGTTATGCGCCCTGCTCTGCCTGTTGACGGGCGAAGTCGATAAAAGCACGCAGCGGGCGCGGCATTTGGCGGTTTGCCGGATAGTACAGATAGAAACCGGGGAACGGCGGCGTCCAGGCATCGAGCAGCGGCAACAACCGGCCATCGGCCAAACCGGCGGCAACCTGTTGCTCAAACAGGTAGGCAATGCCTGCCCCATCCATCGCAGCCCGCACCAAGACTTCCGGCTCATCGACTATCACCGGCCCTTCCACGGCGATCTCCTGCTTTTCACCGTCGCACTCAAACTCCCAGCGATACAAACTGCCGTTGGTCGGCCAGCGGTAATTCAAACAGCGATGTCGATGCAGATCGCCTGGTGTTGACGGCCGGCCGTGACGCGCCAAATACGCCGGTGAAGCAACGACGCGCATCCGCACCTCCCCGCCCAGCTTGACCGCCACCATATCTTTCGCCAGTTTCTCGTGCAGCCGCACGCCGGCGTCAAAACCGCCGGCAACGATATCCACCAACCGCTCCTCAACATTGAGATCGAGCGTAATATCAGGATATTGATGATGAAACGGCGCGATCAAAGGCGCCAGAAAATGTAACGCCGCCACGCGGGTTACATTAAGCCGCAAAAGACCCGAGGGGTTCTGGCGTTGCTCGACCGCCTGCGCCACCGCCGCGTCAATCTCGGCCATCGCGGGCGTCAGGCGCGCCAACATCTGTCTTCCGGCTTCAGTCAGCGCCACACTGCGAGTGGTGCGATTCAGTAAACGCACACCCAAACGCGCCTCCAGGTTGCGCAGCGTTTGGCTGAGCGCCGAAGCGGACATGCCCAAATGTGCAGCGGCGCGAGCGAAACCGCCGTGCTCAACAATCGCGGCAAAGGCGCGCAACTCGGCGAAATCACTGCCCCTCATTATGCTCTCCCTCCTTAATAATTCATGAAGATTATAGCGCATTCCTTAAACAACCTGCGGGCGCTACCGTAGACGCTACCTACACGGGAGAATGCCTATGAACACGTCACTATCGCTGGATCACTATCGTTTATTGGGCCGTTCCGGCCTGCGCGTTTCACCGCTGGCGCTGGGCACCATGACCTTCGGTGCCGACTGGGGCTGGGGCGCCGAACTGGCCGAAGCCCGCCGTCTGTTTGACGTTTATGTCGAACGCGGCGGCAACTTTATCGATACCGCCAACCGCTATACCGAGGGCAGCGCCGAACGTTTCGTGGGGGAATTCGCCGCCGGGCGCCGCGATCGGTTGGTGATCGCCACCAAATACACCCTGCCGATGCAGCCGGACGATCCCAATTCCGGCGGCAATCACCGCAAAAGCATGCTGCGATCGGTGGAGGGAAGCCTGCAACGGCTCAATACCGATTACATCGACCTGCTCTATCTGCACGCCTGGGATTTCACCACGTCGGTGGAAGAGATCATGCGCGCCATGGACGATTTGGTACGTGCCGGAAAAGTGCTGTATGTGGCAGTATCGGACCTTCCCGCCTGGCAGGCGTCGAGAATGCAAATGCTGGCGGACCTGCGTGGCTGGTCGCCGCTGATCGCTCTGCAAATCGAGTACAGTCTGCTGGAGCGCACCGTCGAACGCGAGCTGATGCCGATGGCGCAAGAATTGGGGATGGGCGTGATCCCTTGGTCGCCGCTGGCCGGCGGCGTATTAAGCGGCAAATACCGGCGGCAGGATCTGCAATCGTCGCCCGATGAAGCGGGCTCTCGGCGTGAAGCCGTGCGCGCCAAGGGGACATTGAACGCACACAATCTTGATATCGCCGACGCCGTCAACCAGATAGCTGATGAGACTGGATATTCCCCATCACAAATCGCTCTGGCCTGGACACTGCGTCACCCGATGGTCACCGCGCCGATCGTCGGCGCCCGAACCCTGGCGCAATTGGAAGATAACCTCGGCGCCTTGAAGGTGGCGCTGGCGGAAGATCATTGGCGACGATTGGACGATCTCAGCGCCATCGAGCTGGGATTCCCGCACGATTTTCTCGCCCTGCCAGCCACCCGCAACATCATGACCGGCGGCGTGCATCTCGCCCGGCGCAGATAAAAAAAATCCCGCACAAGGCGGGATAAACTTAACAGGGATGGGGTAATACACTACAGGGAATGGATAACACACAACATCATCGGGTAGAGCTACAGTACCAATCCCAATGTATAGAACTGTCATCCCCGCGTAAGTTTGCTCGGCCAGATGTAACGCCGAATGGGAAATATGACGTTTTTCTCAACGCACCACGAACAGGCGCGATTCGAAACCGCCGCTCTTGAAGGTGCCGGTATTGACCCACCCCGGCGGCGAACGGCCGAAGTCCTGATTGAAATCCCCGCCGCTGACCAGCCAGACCCGGCGATGGCCTTTCGATAAAACGCTGAGCTTATCGACATAGGTCTGCGCCGCCCGATCGTGGAAAAAGGTGCCGAAGCCATAGGCATTGGGCTTGCCCGAAATGCCGTTGGGCCTGGCCGGGGTATACAGCAGGGCGCGATAGCCCTTCTTGTTGTAATACACATAGCTCAGGTAGTTGAACATGTTGCTGACCACTACCGCATCGTTAGGCTGATAGTGGCTGTTGATATAGTGCACCATCACCTTGAACTCATCTTTCTCGACCGGGTAGTCGTTACGCACGCCGCAGCCGAACAGCAGGCTGAAGAACAACAGCAAAGAGATCCCGCGCACCCGGCTTTTCGTTCCGGCGATCAGCACGCCCAACACCAGCGGAATGCCGAGCGCGGCGGAATAGAGGTAGCGATCGACAAACAGCGGCGTGCGCCAGGAAATGGCGAATACCAGCGTCACCGGGATCAGAATGCCACCAAGCAGCAGCAGCGAGAATGTCCTTGGCATCGCGCGCCGTTTCAGCAGCAGCGCGCACAACGCGATAAACATCGCCGGCAGCAGCCAGAGAATCGCCGTGGGATAGTTGCTGCCGTCATGGCCGGTGAGAAAACGCCAATACATTGCCGGCAGATCGCCCCAGGAAACCTGAGGGATCCAACCGACGTCGCCGCCGACCCGCAGTTCGGCGATATGCGCCAGCAGATTGAACAGCACCAGCAGCCAGGGAATGTAGGCCACCCCAATCGCCACATTGGCCAGCCACCACGCCGGCTGCTTGATGTAACGTACGCCTTCTCGGCGGCATGACAGCGCCAACACCACCAGCCAGTGGGCGATCAGCGTGAAAATGGTGAAGTAATGGGTATAAAAGCTCAGCGTCATCAACAATGCATACAGCGCCAGATAGCGGCAGTTATCCGGCGTTTTCAGCCACTTAGCCAGCACCATGGCGGCGGCGATCGCCAGCATCCCCATCAGCGCGTACATGCGCGCCTCCTGGCTGTAACGCACCGCCATCGGCATGATTGCCATCAGCCATCCCGCTATCAGCGCCGCCCGCTCGCTGGCCAACCAACGGGTAAAGCGCATCGCCAGCGCTACCGTCGCCACGCCGAACACCAGGCTCAGCGAACGGGCGGCCATGATGCCGTCGCCAAACAGTACCATCCAGGCATGCAGCAACAGATAATAAAGCGGCGGGTGAACGTCGAAGGAAGCGTGGTACAGCAAAGCGCCCACATCATAGCGGCTGGTCAGCACGCTGGAGGCTTCATCACACCAAAAGTACCGATCCGTTAAGGAAATAAACCGCACGATCGCCGAAAACGCCACGATCGCCAACGCGTAATGTTTGTAACTGATGCCCTTTAAGCCGTTGTTGCTCAAAGAGACATTCGAAACCTGTTGCAGTGACATAACCGCATTCCGCCCAAGAGAACCACACAGTGTGGAGACGCAGCGTCATCATTGCCGACGGCGGGTAAATGGCGGGTAAATCAGTACGAAAAAGTCGGCACAGTCACCGCGGCGCCGCACGACTCTCAGCGGATTTCAACGCTGATATCCGGATAGGCCTTCTCGCCGTCGCTGAGGTAATGCCCCAGCGCCCGGTAAGCCATCACGTACAGCACGGCGGCCGCGCACAGGCACAGCAAGGTCACGAGCAGGAATCTGGATTTGCGCACGATAGGCTCCATGGGGAAATTTTCGCCTATTGTAGCGCGGCAAAATAAACGAAAGTTCAATTGCCGGCGGGTCAAGCGCCTCGCACTCATTCGGCGCAGCGACTTTCGACGATCGATGCAACCTCCGCGAGGGGGATTCCGTCCACAGTGACAGAGCCGTGAATAGCACGCCCCTGCCACTGCTATCTTTTAAAACGAGCGAAAATCCGAGAGGGAAACCTACTTCAACTCTTTTTCCAATTCCAAAGGGTTTCTTTTTCTGTTCTTTATCTTCTTGGCCGGCGATCCAAAATAGATCGACCACTCTTCTGTATTCTTCATTATAAGCGAGTTAGCGCCAACAGCCGTGCCTTCAGCCAGGTTAACGCCAGGCATGATGATTGACTGAGAACCGACTATCGCATGACGCTCAATCATAACAGGACCAGACACCACACCGGTAAGATGTTCGGGCACCGTAGGATTGGTCATAAATTTTCCGCTATAGTCATCGCTTTTTGTATAAATTTTTACGGACTGAGATAGACCAGAGAAATCGTGCATGGTAACGCCTGCACCAGCGAAAATAGCAGAATACCCACCGATATGAACATAACTGCCGATATCAAGAAAGCCATCGCCTGCCGCAATAATTGTGCTGAACCCATCAATTCTGACATTATCTCCGATGGTAATATTCTCCAGCCCCACTATTGTACAGTTTTTTGCGACCAAAACATTTTTTCCGACAGACTTAATGCCGAACTCCTTCAATTGTTTTTCTTCGTAATAGCCGGGATTAAAATGGTCATTCATGATAGTTAACTCTCACTTTACGAATATGTTCAGTAGACAGACTATACACAAAATCAGGAAAAATCCATACGCAGCTATGACCAGATACGAATGCGCTTATTCAGATATCGATTTGAAAAAGGAGAGCGGCCTTCATATCCCCCGATACGTGCATGATGCAATCGTCAGTGATACGATGAAATTTCGTCTGGCACGCTATTTTTCAGATTTGTCCGCCCTCTTCACGAAGCTTACGCAGCGCCATTCCCTTGTCGAAGTCTGAAACACGCTGCAAAACGTCCCCCTCACCAAGCTGCCGACGATGGCGTTGCCTGTAAGCACTATATCCCTCCCCCCCGTATTTTTATACGCTAAGAATAATAAAAATGAGAAACTAAAATCAGAAACCGGTCGAAATTTATTATTCACAGACTATCATCAATTATCCACTATGCGTCACAATGAGTTTCAAAGCAAAGCCCATACATCTAACAAAATATTAATGCATTGTAAATTTAAGACTGCCAATGCAATTGTCGGCACCGCGGTAAAATAAAACCAACCTAAGAATACACGTCACTTTTCCACACACAGCGAGAATAATTAACTCGAGAAAAAACCAAAAAAAACGCTTAATTCATAAAAACTTCATAACACTATAACCAGTCATTCATGAATATCACTGTGAAATAGGCGTGATATGGATAAAAATGCATTAGCACTATATAAAAAAGCAATTTATATTAGGTATTTGTTATGGTGAATATCTGGATAAAAAACGTAATTTTTATAATATCTCAAATTAACGCAAGTATAAAATAAAAGATAAAAATACAATGAAATTACATCTTTTTTATACCAACATATAACATCACGTAACCATCTCGTTTGCCCCATTCCCTGCTGCTCTCTCTCAGTCGAGCCACAGAGAGTGCTTGATGTAAGAGTAAGGTAGAGCGGGAAGCGTCAGAAATCCGCTAACAAGCTGAATTTTAGGCATAAAAAAAGACGTCCATTGACGTCCCTTGACTGCAAAATGGCACGCCCTATAGGATTCGAACCTATGACCTACGGCTTAGAAGGCCGTTGCTCTATCCAACTGAGCTAAGGGCGCATTGAGATGCGGCAACCTGCGGCTGCGGGTTGGGATTATACGGTCAGAGGTTAGCGAGTCAATGCCTTTTCATGACGTTACGGCGGCGGCCGTGCTTTATGGCGTTTTTTCCGCCAGCGCCCGCGCGGCGAGGGTTCCCGTCAACCGAGCGCCGCCATGCTGAACCAGGCCGACACCTACGTAAATCGGCGCGCGTTCAGACCACCGCCGCCCATCCTCCCTCCACCGGCAAAGGCGAGCGGACTGCACGACTGCGGCGATGTCGCCCCAATCGGCGTGCTCAACCACCCGCGCGTTGCAGGTCACCGCCACCCTTTCCCCCAGTGTGGCGTCGGGGCGTGCGCTGTTTAAAGAAGCCTGGCTCCCCGATGCCCAAACCAGTAACAGCGTGCAGCCTGCCCAGAAGCAGCCCTTCATGCACATAACTTCCGCCACAGCGCATTCAGGCGTGCCCGCCACGACGGCGCCGCCTCATGCTTGCCGAGCTGGTGCAACGCGGTGAGTTGCGCGCTGTCCGCCGGATGCAGTGAAGAATCGAACACCGTTTCCCCCACATGTTTAGGCTCCGTCGGTTGCTCGTCAGGCTGATGATGCAACGGGTAAAGCCGGGTTATCGCTCTCATGATCCTGCCCTCTTTCGCCCTGTGAACAGCCCCAGCGTATCCAAATACAGGTAAAAATGACGTAGAGGATCCTGAGGCCGGCATAAAAAAAGCGTAAATCGGCGTCGGCAACGGCCACGAGGGTGATTCTGCGCCTGACAGCGCGCTCAGCTTCTGCCAGAATAGCGGCATCCCCGCTTTTCTTAATTGATGGATTTCCACACTGATGTCAGCAAAGATTATTGATGGTAAAACGATTGCGCAGCAGGTTAGAAACGAAGTGGCTGAGCAAGTGAAACAACGTCTGGCGGCCGGCAAACGCGCCCCAGGGCTGGCGGTTGTGCTGGTCGGCGAGAACCCGGCTTCGCAAATTTACGTCGCCAGCAAGCGCCGCGCCTGCGATGAAGTCGGCTTTCTTTCCCGCTCCTACGACCTGCCCGCTGCCACCAGTGAAGCCGAGCTGCTGGCGTTGATCGACCAGCTGAACGCCGATGAGGAAATCGACGGCATTCTGGTGCAGCTGCCGCTGCCGGCCGGCATCGATAACGTCAAGGTGCTGGAACGCATCCACCCGGACAAAGACGTCGACGGCTTCCACCCGTACAACGTCGGCCGCCTGTGCCAACGCGCGCCTAAACTGCGCCCGTGCACGCCGCGCGGCATCGTCACCCTGCTGGAGCGTTATAACATCGATACCTACGGCCTGAACGCCGTGGTGGTCGGCGCTTCCAACATCGTCGGCCGTCCGATGAGCATGGAGCTGCTGCTGGCCGGCTGCACCACCACCGTCACCCACCGCTTCACCAAGAATCTGCGTCATCACGTCGAGAACGCCGATCTGCTGGTGGTGGCGGTCGGTAAGCCGGGCTTCATTCCGGGCGACTGGATCAAACCGGGCGCCATCGTGGTGGACGTCGGCATCAACCGTCTGGAAAGCGGTAAAGTGGTGGGCGATGTCGATTTCGACGCCGCCAGCGAGCGCGCCGCCTACATCACCCCAGTGCCGGGTGGCGTCGGCCCGATGACCGTTGCTACACTGATCCAAAATACCTTGCAGGCCTGCGAGGAATATCACGACGTTCAACCTAAATAAGTAAGGCAGTATGGAAATTTTCAATCTGGACAATCATCCCCACGTCGAACTGTGCGATCTGCTAAAGTTCCAGGGCTGGTGTGAAAGCGGCGGCGCCGCCAAAGAAGTCATCGCCGAAGGGCAGGTGAAAGTCGACGGCAAGGTCGAAACCCGCAAGCGCTGCAAGATCGTCGCCGATCAGGTGGTGGAATTCAACGGCGGCAAGGTCACGGTTAAACCCTAACCCGCAGCCATAGAAAAAGGCGCTGAATTCAGCGCCTTTTTTGTTTTTCCCTGCGGCCGGATTACTTGCGGCGCCAGGTGGTGCCCTGCGGGCCGTCTTCCAGCACGATGTTCATCTCGTTCAACCGATCGCGGGCAGCATCCGCCAGCGCCCAGTCCTTGGCGGCGCGCGCTTCGTTACGCTGTTTGATCAGCGCTTCGATCTCCGCCACTTCGCCGTCGTCAACCTGAGCGCCCCCTTGCAGGAACTGCTCCGGCTCCTGCTGCAGCAGGCCGAGCACGTTCGCCAGCTTACGCAGTTCCGCCGCCATACCGTTGGCCGCCGCCATGTCTTCACCCTTGAGGCGGTTAACCTCGCGCGCCAGATCGAACAGCGCCGAGTAGGCTTCCGGGGTGTTGAAGTCGTCGTCCATCGCTTCGCGGAAGCGGGCTTCGAACGCTTCGCCGCCGGCCGGCGCGGCGTCGGCATCGGTGCCGCGCAGCGCGGTATAGAGGCGCTCCAGCGCGGTGCGCGCCTGTTTGAGGTTCTCTTCGCTGTAGTTCAGCTGGCTGCGATAGTGGCCGGACATCAGGAAGTAACGCACCGTCTCCGCATCGTAATGACCGAGCACGTCGCGAATGGTGAAGAAGTTATCCAGCGATTTGGACATTTTCTCTTTGTCGATCATCACCATGCCGGAGTGCATCCAGTAATTGACGTACGGGCCGTCGTGGGCGCAGCTCGACTGTGCGATCTCGTTCTCGTGATGCGGGAACATCAGATCGGAACCGCCGCCGTGGATATCGAAGTGGGTGCCCAGCTGCTTGCAGTTCATGGCGGAGCATTCGATGTGCCAGCCCGGACGGCCCGGCCCCCACGGCGACTGCCAGCTTGGCTCGCCCGGTTTGGACATCTTCCACAGCACGAAGTCCATCGGGTTGCGCTTCACGTCGTCGATCTCTACGCGCGCGCCGGCCTGCAGCTGATCCAGATCCTGACGCGACAGCAGCCCGTATTGCGGATCGCTGTCGATGGAGAACATCACGTCACCGTTGCTGGCCACATAGGCGTGATCGCGATCGATAAGGCGTTGGGTGATCTCGATGATCTCGGCGATGTGCTGGGTCGCGCGCGGCTCTTGATCCGGGCGGTCGATCAGCAGCGCGTCGAAGTCGGCGTGCATTTCCGCCAGCATGCGTTCGGTCAGCTGGTCGCAGGTTTCATGATTTTCCGCCGCGCGGCGGATGATTTTGTCGTCCACGTCGGTGACGTTGCGCACGTAGTTCAGCGAATAGCCGAGGTAGCGCAGGTAACGCGCCACCACGTCGAAAGCGACAAAGGTACGACCGTGGCCGATGTGACACAGGTCATAGATGGTTACCCCGCACACGTACATGCCCACTTTCCCGGCATGAATGGGTTTGAATTCCTCTTTTTGACGACTCAGGGTATTAAAAATCTTTAGCATCGGGAGATTCCGTGGTGTGCGTGATAACAAAAAAGATAACCGGGCTTCAGGTTTTCCGCCCGGTAGCGTATTGAAACCTGAAGCCTGATCTATTGCAAGGTTAAGGCCATGCTTTGCTGATTTCACGCGAATAAAATGCGCGAAATTCGGCGGCCAGCGCAATTGTTATAATATAACATAAATGCGATTACCACAGACAGTACGCGGTTGAGCCGCTGCTGACTCGCTGGGGCGGATATGTTATAAGGGCGGTCTGAATGTTCACTCGCTTTACGTGACGTCTCACTTCACCTTGTTAGGATTAAAACTATGGTTACTTTCCACACCAATCACGGCGATATCGTTATCAAGACCTTTGCTGACAAAGCGCCGGTTACCGTTGAAAACTTCCTGAACTACTGCCGCGCCGGTTTCTACGACAACACCATCTTCCACCGTGTGATCAACGGCTTCATGATCCAGGGCGGCGGTTTCGAGCCGGGCATGAACCAGAAAGCGACCAACGCGACCATCAAGAACGAAGCCAACAACGGTCTGAAAAACACCATCGGCACCCTGGCAATGGCGCGCACCAACGATCCGCACTCCGCCACCGCACAGTTCTTCATCAACGTGGCTGACAACGACTTCCTGAACTTCCGCGGCGAAAACGTGCAGGGCTGGGGCTACTGCGTGTTCGCTGAAGTGGTTGAAGGCATGGACGTGGTCAACAAAATCAAAGGCGTGAAAACCGGCCGCAGCGGCATGCACCAGGACGTACCGGTAGAAGACGTCGTGATCAACAGCGTGACCGTCAGCGAGTAATCGCGGCTGCATGAGTACGCTGTTCATCGCAGATCTGCACTTGTGCGCACAGGAACCGGCAATCACTGCCGGTTTTCTGCGTTTTTTACGGCGCGAAGCAGTTCACGCCGACGCGCTGTACATCCTCGGCGACCTGTTTGAAGCCTGGATCGGCGACGACGATCCCGATCCGCTGCACGCGGAGATCGCCGCGGCGCTGAAAGCGCTGCAACAGGCCGGCGTGCCCTGCTACTTCATCCACGGCAACCGCGATTTTCTGCTCGGCAAGCGCTTCGCCCGCGCCAGCGGCATGCAGCTGCTGCCGGAAGAGAAAGTGCTGGAGCTGTACGGCCGCAGGATCCTGATCCTGCACGGCGACACCCTGTGCACCGACGATCAGGCCTATCAGCAATTCCGCCGTAAAGTGCACAACCCGCTGATTCAAAAATTGTTCCTGGCGCTGCCGCTGCGCTGGCGACTGAAGATCGCCGCCAACATGCGCGCCCGCAGCCAGCAATCCAACCAGTACAAGTCGGAAGCCATCATGGACGTCAACCCGCAGGCAGTCGAACAGACGATGCTGCGCCACGACGTGCACTGGATGATCCACGGCCATACCCATCGCCCGGCGGTGCACCGGCTGGCGTTGAGCAACGGCGAAGCCCATCGCGCGGTGCTGGGCGCCTGGCACGTCGAAGGATCGATGGTCAAAGTCAGCGCCGACGCCGTCGAGCTGATCCAATTCCCATTCTGAGCCCCGGACTGGCGCGCGAGTGAAAATTCGCGCTTTCGGCGGTGAAAACCGGCGACGCAACCGTTTTCCTCGCCGTGCGCTCATGGTATGCTCTACGCCCTCATTCGGCCCTCAGCCGACGCCAGACAAATCACAGGAGCCTTACACCCATGGGAGCCAACGCCGCTTCAGCCGCCACTACCGGGGCGAAAATCGCAATTGTAATGGGATCGAAAAGTGACTGGGCCACCATGCAGTTCGCCGCCGAAGTCCTGACCCAGCTCGAAGTCCCCTTCCATGTCGAAGTCGTTTCCGCCCACCGTACGCCGGACAAGCTGTTCAGCTTCGCCGAGCAGGCTACCGCCAACGGCTTTGACGTGATCATCGCCGGCGCCGGCGGTGCGGCGCACCTGCCGGGCATGCTGGCGGCGAAAACCCTGGTGCCGGTGCTGGGTGTGCCGGTGCAAAGCGCCGCGCTGAGCGGCGTAGACAGCCTGTACTCCATCGTACAGATGCCGCGCGGCATTCCGGTGGGCACGCTGGCGATCGGCAAAGCTGGCGCCGCCAACGCCGGGCTGCTGGCGATGCAGATCCTGGCGCTGCACGACTCCGCGCTGGCGCAGCGTTTGGCGGACTGGCGTCGGGCGCAGACCGAAGAGGTATTGAACCACCCCGATCCGCGGGAGGACGCATGAAGCCGGTTTGCGTACTGGGCAACGGCCAGCTGGGGCGCATGCTGCGCCAGGCCGGCGAACCGCTGGGCATCGCCGTTTACCCCGTCGGCATCGATGCCGAGCCCGAGGCGGTGCCGTATCAGAACAGCGTCATTACCGCCGAGATCGAACGCTGGCCGGAAACCGCGCTAACGCGCGAGCTGGCGACCCACAGCGCCTTCGTCAACCGCGACATCTTCCCGCGCCTGGCCGATCGCCTGACGCAAAAACAGCTGCTCGACCAGCTCGGCCTGGCGACCGCGCCGTGGCAGCTGCTGGCGAGCGCCGCCGAATGGCCGCAGGTATTCGCTTCGCTGGGCGAGCTGGCGATCGTCAAACGCCGGGTCGGCGGCTATGACGGCCGCGGCCAATGGCGCTTGCGCCCGGGCCAGGAAGCCGAACTGCCGGCCGACGCCTATGGCGAGTGCATCGTCGAGCAAGGCATCAATTTCTCCGGCGAAGTGTCGCTGGTGGGCGCGCGCGGCCACGACGGCCGTTCGGTATTCTACCCGCTGACCCACAACCTGCATGAAGACGGCATCCTGCGCACTAGCGTGGCGCTGCCGCAGCCCAACCCGGCGCTGCAGCAACAGGCCGAGCAGATGCTGGCGGCGATCCTGAACGAGCTGAACTACGTCGGCGTGATGGCGATGGAGTGCTTTATCGTCGGCGATCGGCTGCTGATCAACGAACTGGCACCGCGCGTGCACAACAGCGGCCACTGGACGCAAAACGGCGCGTCCATCAGCCAGTTCGAGTTGCATCTGCGCGCCATCCTTGGCCTGCCGTTGCCGCAGCCGGTGGTGAGCACGCCGTCGGTGATGGTCAACCTGATCGGCACCGCCGTCAACGAACAGTGGCTGTCGCTGCCGCTGGTGCATCTGCACTGGTATGAGAAAGAGGTGCGCCCGGGCCGCAAGGTCGGCCACCTCAATCTGAACGACCCGAGCGCCGCCGATCTGCGCCAGGCGCTGCAGGCGCTGGCGCCGCTGCTGCCGGGCGAATACCAAAGCGGGCTGGCCTGGGCACAGCAGAAGCTGGCCTAAAGCACCGCCGCCGAAAGTAAAAGGGGCTAGCCTTAGGCTAACCCCTTTTTTCATCCCGCTAAGTCAACATCACCCCTCATAACTGCGGAACAGCGCCCGGCCGCGCAGCAGGCGCACGCCCAGCCAGCCGCCGCACAGCGACAGCAGCAGCGCGCTGGCCATCGGCAACGCCCACCACAGCACCGGCGTCGGCGTCCACGGGAAGTCGAATACCCGGCTCTGCAGCAGCCACAGCGCCGCCTCGGCGCCCACCGCCGCCGCGATGCCCGCCACCAGCCCCAGCAGGGCGAACTCGCACCACAGCGTGCGGCGCAGCAGCCGTTTGCCGGCCCCCAGCGTGCGGTACACCACCAGCTCCTGGCGGCGCTGACGCATGCCGACCTGCACCTGCGCCAGCAGCAGCAGGCCACCGCACAACACCACCAGCACCACCATCACCTCCAGCGCGCGGCTGACCTGCTGCAGCACGCCGCCGACCTGTTTCAGGATCGCGCCGATGTCCAGCAGGCTGAGCGTCGGAAATTGGCGGTTGAGCTGGGTCAGCATCTGGCCGTCGCCGTCGTAGCGGAAGCTGGTAAGCCAGGTCTGCGGCTGGCCGTCCAGCGCGCCCGGCGGGAAGATAAAGTAAAAGTTCGGCTTCAGGCTTTCCCAATCCACCTGGCGCAGACTGGTGACCTTGGCGCTGAACGCCTGGGTATCGCCGCTGAAGGTCAGCGTGTCGCCCAGCGTGATCTTCAGCCGCCCGGCAATGCCTTCATCCATCGAGACTTCGCCGCTTTTCGGCGGCCAGCTGCCCACCACCAGCGGATTATGATCCGGCAGATCGGCCAGCCAGGTCAGGTTCAGCTCGCGGTTCACCGCCTCGCCGCCCGGATCGTCTTCATGCACCCGCTCGGTCGCCAGCTGCTGGTTTATCTCGGTCAGGCGCACCCGGACGATCGGATAATAGGTTTCCGGCTTGATCTGGTGCTGCTGCAGGAAGGTTTTCACCTGCGGCACCTGCGCCTCGGTCATGTTGAGCAGGAAATAGTTCGGGCTGTCCGGCGGCAGCTGTTGCTGCCAGCGTTCGAGCAGATCGCCGCGCAGCACCAACAGCAGCGCCAGCAGCATGAACGACAGCGAAAATGCCGCCAGCTGGCTGATGGTCACCCACGGCTGATGCAGCAGGCGGTTAACCGCCAGCCGCAGCGCCAGGCTCTTGAGCGTGATGCGGCGCAGCAACAACAGGCTGCCCCAGCCGATGCCGCCCAGCAGCAGCGCCAGCACCGCCATACCGGCCAGGATCGCCCACAGCAGCGTGCTGGCCCCCATCAGCGTCACCAGCAGCGCCACCACGACCGCCGCCGTCACCGGCAGGAAGTAGCGCAGCGGCCAGACGTTGGCCACCACGTCGCGGCGCAGCACCCGCAGCGGTTGGGTAGCCAGCAGCTGACGGTACGGCCGCAGCCCGACCAGCAGTGAAATCAGCACCAGCGCGCCGAGCGCCCACAGCCACGGCCAGGCGCCGGCGGCAGGCAATGCGGCCGGTAACACCGGTTTCAGCAGGCGAATCAACAGCGCTTCGAACGCCAGCCCGATCGCCCCGCCGCACACCGCCGCCAGCGCCATCACCGCCAGCCACTGGCCGACGATCAGCTTACGCAGCGCGCCGCGCCCGGCGCCGAGGGTTTTCAGCACCGCGATCAGATCGTAGCGGCTGCGGCAATAGTGGCTCATCGCCACCGCCACGGCGGCGATCGACAACAGCAGCGTCAGCAGGGCCGACAACAGCAGGAACTGTTGGGATCGCTGCAGCGACTTGCCGAGCGCGCTGCCGGACTCCTGCAGCCCGAACCAGCGCTGATCCGGCGTCAACTGCGGCGTCAGCCGTTCTTCGTAACGTTGAATATCCGGCTCGGCGCCGGCGAACATATAGCGGTAGGTCAGGCGGCTGCCCGGCTGCACCGCGCCGGTCTTATCGACGTCCGCCAGGTTGATCATGATGCGCGGCGCGGTCTGGAACGGGTTGAAGCCGGCGTCCGGCTCCTGAATGATTTCACCGGCGATGCGCAGCGTGGTGTCGCCCACCTCGAGCGAATCCCCGACTTTCACGTTCAGCAGCGCCAGCAGACGCGGTGCCACCAGCACGCTGCCCGGTTCGGGCTTGATGTTGGCCGGGCGCGTTTCCAGCTTGCCGTACAGCGGATAGGCCAGATCGGTGGCTTTCACGTCCGCCAGCTGCGGCCGATCGCCGGCATAGGTCATGGTGGTGAACGACAGCTGACGGCTCAGTTTCAGCCCCTGCTGCTGCGCGTCCAGCAGCCAGCCTTCCGGCACCGGATGCGCGCTGCGCAGCACCCGATCGCCGGCGATAAAGTCGCGGCTCTGTTGGCTGAGCCCTTTGTCCATACGATCGCTGATGCTGCCCAGCGCCAGCACGCAGGCCACGGAGAGCGTCAGCGCCAGCCAAACGATCAGCAGCGACGGCGAGCGCCATTCGCGCCAGAACCAGCGCCAGATCATGCTTCCTCCCACAGCTTGCCTTCGCGCAGCCGCAGCCGCCGCTGGCAGCGCGCCGCCAGGGTTTCGTCATGGGTCACCAGGATCAGGGTGGTGTCAAAATCGCGATTGAGGGAAAACAGCAGGTCGGCGATGCGATCGCCGGTCTGACGATCGAGGTTGCCGGTCGGTTCATCGGCGAACAGCACCCGCGGCCGGCCGCTGAAGGCGCGCGCCAGCGCCACGCGCTGCTGCTCGCCGCCGGACAGCTGCGCCGGCAGGTGATCGAGCCGTTTGCCCAATCCCAGCTGTTCCAGCAGCTGCACCGCCTGCTCGCGGCTTTGCCTGTCGCTCTCGCCGCGCAGCAGCGCCGGCAGCTGCACGTTTTCCAGCGCGTTCAGCGTCGGCACCAGCATGAACGACTGAAACACGAAGCCGACGTTCCTGGCGCGCAGCGCGGCGCGGCCCTCTTCGTCCAACGCGGTCAACGACTCGCCGAGCAGGCGCACCTCGCCCTCGCTGCCGTCATCCAGCCCGGCCAAAATGCCCAGCAGGGTCGATTTCCCCGATCCGGATTCGCCGATCAGGGCGATCGTCTGCGCGGGTTTGACAAGCAGCTCGACTCCGGTAAGGATGGTGAGCTGATGCTCACCCTGACCAACGTGTTTACTAAGATGATGAACTTCAAGAACGTTTTCCGCTGGCATCTTCCCTTCCTTTTGCTGTTGGGATTATTCAGTTTACGCGCTGTCGCCGCCGATACCTTGTTGATTTTGGGCGACAGTTTAAGCGCCGGCTACCGCCTGCCGATCGAGCGGGCCTGGCCGACGCTGTTGGCCGAACAGTGGCAGAAAAAACCGGGCGCGCCACAGCTGGTCAACGCCAGCATCAGCGGCGACACCGCCGCACAGGGGCTGGCGCGTCTGCCCGCGCTGCTGAAACAGCATCAGCCGCGCTGGGTGCTGATCGAGCTGGGCGCCAACGACGGCCTGCGCGGTTTCCCGGCGCAGGACGTACAGCGCGATCTCGGCCAGATCATCACACAGGTGCAGCAGGCCGGCGCACAGCCGCTGCTGATGCAGATCCGCATCCCGCCGAACTACGGCCGCCGCTATACCGAAGCGTTCAGCGCCGTTTACCCGGCGCTGGCCAAGCAGTTCAACATTCCGCTGCTGCCGTTCTATATGGAACAGGTGGTGGTGAAGCCGGAATGGATGCAGGATGACGGATTGCACCCCAATGGGGACGCCCAGCCGTTTATCGCCACCTGGATGGCGGAGCGCCTGGAACCGCTAGTAAAACATGAGTCTAACTAAATTAGGGTCGTACACTAGGTAAAGTTATGCAAAAAGCAGTATTGATAACCGGCTGCTCCAGCGGGATTGGGCTGATTGCGGCGCAGGATCTGCGCAACCGCGGCTATCGGGTGCTGGCCGCCTGCCGCAAACCGCAGGACGTGGAAAACATGCGCCAGCTCGGGCTGGAAGGCATCGAGCTGGATCTGGACGACAGCGCCAGCGTCGAGCGCGCCGCCGCCGAGGTGATCGCGCTGACCGGTGGCCGCCTGTACGGCCTGTTCAACAACGGCGGCTTCGGCGTTTACGGCCCGCTCAGCCGCATTTCGCGCAGCCAGCTGGAGCGGCAGTTCGCCACCAACCTGTTCGGCACCCACCAGCTGACCCAGCTGCTGTTGCCGGCAATGCTGCCGCACGGCGAAGGGCGCATTATCCAGACCAGCTCGGTGATGGGGCTGGTCTCCAGCGCCGGGCGCGGCGCCTACGCCGCCAGCAAGTTCGCGTTGGAGGCCTGGTCGGACGCGCTGCGCATGGAGCTGCACGGCAGCGGCATTCAGGTCAGCCTGATCGAACCGGGGCCGATTTCTACCCACTTTAGCCAGAACGTCAACCAGGCACAGAGCGACAAGCCGGTGCACAACCCCGGCATCGCCAAGCGCCTGACGCTGCCGCCGGAGGCCATTCTGCCCAAGCTGCGCCACGCGCTGGAAAGCCCGCGCGCCAAACTGCGCTACCCGGTGACCCTGCTGGCGCACGCCATGAGCGTGCTGCGCCGCATTCTGCCGGGCCGCTGTCTGGATTGGCTGCTGCGCAGCAACGCTTAATTCGCCCGCCGGGGTTGAAGAATGGCGGCGCGCCCCCATCTACACCCCATGGATCCGCACGATCAGAGAGAAAAAAGATGCTAGCTCAAGCTGTTGTTGATATTAACGAAACTAACCTGCACCAGACGCTGGAACAATCGATGTCCATTCCGGTGCTGTTCTACTTCTGGTCCGAGCGCAGCCAACACTGCCTGCAGCTCACGCCGGTGCTGGACAAGCTGGCGGCGGAATACGCCGGTCAGTTTATTCTGGCCAAGGTGGACTGCGACGCCGAACAGATGATCGCCTCCCAATTCGGGCTGCGCTCCATTCCGACGGTCTACCTGTTCAAAGACGGCCAGCCGGTCGACGGCTTCCAGGGCCCGCAGCCCGAAGAAGCGATCCGCGACTTGCTGCAGCGTTTCCTGCCGAAGGAAGAAGACCTGAAACTGGCGCAGGCGCAGGAACTGCTGGCCGCCGGCAACGCCGCCGAAGCGCTGCCGCTGCTGAAAGACGCCTGGCAGAGTAGCCAACAGCGCAGCGACATCGGCCTGACCCTGGCCGAAACCCAGATCGCGCTCAGCCGCAGCGAAGACGCCGAAGCGGTGCTGGCAACCATCCCGCTGCAGGATCGCGATACCCGCTATCAGGGCCTGGTGGCGCAGATTGAACTGTTGAAGCAGGCGGCGGACACCCCGGAAATCCAACAGCTGCAACAGCAGGTGCAGCAGCAGCCGGACAACGTCGAGCTGGCAGTGCAGCTGGCGCTGCAGCTGCATCAGGTCGGGCGTAACGAAGAAGCGCTGGAGCTGCTGATGGGGCATCTGAAGAAAGATCTGGCCGCCGCCAACGGCAACGCGCGCAAGACTCTGATGGACATTCTGGCCGCGCTCGGCACCGGCGACGCGCTGGCCGCTAAGTATCGCCGCCAGCTATACTCCCTGCTGTACTGATATACCCTTCTTCTTTCCAGCCGCATCGTTATCGGCTGCATGTTCGAACCCCAGTCACTTAGTTATCTAAGCTCCTGGGGTTTGTCACGTTTGCCGCCTGGACGCAACTGGAAATCCATTGGGTATATCTGTTGTCCCAAAGTAAATATTGAAGGGTATCCCCTAAATAGTTCGAGTTGCATCAAGGCGGCAAGTTTGTAAGTCCCCGCTCGCTTACTCAAGTAAGCGAGCGGGGCGCGCAAACGCAGCCAACACAGATGCAGCTTGAAATATGACGGGGATATCAGCGATAGACCCGCACCCCACCTTCCACGCCCGCCGGGCTGAACAACACCTGCCACAGCTGAATATTGCGCGAACGGAACGCGCCGGCGCAGGCGTTCAGGTAATAAGTGAACATGCGTTCGAAGCGCTCGGAATAGCCGCCGGCCAACTCTGGCCACGCCCGTTTGAAGTTCTCCAGCCAGGCCATCAGCGTGCGATCGTAATCGGCGCCAAAGTTGTGCCAATCCTCCATCACAAAACGCCCTTCGCTGGCCTCGGCGATATGCCGCACCGAAGGCAGGCAGCCGTTGGGGAAGATGTATTTGTCTATCCAGGCGTCGACGTTGAGATCGGTCTGATTGGAACCGATGGTGTGCAGCAGGAACAGGCCATCCGGCTTCAGGTTGCGCGCCGCGACGCTGAAATAGGTCTCATAGTTTTTCGGCCCGACGTGCTCGAACATGCCGACCGATACGATGCGATCGAACTGGCGATCCAGATCGCGGTAGTCCTGCAGCAAGATCTCGACGTCCAGCCCCGCGCAGCGTGCCTGCGCCAGCTTCTGCTGCTCGGCGGAAATGGTCACGCCGTGCACCGAGACGCCGTAGTTTTGCGCCGCAAACTGCGCCAACCCGCCCCAGCCGCAGCCGATATCCAGCAGCGTCATGCCCGGTTTCAGCTGCAGTTTTTCGCAGATCATCCGCAGCTTGGCCTGCTGCGCCTGCTCGAGCGTCTGCGCCTCTTTCCAGTAGCCGCAGGAGTATTGCATGTAAGGATCGAGCATCGCCCGGAACAGGTCGTTGCCGATGTCGTAGTGCTCTTTGCCCACCTGCCAGGCGCGCTTGCGCGATTGGCGGTTGAACAACCGGGCATAGGCGACGCGCGCGATGTCGCTCAGGCTTTTCGGCAGCCGCTCATCGACGCCGGCCTGCAGAATGCGGGTGAACAGCATGTCCAGCCGTTCGCACTCCCACCAGCCGTCCATATAGCCTTCGCCAAAACCGAGCGAGCCTTCCTGCAAAATGCGTTTGAACAGCGCCGGGTTGTGCACCCGGATATCCCAGGCGCGCGGGCCGTTGATGGCGACGCCGGCTTCCGCCAACATCTCCTCCACAATGCGATACCAGCGATCCTTCTTCTGGGCGAGTTCATCAACACTGAGCGAATCCATAACAATCCTTGGCCGAAATGTCATTTCAAAAAGCATAGTCGCAAATAAAAATGACAAATTTTTGACGGTAAATACGGGGGTGTTTTTACTCTAGCCAAGGCGAGCAACATCATGAAATGAATAAAAATTATTGAAATCATGCCATTTAGGCATACTTATCCGCGCCAGCGCGGGCGCGGATAAACCGACGGCGGCTAAGGCAAAATAGAGGTGCCGGCCTGGCCCGCCAGCACCGCGTCGATATCCTGCAGGCCACCGATATGGGCCGTCCGCCCGGTGCGATCGACGAAGCGGCTGACCGCCATGATCTTCGGCCCCATGGCGCCGTCCGCCACCGCCATCGGCGCCAGTTCCTGCGTGGTGGCGCGCCGGATAGCGCGCTGGCGCGGCGTGCCCCACTCCTGGTACACCGCGTCGGCATCGGTGAGGATCACCAGATGATCGGCCCCCACCTGCTCCGCCAACAGCGCCGCCGCCAGATCTTTGTCGATCACCGCTTCGCTGCCCGTCAGCCCATGCTCGCCGGCGATCATCGGGATACCGCCGCCGCCGTTGCAGATCACGATGTGCCGCTGCGACAGCAGCAGCGTGATCGCCTCGATGTCGAGGATCTTTTGCGGCGCCGGCGAAGGCACCACCCGGCGGATGTAGTTGCCGTCCGCCTTCAGCGTCCAGCCGTATTTGGCCTCCAGCGCCTGCCGCTGTTCCGGCGCATACACCGGCCCGATGAACTTGCTCGGTGCCTGATAATCCGCATCCTGCGCATCCACCAGCACCCGCGTCAGCAGCGTGGACACCGGCTGCTGCGGATGGCTGGCGCTCAGCTGCTGCGCCAGCATATAGCCGATCATGCCCTGGCTTTCGGCCACCAGAATATCCAGCGGATAGGGCGGCACATCGCGGTACGCCAGGTTCTGCAACGCCAGCAGCCCCACCTGCGGCCCGTTGCCGTGTACGATGGCAATGCGGTATTTCTGCGCCAGCTTGCCGATGGCGTCGGCGATAAGGGCGATGCTCTTATACTGATTTTCCGCAGAGAGCACGGCTCCGCGCTGCAACAGGGCGTTGCCGCCCAACGCAATGACCAAGGTTTTCATGGTTTGCACCCGTAGTTGAAATCATACCGTCCCGGCCGGATCCGCGATCCGGCCCTCGTGTTCACACCGCGCGCCGCACAGTGCGTTAATCGTCGTCCCCCCCAGCCACACGCCCAGCAGCGTGTCCGCTCCCGAGAAGTGCCCCATGCTCAGCACCGCCGCCACCGCCGCCGATACGCCTTCAGGCGCCCGCAGCCCCTGCGCCAACGCATGCAGCGGCGTGGCGAACAGGCCCTGCTCGGCGTAACGCAGGTAGTGCGCGCTCACCAGCGTGGTCAGCGCGTCCAGCGGTGGCGTCTGGGCGAAAAACGGCGCCAGCCCGCTAACCGGGATGCGGCTGTCGAGGTGGGCGCTCAGCAGCAGGCCGAGCAAGGTGTCGTCGTTGCTCGGCGTCAGCCCCGGCCCCTTGCCCAGCGCCTGGTGCCAGTCGACCGTGTCGCCCCGCAGCCAACGGGAAAAATCCCGCACCAGCGCGGCCGGCTCCGGCGTTAACGGCTGCCTCACCAATCGGCCCAGCTCGCCGTGCAACCCGCACTGCGCCGTGCAGCGCTGCAATACCGCCGTCAGCGGCCGATCGGCAATGGCCGCACGCGGCGCCAGCGCCAGATCCCGCGCCGCCGCGGCGGGCCGCACCAGGAGCGCATCCAACGTGATGCCTGCGGCGGAGAAAGCGCAGCGTCGTACGGACGGCGCCGCACGCCGCACGCGATCGAAATCCCGCGCGCCGAGCTGCCACCCCATCGGGCTCAGGCCGCTGCCGGCGCGGTGCAGCGTCAGCAGCCGTGCGTTTTCCGTCAGGAAATTGATCGCGTTGTTGAAGCTGCCGACGCAGCGCAGCGCGCCGTAATCCTGCGTCGCATGGCGGCTGCCGGCCAACGCGATAATGTCCATATGCGCCTCCGTTCGCTTACGCCGTAATGCCGAGCTTATCGGCCAGCGCTTCGATCGCTTTCTCGAAGCAGCCGAGCGGTGCACGCACCGTACCGGCGCCAATTTGCCCGACCCCGGCTTCGCGGTGGGCGATGCCGGTGTTGATCAGCGGCGTGATGCCGGTTTCCACCACCCGCCGGGCATCCAGCCCCAGGCAGGCGCCCTGGAAGTCCCAGGTCGGGATCTGCAGCATCATGTTGCGCTCGAGGTAGATTTCCGCCATTTCCTCGGAGATGTCGGTGGCGGCGCTCATGCCGCCGGAAGCCCCGACGAAGCGCGTCACGCCCGGTGCCGCCACCATCGCCGCGCCGCCAATGCCGAAGGTTTCGGTGATCGCGCTGTCGCCGATGTCCGGGTTGGCGTCTGCCTGGCTGAAGCCGGAGAAGAACAGCCCTTCCGGCGTGTTCACCGGCGCGGTGAACCAACGATCGCCCATCCCGCTGATCTTGATGCCGAAATTCTTGCCGTTGCGGGTCATTACCGTGACGATGGTGCCCTGCTCAATCTCCGCCCCGGCGTCCATCGCCGCCTTGCAGTAGGCCATCGCCAGATTGAGGAAGAACTGATCGGTGATGCTGAGGAACTGCATCACCTGCGCCAGCTCCGCCTTATCGCGCGGCAGCAGGCTGATCTCCGGCGCCAGCCTGCGCATCAGCAGCGCCGAGGCCGCGATATTGCGCTGGTGGAATTCGTCCCCCATGCTGATCGCCTGCGCCATCAGCGCGGTCAGATCGATCCCTTCCTCCAGCGTCGCCAGCACCGCTTTCAGCACCGGGGCCAGCGAGTCGCGCATCCAGCGCAGGCGCTGCTGCACGTCCTCGCCGTAGGCGCCGAAGCGCATCACTTTGCCGATGCCTTCGTTCATGTTGCAGTAGGCGTAATTGCCGTGAACGGTGTTCCTGACCACCACCATCGGCATGTGGGCCGAGGTGATGCCGCCCATCGGCCCCACCGCGCTCACGCTGTGGCACGGGATAAACTCGATTTCCCCCTGCGCCAGCAGCGCCAGCGCCTGCTGCTCATCCTGCGCCCAGCCTTCGAACAGGCAGGCACCGATGCAGGCGCCGCGCACCGGGCCGCTCATCTCTTGCCAGGTGACCGGCGGGCCGGCATGCAGCAGCTTGCGCCCTTCGGCCAGCTGCGGGATCAAGCGGTGCGCCAGATCCACATCCTGCCAGTGCGGGCGCGCCTCGCGGATACGGGCGATAACGGCGGCGTTTGCTTGCTCAATCGTTGCGTACATAGCGGTTCCTTACTTTAATTTTTTCAAGATGTTGGCTAATCGTTGATCGCCACCGGCTACCGGCGCCCACTGGTAATGCACCACCGGAATGTCGCTGGTTTGCAGGTCATCGGCGAAGCTGCGCAGCCCGGCGTTGATCACCGCGACGCCGTCCAGCAAGGCCGGCCGTTCGCGTTCGGGTGCGGGTAAGACGGGGGTAATCAGCTGATGCGCCAGCGCGACCGCCGCCGGCAGCGACGGCATCACCGCGATGCCGGCTTCCTGCAGGGTGGCGATTTGCCGCGAGCGCTGCTGCGGATCCTGTTCGGTGCCGGTGACGGTGGCGATTGCCGCCAGCGGGTGGGCCGCGCCGCGCGCCGCGCGCACGTTGGCCACCTCAGCCGCCAGCGACGCCGCCGGATCGTCCTGAGCGCCGAAGCCGATCACCACGTCCAGCAGCAACACGCCAGTCTGCGGCTGCTGCGCCAGGCGGGCGATTTCTTGATTGCGGGCGGTCGGGTCAATCATCGGGTGCGGGCGCCCCTGGGTATAAAAGTCATCGCCCATGTCGATAATGCGATGGCCGTCGGCCACCAGCATGGCGCCGCGCGGGTGTTCGCTATCCACCGGCAGGGACAGTTTTTCCGCCAGCAGCATCGCGCATTCGGCCGCCAGCGTGCCGCCGGCGTACAGCCCGGCGATTTTGCCGCCGGGGACCGCTGGCTGCTGCGCCGCCTGTTGCTGCACGCAGCCCAGCATCGCCGCCAGCCGCGCCGCTTCATCCAGCGTGGCGGCGAACGTGATGTTGCCCTCCTGGCGCACGGCGGACTGCGCGCCGAGGAACAGCGCCACCACCGGCTTGCCGAGCGCTTTCATCTCGTCGATCACCCGTTGGCGCACCTCGGGTGCCGGCGGTTTGGACACGAACGCCAGCACAAGACTCTGCGGATCCGCCGCCAGCATGCGCAGCGCGCTGATGGCGCTGATGCCGCCGATCTCCGCCGTCAAATCCCGTCCGCCGAGGCCAATGGCGTGCGAGATGCCCTGGCCTGCCAGGGTAATTTGCGAAATAAGCTCCTGAATGCCGGTGCCGGAGGCGCCCACTACGCCGATAGATCCGGCGGGCGCCACGTTGGCGAACGCCAGCGGCGCACCGGCGATGCAGGCGGTGCCGCAGTCCGGCCCCATCACGATCAGCCCGCGTTCGCGCGCCTTGGTTTTCAGTGCCACTTCCTGCGCCGGGCTGACGTTGTCGGAGAACATCATCACGTTGCAGCCGTCTTCCAGCGCGCTATCCGCCAGCTCCGCCGCGTATTCGCCGGCGATCGAGATCAGCGCCAGATTGGCGGCAGGCAGCTTCTGCCTGGCGGTGCGCCAGCTGCGCGCCCGCAGCAGTTTTTTGCCGCCCTGGCCCCCCTGCGCAATCGCCTTGAGCGCCGTCTCCAGCGCCGCGCCGATCTCCTCGGCAATCGTCTCGTCGGCGGACTCCGCTTTGATCGCCACGCAAATATCGTTCGGCGTCGCTTCGCTAAACTGCGGGTGCCAGAAACCGGTCACCTCCAATAAGGATTTATTGGCCGGTGTCCCCATCATGACGGATATTTCCTCGACCTTGGGAGATTCACTGAGTTTGCGGGAGATCAACATCAGGCTGACGGAATCCTGAAAGCTCCCCTTTTTAATAAAAGCATGGATCATGGTGATATCCTTAAGACAGCATTTAATAATATCGGCAATATTTCCCGCACCGGCGGCGCGGCGATGCATTGAATCCAGCGAAAAGGTTAATGATCAAGCTACAAATTAAAACCACGCCAAGAGGTGAGTACGGTCACACTTTATCTATTGTTAGAAAAAATAACTTAATCGCCTGAATATTAGTTAATCCAGACGGGAATAAGCATTTATAAAAAAACTTCTAACAATGGCGATTTAATTCAACGAATTTTTAATCCAATCGGATAAAACGCATCTGGATCACATTATTCCCCCCCGGTATTTATACATTACAACGCAGAGGCGAATTAAATAAACCGTAGTGATAAAAGGACTGTATATGAAGGTCTCTAAACAACAATTACATCAGCTTATCCAGCAAAAAATTCACGCCGCCGGCCTGAGCCAGGAACACGCCGGCATCGTCGCCGACGTGCTGGTTCATGCCGATGCGCGCGGCATTCATTCTCACGGCGCGGTCAGGGTCGAATACTATTCCGAACGCATCAGCAAAGGCGGCACCAACAATCACCCGCATTTCACCTTTGAAAAAACCGGCCCCTGCAGCGCCATTTTCGACGGCGACAACGGCGCCGGGCACGTGGCGGCCAAGCTGAGCATGGATCGCGCCATCGAGATGGCGAAAGAGAACGGCGTGGCGGTGGTGGGCGTGCGCCGCATCGGCCACAGCGGGGCGTTGTCGTACTTCGTGCAGCAGGCGGCGCGCGCCGGCATGATCGGCATTTCGCTGTGCCAGTCCGATCCGATGGTGGTGCCGTACGGCGGCGCCGAAGTCTACTACGGCACCAACCCCATCGCCTTCTCCGCGCCGGGCGAAGGCGACGAGCTGATCACCTTCGATATGGCCACCACCGTACAGGCCTGGGGCAAAGTGCTGGACGCCCGCTCGCGCAACGCCGCCATCCCGGATACCTGGGCGGTGGACGCCGAGGGCAAGCACACCACCGATCCGTTCGCCGTCAGCGGGCTGCTGCCGATCGCCGGGCCGAAAGGCTACGGCCTGATGATGATGGTCGACGTGCTGTCGGGCATTTTGCTCGGCCTGCCGTTCGGCAAACACGTCAGCTCGATGTATCACGATCTCAGCGCCGGCCGGGAATTGGGCCAATTGCATATCGTGCTGAACCCGGGTTATTTCACCAACGAATCCGCATTCCGTAAAAATATCAGCCAGGTCATGAAAGAATTGAATGCCGTTAAGCCGGCGCCGGGCGTCAGCAAAGTGCTTTACCCAGGGCAGAACAGCCATGCGCGTGAAATGGAAAGCGAGAAAAACGGCATCGAAATCGTCGACGATATTTATCAATACTTAATTTCAAATGCTATCTACCAGCGTTCTTACGACCATAAAGATCCCTTCGCCAGTTAACGCACTCTTATTATCGTGGGCTTTTTACGCCGCGGCTCGCGGTTGATATGTCAGAGCCGGGGAGAAAAAAGAAAACCTTCATCAGCGCGCTCAGCGCAATAGGCCGGCCGGCGGCGAATAGCATCAGCCCTGGCCGCATCGCCGCTGAGACACAACATGCGGGCAGGTAAACATGAAAGACTTCCAACAAGAAATCCGTGATATTTCCGGCTGGTTATCGAAAATCGGCGCCGACCCCAGCGGCGGCATGACGCGTCTGCTTTATACCCCGGAATGGATCGAAGCGCAGCACGCGTTGAAAAATACCTTCGAGGCCGCCGGGCTGAGCACCCATTTTGATGCGGTCGGCAACCTGTTCGGCCGACTGGAGGGCAGCAAATACCCCGACCAGGTGATTCTCTCCGGTTCGCACATCGACACGGTGGTCAACGGCGGCAACCTCGACGGCCAGTTCGGTATCGAAGCCGCCTTCATGGCGATCAAACACCTCAAAGACACCTACGGCCCGCCGCTGCGCAGCCTGGAAGTCATCGCGCTGGCGGAAGAAGAAGGCAGCCGCTTCCCTTATGTGTTCTGGGGCAGCAAGAACATCGTCGGCCTGGCCCGGCGGGAAGACGTGCAGCACATTACGGACGCCAAGGGCGTCGGCTTCGTCAACGCCATGCACGACGCCGGTTTCGATTTCCCTCCGCCGCATCAGCCGCTGCGCAGCGACATCGCGGCCTTCGTCGAGATCCACATCGAGCAGGGCAAGGTGCTGGAAACCGAAGGCAAAACCATCGGCGTGGTGACCAGCATCGTCGGCCAACGGCGTTATGACGTGCGGCTGCAGGGCGAAGCCAACCACGCCGGCACCACCCCGATGAGCTACCGCCGGGATACCGTGCACGCCTTCAGCCGCATCTGCTGCGAATCGATCGCCAAGGCGCGCGCCGAGGGCGATCCGCTGGTGCTGACCTTCGGCAAGGTGGAGCCGAAGCCGAACACCGTCAACGTGGTGCCGGGCTTCACCCACTTCACCCTCGACTGCCGCCACACCGATCAGGCCGCGCTACTGCGCTTCACGCAGGAGATCGAGCAGGATATCCAGCGCATCTGCGCCGAGATGGGCATCGAGGCCGAGATCGATCTGTGGATGGACGAAGCGCCGATCCCGATGAACGAACAGCTGGTGGCCTGCGTCAGCCGCCTGTGCGAAACGCAGCGGCTGAATTACCGCATGATGCATAGCGGCGCCGGGCACGACTCGCAAATCTTCGCCCCGCGCGTGCCGACGGTGATGATGTTCGTGCCGAGCATCGCCGGTATCAGCCATAACCCGGCGGAAAAAACCGCCGTCGCCGATCTGAACGAAGGGGTGAAAATCCTGGCGCAGACGCTGTATCAGCTGGCCTACACCGAACAGGGGGCCGAGGCATGAGCAACGACATCGACCCGCGCTACTGGAAAAAGATCGTCGTCGTGCTCTGTCTGGGCTGGGCGGTGATCTGGATCTATCGCACCGTCCTGACGCCGATCTTCCCCGAGATCCAACAAACCATCGGCGCGCACTCCAATGCGGAAATGGGGCTGATCGCCAGCTTCTACTTCTTCGCCTACACCGGGATGCAGATCCCGGCGGGCATCCTGGTGGACAAATTCGGCAAGAAGGTGGTGCTGATCCCGGGCTTCTGCCTGTTCATCATCGCCACGCTGCTGATCGGCAACGCCACCAGCCTGACCATGGTCTATGCCGGCAGCCTGCTGGCGGGCATGGGCTGCGGCTCTTATTACGGCTCGGCCTACTCCCTGTCGTCGGAGAATATCCCGCTGGAACGCCGTGGCCTGGCGACCGCGGTGATCAACAGCGGCTCGGCGCTCGGCATGGCCATCGGCCTGATCGCCTCCAGCCTGCTGGTGAAAAGCTTCAACATGAACTGGCAGATCATGCTGTTCATCATCACCGGCCTGCTGGTGGTGATGACGCTGGTGTTCGCCGTGGTCATCAAAGGCTCGCAGCCTCAAGCCGCGGCGGCCGTCAGCCAGACCGCTGCGCCGACGGCTGCCGAACCCGAAGAGGACGGCCAGCCCAGCGGCCTGTTCAGCCTGCGCATGATCTCCGCCTACGCGATGTACTTCGCCACCTGCTACGGCTACTACATGATAGTCACCTGGCTGCCCTCGTTCCTGCAGCAAGAGCGCGGCTTTGAAGGGGTGGCCATCGGCTTCTCCTCCGCCCTGGTGGCGTTCGCGTCGGTGCCGGGCGCGCTGTTCTTCAGCCGCATGTCCGACCGTTTCCGCAACAAGAAGGTGCAGCTGATCATTTTTCTCGAGCTGTGCGCGGCGGTGATGCTGGTTTGCACCGTCATTTCGCCGGACTCCACCATGCTGCTGATCAGCCTGATCCTGTACGGGTTGCTGGGTAAGCTGGCGGTCGATCCAATCATGATCTCCTTCGTCGCCGACAACGCGCCGAAGAAAGGCTATGGCACCAGCTTCGGCGTGTTCAACTTCTTCGGCATGTCCTCGTCGGTGATCGCCCCCTTCCTCACCGGCGTGATCTCCGACAGCACCGGCTCCAAGGTGATGGGCTTTTACATCTCCGCCGCCATCCTGCTGGTGGGCACCGCCATTTTCTTCACCGTCAACGTCTTGATGAAACGCACTACGGCAGCCCGAACGGCCACCGAGGCCTGACGGCGCTTTTTTACCGGGCGCCGCCGCGGCGCCCTTTCAACGATCAGGAGAATCAACGTGGGTTACTTCAACAATCAAACCGGTTATCCAACCGACATTCTGTCAACGCGTGCCATCATCAAACGCGGCAACTATGCGCTGATCCCGCCGAACGGCCTGGTGCGCAACGTCATTCCCGGTTTTGAAAACTGCGACGTCACCATCTTGTCGACGCCGAAACTGGGTGCCACCTTCGTCGATTATCTGGTGACGCTGCACGACTGCGGCCGCAACACCAAAGGCTTTGGCGGCGAAGAGCTCGAAACCTTCGTGTACGTCATCGACGGCGCCATCACCGCTTCCGCCGACGCCACCGACTACCCGCTGACCGCCGGCGGCTACCTTTACTGCCCGGCGGGCGTCACCCTGCGGTTGGAAAACGCCAACGGCGGCCAATCCAGCCGCCTGTTCCTCTACAAGCGCCGCTATCAGCGCATCAAGGGTTACGAGGCGCACGTGGTCAGCAACAACGTCGCCAACCTGGAGAAGATCCACTACGAGGGCATGAGCGAGGTGATCCTGCAGGATCTGCTGCCGAAAGATCTGGGCTTCGACATGAATATGCACATCCTCTCCTTCGCTCCCGGCGCCAGCCACGGCTACATCGAGACCCACGTGCAGGAGCATGGCGCCTACATTCTCAGCGGTGCCGGCGTGTACAACCTGGACAATGAATGGATGCCGGTGAAGCAAGGCGACTACATCTTCATGGGCGCCTATGTGCAACAGGCTGGCTATGCGGTGGGCCAGGAAACCTTCAGCTACATCTACTCCAAGGACTGCAACCGCGACGTCGAGCCGTAAGCGCTTCGCCGCCAAAACCAAGGCCACCTGCTCGCGCAGCGTGGCCTTCTTTTTTATTTATCCCAATCGCCGGCCGATACGCATCGCGCGGGCGACGTTGGCGGCGCTGCGCTGCAGGTTGAGTTCCCCTTGCGACAGCGCGACCGCCAGCGTGCTCAGGCGCGGCAGAATGCTGAACATCGCGTCGATCCCCTGCGCGTGCAGCGCCTCCGCCCCGTCCTCCACCACGCCGGCCAGCGCGATGA
Source organism: Serratia sp. CC22-02 (assembly GCF_900182895.1). NCBI lineage: Bacteria > Pseudomonadati > Pseudomonadota > Gammaproteobacteria > Enterobacterales > Yersiniaceae > Serratia > Serratia sp. CC22-02. Next base: position 268,997 of record NZ_FXUD01000002.1, on the reverse strand, counting down.
CCGGCAGGCCATGCGCCCGCGCCAGACGAGCGACGCCGGACAGCGCCTTGCCGCCCAGTGTTTGGCTGTCGATGCGCCCTTCGCCGGTGACCAGCAGATCGGCTTCCGCTAGCGCCTGCTCCAGGCCCAGCGCCGCCATCACGATCTCGATGCCCGGCTTCAGCGTTGCGCCGAGAAACACCTGGCAGGCGATCCCCATGCCGCCCGCCGCCCCGCCGCCGGCGACCTGTCGCACGTCGCGGCCGGTACTCTGGCGGATCACCTCGGCATACTGCGTCAGGCCCTGTTCCAACTGCGCCACCATCGCTGCCGTCGCGCCCTTCTGCGGCCCGAACACCGCCGCTGCGCCGCGCGGCCCCACCAGCGGATTGTCTACGTCGCAGGCGACCTCTATTCGGCACTGCCGCAGGCGCGCATCCAGCGTACTGAGATCGATTCCGCTCAGCGTCGCCAGCTCGCCGCCGCCCCACGGCAGCGCCTTGCCGTCCGGGCGGTAGAAGCGCCCGCCCAGCGCCTGCACCATGCCGACGCCGCCATCCACCGTGGCGCTACCGCCGATGCCGAGGATCAGGTGGCGAATGCCCTGATCCAGCGCATGCAGGATCAGTTCGCCGGTGCCGTAGCTGGTTGCCAGCAGCGGGTTACGGCGCTCCGCCGGCGTCAGCATCAGCCCGCTGGCTGCCGCCATTTCGATCACCGCCGTCTTGCCGTCGCCGCTGACGCCGTAAAACGCCGCCACCCCTTCCCCCAGCGGCCCCGTGGCGGTCACGCTCACTTTGCGCCCGCCGGTGGCGGCCACCAGCGCGTCCACCGTGCCTTCGCCGCCGTCGGCGATCGGCAGGCACACGCACTCGGCATCGGGATAAACCTCGTGAAAGCCGCGCGCGATCGCCCGCGCCGCCCGCTCCGCGCTGACGCTTTCTTTAAATGAATCCGGTGCAATAACAATTTTCATGATGCCTCCTTTATTCGAGACGAAATAAAAAATGGCCATGCCTTCCCCCGCTGAAATAATCAGATGAGAAATGCATGGCGAAATAAAATAAAACTGTTGCCGACTATTTAATGAAGATAATGGGAAGTGTTATTTATTGACCCATTTCGCCGGCACGCTGTAGGTTAATATCGCCCCCAGTATCATCATTGTCGATAAGACGCACATCGCCGCCAAATTGCTGTGGGTCAGCTGTTTGAAATAACCGATGATATAAGGCGAAATAAAACCGCCGATATTGGCGATGGAATTGATGAGCGCAATGCCCGCCGCGGCGCAGGTGCCGGTAAAAATGGCGTTCGGCAGGCTCCAGAACAGCGGCGACGGCACCAGGCTCGACGCCACCGCCACGCACAGCGCCGCCATCACCACGTGCTTGTTGTCCGGGAACAGGCCGATAAAGATCAGCGACACCGCGGCGATGCAGAACGGCACGATGATGTGCCAGCGCCGCTCGCGATGCTTGTCCGAACTGCGCGCGGCCACCAGCATCGCCACCACCGCCAGCATGTACGGCAGCATGGTCAGCAACCCGATATCCATCACCGAGGTCACGCCGGTGTCGCGAATGATGGTCGGAACCCAAAACGCCAGCCCGCCCTGGCCCATCACGGTGCAGAAGCAAATCAGCCACATTTTGGTGAACGCGGACGATCTCAGCATGCTTTTCATCGTCCATTCCTGCCCGCCGGCACCGCCCTGGCGCGGCGCGCTCTGCGCCATATCCTCTTTGATCAGCGCCTTCTCCTGCGGGCTGAGCCACTTGGCGCTCTGATAGGTATTATCCAGGAAACAGAAGATGACGACGGCGATCAGCAGCGCGCGCGGGCCGCTGATAAAGAACAGCCACTGCCAGCCGGAGAGGTTCATCAGGCCGTTCATGTGCTCGATGATCCACCCGCACAGCGGGCCGCCGATGATGTTGCTGACCGGGATGCCACACACGAACAGCGCGGTCATCTTGGCGCGCTGGCTGGACGGGAACCACAGCGTCAGATAGAGGATCACGCCGGGGTAGAAGCCGGCCTCCGCCAGCCCCAGCAGGAAACGCGCCAGGTAGAATTGCCAGGGATTGGTGATAAAGATGCTCAGCATCGAAATCGCCCCCCACACCACCATCAGCAGCGCGATGATCTTTCTGGCGCCGTAGCGGCTCAGCAGAATGTTACTGGGTACCCCGGCGATGATATAGCCGATGAAAAACACCCCGGCGCCCAGCCCGTAAACGGCTTCGGCCATCGAGACATTGCCGTTCAGAATATCGGGCATCATTTGAAATTTCGAAAACGAGATCCCAACCCGATCGAGATAACCGACGATATAGCTCACTAATAAAATGGGCATAATGCGCCAGGCGATTTTTCGATATAAACGGTTTTTGTCAGGGGCGGTAAGAATATCTTTATCAATAACAGCATTATCGGTTGCCATATTCAGTGTCTCCTCGGTTGGCATCCTGCTTTTTACTTTTTATTGTGCTGAATCATTTTTTATTGGATTGGCGGGGACCCTCTTTATTTATCATAAAGAGGGCGTTATTAATGTCGAACATCTCTGATTCTAACGATAAGCCGGCAAATCAAATGCCGGGGGTGCTCTTAGCCGGCCACCCGGTGGTTGCCCATGATTTCCAGCGCACGCACCAGCGCGGAGTGATCCAGCTCGCCGTCGCCATTGGCGGCGCAGACGTTGAACAGCTCCTGGCAGGTGGCGGTATTCGGCAGGCTGAGCGCCAGCGCCTTCGCGCCCTGCAGCGCCAGGTTGAGATCCTTCTGGTGCAGCGAGATGCGGAACCCCGGCGCGAACGCCCGCTTGATCATCCGCTCACCGTGCACCTCCAGAATGCGCGACGAGGCGAAACCGCCCATCAGGGCTTCGCGCACCCGGGCCGGATCGGCGCCGGCGCGCGAGGCGAAGACCAGCGCCTCGGAGACCGCTTCGATGGTCAACGCCACGATGATCTGGTTGGCGACCTTGCAGGTTTGCCCGTCGCCGTTGCCGCCGATCAGCGTGATGTTCTTGCCCATCAGCGCCAGCAGTGGCTGCACCCGTTCGAAGGTCGCTTCCTCGCCGCCCACCATGATGGTCAGCGTGCCCTGTTTGGCACCCACTTCGCCGCCGGAAACCGGCGCGTCCAGATACTGGGCGCCCAGCTGGTTGATACGCTGCGCGAATCGCTTGGTCTCCAGCGGTGAAATGGAGCTCATGTCCACCACCACTTTGCCGTTCAGCTTGCCGGCGGCGCAGCCGCGTTCACCGAACAGCACCTCTTCCACCTGCGGCGTATCCGGCACCATGATAAAGATCACGTCCGCCTCATCCGCCACCTGCTGCGGATCGCGGCAGGCGATGGCCCCTTGCTGCAACAGTGCCGCCGGCACCTCATGCCGGGTGTGGGCGTAAAGCGTGTGCCCACCCGCCAGCAGTTTTTCCGCCATCGGCGCGCCCATGATGCCCAGACCGATAAATCCCACTTTCATTTTCATCTCCTCAAGACAGGTATTTTTTAATCCATGACAGGCCGCTTTCCGTGGTGGTGAGCGGTTTGTATTCACAGCCGATCCAGCCGCGATAACCCATGCGATCCAGCTGCGCGAAGATAAACTCGCAGTTGATTTCACCGGTGCCCGGCTCGTGCCGCCCCGGATTGTCGGCGACCTGAATGTGGTCGATCTTCGCCAGCAGGCGCTCAAGGGTCTGCGTCAGCTCTCCCTCCATGCGCTGCATGTGGTAAAGGTCGTACTGCAGATACAGGTTGGGGCTGCCGATCGCCTCGATCAGTTCGATCGCCTGCCGGGAGGTTTGCAGGTAGAACTGCGGCATGTCGTAACGGTTGATCGGTTCGATCAGCAGACGGATATTCTGCCGCGCCAGAGCGTCGGCGGCGTAGCTCAGGTTCTCCTTCACCCGTTCGTCGGTGGCGTGGCGGCCGACGGCGGGATCCGGATTGCCGATCAGGCAGTTGATGCGATCGCAGCCCAGCGCCTGCGCATACTCGATCGCGCGCCCGACGCCGTCGCGGAACTCCGCTTCGCGCCCCGGCAAGCAGGCGATGCCCCGTTCGCCCGCCGCCCAGTCGCCGGCCGGCAGGTTGAACAGCACCTGGATCAGGCGATGCGCCTCCAGTTCGCTGCGCAGCGCGGCGATCGGGTAGTCATAGGGGAACATGTATTCCACCGCGCTGAAGCCCTGCTCCTTCGCCCGGCGGAAGCGCTGCATGAAATCGACTTCGGTGAACAGCATGGACAGGTTGGCTGAAAATTTCGGCATGGTAAGGTTCCTCAACGGTAATCAAAGAAGTTGACCGAGGTCGGCGCGTCTTCCGGCGTTGCCGCCACCGGTTCGAACTCGTTGACGTTATCCAGCTCGGTGCCCATGGAAATATTGGTGACGCGCTCCAGGATGATTTCCACCACCACCGGCACCCGGTGCTGCTGCATCAGCTCCTGGGCCTGACGAAACGCCGGCGCAATCTCTTCCGGTTTGAACACCCGCAGCGCCTTGCAGCCCAGCCCTTCCGCCACCTTGACGTGATCGACGCCGTACTCGCCAATCTCCGCATTGTTAATGTTTTCAAACGACAGCTGCACGCAGTAATCCATGTCGAACCCACGCTGCGCCTGGCGGATCAGCCCCAGATAGGCGTTGTTCACCAGCACGTGGATATAGGGCAGTTTGAACTGTGCGCCGACCGCCAGCTCTTCAATCATAAATTGGAAATCATAGTCGCCCGACAGCGCGACCACCTTGCGCTGCGGATCGGCGGCGCATACGCCCAGCGCCGCAGGCAGCGTCCAGCCCAGCGGGCCGGCCTGGCCGGCGTTGATCCAGTGACGCGGTTCGAAAACGTGCAGCATTTGCGCGGCGGCGATCTGCGACAGACCGATGGTGGTGACGTAGCAGGCATCGCGGCCAAAGGCGCGGTTCATCTCTTCATACACCCGCTGCGGCTTGACCGGCACGTTGTCGAAGTGGGTTTTGCGCAGCAGCGTTTGCTTGCGCTGCAGACAGGCGGCGCACCAAGCGTCGCGATTCGGCAACTCGCCGCGCTCGAAGCGGCGCTTTGCCGTATCCACCAGCATTTGCAGCGCGATGCGCGCGTCGGAGACGATGCCCAGATCCGGGCAGATCACCCGGCCAATCTGCGTCGGCTCAATATCGATGTGCACCACCTTGCGCCCGGCGGTGTACTTGTCCACCGAGCCGGTGTGGCGGTTGGCCCAGCGGTTGCCGATGCCGAACACCAGATCCGAATCCAGCAGGTTGGCGTTGCCGTAGCGGTGCGAGGTTTGCAGGCCCGCCATGCCCGCCATCAGCGGGTGATCGTCCGGAATGGCGCCCCAGCCCATCAAGGTCGGGATCACCGGCACGTTGCAGATCTCCGCCAGCTGCTGCAGCAAATCCGCCGCGTCGGCGTTGTGAATGCCGCCGCCGGCGATGATCAGCGGTTTTTTCGCCGCGCACAGCAGATCCAGCGCTTTGTCGATCTGCGCCTGGGTGGCCGCCGGCTTATAGGCGGGCAGTGAAGAGTAGGTGTCCGGATCGAACTCGATCTCCGCCATCTGCACGTCGAAAGGCAGGTCGATCAGCACCGGGCCCGGCCGGCCGGAGCGCATCAGGTGGAACGCCTGCTGCAGCACGCGTGGCACCAGCGCCGGTTCCTGCACGGTGACCGCCATCTTGGTCACCGGCTTGGCGATCGATTCGATGTCTACCGCCTGAAAATCTTCTTTGTGCAAACGCGCACGCGGCGCCTGGCCGGTGATGCACAGGATCGGGATCGAATCGGCGGAGGCGGAGTAAAGGCCGGTGATCATGTCGGTGCCCGCCGGGCCGGAGGTGCCGATGCACACGCCGATGTTGCCGGCGGCGGCGCGGGTGTAACCTTCCGCCATGTGCGAGGCCCCTTCCACGTGCCGCGCCAGGTAGTGTTTGATGCCGCCGTGCCGCCGCATCGCATCGTAGAACGGGTTGATCGCCGCGCCGGGCACGCCGAACGCGGTGGTGATCCCTTCTTTTTCCAGCACGTGCATTGCCGCGTCTACCGCTCGCATAATTGCCATGTGATGCTCTCCTTAATTTATTGGAAAATTTTTCCAACTTAAAATTGCGGTCAAAAAAACCCGTTTGCTCATCAAACGGGGAGTCTTGCTCCGCGCCGGTTCAGCCCGGCGCGCGACGTTTACGCCTTGCTGCGCGATTCGCCCAGCGCGGCGCTGATGTCTCTGGCCACTTCACCCACCAGTTCGCCCAGCTCCTTGAACCGCTCCTTGCCGACCCGCGAACTCGGCCCGGAGATGGAAATGGCGGCGATCACGTTGTTGTTGCGATCGAAAATCGCCGAAGCCAGGCAGTTCAGGCCAAGCGCGTGCTCTTCATCGTCGATGGTGTAGCCCTGCGCCAGCGACTGATGCAGATCCTTGCGCAGCAGGTTCACGCTGGTCAGCGTCTTGGGCGTGTAGGATTGCAGCCCCGAACGCACGATCAGATCCAGCATCTCCTCTTCCGCCAGCGGGTACAGCAGCGCTTTGCCGGCGCCCGAGGCGTGCAGCGGCAAGCGGCTGCCCAGCGGCGCGCACATGCGCACCATCGCCTGGCACTCGCATTGGCGAATCAGCACCGCGTCGAAATTGTTGCGGATCGCCAGGTTGGCGGTCTCGCCGGACAGCAACATCAGCCGGCGCATGAACGGCCCGGCCACCGATACCACGTCGCGATCGTTCATGTAAGCGGAACCGACGGTGAACGACTGAATGCCGATATGCCACCAGCCCAGCTGTGGATCCTGAAAGACGAATTCCGATTTCTCCAGCACTTTCAACAATCTGAAGGTGGTGGACAGCGGCAGCTCCAGCTTTTCGGACAGCACGGAAACCGACGAACTCCCCCCGGCGTTGGCCAGGTACTGGAGGATCTCCAGCCCGCGATCCAACGCCTGCGCCCCTTTGGTGGCGCCGGCTTCGGTGGCGGGTCGTCCTTTCCTGCGTAATTCGGTCATTCAAGCTTCCTTTGTCAGTAACGGCATGGGTGACGCTATGATAAACGCCCTGCGCGGCGTGCGGCCAGCGCTATGCCAAAACTATGCGATACGGCTCCGGCAAGCGGCTGACCACGCAGTTGTCGGCACCTGCGCGATCGATGGTGAAAAAGTCGGTGACCTTCGCATAGGCAAACAGCGGATGGTGCCAGACATTGCGGTGATAGTTAATTCCCTGCTTGCCGTTGGTGATAAAGGCGCGCAGCGTGCCGATGGGGATGGTTTCGCCCGGTTCGGCGACGATCACCACGAAGCGTTCGCCGTTCATCGGCACAAAGGCCTGCGACGAGAGCGGATGCTTTTCCAACAGGGAAAAGGTCATCGGCAGATCGCAGGGTTCCGCCCGGTTGATGCTGGCCAGCACCCGGTTGCCGTCGGACACCTCTATCTTGGCGAGATCGTGATAACGCTCGGTTTTTCCGTCATTGATATGAAAGAAACGCGAGCCCTCTATCTGCAATACATCGCCGTAAGGCGCAAAGGCCGCCGGCGTTAATTCTTCGATGACTAAATCCATGTGATTCTCCCAAGCGCATGACCCAGACGGCGATTGAACGGCGATATTTCACCCAACGCCTTCACTCTAGACAGCGCGTGGTGAATTTGACAGCATTTTTTTGGAAAATTTTTCCACAACAAGATCACCCGCACACTTTACGATCGAAGAGCCATATTAATTGCTTTAAATCAATGAATTAAAAAACCGCTCAATTCATCATCGGGCAAAATGGGGCGGCGCGCGTTCATCGCTATCGGGTGATTCTGTGACCGGGATCGTGGGGTTGGGCTTTGCCGCTGCCTATCGCGCCGCAACATCAGTAGATTCTTCTCACCGATAACCGAAAAGGCGGTGTCAGCCAAGGACCCCTCATGCTGGATCACGAAACCATTCGTTCGTTTATCAAAGTTGCCGAGTGCCAAAGTTTCTCCCGCGCGGCGGAGCTGCTGCACAAAACCACCGCCACCATCAGCTACCGCATCAAAACGCTGGAAGAGAGCATCGGCACGCAGCTGTTTATCCGCACCACCCGCACCGTCAACCTGACGCCGGCCGGAGAGTATTTGCTGGAGCGCTGCCGCCAGTGGCACACCTGGCTGGACGCCATGCCGGGCGAACTGCGGCAAATCAACGACGGCGTAGAGCACCAGGTGAATATCGTTGTCAACAACCTGCTGTATGACGCCGCCGCCGTGGCCGGGCTGTTGGCCCACCTGCACGCCAAATACCCGTTCACCCAATTTCACATTTCCCGCCAGGTGTACATGGGCGTGTGGGACGCGCTGCTGAATGAGGATTGCCATCTGGCGATCGGGGCGGCGGGCAATGAATCGCTGGAAAACAGCATCAAGGTGCTGCCCCTGGGCAAGATCGATTGGGTGTTCGCCATCGCGCCGACGCACCCGCTGGCCGACGCCGCCGATCCGCTGAACGAAACGCAGCTGCGCCCTTACGCGGCGATCAACGTCGAAGATACCGCGCGCCATTTGGCCAAGCGCACCGCCTGGCTGCTGTCGGGCCAGCAGGAGATCAAAGTGCCGGACCTGCGCACCAAGCTGGAGTGCCATCTGCGCGGTCTCGGGATCGGTTTCCTTCCGCGCCAGCTGTGCCAAACTTACCTTGATAGCGGCGAGCTGGTGGCTAAGCAGCTCAAATATCCGCGCCAGCCCTCTCCCCTGTCGCTGGCCTGGTCCGATGCTCGCGGCGGTGAGGCGGTGCGTACCCTGATCGGCCTGTTCCAGACGCGGGATCCGCTGATCGCGGGTTTGGTCAGCGCCCTGGATTAAGTCGCGGTAACGGTAGGCATTTTTCCGGCGCTGACGTAATATCTGTTTACATATGTCTGACAGGAGGTTTGCATGCTTACTTTTATTCCCATCGTGATCGTCGTCGCACTGATTGTGGTGTTCGCCGGCGTCAAAATTGTGCCGCAGGGGTTCCAATGGACGGTAGAACGCTTCGGCCGCTACACCAAAACGCTGATGCCGGGCCTGAACCTGGTGGTGCCGTTCATGGACCGCATTGGCCGCAAAATCAACATGATGGAGCAGGTGCTGGACATTCCCTCGCAGGAGGTGATTTCCCGCGATAACGCCAACGTCGCCATCGACGCGGTGTGCTTTATCCAGGTGGTCGATCCGGCGCGCGCCGCCTACGAGGTCAGCAACCTCGAACAGGCGATCGTCAACCTGACCATGACCAACTTCCGTACCGTGCTCGGCTCGATGGAGCTGGACGAAATGCTGTCGCAACGCGACAGCATCAACAGCCGCCTGCTGCACATCGTCGATGAAGCGACCAATCCGTGGGGGGTGAAAATCACCCGTATCGAGATCCGCGACGTGCGGCCACCGGCGGAACTGATCGCCTCGATGAACGCCCAGATGAAGGCCGAACGTACCAAGCGCGCCGACATCCTCGAGGCGGAAGGGGTGCGCCAGGCGGCCATTCTGCGCGCCGAGGGGGAGAAACAATCGCAGATCCTGAAGGCCGAGGGCGAACGCCAGTCGGCGTTCCTGCAGGCGGAAGCGCGTGAACGCGCCGCCGAGGCCGAGGCGCGCGCCACCCAGCTGGTGTCCGACGCCATCGCCAGCGGTAACATTCAGGCGGTGAACTACTTCGTGGCGCAGAAATACACCGACGCGCTGCAGAAGATCGGTTCCTCCAACAACAGCAAAGTGGTGATGATGCCGCTGGACGCCAGCAGCCTGCTCGGCTCGATCGGCGGCATTACCGAACTGCTGAAAGAAAGCAAAGGCAAATAATCATGCTCGAACTGATCGCGGCGAATCCGCTGTGGTTTTGGCTCTCCCTCGGGGGCGTGTTGCTGGCGGCGGAAATGCTCGGCGCCGGCGGCTACCTGCTGTGGAGCGGCGTGGCGGCGCTGTTGGTCGGCGCTCTGATCTGGCTGCTGCCGCCGCTCTCCTGGGCGTGGCAGGGCATGATCTTCGCCGTCCTGACCGTCGTCGTCGCCTACCTGTGGTGGTACTGGCTGCGCCGGCGCCCGGCGGCCGCATCCGGCGATTCGCCGGTGCTCAACCAGCGCAACCGCCAGCTGATCGGCACCCGCGCTACGCTGACGGAGCCGATGCACAACGGTATGGGGCGCATCAATATCGGCGACAGCAGCTGGCGCGCGCAGGCGGCAGAAGATCTGCCCGCCGGCACCGAAGTGGAAGTGGTGGCGGTGGAAGGCGTCACGCTGGTGATCCGCGCCCTGCCTTCATCATTGCGCTAACGAGTAAGCCGGGTTGACTCACCCCGGCTCACTCATCCTTTCAGCAGAGCCGTGTTTTACGTTTTATAATCGACCCACACTCCGCTACGCGTCGTGTAAATCTTGTTCGACAGCGGGTTGATAGTGAATAATCCGTAACCAGCGGCAGAGGTGGGAGGTAACCAATTATCTACCGTCACATTCACCCTGGGTGACGGGAAAATTATCCATCGCCCCGTAACGCCGTCAACAAAGGTAATCCGGTTAAAGTTGCCCCCTTGCACATCCAACAAAACCCCCTTCCCGGTGACCATCAGCGTCGCTAAAGAGACATCAATCAAAACCAAGCGTAATGCATCGACCGTTGTGACATCACCAACGACTCTCGTATTTTGCAGGCTTCCGCCGCCGGTAAAGCTCTTTTGCAGGTCGCAATTGGTGAGTCTTGGCATCGACGTAGAAATTACATCGCCACCGATGTAACTATTCAAAATCTTGGCGGCAGAAGAGAGCTGTAGGTTACCCGCAATATTGCCTCTGGATACTGATGAGTTATCGTCACGAATATCTACTCCCCCTACCGTTCTGACAGAATCTAAATTGACGCGGGCATTAGCCATAACCACAATGTCTTTGGCAAAGACTGTCCCTATAGCCCCCCCATTCGGAGCGGGATCACCAGGTATAATTGACACATTCGCGGTTGACGAAACATTCCCGACAGCAGTTGCCGTTGCACCGAAAGTATGAACATGCTCAACCGTGCTATTTTTAGAGGCATAGATATTAATCACGCCGGCACCGCCACCGACGGAAGAAAAGTAGCTATTCATATAGCCATATCCGTTTCTTTTTTCGGCAGAGTTGGGAGTTTCAACAGTTGCCTTGGTGACTAACGTGCCTTCTTCATGAACTTTGGCCAGCCAATTTTTTGAGCCTGATACTCGCCAAGCTTTCTCTCTACAGTCATGAGCCATTAAAGAGTGGATCGTATTAGCATTAGACTCATCAAACGTCGATCCGGTTGCAGCGGGGTAACTGGTAAAGTCGATACCGAACATCGTCTCATTGCCACAGAACAGTGCCCTGACGTCATTAAATACGTTATCAAACGTAGAAGCAAAATAGACGCCTGCGCCATTCATGTGCATTGAAGAGAGAAATTGAACTCTGGAACCTGAAAGCGTGTGCAGTTGACCATTAATCTCTTTACCCGTGTAACCATCCATATTGTAAATCGTGATGGTATCCAGATCCTGATTACCCTGAGTCGTTCCATACACTAAACCTTTTCCGTCATACTGACCATTCTGATTGAGCACGACCCAAGGCAATTTTAACCCGATATCAGTCTTTGGAGTAAATGATGAAGATTTAATGAATAAATGCAGGGCTCCAGATAAACAAGTCAGCCCACTAATATTGATAGAAGACGAAATAAATAAGCCCACTTGTGCATACGAGCCCGCTTTGGGAAACTCGCTCACCAGAGTGCATTTCTTTTCAATCGCTTTGTTTATAGCCGCCTGCAAGCTGACGGTGACATCAATATAATTTGATGTCGTTCTATCCGTAGCTTCTATCCCGTAATCATAAAGATTAACCGTGCCGGCAATCCTTTCCCAATAAAATCCGGTCGTTTGCGCAACGTGGCCGCCATCATCGGCTTTTACACCAGCAACAGAGATGAAATCACCGCCACCGTATATCCCACCGTCCTTCCACGCATTAAGCGTAACCCTGACTCCCGCTTGCGCGGGCACATAGGCTCTTAAAGCCTCAAAACTCGAGATAACAGCAAACGCGGTAGCACGATCAGAACCGATATTCATAGAACCTCCTCTTTGAAGTCTGCGCGTCGCAATCGACACCAAGACTCTAAAACTCGGTCCTTCATAGCGCCAAAACAGCGGGTTGTGCCACACGCAGATGGACAACCCGGCGTCCGGATTATTTGGCTGCAGTTACCTGATGACAACACCCCGCCAGGTTGTTGATGATGGGGCACTCCGCCCCCTCGTCGCCCGGGCATTGGTCGGCCAGCGCCAGCAGGCGCTGGCGCATGTCGCCCAGTTCGCTGATGTGCCTTTCGATCTCCGCCACCTTCTGCAGCGTGCGCGCCTTCACGTCCGCGCTGTGGCGGGCCGGATCGTTGAACAGCGCCACCAGCTCGCGGCACTCGTCCAGGTTGAAGCCCACCTGCCGCGCCTGGCGCAGCAGCGTCAGCTCTTCAACGTGCCTGGCGGAATAGTGGCGATAACCGTTATCGCTGCGGATCGGGGCGGTAATCAGCGCTTTCTCTTCGTAAAAACGAATCGTCTTGCTGGTTAGCCCGGTTTTTTTCGCGACGTCGCTAATATTCATTTTCCCTCCTTGACCTTACCCTTGCTGGAAGGTTTAAGCTCCATTCTTAGTGAAAACAGGTCAGGCGGTCAACCTTTAAACACCGCCCTTTAAGCAAGGAGTTCAATCATGTCACACACCACTATGCTGGCATTGCAGGGGCTGTCCTGCATGAACTGCGTGCAGCGGGTGAAAAAAGCCCTGGAAAGCCGCAGCGATGTCGAACAGGCGGACGTTAACGTGCATTACGCCAAAGTGACCGGCGACGCGCCGGACAGCGCGCTGATCGACAGCGTGATCGCCGCCGGCTATCAGGCCGAAGTCGCGCCGCACGCCGATACCGAACTGCAGCTGAGCGGCCTGAGCTGCATGCACTGCGTCGGCACCACCCGCAAGGCGCTGGAAGCGGTGCCGGGCGTGTTCGCCGCCGACGTCGCTATCGACGGCGCGAAAGTATACGGCGATGCCGATCCGCAGGCGCTGATCGCCGCGGTGGAAGATGCCGGCTATCACGCCAGCGTAGCGGACGCCGTCGCCCCAAAAACTGAGCCGTTGACTGACGCAACACCTTCGTTGCCGGACGTTCAGCCAGCGGCGCAATCTCCCCTTCCGGCAACCGACGGCGCGGACGATAGCGTACAGCTGCTGCTCAGCGGCATGACCTGCGCCAGCTGCGTCAATAAAGTGCAGCAGGCGCTGCAAAGCGTTCCCGGCGTAGAGCATGCGCGCGTCAACCTGGCGGAACGCAGCGCGCTGGTGACCGGCGCCGCCGATGCGCAGGCGCTGGTGGCGGCGGTGGAAAAAGCCGGCTACGGTGCCGAAATGATTCAGGATGAAACCGAACGCCGCGAGCGCCAGCAGCAGACCGCACGCGCCAACATGAAGCGCTTTAGCTGGCAGGCGGCGCTGGGTCTGGCGTTGGGTATCCCACTGATGGCCTGGGGGCTGTTCGGCGGCAGCATGACGCTGACGCCGGAGACCCAGCGTCCCTGGCTGCTGGTCGGCGTCATCACCCTGGCAGTGATGGTGTTCGCCGGTGGGCACTTCTACCGAAACGCCTGGCGCGCGCTGATGAACGGCAGCGCCACCATGGACACCCTGGTGGCGCTCGGCACCGGTGCTGCCTGGCTTTACTCGATCGCCGTCAACATTTGGCCCGATTTCTTCCCGATGGAGGCGCGCCACCTCTATTACGAGGCCAGCGCGATGATCATCGGTTTGATCAACCTCGGCCATGCGCTGGAGCAGCGCGCCCGTCAGCGTTCTTCGCAGGCGCTGGAGCGGTTGCTGGATCTGACGCCGCCTACCGCGCGGTTGGTAACCGACGACGGCGAGCGCGATATTCCGCTGGCGGAGGTGCAGCTCGGTATGACGCTGCGGCTGACCACCGGCGATCGCGTGCCGGTCGACGGTGAAATCGTGCAGGGCGAAGTCTGGCTCGATGAAGCGATGCTGACCGGCGAAGCGGTGCCGCAGCAGAAAGGCCCCGGCGATACGGTGCATGCCGGGACGGTGGTCGACGACGGCAGCGTGCTGTTCCGCGCCGCCGCCATCGGCAGCCAAACCACGCTGGCGCGCATCATCAAACTGGTGCGCCAGGCGCAGAGCAGTAAACCGGCGATCGGCCAACTGGCCGACCGCATCTCGGCGGTGTTCGTGCCGGCGGTGGTGGCGATCGCCCTGTTCAGCGCGGCGATGTGGTACTTCTTCGGCCCGCAGCCGCAGCTGGTCTACACGCTGGTGATCGCCACCACGGTGCTGATCATCGCCTGCCCGTGCGCATTGGGATTGGCGACGCCGATGTCGATCATCTCCGGCGTCGGCCGCGCGGCGGAGTTCGGCGTGCTGGTACGCGACGCCGACGCCCTGCAGCAGGCCAGCCAGCTGGACACCCTGGTGTTCGACAAAACCGGCACCCTGACCGAAGGGAAACCGCAGGTGGTAGAGATCCTGACCTTCAATCAGGTCAGCGAGCAGCAGGCGATCGGCTGGGCCGCCGCGCTGGAGCAAGGCTCCAACCACCCGCTGGCGCGCGCCATCATGGAACGCGCCGCCGGGCAAACGCTGCCGCAGGTCGCGCAGTTCCGCACCCTGCGCGGCGCCGGCGTCAGCGGGGAGATCGACGGCATGCCGGTGCTGCTGGGCAACGCCGCGATGCTGGAGCAGCATCAGGTTGCGACCGCCGAACTGGAAGCGCCGATGCGCGCCCAGGCCGAACGCGGCGTGACGCCGGTGCTGCTGGCCGTTAACGGTAAACCGGCCGCGCTGTTCGCCATTCGCGATCCGCTGCGCGAAGACAGCGTCGCGGCGCTGCAGCGCCTGCACCAGCAGGGCTATCAGCTGGTGATGCTGACCGGCGACAACCCGGTGACCGCCAACGCCATCGCCAAAGAGGCCGGCATCGATCGGGTGATTGCCGGGGTGCTGCCGGACGGCAAAGCGGCGGCGATCAAGCAGTTGCAGGCGCAAGGCCAGCGCGTGGCGATGGTCGGCGACGGCATCAACGACGCCCCGGCGCTGGCGCAGGCCGACGTGGGCATCGCGATGGGCGGCGGCAGCGACATCGCCATCGAGACCGCCGCCATCACCCTGATGCGCCACAGCCTGCACGGCGTGGCGGATGCGGTAGCGCTGTCGAAGGCCACGCTGCGCAACATGAGGCAGAACCTGTTCGGCGCCTTTATCTACAATACGCTGGGTATCCCGATCGCCGCCGGCGTGCTCTATCCGCTGACCGGCACGCTGCTCAGCCCGGTAGTGGCGGGCGCGGCGATGGCGCTGTCGTCGATTACCGTAGTCAGCAACGCCAACCGGCTGCTGCGTTTTAAACCCAGGAAGTGATCGCCGGGGCGCCGTCATGGCGCCCCGCTGTTTTCCGGGCTTTCCTGCGCGGCGGATAGCGTTTAGCATGAATGACGATTTTCCCTCGCCTTTCATGCTGAAACGCGCACCCGTTATTCAGGAGCCACGCCGTATGGGTCAACTGTTACGCCGCCTCGCCGCCTTTCTCGGCCTGATCTCGCCCAAACGTTACGCTTATCCGGCGTTGGACATCACTCTGCCGGGCGATCGTCGGCTGCATCTGGTGGGCAGCATCCATATGGGCACCGTCGATATGTCGCCGTTGCCGCCCCGGCTGGCCGCCCGGCTGCAACAGGCCGACGCGCTGATCGTCGAAGCCGATATCACCGATTCCGCCTCGCCTTTCGACCACGCCGAGCTGCAGCCGGCGCTGGAACAGCGCCTGTCCGCCGAAGAATATCAACGGCTGCTGGCGCTGTGCCATGAGCTGGGCGCCGATCCAGACGCCTTCGCCACCCTGCCCGGCTGGCAGGTCGCGCTGATGATGCAGGCGCGCCAGGCTCAGCGTCTGGGGCTGCGGGCAGAGTACGGCGTGGACTATCAGCTGCTGCAGGCCGCCCGGGCGCAGGACAAACCGGTGATCGAGCTGGAAGGGGCGCAGCAGCAGCTGGCGATGCTGGAACAGCTGCCGGAAGGCGGCATTGCGCTGCTGCGCGATACGCTGGAGCACTGGCACACCAACGCGCGGCTGCTGCAAACCATGGTGAGCTGGTGGCTGGACGCCAAACCGCGCGGCACGCTGGACACCCTGCCCGCCACCTTCAGCGCCGGGCTGTACGACGTGCTGATGCATCAGCGCAATCGCGACTGGCGGCGTCAGCTGGAGGCGCTGCCGGCCGGGGACTATGTGGTGGCGGTTGGCGCATTGCACCTGTACGGCGAGGATAACCTGCCGGCGATGCTGCAGCCGCAGGGCTAAAAAAGAGGCCAATATTGCTATTGGCCAGTCAAAGAGGAATTTCTTGTATTCTAGTTATACGCATAGCAACCGTGTTAACGGTTACAGTAAACAGGGTAGCAACCCGGTGAATATCTTGGCAACCCGCTTTATGTAACAGCCGCTCAGGTTGCCGGGCAGGTCGGATTTTTGTATTTTTAAAGCTGGTTATCACCCTTCCCCCGCAGGGGACATTCTGGACAACACATCATGACGCCCGCAGTCGTTCTGCTCGAAAAACAAAAGGTCACCTTTACCCTTCATCCGTATCACCACGACAGCGACGAAACTAATTTCGGCGACGAAGCGGTGAGAAAGCTGGGGCTGGATGCCGATCGGGTTTACAAAACCTTGCTGGTGGCGCTGAACGGCGACGCCAAACACCTGGCGGTGGCGGTCACGCCGGTCGCCACCCAGCTGGATCTGAAAAAGGTCGCCCGCGCCCTCGGCGCCAAAAAGGCCGAGATGGCCGATCCGCAGCTGGCGCAGCGCGTCACCGGGTATCTGGTGGGCGGCATCAGCCCGCTGGGGCAGAAAAAACGGCTGCCGACGGTGATCGACAGCCCGGCGCAAGCGTTCGCCACCATCTACGTTTCCGGCGGCAAACGCGGGCTGGACATCGAGCTGGCCGCCGCCGATCTGTGCCGCCTGCTGGCCGGCAGCTTCGCCGACATCGCCAAGCGCGACTGACGCCGCGCGCTCAGCGGCACACTACCGTGGCGTCACAGGCCGCCAGCGTCTCGACCAGGCGGTCCTCCAGCGCCTTCACCTCCGCGCCGGGCACCAGATAGTTGTTGCTGATGATGGCGAACGCCAGCGGCCGTCCGGTCGCCGAGTCGACATAGCCGCTGAGCGACGAGACCCCGGTCATGGAACCGCTCTTGGCGTGGGCGCGGCCCGCCGCCGCCGTCTTCACCATGCGGCTCTGCAGCGTACCGCCCACCAGCAACCCCGGCTGGCCCGCGATGGGCAAGGCGTTATACCAGGCGGCAAACCACGGCTGTTTCCTGGCTGCCAGCAGCAGCGTCGTCAGCTGCTGCGCCGTGATCTGGTTCATGCGTGACAGCCCGGAACCGTCTACCTGACGGTACGCGCCGGCCGCGATGCCCTGGCTTTGCACAAACTGGCCGATCGCCTGCAGGCCGGCGGCCCAATCCCCCTTGCCCTGCGTCTTGCGGCCCATCGCCTTGGTCAGTACCTCGCCGTAACCGTTGTTGGACACCTTCAGGAAGGTGACGGCCAGGCGAGAGAGCGGCAGCGAGGTTTTTTCGGCCAGCAACCGGGCATCGGCAGGGGTCACGCCCTCTTCCGCGTTACCGCGCAGCGTGATGCCGTGCGCGCGCAGCGCATGTTGCAATAAGGCGCCGATCACGCGGGCCGGTTGATCGACGGTGATCAATCGCGAGCGGGTCTCCGCCTGCGCGGCGATGGTGCCGCTGACCACGATTCGGTTGCTGCCCGGCTGGCGATCGAACGTCAGTGTGGTGTCGCCGCCGGTGGTGGTGCGGTTGACCAGCGTCACCGCGTCATTGGCGGGATAGAAACCCACCCGCCCTGGCGCACCGGCGCGGGCACCCGGCTGCACGTCCACCCGCACCACGTTGATATCGCCACCGGGGGTAAAGGCGTAGTTCAGCGCCGAGATCGGCGCGCCGAAAGCGAAGGGTTCGTCGTCCCAGCTCCAGCCGGCGCCGAAGGGCGTTTGATCGAACGCGCTGGCGTCCAGGATCAGCCGCCCATGAATATGGCGAATGCCGCGCTGCGCCAGCGTGGCGGCGAAGGTGTCGAGATCGTCAGGGTGCAACGTCGGATCGCCGCTGCCCTGCAGATAGAGATCCCCCTGCAAGGTGTCGCCGCGCTGCTCGCCGGTGGTCAGCAGCCGGGTTTCAAACCGGTAATCCGCCCCCAGCACGCCGAACGCCGCCAGAGAAGTGAACATCTTCATGTTGGAAGCCGGCGCCAGGCGCTGCTGCGCGTGCGCCTGATACAGCACGGTGCCGCTGTCGGCATCACGCACCATCACGCCGCTCGACGCGCCAACCAGCGCCTTGTCTTGGCCGATGGCCGCCAGCGCCTGGCTGAGCGTTTGCTCATGGCGTTGGCCGGATGACGAACACCCCGCCAGCGCCAGGATGGCGGGCAGCAGCCAGCCTGCGGTTTTCAACATGTCATCTCCCTGCTTGCGTTATCAAAACCAAATTGTTGCTCAGGCTATCATTGGAAGGCGGCGGCGGCGACTTTTGCGTGCGTTTGAAGGAGGATTTCGGCGGGAAAACAGGCGGCCCGCCCATGGGGAGCAGGCCGCTGCGGTGGCGATTAGCGATAAACGATTTCGCCCTTCGGTTCATAAGCCGCCGCATCCAGCGGCGAGTGTTTCTCGATGTACTGCTTGAGCACCTCGGCATCGATAAAGCCGGTGTTGACGTAGCTCGGCAGCCCGTCCAGCTTCGGATAGCCGTCGCCGCCCAGCGCGTTGAAGTTCAGCGTCGCCATGCGGTAGGTTTTATCCGCCTGCAGCGGCTGGCCGTTGATCTTCACCTCGCTGACGCCCTTGCCGTCCGCCACCAGGCTGACGTTGGCGAACTGGGCGTAGGCGCCGGAATCCGGCTTCATGTTGGCCACTACCGCCAGGTACTGCTCAACCTCGCGGCCTTTCATATCGACATGCACCAAGGTGTTGCCGAACGGCTGTACCTTGAGCACGTTTTTGTAGGTGATATCGCCGCTTTCAATGGAATCACGCACCCCACCGCCGCTCATCACCGCGAAGTCGGCATCGGCGCGCTCCCTCTGCGCGGCCAACATCACCCGCGCCAGGTTGGTTTGCACGAAGCGCACCTTGCTGCGATCGCCCTCCAGCTTGCCGTTAACGCTGCCGATCTTCACGCTCAGCTGCTCCTTGCCCTTCTCCTGGAACGGCGTCAGCAGCTTCATCATGGTCGGATCTTCCGCGATCTGCTGGGTGTAATACACGCGCTCGCTGGTGCCGTCCGCCTTCTCCACCTTCTTCTTCAGGTTCACCGGGATCAGCTGATAATGCACCAGCTTCAGCTCACCGTTGCGGAATTCGAAGTCGGCGCGGCCCACGTATTTGCCCCACTCATGCGCCTGCACGATCCAGGTGCCGTTCTGGCGATCCGGCGAGCACGGCGTGCCCGGCACATAATCCACCTGCTTACGGTTGTCGCCGGCCATGCACACCGGATCCTGCGAGTGGCCGCCGACGATCATGTCGAGATACCCGGCCGGCAGGCTGCGCGCCATCTCCACGTCGCCCGGCGCGTTGGAGCCGTGTTCGCCGTTGTCATAGTGCCCCATGTGGGTAGCGGCGATGATCACGTCCGGCTTCTCATCCTTGCGCAATTGCTCCACCACCCGCTTCGCCTCCGGCGCCGGCACGCGGAATTCAATGTCGGTAAAGTACTCTGGGTTGCCCATTTTCGCGGTGTCGTCGGTCGTCAGGCCGATCACCGCGATCTTGATGCCCTGCTTGTCGAACAAGGCGTAAGGCTTGAACAGCCGCTGGCCGGTACTTTTCTGATAGATGTTGGCGGACAGCAGCGGGAAGGTCGCCCATTTTTCCTGCTGGCGCAGTACGCTCAGCGGGTTGTCGAATTCGTGGTTGCCGATCGCCATCGCGTCGTAACCCACCAGGTTCATGCCGCGGAAGTCCGGCTCGGCGTCCTGCAGGTCCGATTCCGGCACGCCGGTGTTGATATCGCCGCCCGACAGCAGCAGCAGGCTGCCGCCCTGCGCCGCCACTTCCTGACGAATGCCGTCCACCAGCGTTTTCTGCGCACCCAGGCCGTATTCGCCGTGATCGTTCTGCCAGAAGTGACCGTGATGATCGTTGGTGTGCAGAATGGTGATGGCGTAGGTCTTATCCTTTTCCCAGGCACTGGCGGCCCCCGACAGCAACGTCAGGGAAACGGCCAACGCGCATGCGGTGGTTTTCAGCGAAAAGCGCATGGCGGATCTCCGTGTATTAAATGGCTTTTATGATGAGGGCGAAATTGTAGCGCGAATTAATGACAGCTGATTTCAAATTTTTGCGATGTGAGTCTGATTATTTCAGATATGGTAAAAATTGAGCGCCCTGCCTAAGATGTCATCTCTGTGCTCAACAACTTATCAGGCTAATAATAATATGACCGACAGTAGCCAAAGCGCGATGCCGCCCGCCAAGGGCAGCGCGGTGAAGGGAACCGCCTTCTCCATCCTTGGCGCCATCAGCGTGTCTCACCTGCTCAACGATATGATCCAGTCGCTGATCCTGGCGATTTACCCGATCCTGCAAGCCGATTTTCACCTCAGCTTCGTGCAGATCGGCATGATTACCCTGACCTATCAGCTGACGGCCTCGCTGCTGCAGCCGCTGATTGGCTATTACACCGATAAACACCCGCAGCCTTACTCGCTGCCGATCGGCATGGGCTTTACCCTGTCCGGCCTGCTGCTGCTGTCGGTGGCGAACACCTTCCCGCTGGTGCTGCTGGCGGCGGCGCTGGTGGGCACCGGCTCATCGGTCTTCCACCCGGAATCCTCGCGCGTGGCGCGCATGGCCTCCGGCGGTCGGCACGGCCTGGCGCAGTCGCTGTTCCAGGTCGGCGGCAACTTCGGCAGCTCGCTCGGCCCGCTGCTGGCGGCGCTGATCATCGCGCCTTACGGCAAGGGCAACGTCGCCTGGTTCTCGCTGGCGGCGCTGCTGGCGATCGTGGTGTTGCTGCAGGTCAGCAAGTGGTATCAACATCAGCACCGGGCAACTAAAGGGCAGCCCAAAAGCCCGTCGCTGCTGAAACCGCTGCCAAAACGTACCGTTGCCTACTCGCTGGGCATCCTGCTGGTGCTGATTTTCTCCAAATACTTCTATCTTGCCAGCATCAGCAGCTATTACACCTTTTATCTGATACATAAGTTCGGCGTTTCGGTGCAGAATGCACAGATTCACCTGTTCGCCTTCCTGTTCGCAGTGGCGGCCGGCACCATTATCGGCGGGCCTCTCGGTGACAAGATAGGGCGCAAATATGTTATTTGGGGCTCCATTCTCGGTGCGGCACCGTTTACCCTTGTTTTACCCTATGCATCCCTGTATTGGACCGGCATTTTGACGGTGATCATCGGGGTTATTCTCGCCTCGGCGTTCTCCGCCATCCTGGTCTATGCGCAGGAGCTGATCCCCGGTAAAGTCGGCATGGTTTCCGGCTTATTCTTCGGTTTTGCTTTCGGTATGGGTGGGTTAGGTGCGGCAGTTCTTGGTTATGTCGCCGATTTGACCAGTATCGAGCTGGTCTACCAAATCTGTGCTTTCCTGCCGCTGATCGGCATTATCACGGCGCTACTGCCCAATATGGAGCATAAAGCGCAATAACCCCGCTGAATACCCGGATGAAATTATTTATTCATCCGGGTTATCCCACGGATAAACCAATGTTATTTGGCTTATCTGACACAAAATCTCCTCATTGCCGCGCCTTAAGTGAAATCCTCTGCTTTTTTACAAAAAAGGCCAAATTAGCCAAGCAAGCCACGAACAAATGCAATAAACTAAATGTATCTTTTCGTAACTTTGTTGCGTTTCTCCCGTGCCGCGATGCATAGCCAGAAGGAGTATGGATGCATAATTCAACACCGCTCATCACCACCATCGTCGGAGGGTTAGTACTCGCCTTCCTCCTCGGCATGCTGGCAAACCGCCTGCGCATCTCCCCTCTGGTGGGGTATCTGGCCGCAGGGGTGCTCGCCGGCCCGTTCACCCCCGGTTTCGTCGCCGATACCTCACTGGCGCCGGAACTGGCGGAAATCGGCGTTATCCTGTTGATGTTCGGTGTTGGCCTGCACTTCTCTTTGAAAGACCTCCTCGCAGTAAAATCTATCGCCATTCCCGGCGCCGTGGCGCAGATAGCCGTCGCTACCCTGCTCGGTATGGGGCTGTCCAAGCTGCTCGGCTGGGATCTGATCTCCGGTCTGGTGTTCGGCCTCTGCCTCTCCACCGCCAGCACCGTGGTGCTGCTGCGTGCCCTGGAGGAACGGCAGCTGATCGACAGCCAGCGCGGGCAAATCGCCATCGGCTGGCTGATCGTCGAAGATTTGGCGATGGTGCTGACGCTGGTCTTGCTGCCCGCCTTCGGCAATATGCTGGGCAACGACAACGCCAGCAGCAGCCAGCTGCTGATGGAGCTGGCGCTGACCATCGGTAAGGTCATCGCCTTCATCGCGTTGATGATCGTGGTCGGCCGCCGCCTGGTGCCGTGGATCCTGTCGAAAACCGCCAGCACCGGCTCGCGCGAGCTGTTCACCCTGGCGGTATTGGCGCTGGCGCTCGGCATCGCCTACGGCGCGGTGAAGCTGTTCGACGTCTCCTTCGCGCTGGGCGCCTTCTTCGCCGGCATGGTGCTGAACGAGTCCGAACTGAGCCACCGTGCGGCGCACGACACCCTGCCGCTGCGCGACGCGTTCGCGGTGCTGTTCTTCGTCTCGGTCGGCATGCTGTTCGATCCGATGATCGTGATTAACGAACCGCTGGCGGTGCTGGCGACGCTGGCAATCATCGTGTTCGGCAAATCTGCCGCCGCGTTCCTGCTGGTGAAAATGTTCGGTCATTCCAAGCGCACCGCGCTGACCATTTCCGCCAGCCTGGCGCAGATCGGCGAGTTCGCCTTTATTCTGGCGGGCCTCGGCATCGCGCTCGGCATGATGTCGGAACACGGGCGCAATCTGGTGCTGGCCGGCGCCATTCTGTCCATCATGCTCAACCCGCTGCTGTTCACCCTGCTGGAGCGCTATCTGGCCAAAACCGAAACCATCGAAGAGCAAATTCTCGAAGAGGCGGTGGAAGAAGAGAAGCAGATCCCGGTGGACATGTGCAACCACGCGCTGGTGGTCGGCTATGGCCGTGTCGGCAGCCTGCTGGGCGGCAAACTGGCCGAGGCGGGCATTCCGCTGGTGGTGATCGAGAACTCCCGCCCACGGGTGGAAGCGCTGCGCGAACAGGGCATCAAGACGGTGCTGGGCAACGCCGCCAATCCGGAAGTGATGGATCTGGCGCGGCTCGACTGCGCGCGCTGGCTGCTGCTGACCATCCCCAACGGCTATGAGGCCGGCGAGATCGTCGCCTCGGCGCGCGCCAAGCGGCCGAACATCGAGATCATCGCCCGCGCCCACTACGACGACGAAGTGGCCTACATCACCGATCGCGGCGCTAATCAGGTAGTGATGGGCGAGCGGGAGATCGCCAACAGCATGCTGAACATCCTGCAGCTGGACACCCTGAGCGAAGAAGAAAAAATGGGCGGCTGTCCGATCTGAAGCGCCACGGCGCACAAAAAAGGTCCGGCATTGCCGGACCTTTTCTTTTTCAGCGGGTTAACGCTCCCAGTAGGACTCTTCCAGGCTGTCTTCCCGCTCCGGCAGGCCACGGGTGAGGCGCGGCGAATGCTGGTTCAACACCTGGTAGCTGACGCGGTTGGCGTATTTGCACACCTGCGCCAGGGAGGAATAAGTCAGGTAGCTGCGCACGTGCTTGCTGGAATTCGGCACGTTATGGCGGTGATAGCCGTTGGCGGCAATATCGTGCAGCAACGCCGACAGCGCGCCGTCGCCGGCGCCGTTGGTGTTCATGATCCTCTCCGGCCCGCCCATATACGGCGCGATGTGCGAATAAACGCGCAGCGGATTTTCACAGTGTTCACGGCGCATGGCGCGGCTGAATTCGTAGCGGTTGAACTCGGCGATATGCCCCGGCAGCAGCGGGTGCTGGGTCTGGCGCTTGTTGGCCTCTTCGGTGTAGCCCGCCATATACAGGCCGTTCGGCCCGGCGGTGCACAGCACCAGATCCACCCACTCCAGCGCCATGTCCGAGGCGGTCAACGGATCGCTCAGCCCGGTCAGCTCCAGCGCTTCGTCTTCGTTCATCGCCAGAATCGTCACGTTTTCCTTCAGGAAGTCGCGCCACCACTGCGGGTTGTCGGCGATCACGTACTTGGTGCCCAGCGTCAATACCACCGGCACGTCGTGTTTTTTGGCGTATTCGATCGCCTGCAGGGTGGCGGCCTTCATCGGCTCCCCTTCCTTGCAGCGCACCAGATAAGAGCTCAGCACCAGCGCCGACGCGCCGGCGATCACCTCTTCAGGAATGCTTTCCGGGCGCAGCTGGTTCATCTGGCCCGGGTTGATGGCGAAGGTGCGCTCGCCGCTTTCGCCAATCAGCGTGAAACAGCGGCCGATGGCGCCATCAACGCCCTGCAGATAGTTAAGATCGGTACGGCTGGAGGTATTGCACAGGTAACGGTAGGCATAGCTGCCGATTTTCACGTTGCTGCACATCACGCCGAGCAGCACCGAGCGATCGTCCGCCAGCACTGAATAGTTGTGCATGGTATTGCCGATGGTGCCGCCGGCGAACTGATGGGTAACCAGGTTGTTGTCATTCAGTTCCTGATACAGCGCCTCGGCGACGTCGTCTTCGATCACCAGAGAGTGGCCCAGGCTCAGGCCGTAGCGCTGGACAAAAGCGTCGTCCACTTTCGCCTCGATATCCACCAGCGTCTGATCGATGCCGACGATATACGAGGTGCTGATTTCACTTTCGGGCTGGGCCTGCTGCAGAAGCGGATCGCGGGCGCTCACCGGGAAATAGTGTTTGGACTTGCGTTTACCAGGAAATTTCATGTGATTGGCGGTGGTGACGGTTTAACAAGCGGAGAATGTTAACACATCCCCGCCCGATCACGATGCATCTAATAGACAGATTATGGATGATTACAGGCGCTGCGCCACCAGCTGCTGCATCATATCGATATGCGCCGGCTCGTCGTTCAACGCCGAGATATATTCAAACTTCTCGCCGCCGGCCTTGAGGAAGATCTCGCGGTTCTGTTCTTTGATCTCTTCCAGCGTTTCCAGGCAGTCCGCCGAGAAACCGGGGCAAATCAGCTGAATGTGCTTCACGCCCTGCGCCGGCAACCCCTTCAGGGTCTCATCGGTGTACGGCGTCAGCCACGGCTCGCGGCCGAAGCGCGATTGGTACGTCATCATCACGCGCTCCGGCGCCAGCGGCAGCGTGGCGCTCAGCGCACGCAGGGTGTCCTCGCAGCGCTGCGGGTAGTCGTCGCCCAGGCGCGCATAGCGTTTGGGAATGCCGTGGAACGACAGCACCAGCCGATCCGGCTGGCCGTGCTCGGCGAACGAGCGCTCCACGCTTTGCTGCAGCGCGGCGATGTAGGCCGGATGTTCGGCGTAATCGCGGATGAAGGCCACAGAAGGCAAACGGCGATAGCCTTTCAGCACCCGCGCCACGCCATCCCATACCGCCGCGCTGGTGGAACAGGAATATTGCGGATAGAGCGGCAGCACAACCAGGTTGGTCACGCCCTGCGCCAGCAGCTTGTCGATGGCTTCCGCCAGGCTCGGCGAGCCGTAGCTCATGCCCAGCTCCACCGGCGTATTCGGCATGCGCGCCGCCAGCGCCCGCTGTTGGCGGCGGCTGTACACCAACAGCGGCGAGCCCTCTTCCATCCACACCGACTGATACAGCTTCGCCACGCGCGGCGAACGGATCGGCAAGATCGCGCCGTTGAGGATCGGCCACCAGATCAGCGGCGCCGTATCGACCACGCGATCGTCACTGAGGAATTCCTTCAGATAGCGTTTGACCGCCGACGAGGTCGGCGCATCTGGTGTGCCCAGGTTCACCAGCAATACGCCGTGTTTCTCTTGCTTCATCTCAGTTCCCCTCATTTCCTTTCCGGCCGGCATTCCGTTCTGGGTCGGGATGTCAGCAGCCATTAATGCCGGCTATTGTAACGGAAAAGTCCTGCATCGAAACCGATAACAGCAACAGGCTATGCCTGTGGGCCTTCCCTTTGCGCCAGTTGCCACACCGCCGCCACGTTGCGCGCCGTCACCTGCAGATTGCGATCGGCGTCCGCCAGCGCTTCTTCCAGCGTCACGATGCGGTCGAGCACCGAAAACGCCGCGTCGATGCCGTGTTGATGCACCACCTGGTAATCCGGCGTCAGGCTGCCGGCGATGGCGATCACCGGCACCCCGTGGCGCTTGGCCACCCGCGCCACGCCGATCGGCGTTTTGCCGTGGATCGACTGGCTGTCCAGCCGCCCTTCGCCGGTGATCACCAAATCGGCATCGCGCACCGCCTCATCCAGACGCAGGGTTTCGGTGACGATCTCGATGCCCGGCCGCAAGCGCGCGCTGAGCATGCCGAGCAGCGCCGCCCCCATGCCGCCCGCCGCTCCCGCGCCCGGCTGGGTGAGCACGGCGCGGCCGGTTTCTCGTTCCAGCAGTTCGCCATAGTGATGCAGTGCCGCATCGAGCTGCGCCACCATCTCCGGCGTCGCCCCCTTCTGCGGCCCAAACACCGCCGAGGCGCCCTTTTCGCCGCACAGCGGGTTATCGACGTCGCAGGCGGCGGTTACGCTCACCCGTTGCCAACGCGCATCCAGCCCGGCGAGATCGAGGTGCGCCAGCTGCGCCAGGGCCGCCCCGCCCACCGGCAGCGGCCGGCGATCCTTATCCAGCAACTTCACGCCCAGTGCCTGCATCATCCCGGCGCCGCCGTCGTTGGTGGCGCTACCGCCGATGCCGAGAATGATCGCCTTCACGCCGCGCTCCAGCGCCGCCAGCATCAGTTCGCCGGTGCCGTAACTGGTGGTGATGCGCGGATCGCGCCGGCCGGGCGGCGCCAGATGCAGCCCGGAGGCGGCGGCCATTTCAATCACTGCGGTTTCGCCGTCGCCCAGCAGGCCATAGAACCCCTGCACCGGCTCCCCCAGCGGCCCAGTGACCGTCACCTGGACGATTTCGCCGCCGGTGGCCGCCACCATCGACTCCACCGTGCCTTCGCCGCCGTCTGCCATCGGCAGCTTCACGTAGTGCGCCTGCGGATAAATTTGGCGGAATCCCCGCTCGATGGCGTCGGCAACGCCGAGCGCGCTCAGGCTCTCTTTGAAAGAATCCGGGGCAATAACCACTTTTTTCAGCGTTTTCATCACTGTTCCTTATCCCGCCAGGTTAAATACGCCAAACATCAGCGCCGAGATTGCCGCGATGGTGAATCCCACCAGCGTTTCATACGGCAACAGCTTCAGCCGCTCGTGCACCGCCATATTGACGCTGCCGCCGGTAGCGTGGAAGAAGCTGCCGTGCGGCAGGTGATCCAGCACCGTGGCGCCCGCATGGATCATCGCCGCACCGGCCAGCCCGCTCACACCCAGTTCGAGCAGCGTAGAGCTGAACACCCCGGAAGCCACGGCGGTGCCGGCGGTGGTCGATGCGGTCGCCATCGACATCAGCGCGCCGGACAGCGGCGCCAGCAGCCAGGCCGGCAGCCCGGTGTGCGTTAAGCCGTTAATCAAGACATCCTTCAGCGCCGAGTTGGCGATAATGCCCGCCAGCGTGCCGGTGCCGAGCAGCATGATCGCCACCGGCGCCATGCGCGACAGGCCGGAGACCATAAAATGATTGCACTGGCGGATACGCCCCATCAGCAGCGCGCCCGCCAACCCGCCGGCCGGCAGCGCGATCAGCGGATCGACGGCGATACCGGCGATCGGCCGCAGCGACAGCAGCAGGATCGCGACCAGCGGCGCGCTGATCGCCGCAGCGAAGCCCGGCCGCGCCCCTTCGGCATGCTGAGTCAGCTCTTCGGCCATCACTTTGCTGCCTTTATCGCTCAGGCGACGCGCCAGCAGATAGGCCACCACCAGGCCACACAGCCCCGGCACGATGCCGGCCATCATCACCGAAGTGAGCGGCACGTGGAAGTTGTCCGCCGCCGCAATGGTGTTCGGGTTGGGCGACATCACGTTGCCGGCCTTGCCACCGCCGATCATCGCCAGCAGGATCGCCGCGCGCGAAATGCCGGCCTTCTGGGCGATCGACAGCGCGATCGGTGCGACGGTGATCACCGCCACGTCGATAAATACCCCCACCGCCGTCAGGATCAGTGTAGCCACCGCCAGCGCCAGCAGCGCGCGGGTTTCACCCACCTTGCGCACGATGGTTTCGGCGATGGTGTGCGCCGCGCCGGATTCGATCAGCACTCCGGCCAGCACCCCCGCCGCCAGAATGCGCATCACGGCGTTGGTGATGCCCTGCGCCCCGCCGATCATCAGCGTTACGGTCTGCACCAGGTCGGCGCCGCCACACAGCCCGCCCGCCAGCGCGCCGGCGATCATGCCGTAAGCCGGTGGCACCTTGCGTAGAATCAGGACGATGGCGACGGCTAACGCCACCAGCGCCCCCAGCGTGGATACGGTTGTCATTGTTGTTTTCTCCGTGGTTGATGTGCAGGCCAACATATCCCGCGCGCCCGGCGTTGGCCTGAGGGGAAACAACAAAAAATCGCCGGGTGAACAGCGTGGAATTTGTGGGTTGGCACAACTCAGTCGTGCATCAGCATGCCGATATACAACCGCAGAGCGTCGGTTAATTGATTGATTTTCATGCCGGTTATCGCTTCGATGCGCTGCAGGCGATAGCGCAGGGTATTGACGTGGATATGCAGCTGCGCGGCGGTCTGCGTCTGATCACAATTCTGCGAAAAATAGTGGCGCAGCGTGCCGCGCAGCACGCCTTTTTCGTCCTGTTCGCCCAGCGTCCGCCAGGGGCGCCCCAGCTCCTGCGCGCGCCAGTCCTCCCCCAGATCGCACAACAGCGACGGCAGCGGGTAGTCGTGGTAGAACAGCGTGGCGTGACGCAGTTTCAGGCGCTGCGCCATCGCCTGGGTGGCGCGCGCCGTCAGGCTGGAACGGTAGGCGCTCTGCGGATCGTCATAAAAACCGCCGACGATCAAGCGCACCCGAAAGCGGTGTTTGAGTTGGTTTTGCAAACGCTGCGCCTGCTGGCGTTCCAGCTTCAGGCTCCATTCACCCTGCGCCATGCAGGCCGGGCGCAGCAGGGTCATTTCATTGAAGCCGGTAATGGCGATCAACGCATCGCGCTGGGTGGCCTCCAGCTCCGCCAGCAGCTCGCGCAGCAGGTGCGGCTGCGCCTCTTGCAGCTCGACGATCCACACGATGCGCGCCTGGCGCAGATCCAATCCCAGATACGCCGCCATCGCTTGCAGCGACGCGGTGTTCGGCTGCGGCTGCAGCAGCTGGTTCGCCAGCTCCTCCCGGTAGCGTTTTTCCCACTGGTGCTGATCCAGCAGCGCCGCCTGCTCCACCATCAACTCCGCCGCCATCTTCACCAGCTCGGCGTAGGCGCGCACCTCGGCCGGTTCGCCGGAGATGCCGATCACCCCCACCCGCTGGTTGCGAAAGCTGAACGGCAGGTTGATGCCGGGCCGCACACCCTTCAGATGCTCGGCGGTGGCGCGGTCGATTTCCACCACCCGATTCTCGGCCAGCGCCAGCACCGCGCCTTCATGGCGCTGGAACAGGCGCTGCGGGTTGCCGGAGGCGATGATCACACCGTTGCTGTCCATCACGTTGACGGAATGGCTGATGATGCCCATCGCCCGCTGGACGATCTGGCGCGCGGTGGCTTCCGCCAGAAGATTGGTTTGTCTGAGCATGCCCGGCTCCCTGCTGAGGGTGAAAACGCAGGCTTGTTATACGCCATTTGGCGCGGGCGATTAATGGGCACGGCCGCAACAAGCCGCCGCGATCACAATTTAGCGGGAAAACGGCAAAAAAAAACGCCGGGCCACAGGCCCGGCGTCATGCACAATCCGCTTGCGATCAACCGAGGATGGTCGCCAGCTCTGCGCTCACTTCGGCGACCTTGCGGGTGCCGTCGATTTTGCGGTATTGGGTGTTACCCGCTGCCGCTTCTTTGCTGTAGTAAGAGATCAGCGGCGCGGTCATCTGATGGTATTCCACCAGGCGCTTGCGCACGGTCTCTTCCTGATCGTCCTTGCGCGTGGTCAGCTCTTCGCCGGTCACGTCGTCTTTGCCTTCCACCTGCGGCGGATTGAACTTCACGTGGTATACGCGGCCGGACGGCGCGTGCACGCGGCGGCCAACGATGCGGTCAACGATCAGCTCGTCCGGCACGTCGAACTCCAGCACGAAGTCCACGTTGATGCCGGCTTCTTTCATCGCGTCAGCCTGCGGAATGGTGCGTGGGAAACCGTCCAGCAGGAAGCCCTTGCGGCAATCTTCCTGAGCGATGCGCTCTTTGACCAGCGCGATCACCAGCTCATCGGTCACCAGCTTGCCGGCGTCCATGATCTCTTTCGCCTGCTTGCCCAGTTCACTGCCGGCCTTCACGGCTGCGCGCAACATATCTCCGGTGGAGATTTGCGGAATGCCGTATTTCTCCATGATGAATTGAGCCTGAGTACCTTTACCAGCGCCCGGAGCGCCCAGCAGAATGATACGCATTGCGTAAATCCCCTTGCTATGTAGTTTTTATAAAATTGCGAAAACGCTCAACGATACCATTTCAGGGGGGGCAGGCTCAAGGCGCGCGAAGGAAATCGATTGCGGAATGTGCAAAAAAGCGGGCAAGCAAAAGGCGAGAAAAAGCGGGGAAAAATCGGCAATGCGCCCCTAACGGTGCCGTTAAGGGCGCATATCTTCAGCTTTAGGCGGACAGTAACTTATTCATGCGACGGATGAACAGGTTCGGATCCTCCAGCGTGCCGCGTTCAGCCAGCAGCGCCTGATCCAATAACAGGTCGATCCATTCGGCGAAATGTTCGTTATCGCCCACATCGGATGCTCGTTTGACCAACGCATGCTCCGGGTTAAGTTCGAAAATGTACTTCACCTCCGGCGCCTGCTGGCCGGCGGCGGCGAACAGCTTGGCCATCTGGGTGCTCATTTCGTCGGCGTCGGTTACCACGATCGCCGGCGTATCGGTCAGACGGTGCGTCAGGCGCACATCCTTCACGCGCTCGCCCAGCAGGGTTTTCACGCGCTCGATGAAGGGTTCCAGCTGCTTCTCGGCGGCCTTCTGCTCTTCGGTTTCATCCGCCAGTTTATCCAGCGTTTCATCCGCTTTGCTGACCGACTGGAACGGCTTGCCGTCGAACTCGGTCAGGTAACTCATCATCCACTCGTCGATGCGATCGGACAGCAACAGCACCTCGATGCCTTTCTTGCGGAACAGCTCCAGGTGCGGGCTGCTCTTGGCGGCGGCGTAGCTGTCGGCGGTGATGTAGTAAATCTTCTCCTGCCCTTCCGCCATGCGGCCGACGTACTCTTCCAGCGACACGGTCTGCGCCGAGCTGTCGCCTTGGGTGGAGGCAAAGCGCAGCAGCTTGGCGATCGCTTCCTGGTTGCCGTTGTCTTCCGCCGGGCCCTCTTTCAGCACCAGACCGAACTGCTGCCAGAATTTCTGGTAGCCTTCGGCGTCGTCTTTGGCCAGCTTATCCAGCATCTGCAGCACGCGCTTGGTCAGCGCGCCGCGCAGGTTTTGCGTCACGCGGCTGTCTTGCAAGATCTCGCGCGACACGTTCAGCGGCAGATCGTTGGAGTCGATCAGGCCGCGCACGAAGCGCAGGTAGTTCGGCATGAACTGCTCGGCGTCGTCCATGATGAACACGCGCTGCACGTACAGCTTCAGGCCGTGCTTGTGATCGCGGTTCCACATGTCCCACGGCGCCTGCGCCGGGATATACAGCAGGCTGGTGTACTCCTGCTTGCCTTCCACTCGGTTGTGGCTCCAGCTCAGCGGATCGGTGAAATCGTGGGCGATGTGCTTGTAGAACTCTTTGTACTCTTCGTCGGTCACGTCCGCCTTGCTGCGGGTCCACAGGGCCTGCGCCTTGTTGATCTTCTCCCAGGTGACGGTATCGTCTTCTTCGTTTTTGCTTTCGATCTCTACCGGCAAGGCGATGTGATCGGAATATTTGCCGATCACCGAGCGCAGGCGCCAGGCGTCGAGGTACTCATCTTCGCCTTCGCGCAGATGCAGGGTGATTTCGGTGCCGCGGGTCTCTTTGGTGATATCGGCGATGGTGTAGTCGCCTTCGCCGGCGGACTCCCAGAACACGCCTTCGTCATCGGCGGCGCCGGCGGCGCGGGTGCGCACGGTCACTTTGTCCGCCACGATGAACGCCGAGTAGAAACCGACGCCGAACTGACCGATCAGCTGGCTGTCTTTCGCCTGGTCGGAACCAATGGATTCCAGGAACGCTTTGGTGCCGGACTTGGCGATGGTGCCGAGGTTTTCGATCACTTCTTCGCGGCGCATGCCGATGCCGTTGTCGGCGATGGTCAGGGTGCGCTGCTCTTTATCGAAGGACAAGCGTACGCGCAGCTCGCCGTCGCCGGCGTACAGCTCTGGCGCGGACAGGGCGCGGAAGCGCAGCTTGTCGGCGGCATCAGAGGCGTTGGAAATCAGCTCGCGCAGGAAAATTTCTTTGTTGGAGTACAGCGAATGGATCATCAAATGAAGCAGCTGTTTTACTTCAGACTGGAACCCGCGGGTTTCTTGACCTTTCATACTCATTGATTACCTCAAAAGACAATGGCTACCAAAATCGAACAATGAGGATCAGATGAGGGTCAGGGTCTTGTTTTTCAAGCGGACGGCGGGAGATTTTTGGCAAAAAAAAAGACGGGGCCGAATGGCCCCGTCCGGGAAAACATCAGAACTTGATGGCGTGACGCCCGGCCAGCGAATGCGACAGCGTGGTGCCGTCGACCATTTCCAGCTCGCCGCCCACCGGCACGCCGTGGGCGATACGGCTGGCGAGCACGCCATACTGGCCGCACATTTCGGCGATGTAGTTGGCGGTCGCTTCCCCTTCCACCGTCGGGTTGGTGGCGAGGATCACTTCGGTGATGCTTTCCTTTTCCAGCCGTTGCTCCAGGCGATCCAGACCGATATCGCCCGGCCCGATGCCGTCCAGCGGCGACAGATGGCCCATCAGCACAAAGTAGCGCCCGGCGAACTGGCCGGTCTGCTCGATGGCGTGGATATCCGCCGGGCTTTCCACCACGCAAATCTGGCCGTTTTGCTGACGGCGCGGATTGGCGCAGATGGTGCAAACGTCCTGCTCGGTGAAGGTGCGGCAATCGGCGCAGTGGCCGATCTCCGACATCGCGCGCGTCAACGCCTGCGCCAGGCGCATGCCGCCGCTGCGATCGCGCTGCAGCAGCTGAAACGCCATGCGCTGCGCCGATTTCGGGCCGACGCCCGGCAGGCAGCGCAGCGCCTCCATCAGGGATTCAAGGAGCGGGCTGGTTTGCATCAGAACGGCATCTTGAAGCCAGGCGGCAACTGCATGCCGCTGGAGACGGAAGCCATTTTCTCTTTCTGGGTTTCTTCGATGCGGCGCGCGGCGTCGTTAAACGCGGCGGCGATCAGATCTTCCAGCATGTCTTTGTCGTCTTCCATCAGGCTAGGATCGATCTCCACGCGGCGGCAGTTGTGCGCGCCGTTGATGGTGACTTTCACCAGGCCCGCGCCAGATTCGCCGGTCACTTCCAATTTGGCGACTTCTTCCTGCATCTGCTGCATTTTTTCTTGCATTTGCTGGGCTTGCTTCATCAGGTTGCCCAGACCGCCTTTACCAAACATAGTCGTCTCTCGTCGCTAGGGCCGCGCACCTCGCGCGGCGTTTAAAGGGGGCGGATACTCTCTTCATCCAGATCCGCGTCGAAGAACCGGCACAGCGTCTGAATATGGGTATCCGCAACGATGGACTGGCGCGCCTGCGCCAGCTTTTCTTCATAGATGGCTTGTCGCCACTCCAGCGGGGTGCGCTCCGCCGGATTATCGTCCTCTATCACGGTCAGCTCGATCGGGCTGCCGTACAGCTCACCGAGCGCTTCGGCCAACGTCTTCTGCGCCGAAGGCGAATTCAGATGACGCTGCGAAGACCGCAGATGGAGGCAAATCTTGCCCGCTTCCGGCTGCTGCTTGAAGGCGTTCAACGCCAGCTGCTGCACCAGTTTCGGGATCTTCAGCCTGTCGATTTCCGCCGCCCAGGCGTCGCGCTCCAGCGACTCCACCACCAGCTTGGCGGCCAGCTCCGGCGTTTTCTCGTGCTCCAACGCCGTGCGCAGCGCTTTCGGCGTCGCCAGCGGTTCCGGCGCCGCTTCCGGCTCGGTCTGCGCGCGCCAGCGATAGGCTTCCGGCTTGGCCGGTTTTTCCGGCACCTTCTTCTCTGCCAGACGCTGCTGGCTACGCTCGGTCACGGAAGCCAAACGCCCCAGCGCCGAATTTGCCGGCCGCGCTATTCCTGGCGCCGCCGGCTCATTCTTTTTTGGTGTGGATGCTCCCTGCTGCCGCTGCAGCTGGGACCGCGCTTTCAACAGCTGGGCGGTGGCATCCGGTAATGGGGTCGATGATTGTCGCGGTGGCGCGGCCGGCTGCCCTAGCGGCGGCGGCGCGTCCTGAAACTGCGGTGGCTGTTGCGCTGCGGCGGCCTGCGGCTGCGCCATCGGCGCCGGCGCGGTCTGCACCAACGCCACCGGCTCCGGGATCACCGCTTTCGGGTGAAACGCCAGCGCGCGCAGCAGGGTCATCTCAACCCCCATGCGGCGATCCGGCGCATAGGCCAGCTCTTTGCGGCCCACCAGCAGCGTCTGGTAGTAAAGTTGCACATCGGCCGGCGGCAAAGTGCGCGCCAGCTCGCGCAGCCGTTGTTCCACGGCCGCGTAGTGGTTGTCGAGCATCGAAGGCAGCAGCTGCACCATCGCAATGCGGTGCAGCAGCGCCAGCGTCTCCACCAGCAGGTTTTCCCAGTCCACGCCGCGCGAAGCGGCCTGCGCGACCTGCGCCATCACCTTTTCGCCGTCGGCGCTGACCAGCGCTTCGAGGATCGCCAGCGGCTGCTCGTCATCGAGCGTGCCGAGCATCTGGCTGACGGTGGCGGCGGTCACCTGCCCCTGCCCCATGGCGATGGCCTGATCGGTCAGGCTCAGCGCATCGCGCATGCTGCCGTCGGCGGCGCGCGCCAGCAGCTGCAGCGCACGGGCGTCGCTGGTGATCTGCTCCGCCGTCAGCACCGTTTCCAGCTGCTGGCGGATCTGATCGACGTCCAGCGCCTTGAGGTGGAACTGCAGGCAGCGCGAGAGAATGGTCACCGGCAGCTTTTGCGGATCGGTGGTGGCCAACAGGAATTTGACGTGCGGCGGCGGCTCTTCCAGCGTCTTCAGCAACGCGTTGAAGCTGTGGCGCGAGAGCATGTGCACTTCGTCGATCAGGTAGACCTTGAAGCGGCCGCGCGCCGGCGCGTACTGGACGTTGTCCAGCAGATCGCGGGTATCTTCCACCTTGGTTCGGGAAGCGGCGTCGATCTCGATCAGATCGACGAAGCGCCCCTGCTCGATCTCGCGGCAGTTGTCGCATTGGCCGCACGGCGTGGCGGTGATGCCGGTTTCACAGTTCAGGCCTTTGGCCAGCAGGCGCGCGATGGTGGTTTTCCCCACGCCGCGGGTGCCCGAGAACAGATAGGCGTGATGGATCCGCCCCAGCGAGAGGCCGTTGGCCAGCGCGGTCAGGACATGTTCCTGGCCGACCACGTCTGCGAACGTTTGAGGGCGCCACTTACGGGCGAGAACCTGATAGCTCATTAATACCGGAGAAGTCGAGGAATCTGGAGGGTCATGCTAACACAGCCCCGCGGCGATCCGCGAGGCCGTTGTGCCCAAGGGGCGATGCCGCCTCAATGGCCGGCGAAGTCCACCAGGCAGTAGCAGTCGATGCCCAGCTTGTTCAGACGCGCTTCCCCGCCCAGATCCGGCAGGTTGATGATGAACGCGGCGTCTTTCACTTCACCGCCCAGGCGGCGGATCAGTTTGGTGGTCGCTTCGATGGTGCCGCCGGTCGCCAGCAGATCGTCCACCACCAGCACTTTGTCACCCGCGGTGATGGCGTCGGTGTGGATCTCCAGCTTGTCGGTGCCGTACTCCAGCTCATAGCTTTCGCTGAGCGTGGCGCGCGGCAGTTTGCCCGGTTTACGTACCGGCACGAAACCGACGCCCAATGCCAGCGCGACGGGCGCGCCGAACAGGAAACCACGCGCTTCGGTACCCACCACCTTGGTCACGCCCGCTTCGCGATAGCGCTCAACCAGCAGCTCAATGCTGGCGGCGTAGGCCAACGGGTTTTCCAGCAGGCTGGTCACGTCGCGGAACAGGATGCCCGGCTTCGGATAATCCGGGATGGTTTTGATACTGTCTTTAATAAACTGAAGCTGCTGCGCAGTAGCGGTCATAATTGTTGCCTGATAAAACTGCCTGAAAACCGGCGCGCCGCTCACCCACCGCCCCCGGGTGAAACACACCGGAGAAGAAATGGCAGGCGATCCGCGCACGAAAACGCCCAAATCTATGCAAACTGGCGGACAAATGCAACTCTCCCCTGCATCTTTCAACCCGCAGCGTTGTTGACTGCGCGCATTCCCCCCGGTCACTTACCTAAGTCAGCTCCCGGGGATGCCTGCGTTTGTCGCCTGGCTGCGGCTTGAAAGCTATTGGGGAGTTTAAGGCACAATCAGCGCTGTTTTTGTTGCGACAGGTCAATAACCGGCAGGCGCAGCATAAAGGTCAGCAGAATAACCAGCATCAGCAGCAACAGCCCGCGCACCCACCAGATTTTCACCAGCCACAGCGAACAGGCGAAGGTGAGCACGATCACCAGCACCGCCTTCCACTTCGCCCCCGGCGGCAGCGCGCGATGCTGCTGCCAGTGGCGCAGGTAGGGACCGAACCAGGAGCGGTGCAGCAGCCAGTGATGAAAGCGCGGCGAAGAGCGGGCGAAGCACCAGGCGGCCAACAGCAGGAACGGCGTGGTCGGCAGCAGCGGCAGCACCACGCCCAACGTCGCCAGCACCACCGCCAGCCAGCCTAAAATGATCAATAACCCACGCGTCATGCGGCTCTTCGCTCCTCAATCGGTTGCCGCCTACTGTAGCATCGGCGCCGCGCCGGCGGAATATGCGTGCGGCGCTTGTTTCATGGCAGGATCGCGGGCAAGCTTACGCTGTTGAAATCAAGAGGGAGCTTATGTGAGCACTCAGCGTCTATTACAGGTGTTGGCACAGCAGATCGCGGCGCTGGCGGCCGAAGTGACCCCGCGCGGCGATGTTCCAATCCCGCAGGCGCGCTTCGACGCCGCCCTGTTCGCCAATCGCGGCACGCGGCTGCGCGACTACCTGGCCGAGGTGGAGAAGAATTTCGCCCAGCTGCAAAGCGCCGCCAACGACAGCCGCACCAGCCAGGTGGCCTTTCTGGCCGAAAAACTGGTGGCTCAGATCGCTGCCCTGCAGCGCGAGCTGGCAACCCAGGCGCTGCGGCGCAAGAACCAGCCGAAAGAAGCCCCCGAGGCCGATCTGTACCACAAGCTGGCCGAGCATCAGGACTACGAACGTCGGCTGATCGGCATGATTCAGGATCGGGAAAGCCTGCTGGGGCGCCAGACCACGCTGGCGGCGCAGCAAAAGCTGCAGCACGAGCTGGCGGCGCTGGAGGGGAGACTGATGCGCTGCCGCCAGGCGCTGGCGCGCATCGAACGCAATATCGAGCGCAAAGAAAACGGTTTTTGAAGATTTATCACAATATTTTAATGATTATTCCCGGTTGCGCGCCGGGTTCACTATACTCAGCCGAGACACGAGTTTTTCATCCCATTAATTAATAAGCGCAGGTGCTATGTCTCTGGAAAACGCCTCACCCGAACTGCAGCTGGCGGTAGACTTGATTTACCTGCTGGAATGCAACGAGATCGATCCGGCTACCGCGCTGGCGGCGCTGGATATCGTCAAACGGGATTATCAGGAAAAGCTGCAGCGCGCCGGCGTCACCTCGCCCTATCTGCCCGCCGGACAGTAACCGGGGACAGCGCCGCTGTCCCTTTCGCCTCTCATTGCTTATCCGCCGCCGTCTGGCCGCCGTCGTCCGGTGACAGCGTTCTTTTCACTTCCTGCACTTCGTTGCCCTGCTGGTTATGCAGATACACCTCCAGCTGGTTGAAAGCGATGTCGATGTCGTTTTCCCGGCACAAGCGGTCGATTGAGCGATTCAGTTCATCCACCGTGTAGCTGCGATCGCGCAGTTCGCGCACATAGAGCCGCAGTTCGTGATCCAGCGTGCTGGCGCCGAAGTTGAGGAAGAACACCTGCGGTTCGGGATCGGTCATCACCCGCGGGTTGTCGTGCGCCGCCTGCAGCAGCACCTTTTTCACCTTGTCGAGATCGGAACCGTAAGCCACGCCCACCTTGATCAGCACGCGGGTGATGGTGTCGGACAGTGACCAGTTGATCAACCGCTCGGTGACGAACGCCTTGTTCGGAATGATCACCTCTTTGCGATCGAAGTCGGTAATGGTGGTGGCGCGAATGCGGATCTTGCTGACCGAACCGGAGAAGGTGCCGATGGTGATGGTATCGCCGATGCGGATCGGGCGTTCGAACAGAATGATCAGGCCGGAGACGAAGTTGGCGAAGATTTCCTGCAGGCCGAAGCCCAGCCCGACCGTCAGACCGGCGGCCAGCCATTGCAGTTTGTCCCAGGAGACGCCCAGCGATCCCAGCGCAACCACGGCGCCCACGGCGGTGATCAGGTAAGTGAGCACGGTGGTGATGGCATAGGATGCCCCCTGCCGCAGCTGCAGCCGCGACAGCACCACCACCTCCAGCAAACCGGGCAGGTTGCGGGTGAGCACGTAGGCGACGATCACCGCGGCGATCGCCACCATCATGTTGCCCAGCGTCACCGCCTGCGACACGCTGCTGCCCGCCACGGTGCTGGTGTAATGCCACAGCGTGATGCTGTCCAGGTAAGCGATGACCGTCACCAGATCCGACCAAATGGCGTAGAAGGCGCTGGCGAAGATAGCAAACAGCACCAGGGTGGTCAGACGCAGCGACTGCTGGTTGATCTGATCGAGCGCCAGCGGCGGCTCTTCCACCACGGCTTCACCGCCTTCGGCCCCCTCCTTCGCCACGTTTTGCCGCCGCGCCAACGCGCGCCGGTAGGCCAGACGCCGCGCCGCCACGCTCAGGCCGCGCAGCGCGGTCAGGTACACGATATTCCACAGGAAGAACAGATACAGGCTGTCTATCCAACGGCTGGCCAGCCGCAGCGTGGTATAGAAGTAGCCGGCGAACATTAGCCCCAGCAGGATCAGCGGCGTGGCGGCGAGCGCGGTGACCACCACCAGCCGCACGGCGTGCGAGCCCTTTTCACGCCAGCTGTCGCGGCACAGCGGGAACACCAGCACCGTGAGCAGCGCCAGCGTCAACATCACGACGATCTGGCCGATGACGTCTTCCACCAGGCGCAGCGGCGCTTTTTCGCCCAAGACCGACCAGAAGATCAGCGGCTGCAGCGCCAGCCCCAGCCGCAGCGTCTGGCGGCGGTAATGCGCGCACAGGTTGGCGCCGAAGTTAAAATGCCGCTCGGCGATGCCGCCCGGTTTCAGCATGCGGTAGCTGAAACCGAATACCAGCCATGACAGCGCCAGCTGCTGCGACAGCGCCCAAATAAAGTCGCTGATGCCGAAGTCCGCGCGATACATCCAGAAACCGACGCCGAGCAGCAGCGCGGCGCCGGGCAACACCTTCAGCAAGGTCAGCGCGATGGCCTTCGGCGTATGCAGCTGGCCATCGCGTTTAAGCTGCCCCACGTCGTTGGCCAGCTTTTGCAGATGGCCGTCGATCAGCCGGTAGCGCCAGCGCAATAGCCCGATCGCCAGCAGCATCGGGATCAGGAACACCAGCGCATTCAAACCGCCCTGCAATAACTTGCCGCCATCGAATTTGATATCGAGCCCGGCGAGCTGATCGCGCACCGCCTCCGGCATCGCCTTCAGCCACGCCAGATCGACCGGCTTGTTGCTGTTGACCCAGAAAATCTGCTGGGTCAGCGTATCCTGCAACGAACCGTAGACGCTGGTCAGCTGCTGCTGGTTGATCTGCAGGTTGATCGATAACGACAGCTGGTTGCTGAGCTGCTTGTTCAGCTGATCCAACAGCTCGCGGCGCATGTCGACAATTTCGTTCAGCGCATCGATCACTTCCGGGCCGGCCTTTTCCTTGCTTTCGGCCACCAGCTGATTGATGTAATCCTCCCCCTTGAACAGATCGTCGCGTTGCTGATTGATATCGAACTGCTCCAGCCGCAGATCGGCGATGCGCGTGTCTATATCCGCCAGCAGCGTGCCCTGCGGCAGGCTCTGCTGCTGCTGATACAGAATGCGCGACAGCACCAGGCTGCCCTTCAGAACCTGAATCTGCTCTTTCAGGTTACGTTCCGCCTGCAGACCGCGATCGAGCCAGTTTTTGACCCGAATATTCTGCTGGAACAGGGTGTTGCTCTCTTCGGTGGCGGCGATCAGCTGCTGGCTCAGCTGGCGGTTGACGTCCAGCTGCTTGCTGACCAACTGATCGTGCTGGATATCGGTGGCGTCTTCCGGGTTCTGCGCCTCTTTGGCGGTTTTTTCAGACAGCGTCAGGCGCTTGCTGTTGACGAGCTCCTGCAGCAGCTGCACCGACCTATCCAGCGCGTCGATATGCGCCGTGGTGTAATCGCGCTGTTTTTGCAGCAGATCTTGTAGCGTGGTATTGGCTTCCAGGCTCTTGCGCTGCAGCTCCAGCTGCGCGTTGAGCAGCGCCTGTTCGGTGTTCAGCATCACCTGCTGGCTGTTGCGCAGCGAATCTTGCCCCGGCGTCTGGCCGCTGAGCTGGCTGCGGATCTCCTGCAGGCGCTGCGAAGCGGCGTACATGGTGCTCTGCACCCGTTCAGGCTGGGTTTGCAGCGACACCAGTTGGCTGTTGTAGGTGGAGAGGCTCTCCTGTGCGCTTTGCAGCTCGTCGAGCGTTTGATACAGCCGGCTTTCCAGCTGGCGCAGCGACAGCGGCAGCAGCGCGGCGCGCGCGGCCGCGTTGTCCGTCGGCCGCTTCAGCGCATCCAGTTCGGCGGTGACCTGATTGAGCTTCGCCGGCGCCTGCTGCACCTGCTGTTTAAGCTGTGCGGCGTCCTGCCGGTTGCGCTCGATGGCGTCCAGCAGCTCCAGCGTACGGGTTAAATCCTGTTGGGAGAGCTTTTCGACCGGCGTCAGGGCTTTTTGCTTGTTCAGCGTTTCCAGCTGGCTTTGCACTTCGCTGCGCTGCGGCAGATCGCCGTTCAGCGCCGCCTGTGCCGGCAAGCAGCACGCAAAAATCAGGAAAAGAAGTGTCGCGGCGGCGATGCGCCGCCGGCATGCGCCGACAAACGTGAGCGGCGCCAGAGAAGGCAGAGTCAACCAGCGATGCATGATTTGGCTTCGGATCGGTAAAGAAGCCTGAAGATTATCACGATCGCCGGCGGGCAACGAACAACAAAAGCG
Organism: Serratia sp. CC22-02; assembly: GCF_900182895.1. Lineage (NCBI taxonomy): Bacteria > Pseudomonadati > Pseudomonadota > Gammaproteobacteria > Enterobacterales > Yersiniaceae > Serratia > Serratia sp. CC22-02. The sequence goes on along the minus strand of NZ_FXUD01000002.1, from coordinate 227,364 downwards.
TTGCCGGTGATGTCCCGTTGTCGCGAAATCAGAAAGTCAGCACTTTCTCCGCCGCCAGCGTCCACTGCGCCAGCTCGACCAGCGTGCCGATCGCCACGCCGTCCGCCAGCGGCAAGCGGCTGACGCCGCGCGCGTCGGCACAGGTCTTGCACAGCTTGACCGGCACCTGCTGCGCGGTGAGGATCTCCAGCATCTGCTGCAGGTGATACCCTTCGTGCGGCTGCTGCCCGGCCAGCCCGGCCACCACCGCGTCGGACATCAGAAACAGCCGCAGATCGAGGCTGCTCTGCTGCTCTTTCATGGCAATGGCCAACCGCAGCGCATTGAACAAGGATTCATGGCCATAGGCGGCGCCATTGGCGATGAGAACGATGGATGACATGAAATCTCTCCTTATAAAGGAAGGCGGTCGGCGTCAGGCGTCGCCGCATCGGGTTTGAGGCGCAAGGTGGGGCAAAACTGCAGCATCTCCAGAAACGCATCCACCAGCGCTTCGGCTTCGGCCCGCAGATCGAAACTTTCCGGCATAAACAGCCAGTTTTCCATCAGGCCGGTGATATAACCGCGCAGGATGATCGCCGCACGGCGGGTATGTAAATCGGCGGGCAATTGCTCGTGGTGAATGCAGTTATACAGCACCGCTTCAATGCGTTCGTAGCCGGCGAGGTACAGCACCTTGCGCGAATCCAGCAGCGGCATCATTTCACCGACAAACTCGCATTTGTGGAATATAATTTCCATCAACGCCCGTCTACGGCCGTCTTCAACCGTAGACGTCAGAATGTAAATCAGAATTTCTCGGATAACCCGCAGTGGATTATCGGGAAACTTTGCCTGATACTCTGTTTCGAGCTGGTCAATTTTCGGCTCGGTAGATTCCCAAACTTCATTAAACAGGTCTACCTTATTCTTGAAGTGCCAGTAGATGGCTCCACGCGTAACCCCGGCAGCGGTGGCAATATCTGTCAGTGACGTTGCAGCAACGCCACGTTCAGAGAACTCTCTCACCGCAGCATCAAGGATTTGCTGTCGGGTTTCTTGCGCCTGCTGTTTGGTTTTTCGTGCCATGGCATTGTTATTTAGGGGGAGTGTGATTTACATACATTCGCGAATGTATGTACCATAGCACGCACATATAATTAACGCAGCAATGGGTTTTAAAGCTTGTGATCCATTGATCATTTTGAAATCGGACACTTGAGGTTTTTCTATGAACAAAAACAGAGGGTTAACGCCTCTGGCGGCCGTTCTGATGCTTTCAGGCAGCTTAGTGCTAACAGGATGTAACGATAAAGAAACCCAACAGCAAGGCGCCCACCAGCAGGCTCCTGAAGTGGGCGTGGTGACCTTGAAGGCCGAGCCTCTCAACATCACTACCGATCTTCCTGGCCGTACCGCTGCGTATCGTATCGCCGAAGTTCGCCCTCAGGTCAGCGGCATCATCCTGAAGCGCAATTTCGTTGAAGGCAGCGATATCAAGGCCGGGACGTCCCTGTACCAAATCGATCCCGCCACCTATCAGGCCAGCTACGACAGCGCAAAAGGCGATTTGGCCAAAGCACAGGCCAGCGCTTCCATCGCGCGCGTGACGGTAAACCGCTACAAGCCATTGCTGGGTACCAGCTACATCAGTAAGCAGGACTACGACAACGCCGTCTCCACGCTGCAGCAGGCGGATGCCGCCGTGGTGGCCGCCAAGGCCGCCGTGGAAACCGCGCGCATCAACCTGGCGTACACCAAGGTGACCTCCCCGATCTCCGGCCGCATCGGCAAATCCGCCGTGACCGAAGGCGCGCTGGTCAGCAACGGCCAGGCGACCGCCCTGTCTACCGTGCAACAGTTGGATCCGATGTATGTCGACGTCACCCAGTCGAGCACCGACTTCCTGCGCCTGAAGCAAGAACTGGCCAGCGGCGCGCTGAAGCAGGAAAACGGCAAGGCCAAGGTGAAACTGATGCTGGAAAACGGCGCTGAATACGCGCAGGAAGGCACGCTGGAATTCTCTGACGTCACCGTCGATGAGACCACCGGCTCCATCACCATTCGCGCCCTGTTCCCTAACCCGAACGATACGCTGTTGCCGGGCATGTTCGTGCGCGCCCGTCTGGACGAAGGCGTGCGCAGCGATGCGCTGCTGGTGCCTCAGCAAGGCGTTACCCGCAACCCGCGCGGCGACGCGACGGCGTTGGTGGTCGGGGCAGACGACAAAGTTGAGCTGCGTACGCTGAAGGCAGACCAGGCGATTGGCGACAAATGGCTGGTTACCGATGGCCTGAAAGCCGGCGATCGCGTGATCGTCTCCGGCCTGATGAAAGTGCATCCGGGCGCGCAGGTAAAAGTGCAGGAAGTTGACACTCAGGCGCAAAAACAGCCGCAGTCTGAAGCGCAGAAGTCATAAAAAGGAGCCTGTAATACATGGCTAAGTTCTTTATAGATCGCCCAATTTTCGCCTGGGTAATCGCCATCATCGTCATGTTGGCGGGGGTGCTTGCAATAATGAAACTGCCTATCGCGCAGTATCCCACTATTGCACCGCCGGCGGTGAGCATTTCCGCCAACTACCCGGGCGCAGATGCCAAAACGGTGCAGGATACCGTCACGCAGATTATCGAACAGAACATGAACGGTATCGATAACCTGATGTACATGTCCTCCACCAGTGATTCCTCTGGTAGCGTCACCATTACCCTGACGTTTGATTCCGGCACCGATCCTGACATCGCGCAGGTTCAGGTCCAGAACAAACTGTCGTTGGCCACCCCGTTGCTGCCGCAAGAAGTTCAGCAACAGGGCCTGAAAGTAGAAAAATCCAGCAGCAGCTTCCTGATGGTGGCCGGCTTCGTTTCCGACGATCCGAACATGACTCAGGACGATATTGCGGACTATGTGGCGTCCAACATCAAGGACCCGATCAGCCGTTCGTCCGGCGTAGGTGAAGTGCAGCTGTTCGGTGCCCAGTACGCGATGCGTATCTGGCTGGATCCGAACAAGCTGAACAACTACCAACTGACGACCACGGACGTAACCTCCGCCATCACCGAGCAGAACAACCAGATCGCCGCTGGCCAGCTGGGCGGCCTGCCGCCGGTGCCGGGGCAGCAGTTGAACGCCTCGATCATCGCGCAGACCCGTCTGACTTCACCGGAAGAGTTCGGCAAGATCCTGCTGAAGGTGAATACCGACGGTTCCCAGGTGCGCCTGCGCGACGTCGCTCACATCGAGCGCGGCGCGGAAAGCTACGCGGTTACCGCTCGCTATAACGGCAAGCCTGCCGCCGGTCTGGGTATCAAACTGGCTACCGGTGCCAACGCCCTGAACACCGCCAAAGGTGTGAAAGACGAGTTGGCCAAGATGGCGCCATTCTTCCCGCAAGGGATGAAAGTGGTTTATCCGTACGACACCACCCCGTTCGTTAAAATCTCCATCAACGAAGTGGTGAAAACGCTGATCGAAGCCATCATCCTGGTATTCCTGGTGATGTATCTGTTCCTGCAGAACTTCCGCGCGACGCTGATCCCAACCATCGCGGTGCCGGTGGTACTGCTGGGGACCTTTGCGATCCTTGCGGCGTTCGGCTTCTCGATAAACACCCTGACGATGTTCGGCATGGTGTTGGCGATCGGCCTGCTGGTGGATGACGCCATCGTGGTGGTGGAAAACGTCGAGCGCGTCATGTCCGAAGAGGGGCTGCCGCCGAAAGAAGCGACCCGTAAATCGATGGGCCAGATCCAGGGCGCGCTGGTGGGTATCGCCATGGTGCTGTCGGCAGTATTCGTGCCGATGGCGTTCTTCGGCGGTTCAACCGGCGCCATCTATCGCCAGTTCTCGATCACCATCGTGTCCGCGATGGCGCTGTCGGTGCTGGTGGCCTTGATCCTGACGCCGGCGCTGTGCGCCACCATGCTCAAACCGATCCCGAAAGGCGATCACGGAGTTAAAACAGGCTTCTTCGGCTGGTTTAACCGCATGTTCGAGAAGAGCACGCATCACTATACCGACAGCGTGGGCAACATCCTGCGCAGCACCGGCCGCTATCTGATCATCTACCTGCTGATCGTGGTTGGCATGGGCCTGCTGTTCCTGCGCCTGCCTTCCTCGTTCCTGCCGGACGAAGATCAGGGCATCCTGTTGACCATGGTGCAGCTGCCTGCCGGCGCCACCGAGTCCCGCACCAACAAAGTGCTGGAAGAAGTCTCCGACTACTTCCTGAACAAGGAAAAGGACAACGTGGTTTCGGTGTTTACCGTCGCGGGCTTCGGCTTCAACGGTAACGGCCAGAACAACGGCCTGGCATTCGTCAGCCTGAAAGACTGGGGCGAGCGTCCAGGGGCCGGGAACAAGGTCGAAGCGATCGCGGGCCGTGCCATGGGCGCGTTCTCGCAGATTAAAGAAGGCCTGGTGTTCCCGTTCAACCTGCCGGCGATTATCGAACTCGGTACCGCAACCGGCTTCGACTTCGAGCTGATTGACCAGGGCGGCCTGGGGCACGAGAAACTGACCGAAGCGCGTAACCAGCTGTTGGGCATGGTTGCTCAACATCCGGACGTGCTGGTGGGCGTGCGCCCGAACGGCCTGGAAGATACGCCGCAGTTCAAACTGATCGTCGATCAGGAGAAAGCCAAGGCGCTGGGCGTCAGCATCACCACCATCAACAGCACGCTGAGCACCGCCCTGGGTGGTTCGTACGTCAACGACTTCATCGACCGCGGTCGTGTGAAGAAAGTGTACGTACAGGCCGAGGCGCCGTTCCGTATGCTGCCGGAAGACATCAACAAATGGTACGTGCGCGGTACGAGCGGCCAGATGGTGCCATTCTCCGCCTTCTCTTCGGCGAAATGGGAATACGGCTCACCGCGTCTGGAACGCTATAACGGCTTGCCGTCGATGGAAATTCTGGGCCAGGCCGCACCGGGCAAGAGTACCGGTGAAGCGATGAACCTGATGGAACAGCTGGCGTCCAAACTGCCAAGCGGCATCGGTTACGACTGGACCGGCATGTCCTATCAGGAACGTCTGTCGGGCAACCAGGCGCCGGCGCTGTACGCCATCTCGATTCTGGTGGTGTTCCTGTGTCTGGCGGCGCTGTATGAAAGCTGGTCCGTGCCGTTCTCGGTCATGCTGGTATTGCCGCTGGGGGTTATCGGTGCGTTGCTGGCCGCGACGATGCGCGGCATGAACAACGACGTGTACTTCCAGGTGGGGCTGCTGACCACCATAGGCCTGTCGGCGAAGAACGCCATCCTGATCGTGGAATTCGCCAAAGACCTGATGGAGAAAGAAGGCAAAGGCCTGATCGAAGCGACGTTGGAAGCGGTGCGTATGCGTCTGCGTCCAATCCTGATGACGTCTCTGGCCTTCATCCTCGGGGTTCTGCCGCTGGTTATCAGCAGCGGTGCAGGCTCCGGCGCACAGAACGCGGTAGGTACCGGCGTAATGGGCGGGATGATCACCGCCACCGTCTTGGCGATCTTCTTCGTACCGGTGTTCTTCGTGGTGGTTCGCCGCCGCTTCAGCAAGAAGAACGAGGACCTGGAACACAGCCATCCGGTAGAGCACCACTGATCGCTCAGTGATGTGAGCTCCACCCGATAATCGAAAAGGCCGCGCATGCGGCCTTTTTCTTTTGCTTCAGTTGCTTAATGCAAACCGTTCTCATTAATTCACTCTTGTGTGCAATTTGCGCTTGATCGTGATGCCAGGTCGGCGCATAATTATTGTTATAGTATAACATTACACGAGAGAGCCATTATGAAACCCGGCATCCACCCCGATTACCGCACCGTGGTCTTCCACGACGTCAGCGCCAATGCCTACTTCAAAGTGGGATCGACCATCAAAACCGATCGCACCATCGAACTGGACGGCGAAAGCTGGCCGTATGTCACCCTCGACGTCTCTTCCGCTTCGCACCCGTATTACACCGGCAAGCAGAAAGACTATTCCAAAGAAGGCAGCACGGCGCGCTTCCAGCAGCGCTTTGGCCGCTTTATCGGCAATAAGTAACAAGGAACCCCCATGCAGGTATTGAGTTCATTGCGTTCGGCGAAAAATCGCCACCCGGATTGCAAAGTCGTGCGTCGTCGTGGCCGCATCTATGTGATCTGTAAAAGCAATCCGCGATTCAAAGCGGTACAGGGACGTAAGAAAAAGCGTTAACTCCAAAGTGTCATCTGTCGCAAAGCCCCGTTGCTGCTCAACGGGGCTTTTTTTATGGCGAGAAAGTGCCTACAAGCCGTCCCCCGCCGGCAGGCGGGGGCGGAGATTACTTCATGCTGCTCAGCAGCGCGTCGACATTGTGCTTGAACGCCTGCTCATAGGTGGCCGCCGGGCCGCCCGCGCGGGAGAGCGCTTCAGGGTACAGCTCGCCGCCCGCCTTGGCACCGGTGGCGGCGGCAATCTGTTTCACCAGCCGCGGATCGGTCTGATTTTCGATAAAGTAAGCGTTAACCTTTTCCTGCTTGATCTGTTTGATCAGGCCCGCCACGTCGCTGGCGCTGGCTTCTGCCTCGGTGGAAAATCCGACCGGGGCAAGGAAGGTGACGCCATACTCTTGCCCAAAGTAGCCAAAAGCATCATGGCTGGTCAGCACCTTACGTTTCTGTGGCGGTACTGCCGCGAACTGGGTTTTGGCCCACAGATCCAGCTTTTGCAGCTGCTGAATATAGTCGGCTCCGCGCTGACGAAAATAGTTGGCATCCTCGGGATCGGCGGCAATCAGGGCATTCATCACGTTGGTAGCGTACTGTACGCCGTTTTTCATGCTGTTCCAGGCGTGAGGATCGGTAATCGGTTTCCCGTCCTCTTCCATCTGACGAGTGCTGATCCCCTGTGAAGCGGTGATCACCTGCCCTTTATAACCCGAGGCGCTGACCAGGCGATCGATCCACCCTTCCAGCCCCAGGCCGCTGACGAACACCACATCAGCCTGAGCCAGCTTCTTGCCGTCCTGCGGCGAGGGCTCGAAGCTGTGCGGATCGCCATCCGCCCCCACCAGCGTGCTGACCTTGACGTGATCGCCGCCCACCTGTTTGACGATATCGCCCAGAATGGAAAAGCTGGCGACGGCGTCAACGGTCTTCGCCATCGCCCATGGGCTGGCCAGCAGAGCAGCGACCGCCAGCGATATAGGTAAACGTTTCATACTTTCTCCTTGCAAATGGCACTTCTCAACGGCGCACGAAGGCGCAAATGCCTCCGCGCGTTCCAAACAGGATCGAGACGAAAAAGATGACGCTGGCGCTGAGCACGATCGCCGGGCCGGCAGGCAGCGAAGCGTAATAGGACCACACCAGCCCAATCACGCTGGAAAGCGCGCCGATGCCCATCGCCGTCGCCAGCGTCTGCGGCAGATTGCGCGCCCAGAAGCGCGCGCTGGCGGCGGGCAACATCATCAGCCCCACCGACATTAAGGTGCCAAGGATCTGGAATCCCGCCACCAGATTGACCACCACCAGCGCCAGAAACAGGCCGTGGATCAGCGCCAAGCGGCGCGGCGCGTTGACGCGCAGAAAAGTCACGTCGAAGGATTCAATCACCAACGCACGATACAGCGCCGCCAGCGCCAGCAGCGAAACCGAGGCGATCGCACCGACCATCACCATGGCCTGTGCATCCACCGCCAGAATCGAACCGAACAGCACGTGCAGCAGATCCACGCTGGAACCGCGCAGCGAGACCAGCGTGACTCCCAGCGCCAACGACCCCAGATAGAACCCGGCGAAGCTGGCATCCTCTTTCAGCGGCGTGCGGCGGCTCACCAGGCCGGACAGCATCGCTACCGCCAGCCCGGCAATAAAGCCGCCCACGCCCATCGCCACCAGCGACATGCCGGAGATCAGATAGCCGATCGCCGCGCCCGGCAACACCGCGTGTGACAAGGCATCCCCTACCAGGCTCATGCGGCGCAGCAGCAGAAACACGCCCAGCGGGGCGGCGCTGAGCGACAACGCCAGGCACGCCATGAGCGCGCGGCGCATAAAACCGAAAGAGAGGAAAGGATCGATAAGCGCATGCCACAGCATCATGGCGACACCGCCCGCAGATCCGGCTGCCGTTCAGTGGCGTGATACCTCGGCACCTGCTCCAGCACTCGCTCGGCCGCGCCCCAGTGGCAAGCCTGCGGCGTCAGCAACAGCGCCTGCGGAAAATGCTCGGCAACCATCGACATATCGTGCAGCACGGCGATCACCGTTCTCCCCTTCCGGTGCAGCTGCGCAATCACCTGCAGCAAAATTTGCGTGGTGGCGCTGTCGATGCCGGTAAAAGGCTCATCCAGCAGGATCAGCGGCGCCTGTTGGACCAGCAGGCGTGCAAACAGCACTCGCTGCAGCTGGCCGCCGGACAGCTCGCCCACCGGGCTGTGCGCCAGCGCACTCATGCCAACGTTCGCCAGCGCCTCATTGACCTGGCTCGCCGCACGCTTGTTCATGCCGCCGAACATGCCGCTTTGCGGCCAACAGCCCATCGCCACCAGATCGCTCACCGCGATGGGGAACTGCCGATCCAGTTCCGCCTGCTGCGGTAAATACGCTCTGCGCGGTGGCTTTCCGCCGCTAAAACTCAGGCTGCCTCCCAACGGCGGCAACAATCCGGCGAAGGTTTTCAGCAGCGTCGACTTACCTGCCCCGTTGACGCCCACCACCGCAGTGAGCGATCCGGCGGTAAACTGCCCGCTCAGCGGCGGGAAAAGCGGCGTGGCCCCATAGCCAATCGCCAGCTGACGCAAGGTAATCATGGCAGCGACACCGCCCAGAAAATGCCGAGCCACAGCAGGGCCAGCAGCGCAACGGCCCCCGCACAGCGCACGGCAGCGGAGGTGGTAAACAGCGAATTCAGTGACGACGCGGCGTCATGTTGTGAAGAGGGAGTCAATGTCGTGATCAACGCGATGAATTAATGGTTATAATATAACATCACACTCACTACGACGTCTCAAGCTCTGCCGTGCCAATTAATGCAACGGAACGTAACAGCCCCGCGCAGCGCGCTCTCCCCCGCCACGTTCCCCCTTATCAACCTCAGGGATATTCCCGTTCGACAGAAATGTTGGCATAGGGTAAAGAACTGCGGTAAATCGAAAAATTTACCGACGAGGCCGGAAAAGGAGTAAGATAAGCAGATAACATTGCTGTTGGCCGAGATTAATGCTTGTTACCCTTGCCTGTAGCCTGGAAGTGAACGCACTTTCTGTTAAAAAATTAAAGAAAGTGATTAATGACAATATAGCGGAGTTAGTGCCGGCGCTGACCAGCGGACTCAGTTTTTATTCTGAAAGCGCACGCTATGCCGAGGATTCATTAGAAATACTTGATATAGTGCCACAAGGTGACGGCGGTTATTCAATGAGTTATCGCTATAAGTGGGGCATTTTTAATGCCTGTCTGGATATCAACAGCGAGGATATCATCAACGACAGCGTCCGGTTTCGAGTGACGGCGCGGGGTTTAATCTTCGACATCATTGATAACTCACGTCCATCAACTGCGGATGAATTGTAAGTTTACGTAATAACTGCAGGCCAAACGCGAAAAAATGATTTATATTCATTTTACGGGAAGTTTATTTAACCACCGTTAAGCTGCCTCCGTTCATGATGTAAATCAGCTTACTCACATAGTGTTATCACACCGCAATTAAGACTTACGGAGGGGATGATATGGATGAGTATTCGCCTAAGCGACACGACATTGCTCAGCTCAAATTCTTGTGCGAAAATTTGTATGATGAAGGCATCGCGACCCTGGGAGACAGCCACCACGGGTGGGTCAACGATCCGACATCCTCCGTCAACCTGCAGCTTAATGAGTTGATCGAACATATCGCTTCGTTTGTGATGAGTTATAAAATTAAATACATGGACGAATCAGACCTGTCGGAGTTAGTCGAAGAATATCTCGACGATACTTATACGCTGTTCAGCAGCTACGGTATCAATGATTCCGACCTGCGCCGCTGGCAAAAGACCAAGGCGAGATTATTCAGAATGTTCTCAGGAGAGGACATCTGTACGACAATGAAAACTTAGGGGATAATTATTCCCGAGCTATTTTACGGTTATTAAACTAAAAGGCCACCATGACTAAAACCGACTATCTGATGCGTTTACGTAAATGCACCACGATTGATACTCTCGAACGTGTTATTGAGAAAAATAAGTACGAGCTTTCCGATGATGAACTGGAGCTGTTTTACTCAGCGGCCGATCACCGTCTGGCGGAGCTCACCATGAACAAACTGTATGACAAAATCCCCACCTCCGTTTGGAAATATGTCAGGTAATCAGACCCCAACGCGTTGAGCCGATGCTTTTATCGGCTTCAATGTCCACGTTGAATACGTATTTTTCCTATTGACAATGAAATGTTAATTACGTTCATCTTTATCGTTAATAATAAATAGACACACTTCTCTGTTCCTGTTCGGGGTATAACGCGATTAACGCGTGATGACTCTCGCCCCTGCTTTACGGCCACCAGCGTAACGGCCATGCCGCCAACTCCCCTATGCTCCTCGCGGCCACGCCGCCGCACTGCCTCCGGGCGGCGTGATCGCCCCGTAAAATCAGAGCATGCGGCGCAAAATCGCCTGCCGGGCAAAACAGTGGTGTTTAATCACCGCCGCGACGTGCAGCACGATCATGGCCGACAGCGCGATACACGCATAACGGTGCACGGCGAAAAAGAAGCGGTTAACGTCGAGATTTGCAATCGGGCGTGGGAAGTCAATCGCGCCGAAAACGGCAAAGCCGTGCTCTAGCATGAGGAATCCGCTGAGCAGCACCACGAAAATCAGCAGGTAGAATATTTCGTGCAGCAAATGCACCAATCCCTTCTGGTGCCCTTGCAACATATCGCCATAGGGCACCTTCGGCCGGAAAAAGCGCCAGATAAAACGCGCCGCCATCAGCGGTGTCAGCACCAAGGCCAACGACATATTGGTCACGGAGAAAAAAGCGAAGATGCGCGCATCCGTCATAAAATGCAGCGAATAACCAACGATCATTACGTAGATCATGACCGCGGCAATGCCCCAATGCAGTAACCGACTGAAAAGATCGTAACGGGCAGGTTCGTGTGACATAAAACTCCTTGAAAAGCGGCCATCGCTGGCCGCTTGGCTATCCGATTTACGCTTACTTTTTCAGGATCCAGGCATCCTGCCAGTTGGATCCCACGCCCGGCTCATAATGAGTCGCGCCGCTGTTCCACTGCATGCAGTAACCGCTGTAAGGGAAAGGTTTGCACTGATACACCTTACCGTTCTTCGGCTGCAGCACCGTGGTGCCGGCGGTGTATTTACTCAGCTCGTTCGGGAAGACGAAGTTGTAGTCGCCGTTGCCGCCACCGCCGGTGGAGTCTGCTTCCAGGTTGAAGTTTTCGATATCAGGCTGAATGCTCTGCCCGTTGTCGTTGCTGGCGATCACTTTCAGCATGTGGTGGCCTTCGCTGACGTTGGTCAGCGCGATGGTCAGCGGCTGGCTGGCGTCTTCCAGCGTCTCTTTCACATAGCCTTTCTCCGTCTGGCCGTGATCGTAAACGCGCGCTTCAACCGTCAGCTTGCCTTTGACCTCGGCATTGAAGGTCAGCTGGGCTTTACCGTCCTTGATCTTGGTGCTGGACAGATTGCCGATGCGGATCTCCTCGGTAATGGCCGGCGTTTCTTCCTCATAGGAGATCACTACGCTCTTCATCGGGCTACCCTGCTTGGCGAAGACCGCGTTATTGCCGAATACCGGGTTGACGTTGCCTTTGCCGTCTTTCACTCCGGCGCGCACCGTTTTCTGCTCGACGTTGATCTTGGTTGCCAGTGCGTGGCTCCAGCGGTTTTTGTCGGTCAGCGCCTCGCTGTCGATCGCCAGCTCGGTTTTCATCGCCAGCACTTCGCCGCTCGCGTCGAAGAAGCGAGCGATCACTTTATCGCCAACCTGCAGGTTTTTACCGGTGAGGGATCCCTGCAGCTGCTTGCGCCATTCGGATACGACGCCGTCGTCCTCGAAGTTGACGTCAACCACCTGATAGAAACTGTTCACCGTGTCATTGATTTCCCACACGCCGTAAATCACCTGATAGCCGGTTCTCTCCGGCACCACGCACTGGTGCACTTCGCGATCTTTTGGCGCCTGAGCATGGCCATCAACCTCGCAGAACGGCTCTTTTTCGAAAGCCTCGCGCGACAGCGGCTTGTTCACGTCCCAGTCTTGTTTGGTGATGTAGTAACGCCAGTTATTGGTTTTGTGCTTGGCGGTGTGGTACCAGGTGAACGTCTGCGGCCCCGGCTTCATGGTGTTCAACGCCCAGACGTTGACGCCCTGGCGATCCAGCGGTTCGAAGCCATTAACCCCGCCGCTGGCCAGCTGGCCGTCGAGCGGCGTAGCGCCGCCAGGGAAGCCGGAAATCTGCTCAACGCTCTGCGGTTCCCACTGCGCCCGGCCGCAGTCGGTGTTGCTGCCCAGCTTGCACTTGTAGGCGCGGCTTTCGGGAACTTCGATATACCCATGCGACCAGGCGGCCGACGAGGCAGCAAGCGTTGCCATCATCAGGGCGATTTTGGATAATTTCATTACGACTCCAGTTAAATTTATTGGATTCCAACTGAGTGAGAAGAAACTCAAAGAGATGCGGCGATACCGCGAGAGGAATAATAAGTAGAAGCCCTGAACGCCAGGCACTTAGAATGCATTAAAATAATAAAACCTAATACGGCCAAGATATTAAATGGCATGACAAACGTTTAAAATAATCCGGAAATCGCGAAGCGCCGCCTTGCGGCGAAAGAAATAAGCGCACCGTTCCTATTCCACAGAGAGAATAACGTGACATTGAAAAATATCGCCGCAGCGGTCTTGGCCTCCCTGCTGCTCTCCGGCTGCCAGCACGCCGCCAAATCGGCCCCTGACGCCGCCGCCCAACGCGACCAGCTGTCGTCGCTGGTCGGCGCCGGCTTGTTTTTGAGAGAGCGTTGCAATCGCGCCGACATCCCGGCCGACGATAAGCTCACGGCGGCGGCGCTGCAGGAAGCAGAGAAAAAAGGGTGGTCGCCGGCGCTCAATCGCGCCCAGTTGCTTGCTGCAGGTCAACGCGTCGCCGCACAGCTGGCGGCCGACGCCACGCCGCTGCAGGAGAAGTGCAGCGAATTCAATCGGTCACTGGCGCCCTTTCTAGCCCAGCTCCGTTAGCCCCCCAGCGGCAGCGCAAACCATTGGCAGGCCACCGCGCCTGCGCCCGCCGTCGCCAGCCCCGGCCCGAAAGGCAGGGGCTGAGTTCCATCACCGCCGCGCCATACGCGCAGCAACAGCCACAGCAGGCTGCCGGCGGAGGCAAACAGCAAGATCGACGGCAAAGCGGCATACCCGCCCCAGGCGCCAAGCGCCGCCAACAGTTTAAAATCGCCGTATCCCAGCCCCTCGCGGCCGGTCGCCAGACGAAATGCCCAATACAGCAGCCACAGCGTCAGATAGCCCGCCATCGCGCCGACCACCGCCGCCGGCAAAAAGGCCGGGTGCGCCAGGCAATGCCACAGCAACCCGCCCCACAACAGCGACAGCGTCAGGCAATCCGGCAGGAGTTGGCGCTCGCTGTCAATCGCCGCCAGCGCCAGCAACAACGCAACAAACGCAAGCATGAAAAACCAATCAACCCCGATGCCGAGACGCCAGGCCAGCATGATTCCCATCAGCATCAGAAATAACTCCACCAGTGGATAACGCACGGGAATAGGGCTGCGGCAATAACGACAGCGGCCACGCAACAGCAGCCAACTTAATAGCGGAATATTATCGAACGCCGATAATTGTTTTATGCATGACGGGCAAAATGAACGCGGCCAAACGAGATCAAATCGCTCGGCCTGCGTCGTTTCTATTTCACGCTCAAGCATGATAGGCAGCCGATAAACGACCACGTTAATAAAACTGCCGACGCACAGACTCAACACGGCGCTAAATAACAGCCAGTGTTCATCCGCCGCCGCGTTTAGGGCGAATAGCATGATTTTTCTGATTCCTGATGATTCGTTAGCGTGGGTTACATCGGCGGCTGCGTCGTCACCTGCAGCCGGCTGACCTGCACGACGCCCGGCGCCTGCCCCGCGCGCTCCACGGTGAGCGCGAGCACGCGGATACCGTGCTCGCGCTGCAGGGCAGCCAACCACGACAGCAGGCTTTCGAACGGCACAGGCGGCAGCCTCACCCGCATCTCCGCGTCACTTTCCGTCAGGTCGGCGAGGGGAATGCGGTACGCTTGCGCGCTCTGCCGCAGCCGCTCCGGCAGTTGCTCGCGCGCAGCGGCGCCCGGCGGCGAGCGAGCCTGCAGTTGCTGGATGACACGTGCCTGCCCCTGCAGCGCCGCCAGCCGTTGTGCGCTTTTCTGCGCCTGTGAAAACTGATACAGGCAGTAGCCGCAGGCTACCAACAACAACAGGCTTAACAACACCGCCCGCCGCAACGCCTTATCGTGCCACCCGATATTCATCGCTCACCTCTCACCGTCAGGACCGCCTGGTTGGGTGCGCCGCCTTCTCTGAACGTCATACTGACCTCGCCATCGTTAACCGGTGCCGGCAGCGGCACGTCGTTTCTGTTCACCGTCACCACCAGACGATCGTCGGCAGCGTCGAAAGCCAGCGCCTGCAGCTGCGGGGGCGCCCATAAAGCGAGTGCCCCGGCCGCGTAGGGCAGCAGCCTGAACAGCTGCGGCGCATTCAGGGCGTCTTGCATACGCCGCACCTGCGCTTTCGCCGCCTGTTCCGCAAACGCCGGCGCGGTCTGGCCAGGCAGCAGGCGCTGAGACAGTACCGCTATCCGGCTCTCGTTCTGCCGGGCCATCTGTTGGTGATGCAAACCGCCCACCAGCAGCGAACCACTGAGCAACAGCAGCGCGCAGACGGTCTTATCGGGCAGGCGACGCGGCCAGCGTACGCTCGGTTTGAAACGCCCCTGCAGCAGCGTGGCGGGGCTGCTCCAGGCCTCTTGCGCCAGTTGCCAGAGCGGATCCTCGTCAATGCGCGCCGCTTCCCAGCCCGCCGGAATCTCCCCGCCGCAGTGCAAACACCAATCCGGCGTCGGCAGCGGAGTGCAATCCCGCCAGGCATCGGGCAGCGACAAGCTCTGCCCATTCCCCGTTCGGATCAGCCAGCGATCGCGCCAGCGCAGCGCGCTGCATTGGCCCGGCAGCGGCAATGCCAGCACGTCGGGCAGCATTTTATCGGCGCGAATGCCGCAGGCGCTCAGGCGCTCGACCCAGCCCTGCATCTGCGCCAGCGCGACGCCGGCGAGGGTGAAATCACGCTGCGCCTTGCCCAGCACCGCCCAGTGCATCTGCTCGGTATCGGTCAACAGCCCGGCCTCGTGGGCGTAGGCCAGCGCCAGTGGCGTCGCCTGCCGGGCCTTGCCCTGGAATGTCGTTTGTCTCAGCACCACATGACGGGCAGGCACCAGTACCACGACTCGGCTGCCCTGCGCCATGGCTGCCAACTCGCCGCCGCCGTCGGTCAGATCGAGGCGGGCGCCAAAGCGGCAGCGCGTCTCGCCGACGTGGCCCCAGCGCACATCGGCCATCGAGTCCTCGCTCAGCGCGATAAGCAGGATTGTGTTCGCCACCCTTTACCCCTCCCCTCTGTCGAACTGGCGTCTGCTGACCGTGATGCCTGACTGGCCCGGTTGCCACGCGCTGACGAGCCGATAGCGCCCGTCATTCAGCGTCAGCTGCAGCTGCGCAATCCAGCGGCTGTCGTCGAACTTCAATCGCTCGTCGAGAGCGTCGTCATCCAAGGCTTGCAGCGCTTTTTCCTGCGACAAAAACGTCAGCGTCTGCCACCCCTGCGGCGGGCGGGCCGCCAGCAACGTCCGCAGCCGTTCTCCGCCCAGGGCGTTCATCAGCATCGCCCGCAGCAGCGGCAACCGGGCCTCATCCACGGCGTCCGGGTTGATCTGCAATTCAGCATCCGGCGCCGCACAAAGCTGCGGCGCGAGGCGCAGGTATAGCTCACGATCGATACCGGCCAGCTCCCGCAGTTCGCTGATATCCCCCATCAGGTACCCTTCGCCATAAGCCCGGGCGACGATCGCATCGGCAATCGCGCCTGCCTGCGCGTCGGCGATGCCCAGGTTGTTCAGTAACAGCATGAATATCCGCCTCTCTTTATTGGGGGGAACCCCCTCGCTATCTCCGACCTCCGTTGGGCCGGCGGCGCGGATCAGGGCGTTTACGTTGAAACAGGCATCGACCCGGCGCAGGCGTATCGCCACTTCCCCCTCTTCGGTACGCATACTGAACGCCGCCCCAGAGGCTTCCCAGGCCTTGCGCTGCTCTCCTGCCTGCCGCCACCGCTGTTGGGCGTAGATCTCCCCGCCCAACAGCAGCCATTTCGCCCTCAGCCGATCCTGCTGAGACTGGGTGCGCGCCAGCGAACGCTGCCAGTGGTCATTGATATTGACCGCCACGATCGCCATCAGCGACATCATCAGCAGCACCATCAACAGCGCCATACCGCGTTGTTTTTTCATCATGGCCTCGCCGAGGGCAGCGCGATGATGCGCCGTATTTCCCCCAACGCGGGGGTCTCGACGGTGATCTCCACCGCCTGCGGCAGCAGCCCGCCGGCGCGCCAGGCCGTCAACCATTCGCCTTGCCGGTAAAAACGCAGGCGGAACCGCGTCACCTCCGGCAGCAACAGCACGCTGCGCGCCGTCGCCTGCGGGCTGCTCAAATTCGGGTAGCTGAGGCGCTCCAGCCGCCCCTGCCGGTGGCGATAGGCCACCCGCTCCTGCGTGGCACGCGGCAGCCGGGCCTGCGGATTCGACCAGCCGCTTCGGATCAGCAACAGCTGAAAATCCACGTCTTCCCCCTCCGCCGTCTGCAGCACCGCGAATTCCGGCTCCGCCGGCCTGCGTTTATCACCGATCGGCGCACGCGCCTGCGCATGAGCAAAATCGCGCTCGACGATCGCCAGCGCCCGTTGCAGCTGGGTCAGCTGCGTCGATTTGCGCTGGGTAATTTCGTCGTTTTTCAGCACGCCCCTGAAGACCGCCAGGGCGGTGAGCGACAGCATGGCGAACAGGGCGATGGCCAGCAGCATTTCCACCAGCGTAAAACCGCGTTGCAAAGCGCGCTTCATGGCAACCCCCGGTAAGCCTGTAACTCCGCCAGCACGTTGCGATCCTGCGGATCGCGCCTGACTTCGATCGCTATCGCCCGCATTCCGGCGTCGCTGGTCTCCTGCCCACGATAACGCCAGTGCCAGGTCTCACCGGCCATCACCGTGGTGCCCGAATGCCAGGCCAGCGTCGGCGGCTGCGGATCGAGCTGCAGCAGCGTCAGCTGGTTGTCCGCTACCCACAGCGCAACGGTCTTGGCTTCGATCTCGCTCAGGCTACGCACCTGGCCGCCGGTGCTGTTGATCAGCGCCAGGCAACCGATGGCGAAGATCATCAAGGCCACCATCACTTCCAGCAGTGTCATGCCCTGCTGGCGTCTCATTTTCCGCGTCATCGCAACGAATGTCCGTCGTTTCAAATACGAAGTAACCGGGCGCCTGCAATCGCCACAGGCACCGCCCCTGCGACAGCGCTACGCTGAACGCCGTGGTTTCGCCCCCCGGATGCAGCCACACCTGCGGCGGCCGCGCCGCCGCGTCATCGAGCGCGACGGTTTGCCCTTCAACGCTCAGCCACAGCGCGATGCCGTCCGGCAGGGCGTATGCCTCCCGGCTCGCCTGCCCCGCAGCGGCAACGCTGCGCCAACCGCCGCTGCCGAACGCCACGCCATAACTCACCCCTTCGCGCTCGGCCCGCTCGGCGAGGGCATTCAACCAATGGTTCAGCCGCTCCCCCTGCCGTGCCAACGCTTTCTCATCCGCCGGAAAACTCAGCATCACCAGGCCGCTGGTCACCCCCAGCAGCAGCAATACCAGCATGATCTCCAGCAGCGTAAAGCCGCGTATGCGCCTCATGGCGCGTCGGCGTCGGCCACCCAGTTGCCGATATCGTCATCGGTGTCGGCGATGCCGTCCGGCCCCAGAGAAAACACGTCCAGCTTGCCGTGACGCCCCGGATTACGCAGACGATACTCCTGCCCCCAGGGATCTTGCGGCAACCGGCGGATATAACCGTCTTCGGGATAATTTCTCGGGATCGGCGCCAGCGCCGGTCGGGTCACCAGCGCCGCCAGCCCCTGTTCCGCGCTGGGATAACGCCCGTTGTCCAGCTTGTACATATCCAACGCGTTCTCCAACGCGACGATATCGCTGGCGGCCTTTTGCCGATCGGCCTTCTCCTTGTTTCCCATCAGGCTTGGAATGGTCAGGCTGGCCAACAGCCCCAGAATGACGATCACCACCATGATTTCCAGCAGCGTAAACCCTCGCTGCCGTGACCTGCGCATCTTGCTGATATGACTCACTTTACTCTCCATTAACGGCATGATTAGCCGACCATATTATTGAGCTGCAATATCGGCTGCAGGATGGCCAAAATGATAAACAGCACCGAACCGGCCATCGCGATCACCAATAAAGGCTCAAACAGCCCCAGCGCCAGCGTGACTTGCCGGCCGAAGGCCTCCTGCTGCATCGTCGCCGCCCGTTCGAGCATCATGTCCAGCTCACCGCTGCGCTCGCCGGACATGATCATGTGCCGCATCATCGGCGAGAACAGCGCGGTACCCTCAAGCGACGGCGACAATCCTTCGCCCTCCCGCACCCGCTCCATCGCCGCCAGCAGCCGTTCGCGGGCGGCATCGTTGCCCAACACGCCGGCGCTGATGCGCATCGCCTCCAGCAACGGCACCGCGCTGGCGTTCAAAATGCTCAGCGTTTTGGCGTAGCGCGCCGTGTTCACCGCCAGCGACAGCTTGCCGACCACCGGCAACCGCAGGATGAACGCATGCCAGCGCACGCGCCGCGCCGGATCCCGCAGGCGATAGCGGAACGCGCCAAGGCCCGTCAGCACCGATATCAGCGCCAACGCCCCCCATCGACGCAGCCCGTCGCTGGCGCCGAGCAGCATCCGGGTCGACAGCGGCAAGGTCTGCTTCATATGCACAAACTGTTCGATCACCTTCGGCACCACCGCCGTCAACAGGATCGCCACCACGCCGATTGCCACCGTCGTCAGCACCATCGGGTACACCAGCGCCTGCACGATTTTGTTCTTCATTTGCTGGCGCTGTTCGACGTAGTCGGCCAGCCGTTCCAGCACCGGCGCCAGATGGCCGGAAATCTCACCGGCGGCCACCATGGCGCAATAGAGGCGGTCAAAAATCTGCGGATGCTGACCCAGCGCCTGCGCCAGCGGAAAGCCCTCCAGAATGCGCTGCCGCACCTGAGCCAACGCCGCCTGCAGACCTTTTTTCTCCGTTTGCCGCGCCACCGCCATCAGCGCTTCCTCCAGCGGCAGCGCAGCGGACAGCAGCGTCGCCAGCTGCCGGGTCAACAGCGCCACATCGCCGCTGCTCACGCCGCTCATCCAGCGGCCCGCAAACATGCCGGCGAAAGCGGGCCGCCTGCGCGCTTGCACCGCCAGCACCTGCCACCCCTTTTCACGCAGGCGATCGCGGGCGTGGCGCAGAGAATCCGCCTCCAACACGCCGCGCTGGGCGCGCCCCTCACGATCGCAGGCGCGATAATCAAACTTCATCGCCGTCCCCTTCGCGCGTCACTCGCAGCACTTCCTCCAGGCTGGTCTCCCCGGCGCGCATCTTGGCGATCCCATCCTGGCGCAGCGGCAGATAGCGTTCGGCGGCCAGTTTCGCGATGTCCAGCTCGCCGTCACCGCGATGGATCGCCATGCGCATCGGTTCATCCAGCACCAACAGTTCGTGCAAGCCGATTCGGCCGTGATATCCCTGCCCGCCGCAGGCCTCGCACCCCAACGGGCGCCAGCAGGTCACCGCCGGCGTCGGGGGCAGCCCCAGCAGGCGCCGCTGCGCGTCAGACAACGCATAAGGCTCGCGGCACTGCGGGCACAGCCGGCGCACCAGGCGCTGCGCCAACACGCCGCTGAGCGAACTCGAAAGCAGAAACGGTTCGACCCCCATGTCCCGCAGCCGGGTCACGGCGCCGATCGCCGTGTTGGTATGCAGGGTCGACAGCACCAAATGCCCGGTCAATGAGGCCTGCACCGCGATCTGCGCCGTTTCGCCGTCGCGGATCTCGCCGATCAGCACCACGTCGGGATCCTGACGCAGCAGCGCGCGCAGCCCGCGCGCGAAGGTCATGTCCACCTTGGGATTCACCTGCGTCTGCGCAATGCCGGCCAACTCATATTCGACGGGATCTTCGATCGTCATGATGTTGCGCTGTTCATCGTTGATCTGGCTCAGCAAGGTATAGAGCGTGGTGCTCTTGCCGGAGCCGGTCGGCCCGGTGACCAAAATGATGCCGTGCGGCTGGCGGATCAGGCGCAGCAACGCCTGCTGGTGCGCCGGTGCCATGCCCAGGCTGGGCAGTTCGAGCCGCACGCCCTGTTTGTCCAACAGGCGCATGACCACGCGCTCGCCGTGGCTGGCCGGCATCACCGACACCCGCACGTCAATCGCTCGCCCGCCGACCTTCAGCGCCATGCGCCCATCCTGCGGCACGCGCTTCTCGGCGATATCCAGCTTCGACATCACCTTGATGCGCGACACCAGCAGCGCCGCCAGCTTGCGCTGCGGCGCCAAAATCCGCCGCAGCGCGCCGTCGATGCGAAAGCGGATCACCAGCTCGCTCTCGTAGGTTTCGATGTGGATATCGGAGGCGCGCTCTTTGATCGCCTCGCTCAGCAAGGCGTTGATCAGGCGGATAATCGGCGCATCGTCCTGTTCGTCCAATAGGTCTTGCTGCTGCGGCAGCTCCTCGGCCAGCGCGTAAAAATCCAGTTCGCCGCCCAGGTCGTCGATCATTTTCTGCGCCTGGCCGCTTTCCTGCTGGTAGTGCGCCACCAGCCGTTGATCAAAAGCCTCCGCCTCCAGCCGGGCCAGCGCCGGCTCGCCGGGCAGGCAGCGGTAGGCCTCCATCAATGCGGCGTGGCTTGTGTCAGGGTGACAATAAATCTGGATACCGTGCTGCCCGTCAACGGCCAGCACGCCATGCTGGCGCGCCCAGGAAAAAGGCAGCAGCGGCCCCGCAGAACGGGGCTTCACGGGCGTGCTCCCCGCGAATAAAACGCGTCGATACTTGCAACGGTGGCGAGAAACGCCCGATTGTCGAGCGCCTTCTTATCGCCGGCGATCTCGCCGCGCAGTGCGTCATTCAGCTCACGATCGTCCTGCTGTTCGGCGTCGAACTTGCCTAACTTGCGTTGGCTCTGCCGGGCATATCCCTCGGTGCTGCGAATGATGGTCGGGCGGATAAACAGCATCAAATTACGCTTGCTCGCTTTGGTGGCGGTCGAGCGAAACAGCGCCCCCACCAGCGGGATCTTGCCCAGGATCGGCACGCTGCTCTCCAGCTCCGAGTTGGACTTGTCCAACAGGCCGCCCACCACTACGGTTTCGCCGCTGTCCACCAGCACCGTGTTGTTAACCGTGCGGATATTGAAGGTCGCCCCCAGCGAATCCGGCGTAGCGCCGGCGCTTTCGGCAACGCTGGAGACCTCCTGTTCGATCTGCATCAGCACGGACTGGCCCTGGTTGATCTGCGGTTTGACCTTGAGTTTGATCCCCACCGTCTTGCGCGACACGGTATTGAAGACGTTATCGCTATTGGTGGTTTGCGAACCGGTCAGGATCGGCACATCCTGCCCGACGCTGAATTCCGCCTCGGCGTTATCCAGCGTGACGATGCTCGGCGTGGCCAGGATATTATTTTGGTTGTTGCTGGCGATGGCGGTCAGCAATACGCCCCAGTTACCGCTGTAGAAACCGGTCATCAGGCCGTTGGCCTTGCCGAACACGTCGCTCATGCCGTTTTCGAACCCCGCCGACACCCCGGGAATCTGGCCGGCGAACTGCGTGCCACCACCGTATTTGTTGGCCCACTGCACGCCGATGTTCAGCCCCTGCCCATCCTGCACTTCGACGATCACCGCTTCGACCAGCACCTGCGCGCGGCGCACGTCGAGCTTGGCGACCACCGCCTCCAGATCGCGCATCACATCCGGCGCGGCGGTGATGATCAGCGCATTGGTCTGCTCATCGGCCTTGATCACCACATTTTTCAGCAGCGCCACGTTGGCGGCGGCGCTCTCCTTCTCGTTTTGCAGGCCCGCACTCACGCCGGTCAGCACCTCGACCAGGCTCTGCGCCTTGGCGTATTTGAGAGGGATAACCTGGGTATTGCCCTGGGTGACGCTCTTGTTATCCAGCTGGTCAATCAGTTCTTTGGCGTGTTCGCGGCTCCGATCATCCCCGGCGATCATCACGCTGTTGGTCCGCTCATCCGCCACCAGCCGCAGCGAGCTCGCGCCGGCCGTGCGCCGTTTGCCCTCTTCGCGAAACAGTTCGTTCACCATGCGCGCGATCTCCGGCGCCGCCGCATGCTTCAGCGCGAGAGTTTCGACCCGATTGCCATCGTCCTGATCCATCTCCCTGACGAGCTCGAGCAGGCCATTGACCACGCTGGCCCGGCCGGTGATCAACAGCGCGTTTCCCTGCTCGTAATGCGCCACGCTGCCCACGCCGATGCTGTCGTTGAGCTGGCGCAATATCGGCGAAACGTCTTTGGCCGCGATATTGCGCAGCGGTACCACGCGCATCACCACTTCATCCCCTTCGGCGATCGCCTCGCCGCCGTTTTGTGCCAGCGCGGCTCTTTTTCCCTCTTTGGCGGCGATCACCTTCAAGACGTTATTGGGCATGCCGATGACCGTATAGCCATAGACATCCAGCACGTTGAGAAAGAACTGGTAATACTGCTTCTCGTCGAGCTGTTCATAGCTGCGCACCGTGACCTTACCTTTCACCGCCGGATCGATAATGATGGTTTTTCCCAGGTTTTTACTGACCGTATTGATAAATTCCTGAATGTCCGTGCCTTTGAAATTGGCGGAGAATTGCTCCGCGCGCGCCGCGCCAGCCAGCACAATCATGACGGCCACCGCCGCTAACGCGCGCCATAAGCCGGCGCTCCAGCCTGGGCCGGAACGATAAATAAAATGCGTAATCACAATGTCGCCTTATGCTATAAAACACCCCGCGCCGAAACGGCGCGCCGGCTACTCTTTAAACGTCAGCGTGGCGTAATAGCCGTTTTCATCGAGCAGTATTTTATTTTTCACTATCCGCACGATGACGGCATTGCTGCCGGCCAGACGGTCGCCAACGCCATAACCGGTTTGCTTGCCGCCATGCTCGACGATGACCAGGCTTTTTTTGGCGTTATCGCTGAACAGCAAACCCGCTATCTTGCCAAGCGCAGCGGCTTCCGGTGCGTTAGCCAGCAGCTCGGCACCGATCGCCCATTCGCCGACTTTATACCCGTGCGCCTTTTCGCCGTCTTTCGCCGCTTGATAGCGGCCAAACCAGTGCGCGTCATTAATTTTTCCGATGTCCTCTTCCTGAGGAAAGACAATATGGCGCCCCGGCCCGGGCGCGTTTTCACGGCTCGGCTCAACGGGCGCGCCATCCCCGGCCATCATTCGCCATCCCAGCTGAAGCATGAACGCCAGATTCGTCAGAAAAAAAAGAAGCATAAAAAAATCTATCAACCGTTTGCTCACGGCACCCCCGGTTATTCAACGGCGCCAACGCTAAGCGGAAATACCGACCACCATCGCGACGGAAAACAGCAGCGTGATGACCAGAGCCACTTTATAATTCACGGCGTCCAGCCACGTTCGCCGGCGCTTATTAGCCGATGATGACGGGCATTCCCCCTGCAAATTAGCGGCCGCACGCTCGCAGGCTTGAAAGCTCAACATCACGCCAAATCGGGGAATGGTCTTGATCACCTCGCCAGGAATACCGTGGCGGGAGAGCAAAGAGCGGCATTGGAATATCATCTGATAATAGTTATTGTCGCTGATGGTCTCATGGTTGCAAAACCAGACAGCGCGAATAATGTCGTTCTTCTTATAAATACCGCTCAACAGGCACAGCATGAAGCGCCGCTGTAATTCGGTCATTTCAATGAGCACATTCTCTTTTTTAAACAACAGCGTTTTTTCATTGTTGTTTAATATTACCAACTCATTTTCCAACAGAGTCTCGTTCAGGGCAATGTTATGTATGTCCATCTCTCGCCTATCAGTTTAATGAAGTTCAAAGGCCCTCTGTGCCATCACCTTTGCACGCATGCGGCGAGATGCATTTTCAATGAAAATTAATGGTTCGCCGTTTCAAGAGCGGCCTCAATTAATCATGCGAAAAACATTCATGCAACTTATTTCTTTAAAATAAACAATATAAAATTAATATGGTCACATCATACTACCTTAGATTCATTAAATCATTTAAAAACATGACGATAGCAGGTTTTATAAAATAGCTAAACCACCATTAAATTTGATTAATGATAAAGAAAATAGACATTCACGCATAATAACCCATGTTATTAGTTGCGTGCTAAAAAGGCAGGAGGCGAGGATGTAAAGGGTAACAGAAATACACCTTAAGCTCACATAAAAAACGAGATAAAAATCAGGATTCGATATTACATAAAAACATCGGCGAGTAGGCATTGCTGAACATCAACGTATTCTTGTCTACGCTGCGAATATGATAAAACGTCGATTCATTGCTGAAAAAGTAAGTATACACCTCTTCCGGCAAGGTATCGCGCGGTGAATAATTCACCTCACCATAGTGGAAACGATAGAAACTGCCTTGCGAGACATAGCTGAAATTAACCCGTCGGTTGACGAAATACTTCTCTTCACCGTCGTTGGCCAGGCCCGACAAGATCATCACGCCCTTATCGCCCGACAAAAAGATGTAGTTTATTTTTAGCGACAGCTGGATGTCATCGTGTGCCGCCTGCGCGTCCAGCGAATTGAAATAATTGAACGTGGCGTTCGCTTCGCAGGAAAAATCACCGAACTCATGATGGCTGCGAACCAGGGAATACACCACGCTGCCAGTCAACACGCACAGGCCGACCAGCGTGGCTGACAAAATATTTAACTTTTTTTCCATGCCCGGATGTACTCGCTCTCACAATTATGCAAAACGGCCGCACTGTCCTTCGTGCATTTGGCGATAAACTGGCGTCCGCTGTCTTCATTGGCATTATGAGAACGGTTAACCTTGGTAATGACAATCTCACCGGGGCGGCAACGCTGGCCATAAAGATCCTTCCTGACCAAGAACTGCAAATAGTCGTCCTGATGATTCTCCAAAAAATGGCCGGCATAGTAGATCGGGCAGCCGTTTACCGTCCCCACGTAAGACAATACCTGCTTCTTTTCACTGTCGCGATGATGTTTGTAATAGATAAAGCACAGCGCCAGAAAAGATAATGGCACGACGATCGATAAGCTGCGCAGCAGAATAAAAAAATAGTGGTGGGTGTTTTTTGACGTTGCGGTCGGCGCAGCCAAGGGAACCGGGGCATCGGCAAGCGGCGGGGGATCGGGTAAATCAATCCGCAGTCGGTCGATCGGTATTATTCTATTGAGTCTATACCCCTTTTTAGAGAGGGTAACGATCAGGCGTTCATTGAAACCGACAGACGTCAATGCCCGCCGCGTCAGGCTGATATATTGATTCAACGTCGCCGAAGAGGCGCTCAGGCCGTGATCGGTCCACACCTGCTGCAACAGCGTATCCCGGCTCACCGCCTCGTGGCCATGCTCAAGCAAACATTTGAATACTCTAGAATTAACGCTGGATAAGAAAACTTCCCGTCCCTTCTTTATACTCTTCAATGAACCGTTTTCAGTGTTAAATGTAATATCTTTATCAATGATATAAATCATGTTCAGCCTGACAGCGCACACGGGTTATTATTTAAACTTATTCAGCGAGTTCGACGACCGCCGCGAAGCGCGGATAGTTTTTTCGCACAGAGAATAAACAATACTAACGCCATCCCAACAGGCGTGCAACTTTAAGAATTTTCCCTATGCCTGCGCCATTATTTGCCCCACAAATAACGATATAAACGCTATTTTTTTCACCGTCATCGGATCTGTTGGCAACCCTATAGGGGGAGAAGGGCAAAAACGGCGCAGAGGAAAAGACGCTCGCTCGCGGCGTGCGAAATGACGCTTGTGCAGCTGTCGACAGGAAGAATAACGGGGAAAAACGTTTTTGCGGGCCGCAAATGGGTGGGGACCCTGCCAGCTACATCCCGGCACACACGTCACCTGCTGCGGCTGCTTCCTTCCGGACCTGACCGAGTTCACAAGTTAGTGTTGCGGGAGAACCAACAGGGCCCCCATTGACGGCTTCTGTACTCCGAAGCGGTGGGCATTATCGGCGATGCCCTATCAAATAGCAAGCCAACCGGGACCAACCGCTGTTTTCTTACCCACCTGCGCTGTGGCACACTCTCCGCCTGGGTTTTGACTCGCGCAGGAACAGCAACATGCAACCAGAAGACGCCTCTTTCAGCCAGCGGGTATTCCACATCGTGGCCGCCATTCCTTACGGCAAAGTCACCACCTACGGCGAAGTTGCCCGGCTGGCCGGTTCACCGCGCGCCGCACGTCAGGTCGGCGGCGTGCTGCGGCGTTTGCCGGAAGGCAGCACGCTGCCCTGGCACCGGGTGATCAACCGCCACGGGCAGATATCGCAGCAGGGGGAGGATTTTCAACGGCAGCGGCAGGCATTGCTGGCGGAGGGGATTATTTTCGGCCCGCACAGCACGGTCGATTTCGATCGCTACGGCTGGCGCTGGTAAAACAAAACAGCCTTTGGCCGAAGCGCAAAGGCTGTTGATTTCATCTTGCTGTACCGCAGTAAGATTACTGCATGGCGGTTGGCGCAGCCTGAATCGGCACACCCTGAACCGGAACCAGCAGCAGATCGGCACGGGTGCCGTTGCGGTTGACCACTTCCTGGATGGTGTCGGTAATAAACATCAGTCGCCCGTTGACCGTCACCGCCGCGCTCAGAATGATACGCGCATTCGGTTGGATGTCGGACGGGTTATACGGCAGCGTAAAGCTGAACGGTGCCTGTTGCCCTTCAGTGCGTACCGCGCGCTGTGCAATCACTTTAGACGGCGCATCCGCCAGCGAGGCGTCAGAGAGGGTGACCGTCAGTACCGCGTCCGGCGGCAGCGCAATGCGCTGACGTATATTAACCGAACCTGTCACCGCCGGGCCCTGAATCTGCGTTTGCGCAGCCGCCGGGTTACCGGCCGCCTGTGTAGGCACATCAGCACTCTTTTGCGCGCATCCTGCCAGCGTGATCGTCAGTGCCGCGGCACCGCCTACGATTTGCCAGAGTTTCATGGATCGGTCTCCTTTTTTATTATCAACATGTTGGTGGCTTTCACCACCGCACCTATTAAACTTAGCACAAAACACTGACAAATCCACTTTGCTCCACCTATTAATCACTTAGCCTGTCCAAAGCGCCCACTATTAAGAGCATTCTCATCGGCCCTATAACGCAAGATGTTGACGCCGCGCCGTGATATTCCGCACACTGCGCAAAATGATTATTAGAAAGGTAACAACTTTATGAGCCAGGCATTGCAAAACCTCCTCGATCTGCTGGATCTGGAGAAAATCGAAGAAGGGCTGTTCCGCGGCCAGAGTGAAGATTTGGGGCTGCGCCAGGTGTTCGGCGGGCAGGTGGTCGGCCAGGCGCTGTACGCCGCCAAGCAGACGGTGCCGGATGAACGCAGCGTGCATTCTTTCCACAGCTACTTCCTGCGCCCGGGCGACAGCAGCAAGCCTATCGTTTACGATGTGGAAACCCTGCGCGACGGCAACAGCTTCAGCGCGCGCCGCGTCAGCGCCATCCAGCACGGTAAACCTATCTTCTATATGACCGCCTCCTTCCAGAGCCCGGAGGCGGGTTTCGAGCACCAGAACCTGATGCCGGACGTGCCGCCGCCGGAAGGGCTGCTGTCCGAATCAGAGATCGCCCAGAAGCTGGCGCATATGCTGCCGGAAAAAGTGCGCGAAAAATTTATCGGCCAAAAGCCGATCGAAATGCGCCCGGTGAAATTCCACAACCCGCTGAAAGGCAGCGTGGAAGAACCGCATCGCTACGTCTGGTTCCGCGCCAACGGCAGCATGCCGGACGATCAACGCATCCACCAATACCTGCTGGGCTACGCGTCGGACTTTAACTTCCTGCCGACCGCGCTGCAGCCGCACGGCGTCGGCTTCCTCGAGCCGGGCATGCAGGTGGCCACCATTGACCACTCCATGTGGTTCCATCGCCCGTTCCGCATGGATGACTGGCTGCTGTACGCGGTGGAGAGCTCCTCCGCCTCCGGCGCACGGGGCTTTGTTCGCGGCCAAATCTACACCCGCGACGGCGTCCTGGTCGCCACCACCGTGCAGGAAGGGGTGATTCGCCAGCGCGACGCCTGATCCGCAGCATAAAGAAAGGGGCGATGTTTCCATCGCCCCTGTCGGCTTCATCATTATTTTAGTCTTTAGCGCACTGCCCTGCTTCGAGTCTTATTGGTTGTAGGCGCTCTCGCCGTGGCTGTTGACGTCCAGCCCCTCGCGTTCCTGCTCTTCCGGTACTCTCAGGCCCACCATCGCGCCCGCAATCTTGAAAGCGATAAAGGCGACGACGCTCGACCACACCAGCGTGATCAGCACGCTCACCAGCTGGATCCAGACCTGATGGCCCATCGTCACCCCTTCGGCGTAGCCGGTGCCGCCCAGTGAAGAGGCGGTGAACACGCCGGTCAGCAGGCAGCCGACAATGCCGCACACCCCGTGCACGCCGAACACGTCGCAGGTGTCGTCCACCTTCAGCCATTTCTTCAGCGTCACTACGCCCCACAGGCCGGCGACGCCGCCCACCAGGCCGATGATCAACGCCCCGCCCACGCCCACGGTGCCCGCCGCCGGCGTCACCGCAACCAGTCCGGCGATCATGCCGGAGCAGGCGCCCAGCAGCGAAGGCTTGCCGCGCAGCACCCATTCGGCGAAGGTCCAGGAGAGAATGGCGCCCGCAGTGGCGACCACGGTGTTGAGGAATGCCAGGGCCGCAATGCCGTTGGCCGCGCTGGCGGAGCCGGCGTTAAAGCCGAACCAGCCGATATACAGGATGGACGCTCCGGTAAACACCATCGGCAGGTTGTGCGGTTTGAAGGCCTCTTTACCGAAGCCGGCGCGCTTGCCGATCAGGTAGGCACCGATCAGCCCGGCGCTGGCGGCGTTGATGTGCACTACGGTGCCGCCGGCGAAGTCCAATGCGCCATCGGTGGCCAGGTAGCCGCCGCCCCACACCATGTGCGCGATCGGCAGATAAGACAGCGTGAACCACACAATCGCGAAGATCAGCACCGCCGAGAAGCGAATGCGTTCGGCGAAGCCGCCCACCACCAGCGCCACGGTGATACAGGCGAAGGACGCCTGGAAGGCGACGTGGATCATCTGGCTGATGCTGCCGGTGACGCTATCGATGCCGATGCCTTTCAGCATCGCCGTTTCGAACCCGCCAAATACCGCATTGCCCTCGCTGAACGCCAGGCTGTAGCCATACAGCACCCACAGCACGCAGACCAGCGCGAAGGTGACGGTGACCTGCGTCAGCATCGACAGCACGTTTTTGCCGCGCAGCAGGCCGCCGTAAAACAGCGCGATGCCCGGCAGCGTCATGAACAGCACCAACGCAGTGCAGATCATCATAAAGGCGTTGTCGGCCTTATCAGCGACCGCCGGGGCGGCCAGGGCCAAAGAAGGAACCAGGGTTACCGAACTCAGGCCCAACATGGATAACAGTCTTTTCATTATCAATCCATCCCCATCACTTAGCTGAGTTCGCGGTTACAGTGCCGATTCGTCGGTTTCGCCGGTGCGAATGCGGATCACGCGTTGCAACTCGGCAACGAAAATTTTGCCGTCGCCGATTTTGCCGGTGTAGGCGGCTTTGCTAATCACATCAACCACTTCATCCAACTGATCGTCAGCGATGGCGATGTCGATTTTGACCTTGGGCAGGAAGTTGACGTTATATTCGGCGCCGCGATACAGCTCGGCGTGCCCCTTCTGGCGGCCAAAGCCCTTCACTTCGGTTACGGTCAACCCCTGAATGCCCACGGAGGACAGAGCCTCGCGCACGTCCTCCAGCTTGAACGGTTTGATTACCACGGTCACCAGCTTCATATTGCCCCTCCACGAATTAAACCCAAACTCACCCCTGGTACGCGTCATATGTAGCAAGGCCTGTGCCAGATTTGATTTTGCATGACGATTCAGCGGATTAGCGGGAACGCGGGCACCATCAGGCCGCGGCGCCATACCGATACCCTGAATTGATTAAATATCGCGCACTGATTTGGTGCGCATCGCGTCGAAAAAGTGCAGAAAGGGGGCATGGCGCAGGCGGGTTGCCTGCTTGTGGTGCGTGGGAAAAAAGAAGGGCCGCGATCGCGGCCCATGCTCAGGCGGGTTGGCTCTCTTCGCGCACCGCTTCCGCCAGCTGCTCGCCCGCCAGCTGCAGCTGGTACATCTGGTAGTAGCGCCCCTGCTGCGCCAGCAGCTGCTGATGGTTGCCCTGCTCTACCGCCTGGCCGCGATGCAGCACCAGGATGGAATCGGCATCGACGATGGTCGACAGCCGGTGGGCGATCACCACCAGCGTGGTGTGCTCGCGGATCGCTCGCAGCGCGCGCTGGATCGCCTGTTCGGTGCCCGAGTCGATATTGGCGGTCGCCTCGTCGAGGATCAGGATCTGCGGCGCCTGCACCAAGACCCGCGCCATCGCCAGCAGCTGTTTCTGCCCGACGGACAGGTTATTGCCCTGCTCTCCCAGCCGGGTGTGAATACCCTGCGGGAAGCCGCGCACCAGACTCGCCAGCTGCACCGTTTCCAGCGCCTGCCACACGGCGTCTTCCTCGATGTTGCGCCCCAACGTAACGTTGGCCAGCACCGAATCGGCGATCACCACCGGATCCTGCTGCACCATCGCCACGCCCTGGCGCAGCGTGCGGTGCGACAGGCTGGAGATCGGGCGGCCATCGAGACGCACTTCCCCCTCGCTGACCGGGTAATAGCCCATCAGCAGGTTGGCCAAGGTGCTCTTACCGCTGCCGGTATGCCCAACCAGCGCCACGAAACCGCGCGAAGGCACCGCCAGCGAAATGTGCTGCAGCACCTTTTTGTCCGCGCGGTAAGCGAAGCTCAGATCGGTGATGTCGATGCGGCCACCGGCCAGCGGACGATCGTCGGCGCCGTAACTCTGCTGGCTGCGATCCATCAGCTCGAAAATGCGTTCACCGGCCACCACCGCCTGCTGCAGGATCGACTGCTGCGACGTGAGCTCGATCAGCGGTTCGTTCAGGCGCCCCAGGTAGTTGATGAAGGCATAGAGCACGCCGACGCCAATCACCCCCTCGCCGCTGAAGCCGAACAGCATCAGCAGCCCGCACAGCACCAGCGCCGAAAACAGGCTGAGCAGCGGTCGCAGCAGGAAACCGTCGAGCCGCAGGGTCTGCATGCGCGCCAGATAGTGCGACTGACTGGCGGCGCTCATGCGTTCACCGAAGCGCACCTGCTGGCGGAACTGCTGAATCACGCCCATGCCGTTGATCACTTCGTTGAAACCGTCGTTGATGTCCGCCAGATAGCTGCGCACCCGGCGCACGATCGGCGTGCTGTAGTATTGATAGATGCCCATCACCACAAACACCGCCGGGAAGATGCAGACCGCCACCAGCGCCATGCGCCAGTCGAGGCTGAACATCGCCACCAGCATGGCACCGATCAGCGCGGCGCTTTTCAGCACCGTGGAGACCACCATCACGTACAGATCCTTGATCACCTCGGTGTCGTTGGTGACGCGCGAGATCAATTGCCCGACCGGCTGCGTGTCGAAGGCGCTGAGCGGCTGGCGCAGCGCGGCGTCCATCACGTCGGTGCGCAGCCGCTGGACCACCCCCACCGCCGCCTGGTTGAACAGCAGCGCCTGGAAGTAGTGCAGCGCCGCCGCCAGCAGCTCCAGCAGAATGTAAGCCGCCGCCAGCCCACCGACGATCGTCAGCGGCAGTTGCCCTTTGGCGACGTAATTATCGATAAAATAGCTCACCAGGATCGGCCCGGCGACTTCCGCCGCCGCCGCGATCCACAGCATCAGCACCGCCAGCCCCAGCGGTTTGCGGTACGGCGAGCCATAGGCCAGCAGCCGCTTCAGCGTCGGCCACAGCTTTTGCACTTTATTCATCGGCCAACGCCTCCTCGCCGTTTTCCGGCGCTTCATCCAGCGCCGCTTCCAGCTGCTGATAACGGTACATATCGCGATACCAGCCCGGCTGCGCCGCCAGCGCCACCGGATCGCCGCGCTGCGCAACGCCGCCGTGCTGCATCACCAGGATCTCGCTGGCTTCGGTCAAGGCCGACAGCCGGTGCGCGCTGATGATCACCGTGCGATCTTGCCCCCAGCTGCGCAGGTTGTGCAGGATCTGGTGTTCGGTACGGCCGTCCACCGCCGACAGCGCGTCGTCGAGGATCAGGATCTCCGCATCCAGCAGCAGCGCACGCGCAATGGAGATACGCTGTTTCTGCCCGCCCGACAGCATCACGCCGCGTTCGCCCACTTCGGTGTCATAGCCCTGTGGCAGCCGCAGAATGTCCTCATGGACGCTGGCCAACCGCGCCGCCTGTTCGATCTGCGCCTGCGTCGCCCCCGGATGGCCCAGCGCAATGTTGTTCGCCACGGTATCGGAGAACAGGAACGGCGTCTGGCTCACCACCGACAGCCGCGAACGCCAGTCGTCGAGTTTGACCTGCGGCAACGGCAGGCCGTGATAGCGGATCTGCCCTTGGTCGACGTCGAACTGGCGCTGGATCAGCGACAACAGCGTCGACTTGCCGGCACCGGTCGGCCCGCACAGCCCCAGCATCTGCCCCGGCTTCAGCGTCAGCGCCACGTCATGCAGCGCCGGATGCGGGTTTTCCGGGTAGTGGAACGCGCGGATATCCACGTCCAGCACGCCGCGGCCGGCCGGCAACGCCTGCGGGCCGTCCTGCACCGCCGGCGCCTCGTCGAGCAGGCTGCGGATGCGGCTGTAGGCCGCGCTGCCGCGTTCGACGATGTTGAACATCCAGGCCAGCGCCAGCATCGGCCAGATCATCAAGCCGAGATACATCACAAAGCTGGTCAGCTGCCCGAGCGTCAGCGACCCGTTCACCACCATCCAGCTGCCGCCGCCGATGGCCAGCAGGTTAGAGGCGCCGATGGCGATATAAATGGTCGGATCGAAGCGCGCATCCACCCGCGCCACGTGCATGTTCTTGGCGCCGGTCTGCGCCGCCACCTCGGCGAAGCGGTTGGATTGGTGATCTTCCAGCCCAAAGGCCTTGATCATGCGGATGCTGGTCATGCTTTCCTGCGCCTGATCGTTCAGGCTGGAAAACGCCGCCTGCGCCGATTTAAAGCGCTGGTGCAGCTGGTCGCCGTAATATTTGATGGCGATCGCCATCAGCGGCATCGGGATCAACGCCAGCACCGTCAGCTGCCAGCTGATTTGGGTGCTCATCACCACCAGCACCACCAGCCCCATCACCAGCGAGTCCACCAGCGTCAGCACGCCTTCGCCGGCGGCGAACACCACGCGGTCCACGTCGTTGGTGGCGCGCGCCATCAGATCGCCGGTGCGGTGGCGCAGGTAGAACGCCGGGTTTTGCCGGCTGAGTTGGCGGTAAAAGTTTTCGCGCAGCTCGACCGCCAGTTGGTAGGAGGCGCCGAACAGCAACACCCGCCACACATAGCGCAGCAGGTAAACGACGATCGCGGTGCCGATCATCAGCCCGAGCCAAGCCATCAGCACGCCGGTAGACATTTGTTTTTCGGTGACACCGTCCACGATGATGCCGACCAGCTTAGGCGGCAGCAGTTGCAGGATGGCGATGACGATCAGCAGCACCACCGCCCCGAGGTAGCGGCGCCACTCCCGGCGGAAGTACCAGCCGATTTGAGCAAATAATCTCACGCAGTTTGATTCCAGGGTTTTATGGGATTTGTCTCTTTTTCTGCTTCAGCAGAGCAGGATACCACCGTTGAGCCGCCCGTCCGGTGAACTTTTCACTCAGGCACCGGCAGCGCGGTGGTGTATTTGATTTTTTCCATGGCAAAGCTTGAGGTGACATCGATGAGGCCCGGTACGCCGTTCACCAGACGCTTATAAAAGCCGTCATAGCTTTTCATGTCCGCCACTTCGACCTGCATCAGATAGTCGTACTCCCCCGCCATGCGGTAGAACGCCAGCACCTCGGGCATCTGGCTGGTCAGTTGCACAAACGCCTGATACCACTCGCTGCTGTGCTGCTGGGTCTTGATCAACACGAACGCCGTCAGCCCCAGGCCGAGCTTTTCGTTATCCAGCAGCGCCACCCGGCCGCGGATATAGCCCTCGTCTTCCAGGCGCTTCAGCCGTTTCCAGCACGGCGTCGAGGTCAAATTGACCGCATCGGCCAGCGCCTGCAGCGACTGGGTGCAATCTTGCTGCAGCATGCACAGCAGCTTACGGTCTGTTTTATCTAACATAGCGGCCACCAGGAGAAAAATTTTCTCTCATTAGGCGATTAAACAGGAAAAATGGCAATCCTTTTTTCCTGCCGACAGGCTATGCTACGCCATAAACCAGCCCCCTATTTTGAGGCCAAATCATGACAAACTCTTGGGTAAAATATGCTATCGGTGAAATAGAAGCGGATTTTCAGCGCTCCGCCGATACGCACCTGATTCGCCTGAACCTGCCGGCGTTTCCAGGCATCTGCCTGTATTTGAAGGACGAGAGCACCCACCCGACCGGCAGCCTGAAACACCGCCTGGCGCGCTCGCTGTTCCTTTATGGCCTGTGCAACGGCTGGATCACCGAGAACACCACCATCATCGAGGCCTCTTCCGGCAGCACCGCGGTGTCCGAAGCCTACTTCGCTCGTCTGATCGGCCTGCCGTTCATCGCGGTGATGCCATCCTGCACCGCGCGCCGCAAGGTGGAGCAGATCGCCTTTTACGGCGGCCGCTGTCACTTCGTCGATCACGCCGCCCAGATCTACGCCGCCTCCGAACAGCTGGCGAAAGAGCTGAACGGCCACTATATGGATCAGTTCACCTATGCCGAACGCGCCACCGACTGGCGCGGCAACAACAACATCGCCGACAGCATCTTCCGCCAGATGGCACGCGAACCTTTCCCGGTGCCGAAACACATCGTGATGAGCGCCGGCACCGGCGGCACCTCCGCTACGCTGGGGCGCTACATCCGCTATCAGGGGCACGACACCCAATTGACGGTGGTCGATCCGGAAAATTCGGTGTTCTATGACTGCTTCCACCACGGCGATCGCACCCTGATCGGCAGCTGCGGCAGCCGTATCGAAGGCATCGGCCGCCCGCGCGCCGAGCCGTCGTTCATCCCGTCGGTGGTCGACAACATGCTGCGGGTGCCGGATGCCGCCAGCGTCGCCACCATTCACTGGCTGGAAGGCGTGTTAGGCCGCAAGGTTGGCGCCTCCACCGGCACCAACGTCTGGGGTGCGCTGCAGCTGGCGAAACAGATGCGGGAAAACGGCGAGCAAGGGTCGATCGTCACCCTGCTGTGCGACAGCGGCGAGCGTTATCTGGATACCTATTACAACCCGGAATGGGTCAGCAACAACATCGGCGATCTGCAGCCGTATCTGGCGCAGCTGGCGGATTTGTAACGCCAGGCTCCGGATAAAAAAAAGCCGGGTAGTCATACCCGGCCGGCTGTAAGGAGAACCTCATTCTTCGGGGGAATAGGTGAGGCAAGGTGAACGCAGCCAATGTTGTAAATAGTGGGCCACCGCCTGTTGCTGGCAATGGCCGATAACCGGTAGCTGCGGCAGCAGGGATTTCAGCTGCGGCAGGGCGTTGCCCATCACCACGCCGTGCCCCACCGCCCCCAGCATCTCTTTGTCGTTCATCGCGTCGCCGAACGCCATGCAGTCGGCCATCGTCAGCCCCAGATGGCGGCTCAGCCGGTCCAGCGCCGTGCCTTTGTTGCAACCGAGCGGCAGCACTTCCAGACAGTCGTAAGCGGAAAAGCACAGGTCTGCCTCGTCGCCCAGCTGTGCCCGCAGCTGCACCTGCAACGCCAGCAGCTCCTCGTGCGGCGCGACAAAGCACACCTTGCTGTTGCCGAACGCCGGCAGGCGGCGCACGTCAGCCAGCTGAAAACGAAAGCCGCTCAGGTGGTGCGCCCGCAGCATCTCTTCCGGCACGGGAAACTCGGTCAGCCAACCTTCATCGCGGAACACATGCATGCTGGCGCGGGTGCGCCAATGATGATGCAGCACCTCTTCGGCGACCGCCGCCGGCAAATCGGTGGCGTGCAGCTGTTGGCCGCGGTTGTCATACACTCGCGTGCCGTTGCCGGTGATCAGGTAACCCTGCAGCCCCAGCTGCGCCATGATCGGCTGCGCGTCGAGGTAGTGCCGCCCGGTGGCGAACGTCACCACCATTTCCCGCTCCACCAGCTGGTTCAGCACCGCCAGCGTTTCCGGGCCAACCCGGTGATCCGGCATCAACAGCGTGCCGTCCATATCGAAAGCTGCCAGGCGATACATAAAGACCTCTTGAATGTGAACGCGATTACAATCCGTGCAGTATGGGATGGTATTTGCGGAAGTAATAGTGAACAATTTGAGAAAACTGTTCCGGATTTCTGCCCATGCGCCTGGTTCACCGTCTCAGCCAATATCAACGCCTGTACCAACAGCTCGGCAGCGCGCCGGTCGCCGTGACCATCGGCGAGCTGGCGGCGATGTTCTACTGCAGCGAACGGCACGCCCGCACGCTGGTGCAACAGCTGCAGGATCAGGGCTGGCTGAGCTGGCATTCGCAGCCCGGCCGCGGCAAACGCGCCCGCCTGCATTGCCTGAAAACCCCGGATGAACTGCGCGCGCAGCTGCTGCAACAGCTGCTGCAACAGGGCAACCATCAGGGGGCGCTGGAGATGGCGCAGCTCGATCCGCAGCACCTGCAGGATCTGCTCAGCCCGCACCTCGGCGGGCAATGGCAGGCCGGCAGCCCGACGCTGCGCATTCCCTATTACCGCACGCTGGAAGCGCTCGACCCACTCACGCTGACCGGCCGCGCCGAGCAACATCTGGTATCGACCCTGCACGCCGGGCTGACGCGCCTGATGACCGGTAACCCGGAACCGCAGCCCGATCTGGCGCACCACTGGCAAATTGGCGAGCACGGCCTGCGCTGGCGCTTCTTTCTGCGCAGTCAGCTGCGCTGGCATAACGGTGAACCGCTGACCGGCCAACAGCTGCTGCAAACGCTGGAAAAACTGCAGCGCCACCCGCGCAGCCAACCCAGCCTGGCCAACGTCGCGCACATCAGCCTGCCGCATCCGCTGTGCATCCAGTTCGATCTGCACCTGGCGGACTATTGGCTGGCTCACCGGCTGGCGGAGCTGCCTTGCCTGATGACCCACCCGGAGCTGCCGGGCATCGGCGCCGGCCCGTTCAAGCTGGCGCTGAATGAACCGCAGCTAGTGCGGCTGGAACAGCACGCCGGTTACCATCTGCAGCACCCGTATCTGGACACCATCGAGTACTGGATCACCCCCGACCTGCCCACCGCCGGCGCCGACACCAGTTGCCAGCATCCGGTGCGCATCACCATCGGTCAGCAAGACGATTTGGCGCAGGCCAGGCCGGTGCAGCGCAGCATGAGCCTGGGCTGGTGTTATCTGGCGCTGAACCTGCGCCACGGCGTGCTGAGCGAAGCCCAGGGGCAAAAGCTGCTGATGCTGATCCAGCAGTCCGGCCTGCTGAGCCGTCTACCTATTCCCAACAGCGTGATCACCCCCAGCCATGAAATGCTGCCCGGCTGGCGTATTCCCAGCCAACGGATTGAGGAAGATGTCACCCTGCCCGCCCGGCTGACGCTGCTGTATCGGCCGCCGGTCGAGCTGGAAACGGTGACGGTCGCGCTGCAGCGGCTGCTGGCGCAGCACGGCTGCGAGCTGGAGGTGCGTTACTACGCCGGTAAACGCTGGCAAAGCGAGGCGCAGATCGCCCAGGCCGACCTGCTGCTGGCAGACAACCTGATCGGTGAAGCGCCGGAGGCGACGCTGGAGAGCTGGCTGCGGCAGGATACGCTGTGGCGCGGCATCCTGACGGAAAGCCGCTGGCAGCAGCAGCAGGACACGCTGCGGCAGATCCAGCAGCTGCAGGCGCAGCAACCGCGCTTCGCACAGCTGCAGGCTTATTATCAACGGCTGATGGCCGCCGCCATCATCACGCCGCTGTTTCACTACCAGTATCAGATCAGCGCGCCGCCGCGCATGCATGGCGTCACGCTAACCGCCCACGGCTGGTTCGATTTTTGCCAGGCGTGGCTGCCGCCGCCGGTGGACAGCGCACCGGCCTGAGCCGAACCGCCCTGCGCCTGGCGGCCCTTTCTGCTACTATTGTCGCCGCAACGCAATTTTATCCTGCCGCCCGAATGTGTATCGGGAGAGGCCAAAGCCCAAAAAGGTGATTTTATGAAGCGCGCGGTTGTCGTTTTCAGCGGTGGACAAGACTCCACGACCTGCTTGATCCAGGCATTGCAACAGTATGATGAAGTTCACTGCGTCACGTTCGATTACGGCCAGCGCCATCGCGCCGAGATTGAAGTGGCTCAAGAGCTGTCGGTCGCCCTCGGCGCCAAGGCACACAAAGTGCTGGACGTAACGCTGCTCAATGAGCTGGCCGTCAGCAGCCTGACGCGCGACAATATTCCGGTTCCCGCCTACGATCCCAATCAGAAAAATGCGCTGCCGAGCACCTTCGTGCCGGGCCGCAACATCCTGTTCCTGACGCTGGCGGCGATCTACGCCTACCAGGTGGAAGCGGAAGCGGTGATCACCGGCGTGTGTGAAACCGATTTCTCCGGCTATCCGGATTGCCGCGACGAGTTTGTTAAAGCGTTGAACAAGGCGGTGACGCTGGGCATCGCCCGCGATATCCGCTTCGAAACGCCGCTGATGTGGCTAAACAAGGCCGAGACCTGGGCGCTGGCGGATTATTACCACCAGCTGGATCGCGTGCGCCAGGATACGCTGACCTGCTACAACGGCATCAAGGGTGACGGCTGCGGCGAATGTGCCGCCTGCAACCTGCGCGCCAATGGCCTGATGCAGTACCGGGCCAACCAGGCGGAAGTGATGGCGGCGTTGAAACAGAAGGCCGCTCTGGCCTGAGGCAGTGACGGCGGCAGCCTCTGCCGCCCGTGAGCTTACTGCAGATTATCCTTCGGCGTGAGCGCCTCCAGGCGCTCGCGCAATTCTCCTTCGATCGGCAGCGCACGCTGCGTTTTCAGATCGACGCACACGAAAGTCAGCAGCGCGTCAGCCACCGGCGTCCCCGCCGGATCCTGCGTCACCTTTTGGCTCAGCACCCCGCTCTTGCCATTGAGCTGCACCATCTGGCTGTCGATACGCAGCTTATCCCCCAATACCGCCGGGCTGCGGTAATTGATATTGATGTTCACCACGATGAAAGCGATGTTGTTTTCCGTCATCCAGCGGAACCCGGCCTCGTTCTCCAGCCATTCCCAGCGCGCCTCTTCCAGAAACTCCAGATAGCGGGCGTTGTTAACGTGCTGGTAAACATCAAGGTGATAACCGCGAACTTTGATAAAGGTTTGCATAGGGAACGATCGCTCCTGCCTGGTGATTACAGAAAGAGGGAGCCGCAGCGGCTCCCTCGCCCGTTTGGTCAACGCGCCAAACTGGTAAGACCTGTAAAATGTAGCAGAGGAGTGACGGCCTCAGCGGCATTTTGCCACGCAGCCGCGACCGGGATCACATTTTCAGCCGGGTGCGATTCTTCTCAAACAGCGCCGGCCCGATGCCCGGCACCTCCTGCAACTGCTCAACCTGGGTGAACGGCCCGTTCTGCTCGCGGTAGCGCACGATGCCTTCCGCCTTCTTCAAACCGACGCCGCTCAAGGCGGCGGCCAGCTGTTCGGCGGTGGCCTGATTGATGCTGACCGCCGCCTCCTCGGCTGTCTTGGTCATCACCGATTGCCCGCCATTGCTCGCCGGTGCTGAGAGCATGGGTGCCGGCGCCTCGGCTTTATCCACCGCGGCGGCCGGCCCCGCCAGGCACAAAAGCAGCGCGGTGAGCGCAGCTTTGACGTGATGACGGTAACCTGATAAGGCTTTTTTCTCTGTATGTTGCATGCTGTATCCTCCTTGTGTGTGACAGCACGGCTACCTTGCCGCGGCGGCGAATATTCAGCAATCGGCGGATATCAGATGTGGAAAAGGCCGCGAAAGCGGCCTTTGTTTGTTGCACTGCGTTGCAGAAAAATGCGGCGATTACTGAGGCTGTTGCTCAGCGGCGCCCATTTTGATCTTGGCTTCTTTACGCAGGCTCGCCAGCAGCGAATCGAAGGAAACGCCGGTCGCGCCCTCTTCCATCTTGCCGACGAAGGTTTTCATTTCGTCTTCCGGCAGCGTACCTGGCTTCACCGCATCGAGCGCGATCAGCACCACGTTGTCCTGGCGATCCTGCGACATGCCGTACACCGGTTTGCCGTCCTGCGGGTGCGGCAGCGCGAACACGCTCTCCACCAGCTGGCTGTCTTCCGGCGCGCGCGCCATCTTCTGCACGGCGCCAAAGCTCAGGCCGGCGGCTTTCATCGCCTCGTCGCCCTTGCCCTGCTTCAGCTCAACCAGCAGCTTCTCGCCCTGCAGTTTCGCTTCCTGCACCGCTTTGTTGCGCTTCACCAGCTCGGCCACGCGGTCTTTCACCTGGTCGAATGGTTCGATACCTTCCGGCTTATGGCCGCTCACGCGCACCACGAAGGCGCGGTCGCCATCTACGGTGATCACGTCGGAGTTGCTGCCCGGCGCGCCGTTCTCGCCGATCAGCGAGCCGTCGAAGATCGCCTGCACGACCGGCTTGAAGTTCAGCGCGGCAGGAATGTTGTCACGAGTGAACCAGTCGCTTTGCGTCGCTTTCACGCCGGCCGCTTCTTCAGCCGAGGCCAGAGATTCGTTGTCGCTGGTCGCCGCTTCGCTCACCTTCTGCTGCAGCGCGTAATACGCGTCTACCGCTTTCTCCTGCTGCACCTGCTTGGCGATGGCGTCATGCACTTCGCTCAGCGGCTTCACTTTCTCAGGTTCGATATCATTCAAACGCACGATCAGGAAGCCGACGGAAGATTTCACCACGCCGGACAGCTGCCCTTTCTCGGTCAGGTTAGCCTGCTTCAGCTCGTCGGCGGTGGTTTCCGGCTCCAGCCAGCCCAGCTCGCCGCCGGTGCGGCGTGAGATGATATCGGTGGATTTCTCTTTCGCCAGGGTGGCGAAATCGGCGCCCTTCTTCAGCTCGTCCAGCACGGCGTTGGCTTCCGCCTCGGTTTTCAGCTGAATCACGCTGTAGTTTTTACGCTCCGGCTGGCCGTAGCTGCTCTTGTGTTGGTCGTAGTAAGCGCTGATGTCCTCTTCGCTCACTTTCACCTTGTCCTGCATGGACGCG
The DNA here is from genome assembly GCF_900182895.1 of Serratia sp. CC22-02. Classification (NCBI taxonomy): domain Bacteria; kingdom Pseudomonadati; phylum Pseudomonadota; class Gammaproteobacteria; order Enterobacterales; family Yersiniaceae; genus Serratia; species Serratia sp. CC22-02. Next base: position 185,861 of record NZ_FXUD01000002.1, on the reverse strand, counting down.
GCGTCCAGCGGGATATAGCTCACCTTCACCTGCTCAGGTGCGATGAAGCTGTTTTTGTTCTGATCGTAATACGCCTTCAGTTCGTCGTCGCCGGCGCTCTGTTTCGCCTGCAGCGCCTTCAGATCGATGGTCGCCAGGCGCACGTCGCGCTCCTGCAGCACCAGCGCCGCCATGGCTTGCGATTCGGACGGCAGCACGAAGCCGGACTCGCCGAAGGCCTGAATCAGCTGCTGATTGACCAGCTGCTGGCGCATCGACTGCGCGAAGTTGTCGGCGGTGTAGCCCATGCGGCCGATCAGGTCGAGGTATTTGGCGTTATCGAACTGGCCGTTGGTCTGGAAGTAAGGCGCCTTGCGGATGGCGTCCTTGATCTGATCGTCGCTGACCGCCAGGCCCAGCTTCTTGGCGTACTGGTCGAGCAGCATGTTGTCGATCAACTGGGACAACACCTGACGGCGCATCTGCTGCATGTAGCCTTCGTTGCCGGCCAGCGCGGAGAACTGGTCACCCAGCTGCTGCTGCATGCGGCTACGCTCGCTTTGGAAAGCCTGTTCCAGCTGAGCGCGTTCGATCGTCTGACCATTTACTTTCGCAGCATAATCGCCGGAGCCGCCGATCAGGTAGTTACCCACCCCGGTCAGAACGAATGACAGGATGATCAGGGCCAGGATGATTTTGAGCACGACGTGATTAGCAGCCGCGCGTAAATTGTCCATCATAGTGTGACAACACTCCGCTGTGATGTGGATTAACAACCCTTGTGCAGGCGCGTTCCCTGCGACAAAAATAAAAAAAGCGCATCAGTCCGATGCGCCTTGTATCTTACCTTACCAGCACCGCTGCGTCAGGTGATTGTTTATTACAAAACCCTGTTACGCTAAACGGTTAGACGCTAAATCAGTTTACAGCGTCTTTCAGCGCTTTCCCTGCACGGAAGGCCGGTACTTTGGCTGCCGCGATTTTGATCTCTTTACCGGTCTGCGGGTTGCGGCCGGTACGAGCCGAACGTTCACGCACGGTGAAGGAACCAAAACCTACCAGAGCCACGTCATCCCCTGCTTTCAGAGAGTCGGTAACGGAAGCGATTACTGCGTCTAAAGCACGTCCCGCTGCCGCTTTGGAAATATCAGCACCTGCGGCAATCTTGTCGATCAGTTGTGACTTATTCACTCTATCATCCCCTCTAGAATTCTATCGTCGCACCGAAAAATCCCTACGGTTGCGACAGCGCAGCTGTTATATCAATCCCATCGAACCTTAGCAAGCCACCGACTGGGTGGCAAAACGCGGGCCGACAGAGATCTAACTTAGCGGTACAAAAAAATACTGGCAAGTCCGAAATGGCTTGCCAGTATAAGTTTTATCAATGGTTTTTGCGATTCGTCACTATTTTGCCGCTACCGGCAGTGCGCCGAAGGCCGGGTTTTGCAACGCAATGTTCAAAACTTCATCGATTCGCTGCACCGGATGAATCTCCAGATCGGCGATAACATTGTCCGGGATCTCTTCCAGATCGCGCTTGTTCTCGTAAGGGATCAGCACGGTTTTGATGCCGCCGCGATGCGCCGCCAACAGCTTCTCTTTCAGGCCGCCGATCGGCAATACCTGGCCGCGCAGCGTGATCTCGCCGGTCATCGCCACATCGGCGCGTACCGGGTTGCCGGTCAGACAGGAGACCAGCGCGGTGCACATCGCGATACCGGCGCTCGGGCCGTCTTTCGGCGTCGCCCCTTCCGGCACGTGCACGTGGATGTCGCGTTTCTCGTAGAAATCGGCGTTGATGCCCAATTTCTCCGCGCGCGCGCGCACCACGGTCAGCGCCGCCTGAATCGATTCCTGCATCACTTCACCCAGAGAACCGGTGTAGGTCAGCTTGCCTTTGCCCGGCACGCAGGCGGTTTCGATGGTCAGCAGATCGCCGCCCACTTCCGTCCACGCCAGCCCGGTGACTTCGCCCACGCGGTTTTCGGTATCCGCACGGCCGTAATCGACGCGCTGCACGCCCAGGTAATCCTTCAGGTTGTCGCCGTTGATCTCGATATGCTTGCGCTTCTTGTCCATCAGCAGCGTTTTCACCGCTTTACGGCACAGCTTGGAGATTTCACGCTCCAGGCTACGCACCCCGGCTTCGCGGGTGTAGAAGCGAATGATACCGATGATGGCGCTGTCGTCGACCGTCAGCTCGCCTTTTTTCAGCGCGTTGCGCTCAAGCTGCTTCGGCAGCAGGTGCTGCTTGGCAATGTTGAGCTTCTCGTCCTCGGTGTAACCCGACAGGCGGATCACTTCCATACGGTCCAGCAGCGGCGCAGGAATGTTCATCGAGTTCGAGGTGGCGACGAACATCACGTCGGACAGATCGTAATCCACTTCCAGGTAGTGGTCGTTGAACGCCACGTTCTGTTCCGGATCCAGCACCTCCAGCAGAGCGGAGGCCGGATCGCCGCGCATGTCGGAAGACATCTTGTCGATCTCATCCAGCAGGAACAGCGGGTTCTTCACCCCAACCTTGGCCATCTTCTGGATCAGTTTGCCCGGCATCGAACCGATGTAGGTACGGCGGTGACCGCGGATTTCCGCTTCGTCACGCACGCCGCCCAGCGCCATGCGCACGTACTGGCGGCCGGTCGCTTTGGCGATCGACTGCCCCAGCGAGGTTTTACCCACGCCCGGCGGCCCCACCAGACACAGGATCGGCCCCTTGATTTTGCTGACGCGGCTCTGTACCGCGAGGTACTCGAGGATGCGATCCTTGACGCGCTCCAGGCCGTAGTGATCGGTATCGAGCACTTCCTGCGCCTTGACCAGGTCTTTTTTCACCTTGCTACGCGCATTCCACGGCACCTGCAGCATCCAGTCGATGTAGCCGCGCACCACGGTCGCTTCCGCTGACATCGGCGACATCATCTTCAGCTTCTGCAGTTCCGCTTCGGTTTTCTCGCGCGCCTCTTTCGGCATCTTCGCCGCATCGATCTTGCGCTTCAGCGCTTCGTGCTCGTCCGGCGCGTCGTCCATCTCGCCCAACTCTTTCTGAATCGCCTTCATCTGCTCATTCAGATAGTACTCGCGCTGGCTCTTCTCCATCTGCTTCTTGACGCGGTTGCGGATGCGTTTCTCGACCTGCAGCAGGTCGATCTCCGACTCCATCATCGCCATCAGGTATTCCAGACGCTCGGTGATGTCGGACATCTCGAGCACCGACTGCTTGTCGCTGAGTTTCAGCGGCATGTGGGCAGCGATGGTGTCCGCCAGGCGCGCGGCGTCGTCGATGCTGTTCAGTGAAGTCAGCACCTCCGGCGGGATTTTTTTGTTCAGCTTGATATAGCCTTCAAACTGATTGATCGCGGTGCGCACCAGCACTTCCTGCTCGCGCTCGTCGATCGCTGGCGACTCAAGGTATTCCGCCTGCGCGGCAAAATGCTCACCGCTGTCGGACAGCGTAGTGATGCGTGCGCGCTGCAGCCCCTCGACCAGCACTTTTACCGTGCCGTCCGGCAGCTTCAACATCTGCAGGATCGACGCTACGGTGCCAACCGAGAACAAGTCGTTAATGCCAGGTTCATCCGTTGAGGCCTCTTTCTGTGCCACCAGCATGATCTTCTTATCGTGATCCATTGCGGCTTCGAGGCACCGAATCGATTTTTCCCGGCCAACAAATAACGGGATCACCATGTGCGGATAAACCACCACGTCGCGCAATGGCAGGACGGGGATTTCAATGCGTTCGGAACGCTCAGGGTTCATAGAGCTCTCTCTTAGTTTAATTTCCGCCAGGTTGAGGGGGAATCTCATGAGACGCAAGCATCTAACGTTTCATAAAATCTGGTTAATGAGTATATGGGGATGAATCTCTTACATTCAACGGCAAGAATGCAGGAAAAAGAAATGGGGGATGAAATCCCCCATTTTGCTGATAACGCTCTGGTTTAACTGGCTAATTATTCGCCAGATGCCTGGGCTTCCGGCTTGCCGTAAATCAGCAGCGGCTTGGATTGGCCGGCGATGACCGACTCGTCGATCACCACTTTGTCTACGCTGTCCATCGACGGCAGATCGTACATGGTGTCGAGCAGCGCGCCTTCCACGATGGAACGCAGGCCGCGGGCGCCGGTTTTGCGCGCCATGGCTTTCTTGGCGATGGCGTTCAGCGCTTCGTCGCGGAACTCCAGCTCCACGCCTTCCAGATTGAACAGCGCCTGATACTGCTTGGTCAGGGCGTTCTTCGGCTCTTTCAGGATCTGAATCAGCGCATCTTCGCTCAGCTCGCTCAGGGTCGCCACCACCGGCAGACGGCCGATGAACTCTGGGATCAGACCGAACTTGATCAAATCTTCCGGTTCGGCCTGCAGCAGCAGTTCGCCCTCGGTCGCCTTCTCGGACTCGCCCTTGACGGTCGCGCCGAAGCCGATGCCGGAGCCGGTGTTGACGCGCTGACCGATCACCTTATCCAGGCCGGCGAAAGCGCCGCCGCAGATAAACAGGATCTTGGAGGTATCAACCTGCAGGAACTCCTGTTGCGGATGCTTGCGCCCACCCTGCGGCGGAACCGCGGCGATGGTGCCTTCAATCAGCTTCAGCAGCGCCTGCTGCACGCCTTCACCCGAGACGTCACGCGTGATCGACGGGTTATCGGACTTGCGGGAAATCTTATCGATTTCATCGATATAAACGATGCCGCGCTGCGCTTTCTGCACGTCATAGTCACATTTTTGCAACAGCTTCTGGATAATATTTTCCACGTCCTCGCCCACGTAACCGGCTTCGGTCAGCGTGGTGGCGTCGGCCATGGTGAACGGCACGTCCAGGAAGCGCGCCAGCGTTTCCGCCAGCAGGGTTTTACCGCTGCCGGTCGGGCCGATCAGCAAGATGTTGCTCTTGCCCAACTCGATACCGTTGCTGGTATCGCCGTTGCGCAGGCGTTTGTAGTGGTTGTACACCGCAACCGCCAGCACTTTCTTCGCCTGCTCCTGGCCGATGACGTAGTCATCCAGGTGGTGGCGGATCTCGTGCGGCGTCGGCAGCGCACTGCGCTCACGATGCGGGGCAACTTCTTTAATCTCTTCGCGAATAATGTCGTTACACAGATCGACACATTCATCGCAGATATACACTGACGGCCCGGCAATCAGCTTACGCACTTCATGCTGGCTTTTGCCGCAAAAAGAGCAGTACAGCAGCTTTCCTGAACCGTCTTTGCGCTTATCTGTCATCAGTCAAACCTCTTCTTTAGTCTTGTCCCGCAGGAAAATCACGGCGGCAGTGCGCCCAAACTCATATCGGGAACGCCGAGGGGCCACAACAGAGCGAGCCCCTGCCCACTCTGATTACTATAGTCCATCGGCGCCGCGTGGTTCTAGCTGCGGTGTGTCAGAATGCCGTCAACCAGGCCGTATTCCACGGCTTCTTCCGCGGTCATAAAGCGATCGCGCTCGGTGTCGCGCTCGATCTGCTCCAGCGGCTGGCCGGTATGCTCGGCCATCAGTTCGTTCATGCGCGCTTTCACCTTAAGGATTTCACGCGCATGGATTTCGATGTCCGTCGCCTGGCCCTGGTAGCCGCCCAGCGGCTGGTGAATCATCACGCGCGAGTTAGGCAGGCAGAAACGTTTGCCTTTGGCACCCGCGGTCAGCAGGAAGGAGCCCATCGAGCACGCCTGGCCCATACAGATGGTGCTGACGTCCGGCTTGATGAACTTCATGGTGTCGTAAATCGACATGCCCGCGGTAATTACCCCACCCGGCGAGTTGATGTAGAGGTAAATGTCTTTTTCCGGGCTTTCCGCTTCGAGGAACAGCATTTGCGCAACGATCAGGTTGGCCATGTGATCTTCCACCTGGCCGGTCAGGAAAATGATGCGCTCTTTCAGCAGGCGGGAATAAATGTCGTAAGAACGCTCCCCGCGTGAAGTCTGCTCTACCACCATCGGCACCAGCGCCATGTTCGGTGCAAATTGATCTCGTTCGCCACTGTATGACATTACCGTCTCCTAATAGAAATTGCCTTGGCGGCCAGGGTGTCACCCTAATACGCCGATTCTACTTGAGAACGGCCATGATGACTATGCTCAAGCATTCGACCCGCGCCACACGTACCCGACGGTTATTTCATCCCGCGCACTTTGGCAAACAGCCCCAGAATTATTCTTAACAGATTGGGGGATCCCGGCGCGATTTCAAGCCCAGAGGCCGATTTTCTCCGCGCGCCGAAAACGATGCCGTTATTCTGACCGTTATCATGCCAGCCAGTTCCCCAGGCAACAGGGTAAATATAGTGCATATTGCCCCGCTTAACCTGAGATTAATCAGCAACGTGGCAAAAAGAAAAGCCCGCAACCTGAGGTTGCGGGCTTTTTCATCGTGCGCCGGTTCGCCAGGCGAAACCGGGGGCGCCGTTCATCGCGCCCGGCACGCCGGCATTACGCCTGTTGAGTCTGGTTCATCAGCTCGCTGAAGGTAGTGGCTTTTTCAGTCACTTTCGCTTTTGCCAGCAGGGCTTCAACCGCTTGCTCTTCCAGAGCCACGTTGCGCATGTTGTTCATCAGCTCTTTGTTTTTGCTGTAGAACTCGATGACTTCGCTCGGATCTTCGTAGGCAGAAGCCATTTCTTCGATCAGCGTCTTCACGCGGTCTTCGTCAGCTTTCAGATCGTTGGTGCTGATCACTTCGCCCAGCAGCAGGCCAACCACTACGCGGCGTTTCGCTTGCTCTTCGAACAGCTCGCGTGGCAGTTCCAGCGCTTGCTTCTCGTTGCCGCCGAAACGCTGTGCAGCCTGACGACGCAGTACGTCGATTTCGCCGTCGATCAGGGCAGCAGGCACGTCGATTTCGTTCGCGCTCACCAGACCGTCGATCGCCTGAGACTTGATGCGGTTACGCACGGCGCCTTTCAGCTCGCGCTCCATGTTCTTGCGAACTTCGGTGCGCAGGCCGGCAACGGAACCGTCCGCCACGCCGAAACGCTTGATGAACTCTTCGGTCAGTTCCGGCAGCTCGCGCTCTTCAACTTTCTTCAGCACGATAGCGAATTTGGCCGCTTTGCCCTTCAGGTTTTCCGCGTGGTAATCTTCTGGGAAGTTCACGTCGATGGAGAACTCTTCGCCCGCTTTGTGACCGACCAGGCCTTCTTCGAAGCCTGGGATCATGCGGCCCTGGCCCATTGCCAGTACGAAGTCGGACGCTTTGCCGCCTTCGAACTCTTCACCGTCGATAGAACCGGTGAAGTCAACGGTCACGCGATCTTCAGCTTCCGCTGCGCGATCGGTTTCTTTCCAGGTCGCCTGCTGCTTGCGCAGAGTGTCCAGCATCGCGTCGACGTCTTCGTCGTTCACTTCAACCACTGGTTTTTCAACTTCGATGTTTTCCAGGCCTTTCAGCTCAACTTCTGGATACACTTCGAATTCAACGGCGAAAGTGAAGTCTTCACCTTCTTTGTACTCGCCCGGCACGTAGTTTGGTGCGCCGGCCGGATTAATCTTTTCTTTGATGATCGCGTCAACGAAGCTGCGCTGCATCGCTTCGCCCAGCACGTCCTGACGAACAGAGGCGCCGTAACGCTGTTCCACGATGTTCATCGGCACTTTGCCTTTGCGGAAGCCGTCGATACGCACGCTTTTCGCTGCGTTGATCAGCTCTTTCTTCACCGCCTGCTTGATAGTATCAGCCGGTACAGTAATAGAGAGACGGCGCCCAAGGCCTTGAGTGGTTTCTACTGAAACTTGCATCTTGTTACCTCAAAAAAATCACAGTGCTCGGTCAACTCCGTTCCAAGAACCAGGACGGCTACAAATAAGAACCGAGTTCCCTGATGACAGAAGCGTCCCGAAACCATTCCGGAAAAATAAGACGCGACATTATAGCGGCGCATGCATGGCGAGTCGAGGAAAGCTAGGCGGCGCAGGCGCGCTAAAACTCACACTTTTGCCGATTCAATCGCCAAAAGGCCGCCAAAACAGACCGAACGTTGGCCATATTGCGCGTCGGCCGTGTCGTCGTCAAAAACAGAAACGGCCCGCAGGCCGTTTCAAAATTCGTCAGTAGTAATACCCTAATTCGAGGGCAAAGTTCCACTGATACCTGAAAATTTCCCCCTCAGGCCAGCGTCCCGGCGCCGCGGCACGGCGGCGAGGCCGGCACGGTATCCTGCAATCCTTCCCACTCTTTGAGCGTATAGGTGTGCAGCGCCAGCGCGTGTACGCCATCGGCCAGTTCTTCCGACAGTACGCCGTAGATAGAGCGGTGACGCGTCAAAAACCGTTCGCCGACGAAGCGATCGCTGACCAATACCACTTTGAAATGACTTTCTGAACCCGCCGGAACGTTATGACGATAGCTTTCATCAACGACTTCCAGATACGCGGGCTCAAACGCCGCCCTTAACTTTGCTTCTATTTGCTCGCGAATCATAGGATCTCCTTACAACACCGGCAGAGGACCGTGCCCATCTAGTTCAATATTAGCCGGTTTTCCCCCGTTTAGACCATCACCGGGACAAATTTCTCTTTTCTGCGGTCAGATGATGAGCGTCATCCCCGCCGCTTGGGGGATTATCCGATTGAGCGGGCCAAAAAAGCGTGTTTTTATCAACGGCAGGTAAAAATTTGTCACTCAGGCGCCTTCCGCGCTTCCACCGCACGGCGGCGATGCTATGATGTCGGCAATTTGTTGTCGGCTATCCCGCTCTGATTATTGCTAAATCCATCGAGAATGAGACAGAAAACATGTTAAAGAAACTTTGTCTTCCTTTGCTGGCCGCCCTGCTGCTGGCCGGTTGCGCGACCAGCAGCAACACCCTGAACGTCACGCCGAAAATCGTTCTGCCGCAGCAGGATCCTACCCTGCAGGGCATCACCATCAGCATCAACGGCGCGGATCAGCGCACCGATCAGGCGCTGGCCAAGGTGAATCGCGACGGCCAACTGGTCACGCTGACGCCATCGCGCGATCTGCGTTTCCTGCTGCAGGAAGTGCTGGAGAAACAGATGGGCGCTCGCGGCTACATGATCGGCGCCGACGGCCCGGTGGCGCTGCAGATCGTCGTCAATAACCTGTACGCGGACGTTTCCGAAGGTAACCTGCGCTACAACATCACCACCAAAGCCGACATCTCGATCATCGCCCAGGCGAAGAACGGCAACAAGCAGGTGAAAAATTACCGCTCGACGTATAACGTGCAGGGCGCCTTCACGGCCACCAACGAGAAGATCACCGACGCCGTCAACTCCGTGCTGGGCGACGTGATCGCCGACATGGCGCAGGACACCAGCGTCAACGACTTTATCAAGCAAAACGCGCGCTAATCGACGCGCCTTGCGCCGCCCGGCGGATCGGGCGGCGCAGACAGGGAACTCATGTCGAAACACTATCTGAACATCTTCACCCAGCGTAACTCCGCCATTCTGCTGCTGCTGGGCTTCGCGTCGGGTCTGCCGCTGGCATTGACCTCCGGCACGCTGCAAGCCTGGATGACCGTCGAAAACATCGATCTGAAAACCATCGGCATTTTCTCGCTGGTGGGCCAGGCCTACGTATTCAAATTCCTCTGGTCGCCGTTCATGGACCGCTATACCCCGCCGTTTCTCGGGCGGCGGCGCGGTTGGCTGCTGATCAGCCAGCTGCTGCTGGTGGCGGCGATCGTGGCGATGGGCTTCATGCAGCCCGCGCAGCACCTGTGGTGGCTGGCGGCGTTGGCGGTGCTGGTGGCGTTCTGCTCCGCCTCGCAAGATATCGTGTTCGACGCTTATAAAACCGACCTGCTGAAAGCCGAAGAGCGCGGGGCGGGTGCGGCGATCTCGGTGCTGGGCTACCGGCTGGCGATGCTGGTTTCCGGCGGCCTGGCGCTGTGGCTGGCGGATCGCTATTTCGGCTGGCAGGCCACCTACTGGCTGATGGCCGGATTGATGCTGATCGGCGTGGCCGCCACGCTGATGGCGCCGGAGCCCGATGAAAGCATCCCGGCACCGCGCACCATGGAACAGGCGGTCGTCGCGCCGCTGCGTGATTTCTTCGGCCGCAACAACGCCTGGCTGATCCTGCTGCTGATCGTGATGTACAAAATGGGCGACGCCTTCGCCGGCAGCCTGAGCACCACGTTCCTGATCCGCGGCGTGGGGTTCGACGCCGGTGAAGTCGGGCTGGTCAACAAAACGCTCGGCCTGTTCGCCACCATCGTCGGCGCCCTGTTCGGCGGCGTGCTGATGCAACGTCTCACCCTGTTCCGCGCGCTGATGCTGTTCGGCGTCCTGCAGGCGGTCTCCAACCTCGGGTATTGGATCCTGGCGGTGACCGACAAGAGCCTGCTCACCATGGGCAGCGCCATCTTCCTCGAAAACCTGTGCGGCGGCATGGGCACCGCGGCCTTCGTGGCGCTGCTGATGACGCTGTGCAACCGTTCGTTCTCCGCCACCCAGTTCGCGCTGCTGTCGGCGCTGTCCGCCGTGGGGCGCGTCTATGTCGGCCCGATCGCCGGCTGGTTCGTCGAAGCCCACGGCTGGCCGTTGTTCTACCTGTTCTCTATCGCCGCCGCCCTGCCCGGCTTGTTGTTGCTCGGCATCTGCCGCCAGACGCTGGAGCACACCCAGCAACATGGCGACTTTATGCCGCGCACCGAGTTTTCCGGATCTTACCGCTGGGCGCTGCGCCTGCTGACGCTGGGCTGTTCGCTGTTGGGCCTGTGGTTGCTGTTGCTGATCGCCAATGCGCTGGACTGGACGCAGGCACCGCTGTTGGCCGATCGGCTGCTGCAGGTCGGCGCCGCGCTGAGCCTGCTCGGCGTCGCGATGGGCAGCGCGCTGGATTACCTGGCCCTGCGCCGCACCCGTTTGGCATAATCTGACCGGCCGGCGATTTCGCCGGCCGAAAAAAAAGCGATCCGCGGGTATATTTATTTTGGTAAAAAAAGATAATCGACGCGGAAATTATTTTTTTATCCGACTGCCGCACTCGGAAATAAAATTAAATTCACCTTTAAGACACAATTATTTTACATTAAATAAACCTTTTCTGCGTATTTCCCCGCCGCGCATTTCTTCGGCAAATTCATCATACCTTTAGTTTTCCTTAACATACGGGCTGCTCGTCACGATTCAGCGTGCCAACGCGTTGTTGTCATTGGTAAATTGTCACGCAGGGTTACATCTGTGACCCCCTTAACAGAAAGTGTCAACAAGCCGCTGACACTCCCTTAAGCATGTTTACAGTACTGCAACCTTCCCGTAAAATGCCCGCACACATGAAACGACAATTGAGCCTTTGTTATTGAGGTCGTTAGATGAGACTTAAGAAATACAATAAAAGTATTGGGATGCTGTCATTAATCGCAGCCACTGTATTGCTCAGTGGTTGCGATATGGTTTTGATGAATCCCAAAGGAGCAATTGGTGTTGAGCAACGGACACTGATTATCACTGCAATCGCGTTGATGTTGATCGTGGTGGTGCCAGTTATCTTCATGGCGTTCGCCTTTGCCTGGAAGTATCGCGCTTCCAACAAAGACGCCAAGTACAGTCCGAACTGGGCCCACTCCAACAAGATCGAAGCGGTCGTCTGGACCATTCCTATCATTATCATCGCCATCCTTGGCACCATTACCTGGAAGACTACCCACGAACTCGACCCGTTCAAGCCGATTGTCACCGACAAGAAGCCGATGACGATCGAAGTGGTGTCGCTCGACTGGAAATGGCTGTTCATCTACCCGGAACAAGGCATTGCGACTGTTAATGAGCTGGCTTTCCCGAAAGATGTTCCAGTCGAATTCAAGATCACCTCTAACTCGGTAATGAACTCGTTCTTTATCCCGCAGTTGGGTGGACAGATTTATGCGATGGCCGGCATGCAGACCAAACTGCACCTGATCGGCAACGAAGCCGGTGCCTACAAGGGCATCTCCAGCAGCTACAGCGGCGCAGGCTTCTCCGGTATGAAATTCACCGCGATCGTTACCCCGACCGAAGGCGACTTCGATCAGTGGGTGGCCAAGGTGAAGGCATCGTCTAAAAACCTGAACACCACCGACGACTTTAACAAACTGGCAGAGCCGAGTGAAAACAACCCGGTTGAGTACTTTGCCGCTGTCAAACCGAATTTGTTCAAAGAAACAATTGCCAAATTCATGGGCGACATGGATATGCACAAGGGCGCTGGCGCGCACGAAGGCATGGACATGAGCCAAGGTATGGACATGGGTGAACATGCTGCTCACGCCGGAGCCGAGGAATAACTGATGTTGGGAAAATTAACACTTGATGCGGTTCCGTACCACGAACCGATCATCATGGTCACCGTAGCCGCAATTATTGTCGGGGGCCTGGCAGTGCTGGCGCTGCTGACATATTTCGGCAAATGGAAGTGGCTGTGGAGCGAATGGCTGACTTCGGTCGACCATAAAAAAATTGGTATCATGTACATCATCGTGGCGATGGTCATGCTGCTGCGCGGCTTCGCCGACGCCATCATGATGCGTAGCCAGCAGGCGTTGGCGTCCGCCGGCGAAGCCGGGTTCCTGCCGCCGCACCACTACGACCAGATCTTCACCGCGCACGGCGTTATCATGATCTTCTTCATGGCGATGCCTTTCGTGGTCGGCCTGATGAACGTCGTGGTGCCGCTGCAAATCGGTGCGCGCGACGTCGCCTTCCCGTTCCTGAACTCCCTGAGCTTCTGGTTCTTCGTGGTGGGCGTTGTGCTGATCAACATCTCCCTGGGGGTCGGTGAGTTCGCTCAGACCGGTTGGCTGGCGTATCCGCCGCTGTCCGGTAAAGAGTACAGTCCTGGCGTCGGGGTCGATTACTGGATCTGGAGTCTGCAGATTTCCGGTCTGGGTACCCTGCTGACCGGCGTGAACTTCTTCGCCACCATTCTGAAGATGCGTGCCCCTGGCATGCCTATGATGAAGATGCCGGTGTTCACCTGGGCGGCCCTGTGTACTAACGTCCTGATCATCGTTTCTTTCCCAATTCTGACCGTCACCATCGCGCTGCTGACCCTGGATCGCTATCTGGGCACCCATTTCTTCACCAATGATATGGGCGGCAACATGATGATGTACATCAACCTGATTTGGGCCTGGGGTCACCCAGAGGTGTATATCCTGGTTCTGCCGGTGTTCGGCGTGTTCTCCGAAGTCACCGCGACTTTCTCCAGAAAACGCCTGTTCGGCTATACCTCACTGGTATGGGCAACCATCGCGATCACCGTTCTGTCGTTCATCGTATGGCTGCACCACTTCTTCACCATGGGGTCCGGCGCGAACGTTAACGCCTTCTTCGGTATCGCCACCATGATCATTTCCATCCCGACCGGGGTGAAAATCTTCAACTGGCTGTTCACCATGTATCAGGGCCGTATCAAGCTCAACTCCGCGATGCTGTGGACCGTTGGCTTCATCATCACCTTCTCCGTGGGTGGTATGACCGGCGTTCTGCTGGCGGTGCCGGGCGCGAACTTCGTGCTGCACAACAGCCTGTTCCTGATCGCCCACTTCCACAACGTCATCATTGGCGGCGTGGTGTTCGGTTGCTTCGCGGGCCTGACCTACTGGTTCCCGAAATCCTTCGGCTTCACGCTGAACGAAAAATGGGGCATCCGCGCGTTCTGGTTCTGGATCATCGGCTTCTTCACCGCCTTCATGCCGCTGTACGCATTGGGCTTTATGGGCATGACCCGTCGTATCAGCCAGAACATCAACCCTGAGTTCCACCCTCTGCTGCTGGTTGCAGCCGGCGGTGCGGCGCTGATCGCCTGCGGCATCCTGTGCCAGCTGATCCAGATCTTCGTCAGTATCCGTGACCGCGAACAGAACCGCGATCTGACCGGTGACCCATGGGGTGCTCGTACTCTGGAGTGGTCAACTTCGTCTCCACCGCCGTTCTATAACTTTGCCGTAGTGCCGCAGATTCATGACCGTGATGAATTCTGGGACATGAAAGAAAAAGGCGAAGCGTATAAGAAACCGGCTAAATACGAACCGATTCATATGCCTAAGAACACCGGCGCCGGCGTTATCATCGCCTTCTTCAGCCTGGTCTTCGGTTTCGCAATGATTTGGGAAATCTGGTGGATGGCTCTGGCCGGCTTCATCGGTATGATCGTTGTCTGGATCGGCAAGAGCTTCGATCACGATGTTGACTACTATGTGCAGGTTGATGAAATCGAGCGCATTGAGAACCAACACTACGAACAAATCCGTAAAGCAGGCGTGAAACATGTCAACTGAAACTCTGACCAATCATAACGCAGCCCATGCAGAGCATGGGCACCACGATGCGGGTGAGACCAAAGTCTTCGGATTCTGGATCTACCTGATGAGCGACTGTATTTTGTTTGCGAGCTTGTTCGCGACTTATGCAGTCCTGGTGAACGGGACCGCGGGCGGTCCCTCAGGCAAAGACATCTTCGACCTGAAGTTTGTCCTGGTCGAAACTTTCCTGCTGTTGTTCAGCTCCATCACCTACGGCATGGCGATGATCGCCATGAACAAGGGTAAAGTTGGCGGTGTAAACACCTGGCTGTTCCTGACCTTCCTGTTTGGTCTGGGCTTCGTGGCGATGGAAATCTATGAATTCCATCATCTGATCGCCGAAGGCTTCGGTCCGGATCGCAGCGCGTTCCTGTCCAGCTTCTTCGCGCTGGTCGGCACCCACGGTCTGCACGTAACTTCCGGCCTGATTTGGATCATCGTGATGATGATTCAGGTGAGCAAGTTCGGCCTGACCGCGACCAACAAAACCCGCCTGATGTGCCTGAGCCTGTTCTGGCACTTCCTGGACGTGGTCTGGATCTGCGTATTTACCGTTGTCTACCTGCTGGGGGTTATGTAATGAGCCATTCATCCCATGAAACCTCTCACGGCGGCGCAAGCCACGGCAGCGTGAAGTCGTACCTGGTCGGCTTTATCCTGTCGATCATCCTGACGGTAATTCCATTTGCGATGGTAATGAACGGCACCGCCTCTCATTCCACCATCCTGGCGGTTGTTGTCGGCATGGCGGTTATCCAGGTGATTGTTCACCTGGTTTACTTCCTGCACATGAACACCTCATCGGAAGAGCGCTGGAACCTGGTGGCATTGCTGTTCACCGCTATGATCATCGGTATCGTTGTTGTAGGTTCACTCTGGATTATGTACAACCTCAACATCAATATGATGGTCGATTAAGAGCTGAGCTGCACGTGATGATTAAGCAATACCTGCAAGTCACTAAACCAGGAATTATTTTCGGCAATTTAATTTCTGTCGTTGGGGGATTCCTGCTCGCTTCCAAAGGGAGCATCGACTATCCCCTGTTTCTCGCCACCCTGGTGGGTGTCTCGTTGGTGGTCGCGTCGGGCTGTGTGTTTAACAACTACATCGACCGCGACATCGACAAGAAAATGGAGAGAACGAAGAATCGGGTGCTGGTAAAAGGCCTGATCGCGCCGAGTGTCACCCTGGTTTATGCGACCGCTTTGGGTATTGCGGGCTTTGCGTTGCTGTATATCGCGGCCAACCCGCTGGCCATGTGGCTGGCGGTGATGGGCTTCGTGGTTTATGTCGGCGTTTACAGCCTGTACATGAAACGCCACTCGGTCTATGGCACGCTGATCGGCAGCCTGTCGGGCGCCGCGCCGCCGGTTATCGGCTACTGCGCGGTGACCAACGAGTTCGACGCCGGCGCGTTGATCCTGCTGGCTATCTTTAGCCTGTGGCAGATGCCGCATTCTTATGCGATCGCTATCTTCCGCTTTAAAGATTACCAGGCGGCCAACATTCCGGTCTTGCCGGTGGTGAAAGGCATTTCCGTCGCCAAGAACCACATCACGGTTTACATCCTGGCATTTATGATCGCCACGCTGATGCTGACCCTGGTAGGTTATGCCGGCTACAAATACCTGATCGTCGCTGCGGCGGTGAGCGTATGGTGGCTCGGCATGGCGCTGCGCGGTTACAAGACCGAAAACGACAGCGTCTGGGCGCGTAAACTGTTCGTGTTCTCTATCGTCGCCATCACCTCGCTGAGCGTGATGATGTCGATCGACTTCAGCGCCACGGCGGCGCCTGAAGCGCTGGTGACCTACGTTTGGTAAGCCAAATCATCTGTGAATGGGCCGCTTTTGCGGCCCATTTTATTTGTCACGCCGAAAAGCGGCCGAACTGTAATATCTGTTAAACAACATTCGATTTACCCCCCCTGCCCTGCACACTAAAATGACGCAGCTTTACAGAAGTCATGCCATCAGGCGCTGTTTCAACGTCTGATGGCATGGTTTTTACCGAGGTTTGATGTGAACGATAATTCAATGACCCCACAGGAGCGCCGCGCCACCTGGGGATTGGGCACCGTATTCTCCCTGCGCATGCTCGGCATGTTTATGGTACTGCCGGTGCTGACCACCTACGGCATGGCGCTCAACGGCGCCAGCGAAGCGCTGATCGGCATCGCCATCGGCATCTACGGCCTGGCGCAGGCGGTGTTTCAAATCCCGTTCGGCCTGGTGTCCGATCGCATCGGCCGCAAGCCGCTGATCGTCGGCGGCCTGCTGATCTTTGCCCTCGGCAGCGTGATCGCCGCCGCGACCGATTCGATCTGGGGCGTGATCCTCGGCCGCGCGCTGCAAGGCTCCGGCGCGATCGCCGCCGCGGTCATGGCGCTGCTCTCCGATCTGACCCGCGAGCAGAACCGCACCAAGGCGATGGCGTTTATCGGTGTCAGCTTCGGCATCACCTTTGCCATCGCCATGGTATTGGGCCCTATCATCACCCACGCCTTCGGCCTGCATGCGCTGTTCTGGATGATCGCCGTACTGGCGCTGGCCGGCATTGTCATCACCCTGGCGGTAGTGCCTTCCGCCGACACTCACCTGCTGAACCGCGAGTCCAGCATCGTGCGCGGCAGCTTCCGCAAAGTGCTGAGCAACTCGCGCCTGCTTAAGCTCAACTTCGGCATCATGTGCCTGCATATCCTGCTGATGTCGAGCTTCGTGGCGCTGCCGCTGGCGATGGAAAAAGCCGGGCTGGCGGCCAGCGAGCACTGGATCGTCTACCTGGTCACCATGCTGGTATCGTTCGCCGCCGTGGTGCCTTTCATCATCTATGCCGAAAAATATCGCCGCATGAAGCAGGTCTTTATGGGCTGCGTGGCAGTGCTGTTCTGCGCCGAAGTGCTGCTGTGGCTCTCCGGCGCGCACCTGTGGGGCATCATCGCCGGCGTGCAGCTGTTCTTCATGGCCTTCAACGTGATGGAAGCCATTCTGCCTTCGCTGATCAGCAAAGAGTCACCGGCCGGCTACAAGGGCACCGCGATGGGGGTCTACTCCACCAGCCAGTTTATCGGCGTGGCGATCGGCGGCAGCCTCGGCGGCTGGCTGTACGGTTTGCAGGGGGCGGGCTTGGTGTTTATCGCCGGCGCCGTGCTGGCCGCGCTCTGGTTCCTGGTCAGCAGCACCATGAAAGAACCGCCGTATGTCAGCAGCCTGCGCATTACGCTGTCGGAACTGGCGGTGAAAGATTCGGCGCTAGAAAGCCGCCTGAAGGCGCAGCCCGGCGTGGCCGAGGCGATCGTAGTGCCGGAAGAGCGCAGCGCCTACGTCAAGGTGGATACCAAGCAGACCAATCGCGGTCAGCTGGAAGCGCTGGTCAATTCGCTGTAAAGAATCAGGGCCGGCAATGCCGGCCCCGTAGAGATTAATCGCGGAAGTTCTTGAACTGGAACGGCTGCCCCAGATCGCCGCCGCGCACCAGCGCCATCACGCTCTGCAAATCGTCGCGTGACTTACCGGTCACCCGCACTTCTTCGCCCTGGATCTGCGCCTGCACCTTCAGCTTGCTGTCTTTGATCAGCTTGACGATTTTCTTCGCCACAGAGGTTTCAATCCCCTGCTTCAGCTTGGCTTCCACGCTGTAGGTTTTACCGCTGTGGGTAAACTCTTCCGGGATCTCCAGCGCGGCGCCGTCGATGCTGCGCTTGCTCAGCTTTTCGCGCAGAATATCGAGCAGCTGCTGCACCTGGAAATCAGACTCGGTGGCAACCTTGATGCTTTGATCTTTCTCGTTTAGCTCAAAGCTGGCCGGCACGTTGCGAAAATCCCAGCGGGTGCCGAGATCGCGGGTGGCGTTCTCAACGGCGTTACGCACTTCCTGCATATCAATTTCGGAAACGATGTCGAAAGATGGCATACTTCTTCCTCCTGAATGAGTGCCTAATAGCTTAGGCGATTTTGATGCCGAGCATGATAACCGCTTTGCCGCCTCAGACAAAATCTGCTGAACGCACGCAGGGATAGCGCTTCGGGCTGCCATAAAGCCTATAGTTAATTCACGGTAATTGAGCGGTATTCCCGTGTTTCCAAGGAGACTGAATGAAAATAACCATTCTTGGTTGCGGCGCGCTCGGACAACTGTGGCTCTCCCGGCTGTATCAGCAGGGCCACGATGTACAGGGATGGCTAAGAGTGCCGCAGCCTTTTTGCGCGGTGAACGTGATAGAGCCGGAAGGCGTCTCGTTTAATCGCAACTTGTCCACTAACGATCCGGAGCACCTTGCGCAAAGCGAGCTGCTGCTGGTGACGCTGAAAGCCTGGCAGGTGTCCAGCGCGGTCAGCGCGCTGCTGCCGAAGCTGAACCCCCAGTGCGCCATTTTGCTGCTGCACAACGGCATGGGCACCCAAGAGGAGCTGCCGCCGAACGGCCAGCCGATCCTGCAGGGCACCACCACCCACGCCGCGCGCCACGAAGGCAGCACCATTATCCACGTCGCCACCGGCATCACCCACATCGGCCCGACCTCGCCGGCCGCCCAGCACCTCAGCCACCTGGCGGAAGTGCTGCATCAGGCGCTGCCCGACGTTGCCTGGCACAACAACATCGCCTCGGCCAACTGGCGCAAGCTGGCGGTCAACTGCGTGATCAACCCGCTGACGGCGCTGTACGGCTGCCGTAACGGCGATCTGCAGCGCTACCCGGAACAGATCGAAACGCTGTGTCGTGAAGTCGCCAGCGTGATGGCGATGGAGGGCTACCACACCTCCTGCGAAGGTTTGATGCAATACGTGATGGACGTGATCCACAGCACCGCCGACAACGTTTCGTCGATGCTGCAGGACATCCGCAGCCAGCGGCACACCGAGATCGACTACATCACCGGCTATCTGCTGCGCCGCGCGCGCAGCCACGGCCTCGCGCTGCCGGAGAATGCGCGGCTGTTTGAACTGATTAAACGAAAGGAAAATGAATATGAGCGTATCGGCGCTGGTCTGCCTGGCACCTGGTAGCGAAGAAACCGAAGCCGTCACCACCATCGATCTGCTGGTGCGGGCGGGCGTAAAAGTCACTACCGCCAGCGTTGCCGGCGACGGCGAGCTGACTATCGTCTGTTCGCGCGGCGTCAAACTGCTGGCCGACGCGCCGCTGGTGGCGATCGTCGATGAGCCGTTCGACGCCATCGTGCTGCCCGGCGGCCTGAAAGGCGCGGAATGCTTCCGCGACAGCCCGCTGCTGGTGGAAAAAGTGCGGCAGATGCATCTGCAGGGCAACATCGTCGCCGCCATCTGCGCGGCACCGGCGCTGGTGCTGCAGCACCACGATCTGTTCCCGGTCGGCAACATGACCGGCTTCCCTGGCCTGAAAGACCAGATCCCGGCGGATAAATGGATGGAGCGCCGCGTGGTGTACGACGCCCGCGTCAACCTGCTCACCAGCCAGGGGCCGGGCACCGCGATGGAGTTCGCGCTGAAGCTGATAGACCTGCTGCTCGGCAAGGCCAAAGCGGCGGAGATCGCCGCGCAGCTGGTGCTGATCCCGGGGATGTACGATTTTCGCGACTGAGCGGCTTGCCGATAAAAAAGGGCTGAACACCGGTTCAGCCCTTGTCGTTTATGCCGCTCCGTGCGTTACGGGCGATAAACCTTCACGTTGCTGAAGCCTTGCTCCAGCAGGTACAGCGCCTGCAGGCGGCTCATCACGCCGCGCTCGCAATACAGCAGATAGGTTTTGCTCTGATCCAGATCGCCGAACTGGGTGCTCAGCTTGTAGAACGGCAGCGCTTTCACTTCAACCTGTTCCAGCTGCAGCGGCTTCTCTTCCTGCTCGTCGTTGGAGCGGATATCCAGGATTACCTCGTCGGCGCCGAAGGCCGCGACGGTTTCCACCTCGGTTACCTGCTCCTGCGCCTGCTCGGCGATAGAGCGAATATCGACGTTCTTCGCCTCGCTCACCACCCGGTCGAGAATACTGAAATCGAAGTGGCTCTCTTCCTCTTCGATCTTGGCCTTGATCGCTTTCACCGTAGGGCTCTTCGAAATCACACCGCAGTATTCCGGCATGGTTTTGGCGAAGTCTTCGGTGCCGATTTCGCGCGCCAGTTTGATGATGTGCTCTTTATCGTGCGAGATCAGCGGACGCAGGATCAGGGTATCGGACGCATTGTCGATCAAACGCAGGTTGGTCAGCGTCTGGCTGGAGACCTGCCCCAGCGCCTCGCCGGTCACCAGCGCCTGCACGCCGTAGCGTTCGGCCACTTGCGAAGCGGCTCGCACCATCATGCGCTTGAGCACCACGCCCATCTGGCCGTCGTCGACCTTCTCCAGGATCTCACCCACCACCGGCTCGAAGTCGATGGCGACGAAGCGCACCTTGTGCGAGCTGGCGAAGCGATTCCACAGGTAGTGCGCCACCTGCTTCACGCCAATCTCGTGCGCAGCGCCGCCCAGATTGAAGAAGCAGAAGTGCACGCGGCAGCCGCGGCGCATCAGCATGTAGCTGGACACGCCCGAGTCGAAACCGCCGGAAATCAGCGACATTACGTCTTCCTGAGTGCCGACCGGGTAACCGCCGATGCCTTCGAGGCGGCGTTTGACCAGCATCAGCTTGTCGTCTTCGATCTCCAGGTTTACCGTGACCTGCGGGCGGGTAAGGTTAACGCGCGCGCTTTCGATGTGTTGGTTCAGGCCGCCGCCGACGTAGCGCTCCACGTCCTGCGAGTTGAACGCCTGCTTGCCGCGGCGCTTGACGCGCACGCAGAAGGTTTTGCCTTCCAGCTGGGCGCGGTAGGCTTCCAGCGTCTGCTCGAAGATGTGGTGGATATCGGTATAAGCGCGATCTTCCACTTCCAGAATATGGTGGATACCGGGAATGCGCGTCAGGGCGTCGGCAATGATCGGCCGCTGGTTTTCATCTTTGGCGCGAACTTCGATATGATCCCAGTGACGGACGACCGCCAGCGTTTCATCATACTGCTTCAGGACGTTGCGAATATTGGTCGAGAGAATCTTGATAAAGCGCAAGCGCACAGATTGGCTCTTGATGGTGATTTCCGGGAACAATTTAATGATAAACTTCATGGCGGTCTTTGTTGTCAGATAAGAATTACGGCGCGGAGTATATCACCATATCGCCGTGCTCTGCGCACAAAACCACACATGAGCGCCATGATTTGCTAATCAAGATCCGCTAGGATAGGCTCTGGCGCCACGGTTCACATGATGACGTAAAAAGAAAATTATGCCGAAAAAACCAGCACAATCAGCCAGTACAGAGCAAACTGCCAGCTTTGAAAGCGCCCTCGGCGAGCTGGAAAGCATCGTGACGCGTCTGGAATCAGGCGAACTGCCGCTGGAAGACGCGCTGAACGAATTCGAACGCGGCGTGCAGCTGGCGCGTCAGGGCCAGCAGAAACTGCAACAGGCGGAACAGCGTGTGCAGATACTCCTTAACGACAGCGCCGACGATGCGGCGTTGGCGCCTTTCACACCGGATACCGAGTAACCGACATGTCTGAGATCGCCCCATCGGCCGCTTTTGCCGATCAACTGCAGATTTTCCGCCAGCGCGCCGATCGCGCGCTGCTGGACTTCATCGCCCCGCTGCCGTTCAACGACGGCAACATGGTGGCGGCGATGCGTCACGGCGCCTTGCTGGGCGGCAAGCGCCTGCGCCCGTTCCTGGTGTACACCACCGGCCAGATGTTCGGCGTGTCGCTGAGCAACCTGGACGCGCCGGCGGCGGCGGTGGAATGCATTCACGCCTACTCGCTGATCCACGACGATCTGCCGGCGATGGACGACGACGATCTGCGCCGCGGCCAGCCGACCTGCCACATTAAATTCGGCGAAGCCAACGCGATACTGGCCGGCGATGCGCTGCAAACGCTGGCGTTTTCAATCCTGGCCGATGCCGAAATGCCTGACGTGGCCCTGCGCGATCGGCTGGCGATGGTCTCTGAACTGGCGACCGCCAGCGGCGTAGCCGGCATGTGCGGCGGCCAATCGCTGGATCTGGAAGCCGAAGGCAAGCGCGTTGATCTGCAGGCGCTGGAGCAGATCCACCGCCATAAAACCGGCGCGCTGATCCGCGCGGCGGTGCGCCTGGGCGCGCTGAGCGCCGGCGAAGCCGGGCGCGCGGCGCTGCCGCAGCTGGATCGTTACGCCGCTGCGGTTGGCCTGGCGTTCCAGGTACAGGATGACATTTTGGACGTTGTCGGCGAGACTGAAAAAATCGGCAAGCGCCAGGGAGCGGACCAACAACACGGAAAGAGTACCTACCCGGCGTTACTCGGGCTTGACAGCGCGAAAGCAAAAGCGTGGGATCTCTATCAGGAAGCATTAGCTGCATTGGACACTTTGGCAGCGCAATCTTATAACACAGCGCCATTGCGAGCGTTAGCCAGCTTCATTATTGAACGCGACAATTAACGTGTGACGTTAACTCCTCTGATATGAGTATCGAATGAGTCTTGATATAGCCAAATACCCAACCCTGGCGCTAGCGGAAAACCCCGAGGAACTCCGCTCACTGCCCAAAGAGAGCTTGCCGAAGCTGTGCGATGAGCTGCGGCAATACCTGCTGAACAGCGTCAGTCGCTCCAGCGGCCACTTTGCCTCCGGGCTGGGTACCGTCGAACTGACGGTGGCGTTGCATTTCGTCTACAACACGCCGTTCGATCACCTGGTGTGGGACGTCGGCCACCAGGCCTACCCGCACAAAATTCTGACCGGCCGCCGCGACCGCATCGCCACCATTCGGCAAAAAAACGGCCTGCATCCGTTCCCGTGGCGCGCCGAAAGCGAATACGACGTGCTGTCGGTCGGCCACTCGTCGACCTCGATCAGCGCCGGCCTCGGCATGGCGGTGGCGGCGGAGCGTGAAGGCAAAGGCCGCCGCACGGTGTGCGTGATCGGCGACGGCGCCATCACCGCCGGCATGGCGTTCGAAGCGATGAACCACGCCGGTGACATCAACCCGGACATGCTGGTGGTGCTGAACGACAATGAGATGTCGATCTCGGAAAACGTCGGCGCGCTGAACAATCACCTGGCGCAGCTGTTATCCGGCAAGCTTTACTCCACCCTGCGCGAAGGCGGCAAGAAAGTACTGGCCGGCGTGCCGCCGATCAAGGAGCTGGTGAAACGCACCGAAGAGCACCTGAAAGGCATGGTGGTACCGGGCACGCTGTTCGAAGAGCTGGGCTTTAACTACATCGGTCCGGTAGACGGGCACGACGTGCAGGGGCTGGTTGCCACGTTGAAAAACATGCGCGATCTGAAAGGCCCGCAGCTGTTGCACATCATGACCAAGAAAGGCCGCGGTTACGCACCGGCGGAGAAGGATCCCATCAGCTTCCACGCCGTACCGAAGTTCGATCCTGCCAGCGGTACGCTGCCGAAAAGTGCCGGCGGTCTGCCGACCTATTCGAAAATCTTCGGCGACTGGCTGTGTGAAACCGCCGCCAAAGACAGCTCGCTGATGGCAATCACGCCGGCCATGCGCGAAGGCTCCGGCATGGTACAGTTCTCCCGCGACTACCCGCAGCAATATTTCGACGTGGCGATTGCCGAGCAGCACGCGGTCACCTTCGCCGCCGGGCTGGCGATCGGCGGCTACAAGCCGGTGGTGGCGATCTATTCCACCTTCCTGCAGCGCGCCTACGACCAGCTGATCCACGACGTGGCGATCCAGAACCTGCCGGTGATGTTTGCCATCGATCGCGGTGGCATCGTCGGCGCCGACGGCCAGACTCACCAGGGGGCGTTCGATCTGTCGTTCATGCGCTGCATCCCGACCATGGTGATCATGACGCCGAGCGACGAGAACGAATGCCGCCAGATGCTGTATACCGGCTATCACTACAATGCCGGCCCGAGCGCCGTGCGCTATCCGCGCGGCACCGGCACCGGCGCGGCGCTGGAGCCGCTCAGCCTGCTGCCGATCGGCAAAGGCGTGGTGCGCCGCCAGGGGGAAAAGATCGCCATTCTCAACTTCGGCACCCTGCTGCCGGAGGCCGCGCAAGCGGCGGAAGGGCTCAACGCCACGCTGGTCGACATGCGCTTCGTCAAACCGCTGGACGAGCAGTTGGTGCTCGAACTGGCCGCCAGCCATGAAACGCTGGTCACGCTGGAAGAGAACGCGATCATGGGCGGCGCCGGCAGCGGCGTCAACGAACTGCTGATGGCCAAACGCCGTCCGGTGCCGGTGCTGAACCTCGGCCTGCCGGACAGCTTCGTCTCGCAGGGCACCCAGGAAGAACTGCGCGCCGATCTGGGGTTGGATGCCGCGGGCATCCAGCGCCAAATCGAAACCTGGCTGGCGCAGTAATCGCCACTCGCGCCTGACAAAACGCCTCCGCCTTCGGGGGCGTTTTTGTTTCCGCACCCTCTCCTCGAGATCCGCGCTACAGTTACTGTCTGAGCTGTGAATGGGAGGCAAGCATGAAGTACCTGAAACTGGGCAACACCGATCTGAACGTCTCGCGCATCTGCCTGGGTTGCATGACCTACGGCGAACCGAACCGCGGCAATCACGCCTGGACGCTGCCGGAAGAGAGCAGCCGTCCGCTGCTGAAACAGGCGCTGGAAGCCGGCATCAACTTTTTCGACACCGCCAACAGCTATTCCGACGGCAGCAGCGAGGAAATCCTCGGCCGGGCGCTGCGCGACTATGCACGCCGCGAAGACGTGGTGGTCGCCACCAAGGTCTATTTCCCGCTGAGTAACCTGAAGCGCGGTTTATCGCGCGCCAACATCATGCAGTCCATCGACGACAGCCTGCGGCGCCTGGGCACCGACTATGTCGATTTGCTGCAGATCCACCGCTGGGATTACGAAACGCCGCTGGAAGAGACGCTGGAAGCGCTGCACGACGTGGTGAAAGCCGGTAAGGCGCGTTACATCGGCGCCTCCTCGATGTACGCCTGGCAGTTCGCCAAGGCGCTGTATACCGCCGATCTGCACGGCTGGACGCGCTTCGTCAGCATGCAGGATCAATACAACCTGATTCAGCGCGAAGAAGAGCGCGAAATGCATCCGCTGTGCGCCGCCGAAGGCATCGCCGTGCTACCGTGGAGCCCGCTGGCGCGTGGCCGCCTGACCCGCCCCTGGGGCGAAACCACCGCGCGGCTGGTTTCCGACCAGTTCGGCAAGAGCCTGTACGAAGACACTGAAGGCATCGACGCCATTATCGCCGAGCGCGTCGCCAGCCTCGCCGAGGAACGCGGCGTTTCACGCGCACAGATCGCGCTGGCCTGGCTGCTGAACAAACCGGCGGTCAGCGCGCCGATCGTCGGCGCTTCGCGCAGCGAACAGCTGGACGACGCCATCGCCGCGGTCGATTTGAGTTTGTCGCCGCAAGAGGTCGCGGAGCTGGAGACGGCTTACGTGCCTCATC
Organism: Serratia sp. CC22-02; assembly: GCF_900182895.1. Lineage (NCBI taxonomy): Bacteria > Pseudomonadati > Pseudomonadota > Gammaproteobacteria > Enterobacterales > Yersiniaceae > Serratia > Serratia sp. CC22-02. Next base: position 160,235 of record NZ_FXUD01000002.1, on the reverse strand, counting down.
GGGTGACGGGATTTGAATAAAGAGAAGCGGGCGCGAAACAGCGCGCCCGTTTGTCAGAACAGCCCGATCGGCCAGTGGTGCCCAATCAGGTAGATGATGCCGGCGGACAGCACGCCGGCGATGATATCGTCGACCATGATGCCCATGCCGCCATGCACGTTGCGGTCGAACCAGCGGATCGGCCACGGTTTCCACATATCCAGAATGCGGAAGATGACGAAACCGGCGGCAACCCAGCGCCAGTCGTTGACCGGCAGCGCCATCAGCGTGATCCACATGCCGACGAACTCGTCCCAGACGATGCTGCCGTGATCGTGCACCTTCATGTCTTTTGCCGTGCGGTGGCAAATATAGACGCCGATGCAGATGCTGAACATCACCGCCAGCGAGTAAAGCTGCCACGGTAGCTGGATCAGCAGCAGCCAGAACGGGATCGCCGCCAGCGATCCCATGGTGCCCGGCATCACCGGCGACAAACCGCTGCCAAACCCGGTGGCCAGCAGGTGCCACGGATTGCTCATCCGCAACCGACGCTTGGCTTCATCCATGGGTGCCCGGCTCCGCGTTGAAATGATCGAACCCAATCCAATCCAGCTCTACCGCTTCGTCGTTGCGATAATAGCGGATGCCTTCAGACAGCGGGCCAATTTGGCCAATGCAGGTGTAGTCGGCCCCGAGGTGGCTCAGCGCCACTTCCAGCGCGCCGCGGTTGATCTCCGGCACGGTGAAGCACAGTTCGTAATCTTCACCGCCCGCCAGCGCCCAGCGCAGCGCCTGCTCGGCATCGGCGTGGCTGCTCAGCGCCTGCGACATCGGCAGCTCGTCCAGCACGATGCGCGCGCCACAGTCGCTGGCCTTCAGGATATGCTTCAGATCGGAAATCAGGCCGTCGGAGATGTCGATCGCCGAGCTGGCCAGATCCCGCAGCGCCTGCCCCTGCAGCACCCGCGGCTGCGGCCGCAGATGGCGGGCGACCAGATAATCGCGCGCCGCCGCATCCTTCACCGCTAGGCGATCCTGCAGGATCGCCAGACCGGCGGCGCTGTCGCCCAGCGTGCCGGTCACATAGATCCAGTCGCCGATGCGCGCACCGCTGCGGGTCAGCGCCCGGCCGGCCGGGATCAGCCCCTGAATAGTCAACGTCATGCTCAGCGGGCCGCGCGTGGTATCGCCGCCGATCAGCTGCATGCCATAATAGTTGAGCTGATCGAACAGGCTGTCGCTGAAGGCCTTCAGCCAGGGCTCGTCCACCTCCGGCAGGGTCAGCGCCAGCGAAAGCCAGGCCGGATCGGCGCCCATCGCCGCCAGATCGCTCAGATTGACCGCCAGCGCCTTATAGCCGAGATCGGCCGGATCGATATCCGGCAGGAAGTGAATGCCCGCGACCAACGTATCGGTACTGACGGCCACCAGCTGTTTTTCCGGCACTGCCAGCAGTGCGCAGTCATCTCCAATGCCCAACTGTACATCCCGGCGCACGCGCTTAAACCGGTCAAAATAGCGGGCAATGAGGTCAAATTCGCCGCATGCCATATCGATATTCCACTAGAAGAAATTAAGGCCGGGAATGCCGGCCTTAAAGTTTTACTTTTTCTTGCGAAGGGTTGGCGCCACTTTATCCAGCACCCCGTTCACAAACTTGTGGCTGTCTTCCGCGCCGAAGGTTTTCGCCAGTTCGATCGCTTCGTTGATTGCCACCTTGTAAGGGACATCTTCGCGCATTTTCAGTTCAAACAGCGCGACGCGCAGCACCGCGCGCTCCACCTGGCCCAGCTCTTCGAGCTGACGCGACAGGTAGGGCGCCATCAGTTCGTCCAGCATACCTGCATTCACTGCCGCGCCGGACAGCAACTCGCGAAAATAGGCGACGTCAACATCTTTGACATCCTGCTCCGTCAGGAACTGGTGTTCAACATCGGCAAGGTCGTTTTTAGACAACTGCCAAGAGTAAAGCGCTTGAACAGCGCACTCACGAGCGCGGCGACGAGCAGCAGGTTTCACGGAATTCCCCTTAACTAAATTCAGGCTTTAATAGCTTTGATAACATTAATCATTTCAAGTGCGGTCAGCGCGGCTTCAGCGCCCTTGTTGCCCGCTTTGGTGCCGGCGCGTTCGATCGCCTGCTCGATGCTTTCGGTGGTCAGCACGCCAAAAGCAACCGGGATTTCGGCATTCATCGCAACGTTGCCGATGCCGGAGCTGGCTTCGCCCGCCACATATTCGAAGTGCGCGGTGCCCCCACGGATAACGGTGCCCAGCGCGATAACCGCGTCGTATTTGCCGGTTTTGGCCAATACGCTCGCCGTCAGCGGCAGCTCGTAAGCGCCCGGGACCCAGACAACGGTGATGTTGTCGTCAGCAACCTGACCAATGCGTTTCAGCGCGTCGATGGCGCCTTCCAGCAGGCTGTCGTTGATGAAATTGTTAAAACGTGCAATTGCGATCGCCACACGGGCATTTGGAGTAGCAACAACACCTTCGATAACTTTCATGGGCTTTCCTTAAAAATGGGTTCAATACCCCGCAGGGGGGCGGATTCTATCATATTCTTTCATCGCCTGCGCGGCGCTTTTGTAAAACCGGCGCGCGGGCGCGAGATTCAGTGTTTCGCCCGCAGGCGCAAACGCAGATCGGGGCCTACCTGACGCACATCGCTAAAGACGAATTCCGGCGCGTCGGCCAATCGCTCCAGGCCCGGTAGGTGGCACAGGCCACGGCCATTATCGCCCAACAGTTTCGGCGCGATGTACAAAATGAGCTCATCCACCAGGCCGGCCTGCAGCAGCGCGCCGGCCAGCGATGCGCCCGCCTCCACCCAGATTGAATTCACCTGGCGCTTGGCCAACAGCATCATCATCACCACCAGATCGACGCCGCCGCCGTGCGCCGGGCAGATAAACTGCTCAACGTCTTGCGGCCAGGTCTGTTCATCCGCCTGCAGGCGCGCCAGCCAGGTGGCGCCAGGCTGCTGCACCACGCGGTGCTGCGGGGTAATGCGGTTTTGGCTGTCGAGCAGGATGCGCAGCGGCTGGCGCAGATTGTCGCGCGGATAGAGGCGCTGCGTCTCGGCGTCCAATTCATCCCAACGCACCGTCAGCGACGGATCGTCCGCCAGCACGGTGGCACTGGTGCTGAGGATGGCGGCGCTCTGCGCGCGCAGGCGCTGCACGTCCTGACGCGCTTCGGGTGAGGTGATCCACTGGCTCTCGCCGGAGGCCATCGCCGTGCGGCCGTCCAGCGACGCGCCCAGCTTCAGCTGCACGTAAGGGAAGCCGGTGCGCATGCGCTTGAGGAAGCCCAGATTGACCGCTTCGGCCTCGGCCAGCATCAGGCCGTGCCGCACCTCGAGGCCGGCCTGCTGCAGCTTGTACAGCCCGCGCCCCGCCACCTGCGGGTTAGGATCTTGCATCGCCGCGACCACCCGCGTCACGCCGGCGGCCACCAGCGCATCGGCACAGGGCGGCGTGCGGCCGTGATGGCTGCACGGCTCGAGCGTGACATAGGCGGTGGCGCCGCGCGCCTTGTCGCCCGCCATGCGCAGCGCGTGCACTTCTGCGTGCGGCTCGCCGGCGCGCAGATGATAGCCTTCACCGACAATTTCGCCGTCGCGCACGATAACGCAGCCGACGTTCGGATTGGGCGCGGTGGTAAAACGCCCCAGCCGCGCCAGTTCGAAGGCGCGCGCCATGTAAAATTCGTCGTGATGCATGAAAGATCCTTTAGTCTTGCAGGCGGGCAATCTCTTCGCCGAACTCACGCACGTCTTCGAAGCTGCGGTACACCGACGCGAAGCGAATATAGGCGACCTTATCCAGCTTTTTCAGCGCGTCCATCACCAGATTGCCCACCAGTTTGGTCGGCACTTCGCGTTCGCCGGTGGCGCGCAGTTGGGATTTGATATGGTTAAGGGCGTTTTCCACGTCGTCCGAGCTAACCGGGCGCTTTTCCAGCGCTTTCAGCATGCCGCGGCGCAGTTTGTCTTCGTTGAACGGCTCGCGCACCTCATCGCTTTTAATCACTCGCGGCATCACCAGCTCGGCCACCTCAAAGGTGGTGAAGCGTTCATTGCACACCAGACACTGGCGGCGACGGCGCACTTGCGAACCGTCCCCCACCAGGCGGGAATCAATGACTTTGGTATCAACGGCGGCGCAGAAAGGGCAATGCATAACACGTCCTGATAAACGTTTTTTATAGATAAAAGCAGTTTACCCCGAAGTGCAGCCACAACAAAGGGCGGCGGCCATTTGTTGCGACACGCGGCCAGGAAGCGGCACCGATATGACTTTCCCCTCCGGGCGGACTAAGCTGATAGCAGGAGATTCAGCATAGGAAATCGCCGACATGACAACCTGTTACCCCAAAATCGCCCTGCTCGCCGCCGCCGTGTTGTTGACGGGCTGCGCGCACAACGCCGCCGTGCCTCAGCTGCGCCATCAGGTCGCCGCGCTGAACCAGAAAGTGAGCGTGCTGACCGATCAAACCACCGCGCTGGAGCGGCAGAATCAGCTCAATCAGCACTCCGACAACGGCGTCTACCTGCTGCCGGCAGCCCGGAGCGCCGCCCGTTTGCAGAGCAGCCTCGGCGAACTGAGCGTTTCGCTGAGCCACATCAAGAGCGAAGCCAACGGCACGCAGGCGCAGCTGCATGTGCGCATCCTCTCGCAGGCCACGCTGCCGCCGTTCAACGCAGTGGTAGAATGGGGCCCACTGGATGAAGCCACCGGCCGGCCGTTGACCGCCGAGGCGCTGTCGCAACCGATCGCCAGCGCCGATTCGCTGCTGCCGAAGCCCGGCCAGGACTTCGAACTGCGCTTCAGCGGCCTGACGCCGGAACAGCTGGGCTATATCCGCCTGCACAGTCTGGTTTCGACCGCCCAACCGGCGGTGGTGCAGCCGCACTGAAACCCGAAGCAAAAAAAAGGAGCGCCATCGGCGCTCCTTCTCATTTCGCTGAATACTGCGATGGTTAAGGCAGAATCGAAGGCTGATCTGCGCCCTCTTTTTCCACTTTTTGCTGCAGCATGTGTTCGCGTTTCATCCCCAGCTTCAACGCCAGCGCGGACGCGACGTAGATGGAGGAAACGGTACCGATCGACACGCCGATCAGCATCGCCAGCGAGAAGCCTTGCAGCATCGCGCCACCGAAGATGTACAGCATCAGCACCACCATCAGGGTGGTCCCGGAAGTCATCAGCGTACGGCTCAGCGTCTGGGTCAACGACACGTTCATGATTTCGTAAGGCGTACCGCGGCGGATCTTGCGGAAGTTCTCACGAATACGGTCGGAAACCACGATGCTGTCGTTCAGCGAGTAACCGATAACCGACATCAGGGACGCGACGATGGTCAGGTCAATCTCGATGTGGAACAGCGACAGCACGCCCAGCGTGATGATCACGTCGTGCGCCAGCGCGATAACCGCCCCCAGCGCCAGGCGCCATTCGAAGCGGAAACCGACGTAGATCAGGATACAGATCAACGCCACCAGCAGCGCCATGCCGCCGGTTTGCGCCAGCTCGCTGCCCACGCTCGGGCCGACGAACTCAATGCGCTTCACGGTGGCGTTTTTATCCACCGAGTCGTTGATCACGCCGATCACCTTGTTGCCCAGTTCCTGGCCTGCGGTGCCGGTCGCCGGTGGCATGCGCACCATCACGTCGCGGCTGCTGCCGAAGTTCTGGATGATCGGATCCTGGAACCCGGCCTTCTCCAGCGTGTCGCGCATCAGGTCGAGATTAGCCGGCTTCTCCAGGTTGATTTCAATGACCGTACCGCCGGTGAAATCCAGACCCCAGTTAAACCCGCGCACCGACATGGTGGCGATCGACGCGACCAACAGCACCAACGAGATGCCGAAGGCCACGTAGTCCCAGCGCATAAAGTCGTAGACTTTACGGCCGTAGTTGAGTTGCTCAACAGTATAATCCTGTGCCACAACGCACTCCTCAGATAGACAGCTTGTTAATGCGTTTGCCGCCGTAAAGCAGGTTGACGATGGCACGGGTACCGACAATCGCGGTGAACATGGACGTCGCCACACCGATAGCGGTGGTGATCGCAAAGCCTTTGATCGAACCGGTGCCCACTGCGTACAGGATGACCGCGGTGATCAGCGTGGTGATGTTGGCGTCGACGATACTGGAGAACGCGCCTTTATAGCCTTCATGGATCGCCTGCTGAACGGACCTGCCGTTCTTCAGCTCTTCCTTGATACGTTCGTTAATCAGTACGTTGGCGTCAACTGCCACCGCCAGCGTCAACACGATCCCGGCAATGCCCGGCATGGTCAGCGTCGCCCCCGGCAACAGGGACATCACGCCGACGATCAGCACCAGGTTGGCGACCAGCGCCGTGGTGGCGATCACGCCGAACTTACGGTACCAGACCACCATGAAGACGATGGACGCCACCAGGCCCCACAGACAGGCTTCCAGACCTTGGGTGATGTTCTGCTGACCCAGGGTTGGACCGATGGTGCGCTCTTCGACGATCTGAATCGGCGCGATCAGCGCGCCCGCACGCAGCAGCAGCGAAAGCTGACGCGCTTCGTTCGGGTTGCCGATACCGGTGATGCGGAAGCTGTTGCCCAGACGCGACTGAATGTTCGCCACGTTGATCACTTCTTCCTGTTTCACCAGCACCGCACGGCCGTTGGCGTCTTTCTTGCCGCTGTCCTTATACTCCACGAACAGGGTCGCCATCGGCTTGCCGATGTTGTCCTTGGTGAAGTTGGACATGGACGTGCCGCCGGCGCTGTCCAGCGAGATGTTAACCTGTGGCTGGTTGTATTCGTCGGTGCTCGAGGTGGAGTCGGTGATGTGGTCACCGGTCAGGATCACGCGCTTGTACAGCACGATCGGCTGGCCGTCACGGGTGTATTTCACCTCGGAATCGCCAGGCACGCGGCCGTTGGCCGCCGCAGTGGCGTCCGCATTGGTGTTCACCAGACGGAACTCCAGGGTCGCGGTGGCGCCCAGAATTTCTTTGGCGCGCGCGGTGTCCTGAATGCCCGGCAGCTCGACCACGATGCGGTCGGCGCCCTGGCGCTGCACCAGCGGTTCGGCGACGCCGAGCTGGTTGACGCGGTTACGCAGGATAGTGATGTTCTGCTGGACGGCGTATTCGCGCGCTTCGCTCAGACGGGCGTCCGTCAGGTTGGCTTTCATGGTGTTGGCGCCGTTGGCGGACAGCACCAGATCGCGCTGACGCGGGCCGATGTAGCTGATGGCCTGGTCGCGAGCCGCATCGTCACGGAAGCGAACTTCCACGCCGTTGTTGTCCAGCTTGCGGATAGACGCGTAAGGAATGCCCTTCTCACGCAGCTCGCTGCGCAGGGTATCCATGGTCTGTTCCTGCAGCTTGCTCAGCGCGGTGTCCATGTCCACTTCCATCAGGAAGTGCACGCCGCCGCGCAGGTCCAGGCCGAGTTTCATCGGCTCTGCGCCCAGCATGGCCAGCCAGGTCGGCGTGGCCGGCGCCAGGTTCAGCGCCACGACGAATTTGTCACCCAGCTCGGTCACCAGCGCTTCGCGGGCGCGCAGCTGAACGTCAGGATCTTTAAAGCGAGCCAGGATGGCGCCATTTTCCAGCGCAATCGACTTGCTCGCGATGTTGTCTTTTTCTAATACGGTACGGACCTGGTCCAGCGTAGTTTCACTGGCGGCGACGCCGCGCGCGCCAGTGATTTGTACGGCCGGATCCTCACCGTAGATGTTGGGAAGCGCATAAAGCAGACCGACGAGGATCACGACGATCAACATCAGATACTTCCACAAAGGATAACGGTTTAGCACGGCAATTCCCTTCGGGAAAAAAGATTACAGGGCCTTCATGGTACCTTTCGGCAGAACGGCCGCCACGAAGTCACGCTTGATCATCACTTCCGTGGTGTCGTTCAGCGCGATGGCGATGATGCCAGTGTCGGCCACTTTGGTCACGCGACCGATCAGGCCGCCGGTGGTCAGCACTTCGTCGCCTTTACCGATGGAGTCCATCAGCTTCTTGTGATCTTTAGCGCGCTTCTGCTGTGGGCGCAGGATCATGAAGTAGAAGATCAGGCCGAACACCACCAGCATAATGATCAGAGAGTACGGGCTTCCCTGAGCCGGGGCCCCTGCGGATGCGACGGCGTCAGAAATGAAAAAGCTCATTGAAATTCCCTCATTAAGTTATCAATTATTAGATCAAGCGTTTAAAGGCGGAATCGGCTTGCCGATCCGACCATAGAAATCCGCAACAAACTGCTCTAATTTACCCTCTTCGATAGCCTGGCGTAAACCCGCCATGAGGCGCTGGTAGTGACGCAGGTTATGAATCGTGTTCAGTCGAGCACCCAATATTTCGTTGCAACGGTCGAGATGGTGCAAGTAGGCGCGGCTGTAATGGCGACACGTGTAGCAATCACAGTCCTTATCCAGCGGAGAAGTATCATCCTTGTGCTTGGCATTACGGATTTTTACCACACCGTCAGTCACGAACAGATGGCCGTTGCGGGCGTTGCGGGTCGGCATGACGCAGTCGAACATGTCGATGCCGCGACGCACGCCTTCCACCAAATCTTCCGGCTTGCCGACGCCCATCAAATAGCGTGGCTTATCTTCCGGAATTTGCGGGCAAACGTGTTCAAGAATGCGATGCATATCCTCTTTCGGCTCGCCTACAGCCAAGCCGCCCACAGCGTACCCGTCAAAGCCGATATCCACCAGCCCTTTGACGGAAACATCACGTAAATCTTCGTAAACACCGCCCTGAATGATGCCGAACAGCGCATTTTTATTTTCCAGCTCGTCGAAACGCTTGCGGCTGCGCTCCGCCCAGCGCAGCGACATTTCCATCGAACGCTTGGCGTAGTCCCAGTCGGCCGGGTACGGCGTACATTCGTCGAAGATCATCACGATGTCGGAACCCAGGTCATACTGGATTTCCATCGATTTTTCCGGGCTCAGGAACACCTTGTCGCCGTTGATCGGGTTGCGGAAGTACACGCCTTCCTCTTTGATCTTCCGCATCGCACCCAGGCTGAATACCTGAAAACCGCCGGAATCGGTAAGGATCGGCCCATGCCACTGCATGAAGTCGTGCAGATCGCCGTGCAGTTTCATGATCTCCTGGCCCGGGCGCAGCCACAGGTGGAAGGTGTTGCCCAGCAGGATCTGTGCGCCGGTCTCTTTCACTTCTTCCGGCGTCATGCCCTTGACCGTACCGTAGGTACCGACCGGCATAAAGGCCGGGGTTTCCACCACGCCGCGGTCGAAGATCAGGCGGCCGCGACGCGCGCGGCCATCGGTAGTTTGTAATTCGTACTTCACAAAGCCTCCAGCATCAGAGAAACAGTCTGATGTCGTTGAAACGGGGCCGCGCCGTGGGCACAGCCCGGGAAATTAACCGCCGACGGACTCGTTTTCCGCCTGCGGGTTACGGCTGATGAACATCGCATCGCCGTAGCTGAAAAAGCGATACTGCTCGGCCACCGCCTGCTGATAGGCGTTCATGGTATTTTTATAGCCGGCGAAGGCCGACACCAGCATGATCAGGGTCGATTCCGGCAGGTGGAAATTGGTCACCAGCGCGTCGATCACCTGATAGTGATAGCCTGGATAGATAAAGATGCTGGTATCGCCGAAGAACGGCGCAATCAGCGCCTCTTTGCTGGCCGCCGCGGCGCTTTCCAGCGAGCGCACAGAGGTGGTGCCCACCGCCACGACGCGTTTGCCGCGCGCCTTGCAGGCCAGCACCGCATCGACCACGTCCTGCGGCACTTCGGCGTATTCGGCGTGCATCACGTGATCTTCGATGGTTTCCACGCGCACCGGCTGGAAGGTGCCGGCGCCGACGTGCAGCGTCACGAACGCCATTTCCACGCCCTTGGCGCGCAGCGCCGCCAGCAGCGGCTCGTCGAAGTGCAGGCCGGCGGTCGGCGCGGCGACCGCGCCGGGTTTCTCGCTGTAGACCGTCTGATACAGCTCGCGGTCCGCGTCTTCATCCGGGCGGGCGATATAAGGCGGCAGCGGCATGTGGCCGGCGGCGTTGAGGATAGTGAACACGTCGCGCTCGTCGTTGAAGCGCAGCTCGAACAGCGTCTCGTGGCGCGCTACCATGGTGGCGGCGATGCTCTCGTCATCCCCCAACAGCAGCTCGGCGCCCGGCTTCGGCGCTTTCGACGCGCGCACGTGCGCCAGCACGCGATGGTCGTCCAGCACGCGCTCCACCAGCACTTCAATCTTGCCGCCACTGACCTTGCGGCCGAACATGCGCGCCGGGATCACGCGGGTATTGTTGAACACCAGCAGGTCGCCGGCTTCCAGCTTATCCAGCAGTTCGGTGAATACGCCGTGCGTCAGCGCCCCGCTCGGCCCGTCCAGCTGCAGCAGGCGGCATGCGCTGCGTTCGGCCTGGGGATAGTGGGCAATCAGGGATTCGGGAAGTTCAAACGAAAAATCAGCGACGCGCATGGGTATTCACTTCTTCAATTTAGGGCTGGTTGGTAAAAAACAGGCGGCCTAGTCTAAAGCCGGGGGCGGTCAGCGGCAAGAAATAAGGAGGATTTGCCTGACTTCGGGTATAGTTGAGGGATGAATTTTCTCGCTCATCTTCACCTGGCCATGCTGGCGGACAGCTCGCTGCTGGGCAACCTGCTGGCCGATTTCGTGCGCGGCAACCCCGCCGCCGACTACCAGCCCGACGTGGTGGCCGGCATCATGATGCACCGCCGCGTCGACGTGCTGACCGACAGCCTGCCGCAGGTCAAAGCCAGCCGCGACTATTTCAGCGCCCCCTACCGCCGCGTGGCGCCGATCACCCTCGACGTGGTGTGGGACCATTTTCTGGCGCGCCACTGGCAGCAGCTGGAGCCTTCGCGCGACCTGCACCAGTTTACCCAGGAAGCCCGCAGCCAGATCGAACCTTTTCTCCCGCTCACGCCGCCGCGCTTTCAAAACCTGAACGGCTACCTGTGGCCGGAACGCTGGCTGGAGCGCTACGCCGAATTGCCGTTCATCGCCCGGGTGCTGCAGGGCATGGCCAGCCGCCGCCCGCGCCTCGATGCGCTGGGCGGCTCGTTCGCCGACGTCGAGCAACATTATCATCAGCTTGAAACACAGTTCTGGCAGTTTTACCCGCAAATGATGCGGCAGGCGAAGGACAAAGCGCTCTGAGGTCAAGCCCAAGCCATTGAAATTGCAACGCCTTGCAAGAATTTACGTTTTGCCGCTTGCCCTTTTGTGGGAAAAGGTTATTTTTAAAGCTCGCTAAATTATATCAACGACTTTGATAGGTGAAAGCTATCTCATCGATTGGTCTTTTACCCTTTATTCACCAAGTCGCGGCCCCTATACTGGCCCTTGTTTTTACATCCACCCTTTAACACCTATTACAGGAGTAATTATGGTCCTGGTAACTCGTCAAGCCCCTGACTTCACTGCAGCTGCCGTACTGGGTAGCGGCGAAATCGTTGAAAACTTCAACCTGAAGAAGCACCTGAACGGCAAACCGGCCGTGCTGTTCTTCTGGCCAATGGACTTCACCTTCGTATGCCCTTCCGAGCTGATCGCTTTCGATCACCGCTATGAAGAGTTCCAGAAGCGTGGCGTTGAAGTGGTTGGCGTTTCCTTCGACTCAGAGTTCGTCCACAACGCATGGCGTAAAACCCCTGTCGACAAAGGCGGCATCGGTGAAGTGAAATACGCAATGGTTGCTGACATCAAGCGTGAAATCCAGAAAGCTTACGGCATCGAACACCCGGAAGCCGGCGTTGCGCTGCGCGGCTCCTTCCTGATCGACAAAGACGGCATCGTGCGTGCTCAGGTTGTTAACGACCTGCCAATCGGCCGTAACATCGACGAAATGATCCGTACCGTTGACGCGCTGCAATTCCACGAAGAGCACGGTGAAGTGTGCCCGGCTCAGTGGGAAAAAGGCAAAGCAGGTATGGGCGCTTCCCCAGACGGCGTTGCAAAATACCTGTCTGAAAACGCTGCCAAGCTGTAATTTCAGCCTGATAGTGAATCAACCGGCCCACGCGGCCGGTTTTTTTATGCCCCTTTATGGGGCAGACCGCCCACCTTCAGTGCTTTATTTCCCTGTTTCCGCTCACATTTCCCACCCTGCTCGCCGCGCGCACGCCCATCTGCGGCTACTATCAATAACGCTGGCTCGCGCTTTGCAAGTGAACAGCGGCAAGCAAACACAACACAATAAAAAACTGACAGGGTAGGAATAACTATGTTTTTACAGAAATGGAGCAAACCCCTGACCATGGCGGCGCTGCTGGTCAGCGGCAGCCTGTATGCGGCATCCAACCCGGCGGTGGAAGCCAAAAACGGCATGGTGGTCACCTCGCAACACCTGGCCTCGCAGGTCGGCGTGGATATCCTGAAGATGGGTGGCAACGCCATCGACGCCGCCGTGGCGGTGGGCTATGCGCAGGCGGTGGTTAACCCCTGCTGCGGCAACATCGGCGGCGGCGGCTTTATGACCGTCCACCTGGCGGACGGCACCGACACCTTCATCAACTTCCGTGAAACCGCGCCGGCGGCGGCCAGCGCCAACATGTATCTGGATGCCGACGGCAAGGTAAAGAAAGACGCCAGCCTGTACGGCTATCTGGCGGCGGGCGTGCCGGGCACCGTGCTGGGGATGGAAACCGCGCGTGAGAAGTACGGCAAGCTGAGCCGCGAACAGGTGCTGGCGCCGGCTATCAGGCTGGCGCGCGAAGGCTTTGTGCTGACCCGCGCCGATACCGATATCCTCGACACCACCGTCGCACGCTTCAAACAGGATCACGAGTCGGCCAAAATCTTCCTGCGCCCGGACGGCAGCCCGCTGCAGCCGGGGGACAAGCTGGTGCAAACCGATCTGGCCAATACGCTGGAAGCCATCGCCAAAGGAGGAACCGACGCCTTCTATAAAGGCAAGATCCCGCAGGCGGTGGAGGCGGCGGCCAAACAGAGCGGCGGCATCTTGACCGCCGCCGACTTCGCCAATTACAAGGTCACCGAAACGCCGCCGATTACCTGCAGCTATCGCGGCTACAAGTTCGTGTCGGCGCCGCCTCCCAGCTCCGGCGGCGTGACACTGTGCGAAATCCTCAACGTGGTGGAAGGCTACGACCTGAAAAGCATGGGCTTCAACTCGGCGGCGGCCATTCACACCATGACCGAAGCGATGCGTCATGCCTACATGGACCGCAACACCTACCTCGGCGACCCGGAATTCATCAAGAACCCGATCGACCGGCTGGTGAGCAAGAGCTACGCCGAGCAGATCCGCAAGAAAATCGTCGCGGACAAGGCCACGCCGTCGGAAAACGTGCAGCCCGGCATGGAACCGCATGAAAAACCGGAAACCACCCACTATTCGATCGTCGATCACGATGGCAACGCCGTCTCCACCACCTATACCGTCAACGGCCGCTTCGGCGCCGTGGTGATCGCACCGGGCACCGGCTTCTTCCTCAACGACGAGATGGACGACTTTACGGTTAAAGTGGGCGAGAAAAACCTGTACGGACTGGTGCAGGGCACAGCCAACAGCATTGCCCCCGGTAAGCGCCCACTATCGTCGATGAGCCCGACTCTGGTGACCAAGGACAACAAGATCTTTATGGTACTGGGCTCACCGGGCGGTTCGCGCATCATCACCATCACCCTGCAGACCGCGTTGAACGTGATCGACCACGGCATGGCGCCGCAGGAAGCGGTGGACGCACCGCGCATCCATCACCAATGGTTGCCGGATGAGGTGTACTACGAACAGCGCGGCGTTTCCGCCGATACGCTGAAGCTGCTGAGCGGCATGGGCTATAAGATGGTCGAGCAAACGCCGTGGGGCGCCGCCGAACTGATTCTGGTCGGTTTGCCGGGCGCGGCGGGCGTCAGCCCGGCCAACTCCGGCAACGACTCGGCGGTTTCCGGCAAGGTGCGCGAAGGCTATCTGTACGGCGCCAACGACGTGCGTCGCCCGGCAGGTTCTGCGGTCGGTTACTGATGTAAACGCCTACTCACTTTTATCGCGGGGGCCCTTTGGCCCCCGCAGTTGCTTTAGCCTTCGCAGCGCCACACGGTGGCCGACTCTTCCGCCAGCTGCAGGCGCAGCCCGCCTGCCGTTTCGCTCAACTCTCCCCGCCCTTCCACACGCCGCCACGGGCCGCGCGCCAACAGCGGGTTGTGCGGCAGCTGCGCCTGGCCGCTGCCGTTGCGCTGCAGCGCCACCAGCACCTGCTCCTGCTGATACAGGCGCACAAACACCAGCGTTTCTCCGCTGGCATACAGCACCTGACAGCCGCCGCGACGCAATGCCACGCTCTGTTTACGCAGCGCCGCCATGCGCTGGAACAGCGCCAACAGCGGCCGGTCCCAGTCGCCGACGTCCCACGGGAACGGCTTGCGGCAGAACGGATCGTTGCCGCCGTCCAGACCAATCTCATCGCCGTAGTAGAGACAAGGCACGCCAATCCAGCTCAGCAACCACACCGCCGCCATTTGCATGCGCGCCGCGTTCCCCTGCAACAGCGTGAGAAAACGCGCGGTATCGTGGCTGTCCAACTGGTTGAACTGGATCAGCTGGCGGCCGTGCGGCAGCCCGGCGCGGTAACCGTCCATCCACTGCGCGCACCCGGCGGCGTCCAGCCGCACCGGGTGATAGGCCACGTCCAGCCCCGCCAAAAATGCCCGCACCGGCAGCGCGAACCCCATGTAGTTCATCGCCGCATCCTCCACGCCGGCGTGCAACCAGCGGCGCGCGTCGCCGAAGTGCTCGCCCAAGACGTAGGCCTGAGGGTTCTCCTGCTTCACCGCCTGATAGATGCCAGCCAGGTGATGCAGGTTGCCGGTGGCGCCGCCGTTCTCCCCCAGCATGTGCACCACGTCCAGCCGCCAACCGTCGATGCTGTACGGCGGGCGCAGCCAGTGGCGCACCACGCTGCCTTCTCCGCGATAGATCGCTTCCGCCACTTGCGGCTCGGCGAAGTTGAGCTTCGGCAGGCTGGCGTTGCCCTTCCAGTCGAGCGCGCGGCCGTCCGGGTAAAAGTTGAACCAGCCGCGATACGGTGAATCAGGGTGGTGACAGGCGCCGTTTTCGCCCTGGCGATGGCGGTCGAACCACGGATGCGAGTCGCCGGTGTGGTTGAATACCCCGTCCAGCACCAGTTTCATGCCCACCTTGTGAGTGCTCACTCGCAAACGCTGCAGCGCCGCGTTGCCGCCAAAGTGCGGATCGACCTGGTAATAGTCCTCGGTATCGTACTTATGCACGCTCGGCGCGGTAAAAATCGGGTTCAGATACAGCGCCGTCACGCCCAACTGCTGCAAATACGGCAGTTTGGCGCTGATGCCGTCCAGATCGCCGCCGTAAAAGGTCGAGGCGGCGTGGCGATCCTCCAACGGGTGCTGCCAGTCACGCCGAATCACCTCGGCGCCGGCCGCGTGATGGCGGTAGCTGCCGCTTTGGATGCCGTGCTCGCCGCCGCTGCTGGCGAAGCGATCGGGGAAAATCTGGTAGAACAGCTGATCCGCCACCCACTCGGGGCCATGGTCGGGCTCGTCGACGGCGAACTGCGCCAGCTGGCCCGGCGGCGTTGGCGACCAGCCCTGCGGGCCGAACCACTGCTGGCGATCGGCCCACAGCAGCTTGAAGCAGTAACGCCGCGTCGGCTCGCCCTCATTCAGCGTCAGGCTGGCCTGGTAGCGCCGCATTCCCTCGTGGCGCTGCGCTTTCATCACCAGCAGCCACTCTTCGTTGTCCGGTTCGGCGCGCAAAAACACCCGTTCCGGCAGTTCATCCCCCTGTAACCACAGCGTGATATCCAAACGTTGCCCTTGCTTCACCACAAAAGGCGGGACCGGTTGATGCCAGGCGTTAAGCATACTGTTTCTCCTGCTGTACCAAACGAAATCGACGGCGTTCTTCAAGAAGCGAACAATGCCACGTTAAGTGCAACTCCCCCTCCTCTCTGGCCGCAAAACCCGGGGATGAGCCGGGGGGCGGAGACCGAAAAATAACGCTAACCCGATGTAAAAAAAGGTAAACAGGCACAAATCCTGCACGTTACCCCTTAGGCTAACGCGTTTTAAGTTTACAGGATATTTTTTGCGCATTTTTTAAGGAGCGGTAATGCAACAACAGATAACGCGCTGGCTGGAACAGTTTGGTTTGGAATTCGGCGGAGTGATGTCGCTGTTGATGGTATTGGGGTTGATTGTCCTGATCTCGGTCGCGATCCACCTGGTGCTGCACCGGGTGGTGCTGGCCGCCCTTCAGCGCCGTGGCCAGCAATCGCAGCGCGTCTGGCAACAGGCCATCACCCAATACAAACTGTTCCAGCGCGTGGCGCTGCTGCTGCAAGGGGTGATCATCAGCATCCAGGCGACGCTGTGGTTGCAGAGCGGCAGCCAGACCCAGGCGGTGATCGTCACCGCCGCTCAGGTGTGGATCCTCGCCTTCACCCTGCTGTCGCTGTTCTCGCTGCTGGATACGCTGCTGGCGCTGCTGCGCCAAAGCCCGATCTCCAATCAGCTGCCGCTGCGCGGCATTTTCCAGGGCCTGAAACTGGTGGCGGCGATCCTGATCGGCATCATGATCGTTTCGTTGCTGATGGGCAAATCGCCGCTGCTGCTGCTCAGCGGCCTGGGTGCCATGACCGCGGTCTTGATGTTGGTGTTCAAGGATCCGATCCTCGGGCTGGTGGCCGGCATTCAGCTCTCCGCCAACGATATGCTGAAGATCGGCGACTGGCTGGAAATGCCGAAATACGGCGCTGACGGTGCGGTCACCGACATCGGCCTGACCACGGTCAAAGTGCGTAACTGGGACAACACCGTCACCACCATTCCCACCTACGCGCTGATCTCCGACTCGTTCAAAAACTGGCGGTCGATGTCGGAATCCGGCGGGCGTCGCATCAAACGCAGCCTGAATATCGACACCGGCAGCGTGCACTTCCTGTCGGAAGAGGAACAGCGCCGCCTGCAGCGCAACCCGCTGCTGCACAGCTACCTGAACGTCAAGACCCAGGAGCTGAGCCAGCATAACCAGGAGATCGCCGTCGATCTAGCCTCGCCGCTCAACGGCCGCCGCCTGACCAACCTCGGCACGCTGCGCGCCTATCTGGAAGCCTATCTGCGCGCTCACCCGCGCATTCACCAGAACATGACGCTGATGGTGCGCCAGCTGGCGCCGACGCCGGAAGGCCTGCCGCTGGAAATCTACGCCTTCACCAACACCACGGTCTGGGCGGAGTATGAAAGCATTCAGGCGGATATTTTCGACCATATTCTGGCGGTGATCGACGAGTTCGGCCTGCGCGTGCATCAAACGCCAACCGGCAATGACCTGCGCGGCATGCTGCTACAAAACGCGAACGCTTCCTGACGTCGGCTGACGTAACTGTGTCTGCTGGTAATGATGTTCTTTCAATTGCCAGCAGATATCTCCATCCCCTTCTTTTCCCCGGCGAAAACGGCGTTAATGCGCCATCACCTTCACCACCGAGAGGGAAAGCCCTTGCTGAAACGGTTACGTCATCGGCTGTTTACCCTGATGGCCACCCTGCTGTTTATCGGCTGCCTGCACAGCGCTTCGCTGGACGAAAGCCGCATGCCCCGCAATCTGCAACCTTCGCTGAGCGTCCTCAGCAGCAATATGCAGGACATTCGCGAAGTGCTGGCGCGCTGCGCCGGCGAGGAAGAGGAAGAACGCCTTAACGGCGGCGACATGCGTATCGAAGCGCGCGCCGCCGGGGAGGATGAAGTGGAAGACAAACGCTAAAAAAACACCGGCCTTAGCCGGTGTTTTTCCATTTAGTCTTGCTGCGTCGCCAGCGGCGCGCGTTTTTTCTGATGGTTGACCTTGAACCAGTATCCCGCCAGCAGCAATACCACCCAGACCAGGCCGGCGTACAGCGAGACGCGCGTGGTCGGGAAGTAGCCGATCAGGCCGATGATGAACACCAGGAACACGATCGCCACCACCGAGGTGAACACCCCACCGCGCAGCGGGAACGCCAGCTGCTTCACCTGCTCTTTGCTCAGGCTGCGGCGGAAGGCGATTTGGGAGAACAGGATCATGATCCACACCCACACGGTGGCGAAGGTCGCCAGGGACGCGATCACCAGGAACACGCTCTCCGGCATGATGTAGTTGAGATATACCGCCAGCAGCAGCGCCAGCATCATCACCACCACCGTCACCCAGGGAATGCCGCGTTTCGACACCTTGCTGAACATCTTCGGCGCGTGGCCCTGCTCGGCCATGCCGTGCAGCATGCGGCCAACGCCGAACACGTCGCTGTTGATCGCCGACAGCGAAGCGGTGATCACCACGAAGTTGAGAATGCCCGCCGCCACGGTGATGCCCATATGCTGGAAGGTCAGCACGAACGGGCTGCCGTTGGTGCCCACCTGGTTCCACGGGTAGATAGACATAATGACGAACAGCGTGCCGACGTAGAACACCAGAATGCGCCACGGCACCGAGTTGATGGCTTTGGGAATCGATTTTTTCGGATCTTTGGCTTCGCCGGCGGTGATGCCGATGATTTCAATGCCGCCGTAAGCGAACATCACCAGCTGCAGCGACAGGATCATGCCGATAAAGCCGTTGCTGAAGAAACCGCCGTTCGACCACAGGTTATGAATGCCGGTCGGTTGCCCGCCATTGCCGATGCCCCAGATGATGATGCCGATGCCGGCCGCGATCATGATGATGATGGTGGCGACCTTGAAGAACGAGAACCAGAACTCCAGCTCACCGAATACCTTGACGCTCATCAGGTTTATGGCGCCGATGATCAGCACCACGCTCAGCACCCAGATCCAGTGCGGCACTTCCGGGAACCAGACCCCCATATAGATGCCGAAGGCGGTCACGTCGGCGATGGCGACGATCAGGATTTCAAAGCAGTAGGTCCAGCCGGTGATGTAACCCGCCATCGGGCCGAGGTAGTCCTGCGCGTAGCGGGAAAACGAGCTGGCCTGCGGGTTGTTGACCGACATCTCCCCCAGGGCGCGCATGATGATAAAGGCCACGATGCCGCCGATCAGGTAAGCCAGCAGCACGCTCGGGCCGGCCATTTTGATGGCGTCCGCCGAGCCGTAGAACAACCCGGTGCCGATGGCCGATCCCAGCGCCATAAAGCGGATATGACGCGTACTGAGGCCGCGTTTCAGCTTATTGTCGGGGGCAGTGGTGGGTGACTGTTGTTGCATGAAGATGACCCATAGTTTTAAACGTAAAAAAGCCACGGACATGTCCGTGGCCCTGGATTAAGCCGGGGAATTATCAGTGCGCGGTCACTTGGGAACGCGTGCACACCCGATCATAAATCGCGACCAGCACCAGCATCAGCAGCGAAGGCGGCAACCATGCCAACCCCTGCTCCGCCAGCGGCAGGTGAGTGGTCCAGGCCGGCAGCAGCTGCTGGAAACTGGAGGCTTTCACCGCGTCAAGGATACCAAACAACAGGCTGACAAGCATCACCGGCGCGATGATGCGCGGCGCGCTGTGCCACCAACGCAGGGTGAAGCTCAGCACCACCAGCACGATGCACGGCGGATAAATCGCGGTCAGCACCGGAATGGAGATCTGGATCAGGTGGCTCAGGCCGAGGTTGGACACCACCATCGAGAACAGGCCCAGGATAAATACCAGCGTCTTGTACGAGAACGGCAGGTATTGCGCGAAGAACTCGGCGCAGGCGCAGGTCAGGCCGACTGCGGTCACCATACAGGCGATGAAGATCAGCGCCGCCAGGAAGAAGCTGCCCAGGCCGCCGAAGGTGTTCTGAACGTAAGCGTGCAGGATCACCGCACCGTTGGTGGCGTCAGGCACCAGCGCGCCGCTGCCGGAGCCCAGCTTGAACAGGCTCAGGTAAACCAGCGTCAGGCCCACGCCGGCGATCAAACCGGCCAGAATGGTGTAACGGGTCAACAGACCGGCGTCTTTCACGCCGCGCGAGCGCGCCGCGTTGACGATAACGATGCCGAATACCAGCGCACCCAGCGTATCCATGGTCAGATAGCCGTTAACGAAGCCGGAGGAGAAAGGCACGCTCTGGTAAGCCGCCGTCGCCGGAATCGGCGCGCCGGCAGGCCACAGCAGCGCGGCGATGCCCAATACGGCCAGCGCCACAATCTTCAGCGGTGCCAGCACGTGGCCGACGGTGTCGAGCAAGCGGCCCGGATACAGGGAGATGCCGATCACCAGCGCGAAGTACACCAGGCTGTAGATGAACAGCGGCATGGCGCCGTCGCCGGTCAGCGGGGCGATACCCACTTCAAAGGACACGGTGGCGGTACGCGGCGTGGCGAACAGCGGACCGACGGCCAGGTAGCAGACGGTCGCCAGCAGCAGGCCGGCGCCACGGCCGATCGGTGAGCTGAGGGCGTCGATGCCGCCGCCGACGCGCGCCAGCGCGATGACGGTGATGACCGGCAGACCGACGGCGGTGATCAGGAAGCCCAGCGCCGCGGTCCAGACGTGTTCACCGGACTGCAAGCCGACCATCGGCGGGAAGATGATGTTCCCGGCCCCGACGAATAAGGCAAAGGTCATAAAGCCCAGTGCCAGGATATCTTTTGACGTTAAACGATGACTCATACGATGTCGTGTTGCCTGTTCAAATGAAAAATAGTGTCCGATAGCGTGGTGGCGTGACGCCCCACCCGGTTGCCGGCATGCCCGATCGTTGCAGCGCCAAATAAGCACCCTAAACGCAATAGATCCGGCGTTTATGTCCCTATTCGAAAGTGGCCGCTCATGAAGATGGGCAAAATTTTAGGAGTTATAAAAATGGAGGTTTAATCCGACAACGAAGGCTAAGGTAAACGTTTATAGCGCTTCAAGGCAAGGCGCACGGCGAAAAGCAGAGCTATCGACCATATAAACTTTTGCCACCAGTCGATCATATTGGCTATCAATAAATATACACTACATGATTTGTATCATTTTTGAACAACAGATTCACGAAACGTGAAGCATATATCACTTTACCGCGCGAAAACGCCAATAAATGCCCGGTTTTCGCGTGGCATAAGCTCCGTTTGGCCGTGAAAAAAGGCGAAAATTACGCCGCTTTTTGCCGCTTATTGCACCGTAGCCGACGCGAGCGGCTGCAAGCCGAGCGCCTGGCGGGTCTTCTGCAGGGCGGCCGGCGGCAGCGGCAGATAGCCGTCGTGATTGACCAGGCTCTGCCCTGCGGTCGACAGCACGCGGTCGAGGAACGCGGCGGTCAGCGGCTCGAGCGGTTGATTGGGGGCTTTGTTGATATAGATATAGAGATAGCGCGACAGCGGGTAGCGATCGTTGCGCACGTTGGCGGCGGTAGGTGCGACATAGTCCTCTCCCGACTCCGCCAACGGCAGCAGCCGCACGCCGCTGGCGCGAAAGCCGATGCTGGCATAGCCGATGCCGTTGAGCGAACCGGCCACCGCCTGCACCACCGAGGCCGAGCCGGGCAGCTCATTGACGCGCGGCATAAAATCGCCGCCGCACAGCGCGCGCAGTTTGAAATAGCCGTAGGTGCCCGAAGCCGAGTTGCGGCCGAAGCGCTGCAGCGAGCGCGTCGCCCAATCGCCGCTGAGCCCCAGCTCGCCCCAGCGCGTCAGCGGTTTGCTCTCACCGCAGCGCCGGGTGGCGGAGAAAATGCGATCGAGCTGCTGCAGATTGAGGCCGCGCAGCGGGTTGTCCTGATGCACCAACACCACCAGCGCATCCACCGCCACCGGCACCGCCAGCGGCGCATAGCCGTAACGGTGTTCGAACGCCGAAACCTCAGCCGCCTTCATCGGCCGGCTCATCGGGCCCAGCTGCGCGGCGCCCGCCGCCAACGCGGTCGGCGCGGTCGACGAGCCGGCGGCCTGGATCTGCAGGTTAACGTTGGGGTAATGCCGGCTGAAATCCTGCGCCCACAACGCCATCAGATTCGCCAGGGTGTCGGAGCCGACGCTGGACAGGTTGCCCGCCAACATGCCATCGGGCTGCGCCAGCGCGCCGCGTCCGGCCAGCAGCGCCAGGCAAAGCAACAGCCCTCGGGTTATTCGGGTCATACCGGTGTCTCGCGTTAATTTTTCACCGCATTCTCTGATAAAGCGGCGGGAACAATCAACCGGTTGGGTAAGGTAAAGATAAAGCGCGTGCCGATCCCCGGCTCGCTGAGGATCTCCAGCCGCGCGTCGTGATGGCTGAGCGCGTGTTTGACGATCGCCAGCCCCAGCCCGCTGCCGCCGGTTTGGCGCGAACGGGCCTTGTCGACGCGGTAAAAACGCTCGGTCAGGCGCGGAAGGTGTTCGGCGGCGATGCCCGGCCCGTTGTCGCTGACCTGGAACTGCGCGCCGTGCGCCGTCTGCTGCCAGCTCACTTCGATATGGGTGCCCTTCGGCGTGTGGTTGACCGCGTTGTACACCAGGTTAGACACCGCGCTGCGCAACTGGTCTTCATTACCGAACACGTTGAGCTGTTCGTTAACCCGGAAGGTGATCTCGTGATTGCCGCCGCTCAGCGACTGCGCCTCGCGCTGCAACACCCGCAGCATCAGCGGGATATCCACCCGCTCGTTCATGTCGACATTGGGCGCCGCCTCAATGCGCGACAGCGTCAGCAGCTGCTTGACCAACCCGTCCATCCGACGGGTCTGCTCTTGCATGGTGCTGAGTGCCTTGCTGCGCAGCGAGCCGTCCTGCTCTTCATCGCCCATCATCTCCAGGTAGCCCTGCAGCACCGTCAGCGGCGTGCGCAGCTCATGGCTGACGTTGGCGAAGAAGTTGCGCCGCGCGCCCTCCAGCTGGCGCATCTGGGTGACGTCGCGCGCCACCATCAGCAGCTGCCCTTCGGAGTAAGGCATTACGCGGAATTCGACGTAGTGTTCGTTGTTCAGCTGCAGCGTCAGCGGGCGCGAGAACTCCTGCTGTTGCAGGTAGTGGCTGAATTCCGGATAGCGCAGCAGGTTGAGGATGTGCTGGCCGTTGTCTTCCGGCCAGCGGAAGCCGAGCAGATGCTGCGCCAGCCCATTACACCAGAAGATATTGCCTTCGACGGTGGTCATCACCACCGCATCAGGCAGCGATTCGGCCCCGCTGCGAAAGCGCTTGATCAGCAGCGCCAGCTCGCGCCGGCGGCGGCGATTGCGCTGCTGCATCTGATACAGGCCATAGAACAGCGGCTCCCAGCTCCAGCGGCCGGGCGGCGGCGTCATGCTGCGGTCGATCCACAGCCAATGGGAGAGTTTGAGCTGGTTGTAGAAATTCCACACCAGCGCAGCCAGCGCGGAGGCCAGCAGGAACCAGGGCAGATAACCGAAAATCAGCCCCAGCAGTAAGGCGGGCAGACAAAAAAGAGCCAGCTCCAGAGCCAGCCTCTTCCACGACAGACGTTCTAACACGGCATATTCTCCAGCGCGGCGCGATCAGTAGCGCGTTGAGAACCGGTAGCCGGTGCCCCGAACGGTTTGAACCATTTTATCATGCCCACTGGTTTCTAACGCCTTGCGGAGCCGACGGATATGCACGTCAACGGTACGGTCTTCCACATAAACGTTAGTGCCCCAGACGTGATTAAGCAACTGCTCACGGCTATAAACCCGCTCCGGGTGGGTCATAAAGAAGTGCAGCAGCTTGAACTCGGTCGGCCCCATGTCCAGCGCCTGATCGTTAGCCATCACGCGGTGGGAGGACGGATCCAGGCTCAGCCCTTGCATTTCAATCACTTCTTCCACCGCCATCGGTGAAATGCGGCGCATGACCGCCTTGATGCGCGCCACCAGCTCCTTGGGCGAGAACGGCTTGGTGATATAATCATCCGCCCCCACTTCCAGGCCGCGCACGCGGTCTTCCTCTTCGCCGCGCGCGGTCAGCATCATGACCGGAATATCGCGGGTCAGCGCTTCGCGCTTCATATGTTTGATAAACTGAATGCCGGAACCGCCGGGCAACATCCAGTCGAGCAACACTAAATCAGGGAACGGCTCAGACAGGCGCGTCACGGCGCTGTCATAATCCTCGGCTTCCAACGGTTGGTAACCATTCTGTTCCAACACAAAGCACACCATCTCACGGATCGGCGCTTCGTCTTCCACCACCAGTATGCGTCTTGCCATCGTCAATCCTGCCAATGTGTTAGCGACTTTGCGGGCGCCATTATGCGTCAGTTTTGTGACACTTTTATGAAAAAAAGCGGCTGTTATAGGCAGTAAGCATAGCGATTATTTCCCGGTGCAAAGAAAAATCATTCCGTAGTCGTCGCCATTGCGCCGGGACAGGCGCCGCCGCGGCCTTTATAATCATCGCCATTACCTTTGCATCCGGGAGTGTCATGCGCCTGATCCACACCTCTGACTGGCATCTTGGCCAGTACTTTTTCACCAAAAGCCGCGCCGCCGAGCACCAGGCTTTTCTGAACTGGCTGATCGAACAGATCGAGCAGCAGCAGGTGGATGCGCTGATCGTCGCCGGGGACCTGTTCGATACCGGCTCGCCGCCCAGCTACGCCCGCGAGCTGTACAACCGCTTCGTGGTGGAACTGCAGCGCACCGGCTGCCAACTGGTGGTGTTGGGCGGCAACCACGACTCGGTAGCGACGCTGAACGAATCGCGGGAACTGCTCTCTTGCCTGAACACCACGGTGATCGCGAGTGCGCAGGGCTCCCTTGAGCAGCAGATCGTGGTGCTTAACCGGCGCGACGGCCAGCCGGGCGCCGTGCTGTGCGCCATTCCTTTTCTGCGGCCGCGCGATCTGCTCACCAGCCGCGCCGGCGAATCCGGCGCGCAGAAACAGCAGGCGCTGCAGGAAGCCATTGCCGAACATTACCAGGCGCTGTATCTGGCGGCCTGCGAACGCCGCGAGCAGTTGGGCCTGCCGCTGCCGATCGTCGCCACCGGCCACCTGACCACCGTCGGCGTCACCACCTCCGACTCGGTGCGCGACATCTATATCGGCACCCTCGACGCCTTCCCGGCGCAGGCCTTCCCCCCTGCCGATTACATCGCGCTGGGCCACATTCACCGCGCGCAGAACGTCGCCAAGTCGGAACATATTCGCTATAGCGGCTCACCGATTCCGCTCAGCTTCGATGAACTGGGCAAAGCCAAAAGCGTCTTCCTGGTGGATTTCACCGACGGTGCCCTGCAGCAGGTAGAAGCGTTAACGATCCCGCAGTTCCAGCCCATGCAGCTGATCAAAGGCGATCTGGCCGAGATCGAACGGCAGCTGCAGCAATTTTCCGACTATGCCGGCGAGCTGCCGGTGTGGCTGGATATCGAAGTGGCGACGCAGGACTACCTCAGCGATATCCAGCGCCGTATCCAGCTGATGGCGGATGAACTGCCGGTGGAAGTGGTGCTGCTGCGGCGCAGCAAGGAGCAACGCCGCCAGGCGATCGCGCAGCAGGACAAGGAAACGCTGAACGAGCTGAGCGTCAACGAGGTGTTCGAACGGCGCCTGGCGCAGGAGGCCGACATGCCCGAAGCGCGCCAACGGCGGATGCATCAACTGTTCCGTCAGGTGGTCGATGCGGTGCAGCACAATCCTGAGGAGACCCACCCATGAAGATCCTCAGCCTGCGGTTAAAAAACCTCAACTCGCTGCAGGGCGAGTGGAAAATTGACTTCACCGCCGAGCCGTTCGCCAGCAACGGCCTGTTCGCCATTACCGGCCCGACCGGCGCGGGCAAAACCACCCTGCTGGACGCCATCTGCCTGGCGCTGTACCACCAGACGCCGCGTCTCAACGTCACGCCGAGCCAGAATGAACTGATGACCCGCCACACCGCCGAATCGCTGGCGGAGGTCGAATTCGAGGTCAAGGGCGTCGGCTATCGCGCCTTCTGGAGCCAGCGCCGCGCCAAAAACGCGCCGGACGGCAATCTGCAGGCGCCGAAGGTCGAACTGGCGCGGCGCGAGGACGGCAAGATCCTGGCAGATAAAGTGCGCGATAAGCTGGAGATCACCGCCGCCATCACCGGGCTGGACTTCGGCCGCTTCACCAAATCGATGATGCTGTCTCAGGGGCAGTTCGCCGCGTTCCTCAACGCCGACGCCAACGATCGCGCCGAGCTGTTGGAAGAGCTGACCGGCACCGAAATCTACGGGCGGCTGTCCGAACAGGTATTCGAATCCCACAAGCAGGCCAAAACCGACCTGGATGCATTGCACCAGCGCGCCAGCGGCATCGAGCTGCTGAACGATGAACAGCGCCACTCCCTGACTGAACGGCTGACGGCGCTGAGCGCGCAGGAAAGCGCTCTCGGCAAGCAAACCCAGCAACAGCAACAGGCGCTGAGCTGGCTACAGCAATGGCAGCGCCTCCAGCAACAGCAAAACGAGGGGCAACGGCGGCTGGAAACCGCCCAGCGCGAGCAGGCCGAGGCCGCCCCGCAGCTGCAGCGGCTGGCGCTGAGCGAACCGGCCGAGAAATTGCGGCCGCTGCGCGGCGAACGCGATCGCTGCCGCGCCGAGCTGCAGACGATACAACAGCAGGCAGCCCAGCTGACGCAGCAACAGGAGCAACACTCGGCGCAGCTGGCGCCGCTGCAGCAGGCGGTGGAAAAGGCCCGTCTGGCGCAGCAAGCCCATGCCGAGCATATGCGGCAGCAGCAACAGCTGATCGATGACCAGGTCGCCCCGCTCGACCATCAGATCGCCCAACTGCAGTCGACGCAGGCCGAGCGGCGACAGGCCGGCGATGCCGCCACGCAGCAGTGCGCCCAGCAGCAGACCGCACTGGAGCAGCTCACCGCCCAGCGCAGCCAGCTGACGGCGCAGGCCGCACAGCATCAGCGGCAGCTGAACGCGCTGACCGAAGCGCTGGCCGCTCAACGGCAACGGCAGCAGGCGCTGGAGGCGCAAACCCCGCTGGCCCCGCTGCGCCAGCGCCTGAGCGCCCTGGCGGATCTGCGCCCGACGCGCCAGCAGTTATTCACGCTCGCTTCCCTTTACCGTCAGACTCGCGAGCGTCTGGCCCGGCAACAGGCAGAGCACGCCGAGCGGCAAACGCAGCTCGCCGGGCTGCAACACCAGCTGGAGAACGCGCGTCAGCAATTCAAACAGCACAAGGCGCAGCTGCAGGAAGTGGAGCGGATCCACGAGCTGGAAAAACGCATCGTCAGCCTGGAAGCGGAGCGCGCCCTGTTGCAGAGCGGCGCACCCTGCCCGCTGTGCGGCTCCACCAGCCATCCGGCGGTGGAGCAATATCAGGCCGTGCAGCCTTCGGCGACGGAACAACGCTTGGTTGAGATGCGCACCCTCGCCGAGAAACTGCAAACCCAGGGCACCGAGCTGCGCACCCGCTGTGAAGGCCTGCAAGAGCAGCAGCAACGCCAGCAGCAGGCTATCGCGCAGGATGAGCAGCAGCTGGCTGCCCAACAGCAGCAATGGCAGCAGCTCAGCGCGCCGCTGGCATTCGACTTTACCCTGGCGGAGGGCGAGCAACTCAGCGCCTGGCTGAGCGGCTGCGACGACGAAGAGCGGCGCGGGCAGCACGCGCTGCAGCAGCATGAACAGGCGGCGCAGGCGGTGCAACAGGCAAAAGACGCGCTCGCCGCTCTGCAAACGCAGCAGCAGCAGGCGCAGCAACAGCTGGCGCTGCTCGAAGAGCGCTTTACGCTGCTGCAGAAAACCCACGCCGACAGCCTGCAACAGCAGCAAGACCTGCTTCAACGCTGGCAGGAAGGCGAGAAGACCCTCGCCGAGCGGCGCGCGCAGCGGCTGGCGCTGTTCGGCGAACAGCGAGTCGCCGAGGTGCGGGAACAGCTGCGCGCCAAACAAACCGCCTGTGAACAGGCCAGCTTGCAGGCCTCCGAGCAGTGGCAAAAGGCGCAGGAACTGCGCGAGCGCCTGGCCGGCCAGCAGGCCGGGTTGCAACAACAGCACACCCAAATGCAGGAACGGCTGCAGCAGGCGGAGCAGCAATGGCAGCAGGCGCTGGCCGACAGCGAATTCGCCGATGAAACTGCCTTCGCCGCCGCGCTCCTGGACGACGCCCTGCGCCGCGAATTGCAGCAGCGCAAAGAGCAGCTGCAGCAGCGGCAGGTAGAGGCTGCGGCCCTGCTGGCTCAGGCAACGCAAACGCTGGAGCAGCATCGGCAGAACCGCCCGGAAGGGACGGATGAGGCCAACGCGGATCTCGACGCGCTCACCCAATCGCTGGCCGAGCTGGCACAGCAGTTGAAGGCACTGCAGCTGAGCCAGGGCGAGCTGCGCAACCAGCTGGAAAGCGACGCCGCCCGCCGTCTCAATCAACAGGCGCTGTTCGAGCAAATCGCCCGCAGCCAGCAAGACTACGACGACTGGAGCTACCTCAACCAGCTGATCGGCTCGAAAGAAGGCGACAAGTTCCGCCGCTTCGCGCAGGGGCTGACGCTCGATCATCTGGTTTATCTGGCCAACCTTCAGCTCGGCCGGCTGCACGGGCGCTACCTGCTGCAGCGCAAAACCAGCGACGCGCTGGAGCTGCAGGTGGTGGACACCTGGCAGGCCGACGCGCTGCGCGATACCCGTACCCTGTCCGGCGGCGAGAGCTTCCTGGTCAGCCTGGCGCTGGCGCTGGCGTTGTCCGATCTGGTCAGCCACAAAACCAGCATCGACTCGCTGTTCCTCGACGAAGGCTTCGGCACGCTGGACGCCGAAACCCTCGATACCGCGCTGGACGCGCTGGACAGCCTGAATGCTTCCGGTAAAACCATTGGCGTGATCAGCCACGTCGAGGCGATGAAAGAGCGCATTCCGGTGCAGATCAAAGTGAAAAAGGTCAACGGGCTCGGCGTCAGCCGGCTGGAGGCGCACTTCAGGCTGGAATGATCCCGCCGTGCGCGGCACAGAAGTGTGACCGCGGCGGCACTCCGCGGTGAAAAGCGTTGAGCCGCGGCGAGCACGGGTTATTATGCAGGCATAACAGGATTGTTACTGTATCCCCTCCGCCGCTCAGGCCGCAGGACAGAAACATAAAATACAGGCAAAACCTGACGCCCGGGATCGCTTCCGGGCGTCAGGTTTTTTCGTTTTCAGGATGCTGAAACACCGGGAAAGACCATGAAAATCGCTAAAATACTCAATAATAACGTGGTGATTACGCTGGACGACCGTCAGGAAGAGACGGTGGTAATGGGAAAAGGAATCGGCTTTAAAAAGAAGCCCGGCGACACGCTGGACGAAAGCCTGATCGAAAAGGTGTTCACCCATAACGGCGGCGAAATCGCCGAGCGCTATAAAGAGCTGCTCTCCGAGATCCCGCTGGCCTGCGTCACCACCGCCGACAGGATTATTACCCTCGCCCGCGAACGGCTGCCGGGCAAGTTGCATAACATCGTCTACATCACGCTGACCGATCATATCCACTTCGCCCTGCAGCGCCATGCGGAAGGGTTGGATATCAAAAATGCGTTGCTGTGGGAGATTAAAAAGCTCTATCCGGCCGAGTTCGCCGTCGGCCTGGAGGCGCTGGCCCTGATCGCCCAACGGCTGGATACCGCGTTGCCGGAAGACGAAGCCGGATTTATCGCCCTGCACCTGGTCAACGCCCAGCTTAACGACGAGATGCACAATACGCTGCACATCACCCGCGTGATGCAAGAGATCCTCAACCTGGTCAAATACCACTTCCGCTTTGATTACAACGAGGAAGCCCTGAGCTACCACCGTTTCGTCACCCATTTGAAATTCTTCGCCCAGCGCCTGCTGGGGAAAAACTACGTCGACAGCGACGACGACTCGCTGTATCAGGTGGTGAAAGAGAAATACCGTGAGTCATTCGCCTGCGCCGGCAAGATCAACCGCCACATCGAAAAGCACTATCAGCATCAGCTCACCACGGAAGAGATGATGTTCCTGACCATTCATATCGAACGGGTGCGCAGCGAAAGCGAGGAAAAACCGGCTTAACGGCGGGCGTCCGCCACCCGTACGCCGTACTGCGGAAACACCGCGTCGGCGGAGATCAGCGTCAGCCCTTCGGCCTGCGCCTGTGCGATCAGCATGCGATCGAAAGGATCCTGATGATAGGGCGGCAGTTGCCCGGCCTGTTGGCAGTGAAAGGCGTCCATCGGCAGCGCCAGAAAATCTTCGGCCTCGATGATCGCAAAGATGTCTTCCGGCAGCGCCAGCTTGCCCAGCGCCTGTTTGATCGAGATCTCCCAAATGCTGGCCGCGCTGACGTACACCGCATTGCCCGGATCGGCGATCTGCCTTTTGGCATTCGCGCCCAGGCAGGCGTCATCAATCAGCCACCACAGCAATGTGTGGGTATCCAGCAGCAGACGCTTCATTCATCGCCCTCAAACAGCGCCGCAATGGCCGCATCCCCCGCGTTGAAATCCGCCGGCACGGTGAACTTGCCCTTGGCGGCGCCGGGGCGGCGCGCTTCGCCCTGGATGGCGACCAGCTGTACGTACGGCTTCCCTGCTTTTGCAATAATCACGGTTTCTCCCTCCGCGGCTCTGTCCGCCAGCTGGCTCAGATTGGATTTGGCTTCGTGCATATTGGCCTGAATTGCCATACGCGTCCTCCTTAGCTAAGTTAGCTAAAGCATAAAGCGCCGTACAGTTTTTGTACAGGGAGTCGTTTAAAGCGCGAGCAGTCTCGCGCTTTGTTGCAACGCTTAGCGCTGCTGTTGCGGCCACAGCCAGGCCGCACCGCGTACGCCGCTGGAGTCGCCGTGCACCGCCTTGCGGATCGGCGTTTCACACTCGCCGCCAAATACCCAACCTTTCACCCTTTCAGGCACCGTGCGGTACAGGCGATCCACGTTGCTCATGCCGCCGCCGAGCACCACCACGTCCGGATCCAGAATGTTGATCACGTGCGCCAACGCTTTCGCCAGCCGCATTTCGTAGCGAACGATCGCCTGCTCCGCCAGCGCATCGCCCCGCTCGCTCAGCGCCATGATCTCGTGCCCTTGCAGCGCGTTGCCGCTCAGGCGCGCATAGTCGGTGGCGAAACCGGTGCCGGAAATAAAGGTTTCGATGCAGCCCGGCTTGCCGCAGTAGCACGGCACTTCGCGGGCGTAACGCAGCTCATCGTCATCCTGCCACGGCAGCGGATTGTGGCCCCATTCGCCGGCGATGCCGTTGCCGCCGGAATGCGCCTGGCCGTTCAGCGCCACGCCGGCGCCGCAGCCGGTGCCGATAATGACCGCAAACACGGTTTGCGCGCCGGCGCCTGCACCGTCGGTAGCTTCCGACACCGCCAGGCAGTTGGCGTCGTTGGCGATACGCACCTCGCGCGCCAACAGCGCCGACAGATCCTTGTCCAACGGTTGGCCGTTGAGCCATACCGAGTTGGCGTTTTTCACCCGCCCGGTAAACGGCGACAGCGTGCCGGGAATGCCGATCCCGACCGATCCCTGTTCGCCGGTATGATCTTCCGCCAGTTTCACCAGCCCGGCGATCGCCGCCAGGGTTTGCCCGTAATCATGGCGCGGCGTGGCGATACGATGGCGAAACAACTCCCGCCCGTCGTCCGCCAACGCAATCACTTCAATTTTTGTCCCGCCCAAATCGATGCCAATGCGCACGTTTTTTTCTCCTCGATGCAGCGCAGCGTTGCCACAGCCTAATGTAAGCGCGCGGATGAATCACCTGTTTCCCTCTCCCCGGCCAGGCCTTTTCCGCTGCGTACGGCGACGCAATTCGGAGAGAATGGGGCGATTTTTCAGCGTCAATTCGTTATCATGCCGCCCTGCTTTTGACGAATCAGCGTGCCGAACGCACGCCCAGCCAGGGATAACATTATGCTGTGGTTTAAGAATTTGATGGTTTACCGTTTGAGCCGCGAAGTGGCGTTAAACGCGGATGAAATGGAAAAACAACTCAGCGCGTTCGCCTTCACGCCGTGCGGCAGCCAGGACATGGCGAAGACCGGCTGGGTCTCCCCGATGGGCTCGCACAGCGATGCGCTGACGCACGCGGTCAACGGCCAGATCGTCATCTGCGCGCGCAAGGAAGAGAAAATCCTGCCGTCGCCGGTCATCAAGCAAGAGCTGCAGGCCAAGATTGAGCGCCTGGAGGCGGAACAACACCGCAAACTGAAGAAAACCGAGAAAGACGCGCTGAAGGACGAAGTGCTGCACAGCCTGCTGCCGCGCGCGTTCAGCCGCTTCAATCAGACCTTCATGTGGATAGACACCGTCAACGATCTGATCATGGTCGATGCCGCCAGCGCCAAACGCGCCGAAGATACGCTGGCGCTGCTGCGCAAGAGCCTCGGCTCGCTGCCGGTGGTGCCGCTGACCATGGAAAGCCCGATCGAACTGACGCTGACCGAATGGGTGCGTTCCGGCGAGATGCCGGCTGGCTTCGCCATTCAGGATGAAGCAGAGCTGAAAGCGATTCTGGAAGAAGGCGGCGTGATCCGCTGCAAGAAACAGAATCTGATCAGCGACGAAATCGCGGTGCATATCGAAGCCGGCAAGCTGGTGACCAAACTGGCGGTGGACTGGCAGGAGCGCATTCAGCTGATGCTGTCGGACGACGGCTCGCTCAAGCGCCTGAAGTTCGCCGACACGCTGCGCGAGCAGAACGACGATATCGATCGCGATGACTTCGCTCAGCGCTTTGACGCCGACTTTATCCTGATGACCAGCGAGCTGGCGGCGTTGATCAAAAACACCATCGAAGCGCTCGGCGGCGAAGCCCAGCGTTAATCCCGCCGCAGAAACGACCAGGGCCCAGCATCCGCTGAGCCCTGCGTTCCCCTAACGAACAAAATTTATTTGCTCAGGTAGCGGCACAGATAGGCGGTCGCATCGGCCACCTGCAGGTTGAACTCGCTGTGCCCCGGCACGAAGAACTTCTCGCCCGGCGTAAACACCTGCCAGTCCGGCGCCCCCGGCAGCAGCACTTTCAGCGCCCCGGTGATCACCGTCATTTCTTCCGGTTGCGCGGTGGAGAAGGTGTATTCCCCCTCTTCCATCACGCCCACGCTGGTAAGACCGATGCTGCTACTGTCAAAACCGATAGACTTCACTTTTCCGGCAAAATACTCATTCACTTTCAGCATAGACTGGCACCCGCGTAATCATCTTGATGGAAAATCCATATTGGGGGATTGCGGTTGATCTGTCACTGGTTTTTCGCGCGAAATGCGATCGCGGCGCAGAGGAAAACGCTGCCGGGCCTCTCACCGGTAGCCAGGGCTGCTGAAGCCCTGGGCGATCCCTGGGCGCAAAGCGCCTGAGGCCGCGTCGAGCGGTGACTTATCGCTATTTGAATCAGTCGATTAACTCTGCGGCCAGCTTGGCGACCAGTACGTTCGACAGCAGCACCGGCACCGACAGACGCGCCTGCAAAAAGGCGCGATGGCGCTGGTGATAACCGATGCAATCGAGCACCACCACCTCTGCTCCCTGCCGCAGCAGTGCGCAAGCCGCCTGCTCCAGCGCGGCCTCATCTGCCAGATAGGGGCTGGCGACGGCATAGCTCGGCGGCGTCGCCAGCTGCCGCCATTTACCCGCCTGCTGCCCAACCTGTTCCGCCATCGGCACCACGATGCCGACGCGGTGTGCGCCGACGATCGCGGAGATCAACGGCGGAATAATGCGATCCGGCTCCAGCAACAGCGCCTGTTCCGCCTGCAAGCGGCCGAATTCGCCGGTACACAGCAACAGGATCACCTGGCACCCCGCCGCCTCCAGCTCGCGGATCTTCTGCTGCAACCCGCTTTCGACGCGAGCGGCACCGAGCGTCACCTGCGTGCCGTCCAACAGGCGCGACACCAGCAGCTTATCGCCCTGTTGCGGCGCATAGCGCTCGGCGATCTGCCCGGCATCCAGGCCGTCCAGCAAACCGACGTGCCTCACCCGCTCCGCCGGCAGATAAGCAGACAGCAGCGGCATGATATCGCTGCGCGGCGCCTGACCGAGGGTCAGCGTGGCGAATGAAGCCGTCATGGATCTATCTCCTTTTTTGCAGGTGGCTCAGGCTGCCGTACAGCGCCAGCAGCTGGCCGTATTCGGCGGCATCGTAGAACCGGCAGGTGCCGCGGCCGAATTCTTTGGCAACTTCCACCGCGAATTTGGCCGCCAGCGCGATGTCCGTTTCGTGGCTGGCGCCGGTGCCGCAGCCCGGCACCACCGATTCGCTGCAAATCGCCACGCCGACCACCGGCGCCGCAGTAGCGGTCGAGGGCTGCAGGATGCTGTTGAGGTGATGCACGCCGTTGCCGTAAGGGGTGATGTCCTGCGTGGTGATCGGGAAGGTCACCGCCGGGCGGCCGCTGGTCATCTCCATGATGCGCAGCAGATCTTCCGCCACCCGCAGGATGTAGCCCTCTTTCACCGTCGGCGACAGCGCATAGCCTTTGTGATTGATGATGCGGTTGCCTTTGGTGGTATCGATCGACAAGATGGCGTCCGCCTCCGGCACCACTTCATTATCGTTCATCGTCACGTCATCGATCGGCGAATCCATAAAATCGACCGGATCGTGCGGCCGGGTCGGCGCGTTCGGGCAAATATGGGTGGTGACGATCACATCGCCCGGCAGCGTGTCGCCCTTACGCTGCATCTCCGCCAGCTTCAGCGCGGCGGCAATGGCAGCGATCGCGCCGTCGCCGTCGGACACCAGCCCGATACGCGTCGGCCGCGCGCCGATGCCGCCCAGGCGGCCGATAATGCCCAGCGTCGGCGCCGCACCGCCAGCGAATTTGCCTGCGCTACCGGGGATCTCGATGCGCACGAAATCGGTGCCACCCTTCGGCCCGTCGGCGCGCAAGGTGCTGGCCCGGATCGCCGGGTAAGGCGCAAACAGATCGACGACGTCCTGGCCGCTGACGAATGCGCTATCCATCAATTCAAAAACCTGCAGCGTTTGTTGCAAACTCATGGTCGTTTTACCTCACCAATGTCATCGGCAGGGGCTATTTGCCCTTGCTGGAAAAAATCGAGCTGAAGAAGTTGTAGAGCGCGTCGCCGGCGATAAACCCGGCCGCCATGATCTCCATCGGCGTGCGGCCGCGATCGCCCCAACGGCGCAGGATCGCCACGCGCAGCGCGATGCCCACCAGCACCGCCCACCCGGCCAAGGCGTTGTTGATCAGCAGGCCGGTTGCCAGCAGCACGCCGAGCTGGCGCTTAGGGCCGCCGATCAGCTGTACCACGGCGCCGGGGATCGCCCAGATCAAAAGGCTCCAGGCGATGCCCGGCTGCGCACCGGCCTCGATGGTCTTCGCGTAAACGCGCGCGACCGGCGGGATCAGATCCTGCAGGAAATAGCTGTGATAAGAGAGGTAAACCACCGGAATGGCGATGAGGAAGGCGATCAGCGCCGCAAACAGCTGAATGCGGCGCCCCAGCAGCTCCTGCCGCAGATCCTCGCCGTAGCCGCGCAGGATGAAGCCGGCTTTCAAATCAAAGCCCATGTCGGCGAAAGCCGGCCCGGTGGCGGCGGTAAAACCGGTCAGGATGCACAGCGCCAGCGGTGGGAAACCGATCAGAATACCGACGATCAGGGTGATCAACGCCACCGCGAACGCCGGAAACCAGCCGGAGTGCATGGCGGCGATACCGACGATCAGCTCATGAACGAAAGCGGCGAACGCCGCGTAAATCACGAACAGCGCCAACATCGGCAGCGACATCTCGCTAAACAGCCCGCCGACCAGAGCCAAAAACGCGGCGATGGCGATGTAGCCGACTGCGCCCAGGCCGAGCGCTTTGCTTACCGCACTGTCCGGCTGGGTATAACCGGCGCTATCGGCGCGGCGGCTACGGATCACCTGCGCAACCTGGATCAGCGCCACCAGGCCGGCGCCGACCATCACGCCGTGCGGAATAAAATGGGCATTGATATCGAAACCGGCCACCGGCTCGGCGTAAGCCCGCAGCAATAGCCCGACGCCGAACATGCTCAGCGCCCAGATATTGCCGATAAAGGCGGTGCCGAAGGCCGCCATGGGGATCTTGAGCATTGATCCGGCGATGCCCACCCCTACGCCCACCACCAAAAGCCAGGCCTGCTTGCCGCCGCGATCGCCGGCTTTAATCGCCTCCGCGGCGGCGACGCCGGGCGGCCAGGCATTGGCGGCGGGAAACACTTTGGTATCGAACAGGCGATAAAGCAGATAGGCGTCGAGCAGCATCGCCGCCGCCACGCCGCAGAACATCGGTAAAATAAGCTGCGGTTGCCCCATCACGTAAGGCACCGCAATCGGCATCAGCAGGCAATTGGCCGCGCCGAAGGTGGCGGAGGAGATCACCGTCTGCGCCAGGTTCTGGGTGTGCACCGAGCGGTAGCGTTGGAACATTTGCAGCGGAATACGTGCCAACAGCATGGCGATCAGCGCACCGATGATCGAGGTGTTGGGCGTCACGCCCAGCGTGGTGATCAGCTGAACGCCGATGATCGCTCCCACCACCGAAAGCAGCGCCATGACCAACAGCGTGCCGGCCTCTTTTAGCGGATTATTTGATTTCATGCTTGGTTTCCCTGAATATTCCCTGCCGCGTGGCGGAAATAACGCCAGGCGATAGCTCGCCGCGGCAGTTCCATTATTTGGAACTGCCGGCGTCATAACGTGATTATTTTCTTATTTACCCTATCTATTTATCACCAATAAAATACGGTGAAATATAATTAATGAGTTCCCTGGTGTCGGCGCTCGTTAATTATGATGCAACACGATAGCTCAGGCGCGTTATTTGATCTGCTGCCAATAATCATCGCCATATTTTTCCGCCAGTTGGCGGCTGACTGCGATTAATTCAGCCAGGACTTCCGGTACAAACGGCTGCTCCTCGCCCTGCGAGGGGAAGGACAGGCACAGCCCCACCGTCTCGCTGCCGTGCTTGTTCACCAGCGCGGTCGCCAGCGAACTGATGCTGTTCAGGGTTTCATTGCGCGCCAGCGACCATCCCTCACGCCTCACCTGCTGCAACTTCTGCAACAGCGCATCCAACGTTTGCGGCGCATTGGGCGAAGTCGCCCGGTAACCGCCGGCGTAACGCGCCCGAACCTGCTCGTCGCTTTCACGCGCCAATATCGCCCGGCCGACCGAGGTTTCCGCCGCCGGTGAACGGTAACCCGCCGGAGTCACCACCTGCAAAAAGTGGCGGCCGGGGAACATGCGCATCACCATGATTTCCTGCCCTTCCAATATCGAAAGGTAGCCGGTACAGGCAGTCTGGCGGCACAGCTGCGCCATACTGGCCGCCAGGCTGTCCACCAGCGGCATCGACAGGTAGTGGCTGGATGCCGCCAGCAACAGCGCGCCGATGCGGTAACGCCGGCTATCGGGATCGCGCTCCAGCATGCCCTGATTTTCCATGGTCTGCAGCAGGCGCGATACCGTGCTTTTCGGCAACGCCAGTTGGCCCACCACGTCGCTGAATGCAATGCCCGGCTGGCCATGCATCACGCGTTGTTGAGAAAAGAGTTTTAATACCGCAGCGGCATTTTCCAGCGTTGTCATGATCCGCCTTGTTCCACTATATGGAACTCAGTTCCTGTTTTATAATTAAAAACTAGAACCCGAACTCCTCAGCGTCAAGCTGTTTATTTTTTGTCAGCCGCGAAATAAAAGGCATTCGTGCTTTTTAAATGAAAATATCGCGCAGAACGCCAACTTATCCGCGCCAAATAAAATAACGATACGCTTCGAAAATAATGAATGGCAGGACAAGCTGCTGAAAAATGAGTTTATCAGGAGGAGATATTGTCGCGGCTCAAAAACCCGCGCCGCGCAAACTGAAATCGATCGGCAACGTCAATTCCACCGTGCCGTTGACGTAAGCATCCGCCGGCGGCGTAGGCAACGGCGAAGCGCGCTTGACCAGCGCCTGGATTTCGCGATCCAGCGACGGCAGCCCGGCGCTGCTGACCAGCGTCACCGCCAGCACATGGCCCTGCCTGTCCAACGTGAAACGCACCTGCCCGACGCCCTGGCGCTTCAGCCGCAATGCGTCTTTGGGGTAACGCTTAAAGCGATTAAGGCGGCTGTTGATGCGGCTGCGCCAGCTATCCTCCCCCGCCTGCGCATAGGGCGTCAGGCGGGTTTGCGGCGCGGCCGTTTTATCCGCCCGGCCCGGCGGCGGCGCGCCGGCGCTTTGCTCCTGAACCTTCGGCGGCGCGATCGTTTTCTCCTGCGGCGGCGTGCGTGGCGGGAGGGTTTTCTTCACCGGCTTGGGCGGTTTTTTCTGCTTCGGCGCTACGGCGATGTTCGGCCGTACGGCTTCAGGCACCTTCACCGTCGGCAAGGGTTCCGGCGGCGCAGGCGGTTCAACCTGAGGCGGCGGCGTCCTTTCTCCCGGCGGTTGTTTTACCTCGGCCGGGGCCTGCGGTGCGGCGGCCATCACCACCATGACCGCCGGCGGCGGCACCCACGGCGGCGCGGCCTTGTCTCGCCAGGGCCAGAGCAGCGCCGCGGCCAGCAGGTGCAGCGCCAGCACCAGCACCAGGCAACGGCGCCAGGGCATAGCGGCGCCGGGCGCGGCGAAAGGCAGTGGAGAAACCGACATGCTCACTCTTCCGTCAGCGCCAGATGAAGGCGATCGGTCAGCGGTTTGAACAGGTAGTTCATCATCGAACGCTCACCGGTGCGGATGAAGCCTTCGACTGGCATCCCCGGGCGGATCTCCAACCCGTTCAAGCGCTGCAGGCCCGCTTCGCTGACCTTGGCGCGCACGCTGTAATAGGGCGCACCGCTTTTCTCGTCGGTCAGGCGATCGGCCCCGACCAGCGTCACTTCGCCCTCAACGCGCGGCGTGGTGCTTTGGTTAAACGCCGAGAACAACAGCTCGACCGGCAAACCCACCTGCACCTTGTCGATCAGCTCGACCGGGATACGCGCCTCTACCTGCAGCCCCCGATCGCTGGGCACGATCTCCATCAGCTGCTGACCGGCGCCGATCACGCCGCCTTCGGTGAACACGCTCAGCCCCACCACGGTGCCCGCCACCGGCGCTTTCACCTGCGTATGGCCCAGATCGGCCTCCGCCTTGGCCAGGCGGTTATCCAGTTCGTCCAGCTTCATCCGCACCTCGGCCAGCTGGCTGCTGACCTCTTTCTGATACTCTTCCCGCCGCTGGATCGCCCGCAGCTTCAGCTCCAGGATCTGGCGCCCCAGGCGGCCGATATTGCCCGTGTCCTCGGACGCCTGGCCGTCGATCTGCGCATACTGCCCTTCCAGATCCAGCAGCCGGTTGCGCGCCACATACCCCTGCGCCGCCAGCTTGCGCATGCCGCCCAGCTGCTCCTGCAACATGGCCTTTTGCCGCTGTTTGCTGGCGTAAGACTGCCGGATCCCCTCCAGCATCGCCTGCGATCCGGCGATGCTCTCCGCGATCGCCGCCAGCTCGCT
Source organism: Serratia sp. CC22-02 (assembly GCF_900182895.1). Taxonomy (NCBI): domain Bacteria; kingdom Pseudomonadati; phylum Pseudomonadota; class Gammaproteobacteria; order Enterobacterales; family Yersiniaceae; genus Serratia; species Serratia sp. CC22-02. The sequence continues at coordinate 120,966 of NZ_FXUD01000002.1, read as the reverse complement.
CTGCAACGCCGCACGGCGGCTGGTGAACAGCTGCTGTTGCAACAGCATCAACGACATCACCTCCGGCTCCTCCCGCCGCGCTTGCAACAACGCGGGGAAAACGATCGCCTGCAGGCCGTCGCGCTCGGCCTGCAGCCGCGCCCGCTGCGCGGCGTTGCTCAACTGCTGGCTGCGCAGCGCATCGCGCTGGGTGCGGCTGTCGACGGTATCCATCAGCAACAGCACCTGCCCGGCGCGGACCCGATCCCCCTCATGCACCTGAATTTGCGACACCACGCCGCCGCTCGGGTGCTGTACCGCCTTGCGGTTACCGGCCACCACCACGCTGCCGGAAACCGGCACGCCCTTATCCAACGGCGCCAACAGCCCCCACAGCAGGAAGCCGCCAAATCCCAGTAGCACCAGCCAACTGCCGAGCCGCAGATGACGCCCTTCGTCGAACTGTCGGGAAAGGGCGTCGATATCGCCGGGGATCACACTCTGATTGCTCATACTTTTCGTTCACCGCTGGCCGTTTTGGCAAAGTTGGCGTAGTTGACGTTGAAGCCGCCGCTGCTGCGGCCGGCATTGGCCGGTACGGCAGCGGGTGCAAAACCAGGCAGTTTCTTCAGGATGGCGTCGCTGGGGCCGAAGTGCTGCACCTGGCCGGCGGCCAGCACCAGCAGTTTGTCGGTCGTCGCCAGGATCGCCGGTTTGTGGGTCACCAACACGATGGTGGTGCCGCGCGCCTTCAGCGCTTCGATCGCCCGTTGCAGCGCCTCTTCCCCTTCACGATCGAGGTTGGCATTCGGTTCATCCAGCACCACCAACGCCGGAGAGCCATACAGCGCGCGCGCCAGCGCCACCCGCTGACGCTGGCCGCCGGACAGGCCGCTGCCGCCCTCGCCCAGCTCGGTTTCATACCCTTTGGGCAAATGCAGGATCAATTGGTGCACGCCGGCCAGCGCGGCGGCGGCCACCACCTTCTCGGCGTCAACCTGGCCAAAGCGGGCGATGTTTTCCGTCAGCGTACCGGCGAACAGCTGGATATCCTGCGGCAGATAGCCGATATGCGGCCCCAGCTGCTGTTTGTCCCACTGCAGGAGATCCGCGCCGTCCAGCCGCACGTCGCCGCTGAGCGGCGTCAGCGCGCCGACCAGTTGGCGCATCAGCAGCGTTTTGCCGGAGCCGGATGCGCCAATGACGCCCAGCACCTCGCCGGCCTCCAGACGAAAACTGACGCCGTGCAACACCGGTACGCTCCCCCCGGGCGCAGCGGCGGTCAGCTGATTCACGGCCAATGCGCCGCTGGGCGCCGGCAGCGGCAGGCTCGCCGCCTGCGGCGGGTTGGCGGCCAGCATCACCTCCAGCCGCTGTAGGGACTGGCGCGCCGACGACCACTGCTTCCAGGCGCCGATCAGCTGATCGATCGGCCCCAGCACCCTGCCAATCAGGATCGATCCGGCGATCATCATGCCCGGCGTAATGTCGCCGTTGACCGCCAGCAGCGCGCCGCAGCCCAACATCAGCGACTGCAGCGCCAGCCGCACGGTTTTCGACCAGGCGGTGACGGCGGCGATTTTCTCGCTGGCGCGGTTCTGCAACAGCAGGAACTGCTGATGCTGCCGTAGCCAGCGCAGGCGTAAATCGGTCAGCATCCCCATGGCGGCGATGGCCTCCGCATTGCGCAGGTTGCCGTTGGCCTGCTGCGTGGCGCTCAGCGCGACCCGGCCGGCCTCCGCGAGCGGCGCCTGCGACACCCGCTGGTTGAGCCAGGCCAGCAGCACCAGCACGATCACTCCGGCGCTGGCCAACGCGCCAAGCCAGGGGTGGAGCAGAAAAACCACCAGCAGATAAACCGGGAACCAGGGGGCATCGAAAAAGGCGAACAGCGCATTGCCGGTGGCGAACTGGCGCAGGTTGGTCAGATCGTTCAGCGCCTGCCCCGCCAGCGGGTTGCCGGTTTTCAGATTGGTTTCGAAGGCGGCGTCGTAGACCCGCTGATTCAGGCGCATATCCATCTGGGCGCCGAGGCGGATCACCACCTGACTGCGCACCCACTCCAGCAGCCCCATAAACAGGTAAAGGCCGACCACCATCAGGGTCAGCATCGCCAGCGTCATGCGGTTGCCCGACGGCAACACGCGATCGTAGACCTGCAACATGTACAGCGCCGGGGCCAGCATCAGCAGGTTGATCACCGCGGTAAACAGCGCGATGCCCCAAAATCCGCGCCGGTATGCGGCCAGCACGTTCATCACTTCTCCGCGCCTGACGGCGTTTTTCATGGCGTTTTCCATCGGCTAAAAACGAGAAAATGCCCGCCGGGGCGCGCGGCACCGGCGGGCAAACGGCCGCGATCAGGCCGCCAGCAGTTCCGGGCTGTCGGCATGCTGCACGCCCACCGCCGTCGCTGCCGCCACCTGATCGAAGGTGGAATTGACGCTCAGGCCGTAGTCGTCGAGGATGCCGTTGAGCGCGGTTTCCAGCGCGCCGGTATCGCCGGACATCAGGCCGTACACCACCTGATGCACCACGCCATCGTGGCCCTGCGCCTGCAGGCTGCTGAGGTTCAGACCGCCGAAGCTGACGTCAGGCACCTGGATGTTGTACGGCGTGGAGCCGCCGCCGTTCAGGCCGTCGCCGAACGACAGCGAATCCAGCTGGCCGTACAGGGTGTGCGCCGGGGCATTGAACAAGGTGTAGGTCAGGTTGCCGCCCGCCACGAACGAGGTAACGTTGTTGGCGGTGCTGGTCACGGCGTATTGGCTGCCGGACAGGCTGCCGCCATAGAAGCCGCCGCTGTTGGAGTCGGTGACGTTACCGTTGGTGTGGTTGATATCGCCAAATGACGACGCCCACTCGTTCAGATAGTTATGGATGCTGTAGCTGCCGAAGCTGCTGTCATAGTTGACTGAAAATGCCATTTCTCTATCTCCATTGATGAATGGCGCCCCTTGCGAGGCCGCCCTTGTGCTCAAGAATGAGCAACGCCCTTTTACTGCTTAAAAACGGTATTCCACCCCGCCCTGCACGGTGCGGCCACGCCCCAGCGTGTTGGCCAGCGTCTCGCCGTAGCTGACGACGTAGGCGCGGTTGGTCAGGTTCTCCACCGAGCCGCGCAGCGTCAGGCTGTCGGTCAGCTTGTAGCTGGCGTACAGATCGAACAGGGTATACTTCGGCCAGTCGGCCAGGTACGGGTAGTTGGACGGCACCGAGCTGTCCTGATAGCCCGGCGCGAAGCGCACGGTCACCCCGGCGTCCAGCTTGCGATCGAAAGCGCGGCCGCCCAGCGTGACCGAGCCGCGATCGCCCGGCAGATAGGCTGCAGTGCCGAACTGCGAGCCGCCGTCGCACGTGACGGCATCATTGGACGCGGCATCCGGTTCAACATAGAAGTTGCCGCGGCGCGAACCGTCGCCGTAGCGCAGACGCCCTCCCAGCCAGGCTTTGTTCGAGCAGAACTCGTTTTTGCCGATCATGTGGGTATAGGTCAGGTCGGCGTAGAACACCCCGGCGTCATAGTTGAGCTGGTACTCCAGCCCGCGGAAGCGGGTTTTCGACAGGTTGTTGACGTAAGCGGCATTGCCGATGCTCGGCTGCACCAGCCCCGGTTTATTGCGGTCTATCGCCAGGTTGATGTAGTTGTCCACTTTGGTGTCGAAGTAGGCCACCTTGGCCACCAGCCGATCGCCCTCAAACCACAGATCCGGCTGCTGCACGTTGAACCCGACCTCCCAGGCGCGCGAGCGCTCGGCCTGCAGGAACGGGTTGGGGTATTGCGTGGAGGTGCTGTGCGCGCTGCCGTTGGTCAGCGTTTCGGTGATCGCCGGCGGCCGCCAGGATTTGCCGTAGGTGGAATACAGCTCCAGCCACTCCACGCCGGGGCGCACCGCCACCGCCAGCGTCGGCGACAGTTTGCCCTGATCGCGGTCAACCGCCCAATCCTCGCGGGTGGTGGTTGAACAGCCGGTCAGACGCAGCGCTTTGCAAGGATTATCAATCGTGTAGCGTTGCCCATCCTTAGCCAAATCCGGATAGCTCAGGCCGGTCTGGCCGCGCAGGCGATAGCGGTCGTAACGCAGCCCGCCCTCCAGCGTCAGCCAGCCGTCGTAGTCGTAGGTCAGGTTGGCGAACAGGCTGGCTACCGAACGGTTGCCGGCCGGCGTCACCCCTTCCATGCCCTGACGGGAAGAGTCGCTGGTCGCTTTGTCGTAATAGAACTCCAGCCCGTAGTTGGCGCGGAAGTCATGCCCCGGCGCCAGGCTGAAGCGCGAGGTGTTTTGCGCCTGCGCGCCATAGGTACGCAGACGAGTGCGCGTCACGTAGCCGTTGTCCAGCAGCGAGCTGGTGCTGTAGGTGTCGCTGTCGTCCTGAGTATCGACGTAATACAGCTTGGCCTGAAAATCGAGCCAGTTGACGCCTTCCGGCGCCAGGCTGTAGTCGAATGCCGCATTGCGCGCCATCACGTCGCTGTAACCGGTGCGCTTCCAGCCCAGTTCATAGGGTGGGCGGGTGCCCAGGTTGGTCAAGGTGCCGGCGATCGGCGACGCGGTCTGGGTCTGCAGATAGCTCAGCTGCAGGCGCTGATTGGCGGGCAGGTTCCAGCCCACCTTGGCCAGCCGCGAGTGCATGCGGTAATTTGTGTCGGGGATTTTGTTGTTCTTGATGCTCTCGGCGTAGCGATCGTAATTGCCAGTGTCGTTATTGATGCGAATGTTGCCGATGTCGCCCTTGTTGCCGGGCCAATAGTCGCCGAGGTGGCGTTCGCTGGCGGCCAGCAGGATATCGCCGGTTTCGTTGCCCAATGCCAGTATGCCGCTGCCGATGAAGTGGGTGCCGTTATCGCCGGTGCTGGCGTGCAGCTTGCCGCCCAGCTCTTTGCCCGGCGCCAGGAAATCGCTCGCGCTGACGGTATTGAAGGTGGCTATGCCGCCGAGCGTGCCGGCGCTGCCCATGCCGCCGGAGGTGCCCTTGTCGATGGTCACGCCGGACAGCAGCTCGGAATCGATGTACATGGTGCCGTTACGCTGGCCGTGGCCGCTCTTTTGAAAATTCTGCCGCATGCCGTCGATGTTCATGTTCACCCGGCCATAGTCTTGTATGCCGCGGATGTTGACCGACAGCGCCGGATCTTGCTGGCTGACGCTGGAATAAGCCCCCGTCGTCTGCTCCAGAATATCGGCCGCGTGCCGCGCCGGGCGGTTATCCATCTGTTCGCGGCTGATGACGCTGACCGAGCGCGGTTCGTCGTAAACCCAATCGTTGGCGTTGATGCCGCCGGCGCCCAGCACCGTCAGGCTGTCCAGCGCCAGCGCGCCGCCGTCGCCGTTTGCCGCTGGCAACCGGCTCAATACGATCTGCCCCTGCGGCTGCAGGCGGAAAGCCACCGGATTGTCGCCAATCAAGCGCCGCAGGCCCTGTTCAACGCTCATGCTGCCGTTCAGCGCCGCCGCCTGCATGCCGTCGAGCTTCACCTCGTCGAAAAATACCTGCATATCGGCCTGCTCGGCGAAGCGCAACATGGCGCTCTGCAGCGGCTGCGCCGCAATGTTGAAATGCTTTTGCTGTGCGGCCTGCGCGCTGCTCGCGTCAGCCTGGGCGGCGAGCGCCACCGCCGGCTGAGTCAGCATCATCGCCGCCAGCGCGGCGCGTACCGCCGTGGCCAATCGGCCGGCCGGCGTGGTTCCCTTGTGAATAAACATGCGTGTGTGTTCCACCCGAAAGAATGCCAAAACAAGTGATAATGGAAATCAATCTCGTTTAAACATAAGGACGTTCCGGGAGGCAAAAACCCGTAAAGATTTTTTACAGAAAGTGAAAATAGCGGCGAAACGGGCATCCCGGCCCGCCTTTGCCGCTCAGTACAGCAGCGTGATGCCGGGGAGATTCAGCTGACGGGCGGAGAGTTCCTGACGAATGGCGCCGACGCCGTCGTCGAGTTTATTGAGCGCGAACACGCCGCTCACCGTGCGCGCTCTTAGCGCGGGGTTGACCGCCACGATGCGGGTTTCGCGATAGCGATTGAGCTGCGCGAGCGCCTGCGCCAGCGGTTGGCGGTCGATCACCAGCCAGCCGCGCCGCCAGGCGTCATCACCGGCCGCTTGCCGCGTCAGCCACAGCAGGCCGCTGCGGTAATGCGCCGCCTGACGTTGCGCGACCACCAGCGAGCGCTCGCCGCGCTCGAGCGTCACCCGCACACTGTGCTGATGCACGCTGACATCCACGCCCTGCTCGGTGCGCGCTACGCTGAACTCGGTGCCCAGCGCCTGCGTGACGCCATTTTCCGCCTCCACCCTGAACGGGCGACGTTCCGCCCCGCCCAGCGGCGCGACGATAAAATAGGCGGTGCCGCGCAGCAATCGCACCTTGCGCTCGTCTGCAGAATACGCCAGCGCGATCGCGCTGCCGCTGTCCAGCGCCACCCGGCTGCCGTCCGGCAACGCAACTTCGCGCACCTCGCCACGAACGGTTTGATAATCCGCCTGCATGCCTATCCACAGATCCGGCCCGCGATAAACGCCGAAGGAAACGGCGATCGCCACCGCCGCCGCCACCGCCCAGCGTGGCCATCGATGGCGAGAGGGCGTTTTCAGCGCCGCCACCTGCGGCTGTAAGGCCTGCCGCTGCTCTGGCGGCAGCTGCCCCAGCGTCGCCCAAAGCTGGCGCGCCTGACGCAGCGCCGCCGGATGCTGCGGATCATCGGCCAGCCAGGCGTCCAGCGCTTGCCGCCGTTCGGCGGGCAGCGCCCCTTCGGCCAGGCGTACGGCCCAGGCGGCCGCCTGCTGTCGCGCCTGCGCGGTTAGCGGTTTCATGATGACGTAGACCCCTGTTTTTTCTGGTTATAGGTTAAGACGTCTGAGGGCGGATAAACCCGTAAAAAAATTGCCATTATTGTTCTTCCATACGCGCCATCAGCCGCTCGAGCGCGCTGGCCAGGTGTTTTTCCACCGTGCTGAGCGACACGCCCAGCTGCGCCGCCACCTGCGCCTGGGTCAGGCCATCGAGCCGGTTAAGGCGGAAAATCTGCTGCGTGCGCGACGGCATGCCCGCCAACGCCTGTTGCAACAGCTGCAGCAGTTGGCTATCGATCGCCAGTTGTTCAAGCGCCGGTTCGCCGGAGGGATACTGCGCCAGAATGTCGTCTTCTACCGCTTCGGTCTGCCGCCGCTGCTGCTGGCGCAGATGGTCGAGCATCAGGTTTTTGGCGGTTTTATACAGGTAGGCCTCAATATCGAGAATGTTACCCTGCGGGTATTGCTCGGTAAGGCGGGTAAAACTTTCCTGCGCCAAATCCGCGGCCAGCTGAGGGTCGCGCAGTTTGGCGTTCAAATAAGTTTGCAGCGGCCGCATGTGGCGCAGAAACAGCGCCTGCAACTCGGAATTGGACATCTCTTTTCCCAGAAGTGAAACACCCAATAGGGGCGATAAAAATCACATAAATGATTATCATTATCAATATTGTTCTGGGAAATATGTGCTAAGGCGGGGATAAACAGGAAACCGGCCTGACGCCGGTTTCCGCTGGGCTGCAGGTCAGAGCTCTAACGCCTCGTCCTCATAGCGATGCTTGGCGTCGAGCGCTTCCTGCTCGGTTTCATGTTCACTGAGCAGCGTATTCGGCTCAATGTCGTCGGTGCGCACTTCAAAACGGCGCAGATGCAGGCTCGGGTCGCCCCGAAACACCTCTACGACGCGGGCGCTCCGTGGATAAGCAGGTTGATCATTTTCGCGCATGCCGTTCTCCCGTGTGTTTCACACAGTAGCAAGTATAGCAGCCGCCCTCATTCCGACACGCGCGAGCCAAGATCGCGATCGCCGGGGGAGCCCGCCAACAGCTCGGTCAGTTCGTCACAGGCGCAAATGCGGCCCTCACGCACGGTGAAGTGCGCCAGCACCCGCACGCGGCTGCAGGAACCATCGCGCTTTTCCAGCTCGACCAGATGGTGGGTCAGCACCGCCTCGCCCTGCTCCGCCGCCGCGATCACGCTCAGCGTCATGCGGCGGGTTTGCCGCTTCAGCAGCGCCATGTGTTGCTCAAACTGCTCGAAGTTCAGCGCCTTGCCATCCACCTGCTGGCGGTAGCCCGCGCTGAAGCGGGCGGCGATCTGCGCCGGGCGATGTTCCGGGCTGGCGACGACCTGCTGCAGCGTATCGAGTACCAGATCCAGTGGGGTAAGTTGAGTCATCACGTTTCTCCGAAATAGGGTGAACGACGATCCTATCCCGGTCCGGCGATGGCATAATAACCACATCAAGACTTTCAATAACGTTAAACGGCCAACATGACGCAGATCCACAGCCAACGCCTTCAGCATGAAAAAAAACACCTGACGCCCTGGCACCGGCACGAAGGCGGCCAGATCTATCTCTTGACGCGCGGCATGCTGGCCATGGAACTCCCGGGCCGGCAATGGGCGATCGCCGGCGGTACGCTGGGCTGGCTGCCGCCGGGATGCGCCCATCAGGCGCTGGCCTGCGGCGACGTGGCGGGCTGGAGTCTGTATCTGCCGGTGGAAAGCGTGCCGAAGATGCCGCCGCTGCCGCAGCTGTTCACGGCCTCTGCGCTGTTGCAGGCCCTGGTAGAGCGCATCGCGCAGTTCCCCGCCGGCCCGCTGAGTGCGCCGCAACGGCGGCTGCTGCAGGTGCTGCTGGACGAAATGCACGCGGCAAGCCGCGCCCCTTTGCAATTGCCGCTGCCGCAGGACGCCCGGTTGCTGAACATCGCCCGGGCGCTGCTGAACGATCCCGCCAGCCTGCGCAGCCAGTGCGACTGGGCCACCTGGGCCGGGCTCAGCCCGCGCACCCTGAGCCGCCGTTTTCTGCAGGAAACCGGCATCAGCTTCGCGCTGTGGCGCCAGCAGGCGCGGGTATTGCGTTCACTGGAGGGATTATCACGCGGCGAAGCGGTCAGCGAGGTGGCCGACGCCTGTGGCTATGACAACGTCAGCGCCTATATCGCCGCCTTTCGCCGCCGCTTCGGCGTCACGCCCGGGGCGTACTTTGCGCCGGCTCGGCAAACGGAATAAGAAAACGGGCGCCCAGCGCCCGAAGAGAAGAAAGGGTTACTTCACCGTCTCACGCGGCAGCACCGCGAGAATTTGTTCCACCACCCGCTGCGGATCGGCGGCGCCGTCTATCACGTAATGCGCGGCGTCCCGATACAGCGCTTCGCGCGCCGCCAGCACCTCGAGCATCTCCTCGGCGATCGGCCTGCCGGTGAGCGTCGGGCGCTGCGCATCTTCCGGGTACTCTTCCAACCGCCGCGCCAACACGCTGGCCGGCGCGCGCAGGTAGATAACGGTGCCATGCTGACGCATAAACTGACGGTTCTCCTCCGCCAGGATCGCCCCGCCGCCGGTGGCAACTATAGTTGACGGCTTGGTCACGGTTTGCAACGCGATGGTCTCGCGGCGGCGGAACCCCAGCCAGCCCTCGCGCTCGACCATTTCCGCCACGCTCATCTGCGCCGCCTGCTGCATAAACAGATCGGTATCGACGAACTGATAGCCCAACGCCAACGCCAATGCGCTGCCTACCGTGGTCTTGCCGGCTCCGCGAGCGCCTATCATGAACAGGGTTTGTGTCATTACGGGTTGTCCCTTATGCGGTGACTTGAGTGCATTGCATACCAAAATACCGAGCGGGTGCGATGGCGTGGTGGTGGCATCATACCCTGCCCGCTCTGTATTTCAATATTTACGATAGTGTAAATTCCATGGCACAGCGACTGCCTGCGGCAAAGCCGTGCGCCAGATCCTCATCCAGATGCCGCCGCAGAGCAGCCGTGAGCCGCGCGTCGTCGAGCGGCCGGAATCCCAGCCGCCGGTAGTAAGGCGCATTCCACGGTACCTCGATGAAGGTGGTGAGCGTCAGGCGGCCAGCGCCCTGCCGTTTGGCCTCTTCCGCCACCGCGCCGATCAGCCGACGGCCGACGCCCTGCCGCTGCCAGGTGCCGGCGACCGACAATTCGGCGATGTGCCAATCTTCCCCCTGAGCCTGCACGGCGATAAAACCGGCGCACTCGCCGCTGTCGCTTTCCGCCAGCCATTCACGGCGCTCGGCGATAAACGCGGCGTGCTGGTGCGGGGCCATCACCTCGCCTTCGGCGATAAAGCGCCATTCCGGCTGCTGGCGAAACAGCTGCGCCGCCGAACGTTCAACCGCCATCAAATGCACGATATCCCGTTGCTGCGCCAAACGAATCTGCAGGCTCATGGGTTCTCCTTAACGTTGGGGCGGTTATTTAAGCAAATTTCACCGCCCGTAGCTTAGAAATCGATACTGCCGCGCAGCACCACCTCACGCGGTTCCCCCACCGCCACGCGCAAATTGCCGCCGCTGGACGGGTAGTAGGTTTTATCGAACAGGTTCTTCACGTTCAGCTGCCATTTCACCCGATAGCCGTTGATCGGCATGGTGTAAGCGGCGAACGCATCGGCAACGGTGTAATTATCCAGGGAGAAACTGTTGGCAGCGTCACCCGGGCGGCGTCCTACGTAGCGCGCACCGGCGCCAATGCGCACCTCATCGCCGCTGTAGAAACCCGGGCTGCCCAGGTTCTGGGTCAGGAACAGCGAGGCGGTGTGGCGCGCCACGTTGGTCATCTCTTTCCCCTTGTTGTCCGGATCGTCCACCACCCGCGCGTCGGTATACGCATAGGAGCCGATCAGGCTCAGCGAATCGGTGAGGTTACCGGCTACGTCCAGCTCCACGCCCTGCGAACGTACGCGCCCGGCGGTGCGCGTCACGGTTTCGCCCTCCACCAGCTCATTGACCATCACGTTGCGCTTGGTGATGTCGAACAGCGCCAGCGTGCCGGTGACGCCGTTCGGCAACGCCAGCTTGCCGCCGACTTCCCACGACTTGCCCTGCTCCGGCGGCAGCGAACCAATTTGGGTGGCGATGGAAGAGTTCGGCTTGAACGACTCGGTATAGCTGCTGTACAGCGACACATAAGGCGTCAGCTTGTACACCACCCCGGCGCGCGGCACCAGCTTGCTGTCCGAGCTGTCGGTATTGGCCTGGAACGGCCGCCCCTTGCCGGCATAGACGTCGAAAGCGTCGTAACGCAGGCCGCCCATCACCAGCCATTTATCGGTTAGCTGGATGGAATCCTGCATAAACCAACCGTAGCTGGTGAGGTTTTCCCGCTGGTCGCTGTCTTTGGCGCTGACCGCCGTCGACGGCGGCATCAGGCCGTATACCGGATGATAGATATTGAAATCGCTGTTCTTTTTGCCGCGGATCATGTCGCCGCGGAAGGTACGGTTATCTTCAAAATCGAAGCCGAACAGCATCTGGTGGTTGATGCTGCCCCAGTCCACGTCGCCATTGAGCGTCAGCTGTACCGCGTTGGCGTGGCTGACGGCGTTGGCGGTCGAGTCGGCCTGGCGGCTCAACACGCCGGTCACCGGGTTCAGCGCCGTGGCGCGCGCCTGGTTGTCGCTGTAGCTGTTGCGGCTGTAGGCGTAGGTCAGTGAGCTTTTCCAGCGCTCGTTGAGCGTCTGATCGATCTGCAGGGTAATGCTGTCCTGATCGCCGCGGGTGGCATTATAGGCTTCGTCGAAACGGCGATCGCGCGGCGTATTCACCGGTTTGCCGGTGCGCGAATCGATAATGGTGCCGCGATCGAACGGCACCAGATATTCCATATGTTCATAGGCCAAGCGCACGGTGGTGTTCTCGCCGTACCACATCAACGACGGCGCGATCACCGTCTGGCGATTGCGGCCAAAGTTGCGCCAGTAATCGGTTTCATCGTGATCGACGATCATGCGATAGGCAAACCCCGACGTGCCGAGCGGCCCGGTAACGTCGAGCTGGCCGCCGCCGCCGTTGAAGCTGCTGCCCCAGCCTTCCACGTGGGTATGCTGCTGCAGCTGGGGCTTTTTGGTGATCATGTTGATCATCCCGCCCGGCTCGCCCATGCCGTACAGCATCGAGGCCGGCCCCTTGAGCACCTCCACCCGCTCGGTGGTCGGCGTAAAGTTGCGCGCCTGTACCGAGCGCACGCCGTCGCGCAGAATGGAGCCGTCGCGGTTGTCGCCGAAGCCGCGTTTCATGACCGCGTCCTGGGTGCCGCCCAGCGTGTTGGCCTGGGTAATGCCGCTGACGTTGTACAGCGCTTCGTCCAGGCTGCTGACCGCCTGATCGGTAATCACCTGCTGCGGCACCACGTCGATCGCCTGCGGCACGTTCAGCAGGTTGGTTTCGCTGCGGGTGCCGGTGACGCTGGTCAACGGCTGATAGCTCTGCACGCCGTCGGCGTCTTTGCGGCCGACCACAACCAGGCTCTCTTCCTGCGGCGCGGCTTTCTCCGCCGCCCACGTCGGCGATGTCGCGCAGGCCGCCAAAGGCAATGCGCACCACCAGCCGCGCTTGTTGTTATTCATTATCTAACTGACTCCAATAGGTCCCTGAAAAAGGTAACGGCAAAAACTGCTGATACAGCTGTTGGAAGGTCTGCTGCGGGTTAATGTCGGCGAACAGATCCGGGTAAAACGCTTTGGCGAACATCTCGACCAGCACCACGTGGTACGGGCTGAGGTAAAAGTTGTGCCAGACGCTCCAGGCGCGGTGATGCTTCACCGCCTGCAGGCTGGCCAGCATCGGCTGTGTGGCGATCAGCCGGCGGAAGCTGTCGGCGGCGTCCTGTTGGCTGACTTGCGGCCCGAGGCGCAGATCGGAAAGCCGCTTGCCCTGCGGCCCGGCCATGCCGGTCGCGAGGTAAACGTCGGGGTTGGCGCTCAGAATGGTTTCCGGGTTCAGCTCGCCATACACCCCTTTGACGCTGGCGTTGGCGATGTTGTCGCCGCCGGCGAAGCTCAGCAGATCGCCAAGGTTGCCATGCGCGGCGGTGGTGCAGCAGGTGTCGCGCCGCCCCAGATGCAGGTGCAGCATCACTTTGGGCTTCGGCCCCTGATAGCCCGCCAGCCGCTGCTGAATCACAGCCATATGCTGCTGATAAAACGCGATAAACTGCTCGGCGCGCTGCTGGCGATTGAGCACTTCGCCCAGCAGCCGTACGCTCGGCACGGTGTTGTTCAGCAGATCGATGCGCAGATCGACGTAGATCACCGCCACGCCGGCCTTGTTCAGCGCGGAAACCAGCAGATCGTTGTCGCCGTCTTCACGCGCGTAGCGCGCCAGGATCACCAGATCCGGCTTCAGCTGCAGCAGGCTTTCAATATTGACCTGGCGGAAATTATTGCCGCTGATAATGGGGATCGCGGCGATCTGCGGGAACTTCTGCGTATAGAGCTGCCAGCTTTGCGCATCGAACCGCGCCAGATCCGCCGGCCAGCCGACGATGCGCTGCGCCGGGTTGCCCGGCTCCAGCAGCGCCAGCGTATACAGCATGCGGCTTTCCCCCACCACGATGCGCTGCGGGTTGTCCGGCACCACGACCTGGCGGCCGGTGATATCGGTCACCGTCTTCGCCTGAGCGGAGAACACGCCGAAGCACAGGGAAAGCAGCAGTAAAATGAGGGAATTGCGCATGATTAAGCCGGCACGGGGAAATAGTGTGCGCATGATAATCACTCTCATTAGCACTTGCAATCCTGCACGGCGATTGCCAAAAGAAATCCGGGAAATGGCGCCGGGCGCACGGCGAAACACCGTGAAACCGCTAAAAGAGCGGCTTTAAAAAGTTAAAAAAATGGCGGGGAAATCGGTTAAATAGAGCGGAAACCACCAAAATAGGGAGACATCCATGGATCAACGCATTATTCCGCTGTCGGAGTGCCCGCAGTTTGCCGATGTGTGCGCCGCCTGGGCCTTCGGCCAGTGGGGTTCACAACGCGGCGGCACGCTGGAGCGCACCCAGCTGCGCTTCGCCCAATGCAGCCGGCCAAGCGACGATCACCTGACGCTGATGATGATCGACGGCGATCGCCCGGTGGGCATGGCCAGCCTGTGGCCCAGCGACGATCATCAGCGCCAGGATCTCACCCCGTGGCTGGCCGGCGTCTTCGTGCATCCCGATCACCGCCGCAAGGGCATTGCCCACCGCCTGGAGATGGCGATCGTCGAAGCGGCGCGGCAGCGCCATCATTCGATTTTGCATCTCATCACCGACAAATCGGAAGCGCTGTACGCCGGCTGGGGTTGGCAACCTCTGGAGCGCCGGCGGCAGTATGACGAAGACGTGGTGGTGATGGTGAAAACGCTGTAGTTAACGCGGCGTACAGACATACACCAGCGCCGGCGGGAAATTGCGCACCACCCGCAGGCGCTTCCAGTGAAAATAGCGGGACAGCAATTTTTCCGACAGGTGGCTGTATTGGAACAGCACCAGCGTGCCGTTGCGCGCCAGCAGCCGCTGCCGGGCCTGCTGAAGGATGCGCACGCTGATCCTGACCGGGATCGACAGCAGCGGCAGGCAGGAAAACACCACGTCATAATCCGTGGCCATTTGGGTCGCCGAATGGGCCATCACCTGCAGCCGCCGATCGTCTATCCCCCGCAGCCGATGCACGAAATGCGGTTGGATCTCGAAAGCCTCCAGCGCCGCATCGGCGCGCATCCGCCCCAGAATGCGTTTGGTCAATACGCCGTCCGCCGCCCCCAGCTCCGCGATCGACAGCGCCCGGGTCCATTCAACCTGGTTCAGCATCGCCTGGCACAGCCACGGGGAAGAAGGCGCCAGCGTACCGACGGTGCGCGGTGAAGCCATAAATTGCTGCAGGTAAGCGAAGTGATTCATCAGTTGCAGCCGGGTCGCATTTAACATTGAGGCCTCCTTGGGTTAAGTCCTCAATGTGAGCCGAATTTCTTAAGTATTCATTAACATGATTCCGAAAGCGGCGGACACAGTTGTAATAAAATGCAACCTCAGCCGCAGCGGAAAAATGAAAAACGGTCGTAATAATGACCTGAAAATAAGCCGCCCACGCGCGCCCTATCAGATAATTATTACGACCGTTTATTTTATTGGCCACGTTGCCGTGGCCAGAGGGTAAAAAACCAACGCTTAGCGATAAATTTCCGCATTGCCGCGCCAGTTGCTGGAATCCCCGGGGGTGTCCAGACCGATAATGCGGTAATGGCCGGCGCCGTCCGCCGCGGCTTTTTCTTTCAGGGCGTGAATGGCGTCATGCGGTGAGCCGCTAATGCCGGAAACCGACACCACGCCGAGGCTTTGCAGATTGGCGGCCTGTTCGCTGTTGACCTGTTTCACCGACGACAGCGGCGCGGCGAAAGTGGAGAAGGAAGCGGCGGCGATCAATACTGCTGCGATGCTTGGGATAAGTTTCATGATTGACTCCAGGTGTTCTTGTTTATTAGCTCGTTGTCAGTGATGTTAATTATCCGCTAGCCAATGAAAACGGACGTCATGCAACGTAAAGAACATCAATCATTGTGAGGAGAATAAGGAGGAAGTGAGAGCGAGTGTGTATTTTAAGGCGGAAATGACTTTATAGGGTTCACCTTACCCTTATTTGATGAACAATTAAAGACGGGGAGAAAGAAAGAACGCGCGCCGCCGCTATTTAAGATTTTTTACCCGCCGGGGCGCGCTGAGCTACGCTGATTTTGTGGCTTACCCTTTTAAGGAAGAACGCTTATGTCGCAAAACCTGCTGCGCGTGCGTGACGGTCAGGGCGCTTCAGTCTCGTTTTCCGAGCTGCTGTTCGATCTGATCTACGTTTTCGCCGTGACCCAACTTTCCCACTATCTGTTGCATCACCTGACGCTGACTGGCGCGCTGGAAACCCTGTTGCTGTGGTTCGCCGTCTGGCTGGCCTGGCAATACACCGCCTGGGTCACCAACTGGTTCAATCCGGATACCCGTCAGATCCGCCTGCTGCTGTTCGCTATCATGCTGCTGGGGCTGTTCGCCGCCGCCGCGCTGCCGCAGGCGTTTGGCGAGCGCGGCCTGATCTTCGCGCTGTTCTATGTCGCCATTCAGGTCGGGCGCTCCGTCACGGTGCTGCGCCTGCTGGCGCCCGGTCATCCGTTAAAACGAAACTTTCACCGCATTCTCGGCTGGCTGTGCATCTCTGCCGTCTTCTGGATCGCCGGTGGGCTGGCGGAAGGCAACGCCCGCCTGGCGCTGTGGGCGGTCGCGGTCTTGTGCGAATACGTCTCGCCGATGTTCGGCTTCCGGCTGCCGGTGCTGGGGCGCTCGGACAGCAGCAGCGAATGGACCATCGAGGGTCACCATCTGGCGGAGCGCTGCCAGCTGTTCGTTATCGTGGCGCTGGGGGAAACCATTCTGATCACCGGCGCCACCCTGAGCGAGATGGAAAGCTGGAACCTGCCGGTGCTCATCGCCTCGCTGGTGGCCTTTCTCGGCAGCCTGGCGATGTGGTGGGTCTACTTCGACACCAGCAGCAAAGCCGGCAGCCACGCCATCAGCCAAGCGGAAAACCCCGGCCAGCTGGGCGCTTACTTCCATTACGTGCACGTCGCGCTGGTGGGGGCGATCATCGTCTGCGCCGTGGCCAACGAGCTGGTGATCGCCCATCCCGACGGCCACATCCAAAACGCCACGGCGGCGGTGTTGCTGCTCGGGCCGGCGCTCTACCTGTTCGCCAACGCGCTGTATAAACGGCTGGTATATCATCGCTTCCCGCTGTCGCACCTGGTGGGGCTACTGGCGCTGGCGGTATTGGCCCCCGTCGCCTATTTAACCGATCTGCTGATGGTCAATGGCCTGACGACGCTGATCATGGTGGTGGTGGCGGTGTGGGAGAGCATCTCGCGCGGCAGAGCGCCGCAGCGGCACGCGGAAGCCTGAAGCAAACGGGGGCGTCACCGCCTCCGCTGTGAGATTGATGACAAACCTCATGCCATTGCCGGGTTTGCAGAGAGCAGCGGATAAAAAATAAGGAAAATCAATTTATTGATTTTCGGCTGATGGCCACAAAGGAGGAAAAACCACGTTTTTTCCTCCTTTGTCAACGGTCTGACGGGGGCGCTATCGCCCCCGCTGTCTCACTTCAAGGGATGCGGCAAGGTGAGCACCCAGAGCTCGCTCAGCGACTCCGGCTGCTCCAGCGGGCGCAATTCGATACGGGCGTCGGTCTTGTCGCCGTCGAGGCTCAGCCGCCCTTCTTTCTCCAGCTGATAATCGCCGATTTTCTTGCTTTTTGGCGATGCGTCCACCAGCTTGGCCTGCAGGCCGAAATCGTTGTCATTAATCACCGCCAGCGTGCGATCGTCGATCAGCGCCAACCCTTCCGCTTTCTCCTGGCGCCAGCCCAACTGGCGCAGATCCGCCACTTCCTGTTTCTGCGCCAGCTTCACGCCGCGTTTGGCGAGATCTTTCGCATCGTCGAACTCCAGCGCTTTCCCCTGGCCGTCAAACGCGCTCAGATCGCTGGCCTGCGCGAGATCCACCAGATAGATCTTGTTGATCATCGTCTTATCTTTACCGGTTCCTTGTTCAATCAACAGGATGCGCTGGTTGTCCAACGCCACCACATCGCCAATCTTGGCGTCTTTGGCTTTTTTATAGCTGTCGATATCGATGGGATAGCCGTACATGGCGGTTTTGCCACTGCGCGGATCGAAACTCACCAACCGGGTAAACTGCGCCTTGTTTTTGCTTTTGCCATCGACATCCAGCGTACTCTGTACCGCCGCCAGAATGCGCCCATCCGGCATCCGGGTCAGCCCCTCAAAACCGCGGTTGGGCTGGCGCCACTTCAGGATGTTCGGCAAACCGCCCGCCACCGCCTGCTCGCCGGCCTGCGGCGTTGGGCCGTATTTGGCGAGAATTTTACCGTTGCCGTCGACATGGATCAGAAACGGACCGTACTCATCGCACAGCCAATAGCCGCCGTTGCCGTCACCGATGATGCCTTCGGTATCCAACCCGCGGCGATCGCCGGGCAGCGGCTGCAACGCGTCGTTCAACGCCACTTCGTTCGTGGAACCAATCAGCTCGCTCGGCAGCGGCAGCCCGCTAATCGGCCCTTTTTCGTCATGCAAGGGCCGTGCATTCTCGGCCACGGCCTTGCCGCCACCGATACGAATGTCCATCAACAGAGGCACGAATTGCGGGTTGGCGAAAATTTTGGCTTCTTGCTTGCCCACCGCCGGGGCATCGGCATTCGGGCCGCGATCGGTCAGCGTCGTCAGCACCAAATCGTCGCCCTGCTTGCGATTGAACGTCAGCCCGGAGCCGATCCCCACCGGCAGCCCCTGCGGGAAATTCTTGGCGAACGCCCCCTGATAGGCGACGCGTTCCCCGCCGGGGAAGCCGACCACATAACGCGCTACCTCAATATCTGCAGCGTAGGTGAATACAGGAAACAGTGAAGCCAACAGCAGGGAGAGCGATTTTATTTTCATGGTTTTTACCCGAGGTTGAACGAAGCGTTATCAGGCAGAAGAAGATATTAATTTAGCATGACACTGAGATGACAACAGGCGTTTCGTCAAATGTGCAATAGGCAACAAGGTTGACTGGCAAATAGAAATTAGCAATTAACCTGGGGATATTGAATGGAGAAAACCGCTGGAAAAAAGCGCCTGAAAATAACCCGTTATTTCGCTTAGGGTAAATTCTTATATCAAAGATAAAAAAATCGGCAAACGCGCGCCGGCACGGCGAAAAACGGCGTTTTTCTCATAGACAAAATAAAATACCGGGGATTTAATACCGCCGTTATTCAAGGTGCATTAAGAAAATTCTATAGAATATCTGCATGAACTGAAAAAGCTGTTCTATAGTTTTTAGTGCTAACACCCGTTAGTCTATTCCGCAGGATGGAATCTATGTCAAAGCGACTTTTTGCCGAATTTTTTGGCACATTTTGGTTGGTGTTTGGTGGTTGTGGTAGCGCAGTATTAGCAGCGGCATTCCCACAGCTGGGTATTGGTTTCCTCGGCGTCGCGCTCGCTTTCGGCCTGACCGTGGTGACGATGGCCTATGCCGTCGGCCATATTTCCGGCGGGCACTTTAACCCGGCAATCACCGTTGGCTTATTCGCCGGCGGCCGTTTCGCGGCGAAAGACGTGATTCCTTACGTTATCGCACAGGTGATCGGCGGTATCGCCGCAGCGGCGGTGCTGTATTTGATCGCCAGCGGCAAAGCCGGTTTCGACGCCACCGCAGGCGGTTTCGCCTCCAACGGTTACGGCGAACACTCTCCGGGCGGTTATTCTCTGCAATCAGCAATCGTGATTGAACTGGTGCTGACGGCCTTCTTCCTGATCGTTATTCATGGCGTGACCGACAAACGCGCGCCGGCAGGCTTTGCCCCGCTGGCGATCGGCCTGACGCTGACCCTGATCCACCTGATCAGCATCCCGGTGACCAACACCTCCGTCAACCCGGCGCGCAGCACCGGCGTAGCGATCTTCCAGGGCACCTGGGCGCTGCAGCAGCTGTGGGTCTTCTGGCTGGTGCCGCTGGTCGGCGGCATTATCGGCGGCCTGATCTACCGCTGCCTGCTGGAAGATAAAAAATAAGCGCATCGCAGCCGATAGCGTTTCACGGGGCAGCCTTCATCGGCTGCCCCGTTGCTTTCAGCCCTTCGTCACGTCAAACATCATGATATCGCTGGTAAAGGAGCCGTCCGGCTGAATGGCGAAGTGCGCCGCGACCTCCTGCGACACGCTTTGCTGCAGCGCACGGATCGCGGTAACGAAATGCGCCGGCGTGCGCATGCGCGCCACCCAGCTGCCGAACTCCAGCATCAACCGATCCGACGTTACCTCGCGCACCACCAACCCAGCCTCGGTCAATAACGCCAGCCACTCGCCCGGCGCATAGTTGCGCACGTGTGAGGTGTCGCGCAGCACTTCCACGGTTTGCAGGTAGATATCCAGCAGCGGATGCCCCGGCGAGACCACGTCCATGAAGATCGCTCTGCCGCCCGGCTTGAGTACCCGCTTGACCTCACGCAGCGCCTGGCCAACGTCGTGCCAGTGGTGCGCCGAATAGCGGCTGATGACCAGATCGAAGCTGGCGTCCTCAAACGGTAAAGACTCCGCCACGCCCTGCTGCAGCTGAATGTTACTCAAGCCTTTTTCCGCTGCCGCCTGCTCCACCACCGCCAACATTTGCGCCGACAGATCGTAGGCCACCACCTGCGCCACCCTGGCCGCCGCCGTGAAGCTGGCGTGCCCGGCGCCGCAGCCCAGATCGAGCAAACGCGCGCCGGCATGCGGTTCCAGTAACTGTGCAAGGCGTTGTAAATCCTTGCCCTGCGCGTGCACCGCGCTGGTTAAGTAAGCGTTGGCCTGCTCGCCGAACTGCCGGTCTACCGCGTTTTTATGGCTGTTGCTGATGCTCATGTTTGCTCCCGTTATTATCCGGCTTGCGCCTGTGCCTGAAGGCTTTCGGCTACTATAATCAGGCTACTATACGGGTACAATATGAGCAGTTATCCTGGTATAAATAGGTACCACGCTATGTCATCAGAAGCCTTATCCGGGCCAAAGGCCCTCGGCGCATTCCTGCGCGCGCACCGCGAGCGCATCACGCCGGAAATGCTCGGCCTGCCCAGCTCCTCGCGCCGCCGCACCAGCGGCCTACGGCGCGAAGAGCTGGCGCAAATCAGCGGCATCAGCGCCACCTGGTATACCTGGATCGAACAGGGGCGCGAGGTGTCCATTTCCCCCTATACGCTGGCACGCATCGCCAAGGCGCTGCGGCTGGGCCCCGCCGAACGCCACTACCTGTTTACCCTGGCGCGCGTCGCCGATCCCGAGCAGGAAACGCACCGCGAAACCGCCAACGACGCGGTGCTGCAAAGCGTGCACCAGATGACGGTGCCCTGCTACCTGCTGGACGTGACCTGGAACGTCGTCGCCTGGAACCCGCAGGCGGCGGCGCTGTTCAGCGGCTGGCTGGATGTGGCCAACAGCCCCAACCTGCTGCACTTCATGTTCTTCCACCCATTGGCGAAAACGCTGGTCAGTGATTGGGAAGAACGTGCCCGCCGCGTGGTGGCCGAGTTTCGCGCCGAGACCAGCCATCACCAAAACACCGAAGAGATGCGCGCCTTCGTGCGCAACATGACGCACAACAGCGCGGACTTTAATCACTGGTGGAAACAGCATGACGTGATGGCGCGCGAAGGCGGCGAGCGCGCGTTCGAGCACCCTCAGCAAGGTGCGCTGCGCTATCGCCAGCTCACCTTCCATCCGGCGGAGCACGGCGGTCTGAAGCTGGTAATGCTGATCCCGCTGCCGTAATTGGTAACAAATTCATAGACAGGTTTACCCGCCATTTATTTATTGGTTCATGCAAACGCGCTAGGGTGATTGTTACCGATGACAACGATCATCCAGCACCGTTATTTATCTCCCGAGGTACGCCTATGCAATCCGAAGAACAACGCCTTATCGATGGTCTGTTTGGCCGCCTGAAAGAAGCCGAGACCAAGACGGGCCCACGGGATCTCCAGGCAGAACAGCAAATTAATCAGCATATTCGCGAGCAGCCTTCCGCCCCTTATTACATGGCGCAGGCAATGATCATTCAGGAAGCGGCGCTCAAACAGATGGACCAGCGGGTCAAAGAGCTGGAAGCCCAGGTCGCGCAGCTGCAGCAAACCGCCAGCGGCCAACAGAGCAGCGGCGGCTTCCTGGCCGGCCTGTTCGGCGGCGGCAGCCGCAGTACGCCAAGCCCGCGTGAACAGTATCAGGCGCAGCAGCAAAATACGGCGGCCTGGAACAACGCGCAGCAAGGGGGCTACTCACAGCCGCAGCAGCCAGCCTATGCCCAACCGCAGCAGGCGGCGCCTTCGCGCGCCGGCGGCTTCCTGGGTGGGGCTTTGCAAACCGCGGCGGGCGTCGCCGGCGGCGTGGTATTGGCCGACATGCTGACCGGCATGTTCCGCCATTCGCAGCCGCAGGAAATCGTGAATATTATCGAAGAAAACCCGGCACCGCTGGACGACAGCGCGATGCGCAATTTCGACGCCTCCAACAACCTTGATACCTTCAACAACGGCGACGGCGGCAGCTTCCTGAATCAGGACAACGGCTTCCAGAACGCCAACTATCAGGATGACACGGACTACGCCGACGACGATTACAACGACGACGACGATTCCTTCCTGTAATGCCCCTCTCCCCCTCTCACCCGCAGAGGGGGATTTCCCGTTTCGCCGATCTGGACTACAGTGAACGCTGTTCATTGATCCGGCCGGGAGAAACGATGCCGAGCTTTAATCCTTCAGCCCCGTACTTCAGCGAGCGCCTGCAGATGCGGCCGCCGGTGATGGCGGACCTCGAACGTTTCTACGCCATCTTTGGCGATCCGCAAACCCAACGCTTCAACCCCGCCGGCCCGCTCACCAGCGAAGCGCAGGCCGCTTCGGCGCTGCAGGAGCGGCTCGCCGTCTGGCGGCAACACGGCTACGGCTCCTGGGCGCTCGCCCTGCGCGAACGGTCGGATTGGGTTATCGGCTTTGGCGGCTTGTCCTGGAAACCGCTCGGCGCGCAGCGCACCGTTAACCTCGGCTATCGCTTCGACACCCGGGTGTGGGGCATGGGGCTGGCCACCGAGATGGCGCGGGCTTCACTGCAATACGGGTTTGTCGGTCTGGAGGTGGGTGAGATTTCTGCCATTGTGCGCGCGGAGAATCAGGCTTCGTGGCGGGTGCTGGAAAAGATTGGCATGCAGCGGGTGGATACGCTGGATGACGTGCCCGGCGCAGCGCCGAGCCTGGTGTATACGCTAAAGCGCGGCGACTATCAGGGCTGATCGTCGCTGATTTTGGCCAACGCCATGCGGTAAGATTTGACCTTCTGACGCTTTTTCAGCCAGGTGGCGGTAGAAACGATGAACACCGCGCCCGACATCGCCAATACGCCGGTCGGGTGGCCGTAAAACACCATCAAGGCAAAGTACACGGCGGAAACGATCGCCACCCATTTCGCCGTATTGCCCATGTCGTTCTTCTCCTGGGTCAAACGGCGGATGTGCTCTTCTTCACTGATTCCCATACGCGCTCCTTGTTGGCTGAACGTTCCATTATATGGAGCCGGAGTGCTGATATTTCAAGCGGTTGGATGGTAAAGAAGCGTAAAGCTCAGGCCGGCGGTTCCCGCCGCCGGGGCAGATAGCGCCCGGGCTGGTCGGCGCCCGGCAAACCGGTGCCGTCGTTGCGGCCAAATAGCCGGTAGCGATTGCCGGCAACCGCATCGTAGACCTTGTCCGCCAGCCGCGGTGGCAGGTAACGCGCCAGCGCCAGCGCGCGATACGGCCATCCCAATTGGCGCAACGCCTGGAACAGCGCCGCCGAACGCAGCCAACAGCGCCCCTGCTCAACATAGACCACGGAATCGAAACGATCGGTCGGCAATCCCAGCGCCTGCAGGATCGCCTGCCCTTCGACGGATTGCACCGTCGCCAACAGAATGCGCCGCTGCCGATCGGCGCGAATAAGATACCTCACCAGCCCGTGACACAGATTGCATTCGCCGTCGAACAACAGCGCGCACTCGCCGGGCTGGAGACAGGGCAGTTGTGCTAAAAGGGTCATCCCGCCTCCCGATAAACGCTCGCCTTAGCCTAACGCGCCTTGAGCGTGCGAACCAGAGCGGGATGACAGGGCCCGTTAAGGCGCAGGCGGGGCGTCAGGCACGGCCACCACCGCGACGCGCACCTCGTAATGCTTGGCGCTGCCCGCCGGGATCACCGCCGTCAGTTTGTTGATGGTTTCCACCGGATTGTCGCTGGCCGAGGTGGCGCAGAACAGTTCGCCGCCGTGGCAGAACCCCGGTTTGGGCGGGTGCCCGCCCGGGAAAGGCGGCATGCGCATCGGTTCATCCGCCACAGGCGGCAACGCTTTGGCCGCAGGCGCCTCAGGGGCCGACATCGCGCTCGCGCTGAACAACAGCGCCATGCCCATGCAGGGCAGCGCCAGGATCTTGATTGCTTGTTTCATTGAATTAGCCTCATTTGCCGGGTTCGGGATTACGCTACCCCGCCCCCGGCCAATGAGAAAGCCGCTTTTCGCTACCTTTTCGCCCCGCTACGTTTTGCTTACATCCCGCATCTAACGTGATGAAAGGCGAAAGGTGGGGTAAAGGGCCGCCGTGTTACTTACCGCCGGCCAGCGTGTTATAGCTGGTCATCAGATTGCGGTAGTCCGGGATATGGTTGGAGAACAGCGTGCCCAGGCCTTCGATGTCGTTGCGCCAGTCGCGGTGCAGCTCGCAGGCGACGCCGAACCAGGTCATCAGCTGCGCGCCGGCGGCTTCCATGCGGCTCCAGGCCGACTGACGCGTCAGCTCATTGAAGGTGCCGGAGGCGTCGGTCACCACAAAGACCTCAAAGCCTTCATTGAGCGCCGACAGCGCCGGGAATGCCACGCACACTTCGGTCACTACACCGGCGATGATCAGCTGTTTACGGCCGGTGGCTTTTACCGCCTTGACGAAGTCGTCGTTGTCCCAGGCGTTGATTTGGCCGGGGCGAGGAATAAAAGGGGCATCGGGGAATTGGGCCTTCAGCTCCGGCACCAGCGGGCCGTTGGGGCCGTTTTCGAAACTGGTGGTCAGAATGGTCGGCAGATTGAAGTACTTCGCTAAATCACCCAGCGCCAGCACGTTGTTTTTAAACCGATCGGGATCGATATCGCGCACCAGCGAAAGCAGCCCTGCCTGATGATCCACCAGCAATACGGCGGCCTGGTCCTTGTCGAGGCGCTTGTAATTTGCAGTCATGGTTTTACTCCTGTGGGGGTTGATGTTGCGGATGAAACGCCCCGCCGCTGGGACGGGGCGTTGAGGTTTAAGTGTAGCGCCTGGGCCGGGGAACACGTCCCGCCCCAGGCACCAAGGTCAGCCGGCGCTCTCTTCGGCGTTCATGCTGCCGAACTTGCCGCTGTTGAAGTCGCGGAACGCCTGCTGGATTTCCGCGTCGCTGTTCATGACGAACGGGCCGTAGCCGACGATAGGCTCATCGATCGGTTCGCCGCTCAGCACCAGCAGCGCGACGTCGTTGTTGGCTTCAATCGTGATCGAATCCCCCGCCCGGTCGAAACGCACCATTTGGGTTTCGCGCACCACCTCTTCGCCGTTGACCAGGATCGCGCCGTGCAGCATCACCAGCGCCAGCGTATGGCCTTCTTTCACCGTCAGCGTGGTGGTGTGGCCGGCATTCAGCTTCATATCCCACACGTTGAGCGGGCTGAAAGTGCGTGCCGGGCCGGCGTGGCCGCCAAAGTCACC
This sequence comes from Serratia sp. CC22-02, assembly GCF_900182895.1. NCBI lineage: Bacteria > Pseudomonadati > Pseudomonadota > Gammaproteobacteria > Enterobacterales > Yersiniaceae > Serratia > Serratia sp. CC22-02. The sequence goes on along the minus strand of NZ_FXUD01000002.1, from coordinate 95,838 downwards.
GGCGATCACCCGCACCTGCCCTGCGCCGTCCGCCAGCGGAACCACCGGAATATCGGCGTTCAGCAGCGTCTGGTAACCGGGCTCGGCCATTTTGTCCTTGGCCGGCAGGTTGACCCACAGCTGCACCATTTCCATGGTGCCGCCCTTGCGCGAGAAGTCCCGCGAATGGAACTCTTCGTGCAGAATGCCGGAGGCGGCGGTCATCCACTGGACGTCGCCGGGGCCAATCACCCCGCCGCTGCCGGTCGAGTCGCGGTGTTCCACTTCGCCCTGATAGACGATGGTCACCGTTTCAAACCCGCGATGAGGATGCTGACCCACGCCGCGGGTGCCGGAGGCAGAGCGGAATTTGGTTGGCGCCGCGTGATCCAGCAGCAGGAACGGGCTCATTTCCGCCCCCAAATCGTTATAAGAGAACAGCGAATTCACCAGGAAACCGTTACCGACCCAATGTGCTTCCGGGCTGTTGTGAATACCGAGGATTTTTTTCATCTTGAACTCCCGTTTCAGACCTCACGGCCTTAAGTTGATGGCAGAAGTTTAATCTGCCGGGGTTTGCTGCAGTAGTAGGCAAGATGTACACTCAGCGTTCTACTGGTAGAACGATAAGGGATACGATGCTGACCGATCTGAACGATCTGTTTTTCTTCGCCAGCGTGGTCGATCACCAGGGATTTGCTCCCGCCGGCCGGGCGCTGGGCATTCCCAAATCCAAGCTCAGCCGCCGCGTGGCGCTGCTGGAAGAGCGGCTGGGCGTGCGCCTGATCCAGCGCTCGACGCGGCGTTTCTCGGTGACCGAGGTCGGCCAAAACTATTACGCACACTGCAAGGCGATGCTGGTGGAAGCGGAAGCGGCGCAGCAGGCGATCGAACAGACGCGCGCCGAGCCCTGCGGCACGGTGCGCATGTCGTGCCCGGTGGCGATCCTGCACACCCGCGTCGGCAGCATGGTGGCGGCCTTTATGGCCGACTATCCGAAGGTGACGGTGCATCTGGAGGCCACCAACCGCCGGGTGGACGTGGTGGGGGAAGGGTTGGATCTGGCGATCCGCGTGCGGCCGCCGCCGCTGGAAGACAGCGATCTGGTGCTGAAGATCCTGGCGCAGCGCACCTGGTGCGTCGCCGCCAGCCCGGCGCTGGTGCGCACCCTCGGGCCGGCGCACACGCCGGAAGACCTGCGTAAATACCCGACGCTCGATCTCGGCCCGGCGCGCGCTCAGCACCAATGGCGGCTGACCGGCCCGCAGGGTGAACGGGTCGAGTGGGAACACACGCCGCGGCTGGTCACCGACGACATGCTGATGCTGCGCACCGCCGCCATCGCCGGCGCCGGCATCGTTCAGCTGCCGGCGATGATGATGCGTGACGACATGCTGCGCGGCGAACTGGTCCAGCTGCTGCCCGGCTGGCAGCCGCAGGGCGGCGTGGTGCATGCGGTCTACCCGTCGCGCCGCGGTTTATTGCCGGCGGTGCGGCTGCTGCTCGATTATCTGGGCGAGCAGTTCGCCAGCATCGAAGAGGAGTGATTAGGCGGTAATTTCGATCGCGTTGCCGTCCGGATCGCGGATGACGGCCTCATAGAAGCCGTCGCCGGTCCAGCGCGGAGCGGACTGCAAGATACCCTCCTGCTGCGCGCGCTGCGCCAATCGATCGACCTGCCGTTCATCCCCCAGCGACAGCGCGATGTGCGCCCAGCCCACCCGTTCTTCCAGGGCCTGCGCCGGCAACAGCGTCGGCACGCGCATGATCTCCAGCGTCGGCCCGGCCGCCAGGCTGACGAAACGGGAAACAAACCCCGGCCGGTTGCGGCTGACGTACTCCTCACCCGCCTCACCGTTGAAATAGCGCTGCCAAAACGCCAGCTGCGCGTCGATATCACGGGTCCACAGGGCAACATGGGCTATTTTCATCATCATTCTCCGGTCGGTAAATCGCTGTGCCAAACCTGGCCGCCGCCCTGCGCCACCTGCAGCTCGAGCTGCGGGTGCGCGCCGCGCGCCGTCACCAGATGATCCACCCGCCCGGCGGGCAGGAAGGGGTAAGGGGCGTAGGTATTGAGCTTGTCGCGGGTACACAGCACCGCCACGCTGCCGGCGCGCGTCAGCAGCCGCTTTTTGAAGGTGGCGTCCTGGTAGCTCAGCGCGGAGAAGCCGCCGTCCGGGTCGTAGGCGCAGATGCCGGTGAACACCAGATCGAAATGGAAACCGTCTATCTCTTCCGCCGCCTTGGCGTCCACGCAGCCGCCAACCTGCGCATCCAGCTCACCGCCGATCAGGATGGTGCGGATCCCCGGCCGTTCCAGCATTTTGCCGGCGATGCTCAATGCATTGGTCACCACCGTCAAACGCCGATCGCGCGGCAACAGATCCGCCAGATACAGGTGGGTGCTGCCGGCATCGAGGAAGATCAGCTGCTCTTCACCTATCAACCCCAGCGCGGTCTGCGCCAGCGTCAGCTTCTCATCGCCGCTGAGCGCCATGCGCGCCGCAACGGGCCCTTCGGCCGGCGTCGGCGCCAGCGCACCGCCATAGATACGTTTACACAGGTTCTGCGCCGCCAGCTGGCGCAGATCGCGGCGGATGGTGGCTTCGGTGGTATTCAACCGCTGCGCCATCTCCAGGGCCAGCACCCGCCCCTGTTGGCGAAGCGCGTCGAGAATGGCCTGGTGGCGTTCATTCGGTAACAGTTTGGACATCGCGTAAATCCGGTGACGCTAAAGTGATCACGAATGTACATAAACGTACACAATCGAACAATCATTTTTTTCGCCACGCTGAAGCGGCAGCGCTCGTCTAGACTGAGAGTGACATCACCGATAAGGGATTATGACGCGATGACTTCCGCCGTGCTTTATACGCTGTTTCCCGCCGCAGCCACCGTCGTCGGCGCTGCGGTGGCACTCTATCGCCGCCCCGGTGCCGCCACGATGCGCGTCATCCATCACTTTACCGCCGGCATCGTTTTCGCCGCCGCCGCCACCGAAATCCTGCCCGATCTCAAGCAGCAGTCACCTTTGGCCGTGTTGCTGGGCGGCGCTGCGGGGGTGCTGTTAATGCTGCTGGTTAGGCAACTGGGTGAAAAAGCGCAGGGGCCGGTCGGTTTTATCGCCGCGGTCGGCGTCGATATCTTTATCGATGGGCTGGTGCTGGGTATTGCCTTCGCGGCCGGCGCCAAGGCCGGTCTGCTGTTGACGCTGGCGTTGACGCTGGAAGTGCTGTTCCTGGGGTTGTCGATCGTCGGCGATTTGAAAGACTTTCTCGGCAGGCGGCTGCGGGCCATGGCGGCGATAGTCGGCCTGGCGCTGCTGCTGCCCATCGGTGGCCTGCTGGGGGCGCCGGTGGCCATGCTGGGCGCATTTTGGCTGACCGCCTTTTTGGCCTTTGGCCTGATCGCCCTGCTCTACCTGGTCACCGAGGAGCTGCTGGTCGAAGCGCATGAAGGCGGAAAAGAGACACCGTTCGCCACCGCGATGTTCTTTGCCGGCTTCCTGCTGCTGTTGCTGTTAGAGGAAGGTTTGGGGTAAAAAAACAGGAATTTCATGGCGCATGCCGCCCGGAGGCAACGCTTTGGCTATACTGAGGCAGGCGAAGTTACCGTAGACGTAACGGCTTGGGCGTAAAGGGAAAACGATGTTATTGACGATCGCAAGGTGGCTGTTTCAACTCCCCGGGAAGCTGTTCGGGCTGATTTTTAAAAATCGCCTGAGGATATTTTTGTTCTTTATGCTGGTCGCCATCGCGGTGCTCGGCGCCAAGCGCTATCTGCGCGCTCATCAATATGACGACGAGTTCAGCCTCGCCGCCCCCACCGATTACAACCGCGCGATAAAGCGCGAAATGCCGCTGCGCGAGGCGCGTGAACAGTGCGGGGGGCCGCTGCACGACAATGCCGGGCAGCCGTGGCCCGCCTCAGCCGGTTATCTGCACCAGCCGACGCGGCTGCCCGCGACCGGTCTGCATCGGCTGACGCTGGATAATCAGGGCAACGATTTCGCGGTGCTGGTCAAGCTGGAAACGCCGACGGCACCGCAGCAGCTGGCGGAAGTCTTTATTCCGCCCGCCGGCAGCTTCGAAGTGAAAATCAATGCGGACGCGGAACACGTCATGAAAATCAAGAACATCAAGACCGGCTGCATGTTCCGCTCCCGGCCGTTCAACCTGGATAAACAGAGCGATTGGCGCATGCCGCTGACGCTACAAAAAGACGGCAGCCTGCAGCTGCAGTCGATAGGGGATCGCCAATTCTGATCGGGCGCCGGGCGCCGGGCGGAAGCGCCGGCGCCGCGAGGGTTACTTTTTCACCGGGTGATCGCGGCGGAACAGTTCCCAGCTTTCAATTTCCTGCCCACTCGGCAAGGTGCAGGTGGAATACTGGCCTGCCGCGTTCTCTTTGGCATTCAGCTTGCCGCCGATTTGGGTGCAATACACGTCGGCCGGGTTCGCCATGCCGATCGGTTTCACCTGCGGCGGTGGCGGCGCATCGTTGGATTTCACGGAACACCCCTGCAACATCGTCATCCCCGCCAACAGGGAAAGCATCAACGTTTTTTTCATTTTTCCAGCTTATGCAAAAAAGAACGGCGGAGCGCTCCGCCGTTCGTTCATCATGAAATAAAGGATTTGCCCTGTTTCAGCACCAGATCGCAGGCTTTTTGCTTCACCTTCTCGGTGATCTGCGAGGTGCCCAGGCTGTTCAGATCCAGGCTCTTGCCTTCGCCGGTCTGCAGCAAGCCGCCCAGGCCCTGCTGATAATCCTGGCTCTTGGCGTTTTCGGTGCTGGTGATGCCCAGCTTGCTGAGCAGCTGATCTTTCACCCCTTCGGCACCGTTAGCCGACAGCACGTTGTTTTTCACACAGTACTGCAGGATACCGGCGGCATTGGTCATGCTGCTGGAGCTCAACGCCTTGTCGCCACCGTTCAACAGGCCGGTCAGCGAGGAGAGCGACATGCCGCCGCTGCTGTCGCCGCCCGACTTGCTCAGTTCGCCCGCCGCGCTGCTGAGGGAATCCATCAGCCCGGCAGCCTGAGTGGCGCCGCTGGCCAGGGTAGCGGACAGCGCCAAGGCCAGCAGTAAACGATGTTTGGTGATCATAGTGGTAAAACTCCTGTAATAACGGCATGCGATCGGCGCAGCGCGCCGGGATACCCTTCCGACGCCGCTGGCGGCGACAAGTTCCTTTTATCTCGCCGCCGCGCCGTTTTTCGGAATTCAGGAAATTTAGAACTGCCAGCGCAGCCAGGCGAAGAACACGTTGCCGTTGTTATAGGTGCCGGGAATGTAGGTCGCCTGGAACGTCAGCCGCTGATAGCCGATAGAGGCCAGCGGCAGCGGTGCCGGGATAGGAATGTATTTCCAGTTGTCACGCGCGGTGACGCTGGCGGTGAAGCCCAGCCCCAGGCGGAAATCCTTGTCATCCAGCGGGCGCCAGATCTTCTCGTAGGCGTAGCCGCCGATCGGCTCCCACTTGTTGAAGGAATCCTTGAACGCCATGATGTAGATGCCGTGCCAGTCACCGTCGCTGTCGTAGCGGGAGATACCGTAACCGGCCCCCCACGGGCGCTCGTTGTACTTATCGATATGTTCATCATCGTAAGTCCAACGGTTGTGCCAGGTGATGGCCGGAATATAGAGATCGTGGTTAGGCGAGTTGTTCCAGGTCTCCGCCACGTTATCGGTAAAACGCTGCCATAGACCCGGTTTTTCAGCCTGCGCGGTATTGCCACTTTCTGTACCAACCTCAGCGTAAGAAGGCAGTGCAGGAAATATCAACGCCAGAGAACATGCCAAAAGAGTCCGTTTGAGAAACATCGTAAAGCTCCTGTAAAAATACGGCCGAAGATTCTTACCGATAGCCCAGGCAAGATCAAGCTGTATCTAATTTATCCAACGCCCGTTGTGCTTTGGTTAAGTTTAGCACCGGAAAATTCCCGATAACTTTTAACAGGTTGTGCCGGCCTGCGTATGCTATCGCCTTTCGGGCGGCAAAGCCGTGGGAAAAGTCCGCTTTGTCGCACACGACTCGCGGGCAAGGTGCTTGACCAACACATCGACATCGAGACGGTTCACAAACTCCAGGGAATAAGAAGAATAGAGACCGAACAGGCGATTCTGGTGCCCGACCACCACCAGATCGATACCGGCCTGATGAATGAAATCGTTGACGTCCTTAAAGCGCCGGATAGTGACGATTTCCTTGACCGCAACCGGCGCCTCGACGGCGCTCACCAGCCGGCTCAGCATCGCCTTGGCGGCGATCACCTCCTGCGCCTGGCGATCTTTGACCAGCGCATCGCTGCCGTACTCCAGCTCCGCATAGTCGGCGTTGAGGTGGCCGACGGTGATGGCGATCGGCAGCCCGCCCACCATCGCTAGCGTTTGACGCAGTAACGGCAGCCCATCGCGCTCATCGTGAATCAGTACCAGAATGTGTCGATAGCTTTTCATCGCTCTTTCCCCCGTCATTCAGTGCCACTGGGGCACCGCCCTCTTTGGTAGGTATACGCCATCTGCGCGCACGTAGAGAAAAGTTTACGTATCACTTCCCACGGAATGTGATGGCCACCACGTTATCTTAGCGACCGTGGCGGCGCATTTTAACGCCGGCCCGACGTGGCGCGCACCGCCGCCCCCGTAAAGCAAAGCTGACGGAAACCGACGAATAAAAAACGATCGCTGTTAAATTTTTGTTTTTAATTGGTTACAGAATGGTTTCTTGAAATAAGCGTGCGGCGGATCACCAAAATCCCCCTTTACGTCAGCGTCGGCTTTTCTTTTCCAGGCTAACTGCCGGGTACCGCCAGACAGGATTTAACGCGGCATCAAAAGTACCGGTAAACTCCCCCTGCGTCATGATAAATGCCAACGCGGCGCCGTTTCTCTGCTGATATTCCATCAAGGAAAAATACCGCCGCACGCCAATACGCAATACCCCTACTTTTTATGTATTACTCAATCGCGTAAAGCGCCGAATACAAACCGCCCATTTTTCGGCTGCCAACCCTATCTTGAACAAGTCGACGCTTTAAATAACTGTTAAAGCTAACGACACAACATCGCCAGCAATTTATTTTTGCTGATTTTCGCCTGACAAAATAAAGATAAATAATCCGGAGCAATCAATGAAAATAACTATCGGGTCATTCATTCTGCAACAGCTTCACGCCCTGAACGTCGATCGTATTTACGGCGTGCCCGGCGACTATAACCTCAGCCTGCTGGAGCTGCTGGAAAGCGACGACCGATTGGCGTTTATCGGCAACTGCAATGAATTGAACGCCTCCTACGCCGCCGACGGCTACGCCCGAATGAAAGGCGCCGGCGCGCTGATCGTCACCTACGGCGTTGGCGATCTGGCCGCGCTGTCCGGCATCGCCGGTGCCTATGCCGAATCTTCGCCGGTGATCTGCATTGCCGGCACGCCGCCGCTGCACGCGATGAAGAATCATCAGCTATTGCACCATACCCTGGGCGACGGCAATTTCGACAACGTCATGAACTGTTTTAAACAATTCACCGTTGCTCAAGCCTTGATTACGCCGGAAAATGCCGCGCAGGAAATTCCGCGCGTTATTTCCCGCGCCTGGATAGAGAAGAAACCGGTCTATTTACAGCTGCCTTCCGATATTTGCGACGTCGAAATTGAAATCACCGCAGCCGCAGCGGCGCCGCAGTTGCCGGCCAGCGATAAATACAATGTGCAATTAGCGGCGATGGCGCTGTTAACCAAAATAAAACGCGCACAGCGCCCGATCATGTTGATCGACCAAATGGTGGATCGCTATCAGCTGCAGCAGCGGGTTATCGAGGTCGCTCATCGCTTTGCCATTCCGCTGACCAATATGCCGACCGCCAAATGCATTATTCCGGAAGATACCGCCGGTTGGATGGGCGGCTACAGCGGCAACCTGTCGCGCCCCGAACTGTATGAACGCATGGCCCACTCGGACTGCGTGCTGAGCTTCGGCGTGCGTCTGGTGGACTCCACCACCGGCTATTTCTCGCAGCAAATTCCCGCCGCCGCTCAGGTGGATATCCAACCGTTCTCGCTGAAGCTGGACAACACCTCCTACCCGGCGGTGGCGGCGGCGGATCTGCTGCAGGCGCTGCTGGATCTGAGTGAAGACGCGCCGGTACAGCCCCTGGCGCCGCTGCCCGATCCACGAGAGAAGCTGGCGACGCCGAGCGATACCCCCATCGACCAGGCCTATCTGTGGCAACGGATCCAGCGATTTATCCGGGCAGATGACGTGGTGGTGGTGGAAAACGGCACCTCGGGCGCCGCCATCGGCGGCATGCGCATGCCCGGCGGTGTCAAGGTGGTCAACCAACCGATCTGGGGTTCGATCGGCTATACCCTACCGGCGCTGCTCGGCACCCTGATGGCGGCGCCGGAGCGCCGGCATCTGCTGTTCATCGGTGACGGCTCCTTCCAGCTCACCGCGCAGGAAGTGTCTACCCTGCTGCGCTGCGAGCAAAAGCCGATCATCTTCCTGATCAACAACGACGGCTACACCATCGAGCGGTATATCCTCGGCGAAAACTCGTCCTACAACGACATCGGCCCGTGGGACTACGCCAAACTGCCGGCGGTGCTGAATACTCAGGCGCAGCCGTTCAGCGTGGCGGTGGAGACCACGCAGCAGCTGGAAATGGCCCTGGAACGCGCCTCGCGGCAGGATCGGCTGGCGTTTATCGAGGTGAAAGTGCCGATGATGGACACGCCGCCGGTGATGAAAGAGTTCTGCAACCGCTGCAACAGCTTTAACTTCGGCCTGACCAACCCACGCCGCAGCGCCTGAGGCGCTACCGCGCCGCCGGTGGTTCAGGCCACCGGCGGCATTTTTTTATGTCGTTACCCGCCGGCGCGCGCCATGCAACGCTGGCGGCGTTCGTCCACCCGCTTGGCGAACCAGGCGGTGGTCAGCTTGCGGGTGATTTTCGGGCTCTCCAGCTGGATACCCGGCAGCATCTCACGCGGCAGCTTGCCGCCCGCCAGCGCGTAGACCTTCTTATACAGGTCGGTGTCGGCAAAGCCGGCCGTGTCGCCTTTCTCGAGCGCCCGGCGAATGGCGCTGTCGCTCATGTTCAGGCGCTTGCCGAGCGTGCGCACCGCCAGCTCGGTCGAGCCGGGCTTGTCGCTGCCGAAATCGATCAGGTCGCCGTCCAGCGCCAGCGGAATCGCGCTCGCCCGGCTGACCGCGTTTTGGAACGCCGCGTTGCGGCTGGCGTACCAGCCGGCGTTGAAGTCGGCAAAGCGATAAATCGGCCGGCTGTAATCGACCGGATACCCCAGCAAATGCATAATGCCGAAGTACATGCCACCGCGCCGGCTGAAGACTTCGCGGCGAATCGAGCCGTCGATCGGATAAGGGTACCCTTTGGCGTGCGCCTCGGCGAAGGCGACGCTCACCTGCATCGGGCCGCCGGTATGTACCGGGTTTAAATGCCCGAACAGCTTCTGCCCCATCGGCACGCGGTCGATCATGTCATCGAAGATATCGCTCAGATCCTTCTCGGTACGCACCTTATCCAACCGCTCGCTGTAGCTCTTCCCGTTCGACGACGAGATCTTCAACGCGGTGTGCACCAAAAAGTTCGGGATGTGCATCTGATCGGCACGGCGATCGATCTCCTTCCAGGCGATCTTCGGCAGCCCCGGCACCTGCGGGTTGGCCTGGAACGTCGACTCCTGTTCGGTCACCGCCAGCACCGAACACAGGTTCTCATCGCTCGGCTCGATGCCCTGCGCGGCGAAGGCGGCGGTAATATCGGTAGCCCAGCCCTGACGATCGCCGGCGTTGGCCGGGATCAGCGTCATCAGTCGGGCTTTGACGTCGGCGGGGCGCGCCGCCGGCGCCGTGGTGGGGGTTTTACTGGTACAGCCCGCCAGCGCCAGCAGCGCGGCCAGGCTCAGCCAACGGAAGGGCGTCGGGTGAAATAAACGAGGTATCGGCATCTTTTCCCTGAACGTGATGACATGAACAGCACTGAAATTAGCCCAGCCGCCGCGCACAATCCAGTATAAAGATATCGCCGCGCCTTCCCGTCAGGCCGCTATGTTCAAACGCCTCATAAAGATGTATTTTATATACATCATATAAATCACTTTGCTTGCCCAGCCAGAGGAGCCCCTTATGGAGCAGCAGCTGCTTTGCTACAAAACCCTGCCGGAATGGAGCAGCGACACGCTGCCGGAGGCCTTCCGCCAGCGCCACAACACCCAGAGCGGCACCTGGGCGAAGCTCACCGTCCTGAGCGGCAGCCTGACGTTCGCCATGATGACCGAAGACGGCGCCACCACCGAGACCTGGCAGTTCAGCCCCGAAAGCCAGCCGCCGTTTATCGCGCCGCAGCAGTGGCATCGCATCGTTTCCTTCTCGGACGACATGACCTGCCGGCTGGCGTTTTACTGCACGCCGGAAGATTACTACCACAAGAAATACGAACTGACGCGCACCCACTCTGAAGTGATCGAGGCGGCGGCGCGCATCGCGCCGGGCAAGGCGCTGGATCTGGGCTGCGGCGGCGGCCGCAATTCGCTCTATCTCAATCTGAAAGGTTTCGACGTCACCGCCTGGGACAAGCACGCGCCGTCGATAGACCGCCTCAATCAGATCATCGACGCCGAGCAGCTGACCCGCCTGAGCGCCAGCGTGCAGGATCTCAATACCCACCGCTTCAGCGGCGAATACGACTTCATCCTGTCCACCGTGGTGATGATGTTCCTCGAACGCCAGCAAATTCCGTCTATCGTGCAAAACATGCAGGACAGCACCGTGCGCGGCGGCCATAACCTGATCGTGGCGGCGATGGATACCGAGGATTATCCCTGCCCGCTGCCGTTCCCGTTCACCTTCAGCCCGGGTGAGCTGAAGCATTATTATCGCAACTGGGAGATCCTCAAATACAACGAAGACGTCGGCCAACTGCACAAGACCGACGCCGCCGGCAACCGCATCTCGCTGCGCTTCGCCACCCTGCTGGCGCGCAAGCTATAGCGCGTCGTGAAAGATAACCCCCAGCGTGTGGCGTTGGCCGGCGTGTATCCGGCTGACGCCGTGGCGCAGATTGACCCGATAGTAGCCTTTCACTCCCGCCACCGGCCGGTGATGCACGGCGAACACTACCGCGTCGCCCTGCTGCAGCGGCACCACCTCAGGCCGACTCTGCATCCGCGGCCGCTGTTCGGTCAGCACGAATTCGCCGCCGGTGAAGTCCCGTTCAGGGGCGGAAAGTAAAAACGCCACCTGCAGCGGAAACACCCGCTCGCCGTACAGATCCTGATGCAGGCAGTTGTAATCCCCCGCTTCGTAACGCAACAGCAGCGGCGTCGGCCGCCGTTGGCCGGCCCGGTGGCATTCGGACAGGTAGGCCTCGTGTTCGGCGGGATAGCGCGCCGTCAAACCCAATAAGGTATTCCACCGGTTGGCCACCGGCGCCAGCCGTGCATACATCAGGCTGCGCACCTCGGCCACCGGAAGCGGCAGCGGATAGGCGAAATACCGGTACTCGCCGCGGCCAAAACCGTGCTTCGCCATCACGACGCGGCTGCGGAAGTGCGCATCGTGCGGGTAGAACGCCGCCAGCTCGCGGCACAGGTCTTGGCTGAGCACGCCTGGCAACCGCGCGCAGCCCTGCGCATCGAGTTCGCGTTCAATCGCCGCCCAGTCCAATTCGGCCAGCCGCGCCGCCAGCGGGCCGCTCATCGCTGCGCCTCTTTTTCCAGCAAGGCTTGCTTGCGCTCGACGCCCCAGCGATAGCCGGACAAGGCGCCGTCGTTGCGCACCACCCGGTGACAGGGGATCGCCACCGCCAGCACGTTGGCGGCGCAGGCGCCGGCCACCGCGCGCACCGCTTTGGGCGCGCCGATGCGCCGGGCGATATCGGCATAGCTGACGGTCTCGCCGACCGGTATCGTCCGCAGCGCCTGCCAAACCCGCTGTTGAAACGCGGTGCCGCGAATATCCAGCGGCAGCGCCAACCCGTTCTCCGGCGCTTCAATCAACCCCACCACCTGCGCCATCAGCGCTTCATACTGAGCGTCGCCGCCGATCAGCTCGGCATTAGGGAACTTGTCCTGCAGATCCTGCACCAACCGCTGCGCATCGTCCCCCAGCAAAATGGCGCAGATGCCCACCTCGCTCTGCGCCGCCAGGATCTCGCCCAGCGAACAGCGCCCGACGGCGAAATGGATGCGCATGCCTTTGCCGCCCGCCCGGTAAGCCTTCGGCGTCATGCCCAGCGCGGCGTTGGCTTGCTGGTAGAAACGGCCGTTGGCGCCATAGCCGGCGTCGAAGATCGCGTCGGTCACCGTCTCCTGCTGCGTAAGACCGGTGCGCAGCCGTTGGCTGCGCTGCGCGTCGGCATAGCCTTTCGGCGTCAGGCCGGTGATCGCTTTGAACAGCCGGTGGAAATGGTATTGGCTCAACCCGACGTGGCGCGCCAGCGTCTGCAGCGACGGCGCTTTCTCCGCCCGTTCAATATAGCGGCAGGCCTCGGCTATCTGCCGCGCATGCTGCTCCGTCAACGGCGTCAGCCCCTGGCGGCAGCGTTTGCAGGGCCGATAGCCGGCCGCCTCCGCCTGCTCGGCGTCGTCGAACAGCTCCACGTTTTGCTGGTTCGGCTGGCGTGACGGGCAAGAAGGTGAGCAATACACACCGGTGGTTTTCACCGCGTAGATAAAGCGGCCGTCGGCGTGCTTGTCGCGGCTGACGATCGCCAGCCAGCGCGGATCGGCGCTGTCGATTACGTTTTTCATCATCCGTTCCTCACTGCGGTTTCGATGTTAACCAGCATAGTGACGGGCCGTTGGCGAAACACGCCGACTCTTGCTTTTTAATTCGGCGCCGACGTTTTCAACAATGTTTCGACAATTTTTAACCAACAACATGAAGTTTATTACGTTGCCAACCCGGTTGCACAGCGTTAGGATCGCGGCCGGCCACGGGCGTGGCCAGTGTTTTTGCCTGTTAGTTGCGCGCATGGAGAGGTTATTGTGTTAGAGAGTTTTGGCGTCCTGAATTTATGGACCTATTTGGCCGGGGTGGTCTTCATTATCATTCTGCCGGGGCCGAATACGCTGTACGTACTGAAAACCGGCGTATCGCGCGGCGTGCGCGCCGGCTACACCGCGGCGCTCGGCGTGTTCATCGGCGATGCGATCCTGATCTTCTGCGCCTATATCGGCGTGGCTTCGCTGATCCGCACCACGCCGTTCCTGTTTACCCTGGTGCGTTTTCTCGGCGCGATTTACCTGCTGTTCCTCGGCGCAAAAATCCTCTACGCCACCTTCGTGCAGAAGGCACAGGCGCAACAGCAGCAGATTGAAGGCGGCCACAGCATTCTGCGCAAGTCGCTGACGCTGAGCCTGACCAACCCGAAAGCTATCCTGTTTTACGTGTCGTTCTTCGTGCAGTTCATCGACTTCAACTACGCGCACACCGGGCTGTCGTTCACCATTCTGGCGCTGATCCTCGAAGCCGTCAGCTTTATCTACATGAGCACGCTGATCTTCTCCGGCGCGATGCTGGCGCATTTCTTCAATCACAAGAAAGGCTTGGCGAAGCTCGGCAACGGCCTGATCGGCCTGCTGTTCCTCGGCTTCGCCACCCGTCTGGCAACCCTGAGTTCGTGATCCCTCCCGGCCGGCGCCCGCCGGCCGCGGTTTACTCGTTCGTCACGGCAAAATGACACGCAGGGCAAACCGAATGTCAGGCAGACCAAAGCCGCCGCTTTCCCGCTGATCTAGACTTGCAGGGTTAACGATAACCTGATGAGCCTGATCGGAGGATGTATGTCTGACAATACCGTAGCCGTGCTGGATAGCGTGTCGCGTTTTCTCGATCGTCAGCATGGGCTGTACATCGACGGCCAGTGGCGCGCGTCCGCCGCGGAAGGCCGCCTGGCGGTGTATAACCCCGCCAATGGGCAGCAGATCGCCACCACCGCCGACGCCAACGAACACGACGTCGCGCTGGCGGTGCAGTCCGCCCACAAAGCCTTCAGCGAAGGCGTCTGGGCGCAGCGCCTGCCGGTAGAGCGCGAACGCATCCTGCTGCGCTACGCCGATTTGGTGGAGCAACACGCCGAGGAGCTGGCGCAGCTGGAAACCCTGGAGCAGGGCAAGTCCATCAACATCGCCCGCGCCTTCGAAGTCGGCAGCACCCTGAACTGGATGCGCTACACCGCCGGTCTGGCGACCAAAATCACCGGCCAGACGCTGGACGTCTCCATTCCGATGCCGCCGGGCGCCAAATATCAGGTTTATACCCGTAAAGAGCCGATTGGCGTGGTCGCCGGCATCGTGCCCTGGAACTTCCCGCTGATGATCGGCATGTGGAAAGTGATGCCGGCGCTGGCGGCAGGCTGCTCCATCGTCATCAAGCCGTCGGAAACCACCCCGCTCACCCTGCTGCGCATGGCCGAACTGGCGAGCGAAGCCGGCGTGCCGCCGGGCGTGTTCAACGTGGTCACTGGCCGCGGCACCCTGTGCGGCAAGGCGCTGACCGAACATCCGCTGATCGCCAAAGTCAGCTTTACCGGCTCCACGCCGGTGGGCAAAAGCATCGCGCGCGCGGCGGCGGATCGCCTGACCCGGGTGACGCTGGAGCTGGGCGGCAAAAACCCGGCCATCGTGCTGAAAGACGCCGATCCGCAGCAGGTGATCGAAGGCCTGATGCTCGGCAGCTTCCTCAACCAGGGGCAGGTGTGCGCCGCCAGTTCGCGGATTTATATCGAAGCGCCGATTTATGACCAACTGGTGGCCGGTTTCGAACAGGCGGTGAAATCGCTGTCGGTCGGGCCTGGCATGGACACCGGCGCGCAAATCAACCCGCTGGTGTCGCTCGCGCACCGCAACAAGGTGGCGGCCTACCTGGACGATGCCCGGGCGAAAAACGCCGAGCTTATCGGCGGCGCGGCCGGGCCGGATGCCAATGGCTTCTACATCCCGCCAACGCTGGTGATCAACCCGGACGACAGGCTGAACCTGACGCGCGAGGAAGTGTTCGGCCCGGTGGTTAACCTGATTCGGGTAGCGAGCGCCGAAGAGGCATTGAGCAAGGCCAACGACACCGACTTCGGGCTGACCGCCAGCCTGTGGACCACCAGCCTGCAGAAAGCGATGGCGCTGACGCCGCGCATCCAGGCCGGCACCGTGTGGGTCAACACCCATACGCTGATCGACCCGAACATGCCGTTCGGCGGGTTCAAACAGTCGGGCAGCGGCCGTGACTTCGGCCCGGATTGGCTGGATGCCTACACCGAAACCAAATCGGTCTGCATCCGCTATTGAGTGAGGCGGCGCGGGCCTGGCCCGCGCCCTGACTTATTGATATTGCCGGCGGTACTCGCTCGGCGACATGCCGAAACGCTGCTTGAAAGCGGTCGAGAAATGGCTGTGATCGGCAAACCCCCAGTCGAGGCCGACTCCAGCCAGCTTTTCCTGCCCGGCGGCACTGCGCAGCGCCTGCGCGCACAGATCCAGCCGGCGATTTCTGATGTACTGCGCCACCACCAGCCCCTGGCGGGCGAACAGCCGATACAGGCTGCGCAGCGACACCCCCAACTCGGCCGCCACCCATTCCGGGCGCAGCTGCGCCGACTGAATATGCCTGTCGATCAACGCCAGCGCCTTGTCGAAAACCGGCTGTTGCCCCTCCGGGCGCGCCTGTTCGAGCGCCAGCGCCGGGCGCAGCAGCGCCGCCAGCGCATTCAGCACCGCTTCGCTTTCCGCCGCGACGAGCTGAGGATCCTGCATGCTGCTCAGCACCAGCTGGCGGCTGAGGCGCACCGCGCTGAGCTCTGCTCCGAGACGCTGGGCACAAGGCGGCGGCACCGGCAGGCAGCCGCGCGGCAACAGCAGTGAGATTTGGCGTGAATCGCGCTGGAAGGTGAAGCTGCTGGGCCGTGAGGCGTCGATCAGCGTGATGTCGCCGGGAGAGAGCACCGTCTGGCTCTCGCCCTGTTCCATCAACGCGCTGCCGCGCAGCTGGAAGACGGTAAAAAAGTGCGCGCCGTCGCTGCGGGCGATCTCGCGCGGCGTGCGGTACAGCCGGGCCTGAGACACGTCGACCACGCTCAGGCGCAGCGCATGGGCGCGGAATTCCTGCATCGCCCCGCTGAAGCCCGGCCCCAGCGTTTTCGCGCAGAATCGGCCGCAGGCGGTGTTGATTTTCCCCAGCCACTCTTCGAAGCCGACGTCCCGGAGCGTTGCCAATGCCGTCATGATCTCTCCCTTCAAACAGCAGCGGTGCTGCGCCGTTGAACAGAAAAACACCATAACAATCCGTTAACACACAATCAATGGCGAGCGGGGGATTTGGCGCCGCGATCACAGTTCGCCCGGCGCCCGTCATCAATCCGCCACGAAACCGTCATCTCATCGTCACAGGCCTCGCCAAAGATACAGACTGCTCCCCTTTCACTTTGACACCCTGGACATGACCCGATGAAATCGTTGCAGAAATCCGTTTTAGCGCTGTGTTTGTTTACCACCAGCGCCCTGACCGCGTTCCACGCGCAGGCGGCAGAGGAAGCCCAACCGTTCACCACCGCGCAGCAGGTGGATCTGACCCACATCCTGCCGCCGCCGCCGGCCAACGACTCGGCGCAGACCCAGCGCGAACTGCGGGAAGTGCTCGACATGCAGCAGAAACGCACGCCGGAAATGGCCAGCCAGGCCAAGGCGGATGCGGAAGAGAACGTCTGGGTGTACAGCAACGTGATGGGGCCGAAGTTCAACGCCAAAGCGTTGCCGGCCGTGAGCGCCTTCTTCGATCGCATCGTCGCCACCGAAGCGGCGGTGGTCGATCCGGCGAAAGATTTCTGGAAGCGCCCGCGCCCGCATATGCTGGACAGCCGCATCGAGCCGATCGTCAAGCGCTCCAGCTCCGGCTCTTGGCCTTCCGGCCACACCACGCTGGGCACGCTGATGGGCATCACCCTGGCCAATATGGTGCCGGAAAAGCGCGCCGCCATTATGACCCGCGCCTGGCAATACGGTGACAACCGAGTGGTGGCAGGGATCCACTACCCTTCCGATATCGAGATGGGCCGCATCGCCGGCAGCGTAATCAGCCAGCAGCTTTCACAGCAGCAGGATTTCCAGCAGCAGTACCGGCAAGCGCGCGACGAGCTGCGCCTGGCGCTGGATTTGCCTGCGGAAAAATAGACCCGGCGGCTAACACCGGGCCCTGATGGCCCGGTTTACGGCTGCTTGTCCAACAGGTAACGCACCACCGCCGCGTACTCTTTGGCGTAGCCTTCGACGCTGGTGCTGGCCATGCCGGCATTGTCTATCTTGTATTTGCCTGCCACGTAGAACGATGGGGTGCCGCGCACCTCGAACGCTTTCACCGCTTCATTCTGCTTGGCGATCAATCCTTTGACCAGCAGGCTGTGACGCGCGTTTTCATAGGTAGCGGCATCGATGCCGGCCGCCGTGAACACCCGCTGAATATCTTCGGCGCCGTTGACGGCGCGCTGTTTCTGCACCGCGTCGAACATCGCTCCTTCAATCTTGTCTTCCACGCCCAGCACCGTCGCCACCGCCCAGGCTTCGGTCAGCTCATTGCCCAGTTTGCCCATCAGGCTGACGTGATACTTGGTGACTTTCTCACCGGCGGGCAGCGCCTGAGCAACGGTACTGCCTACGCGGTAGGTTTCGGCGAACTGATAGCAAGGGCCGCAGTAGAAGGAGAAGAACTCTACCACCGCCGGCGCGGCGGCCACCGGCTTATCCAGCCGGGTGTATTGCTCGCCCGCACGGTAATCCGCGGCCTGAACCGCGGGCAACGCCAACATCAATACGACGGCGGCGGCGAACGAACGCTTAACTTTTGCCAACATAAACACTCCTGGTTTCGATTATGAACATCGTCCTTAGCGGCGGTTTTTATAATCAAATAACCGGCAGAAGGCCAGTTTTTATTACCTTCTGTTTATGTGGGATTCAGTCAGCGCCCTTCGTAGCCGTCCCAATAGGCGCCCACCGCTTCCTGCGACAGCACCTGGCGACGCTTAGGATTGTCGGAGCCGCTGTAGGCGCGATTGATGAAAATGGTTTTGTGTTCCATGTTCTGCTGGAATTCCGGGCTGGCCAGATAGTCGGCCTTTTTCTGCGCCTCGCTGCGCGCCACGCCCGCCGCGCGATCCTTTTTCCCCTGCTGGTAGAACTGTTCGAACATCGGCACGGCGTTTTTAATGCTGCCGTTCACATCGGTGCGGAATTGCGGATCGAAGTCGTCGCGGGTTTGATAAACGTAGTGTTTGGCATGCTGCTCGGCGCTGCTGAGGTGGTGGGTGCAGGCGCTGAGCGCCAACAGCGGCAACAACAGCGCCGCGCTTTTCAGTTTTTTCATGTCGTCTGTCCCTGTCAGTGAGGAAGGTCCTTTAGCGCCACGAGCATAGCGCCGGCCCCCGGTGAACGTCAAACGACAAATCGCGCATCACTTTGTTTTATATTAATATTATATACATTGATTGGTATTCATTGCCTGAAACACTATGCTTTAACAGACAGGGTAAACACTCACCGACAGCGAGGCGGCCAATGAAACCGATCGACAAAAACGTGGGGGAGTACGACCTCACGGCGGAAAAAAAAGCGGGCATGATCACCGGCACTATCCGCGGTGAACTGCCGGACAGCGACGCCAACCTGCCGCTGGTGCCCTTCTCCGGCACCTTCGCCGGCCCGAGCGTGGCCGACGCCATCGCCGATATCCAGCAACAGTTCCCCGACATCGAACCGGCGATTATCGACGACTTGCGCGAGGAACTGCTGAAGGCCGGGTTCTAAATCGGATCGCGGTGCCGCACGAACGGGCTGTAGACCGGCGCGCCGGGCTTCAGCGCCAGATCGGCGTCAAAATCGTCATTGCGGTTGAACGGTACCGCCGGCCAGGCGGCAAGATCGCTTAAGCCTTCCCGATACGCCTGCGTCACCTGCGCCAAAGCGGCGTTCTGCGCCCGCAGCTCCTCGCCCGCCAACCCGCCGCGCACGCCATAGACCAGGAACGGCTCCAGCACGCTAAAGCCGATATAGTGCAGCGCATGCATGATCGGCCACAGCATCAGCCGCATATCGCCGTCGCGCCCGTCCGGCGCGCAGGCCTGAGCGGAAGCGCCGGCGGTAACGGTCAGCAGCGCCCGTTTGCCGCTCATCACGCCGTTCTCATGGCGGTGGCGGCTGTCGTACACCCCGCCGTAAACGAACACCCGATCCATCCAGCCTTTGAGGATGGCCGGTGCGCCGAACCACCAGAAAGGGAACTGCAGCACCAGCGTATCCGCCCAGCGCAGCAGCTCGATATGCCGCCGAATCTCCGCCGGCAGCGCCTGGATCGTCCAGTGATGGCGCTGCTCCTGCATCGCATCGAACCTGTCCGCCTGCTTTCTGCTGGGGTAATGGCCGGCGCCTTCGCGCGGATCAAACCCCTCCTGATACAGATCGACCGTCTTCACCTGGTGCCCCTGCGCCAGCCAGGCCTGCCGCGCCTGTTCGGCCAAATGGGCATTGAAAGAATGTGGCTCGGGGTGAGCCAGCACAATCAGCACGTTCATCCTGTTTCTCCCGCGGTAAGGTGGTGCTGCTATGCTGTGGCTTTATCGCATCCTTGGCAATTACGCACCTGAAGGTAACCCCCCATGGCCTATCCCGGCGACGTCTATTCGAGTAAATGCTCCGCGCGCGATGCGCTGGCGCTGATTTCCGGCAAGTGGGTGATGCTGATCCTGCCCGCGCTGGCGCAGCGGCCGATGCGCAACGGCGAGCTGCTGCGCCGCATCGACGGCATTTCACAGAAGGTGCTGACGCAAACGCTGCGCCAGCTGGAACGCAACGGGCTGCTCGAACGGCTGGATTTAAGTGAAAAGAATCAGGCGCATGTGGAATACCGGCTCAGCGCCGTCGCCTGCTCGCTGGTCGAGACGCTGACGGCGCTCGATAAGTGGGCGGAATACCATTTCCCGGAGCTGGACGCCGCCCGCGAGCGCTATGATGCCGACCGCGGGCGCGAGGCCGATTAAAGCGGTTTGGCCCGCAGCGTCTCGCCGCTGCGCACGAAGTTGCCCGCCCCCAGATGATGAATGGTGTGCAGATCCGCATTGGCGGCGGTGAAGTTCCAGCGCCCCTGCTGGAACACCCGCTCGTCCGCCGCCGCGCTCAGCACCTCGCCGAAGCAGGTGTCGTATTTTTCCTGCGCGCCGCTTTCCGGCAATAAGCGGCACTCCAGCCACGCCACGCAACCCTGTTCGATCAGCGGCACCTGTAGGGTGGCGCTCGGCGCCGCGGCGATGTGGAAGCGGGCGAACTTGTCGTCATCCAGCCCGGACACGCTGCCGACCGCGTAGGTGGCGTCGATGAACATGGCCGCCGGCACGCAAATGCCGAATGCGCCGCTTTCCTCGATCATTTGCCGGCTGTGCGCCCCTTTGTCCACCACGATGGCAATGCGCGGCGGGCTGAACTCCACCGGCATCGACCAGGCGGCAGCCATCACGTTGCGTTTGGCGCCGTCGCGGCTGCGGCTGGTGATCAATACCGTCGGGCCGTGGTTCAGCAGGCGGCTGGCGTGTTCGAGGGCGACAGGGCGAAAGTGGCTCATCGGGAAATCCTTGCGAGTGAGTGATTGCCCAGCAGTGTAGATCTGCGCTGTGGCGGCAGGCAACGCAAGGCGCACAGAATGCGCAGCTGAGGCGCTTGTTCCCCGTCGCGCCATCCGTTATCTATAGTTAAATCAATTCGCCGCTAACGGCTCCCCCCACCTGAGGATCTTGCCTTGACGTTTTCAAAACACCCTATCGCCGCGCTGGCGCTGGCAAGCGCCAGCCTGCTGTCGGCGGGCAGCGCGCTGGCCGCTTCCGATGCGCTGGTGTACTGCACCGTCGCCTCGCCGGAATCGTTCAACCCGCAGCTCTCCAGCTCCGGGCCGACTTTTATCGCCACCTCGCAGGTGCTGTACAACCGCTTGGTAACGCTGCGCGAAAGCGATAAAACCCCCGCCCCTTCGCTGGCCACCGAGTGGAGCGTCAGCCCGGACGGTAAGACCTACACCTTCACCCTGCGCCAGGGCGTAAAATTCAACAGCAACAAATATTTCACCCCAACGCGCGACTTCAACGCCGAAGACGTGGTGTTCACCGTGATGCGGCAGAAGGATCCCGCTAACCCGTATCACAAGGTCTCCGGCGGCAACTATGAATACTTCACCGACATGGGTCTGGATAAACTGATCGCCAAGGTGGAAGCGGTGGACGAGCATCACGTACGCTTCACGCTGAGCCAGCCCAACGCCGCCTTCGTCGCCGACTGGGCGATGGATTTCGCCTCAATCCTGTCCGCCGAATACGCCGACGCCATGCTGAAAAAGGGCACGCCGGAATACGTCGACAACTGGCCGATCGGCACCGGGCCGTTCGCGCTGCAGCAGTACAAGCAGGATTCGCTGATCCGCTACATCGCCAACCCGCACTACTGGCAGGGCGAAGTGGCCAGCAAGCATCTGATCTTCTCGATTACGCCGGATCCGCAAACCCGGCTGGCCAAGCTGAAGACCAATGAATGCCAGATCATCCCCGCGCCGCTGCCGGAACAGTTCGCCGCCATCAAGGCCGACGGCAACCTGCAGCTGCACGACATTACCGGGCTGAACGTCGGCTATCTGGCGTTCAACACCCAGAAAAAACCGTTCGACAACCTGCTGGTGCGCCAGGCGCTGAGCTACGCGGTGGACAAGAAAGCGATCGTCGCCGCAGTGTTCAAAGACAGCGGCACGCCGGCCAACTCGCTGCTGCCGCCGGGCATGCTGGGCTACAACGATAAACTGCCGGAGTACGCCTACGATCCGCAGAAGGCGCGCGAGCTGCTGAAGCAGGCCGGGCTGGAGCAGGGCTTTGAGACCGACATCTGGTCGATGCCGGTACAGCGCCCCTACAACCCGAACTCGAAGCGCATCGCCGAGATGATCCAAAGCGACTGGGCGAAGGTGGGCGTGAAAGCCAAGATCGTCACCTGGGAGTGGGGCCAGTATCTGGCCGGGCTGCGCAAAGGCGAACAGCAGAGCGCGCTGTACGGTTGGGTGTCGGACAACGGCGATCCGGATAACTTCGCCACCCTGCTCGGCTGCGCCGGGGTGCAGAGCGGCGCCAACGTGGCGCGCTGGTGCGATAAGGATTACGACAGCCTGATCCAGCAGGCGATTCAGGAGAATCAGCCGCAGGCGCGCGCCAAGCTGTATCAACAGGCGCAGGTGATCTTCGCCAAACAGGCGCCGTGGCTGCCGCTGGCCACCGGCAAAGTGTTCTACGCCACCCGCAGCAACCTGAGCGGCTACGTGGTGGACGTGAACGGCAGCGACTTCGCCAAGGCCAAATTGAACTGATCCCAGGCGCCGCGGCGAGAGCTGCGGCGCTACCCGCCTCATCGCTTAATAAGTTGCCAGCCTCTGAACCTACCGCGCATTAGCTTCACAACTTACGATGCTAACTGCCTCCCCTGCCGCCAGGCACTTAACCCACTAAATTCATAGCTTAATAAGCGGCGTAATCCCTGGCATTTTGCTTAATCTGCGCACAGGCGCTTTCCTCGCCTGTAACATTTCGTTACCATCGACGCACAGACCCTTTAACATCAAAAGGTAACCCGGTGCAGAACACCTACATGCCGTGGCAAATTCGCCTGCACTGGCTGGTGGCGATCCTGCTGGTCATCACCTGTGTCACCATCGAGCTGCGCGGCTTGGCCGAACCGGGCAGCGCCCCCTGGTACGTGCTGGTTGTCACCCACTTCAGCTGCGGCGTAACGGTATTTGCGCTGATGATCGCCCGCCTGTTCCTGCGCTGGCGCCACCCTTCGCCCGCTATCGTGCCCAAACCGCCGAAGTGGCAAACCGGCCTGGCGCACCTGACGCACACCCTGATTTACCTGCTGCTGCTAACGCTGCCGGTACTGGGGGTGTACTCGCGCTATCTGGGCGGCAAGGAGTGGTATCTGTTCGGCCTGCCGATGCCGTTCGCCGACGTGGCGGATCGGCCGCAGGCGCGGATGATTATCGGCTGGCACAAAACGCTGGCGTCGTTCGGCTACTGGCTGATCGGCCTGCATGCCGCCGCCGCGCTGTTCCACCACTATATCGTCAAGGACAATGCGCTGGTGCGCATGCTGCCACTGATGAAAAAGCGCTGACTACCCGGCGCCAGGGATGAATTTTCGGGCCACGCCCGCTGACAGGGAATGACATGCAAACCCAATTTTTTCATGTGACCGTCGAGCAATGCGCTAGCCAACAGACGGCGCCCGACAACCTGGTGAGGATCATCGCTTCCGGCCAGACGTTCTTTTTTTACCGTGACGACTTCAGCGACAGCGAAAATCTGCTGGCCAGGCTCGCCGCCGGCGATCGGGTGAAGATTGGCGCCCACCGCCTGCAAGACGGCAGCTATTGGCTGCACTGGCTGCTACACAGCACTAAAGGCCGGCTGGAGCCAGACAGAACGCTGAAATACAAGCTGAAATACTTCGCCCTGCTGGTGCTGGGCGCGGCGCTCACCGGCGGTTTCCCGGCGGCCTTTTTCATCATGGACCGAGAAGATTCCTGGCTGACCATCGCCCTGTTCTTTATCGCCATTATCGCCGGCCTTATCGGCATCGGCCTGGTGCTGTTCGTCGGTTCGGATCTCCTGCTGATAGCGCACCGCGGCCGCAGGCGCCTGCTCAGGGCGCTGGATCGCGTGCTGCTGGGGCAAGACGTCACGCCGCCCGGCTCACTCAGCCTGAAAATTCCCGGCATCAAATACCGGGCCGTCCGTGCAGACGCAACGTCAGCGCCCACAACGCAACAAACCGAGTTCCCCCTCCCTGACGGCGTCGAGGCCTCCGGCATCGAGACGGTCAACGCCCTGAGCTACGAACTCCTCCACTATGAGATCCCGCGGCAGGTGCAGTATTTGGACACTTATGCGTGGCGCCAGAAGGAGACGCACTTCGCGTTGACGACCCGCGCGCTCAACGTCCCCAATACCAAACTGCATCCGGTATTTCGTCGGCAACATCCGCTTTTCATCGCCAAAGGCGATTCGCTGCAGGTGTTGTATTGCGAGAACGACACCGTCCCCGAGCTGCCGACGGTGCGTGGGATCATCAATCACCGCGATCGCCAGACCTATCTCATCGGCGGCAGCCGCTACTTCACCGAAGCCGGCCTTAACCTGAGCGCACGCGTCGTCTTCATCCTCGGCGCGATCATGATGTGTTTGATGCTCGGCCTGATCGTGTGGGATAACGCCGATACCCCAGCGGGCGTTTACCTGGATGCCTGGACCCTGAAGCGCCTCGGCAGTGAATTGCCGCCGATTCTGCTGCTGCTGATGCTGATGATCAGCGGCCTGGCGCTGCTGATCGAGGGCTTCGCCCAGATCTGTCGCCTCTACGCTTTTGAGCAGCACCGCACGTTTAAGACGTTCAAATACCTGCGCAATCTGCGCCGCAGGCTATGGCGGCAGGAGCAGGTGACGGAGCTGAAATGATGACGTTAGCGCTTTATAAAAGACCCCTTATTATCCTGACGCTGTTTTTGGCCAGCGCGCTGGGCGTCTATTTTCTCGCCCCTGAGCAACGCTATGCACAGTGGCAATGGACCCAGAGCGACGAGGCCTTGCCGACGATAGCCCGTTACGATCTCATCCACAGCTACCCGGCGCAGGACGGCGCTCTGCTGCTCATCAGCAAAAGGAGCGAACGCGGGGCTTACAATAGCTTTTACGGCTGGGCGGCCAACTACCTGAGCCAGGTGTTATTCACCGGCCCGAAGGGGCTGCAGATGCTGGGGCAACTCGACGAGTTGATCTACGATGCGGTTTGCGTCGAGCAGGAGTGCGTGCTTTTTCTGTCCAAGGGACGCCGGCTGGTCGATGTGCAACGGGGCACCATCGGGCCACTGATCCCCTGGCCGGAGGGTGACGACAACCTGCCTTCCTTTATCGGCGGCAAACTGGTGGCGCTGCCGGGGAAACGCGCGCTGTATTTCATCAGCACCGAAGGCGTATTCTACAGCCCGGACTTTGGCGCCCATTGGCGGCAAACGCTGGATCTGCCGGCACAGCTGGAAGCGCGGCAGCTGCTGGGCTTTGAGCGCGGCGAGGAGGACTCACCGACGGCTAACGCCTCCGGTAAGCGCAAATCCATGCCCGAGATCTTTACCGCCGTTGATGGCGAACGCGTGCTGTTCTGGATGAACCCGGTGCTCGGCTCCGGCGCCTTGCATATTGCCGTTAACGGCAAAACCGGCGAGGTGGCCGAACTGCATTGGCTAACGGTGCGCGTGAAGGAAAGCGCCCAGGCCCCGAATGGCGGCATCTACCTGATCGCGCAAACGCTGGACAGAGGACTGTATCAGCTCCTGCGTTATCAATCCGACGGGCAGCTGACGGTGCTGTTGGAAAACGGCGATAAATCGCTGTATCAGCTGTGGGCGGGCAACGACAAGCTGGTCGCCCAAACGGATAACGGCGATGCGCGTCTTTCGCTGATTTTCGATCTGCGCTCATCCGACGTGCGCTACCGACAGCCGTTGGAGTACCGCTACAACGGGCGCGACGACGCACGTCAGACCGTGATCGAACCGGAAAGCCACTATGGCGATGACGGGGAGACCCCACCACTGCCCTACTTCGTTCGCTATCGTTCCACCACGCCGTGAACATAAGGAACTTGCCATGCTGTTAGGTTATGGCGCCGGCGCCGCAGGATTGCTGGCGCTGTTGTTGGCCCTGCTGCTCACCGGTATCCTGCTCACCTGGTGGGGCTGGCGCTACGCCGCCGCCCGCTGCGGCCGCGCTCGACCGCCGCTCTCCTGGGGCGGCTATCTGCTGGCCTCGGCGCTGGCGGTCTACCCGGTGGCGTGCGCGCTGATGCTGATCGGCATGGCCATCCAGGACATCAAGAGCCAGCGGGCGGAAGAACGTTGGAATCAACGCAGCTACTTGACGCTCAACGAGGCAAAACCGTTTGGTGAAATCACGCTGCCGAAGGGAAGCTGGGTAAATCGGCAGGAGCCACGCCTGCCCGGCACCGAAGACAGCCCTATCACGATGGACGGCGTGACCGCCGTGCGTTTTCCTCAGCCACAGAGCGTGGCCGGCGTGCCGATCATCGCCTTTGAGGTTTTACCGCCGGTGATGGAGCTGGCGAGCGCGCACACCTTTACCCGCCCGAGCGGCCAAAGGGTGCGCTGCGAAGCCGGTTGGCTGGTCACCTTCTTGTTGCCGCCGGATCGGCCGGCTCCGCAAGGGGAGGAGTGGCAGGCCGGGCTGCCTGCGGCAGCGTTTCGGCCCAGCAGTTGGGCCTTTAGGGAGTGCTTCTCCGGCAGCCCGATCGCCGTGCTGACCTTGCACAACGGCGAAGTCAGGGTGCTGCCTTAAGCCTTACGCCGTGGCGTTGGGCAAGCGCACGGTCACGCGGTTATTGGCCGTGGGCAGCTGCAGCGGCGCTTCCTGCCAGCTCACCGCGATAACCAAGACCGGCGGCGCCGCTACGCGCGGCGCACGCCCGTCGGGCCCCACGCCGTAGGCATCCCATTCAATCACGAACACCCCGCCGTCTTGCGGCTCGACCCGCTCGACGAAAAAAGTGGTGTCCGAACCGCGCCCGCCCGCCGGTTTGTGCGCGTGAGAGAGCAAGCTGAACCACTCGCCGGCGAAGTGCAGATGGTACAGACCATCGACGATATGCTCACCGTGGAACTGGCAGCCGCCGACGCTCAAGCCGTCGCCCGCCGGGGATTCCGCCACGCGATCGAGATCGCGCACGAAGAGATTGGTCGGCCGGTTATCCAGCAACAGTTCATAAGGCGGCGCGTGCAGCAGCGCGGCAGGATCGTCCGCATGGCGCAGATCCGCCGGCAACATCGAGCGCGCCGCCAGCGCCCGCCCGCTGGATAAGGCGATCGCCAGACGATCCGCCGAATCCTCAATCCACTGAGGCACCCACAGACCGCGCACCTGACGCAGCGGCGTAGCCTCCGCCTGCCGACACCTCGCCCGCAGCCGCGCCAGCGCCTCGGCGGAACCGGCGGCCAATGCCGCCTGCTCGCAATCGGTCAATGCAGGCAGCGCGTACATCACTCGGGCGGCAGGCTCGTACACCGTCAACCCCTCACCCTCGCGGCTGCGGGTCGGGATCAGGCGCAGCTTGCCGCCGTCCACGTCCTGCGGCGCGGCACAGGCGCTATACACAATCGCCCCGTCACGCAGCAGCAGCGTCCAAAAATTGGGGCCGCCCATGCCCAGCTCCCCCACGCCGCCAATCTGCCGATCGCTGTCGCCGGCGTGCGCCATCTCAATCGGCTGCGAGCGCCAGTCGGTCTTGCGCCATTCTGCCGCCTCTGCGGGGTCTTGCGCGCTTTTAGCGGCGTACTTCGCCCATTGCAGCATGGCAAACAGCGCGATGCACAGCACGCCGAAAACCGGGTGATCCTGCCAAATCAACAACCAACCGACGATCAAAAGGGCCCAGGCGGCCATGGCGATATCCTTTTCCACGAGAAAACCGCCTGATTCTAGCTCAGGCGGTTAGCGGGGTTGAAGCCTATGCCATGAATAATTAGCCGTTAAATAGAAAGGTAATAATTTCATCGTTATTTCTGTGACTATGAAGATCACATAAATAACGCTTCACAGAGTTGATTTCAACGTAAAAAGATAACCCTCTGTATCTCAATGCAATATTCGCAACCCCATTAAAAGCCAAAAGATAAAAGAGGAAAAAAACCGCAATAATTTGTGTATATTCTAAACATTGACTATGTTTAGACATACTATTTATATGCAGGTAAAAACGCTGAATAAAAAAGTGAAAGGCGTTTAGCAAAGTTGAATCACCCCCGCTAACCGCGAGGGTGGAAAAACATTCTATAGCAATATTCCGATGGGATTTTATTTCCACGGAACGGGTAACCTTGCGTTTTATCAAGCCAATAGGCTACACACCGCAATTAATATCATTATTAGTATTCCGGAGAGCGACAATGAAAATCGTTACAGGCATCATCCTTACCTCTGTAGCCGCCTTCAGCGGCGCGGCTTACGCGGCCGATGCGCAGCCTACCACCGGCAGCGCGGCAGTGACGCTGGAACACGTGCACGCCGTGATGGAAAACGGCAGCCCGGCTCCACAGCACGACGCCGCCTGCAAAAAAGAACTTTCCATGCCGGAATCGAAATATATGGGCATGAAGGTTAAAACCGATTACACCATTAACAGCAGCACCATGATGATGTCGGCCAAATCGATGTTCCCATCACCGGATTCCATGAAGCCCATGGAGCTGACGGTCGATCTCTCCGCGTTGGGCCTGGCGGATGTGTATGCCTTCGGCGCCTTTAAACCGGCCGCACTGCCGCAGGCCTATATTTATTTCACCATCGACAAGGATTTTAAAAATCCGGTCAGCACCTTTATGATCATCAACCAAGGCAAGCAATATAACTGCGTAATCTCCAGCTCGAATAAAATGATGAGCAAAGAGATGCGCGGCAAGATGATGATGAAAAAACAGTAGCGGAATGAAAAGCGGCGCTCCCCTTAACAGGAAGCGCCGCCAGAAAACGCGTTAAATCAGACCAGGATTGTATTTCTGGTTGAATTTCTCTTCCGACTGGAACAGATAAATAATGCCTTCGATAAAGCCGACAATCGCCGGG
This sequence comes from Serratia sp. CC22-02, assembly GCF_900182895.1. Lineage (NCBI taxonomy): Bacteria > Pseudomonadati > Pseudomonadota > Gammaproteobacteria > Enterobacterales > Yersiniaceae > Serratia > Serratia sp. CC22-02. The sequence continues at coordinate 67,139 of NZ_FXUD01000002.1, read as the reverse complement.
ATCCCCGTCCAGCAGAACAGCAGGTAGAACAGCCCCCACCACTTCATGCCTAAGTAAAACTTGTGAATGCCCAACCCACCCAGGAAGATGGCCAGCAGGGCCGCCGCGAGCTTGTCTTTTCTGCTCATAGTGCACTTCTCCTAACTTCTCACCGAACCACCGGCATGTCCAAAAAACGGATGCCGCTCCACAGAGCGCCGCATCACAATGCTTGAGGAGAAAAACATTCATCCATCAAGACTCAACAGGGGTAATTATAACAGCGGATGATTAAACGGTTGTTTAACCGGCGAAAAGGTAAGCAAAGGGAATCTGAAGGAGAGGTGGTGCCGATAATAGGAGTCGAACCTACGACCTTCGCATTACCGAAACTCGCGTAACCACATGAGTTTGTGAAGTTAGATTGTAGGATGTATTTGTAGTAGATGTTATATGTTGAAGCATGTCCTGCCTCGAAAAACTATACAAGTTCTGCGGAGAAACGATCCATCAGAACCTTGTCCTAATGCAGCGTATGTAGGAATCACTAACAATGAGTTATGTTAAATCAATAGGATGTTGGTCAATGCCTTTTACCCAAATCAAAGCCAACCGTTGCTATCTCACTCAAGTTTCATACGAAAGATGAGCCATGACTAAGACTCATCCCATTAAGCTAATATACTTAGAATATCCAAGCTTTGATTTCAAACGTTGCTAATTCAATCGCTCGGCTGATTGTGCCATTTTCTGAAAAGCTCAAAAATCGTGAAAAGGCTTTTTACAACATAGTGGAGCATTTGCTCTCCCTGGATCACAAATGGGGAATTGCGATCAATATCAATTAATGAAAATGCCTCTTCAATTTGAGAACCAGGTAGATGAGCATCGGCATGCCTCAATTCATAGACTCCCACTAGTGGAGCCATTATCTTTCTAACAAAGTCACTATCATATTTTGAACTTAAAAGCTTCTCCAAAGATTTAATAGATCCCCAACGCTCCCCCTTTCCCGGGCTTATGATCTTTTGCATAGAAGCTGCATCTAAGTTATCAACAATTACCCGAGCTAAATCCTTTGCCAAACCATAGAATGTTTCCTGTGTGACTGATCTAAATCTATGAATACTTTTAACTATATCAGGAATCGACTCATGATCTCTAAATAGACAAAACCCAAATAATTCTAATGTTGATTTATTTATATAATCTAATGAAATAGGCAAGTATTTCTCAGGGGCTTTAGTATCAGCAGGCTCTGCAAGAACTTGAGAGGCATGAAGTTCTTTTGATATGCCACCCTCTGGTGAACAATTGAATCCAGCCCATATCTGCTGCTGCCATGTTGGAAGAAGGCCAATGTCTTTAGCATAGACATTAACTAAACCTAAATCATTAACCCCAAAATGAGTATTATATCCCTCATAGCAAGATACAGAACCTGTAGTTCGAGAATAAAACCTTAACCCTCCACCTCTTCTGCTGCTTAAAATGTTCATTACATCCGGTTTAAACCAAAGCCACTTACCTGAATCGATGAGTTCTTTTCCGGATATTTTATTCCCTTCAAGATCAATAATAAAATAAGAGCTTGAATCTACTTCATCACCTCGAACAATTGGGCTCGCTAAAGAAGGATTAACAACAAAATTACGCCATAGCTCCCCCATAACTCTATATAATTTACGCCCCTCAAATCCTCTCTCCCAATGACTACTTTTTGTATTTTCATCTGTAGGAAACTGAGATATATCAGGAAATTCGTCATCTTCATCTATGTCAGTTCTGGACATATGGAAAACAGCCATCTTGCTTCCATAGGTCTCGCCTCCCTCATGAATAGGAGTAATTCTTACTTCCCATTCGGAAAATTCATCATCCTTACATTTTAGCTCTTTTTCTTCCCATTTAAGATGTTCTACATTCTCAAGTATGCAATCCCGGCTATAATAGCTAGTCACATACAGAAACATGCCACGAGCACATAAATAATCTTTCAAATACTTACTTTTAATCTCAAGAGAAACTGGCTCATTATCTTCATACTCAATTCTAGCTACTTCATCATACCCTTCCTTTGGACAAACCCAAACATTCCCATCCTGAAATAATCCTAAGGTCAGAATAATATCTGGATTCAAAAACCATCGTCTTGGATATCCCCCTTCAGACCTTTGCTCCAAAACAAGGTTTACTCCATCGACTTCTCGCCAAGTGTCTCTGAAAACTTCGGCTGGAATATATTCACTATCATCAACATAACCGGCATGTTGTTGGCCAATACCTATATCTGACCAACCAAGATTTTTGACCTTATCTAATTGCTCTAAAGAAAATGCAACTGTTCCTGCCCCAAAGAAATCAGCTTTATATCCGAGGAAACCATACCTCCCAACTTCTTCAATATTTTTGATGGCCCTCAGAACTATCCATACTGATTTATTCCAGTCTTTACGTCTTGCATCTTTAAGTTCAAACCATTGCTGTTCCATCATCTCTCCAAATTTTATGTTTAATTGATTTAGCTTTGGATAGGTGTGTATCGGCTGTATTAAGATAATAATTTTCAATGACTTAATAATTAAAAACCGTCAATCATGTTTATAATATGCAACCGTAACGCCTACGTAACGCACCTGTATTTTGATGTTTTACTGACTGCTATAAAAAAACACGCTGATTCAATGGGGATTCCCCTCTGCTAAAGAAATCTGTTCATTCATACAGCCCCTAGAATTTACAAACTTACACTTGCACTACTTTTTCAGTTTGTCCCAACGCACCGCTGACACAATGCCCCAATTGCCGCTGGCATTGGGCCTACGCCATTTTGCTGTCTCCATGCTACGTAGATATTCAAGAGCTTCATAAAACGTGCCAAAACGCTTCTGAGCCGCTTTATCACCTACGCCAAACGAGCCATCGCGGGTGCTCGCCAGCCCAGGATGAAAACACGAGCCATCAGCCGCATAGGGAACCAGTAATTCCGGGTCGCTATCTTCGGACAAACCAGACACTAACAGTTGCCACGGCTCGACACTCAAAGCCCCAGCCAACACCTCAATCGCATCCAGAGAAGCATTAGAACCGCCACGTTCAATGCGACTCATATAACTTCTCGCAAACCCGCATAGATCGGCAAAGGCTTCCTGGCTCATTCCGGTGGCTATTCGCAGCTCTTTCACCCGCTCGCCAAACTGTATTCTCAAGGTCTTTTTCATGCACTGAATGTGCAATTTTGACCACTATAAGGCCACGCTCTATTTGAGACATTTTGAATCAATAAGCTCTATTCGTGAGCACACGTTCCCTCGTAAGAAGCGTGAATGACTACGACTAATAAGATCAGGAATGAACACCAATAGTGACAAATCGAATCAATATCGTATGATAGTCATCACTGGTTGTGTGTCTCCAGCACTCACTACAAGACGTGATGTTGTTTGGCAAATGAGGGAATTATGACGGGATCAGACTTTATATTACCGATGGCTGCGGGAACCGTGCTTAGCTGGGCCAGTTACAGCATGGTTGCTCACGTTACATCAAAACGGCAGATCAGCGGTCTAAGAGCAATTTCATGGGGAGTTCTGGGCACTCTTTCATTGGTGCTGGGCGTATGCGCCTTTTCCGCTCTAGGTGCAAAACAACCGCCAACAAAACAAAATGCCTTATGTTCAGGTAACAGCCCAGAATGCTATGCGAAAACGCATCACAACCCGGTCAGGGAGTGCAAGCAGGTAATGGACAAGAAAGCGACGTTTCGCCATATGTGGCATGAAGGTGAAGCGCAGCCAGTTTTCGGATCTTACTTGTGGCATGATGAGAAAAAGAAAACGATTCAAGCATTTGGAGATCAGGCTAACGCTATTAACAGTCTGGGAATGCTAACACCGCTTCAGTATTTTTGTGTTTTCAACGCCAATACCGGGGAAGTAATCGCAGCTTCATTTGAATGAATTAAGCAATCTGCTCATAATATTTCGAACCACTTTTCCGGAAAAACAATATCATTTAAGGGGTTGATAGTCTCTATTGATGCCGAAGGCCAAAGACATTTGGCCTCATCAACTTTAGGATAGGGATCAATCAAAATTACCTTTTTCAAATTTGAGCCACTTTCCCTTAGTAGATTCAGCAAAGCATTATCATACGCATTAAAAGAAAAGCCAAAAACAATTAAGGCTTTGCTATTGGCTAAGGCATTTCTAGCAAATGACCAAACATCTAGTAATTCAAGCGGAGGTTCTTTTTCAGGAGCAGGGGGGACAATTAAAGCTTTCCCTGTCCTGCCAGGTTTACCGCTGGTGTATTTATTATATTTGTCCCACGATAAAGAGCCATGCAATTTAGCCAGCAGGATCTCTCCAGTAACTCTCACATCTGCATTTTGCCAAGGAAATTGTGGATTCTTTCCTCTTCCCACTAAAATTTCATTTTTTATACCATAATTAAACCCAGAGCAACCTAGGATATACTCGACAATATTATCATAATTACAAGTAATGATATTTTTTAAACCAGCCTTCTCTAGCCAATTAAATAGATCACGTAAAAAAACTATTCTTTCATTTTGTTTCACAACCTTTTCATCAAACATAGCAGCAGAATATCCACCGAGAATCCTTGTAATGAATGGTTCAGTTAACCTTCTATTAACATACCAAACAACTCTACTCCTACGATGAGAAGACTTATTAATACACCAATAAACAAAATTCTCGTATGTTGCTCCCGGATTTTTTTGTATCCAGACAGACCAATCATCTTTAATTCGATGGAGTTTTTTCTCTTCTGAGGCTGTAAGGTAAGAAATGTTAAAATCAAAAAGCTGACTTACCAGTGGCAAATCGAAAGCCCATTTAGAAAAACCGGCCCCTAAGAATAGAGAAATCATATTATAATTACCTTTTATTACTAACCATGTCCCATAAATCTTGACGTTCATATTCTGATAAAGATTCAATCAATTGAATAGCAACAACATTCACATCATCACCCATATTATTGTTACAGATAATACCTTCCAACCTTAAACATATATCGGGGATATGTCTCATTATATTACAAATATGTTCTGCTACATGCTCACAACAATCATCCAATGCAACCTTCACTGAAAATATCATTTTGATTAACTGGACATCATTAAGCAAAGACAATCTTTTTATAATATATTGGTAGCGAAAATCACTTTTTTCCTTTGGGAAATACAAACTTAATCTATAACCAGCATCAGCAACAATTCTGTCATCATAAAGAAGGGAAAGAAAAGTATCTAAGAGTTCATCCCATGCAGTATGAGATGAGATAGTGCTTAAATTTTGAAATGAATTTTTCTCTTTATTTTGATTCGACTGAGGCATAGTTAAGTAAGAAAATTTAATAAAATCTTTCTTAATCCTTGTTAATTCAGCGCTATCAATAAGTGTTTGTAAGCTGTCAGAGTCTAATAAGTTTTCTTGAACCGATAGATTAATAACCCATGGCCCTTTATTGGTAAGCCTGTCCTTAGCTATATCGCTCAAATTAACCCAAACACATTTTTCATCCTCAGGATCATAGACGACACCTATGATAGGTAAAGTGCATCTAGACCAATATTCAAAATGAGCTTTATCACTTTTGAAAGAATAACGACCTGAACTCGTTTTAAAACTTTTCCCTGTTTTTATTTGAACTCCTATCATTGCTCCTGTAGCAATATTGCCCACTTGAGGCTCAATAAACGCATCTATACCAACATCAAAAATCCTAACTGGGCGGTAAATTACCTCTTGTTTGCTACATAGATATTGTAAAAAAGCTGAACCGAGCTCGCCAATGTGGGATTCAGCAGTTACTCTTGTCATAAAAAACCACCTAGCAACATTTCATTTTTTAATAATTACCTCTACAAACCTCACATTCACTTTGGTCTCTTTTCTCATTAGTCGTTCTGTATGAAGCTCCATAATGATAAAAGTTCTTGGCCTGACCACATTTTGGACATAGCTTAAGAAATTCTCCATTTAGAATCCCACATAGATTGGTTACCCTCAGTCCTCTACCTTCATTTTCATTTGAAGAGTCATAACCATTCACCTTTGTTGGCATCCCAGACAAATCAAAAAAACTATAATTACCAGTTAGATAAAAATCTGATAATTGAGTTATCGAAAAAGAATCATTTCCGTTCGAAATTAATATTTCGCTATCTAATCTCACAGGAAGAACAAGCGACATTTACACCCCCTATAATGATTACGACGCTCTTATCTCATCATGACGATCATGAGCTACTCAGAAAATCTACAACACCTTATAAATGACATCAATCTCATCCTTCTCATTCTGTGACACTCTGCTCTCGTTTAAAGGCATGATAGACGCTATAGTCGCTCTAGAAACGCCATATTCTCGTGCTAAAGCACTGACACTTGTTCCGCTATTCTTTTTCTCTACAATAGTGCCACGAGCTTCTGGCGCGATTTTAGACGGTCTTCCCAACTTCTTGCCTTCGGCTTTTGCTCGTGATAGCCCCGCCTGAGTGCGTTCAATTAGCAAGTCACGCTCCATCTCTGCAACTGCTGCCAGCATCGACAACAGAAGTTTACCGGCAGCAGAAGTGAGATCAGTTGTGCCAAGCTGGTGCACAATGACCTTGATATTACGCTCTGCCATCGCCCTGACCGTCTGGAGAACATCAATTGCATCGCGTCCCAGTCGGTCGAGTTTGGCAACAACCAGTGTTTCGCCATCGCGGATTTTGCTGAGCATTTCTGAAAACGCTTTGCGTTGCACCGCAGGAGCCTTTCCGCTAACAACATCGGCAAACCAGTAGTCGATCTTCCATCCAGCTTGCTCAAGTTCCAGACGCTGGTTTTCGGTATCCTGCTGCGTTGTAGAAACACGTCCATAGCCAAAATTCGCCATCATCATCTCCTCATCCGGCCCCTGCCAGAAAACGGTGTCAAAATAGGATGACCTGCCAGAAAAGCCAAGGCTAATTTTCCAACAGTGCGAAAGCGTGCGAGTGGAAGGTGTCGGAAAACGGTCGTTTGTTGGCATAACTGTCACATTAATTCAGCAAGTTCTTAAGCTCCGACTCAGAGAATAAATGTTCTACAAGCTTACTAAGACGATCAGATCCGCCAGTCTGAACGATTTTCTTACATGATTGTATAAAAGTGTCCATTGCTGGCTTAAAACTCGATTCATAGGCATTTTTATGGATACAAAACTCTAACATTGTTGCCATAAAAAAACGCATATTGGGAATATCACTGTTTTTAATGATGTCCTCCATCTCTTGTTCAGTCGCAGAATTCAATACTTGAGTTTGACGAGCCCCCCAGGCCCTATTCTCCATCACATAACGACAGGCATCAAAAATCGATATTTGGGCTTGTGCCGTTGCTGTAGCTACGTCTAACTCTGCTTGGATTCTAGGATGAAGCTTGTTGCGAAAAGCATTGGGGAGTGTGACATCTAGATGATCTTTAAGTCTAAAAAATGATATCCAGCTATCTATCATTTGTTCTGCAACCACAAAACCACCAGGTAACTTCATGACAGTTTCACAAAGAGAACTGATAGTTTGCGCATCCAACAAATGTGGCTTTATGGAAACAGATTTTGCTTCTGACAGAAGTTGCTCATCTGATAGTTTATGATTCCAAGTGTATTGTTCAAAAAAATGCCACACCGCATGCATAGCTTCTGTTGCATCTGCTTCATCAACATAACGATCAATTATCTGTGTCAGTAGAGAAACATCGAATAGACCGGATTGTAAAAACTCAGCTACCAAAAGTTCGTAGTCATCACACTGTAGAATTTTAAGCTCGCTCATGAGCTGTCGCCATCTTGTATGCTGCTTACTTTCAGCGGTCGTCCTTTCATCTTTGTGTTCAGAAAAACTAGTCAACTCTACAGAATTTTGCGTAAGCACAAAGTCGAAACTAGGTCCGTCTTCGATCCCTTTATAATAGATCGCAGCCAGAAGGACAGTTGAGGGGATAACGCGCCAGAGCACTGCGTCAGTAAGTTCTTGTCGTTCTCCTAAGATGCGATTAACTACTTTAATGATCTTATTAATGATTCGAATATTTGTTACCCCACAAGATACAACTGAGGTTCTAATTTGCTCTGCATATCCTGAAGCTGTATATCCTGTGGCAATATCAAAAGCCTCGGTTGATGATGTTGTCAGTCTAATCTCTTGATCTACAACTTTCTCTCGAAGTAAGTCCCACACATCCCGTTTGGCTAGTTGATCACTGTTGAGAATAAGCACAAACCGACATCCGTGTTGCTGAGTAAACTCATCGATAAAACCTAATACCTCGTCTATATCAAGCTTTTCATGTTTGCGCTCTATGTCGTCAAGGACGATCAGTTTTTGCCGAAGAATTGCAGGAGCAAATACTAGATTAAGGTCATTAAGAGCACCAAATCCCTTGTGGAATCCCTCCAAAACCTTCACGCCCGACTTAACAGTTTGCTTGGCGCCCTCCCATAATTTCGGATTGGCCTTAATAGCAGGCACCATACTTTGAATTAGCTTAGTCTTTACTTGTTCAATCCCGGATAAGCCAAAGAGTGAAGCATAGAGCGCCCCCTTAACCGTTTCATCTGCGGACGATTTTTTTACCTGCTGCCACATGTAGCTTTTGCCAGTGCCCCATTTACCAGACAACGCTATAACCTTGTTGTCCTTTTCTGTGAGTAACCGCTTCAACTGTTCCTTGGTCGATTTCAATGACATACATTCCCCCGAAATGGAGCTTTCGTTTCAAGATACATTAGTTGGATATAACACTAGAAGCTCTAATTACAGCGTGTCTAGTGCTTTCAAAATATGAACGCACCTATCTGATATATAACACTTTTATTGAACTCACATCTATGCTAACTTGCTGTCACACCTACCTCATGCGGTAAACCGGTCCGGGTAGGTGGAGCATCACCGCTCTTTTGCGGAAAACGTCAGGATGGGAACTCTGCGTAACGTTGATTGTGGTAGGTAGGGCGCGCAAGCGTTTGATGCAGCCAAGCAGAGGGTGAAAGTATCTATCGGCGGATTCTTGAGTAGCTACTTTTGCGCATAATGCATCTTTCAAGAAAGGTCGTCACACCACGAGGAAGACTTGATCTTCATCTGGCAAGGGGAACCGAGCAAACCTACAGGCTATCTTCTCAGATGGCCTTAGGGTTGATATGTCCGGCTTCCCCCCCGAGGAAGGGTTTACATCTTAAAGAACAAGTTATGTTTTAACATTTTTAACAATTATACTTCTCTGCTGTTTGGTGTCTTATGGCGTTCCCGTCAAAAGTAAACCTGCCGTTTTTACCTCACCTGCGTAACAACCAAACACGAACCAGAAGCTGCTAACGTTCAACATGTTCGCGGTGTAAATGCAGCCAGATAAGTTGGGAGCGAAAAAGTGGATGCTCTAGGTTTGGAAGCGCCCCTCTTAAGAATTGCATCCGAAAATTTCCGTGGTGGCGAGACAGTCCTTATAGAGGCAATCAGCCTCCAAAGTTAAGCGACGCGGTAAAGCTAAAGCTCGCCCAGATTTCTCATTGATTGCTCGAACTCCGCTACGCTTGTTTCAACTGGCTTCGCCAGTCACTCTATGAGAGCGCCGCGAATTCTGCACCATGATTTCGACTATCTTCTTTAAAATACTCGCCAGAGAGCCTTACAGCGCGTTTGAACCGCATATCGCAGCTTCTGCTTACGGATTACTGTCTGATTAGCAGTAGCTTCATGGCCCAGTCCGGTTTACTTTATTGCTATCAACTAGGAGGCGCCCAAGGGCAACACGTTGATAACGCTTGAGAACCGTCGAAATAGTGCAATACACCTTACGTAAAGGCAGCGGAGCCGCTTTTCACGCCATAATGCAGGAAATCAGTGCTCCCCTACACCAAAACCACGGGATCTATGTTGTTTCGTTTGGCAACTCGCTTCATGACCTGGATTGCTACTACTTGATTCGCGCCTTTGACAGCGTTGAAAGCATGACTGCGGTTCTCGATGCTTTTTACGCAAGCGCAGACTGGCGCAGCGGCCCACGCGAAGACATCGTTGGCAGCATTGAGAACTGCATTAAAACAGTGATTAGCCTACCATCAGAAAGCGTGAAAAGGCTGCGGGTGCAATCGTAGGTAATCAAGTGTATTAGATTAGATTTGACCTAAAACAGCTAAGGCAGATAGCCAAACCTAATCTGACAGGCAGCTTTGTGCCAAGAACGGTCCTTCATGTATCAAGTTGTGTTGCTAGGATTAACGACAAAAAAATGATGCAAATTAGTTCAATGATGGTAAGTTAAAACATGCTTAAACATTCTTATTTTAATATAAAAGTTAAATAAACATGCAAACAAACCCAGAGAAGTGTATTTTTTGTGATATTCCCTTTGATAAAGGTAGCCTAGAGCATGTATTCCCTAGTGCGTTAGGTGGAAGAATTACCACAACACATGCGACATGCAAAAGTTGCAACAATTTATTTTCAGAAGCGAGTTCAGATGCGGTTGAGATCGCTCTGGCTGATAACTTCATTTATATCAGGAATGCTTTGAATGTTTGGTCTGGAAGAGGAAACCCACCACCAACAATAAAGGAAGCAGGTCAGTTTGATGATGGCATCAAGTATGATCTCGCACCCAACTTGACACCTATTGTGTCTAAGTCAAGAATACCCTCAAAAGATGAAACTGATAGCAATACAGCCTTTGATTTCGTTGCTCAAGATGTAGGTGATGCTAATAGGATTGTAGGAATTCTTAAGAAGCGCGGACTTAATATAGGGGATATTAATGCAAAGTATGTTACAACTAAGGCTCCTGTTATAAGAGCTAGCATTAAGTTTGAAGGAAATAAGATTTTTCGTGCTATAGCGAAAATTGCTGTAGTCTCCTATGTTGTTTTGTATGGCAATTCTCGAGCAAGAACCGATATCTATCAGAGCCTTAGGGAATCCATACGAAGTGGAGAACCTGACATTACAAAATATTGCGGATGGGACTATGCAAATGATTTTCCTGTCATTACAAATTTACACCCACACGAAAAAACCCCAGACGCCATTCAATGTGGTTTTGAACACACTGTATTTATAACTAATGTAAATCACCAATTGGTTGCTTATATAAAACTTTTTGGTGCATTTAATTTCTCTATTATTTTAGGTAATCATTCGAGTATATCACCTAAATGCTTGTGCTTAAATCCTACAACAGGAAAACCTTCAAGGTTTAACGTTTTATTTAACCCGCCATTAAGTTACATACCTAAAAATATTGACTCATTCAAAATTGAACATGAATCCGTTAGGAAAAATGTTCAGTTAGCAATGAATTCTATAGTAAAGCACTGTCAAAGTTTATCGACCGAAGAGTATATTAGAAGCCTCAGCCAAGAGTTAATGATTTCTGTTCAAACTGCATCCGTTGACTCTGACATATCTGAAATAATCAGATCATTTTCAGAGAAGCTTGCTCATATAGAAAATGGATTGGCGTGGGAAGAAGAAATTAATATTGAATAATATTGGCTCCTTCGAAGTAAAATTTATTCAGTTATTGTTGCTGAGAAAGAATGCTTGATAGATTCTTTCTGTAAAGCAGCTTTCTCCTTCATAACATGCTACGGCCCTATCGAAGCGCTTAGTTTCCGCTCCTCGCTCAAGGCGGACTGATAGACTTGATTGTGTGCTGTAAGTGAAAACCGTCAGATCAAGTCTGAGCTAATACAAATCAAGTCTCACCAAACGCGTTTTGAGCGTCTCCAAATTCAGCACTATGAAATCCACCACCCTTAATAAAAAACGCGCCAGAACCATTCTGAGCGCGTTAGAGTAAGAGAAAAAGTCAGGCTATTGCGGTTCTTTCCGCGATTTATTGCTCTGCTTAATCCGTAGCGCATCAGCTACAGCAACCACACCATCTTCGCAAACAAATGGAGCAACTTCCGGTAGCCCTAGCGTAGCGCTCTCAAGAACAGCATAGAGAGCCGCTGGTGGATGATCTTTGCTATACCGGTTCTCTGTCTCGCCAGAACCGCGGATATGTCCAACAAACTGCGCACGTGTCTCGCTGTCGATTCCCTCTTGTTTGAGTCTTGTAGAAAAGGTGTGCCGGAATGAATGGAAAGATTTTTTGCTCTCTTTTTCAAAGCCTAACCGTTCTTTGAGCAACGAGCGATTAAACCAGTCCGAAGCTTTATCGCCATATCCTTTTACAGGGTGGTAAGGAAGCTCGGGAAATAAACGTTCATGGCCTGCTTTCTTCAATGCTTCGCAATAGCGGACTAATCCAAGCTTGATCAATGTCGGATGCAACGGTATTTTTCGTCGCGAATGAATAGTTTTTAGCGACTGATCTGCACGCTCATTGCTGATTTCGAAAAAATAAAAACCGGCAGCATCCTGCTTAATATCGTCAAGGTAAAGTTGACATAATTCATTTATCCTCGCGCCGGTAAAAAAGCCAATTAGCGGTAGCCAGTAATGAAATGCACGATAATGATGGAATTGCCCCTGCCTGTTTTTATCGACTGTCCCACTTTTATACCAAGGCATACCAAAAATAGCGTTTAAATCCTCATCAGTGAAATCAGATTTGAAATCCTGATCCATCTTTTCATTTTCTACAGGTGCAAAGAATTTATTCGCAGGAGACTTAATAAAAATGCCTTCTCCATCAGCCCACTGGAAAGCCTCGAAGAGAATTCGCATATATTTACGAACAGCATTATCGCTCATTAGAGGGTCGCCACTCTCTTTTGCCTTGACAATCAATTCATGAAAATCATTGATTTTATATCTTATTTTTGCCAGATCGCGCCTTGCAGGTATCGACCTTAGTAAGAGCTCATACTTACGGAGGAAGTCACGGTCAACTTTTTCAAGCGTTGAATCACCCATAACTTCAAGGAGTAAGCTAAAACCTTCCCGAACTCGATTCTCTGCCTTCTCCGTGAATTTCCCCCCGCGCTTGTAGCGAATATATTTTTCACATAACTCGCTCATTTTCATTGAGTAGTATTTACGTTTTACATATTCATTATCCGGTATCGATGAGGGCAATAATACAGGGATAATTGTTTTTGTTTTCTCAAGCATGACTGGAGAAACTGCGGTGCTATGTGACAGCCAAAATAATCGTAAGCGCTCGGCTTGAACACGGTGAATCATCAATGAATTAGGCGAGATTTCGACACCGGGAAAGTCAACGAACCAAGCGGCTTTGGATGAAGCCTCTGAAGATTTAAATGCGGTTTCTGCATCCAGCGGCTCGCCAGCGATCATCTGACGTAATATACGTGATGAAACCAAGGGCTGAACATAACCGCTCAGAGAACCTCTGATCCCGATGTTAATGGCACTATCGATGATAAATCCAGAAGCCTCAGGGTCATCCTTATCAACGAGTGAAAGATCTTCTACATAGTAGGCAGGACGCCCATCAGCAAGCCAAAACAGCGGGATATTCGTATCAAGCAGGCGCTGAGCGACTTGTTGCAGGGAAGCACTTGTTAAACCGCAAAATTCAGCGAGGCTGATCATTCCTTCGCCAGCCAAAGCAGGCGCACTGCTTACCAACTTTTCTCTATCCAATTTTTGATACTCACCCAGACATCGCTGCCAGACAACCAATAGACCTGCTGCAATCGCTCGCGCTTTTCTGATGTCGTTTGTTTCTGTCGAAGCGTGAATCTCACGCTGTCCCGTGTAGAGACGGTATCGGGCGGGAACTGCAATACGGACAACATAAATACCGCTGCTACGGCGATACAGATTATCACGTTGAGCCATCGGCTGTATGACCTCTATGTAGTAGAGGCTACGCGATTTCACTCTGAATGAATTTAACGTTAATTAAATCAACTAGATAGAAATGACTGGTGCCGATAATAGGAGTCGAACCTACGACCTTCGCATTACGAATGCGCTGCTCTACCAACTGAGCTATATCGGCATCGAGCCAAGCCTGCGGGGCAAGCCGGAAGTGAGTTGAACAAGGTAGACCGGTGCACGAAATGAGTCAATAGCCGCTGGGGCGTTTGGTTGTTTTGCAAGCAGCCACACTGCCGCGCATTGGCCCTTCCAAAAAAATTAGGGCGCAGCCCGCTGCGCCCTGACCTCTTTATGATCGCAATGCGGCCTTAGCTGCGCACCAGATCGTCGCCGTAGCCGATCCACTTGTAGGTGGTCAGCGCGTCCAGGCCCATCGGGCCGCGGGCGTGCAGTTTCTGGGTGCTTACCGCCACTTCCGCGCCCAGGCCGAACTGGCCGCCGTCGGTGAAACGGGTGCTGGCGTTGACGTACACCGCCGAGGAGTCCACCGCGCGCACGAAGTGCTCGGCGCTGCTCAGCGAGCGGGTGAGGATCGCGTCGGAGTGGTTGGTGCCGTGGGTGCGGATGTGGTCGATGGCCTGATCGATATCGTCCACCAGCAGCACGTTCAGATCCAGCGACAGCCATTCGTCGTCGTAATCTTCCGCGTTCACCGGCACCACCGTCGCCGGGCCGCCCTGCAGCAGCGGCAGCGCGTTTTCCGCCGCGTGCAGCGTCACGCCCGCCGCCGCCATTTTGGCGCTCAGCGCCGGCAGGAACTCGGTGGCGATGCTGCGGTTCACCAGCAGCGTCTCCAGCGAGTTACAGGCGCTCGGGCGCTGGATCTTGGCGTTTTCAATCACCGTCAGCGCCTTGTCGAAATCGACGTCGGCATCCACGTAGGTATGGCACACGCCGATACCGCCGGTGATCACCGGGATGGTCGATTGCTCGCGGCACAGCTTGTGCAGGCCGGCGCCGCCGCGCGGGATCAGCATGTCGACATAGCGATCCAGGCGCAGCAGTTCGTTCACCAGCGCACGATCCGGACTGTCGATCGCCTGCACCGCCGCCGCCGGCAGGCCGCACTGTTCCAGCGCCTGCTGGATCACTTTCACCGTTGCCTGGTTGGTATTGTGCGTCTCTTTACCGCCGCGCAGGATCACCGCGTTGCCGGTTTTCAGGCACAGGCTGGCGACGTCGATGGTGACGTTCGGCCGCGCCTCGTAAATCACGCCGATCACGCCGAGCGGCACCCGGCGGCGCTCCAGCTTCAGCCCGCTGTCCAGCAGGTTGCCGTCCAGCACGTGGCCGACCGGATCGTTCAGGCGGCACACCTGGCGCACGTCGTTGGCGATCGCCGCCAGCCGTGCCGGGGTCAACAGCAGGCGATCGAGCAGCGCTTCGCTCATGCCGGTGGCGCGCGCCTGCGCCATGTCTTGTTCGTTCGCCAGCAGGATCGCTTCGCTGTTGGCTTCCAGCCTGTCGGCCATCACCGACAGCACCTGATTCTTCTTCGCCGTGCTCAGCACCGCCAGCTGCCAGGAGGCCTGCTTGGCGGCCTTCCCCATCTGCTCCAGCATGCTCACTCCTTAACTGACAATCATATCGTCGCGGTGCACTGCCACCGGACCGTATTCATAACCGAGGATTTCGCTGATTTCCTGCGAGTGGTGCCCGGCGATCATACGCATCGCGTCGCTGTTGTAGCGGCTGACGCCGTGCGCCAGATCGCGCCCCGCCAGGTTGCGGATGCGGATCACTTCGCCGCGCGAGAAGTCGCCCTTCACTTCGCGGATGCCCTTCGGCAGCAGCGAGCTGCCGCGCGCCATCATCGCTTCCACCGCGCCGTCGTCGACGGTGATCTCACCGGCCGGCGGCGCGCCGAAGATCCAGCGCTTGCGGTTTTCCAGCGGGGTTTCCAGCGCGTGGAAACGGGTGCCCACCGGTTTGCCTTCGATCACGTCCGCCACCACGCCCGGCTTGCTGCCAGCGGCGATCACCACGTCGATGCCGGCGCGGCAGGCCACGTCGGCCGCCTGCAGCTTGGTGCCCATGCCGCCGGTGCCCAGGCCGGAGACGCTGTCGCCGGCGATGGCGCGCAGCGCGTCGTCGATGCCGTGCACTTCACGGATCAGTTCAGCCTGTGGGTTGTTACGCGGATCGGCGGTGTAGAGGCCCTGCTGATCGGTCAGCAGCAGCAGTTTGTCGGCCCCGGCCAGAATGGCCGCCAGCGCCGACAGGTTATCGTTGTCGCCCACCTTGATTTCGGCGGTGGCGACGGCGTCGTTCTCATTGATTACCGGCACGATGCGGTTGTCCAGCAGCGCCGTCATGGTGTCACGGGCGTTGAGGAAGCGCTCGCGGTCTTCCAGATCGGCGCGCGTCAGCAGCATCTGCCCAACGTGGATGCCGTAAATGGAGAACAGCTGTTCCCACAGCTGGATCAGCCGGCTCTGCCCCACCGCTGCCAGCAGCTGCTTGGAAGCGATAGTGGCGGGCAGCTCGGGGTAGCCCAGGTGTTCGCGCCCAGCGGCGATGGCGCCGGAGGTGACGATGACGATGCGGTGGCCCGCGGCGTGTTGCTGCGCGCACTGGCGCACCAATTCGACGATGTGGGCGCGGTTCAGACGCAGCGATCCGCCGGTCAACACGCTGGTGCCCAATTTCACAACCAATGTCTGGCTGCCGTTCATAGTATTTCTGCCGTGTGTAATGATGAGAAGAAGAGTGCAAAGGTCTTTGTAACAGGAGAGACGCGTTATGCCAACAGGCACAACGCGAAATCAGCACAATACGTGGTCAAACGGGGTCAGGCGGAGAGTTTGATCAGTTTTTCTTTGAAATCGTCGGCGGGTTCCAGCCCCAGTTCCATGGTCGCCAGCAGCTCGCCCAGGCGGCGATGGAAGTCGCGCAGGGTGTCTTCCAGCTTGGCGTTCACTTCATCATCCTTAATGTTTTGCGCCGTCCAGTCGCCTTCCTTGTCGAACAGGCCGAATTGGTACGAATAGGTGAAGCGCGCCTCTTCCGCCTGCAGCTCCATCCACCAGCCCCAGAACTCGCGCTTCTCCGGAGCGGGCTTTACATTGACGCAAACGGCCAAACAATCAAAGAAAAAACGGTCGTTTTCACATTGCCCTTCACGCAGGTACGGCCCCAAGCTGGCAAAACGTTTCATTAGTCGGCTTTTAGGGTGACCACTCGGTAACGTCATTCTCTAACCTCCTCAATGTAGACCACTCTTTTTAACAAACTGTTAAAATTTAGCAACTAATTAACGCATTTTGTCCTTCAGCCAGCCGGACATCTGCAGCAGCGCCCGATGGAAGCTGTCGTAAACCGGGGTGCGCGGGATGGCGACCAGCTTGCCGCTCACCGAAGAGGTGACGATCAGCTGCGACTCTTCTTTCGGGCTGAGCGTATCGCGCTCCCAGTAGCCGGAGATCATCGGCGTCGGGCAGCGGCGCCCCAGCAGCCCCTGCATTTTCAGCGAGTAGCTGTTCAGTTCCACCTTCAGCACGTTGTCCGAGGCATTAGCCATGCCCATGCGGCTGGCCAGCACGTCCATATACATGTCCGGCACGTTCAACTGGGTGCTGCTGTCACACAGCAGGCGATGCACCACCGGCCCCAGGCAGGCCACGCCGCGCAGCCGCTGCGGCTCCAGGTAGGCCAATCGCACCGCCACGTTGGCGCCGAAGCGGAAGCCAAAGGCGCTCACCCGCTGATGGTCCACCCACGGCACCGAGGCCAGCTGGATCAGCACCTGTTGGTGCAGGTAGCTGGAGTCCTGCGTCAGCTTCCATTTGCAGGAGGAGCCGATCGACGGCATGTCGAGCGTCAGCATGGCGATGCCGTGCGGCGCCAGGTAATCGCGGAACAGGCGGTGGTAGTCGGTCTGCAGCGTGTCGAGGCTGCCGCACATCAGCACCGTCGGGAACGGCGCTTCGCCCTTCTCCGGCATGTGCAGGAAACCGGTGACGCTGCCGCCGCCCTCGATGCGAAACTCCAGCTCTTTCAGCTGATACGGCAGCAGCAGCGCCGCCTCTTCGTAAGCGCGGTTGGCGAGCATCTCCGCCTGTTCGGCCAGCTCGTCGCCCTTCAGGTGCGGGTAACCGGCGATGCTGTACAGGCTCGCGGCCTTCAGCCAGTATTCGCCGCCGAGCAGCGGATCCTGCTGCTCCGTCGCCCGCTGCTGCCACTGCATGCCCTGATGGATCCACTCGTAGATCCAGTTGCCGTTGCGGTAGCCCACCACGGTATCCAGCCGCTGCGGATTGCTGCGCTCGGCGTCCGAGGCGGCGATGCGCGCCAGCACTTCGTGGATTTCGATCGGGCTGACGCCGCGCCAGGCCCACAGCAGCGGATTCAGCATGCGGTACCAGTTGCCGGTGGTGTCGCCTTCCAACGCGGAATGCATGGCGGCGCTCACTTTGTTGCGCGCGCGCAGCACCAGCGTCGAGGTTTCAGGGTGTTTGAATTTGGGCTTGAAAAGAATTTCAGAAAGGTTGGCCTGTGCCATGGTAACAACAGCCTCCGTAAATCTGGCGATAGGCCGCAAAAGGCCTACTTAACTGGAGGTAGTGTACCTAACTCTGGCGGGATAAACCAAGATAACGCAAACGCCCGGCATAACCGGGCGTTTGGCTGGAACGGGCTGGGCTTAGCGGCCGCCGATAGGGGGAACGAAGCTGACGCCCATGTCCCACGGCTGTTCGATCCAAGTGTCCTGCGGGATGTCGACCACGTAGTCGTCCACCAGCGGGCGGCCCGCCGGTTTGGCGAAGATGGTGACGAAATGCGCTTTCGGGTACATGTCGCGGATCGCTTTCGCGGTGCCGCCGGTATCCACCAGATCATCCACCACGATGAAGCCTTCACCGTCGCCTTCGGCGCGCTTGAGCACTTTCATTTCGCGTTGGTTGTCATGGTCATAGCTGGAAATGCAGACGGTATCCACATAGCGGATGCCCAGTTCGCGCGCCAGCAGGCCCGCCGGTACCAGACCGCCGCGGCTTACGGCAATGATGCCTGTCCATTTGTCGGCAGGCAGCAGGCGGTGCGCCAGCTTGCGTGCGTGCATTTGCAGCATATCCCAGGTAACAACGTATTTTTCGCTCATAGAATCGTGTCCCAGCCGGCGGTGAAGCGGCTTATTTTATAGTTCAGGGGAAAAAAGGTTGCGCGAGATTATAGAGACTGGCCGCATTGAATTCCAGCTGTACCGAGGAAAACCTCGCGATTTCCGCCGCGCGGCTTTCCGGTGATTGATGCTGAAAAAACGAACGTTCCCGCAGCGAAGCCGTGTGATCAAGCGCTTAAACCGCACAATACGGGGCGCGCACCGCCGGAAATAAAGTGATATTCTCTGATGATCGTGCCACGACGCACAGATGCCCACTCACCTTAACCGCGCGGCACGCCCGTCCTGTCGGAGCCTGCCGTCACAGGAGACTTATAGTGTCTGAATTGTCTCAGCTTTCGCCACAGCCGCTGTGGGATATTTTCGCCAAGATCTGTTCTATCCCACACCCTTCTTATCATGAAGAAGCGCTGGCGCAGCACATCCTCACCTGGGCCAAAGAAAAGAACCTGCACGCAGAGCGCGATCGGGTCGGCAATATCCTGCTGCGCAAGCCGGCCACCAAAGGCATGGAAAACCGCAAGCCGGTCGCGCTGCAGGCGCACCTGGACATGGTGCCGCAAAAGAATAACGACACCGTACACGACTTTGCCAAGGATCCGATCCAGCCTTATATCGCCGGCGAGTGGGTGAAAGCGCGCGGCACCACGCTGGGCGCCGACAACGGCATCGGCATGGCCTCCGCCCTGGCGGTGCTGGCCGACGACAGCGTAGAGCACGGCCCGCTGGAAGTGCTGCTGACCATGACCGAAGAAGCGGGTATGGACGGCGCCTTCGGGCTGCAGCCGAACTGGCTGCAGGCGGACATCCTGATCAATACCGATTCCGAAGAGGAAGGCGAAATCTATATGGGTTGCGCCGGCGGTATCGACTTCATCACTACCCTGCCGCTGCAGCGCGAAGCGGTACCGGCCGGTTACCAAACCCTGAAGCTGACGCTCAAGGGCCTGAAAGGCGGCCACTCCGGCGCCGAGATCCACGTCGGGCTGGGCAACGCCAACAAGCTGCTGGCGCGCTTCCTGTTCGCCCATGCGGCGGCGCTGAACCTGCGCGTGCTGGATCTGAACGGCGGCACCCTGCGCAACGCCATCCCGCGTGAAGCCTCCGCGGTGGTTGCGGTGCCGGCGGACAAGGCCGACGCGCTGAAAGCCCTGAGCCAGGAGTTCCTGGCGGTGCTGCAGAACGAACTCTCCGCCAAAGAGAAGAACATCACCGTACTGTTGGAGCCGACCACCAGCGCTTCGCAGGCGCTGAGCGCCGACAGCCAGCAGCGCTTCCTGGCGCTGCTGAACGGCACGCCGAACGGCGTGATCCGCATGAGCGACGCGGTAAAAGGCGTGGTGGAAACCTCACTGAACGTCGGCGTGGTCACCACCAGCGAAAACGAAGCGGAAATCATCTGCCTGATCCGCTCCCTGATCGACAGCGGCAAAGACTATGTGGTCGAGATGCTGACCGCGTTGGGCCAGCTGGCCGGTGCCAAGGTGGCGCCGAAGGGCGGCTACCCGGGCTGGCAGCCGGACGCCGACTCGCCGGTGATGCACCTGGTGCGCGAGCTGTATCAGGAGCTGTTCAACAAGACGCCGAACATCATGGTGATCCACGCCGGTCTGGAGTGCGGTCTGTTCAAAAAGCCGTATCCAAACATGGACATGGTATCGATCGGGCCAACCATCACCGGCCCGCACTCGCCGGATGAACAGGTGCATATCGAAAGCGTCGGTCTGTACTGGAAGCTGCTGACCTCGCTGCTGAAAGCGATCCCTGAGCGCGCGTAAGCTGCGCGCTTAACGCAAAAAGCCGGCGACCGCCGGCTTTTTTATTCCCAAGGCAGTGCCAGCTGCCGCTCCAGCTGCGGATCGAGCAGCGTCACATGCAGCCCCACCAGCCGCACGCCGCGCCCTTCGCGCCGCTCGCGCCACGCCTGCCGCGCCACCTCCAGCAAATCCTGCCGGTTCAGCACCGGGAACACGTGCTCCTGGGTGGTTTGCTGAAAATCCTGAAACTTCAGCTTCACGCCCTGCCGGGCGATGTGCAGATCCGGCTTCACCTTGCGCAGTCGCATCTCCAGCTCGGGATAGAGTTTGTCGATAATCAGCGTTTCGCAGTCTTCCCAGTCGTGAATGTCTTCCGCCAGCGTGCGCTCCACCCCCACCGATTTGCGCAGCCGCTCCGACGAGATTTCGCGCCGATCGATGCCCTGGCACCGCTCCCACAGCACCCGGCCGAATTTGCCGAAGCGCTTGAGCAGCTGCGCCAAATCGTATTGCTGCACGTCGGCGCAGGTGATAAGCCCCACCTCTTCCAGCCGCTTGGCGGTCACCTTGCCGACGCCGGGGATCTTGCTGAGCGGCAGCTGTTGCAAAAACGCCGGCACCTGCGCCGGCGTGATCACGTATTGCCCGTTCGGCTTGTTTATCTCGGAGGCGATTTTGGCGAGAAACTTGATCGGCGCGACGCCGGCCGAGGCGGTGAGGTTCAGTTCGTCGGCGATCGCCTGGCGGATCTCCTGGGCGATCAGCGTCGCCGAGCCATTGCATTGCGGGCTGTCGGTCACATCGAGGTAGGCTTCATCGAGCGACAGCGGCTCGATCAGCGGAGTATAGCGGGCGAAGATTTCGCGGATATGCAGCGAGGCCTCTTTGTAGGCCGCCATGCGCCCCGGCAACAGGGTGAGGTGCGGGCACAGCTTGAGCGCCATCGCCGTGGACATGGCGCTGTGTACGCCGTAGCGCCGCGCCGGGTAGTTGGCGGTGCTGATCACCCCGCGGCGATCGGCGCTGCCGCCAATCGCCAGCGGGATATCGCGCAGGCTGGGATCGTCGCGCATTTCCACCGCCGCGAAGAAGCAGTCCATATCGACATGAATGATTTTACGCATCGCACCCTCCAGTAACACTGTATAAGTATACAGTCAGATACCGAAAGCTCAAGGCCGCAGGATTCGACGAAAGCACCGTTTCCGCCAGATATTTCCGCGTTGTTAAAAAAGCTTAATTTTTCAATAGTATGATTTCCGCCATCCCGTGCGGCTCACCACAACGATAACGACAAGGTACCCTACATGATCAGATTTTCTTATTTGCTGCTGGCTTCCGCGCTGTCGCTGAGCGCGCTGGCGGCCAGCGCTGCCGGTCACGCGCCGGCGATCGTCGCCCACCGCGGCGGCACCGCCGATGCGCCGGAGAACACCCGCATCGCCATCGAAACCGCGCTGAAAAACGGCGCCGACGCCATCTGGATCACCCTGCAAGAATCCAAAGACGGCGTCATCGTGCTGTATCGCCCTTCGGATCTGAAAGCGTTGACCAACCGGCAGGGCCCGGTCTCTGCCTATACCGCCGCGCAGCTGGCCGAGACCGACGCCGGCTGGGCCTTCGCCAGGGGGGATACGCACCCGTTCCGCGGCCAGGGCATCGGCATTCCGCGGCTGGACGACGTGCTTAAAGCGTTTCCGCACGTCACCTTCTATCTGGACATCAAATCCCCGGACGCCGATCCGGCGCAGTTTGGCCAGGCGCTGCTGGCGACGCTGGAGAGCACCGACAGCCTGAACCGCATCCGCGTCTACTCCACCGACGCCAAATACCTGCAGGCGCTGCCGCCGGCCATCCCGCGCTTCGAAAACCGCGACGAAACCCGCACGCTGCTGGCCAATATCACCATGGCGCACCAGTGCGACGTCAAACCGGACAACCGCCAGCCGCGCTGGTACGGGCTGGAGCTGAAACGCGAGGTGGAAGTGGTGGAGAAATATACCCTCGGCGAAGGGCGTTCGAAGGCGTTTCTGACCTGGGATAAAGAGTCGATGGACTGCTTCCGCTCGCAGGGCCCGGCGCACATCATCCTGTTCGGCGTCAACTCGCCGCAGGAGTATCAGCAGGCGCTGGCGCTGGGCGCCGACGGCGTGATGGTCAACTCACCGGCCGAGGCGAAAAGCTTCCGCAAGGCGAAATAACAATAGAACACCGGAGAAAATCTGAGGGAATGGAGATACTCAACGCTCCCCCAATGAAGGGAATTTCTCCGGAATTTCACGATCAATCAATATTAATATTTTATTTATTATCAATTAAATATATTAAAAACAAAACGTATAGCCTCATAATATTCGGTGCATAAATATCCTCTTCTCATAATGCGATCAACGTCTATTTTTCGAACAAAACATCACCATTAGTGACGACAATACTCTAGGATCTGGCCATCTTTGGAAACACGCCAACGATCTGTCTTTCTTAGACTTTTCTAAATAGCACCTCCAGTCACCTAAATAGCTCTACGGGTATCAACTTATGCTATGGCATCAGAGGGCTAGAGAATAATGGAATGATTTAAAAGGAATTATATGTCGATAACTTTTAACAAACTTTGGGAAAAACATCCTCAAATCAATGGGGATGAGTATCCATGCCGCACTGTCCATGGTGATAAAGCCTTTGATGATCAGTGTGCTATACGCATCGGTGCAGCTTTGGTTCATTGTGGGTATGATGTCAGTAAATTATCAGGCGTGAACTTTTGTTGGTTACACAAGAAAAGTGAGGGCCATATTTTGCGTGCTGAAGAATTGGCAAATGCCTTAGCACGAACACCGATACCGGGGCTAGGACGCATGGTAAAAGTCACACCCAACCAGTTTGAGCGGGTGCTGAAAAGCAAAACCGGCATTATCTTTTTTAAAGATTACTGGCAGCGAGGGAATGAAAATTTTCGCAATCGCTCGGGAGATCATATAGATCTGTGGAACGGTTCTCGTTTAACCACACTATCGAGCTATTTTCGTATTCAATGGGGGCTTTCTTGGGATGGGCGTTTTAGCGATTTCTTTAAATCAAAAGAAGTCTGGTTCTGGCAGGTGATATGAAACGGATAGCAGCAATTATTGCCGGTGCGATAATAGGTATCGGCCTCATGCTCCTGGCTTTTCCCTTTCTCTCTGACTGGATTATTGGCCACGTTGAGGGCGAGGATCAGATGTCAGCTAACTTCGAGTTGCTGGCGATTGGCCTAGTGTTGTGCTGTTTCGTGGGAGGTTCACTCGGCAACCTAGCCTATTCCAAAAGCAAATAACCCCTTATAAATGAATGCGGTAACATATTTTTGAACGCAGGTGCCTTACATCGATACGAAAAGCTTCCGCAAGGCGAAATAAATAACCGACTAACGGCATAAGGCGGTTCGACAAACCCACCTTATGCCCCCCGGCTTTCAACATCCGTTAGTGAGCAGGAACCACCTGGATGATGCCATTTTCATTGCGTACGCTAAACCCTGCCCCAAATAGCCGGGCAGCAGGCTCAATACCTTTACTTCGTTTATCCGGCGACAACAGCGTCACCGAAACCCCGTAAGACCTCCCGCCCTCGAATTTATAGTTATCGTCAGAAATGCACGTAGCCGCGGTGACCGCAGGCATCTCGTTATCCGCGAAGTTCTTGCCGAAGATAGCGTTGGCGTTGCCGATTTCTTCGATAATGACGCCGGCCAACCGCTCGTCCCCTTCCGGTTGAACCCGCACGCAAACGTGGTTATCAACCACAGTGACGCTGGCCGCGTAGTTCTTTGGCCTCGGATCGTTCATGTGCATACAGCCGGCGAGCAGCAAAGTCAGCGTTCCAGCCAAAATAATGCGGTTCATCCTGTTACCTCTGCTTAAAAAACTGAGAAAGCGCATATTCGTATTTTCTGGCGATCGTTTTATCCGTTACACCCTGAAAATTCACGCCATTGTTAATCGCGCCTAGCCAGACTTTCATACGCCTTTCGACAAGGCCCAAATAAAAAAACCCGGCCAAGGCCGGGTTTTCGCTACAGCTACAGAATGCGGTGCTTGTCCAGCTGCTCGCGCCGCTGCGCCGCTTTGGCTTCGCGCTTTTTGCGCGCATCGCAAGGTTCCGGGCAGTCGCAGACTTTCTCCATCCCCAATGCGGTGATGCCGCCGCAGCTGCCCTGCAGGCTTTTGCGTTTGAACACGTAGCCCAGCGACATCCCGCCGACGATCAGCAGGAACAACACGAAGGTGGCGGCGAATACCGTCAGCATAGCAACCTCACGAACTCTTTTTCAGGTAGGGTTTGAACGCGTCCGAATAACGCTCCTCAAACCCGTCGGCGGTTTTCACGATCATGAACACCGGGATACCGAGCAGATTGGCCAGCGCCAGGCCGCGCTCCGGCCCCATCACGTTCAGGCCGGTGGACAGGCCGTCAGCGGTCATACAGGTCGGGCTCAGTACGGTGATCGACACCAGGCGGTGGTTGATCGGCCGGCCGGTGATAGGATCGATGGTGTGCGAATAGCGCACCCCGTCCTGCTCGAAGTAGTTGCGATAGTCACCCGAGGTGGCGATCGACATCTCCCCTGGCTGGATCACCAACTGCGCCTGCTGCTGCGCACCGGCGGTCGGGCGCTCGATGGCGATGCGCCACGGCTTTTGCTCGCCGTTGCGCCCGCGCGTGCGCACCTCACCGCCGATATCCACCATGTAATTTTGCACGTGTTGCGATTGCAGATACTCCGCCACCACGTCCACGCCGTATCCTTTGGCGATCGACGACAGGTCGACATACAGTTCGGGGATGCTTTTCACCAGCGCGCTGCCCTGCACCGTCAGTTTATCGGCACCGGTCCAGGCGCGGCGGTGCGCCAGCTCCGCCTCGCTCGGCACTTTATCCGGCCGCCCTTCCGGGCCGAAGCCCCACAGATTGACCAGCGGCCCGACGGTCACGTCCAGCGCGCCATCGGTCACGCGGTTGATGCGCAGCGCTTCGCGCACCACCTCGGCGGTCGCCGGCGAAACCGGGAATGGCCGGTCAATGTCGCGGCTGGCGTTGAAGCGGCTCAGCTCGGAGTCCGGCCGGTAGGTGGACATCTGGTCGTTCACCTGCTCCAGCCGTTTATCGATCTCCGCCTGCATCTCGCGCGCCGACGGCGTATCGTCGCCGGTCACATAACGGATCGAATACGAGGTGCCCATGGTTTTACCCCTCAGGTCCACCTGTTCCGGCCCGCAGCCGGTCAGCAGCAGGGTGGCGCTCAGCGCCACGCCCGTCAGCCAGTTCTTCATCGCCAATGCGCGCATTTAGCCACCAAAGTCATCCAGCATGATGTTTTCGTCTTCGACGCCCAGATCTTTCAGCATCTTGATCACCGCAGCGTTCATCATCGGCGGCCCGCACATGTAAAACTCGCAGTCCTCCGGCGCCGGGTGATTCCTCAGGTAGTTCTCCAGCAGGACATTATGGATAAAGCCGGTGTAGCCGGTCCAGTTATCTTCCGGCTGCGGATCCGACAGCGCCACGTGCCAGGTGAAGTTGTCGTTCTCCGCCTGCAGCTGGTTGAAGTCGTCTTCATAGAACATCTCGCGCAGCGAACGCGCGCCGTACCAGAAGGTGATCTTGCGCTTCGAGTTCAGGCGCTTGAGCTGATCGAAGATGTGCGAACGCATCGGCGCCATGCCCGCGCCGCCGCCGATGAAGATCATTTCGGCGTCGGTGTCCTTGGCGAAGAACTCGCCGAACGGCCCGGAGATGGTCACCTTGTCACCGGCTTTCAGCGACCAGATATAGGAAGACATGATGCCCGGCGGCACGTCCGGGTTGTTTGGCGGCGGCGTGGCGATACGCACGTTGAGCATGATGATGCCCTTCTCTTCCGGGTAGTTGGCCATCGAGTAGGCGCGCACCGTGGTGTCGTTCACCGTCGAGCGGTAGCGGAACAGGTTGAACTTGTCCCAGTCGCCGCGATACTCCTGCGGCACGTCGAAGTCGGCGTAGCTGATGTCGTGCGCCGGGGCTTCGATCTGGATGAAACCGCCCGCGCGGAACGGCACGTCTTCGCCATCGGGGATCTTCAGCTTCAGCTCTTTGATAAAGGTGGCTTTGTTATCGTTGGAGATAACCTCGCACTCCCATTTCTTCACGCCGAAGATCTCTTCCGGCAGCTCGATCTTCAGGTTCTGCTTCACGTTCACCTGGCACGCCAGGCGGCAACCCTCTTTTGCTTCGCGCTTGTTGATGTGCGAGAGCTCGGTCGGCAGGATATCGCCGCCGCCCTCTTTGATCACCACCCGGCACTGGCCGCAGGAACCGCCGCCGCCGCAAGCCGAGGAGACGAAAATTCCCTGGCTGGAGAGCACGTTGAGCAGCTTGTCGCCCGCCGGCGCATGGAAGCTCTTATCCAAATCGCCGTTGATCTCCACCGCGATGTCGCCGGTGTTCACCAGCTTCGATTTGGCGAACAGGATCAGCAATACCAGCACCATCACGATGGTGGTGAACATTGCTACGCCTAAAATAATTTCCATAAATTCTTCCCGCCTTTACAACTGAACACCGGAGAAGGACATGAAGCCCAGCGCCATCAGTCCGGTGGTGATAAAGGTAATGCCCAGGCCGCGCAGTCCCGCCGGCACGTTGGCATACTTGAGTTTTTCGCGGATCCCCGCCATGGCGACGATCGCCAGCATCCAGCCGGTGCCGGAGCCGATGCCGTACACCACCGATTCGGCGAAGTTGTAGTCGCGCTGCACCATGAAGGACACGCCGCCGAAGATGGCGCAGTTCACGGTGATGAGCGGCAGGAAGATGCCGAGCGCGTTATACAGCGACGGGAAGAAGCGATCGAGGATCATCTCCAAAATCTGCACCAGCGCCGCGATCACGCCGATGAAGGTGATGAAGTTGAGGAAGCTCAGATCGACGCCTTCCACCAGCGCGCCGTCGCGCAGGATCAGGTTGTAGACCAGGTTGTTCACCGGCACCGAAATGCCGAGCACGATGGTCACCGCGATGCCCAGGCCAAAGGCGGTCGAGACCTTCTTCGACACCGCCAGGAAGGTACACATCCCGAGGAAGAACGCCAGCGCCATGTTCTCAACGAACACCGCGCGCACAAACAGGCTGATATAGTGTTCCATCGGCCTTTACTCCTTTTCGATCTGCGCCGGCTTCAGGGTGCGCAGCACCCAGATCAGCAGGCCGATGATGAAGAACGCGCTCGGCGCCAGCAGGAACAGGCCGTTCGGCTGATACCAGCCGCCGTTCTGCACCGTTTCCAGCACCGGGACGCCGAACAGCTTGCCGGAGCCAATAAGCTCGCGCAGGAAACCGACCAGCACCAGGATCACCCCGTAGCCCAGCCCGTTGCCGATGCCGTCCATAAAGCTCTCGATCGGCGGCGACTTCATGGCGTAAGCCTCGGCGCGCCCCATCACGATACAGTTGGTGATGATAAGGCCGACGAACACCGACAGCTGCTTGGAGATCTCGAACGCGTAGGCGCGCAACAGCTGATCGACCACGATCACCAGCGAGGCGATGATCGCCATCTGCACGATGATGCGCACGCTGTTGGGAATATGGTGACGGATCAGCGAGATGAAGAAGCTGGAGAACGCCGTGACCAGCGTCACCGCAATGGTCATCACCACCGCCGTCTCCAGCTTGGTGGTCACCGCCAACGCAGAACAAACGCCCAGCACCTGCAGGGCGATCGGGTTATTATCGAACAGCGGCCCCAGCAGGACCCGCTTTATCTCTTTGGAATCAGCCATTTTTCAGCGCTCCTTCACGAACTTTTTTCAGGAACGGGCCGAAGCCGTGCTCGCCCAACCAGAAATCAAACGTATGCTGCACGCCGTTGGAGGTCAGCGTGGCGCCGGACAGGCCGTCCACCCCGTGCACATCCCCCTGACGCGCGCCGCCTTTCACCACGCGGATCGCCGGCTGGCCGTTGTCGTCGAACAGCTGTTTGCCGACCCACTGCTGGCGCCAGGACGGGTTCTCGACCTCGCCACCCAGCCCCGGGGTTTCCCCCTGGTCGTAGTAGGTGATGCCCTTGACCGTGTTGCCGTCGTTATCCAGCGCCACGAAGGCGTACATCATCGACCACAGGCCGGTGCCGTATACCGGCAGCACAATCTTGTTCACCTGGCCGCTTTCATCGCGCACCAGGTAGATTTCCGCCTGATTGCTGCGGCGCTTGATGCCGGCCGGATCGTCGCCCGCCGCCAGCGCCACGCTTTTGGCGTCGTCGCGCAGCGCGGCGCCCAGATCGAACGCCGCCGCCTTGCCGGCGACAAACTCGCCGCTGTTCAGATCCACCAGGCGCGGCTCGATGCGCTCGCTGTACAGGCGCTTGACCTGCTCGCTCTCCATTTTCGGCTGCAACAGGCCGGCTACGTCGAGAATATTGCGCTGCTTATCGAGCAGCTTTTGCTCCTGCTGTTTGGACTTCAGGCCGACGGCGGAGCCCGCCACCACCACAGAACACACTAAACACAGCAGCAGCACTACCAGCAGCGTTTTACCGATGCCGTCGTTTTTCGCTTCATTCGCCACGGGCTTTTCTCCGCTTGATGTTGGCCTGCACCACCAGATAATCGAACAGCGGTGCGAACAGGTTGGCGAACAGGATCGCCAGCATCATGCCTTCCGGATAGGCGGGGTTGACCACCCGGATCAGCACGCACATCACGCCGATCAGAATGCCGTACCACCATTTCCCCTTGTTGGTGAAGGAGGCGGAAACCGGGTCGGTCGCCATAAAGATCATGCCGAAGGCGAAACCGCCCAGCACCAGATGCCAGTACCACGGCATGGCGAACATCGGGTTGGTATCGGAACCGATGGCGTTGAACAACAGGGCGGAAGCCACCATGCCGAGCATTACGCCGGCGACGATGCGCCAGGAGGCCACGCGGCCGAACAGGATAATCGCCCCGCCGATCAGGATCATCAGCGTGGAGACTTCACCGATGGAGCCGGGAATGTTGCCGAGGAAGGCGTCCATCCAGCTGATGGACTGGCCGGTGGCCACGTTGCTCAGGCTGTGCGCCCCGCCAGCGCTCCACTGCGCCAGCGGCGTCGCGCCGGAGAAACCGTCCGCAGAGGTCCACACCAGATCGCCGGAGATCTGCGCCGGATAGGCGAAGAACAGGAAGGCGCGGCCGGCCAACGCCGGGTTGAGGAAGTTGCGCCCGGTGCCGCCGAAGATCTCTTTGGCCACCACCACGCCGAAGGTGATGCCCAGCGCGGCCTGCCACAGCGGCAGGGTCGGCGGCACGATCAGCGCGAACAGGATAGAGGTGACGAAGAAGCCTTCGTTGACCTCATGCTTGCGGATAATGGCAAACAGCACTTCCCAGAAGCCGCCGACGACAAACACCACGGCGTAGATCGGCAGGAAGTAACAGGCGCCCAGCACCATCTTGCTGACCCAGCCGGCGTCGGCCGCCAGCGAGGCGCCGAGCCACTGCGCCAGGCGATAATGCCAGTCGCCCGCCAGCACCTGTTGCAGCTCGTCGCCGCTGTACAGATGGTGCAGCGCCGGGATTGCCTGCTGGCCGACGTTGTACATGCCCCAGAACATCGCCGGGAATACCGCCAGCCACACCAGGATCATCATACGTTTCAAATCGATGGCGTCGCGCACGTGCGAAGCGCCGCGCGTCACCGTGCCGGGGGTATAAAACACCGTGGTGGTCGCTTCATACAGCGGGTACCACTTTTCCAGTTTGCCGCCCGGCGTGAAGTGGTGCTCTATCTTCTCAAAATAATTCTTCAGGCCCATCGGTTATCCTTCCTGCTCAATCTTGGTCAGCACCTCGCGCAGCACCGGCGCGTACTCATACTTGCCGGGGCAAACGAAGGTGCACAGCGCCAGATCTTCCTCGTCCAGCTCCAGGCAGCCCAGCGCCTGCGCGCTGTCGCTGTCGCCCGCCAGCAGATCGCGCAGCAGCAGCGTCGGCAGAATATCCAGCGGCATCACCCGCTCGTAGTTGCCGATCGGCACCATGGCGCGCTCGCCGCCGTTAGTGGTAGTCGAGAAGGCGAACAGTTTGTTCTTCAGGAAGTGGCCCAGCGTGGTGCGGGTAATGGAGAACTTGTTCGGCGAAGGCACGATCCAACCGAACAGCTCTTTGTCGCGCCCTTCTTCCAGCACCGACACCTGCGAGTGGAAACGGCCGAGCCAGGCGTTCGGGCCTGCGGCGTGCATGCCGTTCAGCACCGAACCGGAGATCACCCGGTTCTCGCCGTCTTTCAGGCGGCCGGCGGTCAGCTCCTCGAGGCTGGCCCCCAGGCGGGTGCGCAGCAGCGCCGGCTGCGCCACCTGCGGCCCGGCCAGCGCCACGACCCGGCGGGTATCGAGCTTACCGGTGGTGAACAGCGTGCCGATGGCGATGACGTCCTGGTAGCCGATGTGCCAAACGGTTTTCTTCAGGCTGACCGGTTCCAGGAAGTGAATGTGCGTACCCACCAGCCCGGCGGGGTGCGGGCCGGCAAATTCGCTGTAGGCGATCTGCGGGCTGCTCTGCTGGCCAACGGAGGCACCGGCGGCGTGGCATACGTGTACCTTGCCCGTCGTCAGGCGCGCCAACACCAGCAGCCCGGCGTTGAACGCCGCCTGCTGTTCGGCGATGATCACCTGCGGATCGGCGGCCAGCGGCTGGGTATCCATCGCGGTGACGAAAATAGCGCGCGCTTCGCTGCCGGGGCTCGGCGTTTTGCTGAACGGACGGGTGCGCAGCGCGGTCCACAGGCCGCTGGCGATCAGTTCACTCTCGACCTGTTCGCGCGGTAGCTGGGCCAGCTCGCCCAGCGGGTAATGCGCAAACTCGAGCTGATCGTCACCGCCGTTTTCCAGCGCAATCACCACCGATTGCAATACGCGCCGTTCGCCGCGGTTAATCGCGGCGATGCGGCCGCTGGCGGGAGCCGTGAAGAAAACCCCGGGGTTTTTCTTATCTTCGAACAACGCCTGGCCTTTCTTAACGGTATCGCCTTCCTGCACCAGCATGGAGGGACGCATTCCGACATACTCTTCCCCAAGCAGGGCGACATGCTGAATGTTCGGGCCGTCTTGGATCGCCTGAACCGGAGCCCCGGCTATTGGCAGATCTAACCCTTTTCTGATCTTAATCATAGGATTTATACGATGTAGTTTGGTTTACACGTCTGCCCGGCCCCAGAGGCGGGTGCTGACGATGCCAGGATTGCCGGGCAGTGCGCATGGCGGCACGCCCAACATGAACTTTCTCGCAGTGAAAAATCGGGGTAACGCGCATTCCCTTGATTCCCCCTTTCCGTTGTTTGCTCGACAGTCGATGTGTTAACGGCCTGTAGCCAAATAACCATCAAAACGGCCGGGTTATATGCCATAACCCCTGCCGCTTCAATCGCCACAGCGCGTTAAATTGAAGAGGGAATATTAACATTGTTCGCAACATTGTTCTGCGTTCCGTCGTGACTTGGGTCAAGCAAACACAATTAAATTTCGCCTGTTTTTCACTACTTATCGTTAAAATCTGCCGGTCATTTCACTTTTATCGAGCTTTGTCGTTTTTTTATACATATCACGTATTGCTAAAAATAAACGCGCTGGTAATCTGGCGGTGTTTTGCAGCAGTAAAAACAATAATCAGTGGCATGCCGACCAACGTCATTGCGCCGGCAGATAAATATAAGCAGGAATAATAATGAGCAAAATCGCGCTGTTGTTTGCGATGCTTGTTTCTATGCCGATGATCACGGCCTGCAGCGCCAGCGAGCAGGTACCGGAAACGCCGGTAGTTAAACAGCAATTATTGGGTTCGCCGGTCTATATTCAGATCTTCAAAGAGGAACGCAAGCTGGAATTGTATGCCAAAATGGGCAATGAATTCCGCCTGGTCAACACGTTCCCGATCTGTAATTTCTCCGGCGGGCTGGGTCCTAAGCGTCGTGAAGGCGACTTTAAAAGTCCGGAAGGCTTTTATAGCGTTGACGCGCGCCATCTGAAACCCGACAGCAAGTATTATCGGGCGATCAATATCGGTTTCCCTAATGATTACGATAAATCGCAGGGCTATTCCGGTGCTTATCTGATGATCCACGGTGAATGTAAATCGATCGGCTGTTACGCGATGACCAACACCTATATGGATGAGATCTATCGCTATGTCGAAGCCGCCTTCGCCTATGGCCAAAGCCGCGTCGACATCAGCATCTACCCGTTCCGCATGACCGAGCAAAACCTCAAGCGCCATGCGTCATCCAGCTATATCGCCTTCTGGCGCCAGCTGAAGCCGGGCTACGATTACTTCGCGAAGAACCACCAGCCGCCGATGATGACCGTGGACAACGGCCAGTACGTGCTGGGTCAACCGTTGATGAGCAGCGGCCAGATGACGCAGTACGCGTCAGCCAGCCCGACGCCCAACACCAACCCCTTCGCTCAGAACAAGCCGCTCACCGAAGTGAAATAACGCGAACTCGCCTGGCTCAATCTTGTGCCAGGTTTCGTTGGCGGTCAGCGGTTGGGTGGCGATCACCGTGACCACATCGTTCGGTGTGGTCTGCTGCTGAAAATCGATTTCCACATCCTGATCGAGCAGCGTCGCCTTGCCGAACGGCGCGCGGCGCGTGATCCAATACAGGTTGGTGGAGCAATAGGCCATCACGAAGCGCCCGTCCGACAACAGCATGTTGAATACCCCTTTCTTGCGCAGCTGGCTCGCCAACAGGCCGATGTAGCGGAAAACCGCCGGCCACTGGCTCGGGGTGCGCGGGTATTTCAGCGCCAGCTGATGCAGCAGCCAGCAGAACGCGTATTCGCTGTCGGTCTGGCCGACCGGGCGAAACGTGCCGGTATCCAGCTGACGGTAGCCTTTCAACTGGCCGTTGTGCGCGTAGGTCCAGTTGCGGCCCCACAGTTCGCGGGTGAACGGGTGGGTGTTTTCCAGCGCCACTTCGCCGCGGTTGGCCTGGCGAATATGGGACACCACCGCACAGGACTTGATCGGGTAGTCCTGCACCAGGCGGGCGATCGGCGAGTTGAAGCTCGGCTGCGGATCCTTGAATGTGCGGCAGCCGTTCCCTTCATAGAAGGTAATGCCCCAGCCATCCTTATGCGGCCCGGTGCGGCCGCCGCGCTGTACCAGGCCGGTAAAGCTGAAGCAGATATCGGTCGGTACGTTTGCGCTCATCCCGAGCAGTTCACACATCGCCAGCACTCCTTAACCACACTGACACAGGCCGTGCGGGCGCAGCATGCGGCGCCCGCAGTCTTATTCTTGGGGAGCCGCAGCTCCCCGCAGGCTATCAAGCCTTAACCATCTCTTTTTCGATCAGCTGAATCAAGATGTGAATCGCTTTGATGTGGATTTCCTGAATGCGGTCGGCGTAGCCGAAGTGCGGCACGCGAATTTCCACATCGGCGGAACCCGCCATCTTGCCGCCGTCCTTGCCGGTCAGGGTGATCACTTTCATCCCCTTGGCGCGCGCCGCGTCGATGGCCTTGATGATGTTGCCGGAGTTGCCGGAGGTGGAAATGCCCAGCAGCACGTCGCCTTCGCGGCCTACCGCTTCCACATAGCGAGAGAAGACGTACTCATAGCCGAAGTCGTTGCTGACGCAGGACAGGTGGCTCACGTCCGAGATGGCAATCGCCGGGTAGCCCGGGCGGTTTTCACGGTAGCGGCCGGTCAGCTCTTCGGCGAAGTGCATCGCGTCGCAATGGGAACCGCCGTTGCCGCAGGAAATCACTTTACCGCCGGCTTTGAAGGAATCCGCCAGCAGCACCGCCGCACGTTGGATGGCGTCGATGTTGGCGTCGTCATTGATAAATTTCGCCAGGGTATCAGCCGCTTCGTTCAGTTCACTGCGAATAAGGTCGTGGTACATGAGGAACCTCTTGTTATCGTCAAATCTTCCGCTCCGCAGTGTACCGGATCGCGGAAACAGCGAGAAGCATTCTCAGCCAAACAGCGCGCCGGTTAAGGAAGCGGAGAGGTTTTTGATGATTGGTGCTGTCAGTTTGTGACCTGAGTTGTAATTAAACTGTAAACGCATTGATAAAAATTCTGCCTTGTACTAAAACCTATTACATACACACAACAGGTCAGACCTCTTACTACTTCGGAGCTTCTTATGATGGTTCTTAGTATTGTCGTTTTACTGGCTCTCCTCGGCGTGGTGTTCTACCACCGAGTGAACCTTACCCTCAGCAGCCTGATCCTGGTGGCGTACACCGCCGCCATGGGCGCGATTGGCCTGTGGAGCTTCTGGCTGTTGCTGCCGCTGGCGATCGTGCTGCTGCCGCTGAACCTTTCCTCCCTGCGCCGTTCCCTGCTCTCCGCACCGGCGTTGCGCGCCTTCCGCAAGGTGATGCCGCCGATGTCCACCACCGAGAAGGAGGCGATCGACGCCGGCACCACCTGGTGGGAAGGCGATCTGTTCCGCGGCGCGCCGGACTGGAACAAGCTGCACAGCTACCCGAAACCGCGCCTGACGGAAGAAGAGCAGGCGTTTATCGACGGCCCGGTGGAAGAAGCCTGCCGCATGGCCAACGACTTCCAGATCACCCACGAACTGGCCGATCTGCCGCCTGAACTCTGGGCATACCTGAAAGAACACCGTTTCTTCGCGATGATCATCAAGAAAGAGTACGGCGGTCTGGAATTCTCTCCTTATGCTCAGGCGATGGTGCTGCAAAAACTGGCCGGCGTTTCCGGCATCCTGGCGATCACCGTCGGCGTGCCGAACTCCCTCGGCCCGGGCGAACTGCTGCAGCACTACGGCACCGAAGAACAGAAAAACCACTATCTGCCGGGCCTGGCGCGCGGCGACGAGATCCCTTGCTTCGCGCTGACCAGCCCGGAAGCGGGCTCCGATGCCGGTGCCATTCCGGACGTCGGCACCGTGTGCATGGGCGACTGGCAGGGCAAACAGGTGCTGGGCATGCGCCTGACCTGGAACAAGCGCTACATCACGCTGGCGCCGGTCGCCACCGTACTGGGCCTGGCGTTCAAACTGCATGACCCGAACCGCCTGCTGAGCGACAACGAATCCCCGGGCATCACCTGTGCGCTGATCCCGACCAGCACGCCGGGCGTGGAAATCGGCAACCGCCACTTCCCGCTGAACGTGCCGTTCCAAAACGGCCCGACCCGCGGCACCGACGTGTTCGTCCCAATCGATTACATCATCGGCGGCCCGAAAATGGCCGGCCAGGGCTGGCGCATGCTGGTTGAGTGTCTGTCGGTCGGTCGCGGCATCACCCTGCCGTCCAACTCTACCGGCAGCCTGAAATCCATCGCCCTGGCGACCGGTGCCTACGCGCACATTCGCCGTCAGTTCAAGATCTCCATCGGCAAGATGGAAGGGATCGAAGAGCCGTTGGCGCGCATCGCCGGCAACACCTATGTGATGGACGCCGCCGCTTCGCTGATCACCTATGCGCTGGTGCAGGGCGAGAAGCCGGCCGTGCTGTCGGCCATCGTCAAATACCACTGTACGCACCGCGGCCAGCAGTCGATCGTTGACGCCATGGACATCGCCGGCGGTAAAGGCATCATGCTCGGCGAATCCAACTTCCTGGCTCGCGCCTATCAGGGTGCACCGATCGCCATCACGGTGGAAGGCGCGAACATCCTGACCCGCACCATGATGATCTTCGGTCAAGGCGCGATCCGCTGCCATCCTTATGTGCTGGATGAAATGGCGGCGGCGCAGAGCAACGATCTGAACGCCTTCGATAAATCGCTGTTCGGCCATCTGGGCCACGTCGGCAGCAACAAGGTACGCAGCTTCTGGCTGGGCCTGACCAACGGCCGCACCAGCGCCACGCCGACCAAGGACGCGACCCGTCGTTACTATCAGCAATTGAACCGCCTGAGCGCCAACCTGGCGTTGCTGTCGGACGTTTCCATGGGCGTGCTGGGCGGTAGCCTGAAGCGCCGCGAGCGCATCTCCGCTCGCCTGGGGGACATCCTCAGCCAGATGTATTTGGCTTCCGCCGTGCTGAAACGCTTTGACGACGAAGGCCGTCAGAAAGAAGATCTGCCGCTGGTGCATTGGGGCGTGCAAGACAGCCTGCATAAAGCCGAACAGGCGCTGGATGACCTGCTGCGTAACTTCCCGAACCGCTTTATCGCCGGCGCGATGCGCTTCGTGGTCTTCCCGCTCGGCCGTGTGCATACCGCACCGTCTGATCGTCTGGATCACCAGTTGGCCAAGATCCTGCAGGTACCTTCCGCCACCCGCAGCCGTCTGGGGCGCGGCCAGTACCTGACGCCGAGCGAACATAACCCAATCGGCCTGCTGGAAGCGGCGCTGGCCGACGTGATGGCCGCC
This sequence comes from Serratia sp. CC22-02, assembly GCF_900182895.1. Taxonomy (NCBI): domain Bacteria; kingdom Pseudomonadati; phylum Pseudomonadota; class Gammaproteobacteria; order Enterobacterales; family Yersiniaceae; genus Serratia; species Serratia sp. CC22-02. The sequence goes on along the minus strand of NZ_FXUD01000002.1, from coordinate 30,070 downwards.
GAGCCGATTCACGAACGTCTGTGCAAGGCAGTCGGCAAAAACCTGCCGTTCACCCGTCTGGATCGTTTGGCGGAACGCGCGCTGGAAGAAGGCAAGATCAGCGCCGACGAAGCGAAAATTCTGGTGAAAGCCGAAGAGAGCCGTCTGCGCTCCATCAACGTGGACGACTTTGCGCCGGATGCGCTGGCGGCCGCCAAGCCGGAAAAGCCGGCGGCGCAGTCTAAGCGCCAACAGCAGACCGAAGCGGCTTAACGCCAATTCAAGCTTCACGCATCCAAGGGGCGATCATCATCGCCCCTTTTTCTTTTCTTGCATCACGAACTGCGCACCGCGCCGCAGGTTGGCGCAACGGCGGATTTCACGGGAAGGAAGTTCGAGTAGACTGCGCGGCGGGTGCTCTGGATCTTTCTGTCCGGAGCCTTGGCAAAGGAGAGAAAGAGAAAGGCCCCGAGTCGATATTATCAACCCGAGGCCACTCTGATGCCAAGCAACATCAGGTTAGCCTCTTACCCGCCGCAAGGCAAGGATAGGGAGGTCAAAAATGCAGCAAAAACGGGTCGTACTTAAACGGGTGATCGTCTGTATGACGCTGATCGCGTTCATCTGGCTAACCCGCGGTTCGCTGTGCGAACTGCGCATCAGGCTGGGAGGCTCGGAGGTTGCGGCCACTTTGGCTTACGAATCCGAACGGTAAGGCAACCCAACGGCGGGGTTCGCCCCGCCCGTTGGCCGATGGTGTCAGGCAGGATCCACGAGCACCCGTCTTTTCAACCGCTGACCGTCAGTTTGTCGTAGCCGCGCAGGCGGTAATTCACCACCGACACCAACCAGCAGAAGATGAACACGGCGATCACCCAATAGCCCATCTCCCCCAGATGATCGTTGAGCCGTGCGACGGCGTCCCACAGCGGGCCGGACAGCGCCAGCTTGTCGGCGATAAGCCCGAGCGCTTCGATGCCGCCGATAAACACCGCGATGATCACCGACGCCGCCGTGATGGTCATGTTGTAGTACAACTTGCGGATCGGTTTGGAGAACGCCCAACCGTAAGCGCCAATCATCACGAAGTTGTCGATGGAGTCGATCAGCGCCATGCCGGCGGCGAACAGCGCCGGGAACAGCATGATGCTCCACAGATTCATGCCATGGCCCGCACCGGCGGCCGAAATCCCCAGCAGCCCGACCTCGGTGGCGGTGTCGAAGCCCAGGCCAAACAAGAAACCCACCAGGTACATGTGCCAGCTCTGGTTCACCAGCCTGAACAGCGGGCGGAAACAACGCGCCAGCACACCGCCGCCGCTCATCAGCAGATCCAGCGATTGATGCGCAGGCAGTTCGCCCGCCTTCACCTGCCGGAACGCTCGCCACACGGAGATCAGCACCAGCAGATTGATAAAGGCCACCGTCAGCAAAAACAACGAGGACACCAGCGTGCCGATCAGGCCGCCGGTTTCGTGAAACCAGCCCATCTGACGGCTGAACATCATCGCCGTCGCGGCAATCGCGGCCGAGGCCAGCACCACGATGGTCGAGTGGCCGAGCGAGAAGAAGGTACCGACCGCCACCGGCGTTTTGCCCTGCTGCATCAGCTTGCGGGTCACGTTGTCGATCGCGGCGATGTGATCGGCATCCACCGCATGGCGCAGACCAAAACTGTAGGCCAGCAAGGCGGTGCCCATCAGCGCGGCATTGTCTTTGAACACCGCCAGCGCCAGCAGCCAGACGATGACGTTGACCGCCACCAGCCCCAGCAACAGGGATACCGCCCGTCGCCGGGCCGCGCCATGCAATCCTTCGGAAACTACCGCCATACCCACACTCCTGTTTTATCGTTATGTTCAAATCAATGGATTAGCGCCGCGCCGCGATCACCGCCGGATTGGCGCTCAAAAACAGCCAGGACGCGATCACGAACGGCATGGTCAACGACGGCATGCCCAGCGGGGCCAGCAGGGTATTGAACGCGCCCTGTACCAGCACCGTAAAAATCACGCCGAGCAGCGTATAGATCAGCACTCGCCGGCCGGGCGGGTTGAAGACGGATCCCAGCGCCACCGCCGTCAGCACTGCGCTGAAGGCGTACAGCCCGGCGAAAACCGCCTGCGGATCGGCGCCGATCGCCAGCGATGTGGCCACCGCCAGCAACGCGCCGAAAAAACCCAGCAGCATCGCCCGCGGCGACGACACCGCCAGCCCGAGCAACAGCAGTACGCCACCGCTCACGCTGCTGCACAAAAAGACCTGAGAAACGCCATGCAGCGCGCCGCTCAGCATCTCTGCGACGCCGGGATGCGCGTAGAACACCGCCCCGTCGGCCGGGATGGCCGCCGCCGGCAACCGTACATGCCGCAGATGGCTGAACGGGTAGCTGGCCAACAGCACCGTCCAGGTGGTCAGCACGAAAGGCGCCGTCAGCGCCGCGATCTTCCAGGTGCGCAACAGCCGATTGAGGCCAACGGTGACGATCACCGAGATCGTGCTGCTGAACATCACGCCGATCCACAGCCAGGCCGAGGGCAGTAAAAAGGTCGGCAGCGCGGCGCCGACCAGGCAGCCGTTGTAGCCATACAGCCCAGAGCGCAACGCCGTGCGATCGTCCACCAGCCACGCCGCGCTCAGCGTCGCCGACGCAGTGCCCAGCAGACAGCCGAAGGCCACCTGCGGCAACCCTTCCTCATAGGCGCCCACGAAAATGGCGATAAAAAACAGTAATCCGGTCAACGGGTTATTTTGAAACATCACCTGCGAACAGCCGCGCAGCACCGCATCCGTCGCCACCGCTATCCGGCTGTGGGCACACAGACCGCCCCAACTCCACCTTGTCGTCATGACCGCTTCCCGCTGCAGATTAGCGCCAGATAAAGGGCTCCGGCAGCGTCACGCCCAGGATCTCTTCCCGGGCGACGCGCCAGAAAACGCGAATGGCCGCCTTCACCTGGCGCGCCTCTTTGCCCAGGGCCTTAAAGATCAGCCCGCACTCGTTGGGCAACCGGCTGACGCCGCTGGCGATCCCCTCAACCTCGTCATAATGGGGCGCGATGCGATCGAGGATCCGCTGATGGTGCTCGGGCGGCGTCAGCAGGATCACATTGCCGAACACGTCGAACGGCCCCATCACGCCGACCCCGTTCAGCGGGTGTTTATGCGGCTCCAGCACATAGCGTTCGACAAACAGCGTCTTGCCCTCGGGGCGGCAGGCGCTGATGCGCGAGGAGTACACGTCGAATCTGAACCCGCGATCCGCCTGATGGTGTTTGCGCCCCGACATCAGGATCTCGCCGTAGAGCAGCGTCGCCGTCGGGTGTAGCGTAATGCGGGTATCGGTAATGAAGCGCGAACCGCAGTGGGGGATCACCGGATCGGGCATCATCTCCAGATAGCTGCCCTCTTCGAGCGTCAGCGTCTGCATCTGCGCCGCGTAATTATTTTCCATGGCGTGGATCTTGGTCGCCGACTGGGTGGTGACATGCCCGCAGGCCTGGGGAGCGACCTGCACCTCGAGCGTCAGGCGATCGCCCTGCAAGATGCATCCCGAGGTGGAGATGACGAACACGCACGGCATCTGCGGCAGCGCTTCATCCCAATACAGCGCCCGCTGCACCAGAAACGGTACGCGCCGCTCCATCTGCCGCAGCACGCTGCGATGCCCGCTTAGCGCAAACCCCAGCCGCAGATAGCCGGTTTTGCCCACGCCGCCGCTGGCCATTTGCGGCGGCTCATCCTGATAATCGGCCAGCTCCGGCGCATCGGCGCCAAGCTGCGCGACGCGCCTCGCGGCTTCACTGACCGCCGTCATACCGCCGCCGACGGCGCATGGGTGAACAGGAAATCACGCATGATCATGTCCACCAGCTCGTCGATGCCTTCGCCGGTTTTGCAGTTGGTGAGAATATAAGGCCGCTCGCCGCGCACCACGCGGGTGTCGTGTTCCATCACCGCCAGGCTGGCGCCGACATAGGGGGCCAGATCGATTTTGTTGATCACCAGGATGTCGGCCTGCACCAGGCCCGGCCCGTTTTTACGCGGGATCTTTTCCCCTTCGGCGACGTCGATGACATAGATGTAAAAGTCCGCCAGCGCCGGGCTGAAGGTCAGCGTCAGGTTATCGCCGCCGCTCTCGATCATCACCACGTCGCTTTCCGGAAAGCGGGCCTCCATCTCCTCTACCGCCGCGATATTCATGCTCGGATCCTCCCGCACGGCGGTATGCGGGCAAGCGCCGGTTTCCACGCCCAGAATTTTCTCCTCGTCCAGGATCCCCTTGAGCGTGCGCTTGACCTGTTTGGCATCTTCGGTGGTGACGATGTCGTTGGTGATGATCAGCGGGCTGATGCCCCGCTCGATCAAGCGCGGCGTGATGACTTCAATGATCGCGGTCTTGCCCGAGCCTACCGGGCCGCCGATACCGATGCGGGTAATTTTCTTCACTCTGCTCGTTCCTTATTATCAGTTGCTGAACAGTCGGGTAAATGCGCCGACGTGCAGTGCGGCCAGGACATCGGTCACCGGCGCGTAAGAGGCCATTTGTTCAACGCCGCCGCGTTCGGCTTCGTCACAAAAAACGTCGATGTCCCGGTTGAGTTGAAACAGGATGCGTTGGGTGTCGATATGGGTGACGCGCATCAGGCGCATGGCGGCGCTGAGAATGGTCATCGCCACGCCGTACTGATGCATCACCGCCACCTCGCGCGGGCCGGCGCCCAGCGCCGTCATCACCACCGCCTGCGTCACCGGATAGGTGCCGGCGGCGCGGCCGGTTTTGATCTGCTCAAGCCACCAGACCACCTGAGGTTCGTCGCAGATGGCCGCCGCCATTTCCGCCAGCTTTTTTCCCATCCGCACCACCATGTTGCGGCCCTCTTCGTTCAGCTTGCGGTTGAACAGTGCCCAGTCGTGGCCCATCGCCGCCTCGCGATTGCCGGCCTGCAGCGCCCGGCAGGCCGCCGTCACCGCTCGGCCGTCGCCGCCCGCCGCCTGTTGCAAGGCGGTGCGGGTGAACGACTGCAGCGTGTCGGCATCGCGCACGATGCCGGCCTGGATCGCCGACTCGACGCCGTTGGAAAAGGCGAACGCCCCCACCGGCAGCACCGAATCGGCAAACTGCAGGATGCGAATCAACTGGACGGCGTTCATTTCAGTTTGATCACATGCTGGCCGAGGAAGGGGCTGTCGACATGCACATGGGTGGCGGAATCCTCCGCGCCGCCGAACAGCAAGCGCGCTTCGGGCTGGGTCAAATGCGGCAAAATGGTTTCGCCCTTTACGAACGAATAAGGCAACGCGTGGAAACCGTGGGTTTTCATCACCGAATCCATCACCTTGGTCGCCACCGTCAGCGGAATAAAGATGCGATTCCCTTTGATGACCGATTTCCAGTGCTGATTGCCCAGCGCATGCCCCAGTTCGAACGCGGTCTTCAGCACCGTCGCCATATCGGTCGCCAGCAACGACTCAAGATGGATGACCATCACGTCGCGCAGGTTCATCTGCACCACCACCGCGCTGCGGTTCGCTTCGTTCCAAAGCAACACGTCGCCGTCGGCCAGCACCTGATGACGATCGAGGGAGATGCCGAGATCCTGGCCGTCGCGGGTCGTCTTGCGACAGCGGCTTTTCTGCGCCTCCCACTGCGAAAGCGCCAGCACGTCCAGCGAGGCGTGTTGCAAGCGTTCGCGCCAGTCGGCATCCCGTTTGATATTGCCGAGTATCTTTTCAATCACGATCATGAGCGGCGGTTCCTAGCTGAAGAAATAGCGTTGATTAAGCACGGCGGTGGAGATGGGCTTCACCGTGGCGTGTTCGCCGTTGACCTTGACCGCGAAGGTTTCGGGATCCACCTCGATGTGCGGCGTTTCCGCATTGCGCACCATGTCCTGCTTGGAGATCGCCCGGCAGTTATGCACCGCCATCACCTGCCGCTCCAGCCCCAGTTTCTCTTTGATGCCGTCGTGCAACGCGGCGCCGGAGACGAAAGTGACGCAGGTTTCCTGCAACGATTTGCCCATGGCGCCGAACATCGGGCGGTAGAACGTGGGCTGCGGCGTCGGCAACGACGCGTTGGGATCGCCCATCACCGCCCAGTTGATCATCCCTCCCTTGATCACCAGCTTCGGCTTGGCGCCGAAGAAGCGCGGCTCCCACAGCACCAGATCGGCCATCTTGCCGACCTCGACCGAACCCAGCACGTGGCTGATGCCCTGCGCAATCGCCGGGTTGATGGTGATCTTCGCCACGTAGCGCAACACGCGGAAGTTGTCATGCTCCGCCGCGTCTTCCGGCAGCTTGCCGCGCGCGACTTTCATCGCATGTGCCGTCTGCATCACCCGCAACCAGTTTTCGCCGACCCGCCCCATCGCCTGGGAATCGCTGGAAAACATCGACAGCACGCCCATGTCGTGCAGCACGTTTTCCGCCGCGATGGTTTCCGGCCGCACCCGGCTTTCGGAAAACGCCACGTCGGCCGGCACATTGGGATTGAGGTTGTGGCACACCATGATCATGTCGAACAATTCGGCCTGGCTGTTGATGCCGAACGGCAGCGTGGGGTTGGTGGAGCTCGGCAACACGTTCATCTGCGCGGCAACCTTGATGATATCCGGCGAGTGCCCGCCGCCGGCGCCTTCGGTGTGGAAGGTGTGGATGGTGCGCCCTTCAAAGGCGTCGATGGTGTCCTCGACGTAGCCGCCTTCATTCAGGCTGTCGGTGTGCACCGCCACCTGAATATCCATGTCGTCGGCCACGCGCAACGCGTGGCGCAGCGCGGAGTTGGTGGCGCCCCAGTCCTCATGCACTTTCAGCCCCGCCACGCCGGCGGCGATTTGTTCGACCAGCGGCGCAGCGTGCGAAGCGTGCCCCTTGCCGAGCATCCCCACGTTGACCGGCATAGTCTCGAAGGCGCGCAGCATGCGGTGGATATGCCAGGGCCCGGCGGTCACGGTGGTGCCGTTGGAGCCGTCGGTCGGCCCGACGCCACCGCCGAAGAACGTCGTCACGCCGTTGGAAAGCGCATGCGCCGCCTGCTGCGGCGAAATGAAGTGGATATGCGTATCGATGCCGGCGGCGGTCAGGATCAGGTGCTCGCCCGAGATAGCGTCGGTGCTGACGCCCACCACCATCCCGGGCGTGACGCCGTTCATCATCGCCGGGTTGCCGCTTTTGCCGATGCCGGCGATCAGGCCGTTTTTGATGCCGACGTCCGCCTTGATCACCCCTTGCCGGGCGTCCAAAATCGTTACGTTGGTAATCACCAGATCCAGCACGTTATCGCTGGTTAATCGGTTGTCGGCGCCCATGCCGTCACGCAGCGACTTGCCGCCGCCGTAGACCGATTCCTCGCCGTAGCCGCGCAGGTCTTTCTCTATTTCAATAAACAGTTGCGTATCGCCCAAACGAATTTTATCGCCGGTGGTTGGGCCGAACAGCCCGGCATATTCTTGCCTGGAGAGAGTTGGCATGCGTTATTCCTCGCTCGTTTTCGTCGGCGCCTGATCGAGGTTTTTATAACCCAGCTCAATAGCTCGCTTTACATCTATCGTTTTCTTTACTCTTTCACCGGCCGCAACCGGGCTGTCCCCCGCCCAACCGTCCACCAGATTATTAAAACCGTAGACCGTTTGTTTGCCGCCGATGGCAATAAGCGCCACCTCAATCTCGTCACCGGGTTCAAAACGGATCGCCGTCGTGGCAGTGATATTCAAACGCTTGCCAAAGGCGGCAGCGCGATCGAATTGCAAGGCTTTGTTGGCCTCAAAGAAATGAAAATGCGAACCGACCTGAATAGGCCTGTCGCCGGTGTTACGCACCGTTAAAATAAGGCTTTCGCGATCTTCATTGAAGGTAATGGGGGTTTCGGACAGGATATAGCCGCCGGGCGGCACGTGCTTTTCTGGGTCATGCTTTTTCATCGAAATACCTGTGCTGATAAGGTTTATCCGTGGCAATCAGGAACGCAAACCGCACTTACTGAATCGGATCGTGCACCGTCACCAGGCGGCTGCCGTCGCTGAATATCGCTTCGACCTGCACGTGCGGGATCAGATCCGCCACGCCGTCCATCACGTCATCGCGGCTCAATACCTGCCGCGTGTCGTTCATGACTTCTTCCAGCGTTTTTCCCTCGCGGGCGCCTTCCAGCGCTGCGGTGGTAATAATCGCCACCGCCTCGGGGTAATTCAGCTTTATCCCTCTGGACTTTCGCTTTAATGCGACGTCGGCCAGGGTATAGACCATCAACTTTTCAATTTCTCTTGGCGTTAATTGCATGGGGCACTCCGATCTCGATAGGAATAATCAGACAAAACGAGGCCAAAGGTGATTAATAGTTAATAACCTTGCGTTATTTATTTGCGTTTATCTGACCCTCGAACAATCTAGGAGGTAATATTGAGATGATCAACCCACAACTTTATTCACGTTAGAGCATGAGTTATCCCACGCCATAAAAAAGTAACGGTGACATGATAGTTTTTATCGATAAAATTTCTTTTTTTCTCTTTCTGTTTCCACAATAAAACGATCAAAAAAAGCACAGCCCGCCCGGCTTTGTTTTCACCACCTCAATAAAACCCAGAAAAATACCCTCCTCAGGCACCAAACCACCAATATTAAACACATGTAACCAACGGTCAGAAAATATAATTAAATTTACAAATAAGACACGAGCAAAAATACATTTTTAGTTAAAAACAATTTATCTATTCTATTGCTGATACCAATAAGTTCTTAAAAATAAAAAACCCGGCCGCAGCCGGGTTTGCCTCATTGCCGAGTTATTCAGCCTTGCTGACGAATGCGCGCCAACAGCGCGTCAATATGCTCGATCTGCGGCGCATTGACGATCAGCGTTCGCCCCAGTCCCAGCGCATGCCGCTGGCAGTCGAGGCGCATGTCGGCGTCGGCGATGCTGTCCAGATCGGCGACGTGCGCCAGGCCGATGGTGCGCCGAATCAGTTCGGTACCGCAGTACCCGACCGCATCGGCCCAGACCTGTTGCAGGAACTGCTCGGCGTAACCCGGCGTCGCCAGCGCCGCATCCCGGCTTTGCTGATGGCACAGCGCCAGGAAGCGATCGGCAAAGATCAGCCACAGCTCGCGCACATCCTGCAAGCGCTGCTCGCGCCCGGCGGCGGCTTCGCGCGGCCCGAACAGCCCTGGCAGCCCGCAATAGTTGAGCAGCAGATTGCCCAATGCGGTACCGATATCGAAACCGATCGGGCCGTAGAAACCGAATTCGGCGTCGATCGCTTTCAACCGTCCTTCCGCCACGAAGATCGAACCGCTGTGAATATCCCCGTGCAGCAGCGCCTCCGCCTTGCTGAGAAAGCGATGTTTCAGGCCGGCGACGGCCAGCTTCAGCGGCGTATCCTCACGCAGCGCCTGCACCTGCGGCAACAGCGCCGCCTCGAAGCGATTGCGCTCATGATCGATATAAGGATCGGTAAAGAACAGATCTTCAGTGATCTGGCACAGTTCGGGGTTGGTGAAACGGCTGACTTCCGCCTTCTTCTGCTGCGCCGACTGATAAAAATCGGAGGTGTGGAACAGCGTCTGCGCCAGGTATTCCGCCAGCTGCCCGGCCGCCAGCGGGTGATAGTTGCCCTGCACCAGCTCGCTGCGCCAGATGCGATGGTCGGAAAGGTCTTCCTGCACCATCACCGCCAATTCGGGATCGTGATACAAGACTTTTACCGTATGCCGCGGGCAGAAGCCGCCGTGGACCAGCAGCGTTTCCGCTTCGATGCGCGCTCGATCCAGCGTCAACGGCCAGGATTCGCCCACGCAACGCACGTAAGGCAGCGCCTGCTTGACGATCACCCGGCTCACCCCTTCGCGATCGCGGATCTTGAACACCAGGTTCAGGTTGCCGTCACCGATCTCGTCGGCGCTGACCAGTGCCTGCGGTTCAGACACCCGACCGTATTGGCGGGCGTATTCAACGGCGTCGGCAGCCGTAAACGTACGATAAAGCGACATTCCCCAACCCCTCTATTCTCTCTCACCGATCCCAGCGATTCTGTTTATTTAGACGTAAAAGCATTTGGACGTCTATACATCTGGAAGTCATGTTGGCAGAATAGCGTTTCAGATGCAATAACCACGCAACAAGGAATTAACCGCCGATGCAAGCGCTTAACACCACCAGTTTGACCCTGCAGGACAACCGCCTTTGGATCCTCGATCAGCAAGCCCTGCCGCAGGAAAAGCGGTGGCGCGCCTGCGACAGCGTGGAGGAATTGGTCGGGCACATTCACAGCCTGCGGGTGCGCGGCGCGCCGCTGATCGGGCTGTCTGCCAGCCTGCTGTTGGCGCTGCTCGCGGAACGCGGTCTGCCGCGTGCCGAGCTGGAGCAGGCGCTGCACACGCTGCGCGCCGCGCGCCCGACGGCGGTCAACCTGATGAATAATCTGGATCGCATGAAGCTGGCGCTGGCGGAGCCTGATTGGGTGCCGGCAATGGTGAACGAAGCGCTGCGGTTGGTGGAAGAAGATCGCCGATTGTGCGATCGCATTGCCGATCACGGCGCTGGGCTGGTCAAGCCCGGCAGCCGCCTGCTGACCCACTGCAATACCGGCGGGTTGGCCACCGCCGGCGTCGGCACCGCTATCGGCGTGCTGCTGCACGCTCACCGGCAAGGCAAGGTGCAACAGGTGTGGGTCGATGAAACCCGGCCGCTGCTGCAGGGCGGCCGCCTGACCGCCTGGGAACTGGGCGAGCTGGGCATTCCCTATCGCCTGATCTGCGATTCGATGGCCGCCAGCCTGATGGCGCAGGGCCAGGTCGATGCGGTGTGGGTCGGCGCGGATCGCATCGCCGCCAACGGCGACGTCGCCAACAAGATTGGCACTTACAGCCTGGCGGTGCTGGCGCACTACCATGGCATTCCATTCTACGTGGCTGCCCCGCATACCACCCACGATCCGCACTGTCCGGACGGCGCCGCTATCCCGATCGAGCAGCGCGCGGCGGCCGAAGTCACCGGCGTTTCAGGCAGCTTCGGCGCCTGTCAGTGGGCGCCGAACGAGGCACCGGTCTACAATCCGGCGTTCGACGTCACGCCGGCGAAGCTCATCAGCGGATGGGTATTCGACAGCGGCGTGATTACGCCGCAGCAGGTTGAAGCGGGGATCTTCCGACGGACGTTGGGTTAACGCCCGCGGGTTGACGATCAGTCCAGACGTGGATAGTCATCGGCGATCGTGTCGCCGGTGAAATGCGCCACCCAGCCTTCCGGGTTGTCGAACACCCGGATCGCGGTGAAATGCGGGGCCGATCCCATATCGAACCAGTGCCGGGTGTTGGCCGGCACCGAGATCAGATCGTTCTTTTCGCACAGGATCTGGAAGATCTTGCCGTCCAGATGCAGGCAAAACAGCCCTGCTCCTTCGACGAAAAAGCGTACTTCATCTTCGCCGTGCGTATGTTCGGACAGGAATTTTTCACGCAGCGCCTGACGCTGCTCGTGGTCCGGCCGCATGCTGATCACGTCCCAACTCTGGTAGCCCTTTTCCGCCACCAGCCGGTCGATCTCATGCTGGTAGGCGGCGATCACCGCCTCCGGCTGCGGGTTGTCGCCCAACTCGCGATCCGCCTGCCAACGCTCAAAGCGCACGCCGATCTGCGCCAGCTGGCGCTGGATTTCCTGCGCGTCGCGGCTCTGCCACAGCGGCTGCTGCGGCGCTGTATCGCTGAAAATGGTCAATCCACTCATGAGACGAACTCCCCTAAATCGATACGATCAAAACGGTTAACCTGCGGATGCCGGCTCTGCTCGTCCGCCTCATCGCGGATCAGCTGGCAGGTATGCCAGCCGGCGGCCTGCGCCGCATCCAGCTCCTGGTGGATGTCGGACAAAAACAGCAGTTCGTCGGGCGCGATGCCGATAGCCTGCGCGATATTGCGGTACGACGCGGTTTCACGCTTGGCGCCGACGTGCGTATCGAAATAGCCGCTGAACAGCGGCTGCAGATCGCCCGCATCGCTGTGGCCGAACAGCAGTTTCTGCGCTTCCACCGAACCGGAGGAATAGACATAAAGCTTCACCCCCTGCCGCTGCCAGGCGGCCAACTGCCCGGCGACCTCCGGATAAAGATGCCCGCGGAAGTCCCCTTCGCGGTAACCGCTGCGCCAGATGATGCCCTGCAACGCCTTGAGCGCGGTAGATTTACGGTCTTCATCCATAAAGCGGTATAGGGCGGCGATCAGCGCGTCAAGATCTGCCTGCGGCTGGTCAATTTCAGCGCGCAGCGCCGCCAGCGGCGCGGCGACTTCGCTCTCAGCGGCATGGCGGCGCACAAAATCCGCCAGCCGTTCGCGGGCGTAAGGAAACAGTACCTGATGCACAAAGCGAATATCGCTGGTGGTACCTTCAATATCGGTCACGATAGCGCGGATCATTTCGCCTCCAGTAAGCGGCGTTGCAGTTCACACTGGAACAGGAATTCCAGCCCTTCGAGATGGCGGCGGGCTTCCGCCACCTGGCTCCCCCAGCAATACAGGCCGTGGCCGCGTACCAGAAAGCCGTATTGCAGCGGCGTGGCCTCGGCATAGGCCGCCACGCGCGCCGCCAGCCGGGGGATATCCTGATCGTTGTCGAAAATAGGGATCGCCACGCTGTCCAGGTGGCTGCGCTGGCCCGCCAGCGACTTCTGCATTTCGTACCCCTGCAGCACCAGCGCATCGCCGCGCTCCACCCGCGACAGGACGGTAGCGTTGACGGAATGGGTATGCAGCACCGCGCCGATGTGCGCAGACAGGCGGTAGAGCAGCGTATGCAGCCCAGTCTCCGCCGATGGCGTGCGGCCGCTCGGCACATGATTGTCGGCGATATCCACCCGCAGAAAATCGGTGGCGCTGAGGCTACCCTTGTCTTTGCCGGACTCGGTGACCAGGCACTGACGTTCGTCCAGGCGCAGCGACATGTTGCCGCCGGTCGCCGGGCACCAGCCTTTGTCGCCAATCCAGTGGCAGGCCGCCAGCAATGCGGTAAGTTGCGGATTCTCCGTCATTATTATCGTTTCCCGTTCGGTAAGGCGGTCGGCAGATGAAACGTTGCCTGCCGCGTGGCGGGCTAAGCACTTTTTCGCATTTAGCCATCTAAGCGTCTTGATTGCCAAATACTAGCATCGTGTTATATTGACGGCAATATAAGCGCCTGGAGTATTCACCTGCTATGAGCACTTCCGCATTGATTCCCGAAAGTAAACTGCCTGCCCTGGGCACCACCATCTTTACCCAGATGAGCGCGCTGGCGCAGCAGCATCAGGCGATCAACCTGTCGCAGGGCTTCCCCGATTTCGACGGCCCGGACTACCTGAAAGAACGTCTGGCCTGGCACGTCGCCCAGGGCGCCAACCAGTATGCGCCAATGACCGGCGTGGCGCCGCTGCGCGAAGCCATCGCCGACAAAACCGCCGAGCTGTATGGCTGGCAACCGGACGCCACCGCCGAAGTGACCGTCACCGCCGGCGCCACCGAAGCGCTGTTCGCCGCCATCAGTGCGCTGGTGCGCCCCGGCGACGAAGTGGTCTGCTTCGATCCCAGCTATGACAGCTATGCGCCGGCGGTCACGTTGGCCGGCGGCATACTCAAACGCATCGCCCTGCAGCCGCCCGCGTTTGCCGTGGATTGGCCAGGGTTCGCCGCCGCGCTGTCGCCACGCACCCGCCTGGTGATCGTCAACACGCCGCACAACCCGTCCGCCACCGCCTGGCAGGCGGAAGACATGCAGCAGCTGTGGCACGCTATCGCCGAACGCGAAATCTACGTGCTCAGCGACGAGGTTTACGAACACATCTGCTTCGCCAAAGGCGGGCACGCCAGCGTGCTGGCCCACCCGCAGCTGCGCCAACGCGCGATCGCGGTGTCCTCTTTCGGCAAAACCTTCCACATGACCGGCTGGAAAGTGGGCTATTGCGTGGCACCCGCCGCGCTGAGCGCCGAGGTGCGCAAAGTGCATCAATACCTGACCTTTTCGGTCAATACCCCGGCCCAGCTGGCGCTGGCGGATAGCCTGCGCGCCGAGCCGGAGCACTGGCGACAGCTGCCGGCGTTCTATCGCGCCAAACGCGACCGCTTTGTGCAGGCGCTGACGAGCAGCCGACTGGAAATTTTACCCTGCGCGGGTACATACTTCTTGCTGGCGGACTACAGCGCCATCTCCGATCTGGACGATGTGGCATTCTGCCATTGGTTAACCGAGCACGTGGGCGTGGCGGCCATTCCGCTGTCGGTCTTCTGCGCCGATCCTTTCCCCCATAAATTGATCCGGCTGTGCTTCGCTAAACAGGACGCCACGCTGGATGCAGCTGCGGAGCGGTTATGTCGACTTTAAAAATTACCCTGTTGCAGCAACCGCTGGTCTGGCGCGACGGCCCCGCCAACCTGGCGGCTTTCGATGCGTTGCTGGCGCCGATCGTTGGCCGAGATCTCATCGTCTTGCCGGAGATGTTCACCACCGGTTTCGCCATGGATGCCGGCGAGAGCGCCCTGCCCGAACAGCAGGTGATCGACTGGCTGCACGGTTGGGCGGTGAAAAGCCACGCGTTAATCGGCGGCAGCGTGGCGCTGAAAACTGACGAAGGTGCGGTCAACCGCTTCCTGCTGGTCGAGCCGGGCGGCCAGGTGCACGCCTATGACAAACGCCACCTGTTCCGCATGGCCGGCGAACATCTGCACTACCAAGCCGGCAACCGGCGTGAAATCTTCGAATGGCGCGGCTGGCGCATCCTGCCGCAGATCTGCTACGACCTGCGTTTCCCGGTCTGGGCGCGCTATCAGCAGGATTACGATCTGGCGCTGTACGTCGCCAACTGGCCGGCGCCGCGCAGCAACCATTGGCAAACGCTGCTGGCGGCGCGGGCGATTGAAAACCAGGTGTACGTGGCGGGCTGCAACCGGGTGGGCGAAGATCCCAACGGCCTGAGCTACAGCGGAGACAGCTTAATCATCAGCCCTCAGGGCGAGATCCTGGCGAATGCGGAGCCCTGCGCGGCCACGCGGCTGGACGCCGAGCTGTCGCTGGAAACCCTGCAGAGTTACCGCAGCGCCTTCCCGGCCTGGCGCGATGCCGACAGCTTTCTGCGTTTAGACTGATTCCTCCTTCTCCCAGCCGGCGATCATCAGGCAATAGGCCTGGATCGCCAGCGCCACGTCCGCCTGCCGCACCGCTTCGTCCGGATGATGGCTGACGCCGCCGGCGCAACGCACGAACAGCATGCCGACCGGCCATTGCGCCGCCACGGCGATGGCGTCATGCCCAGCGCCGCTCGGCAACGCCAGGCTACGGCCCTGCACTTGTGCGACAGCCGCCTGCCAGCGGCGCTGCAGGTCCACGTCGCAGGCGGTGGCATCGATGCAATAAAACGCCTCGCTGGCGAAGCGCATTCCACGCCGCGCGCAGATCGCCTGCGCCTGCGCCAGCAACGCCGTCAATAGCGCCGCCAGCGGCGCATCCTGCGGGCCGCGCACATCGAGCGTCAATTTCACCTCACCGGGGATCACATTGACCGCGCCCGGCAGACTCTCGATGCAGCCGACGGTGGCCACCAGTGGCGAATCGGCGGCGCAGGTCAGCGTTTCGACCGCCGTGATCCATTCTGCTGCGGCCGCCAGCGCATCTTTGCGCTGCCCCATCGGCACCGTGCCAGCGTGGCCCGCCTCGCCGCTGAAAGTGCAGTTAAGCCGGCGCGCGCCATTGATCGCCGTCACCACGCCCAGCGCCAAATCGGCCGCCTCCAGACATGGGCCCTGTTCGATATGTAATTCGAGATAGGCGCGAATTTCGTTTGGTGCGCGATGCGCCTGCGCGATCGCCGCCGGATCCAGCCCAAAGTCGCGCATCGCCTGCGCTATGCTCACGCCGTCGGCGTCGGTGCGCGCCAGCCACTCTGCGGGCCACTGGCCGGTCAGGCCGCGGCTGCCGAGCAGCGTGACGCCAAAGCGCGCGCCCTCCTCGTCGGCAAAGCCGATCACCTCCAGCGCCAGCGGTAATCGATGCCCCTGGCGGTGATAGTGCGCCACCGTTTCCAGCGCCGTGAGCACGCCGAGCATGCCGTCATAGCGCCCGGCGTTACGCACCGTGTCCAAATGCGAACCGAGCAGCAGCGCGGGGGCGCCGGGCGTGTGCCCTTCATAGCGGCCGCAGATATTGCCGACGCTGTCCTGCCAAACCTGCATGCCGCTCTCACGCATCCACTCCCCGACTCGGTGATTGGCGCGCCGATGTTCGGCGGAGAGATAAAGACGCGTCAGCCGATCGGGCTCTGCGCTGATCGCCGCCAGCTCGTCACAGCGCGCCATCACCCGTGCGGCGGCCTGCTGTGCCTCCAGCGGCGTCATCCACGCTTGCCTGTGTCATAAACGTTCCAGGCGGCCTGCAACGCCTCGCCCTGCTTGCTGGCGAAACCGAGGCGGTTCAGCACCGCCTCCAGCGCCGCCAGGGTTTGCAGCACGCAATCTTTGCGCGCGTTGTAACCCATGGTGCCAATGCGCCAGATCTTGCCCTGCAGCGGGCCAAACGAGGTGCCGATTTCAATGCCAAAGTCGTTCAGCATCATCTGCCGCACCTGTTCACCCTGTACCTGCGGCGGGATCATCACGCCAAGCACGTTGTTCATGCGGTGCTCAAGATCGCCGAACACTGCCAGCCCCATGCCCCGGATGCCCGCCAGCATCGCCGCGCCCTGCAGCCGGTGGCGGGCGATGGCGTGATCCAGCCCTTCTTCGAGGATCACCCGCGCGCATTCCCGCGCCGCGAACAGCATGCTGGTAGCTTCGGTATGGTGATTGAGGCGCTCCGGCCCCCAATAATCCATGATCATGCCGATGTCGAAATAGTTGGAGTAGATCATCTCGTCGTCGCCATCGGCGTGCTCGGCGGTGCGGATCCCCTCCTCCACGCATTTACGGCGGCGCACAATCTCTTCAAACTGCGGGCTGAGAGTGACCGGCGAGCTGCCGGAGGGGCCACCCAGGCACTTCTGCAGCCCGGCGGAGACCGCATCCAGCCCCCAGGCATCGGTCTCCAGCGGGTTACCGCCGAAGGAAGCCGTCGCGTCGGTATAGAACAGCACGCCGTGGCGACGACAGATATCGCCCAGCTCATGCAGCGGCTGCAGCATGGTGGTGGACGTGTCGCCCTGCACCGTCAGCAGCAGGCGCGGGCGCACTCGCTTAATCGCGTCTTCGATGCGATCGGCGCTGAACACTTCACCCCACGGTACCTCGATCGTGTGTACCTCGGCACGGCAGCGGCGGGCAATCTCGCACAGCAGATGCCCGAAACGGCCGAAGACCGGCACCAGCACCTTATCGCCCGGTCGAATGGCGGAAACCAGCAGTGCCTCGATGCCGGCGCGCGAGGTGCCGTCCACCAGCATCGTCCAGCGGTTTTCGGTGCGGAACAGCGCGCGGTACAGCGCCATGACCTGATTCATGTAACCAGTCATCGCCGGATCGTACTGGCCGATCAGCTGACTCGACATGGCGCGCAGCACGCGCGGATCGGCGTTGATCGGCCCCGGCCCCATCAGCAGGCGCGCCGGCGGGTTAATCTGATCGAATTGCGAAATATCCAACATGTTCATTCCCTGTCAGCTTAGTAAGTTATTGAGTTATGCCGTCAGCGTCGACATGACGTTTGTTTGCTGCCCAAC
Organism: Serratia sp. CC22-02; assembly: GCF_900182895.1. Classification (NCBI taxonomy): domain Bacteria; kingdom Pseudomonadati; phylum Pseudomonadota; class Gammaproteobacteria; order Enterobacterales; family Yersiniaceae; genus Serratia; species Serratia sp. CC22-02. Next base: position 12,419 of record NZ_FXUD01000002.1, on the reverse strand, counting down.
AGCCTACTCCCGATAGGGATTCAGTTGAAACAAAAGATTCTTATGATCAATTAATGAAACCAAAGTAACACAATGAGGTGACCGATCCGCCTTAAACGGCGGAAGGTGAAGGAAGGGAAATGAACTGCCGTGCTTAACGCAGCTCCAGTTCGTCCAGCGCCTGGAACAGTTCGGCGACGTGATGAATGCGCTGCCGCCCCTGCGCCAGCCTCTCATGCAGCAACGCATTGCTGAGCAGGCTGGCCAGGCTCATGGCGGCAGCATAGCTGTCAAAGGCCGACACGCTGTCGAGCGGCACGGTCAAATGCCAGTTGGCCAACGGGAACAACGCCTGCGCCTGCGGTTCACAGATCAACAGCGTCGGTACCCCGCGGCTTTGCAACAGCGCCAGCACTGCCTTTATCTGGCGCGGCCGGCGACGGAACGCCACCACCACCGCCACGTCCTGCGGCGTCAGCCCCGCCAGATCTTCCGCCAGCGTCTGCCCCGGCTGCGGCGCCAGCAGCACCTGTTCACGCACCTGCATCAGCTGCTGGCGCAGGTGCATCGCCATCGGATAGCTGTTGCGCAGCCCCAGCAGCATTACGCCTCGCGCCTGCGCCAGTGCGGCGATCGCCGCGCTGAACTGCACCGCATCGATCTGCTTTACCCAGCGGGTGAGATTGGCCATTTCCTGCTTACAGTGCCGCGCCAGCAGCGTATCGCCCTGCACCGCATCGCGGCTGTCGGTCAGCGGCATGCCACTTTGGCGCAGGGTGCGCAGCTCATCGCGCATGGCGCGGTAGTTGGGGTAGCCCAGCCGTTTGAACAAGCGGCTGACCGTGGCTTTGGAAACGCCGCTCAGGCGCGCCAGCTCGGCGCTGTTGTAACCGATCAAATCGTCATAGTGATCGAAAATGAAGTCGGCCACCCGCTGCTCCTGTGGCGTCAGCTGTGGGTAGTCGCGGCGCAGGCGTTCGTCGAACCGTTGCATTATCGTTCTCGCTGTAACCTTCGTTTCAGCGGAACATAGCACGGTCGAACTACCCGCTGGCAAGCAATTATTCGTGGGTGGGGAATGGCAGCGGCATGCCCTTCTACCGCGTCAATGCCGGAAAAGGGCCGCGCGTTCAGCACCAATAGGCCATGAAGTTGACGGTAGCGCGATCCAGATCGCGTTCGCCGATCAGATAACGCCGCAGCGTTTTCACCGTGGAAGACTCGGCCGCCACCCAGGCATAAAAAGCGTTACCGCCGGCCGCACGCTCCCACAACACCTCATCGCTCAGGCTGCTTTCCGCCAGGGACTGCGCCTGCGCACACGCCGACGCGGGGATAACGACCCGCTGGCGCACCGCCTCCACCAGCAGCGTGCCATGCGCCATTTGGTGGCCCACGTCACGCGGCAGCCAGTAAACCTCGGCGAACGGGAAACGGGCCAAATCCAGGCAATCCCCCGCCACCGGCACCTCAAAAAATGCCTGCACTCGCGGCGGATTGGCCTGCTGCGCCAGCTGCTCCAGAATACCCATCGCCGCCGGCACCGCCGTCTCATCGGCGATCAACAGCGCCTGCTGCAACTGCGCCGGCGGCACCCATTCGTAGCCGCCGCTGTCGCCGTCGAAGTCAGCGTTGGGGGCGACCGTCTGAAGGGCGTCACCCGGCTCGGCGTGGGTCGCCCAGGCGGAGGCCGGGCCGTTCACGCCATGCAGCACGAATTCGACGTCCATCTGATTCTGCTCACAGCGCAGCGCACGCAGCGTATAGGTGCGCATCACCGGACGCTGTTCTTTGGGGATCGCCATGTAATCGCCGTACCAGTCCGGGCCGTTGACCAACTGCGGGATCTTGCCGTCCGCCGCCGGGAACAACAGTTTGATGCGCTGATCCGGCGCTTCCAGCTTCATCCGATGAATATCCGCACCTTCAAACACGCAGCGCACCAGCGAAGGTGAAATCAGCGTTTTGCTTTTCAAGGTGATATCAAAAATTCTGTAGCTGGCGGACATGTTCTCGATTCTCCGGCAACGGCTGTCGCTTATACGTATGGCCGATCGGCTACCGTTTGACGGCGTGGAGTGCGCGATCGTGCAGCGGGTAAAATGTTAATAAAACTAATTAATTACGTTAATGTATCGCAAAAAATCATATCATGATTTTATTGATAACAAGAAACGTTATTGATAAAAGAATCATTCTCAAAAATAACGTAATAACAATATCACCTGGGAAATAACGATGAAACGCAAACACCTTTGGGTATTGAACCCTTGTCTGCTGGCAATGCTTGCGCCGGCGGCTTGGGCAGAGGATCAGAAAGCCGGCAACGAAGAGCAGTTGGTGGTCTCCGCCAGCCGTTCGCACCGTAGCGCGGCGGAAATGGCGCAAACGACCTGGATCATTGAAAGCCAGGAGATCGAACAGCAGGTTCAGGGCGGTAAAGAGATCAAGGACATGTTGGCGCAGCTGATCCCCGGCATGGACGTCAGCGGCCAGGGCCGCACCAACTATGGCATGAATATGCGCGGCCGTTCGATGATGGTGATGATCGACGGCGTACGCCTGAATTCATCGCGCAGCGACAGCCGCCAATTGGATTCGATCGATCCGTTCAATATCGATCATATTGAGGTGATTTCCGGCGCGACCTCGCTGTACGGCGGCGGCAGCACCGGCGGCCTGATCAACATCGTCACCAAAAAGGGGCAACGAGAACAGCAGGTCGAATTACAGATCGGCAGTAAAACCGGCTTTGGCGGCCATAACGATCACGACGAAAACGTGGCGGCGGCGGTCAGCGGTGGCAACGACAACGCCTCGGGACGCCTGTCCGTTTCTTACCAACGCTACGGTGGCTGGTACGACGGCAAAGGCAACGAGGTGCTGATCGACAATACCCAAACCGGCCTGCAGTATTCCGATCGCCTCGACGTGATGGGCACCGGCACCCTCAACATCGACGAACACCAACAGCTGCAGCTGACCACTCAATACTATAAAAGCCAATCCGACGGCGATCACGGCCTGTTCCTGGGAGAGAACTTTGCGGCGGTGACCGGCAATGCCAAGGCATACAACAGCGGCAACTTAAATTCCGACCGTATCCCCGGCACCGAACGCCATCTGATCAACCTGCAGTATTCCAACACCGATTTCCTCGGCCAGGATTTGGTGGCGCAGGTCTACTACCGTGACGAAACCCTGACCTTCTACCCGTTCCCGACGCTGGCGGGCAAAGCGCCGAACTATTACGTCAGCAGCATTGGCGCTTCGCAGCAAAAAACCGATTTCTACGGCGGCAAGCTGACGTTAAACAGCAAGCCTGTCGATGCACTGACGCTGACTTACGGTCTCGACGCCGAGCATGAGAGCTTCAACGCCAACCAACAGTTCTTCAACCTGGCGAAGGCGCAACAGTCCGGCGGCATGACGCTGGAGAACGCCTACAATACCGGCCGCTACCCGAGCTATACCACCAGCAACCTGGCGTCGTTCCTGCAGGCCAGCTACGACATCAACCCGATCTTCACCCTGAGCGGTGGCCTGCGTTACCAGTACACCGAAAACAAGATTGACGACTTCGTCGGCTATAACCAACAGCAGGTGATCGCCACCGGCGCCGCGACGTCCGCCGACGCGATACCGGGAGGGAAAACCGACTACAACAACGCGCTGTTCAACGCCGGCCTGTTGGCGCACCTGACCGATCGCCAGCAAACCTGGTTCAACTTCTCTCAGGGCTTCGAGATCCCGGACCCGGGCAAGTATTACGGCAACGGCACCTACGCGTTGAATGGCGGCCATTACCGGCTGCTGAAGAGCGTCAACGTCGGCGATTCCAAGCTGGAAGGCATCAAGGTCAATGCCTACGAGCTGGGTTGGCGCTATACCGGCGATAACCTGCGCACGCAAATCGCCGCCTACTATTCGCTGTCCGACAAGAGCATCGCCATCAACAAAACCGACATGACCATCAACGTCAATGCGGACAAGCGCCGCATCTACGGAGTGGAAGGCGCGGTGGATTATTTCTTTGAAGACAGCGACTGGAGCGCCGGCACCAACTTCAACGTTATCCGTTCCGAAACCAAGGTCAACGGCGAATGGAAGAAGCTGGTGGTGGATACCGCCAGCCCATCGAAAGTCACCGCCTATGTCGGCTGGGCGCCGGGCGACTGGAATCTGCGCTTACAGTCGCAGCAAACCTTCGACGTGTCGGACGACGGCGATTACACCAAGGCCAACTCCACCCAGGGCCGCAAAATCGATGGCTACAACACTCTCGATTTCCTCGGCAGCTATACCCTGCCGGTAGGGAAAGTCAGCTTCAGCGTGGAAAACCTGCTGGACAAGGAGTACACCACCGTTTGGGGCCAACGCGCGCCGATCCTGTACAGCCCGACCTACGGCTCGCCTGAGCTGTACAGTTATAAAGGCCGCGGACGCACCTTCGGCTTGAACTACTCGGTGTTGTTCTGAGGATAAGGGGCCGGTCTGCCGGCCCCGTTTATTGGGCCGCACCGTTTTGCAGAGAGCAGAAACGACGAAGCCCTGAGTTATCGCTAACTCAGGGCTTCTGAATAGTGGCGGAACGGACGGGGCTCGAACCCGCGACCCCCTGCGTGACAGGCAGGTATTCTAACCAACTGAACTACCGCTCCGCGCCATTCCCTCTTGCGGGGGAACGAGGCGCATATTACGGACGCCTCTCGGTTCCGTCAACGCCTTTTTCTCACCAAATGAACCGTTTGCACAGTTTTTCAACGAAGGTTCATCCGGTGCGTTTTTTTCGTGCAACAATGCCATTACTCGGCCGGCGAACCGCGCCACAGGCAGCTGCCGCCCTTTTTCGCCACCAGATCCAGACGCGCCTCGTGCGCCTTCACTTCTTCGTCGCTGGCGTAGACCACTTTCATCGCGGTCGCCGGGCGGACAATGCGCTGAATTTCTTGCGCGGCGTCGTTTTGCTGGGTATCACCCTCCATCTGGAACGCTATCGAGGTCTGACCGCCGGTCATCGCCAGATAGACTTCCGCCAAGATCTCGGCATCGAGCAATGCGCCGTGCAGCGTACGCTTGCTGTTGTCTATCTCATAGCGGCTGCACAAGGCATCGAGGTTGTTGCGCTTGCCTGGGAACAGGCGGCGCGCCATCAGCAGGCTGTCGGTGATGGTGCAGAAGGTCTCGGTCTTCGGGATGCCCTGCTGCAACATGCGGAATTCGTGATCCATAAAGCCGATATCGAACGCCGCGTTATGGATCACCAACTCGCCGCCGCGGATAAAGTCGAGGAATTCGTCGGCAACCTGATCGAAGGTCGGCTTGTCGGCCAGGAAATCGTCGCTGATGCCGTGTACGCCGTAAGCTTCCGGATCCACCAGCCGATCCGGCTTGATGTAAACGTGGAAGTTACGCCCGGTCAGGCGGCGGTTAATCACCTCCACCGCACCGATTTCGATGATGCGGTGCCCTTCGTAGTGCACCCCAAGCTTGTTCATACCGGTGGTTTCGGTATCGAGGACAATCTGTCTGGTGGTTGTAGAGATCATATTGCAGTGCTCACAGCGCTCGTTTATGTCAGACTTGGCTTTTATAAAACTGATAGGAAGAGTCTACCAGAGATGCTCAAACAGGTAGAAATTTTCACCGATGGCTCCTGCCTTGGCAATCCCGGCCCCGGGGGTTACGGTGCGATATTACGCTATAAGCAGACGGAAAAAACTTTCAGCGAGGGTTTTCGTCTGACCACCAATAACCGCATGGAAATGATGGCGGCGATCGTGGCGCTGGAAGCGCTGACCGTACCCTGCGCCGTGACGCTCAGCACTGACAGCCAGTATGTGCGCCAGGGCATCACCAGTTGGATCCATAACTGGAAGAAGCGCGGCTGGAAAACCGCCGACAAAAAGCCGGTCAAGAATGTCGATCTGTGGCAGCGGTTGGATTTGGCCATTCAGCGCCACGAGGTAAAATGGGAATGGGTCAAGGGCCACGCCGGCCACCCGGAGAACGAACGTTGTGACGTGCTGGCGCGCGAAGCGGCCGGCAAGCCGACGCAGGAAGACGTCGGTTATCAACCGGAAGCCTAAGGCAGTTTGCGGTAGCTCTTGGTCGCGCCCACCGCGCGGCTGAGAGACGGTTTTCTCGCCCCCAGTTTCATCGGCGTGGGCGTCAGCGGCAAGGTGCGTTTGCGCGCCACAATCACGCTCATGCAGCCCAGCGCCGGCAAATGGGTGCATAAAAATTTTCCACCCTGGCGATGCCACGGCAGCACGTGAAAACGCGCCTGGTGCAGCACCTCATAATTCAGCAGGCTAAGCCAATCCAGCAGCCGCATCTGGGTAAACATGCGGCTGACATAGGGCTGGCGATGACGCAATCCGGGCACCAGCTTGCCCAATCCCAACAGGCTGAACGGATTGAAGCTGCTGATAACCAACCAGCCGTCGTCGATCAATACCCTGTCCACCTCGCGCAACATGCGGTGCGGATCGTCCGCGTAGGACAGCGTATGCGCCAACAGGCAGGCATCCACCGACTTGGCGGCAAACGGCAGTTGATAAGCATCGGCGATCACCTGCAGCCCTTCGCCCTCCAGCCCTACGTTGACCTGATGGGAAATCGCGCATTTGTCCGTGGCCAACTCGGCGCTGAGCATGCCCATCTTCAGCAGATGGAAACCGAACAGCTTCGGCCACCAGGGTTGCAACTGCCGCTCGAGCGCTTCACGATAGTACTCCCCCCACGGCAGCGCCGCCCAGGACTGCGGGCCGGTGAGCTTTTGTAGAGTATGGGCTGGTTTCATGATTTATTATCTTCTTTCAAGCCGTTGCCAACGAGAGGTACACCATGAATCTTATCAGTATTCCCGCCTTCCAGGACAATTACATTTGGTTATTGGATGACCGGCAGGGACGCTGCATTATCGTCGATCCGGGTGAGGCGCAGCCGGTGCTCGAAGCGCTGCAGCGCCTGCAGCTGGTGCCGGCGGCGATCCTGCTGACCCACCACCATCACGATCACGTCGGCGGCGTGGCGCAGATCGTGGCCCAGTATCCCGGCCTGGCCGTCTATGGGCCGCAAGAAACCGCAGACAAAGGCGCCAATCACATCGTCCGCGACGGCGACACCTTTGACATCGATGGCCGCCATTACAGGACGTTCGCCGTCCCCGGCCATACGTTAGGCCATGTGGCATTCTATAGTGCCCCTTATCTGTTCTGCGGCGACACAATGTTCTCTGCCGGCTGCGGCAGGCTGTTTGAAGGCACCGCCAAACAAATGTACGACTCATTTCAACAACTCGCGCAACTTCCCGATAACACCTTAATTTGCTGCGCGCATGAATATACTCTTTCAAATCTTAAGTTTGCGCGGGCTATTTTGCCGGAAGATCGAGAGATTGAAACATATCAACAACATGTTGAAGCGTTAAGGGCAAAAGGCCAAGCCAGCGTGCCAACCACATTGCAATTAGAGCGCAAAATTAACCTGTTTTTACGTTGCCATGACGCTGATTTACAAAAGAAATTAGGCTTTAATTCACCACCGGAAAGCCTTCATTCAGTTTTTTCCGAATTACGCCTGCGGAAAGATAACTTCTAAGCTTTTAGTTGTGTTATTTGGCGAAGCAAAGTATTATTGCTCGTCTTTTAAGCAACTACATTGACACACACATGAAGGCTAAAGCGATATTTCTCGCCTCAGTCTTGCTAGTGGGTTGCCAGTCGTCCAGGCAGGACGCACCGGCGCCAGAACAGCATGCACAGAGTTTGTCTTCGGCTGGTCAAGATGGTGAAGCAGGAGAGTACACAGCAAATGGCCGAGCGAGCTCGGCGCGGTGGTTGGATAACAACAGTCCCGCCGCGCAACAGGACCTGTGGAACTTCATTAGCGACGAGCTGAAGATGGAGGTTCCGGAAAATTCCCGGATCCGTGATCAGAAAAGAAAGTACTTAAAAAGTAAGAGCTATCTCCACGATGTAACATTACGGGCAGAGCCGTACATGTACTGGATAGTCGGGCAGATTAAGAAACGTAATATGCCGATGGAACTGGTACTGCTACCCATAGTGGAGAGCGCTTTTGACCCACACGCCACGTCAAGTGCCAACGCCGCAGGGCTATGGCAAATCGTGCCGCAAACGGGTCGCAATTATGGTTTGAAAAACAATCAGTGGTATGACGGTCGACGCGATGTCGTCGCCTCGACAACCGCTGCGCTTAACATGATGCAACGCTTGAACCGCATGTTTAACGGCGACTGGTTATTGACCGTAGCCGCCTATAACAGTGGTGAAGGCCGCGTGATGCAAGCGGTGAAGGCAAACAAACGCCAGGGTAAGCCAACCAATTTCTGGGCACTGTCGCTTCCGCGTGAAACGTCAATCTATGTCCCGAAAATGCTGGCGCTGAGCGACATCATCAAGAACAGCAAGAAGTACGGCGTGAAACTCCCGAAAACGGATGAAACCCGTGCGCTGGCGCGTATCGATGTCGGACAGCAGATCCAGCTGACTCAGGCGGCTGAGATGGCAGGGCTTTCGGTCACCAAGATGAAAGCGTATAACCCAGGCTACAAAAAAGGCGTTACGGCACCTAACGGGCCCCATTACATCATGGTTCCCAAAGGGCATGCCGATCAGCTGAAAGACTCGCTGGCCGATGGCCAGATCGCCGTGACTCAGCCAACGACGCAGTTGGCGAAGAACAGCGGTTTGTCCGGTGGCAGTTCGTATAAAGTACGCTCCGGCGACACTTTATCGGGCATTGCCAAGCGGCTGAACGTTAAGACCAGCGATTTGCAGAGTTGGAACAACTTGCGCGCCAAGAGCGCCTTAAAAGTTGGGCAAACCCTGCAAGTGGCCAGCAATACGGGCAGTAACAGCAGTATCACCTATCAGGTTCGCAAAGGTGATTCGCTCGCCAGCATTGCACGTCGTCACGGCGTCGATATTAACGACGTGATGCGTTGGAATTCAACGCTCGGTAAAGGCAGTCTGCAACCCGGTCTGAAGTTGACCCTGTTTGTCGGCAACAAGCTAACGCCGGATACCTAAGTTTCCGGCACAAAAAAAGCACCCCTCGGGGTGCTTTTTTATTACCTGCGATTCACCAGACGGGGGAGTCTTTTTCCGGGTGGAACTCCACCAACAACGGATTGTGATCCGACGCGCTGGTCACCAGCACCGAGGCCTCAACAACACCCAGGTTACGGTAAAACACGAAGTCCAGCGGGCGACCAAAGGCCTTGCGACGATGATCGTCGGTGAAGCTAACCTCGCGCAGCGCCATTTCGCCGGCAAAGTCATACAGCGCGTTGATACGTTTACGGCTCCAGGCGTTGAAGTCCCCCGCCATGATCACTGGCCCCCGATGGCTGGCGATCTGCTCGCCAATCGGCCCCAGCTGCTTGCTATAGACGTCGACTCCCAGGCTGAAGTTCACCGCATGGATATTCACCACCATCAACAGCTCGCCATTGTACAGCGGGTAAACGGTGATCAAGGCCGATTTGGACAGCCGCAGCAGCGGCTCACGCTCACGCAGCGGGCAGCAGTAAACCGGATGAGCGGCTGCCAGCGTCATCACGCCGGAAGGATGTTGCGGCAACACAAAGGCCGGCACCTGATCGGCCGCCAGATAGTTGGCGGTAGCGTAGCTCACCAGCTCCGGCGTGGTTTGCGCCTCTTGCAACAACACCAGCTGCGCATCTTTGCCATGATTTTTCAGCACCGAAAGCCAGTCGGCTCGTTGCTGTTTGAAAATATTCCATACCATGACGCGCAGAGCGCCGGTCGTCGGCAGCGCAGCCCCTGGCGGCAACGGCTGGTTAACGGCGCCAGGAAAAATTCGCTCAACTGGCTGGCCTGCAACATACCTCATTGCATAAGTTCGTTTCGGCACGCGATTCGCCTATTACCCATTAGCATGAAACTGGCGATGAAGACTTCGCCAACGGTGAATTGATTATACGCCTGCCCCGCACAGAGGGCATGGCTTTTACAGGCATAATCTTTTCAGTTATAGGGGCCGTCTGCGGTGATTTCAATATTCTGAGGGTATAGCTGTGTAAAGGTGACGCATCAGAGGTGAAAAATGCGAAAAGGCCAGCAAAATGCGCACGGGATATCGGAATGTACAGGTTCGCGCTCAAGTGGGTGACGGCGATGCTCCGACGTGATTAAATGACGAAATCGCTCAAAATTTCAAACGATGTTTGCCTGTGGAGCAAAAATGAAAGCGAATTCGGACGAGCTTATCACCTTCGTCACCGTAGTGGAGAGCGGCAGCTTCAGCCGGGCGGCAGAGCGCCTGCAGCAGGCCAACTCCGTGGTTAGCCGTACGGTAAAAAAACTGGAGAGCAAGCTGGGCGTGACCCTGCTCAACCGTACGACACGCCAAATCAGCCTGACACAGGAAGGCGAAAACTACTTTCGGCAGGTGCAAAAGGTGTTGAGCGATATGGCCGCAGCGGAAAATGCGTTGCTGGAAAGCCGCCAACGCCCGCAGGGGCTGCTGCGCGTCGATGCCGCAACGCCGGTCGTCTTGCATCTGTTGACGCCGCTGGTCGCCGAGTTTCGTGAACGCTATCCGGAAATGTCGCTATCGTTAGTCTCTTCGGAAAACTTCATCAATTTGATCGAACGGAAAGTGGATATCGCAATCCGCGTCGGCGAGCTGACGGACTCTACGCTGAAAGCGCGCAAGCTAATGGCCAGCTATCGGCGCATCCTGGCCTCCCCCGCCTACCTGGCGCAGTATGGCGCGCCAAAGACGGTGGCCGATCTGGAACACCATTGCTGCATCGGCTTTAACGACCTGCCTAACCTAAACCGCTGGCCGCTGGCCTGTGCCGATGGTCGCCAACTGGAGATCGTTCCAGGGCTGACCACCAACAGCGGCGAAACCCAGCGCCACCTGTGCCTGCACGGCAACGGCATCGCCTGCCTGTCGGACTTTATGAGTGATGAAGACGTCAAACGCGGGGATCTGGTCCCCCTTCTGGTGGGGGACACGCTGCCACTCGAAATGCCGATCAACGCGGTGTACTACAGCGATAGCGCCGTCAGTAACCGCCTGCGCAGCTTTATCGATTTTATCAGCGAGCGGTTAAAGTGATAAAAAAGGCGCTCTCTCGAGCGCCTGAGGTCATCATATCTGAAGATTAGTCCCAGTCGGGTGCCAGACCTTCCGGGCTGACCAACCGGCCGTTGCTTTCCAGCGCGGCAATCTGTGCCATATCTTCATCACTCAGCTGCAGCTGCTGCGCTAGCAGGTTGCTTTCCAGGTTTTCACGCTTGGTCGAGGAAGGGATCACCGCATAGCCGAGCTTCAGCGCCCAGGCCAGGACCACCTGTGCCGGCGTCGCCTTGTGCCGCGCCGCGATACGCTTGATCGTCTCCTCCTGCAACGCTTTGCCATACGCCAGCGTCATATAAGAGGTGATGGCAATGCCATGCTGCCGTGCGAACGCCACCACTTTCTCATTCTGCAAGAACGGCGACAGTTCGATCTGGTTGGTTGCGATCTGATCGGCACCGACCGCGTCAATCGCCTGCTGCATCAGATCGACCGTGAAATTGGATACCCCTATCTGACGGGTTAGCCCCAATCGCTTGGCTTCCAGCAATTCAGCCATAAACTCGGCGACCGACACTTCATCATTTGGCGATGGCCAGTGAATCAATGTCAGATCGACATACGAGGTCTGCAGTTTGACCAAGCTGTCTCGCAGGCTGGGAATTAATGACCCCTTGGCCAGATTCGCGATCCAAATTTTGGTCGTGATGAACAGCTCGTCACGCGGCACACCGCTGGCTGCGATAGCCTGGCCGACGGCCGCTTCGTTTTCATAGATCTGTGCGGTATCGATAGCCCGATAGCCCAGTTCCAGCGCCGTACTCACCGAGTCGATAACGACCTGATCCTGAAGGCGGAAAGTACCTAAACCAAATGCAGGAATGCTCACAATGTTTACTCTCTCATTAGTGGATAAATAGCGATGCGAGAGAGTATGGCAATATTTTTAGTGAGCAAAAACGCCAGGTTCGGCATAAGACTTTTGATCAACAGGCAACAATATTGAGGAAAAGCGGCAGGAGCGGTGGCAATTTCGACGATATTCCGTGAATTTTGCATATGAAAAAGCCCTGAGTCAGAGACTCAGGGCTTATCAATTAAGTGGCGGAACGGACGGGGCTCGAACCCGCGACCCCCTGCGTGACAGGCAGGTATTCTAACCAACTGAACTACCGCTCCACCGATTCTTTTACGTTGCATCTCTCGATGCCGGCAAAATCGCGCTCTGCGATTTGCGCATTACCAGTCGTCACACTGATAACGTTTATTTGATGCCTGGCAGTGTCCTACTCTCGCATGGGGAGACCCCACACTACCATCGGCGCTACGGCGTTTCACTTCTGAGTTCGGCATGGGGT
>NZ_FXUD01000001.1:1385435-1409957 GCF_900182895.1 Serratia sp. CC22-02 | reverse complement strand
CTGGTTCATTGAAAGCGAGCGAAACAGGGACATACCGACCACGGCCCAGACCATCATTTCCATGGGAAGACGGCGCTTTCGGAGCGTCACAATCCCGGTATCAGCGAGGCATTCATCGATAAGCTCAGGTGAGAGCAAGTCGGAAAGCGCAGCGAATTCTTTGGGGGAGAATTTAAGAACGGTATCAAGAGCCTGACTCAGCAACATAAAAAAATCCGTAATCTCAGAGAGATTACGGATTCTTACACAGCGACAGGATCGTTCAAGTGATCCTTAACTGATCGGCATTACGCCGAGGGCGCCGTTTTTCTTGCTCATTCGCGATTACTTCTTGATGCGGATGATCGGGGTTTCGCCAACGGTCACGCTGCCGGACAGTTTGATCAGCTCTTTGATCTCGTCCATGTTGGAGATAACGACCGGCGTCAGGGTAGACTTGGCTTTCTCTTCCAGCAGAGGCAGGTTGAACTCGATAACCACGTCACCTTTCTTGACGCGCTGGCCTTCTTCGGCGATGCGTTTGAAGCCTTCGCCTTTCAGTTCTACGGTATCGATGCCGAAGTGGACGAACAGCTCAATGCCGCTGTCGGATTCGATAGAGAATGCATGGTTGGTTTCGAAAATCTTACCGATGGTGCCGTCAACCGGAGCAACCATTTTGTTGCCGGCCGGTTTGATGGCGATACCGTCGCCAACGATTTTTTCAGCGAACACTACGTCCGGCACATCTTCGATATTGACGATTTCGCCAGAAAGGGGAGCGACGATCTCGATAGTGCCCGTGTCTTTCTTGTCATCAGAAACCAGAGATTTCAGTTTATCGAACAAACCCATGATCTTCTCCTAAGCATTAAATTGGGCGGCGTTCCAGTGTCGTGGAAGTTTAGCAGAGCGTTTTTTCTTCGATGAATTTATTGACGCAATTCATCAGGTCTTGTGCCGTTGGCTGTGCCAAGGCCTGCGCTGCCAACGCCTTCACATCTTCGAAATTCGTGTTACGAATAATTTTCTTGATGCGCGGGATTGAAATCGCACTCATGCTGAACTCATCCAGCCCCATGCCCAATAACAACAGTGTAGCACGCTCATCGCCAGCCAGTTCGCCGCACATGCCGGTCCACTTGCCTTCCGCGTGAGATGCATCAATAACCTGTTTGATCAGGCTAAGCACTGATGGGGACATCGGGTTATAGAGATGAGAAATCAGCTCGTTGCCGCGATCTACCGCCAGAGTATACTGGGTTAGATCGTTTGTCCCAATACTAAAGAAGTCGACTTCTTTCGCCAGGTGGTGAGCAATGACCGCCGCAGCCGGTGTTTCCACCATCACGCCCACTTCGATGCTCTCGTCAAACGCCTTGCCTTCTTCGCGCAGCTGCGCTTTCAGCGTCTCGATTTCGCCTTTCAGATCGCGCACTTCTTCCACGGAGATGATCATCGGGAACATGATGCGCAGTTTGCCGAACGCCGAGGCGCGCAGGATAGCGCGCAGCTGGGCGTGCAGGATTTCACGGCGGTCCATCGCGATGCGGATGGCGCGCCAGCCGAGGAACGGGTTCTCTTCCTTCGGCAGGTTCATGTACGGCAGGTCTTTGTCGCCGCCGATGTCCATGGTACGGACGATCACGGCCTGCGAGCCCATGGCTTCCGCCACGGCTTTATAAGCCTGGAACTGCTCGTCTTCGGTCGGCAGCGAGTCGCGGTCCATGAACAGGAACTCGGTACGATACAGGCCGACGCCTTCCGCGCCGTTGCGCTCTGCACCCGCGACGTCGCGCACGGTGCCGATGTTGGCGCAGACTTCAACCTGATGGCCGTCCAGCGTAATCGCCGGAAGGTCCTTCAGCTTGGCCAGATCGTTTTTCTCGGTGATGTATTGGTTCTGGGCGGCTTTCAGCTGATCGATAACGTCAGCGGTCGGGTTAACGTAAATTTTGTTGTTAACCGCATCCAGAATCAGGTAGTCGTCGTTTTTCACCTGCTTGGTCACGTCGCTGGTACCGACGATCGCCGGCAGCTCCAGGGAGCGCGCCATGATAGAGGTGTGGGAAGTCCGGCCGCCGAGATCGGTAATGAAGCCCAGCACTTTGTCCAGGTTCAGCTGCGCGGTCTCTGACGGGGTCAGATCGGTGGCCACCAGGATCACTTCGTCCTGAATGGAGCCCAGATCGACGATCGGCATGCCCAGAATGTTCTGCAGCAGGCGCTTACCGATGTCGCGCACGTCGGCGGCGCGCTCTTTGAGGTATTCGTCGTCCAGCTCTTCCAGCGCTTTCGCCTGACCTTCGATCACGGTGTAGGCGGCGGCGTCTGCGGAGGCCAGATCGTCTTTGATTAGGGCTATGATTTCCTGCTCAAGCTCTTCGTCTTCCAGCAACATGATGTGGCCTTCGAAGATAGCTTCCTTCTCTTCGCCGAAGGTTTCGCCAGCTTTGGTCTTGATCGCTTCCAGCTGTTCGGACGCTTTCGCGCGGCCGGCCAGAAAACGCGAGACTTCCTGCTCTACTTGATCAGCAGAGATTTTTTTCCGGTTGATGACAATGTCGTCTTCTTTCAGCAAGAGAGCCTTACCAAAAGCGATGCCCGGTGATACTAAAATGCCTGAAATCATAACCCTACCTTACTCTTGACTGGTGTTAACTAAAAAGACGGGCCGATTACTCAAGCTCTGCCATCAGTTTTACCAAGTGCTCAACGGCTTTCTGCTCGTCTTCACCTTCAGCGGAGATGGTCACTACGGTCCCTTGAGTCAGCCCCAGAGTTTGCAGTTTGAACAGGCTTTTAGCGCTGGCGCTTTTGCCGTTGGAGGTCACGGTGATGTCAGACGTGAAGCCTTTGGCTTCTTTAACGAACTGAGCGGCAGGGCGAGTATGCAGACCATTCGGAGCGGTAATAGTAACTTCTTGCTGGAACATTGATGTTTCCCCAACTTATTGGATTAATGTTGTGGAGCTAAAGTTTAGCCCAGGGGCCTGACTTTAGCTTGTCTGGTTATAGCGCCTGACTATGGACAGGGGCGAACGTTGATGCAACAGAAAACGACGCGTTAGGCACTTCAGATCAAAAAACTCGGCTTTAGACGTCGTTCCAATCCGCTCCCCATTATGCCCGATTCGACGCGTCGGCGACAGATGAGTAAATCGATTCAGCCTTGACCGGGCTCGGGGGGTGATTAATTTTGCGCATCGAAATAATGCACCGTTAAATACTAAAGCCGACGGGCAAAAGCAATCTTGGACTGCTATAAAGTTTGATCCAGTCCACAAAAAAGCACCCCGCAGGGTGCTTTTTTAGCGATTTGTGCAGTGGTGGAATTACTGCTGCAATTCCTGCTCGGTGAACAGATCGGCAAACAGCGCGGTGCTCAGATAACGTTCGCCGGAAGAGGGCAGGATCACCACGATGGTCTTGTCGGCGAACGCCGGTTCTTCGGCCAGTTTCACCGCCGCCACGACCGCTGCGCCGGAGGAGATGCCCGCCAGGATGCCTTCTTCGTCCATCAGGCGACGCGCCATGCTGATGGCTTCGTCGTTGGAGACCTTCTCGACGCGATCCACCAGGTCCAGATCGAGGTTGCCTGGAATGAAGCCGGCGCCGATGCCCTGGATCTTGTGCGGGCCCGGTTTCAGCTCTTCACCGGCCAGCGCCTGGCTGATGACCGGCGAGTCGGTCGGCTCGACCGCCACGGTAGTGATGGCCTTGCCTTTAGTGTTCTTGATGTAGCGGCTGACGCCGGTCAGCGTGCCGCCGGTGCCGACGCCGGAGATGAACACGTCGACTTCACCGTCGGTGTCTTCCCAGATTTCCGGGCCGGTGGTTTTTTCATGGATGGCCGGGTTGGCCGGGTTGCTGAACTGTTGCAGGATCAGGTAACGGTTCGGATCGGTGGCGACGATCTCTTCGGCCTTGGCGATAGCGCCTTTCATGCCTTTCGCCCCTTCGGTCAGCACCAGATTGGCGCCGAGCGCCTTGAGCAGCTTGCGGCGCTCGATGCTCATGGTTTCCGGCATGGTCAGCGTCAGCTTGTAACCGCGCGCGGCGGCCACGAAGGCCAGCGCGATGCCGGTGTTGCCGCTGGTCGGCTCCACCAGCTCTTTACCGGCGGTCAGCACACCACGTTGTTCCGCATCCCAAATCATATTGGCACCGATGCGGCATTTGACGCTGAAGCTCGGGTTGCGTGATTCAACCTTGGCCAGAATGCGTCCGTTGCCGATACGGTTCAGACGAACCAGCGGCGTATGGCCGATTGTTAATGAGTTGTCTTCATATATCTTGCTCATAGCCCGTCCTTTAACTCTATGAAAATGTGGGGAACATCGAAAGCATACGCTAACAGTACCGGCAGGGAAGTAAAGAATTGGTATATCTATATGTTATTAGGAAATAAGTTTTAAGCACAATGATAAGGGCGCGAAATGCGCGCCCTGTCGAAAATTCCCGCGCTATCGGCGGTAAAAAGCGGCGGTTATCGGACGAATTGCGAGCGGTAGCGATCGACCCACATCGCGGTGGCGCCGCAGACGGCGACCGGCAGGATCACCAGGTTGAGGATCGGGATCATGGTGAACAGGCTGACCAGCGCGCCGAACTGCAGGTTGTCGGTTTTGTGCTGGCGCAAGGCGCGGCGCATGTCGGCAAAGCTCACCTTGTGGTTGTCAAACGGATAGTCGCAATACTGGATCGCCAGCATCCAGGCGCTGAACAGGAACCATAGTACCGGCGCCACCGTCTGGCCGATGCCGGGCACGAAGTACAGCGCCAGCAGCAGCAGCGCGCGCGGCAGGTAATACATCAGCTTGCGCCATTCGCGCGCCATGATGCGCGGCAGATCTTTGGCGATGCCGAGCAGGCCGGTGTCCGGCAGCGGTTTGCCGGTCAGGCTGCCTTCGAGCTGTTCGGCCAGCAGGCCGCAGAACGGCGCCGCAATCAGATTGGTGATGGTGCTGAACAGATAGCTGAACACCAGCAGCACCGAAATGACCGCCAGCGGCCACAGCAGGTAGCTCAACCATTGCAGCCAGTCGGGAACGTGGCTCATCATCGCCGGGATCCAGTCGCCGAGCCGGCTGAACAGCCACCAGAAAGCGGAGCCCATCAGCAGCACGTTGACCAGCAACGGTAGGACCACATAGCGTTTAATCCCCGGGCGCGAAATCAGGCGCCAGCCTTCGGCGAAATAGTGAATGCCGCTGGTTGAGCGGGCAGGGGGCTGCGTATAGGACATATCTTAAGTTATCTCGTTGTCTGAACAGGCATCATTATCATATAGGGATGATTTTCCACTGGCTAGGGTAGGGTTGGCTGAAAAACCAGCAGAAAAAGGCAGTGTAATCATCTTTATTGGCATAAAGTTCAGCACGGACTTGCACTTGTGTGCGCGGGCAAATAGAGTTAAAGAGTGAATGTTTGCCGCGGTGGCAATGTATTGGAACAACAGAGATAGCAATGATGCAGGATTTGCGTCTGATATTAATCGTTGTTGGCGCGATCGCCATAATAGCGCTGTTATTGCACGGTCTGTGGACCAGTCGCAAAGAACGGTCAGCGCTCTTCCGCGATCGCCCAGCCAAACGTTCCCAAAAGGAACGTGAACAAACTCCGATCGACGATCTCGAAGAAGGCGTCGGTGAGGTGCGCGTACGCGCCGCTCACCCGCAAGACGAGCCGTCATTCGGCCATTTCGATGCCGCACGCGAAGAACCCGTGGCCGCGCCGAAGCCCGCTCCGGCGGCTGCGCCTGCGCCCCGCGCCGTTCAGCCGGCTGCCCATCAGACGCCGCCTCCGCTGTCTCAGCGGCCGGAGTATGATGACATCCTGCTGAACAACTACGCGCCGGACGAAGAACAGGCCGAGCCGCAGCAACCGCAACCGGCCGCGCGCCGTGAGCCGCGCGTCGACGATCTGCCGCATGAACATGAGGCGCCGCAGGGGGCGGAACCGGCATTCCACGCCGAGCCGGCCCCTGTGCAGCAGGCGCCGGAAGTGAAGCCGGCGCAGGAGCCTGCGCCACAGCCACAACAGCCGGCGGCTGCGCCCATTCAGGCCAAGCTGAAAGAGACCGTGCTGGTGCTGCACGTCGCGGCCCATCAGGGCGGCGTAATCGGCGGCGAAGTGCTGCTGCAGAGCGTGTTGCAGGCGGGCTTCCAGTTTGGCGAGATGGGCATCTTCCACCGCCATATCAGCCCGGCCGGCAGCGGCCCGGTGCTGTTCAGCCTGGCGAACATGGTCAAGCCGGGGTCGTTCGATCCTGACATGATGTCCGATTTCTCCACGCCGGGCGTGTCGATGTTCATGATGGTGCCGTCTTACGGCGACGCCAATCAGAACTTCAAGCTGATGCTGCAGTCGGCACAGCGCATCGCCGACGACGTGGGCGGCGTGGTGCTGGACGACGAGCGCCGCATGATGACGCCGCAGAAGCTGGAAACCTACAAAGCGCGCATCCGTGAAGTGTTGGAAAACAACGCCTGACCGGGTTGCCGCGCGCACTGAACATCCGTAACAACAAAGCCCCCGCTAGCCGGGGGTTTTTTATCTTTGATGGTGAGCCATGGAATCGATAATCCAACAAATCAATCAACTACGAGCCACACTGCGCCATCATGAATACCAGTATCATGTGCTGGATGCGCCGGAAGTGCCGGATGCGGAATATGACCGCCTGATGCGCGAACTGCGCGAACTGGAGAGCGCGCATCCTGAGTTGGTCACCGCCGATTCACCGACCCAGCGCGTGGGCGCCGCGCCGCTGGCGGCGTTCGACCAGGTGCGTCACGAAGTGCCGATGCTGTCGCTGGACAACGTGTTCGACGAAGAAAGCTTCCTGGCGTTTTACAAGCGCGTGCAGGATAGGCTCAAAAGCAGCGATCCGCTGACCTTCTGCTGCGAGCTGAAGCTGGACGGCCTGGCGGTCAGCCTGCTGTACGAAGACGGTGAGCTGGTGCGCGCGGCGACGCGCGGCGACGGCACCACCGGCGAGAACATCACCACTAACGTGCGCACCATCCGCGCCATCCCGCTGCGCCTGACCGGCGACAACATTCCGCGCCGGCTGGAAGTGCGCGGCGAAGTGTTCATGCCGCAGGCCGGTTTTGAACAGATGAACGAAGAGGCGAGGCGCAAAGACGGCAAGGTGTTCGCCAACCCGCGCAACGCCGCCGCCGGTTCGCTGCGCCAGCTCGATCCGCGCATTACTGCCAAACGCCCGCTGACCTTCTTCTGCTACGGCGTCGGCCTGCTGGAAGGCGGCGAGCTGCCGCGCAGCCATTTTGAGCGCCTGATGCAGTTCAAGGCCTGGGGCCTGCCGGTCAGCGATCGCGCCCAACGCCGCACCGGCAGCGAGGAAGTGCTGGCGTTTTATCGCCAGGTCGAGCAGGACCGCGCGCAGCTCGGTTTCGACATCGACGGCGTGGTGATCAAGATTGACGATATCGATCTGCAGGAAACGCTGGGCTTCGTGGCGCGTGCGCCGCGCTGGGCGACGGCGTTCAAATTCCCGGCGCAGGAGCAGATCACCGTGGTGCGCGAAGTGGAGTTTCAGGTTGGCCGCACCGGCGCGATTACGCCGGTGGCGCGCCTTGAGCCGGTGCTGGTAGCCGGGGTGACCGTCAGCAACGCCACCTTGCACAACGCCGATGAAATTGAGCGTCTGGGGCTGCGCATCGGCGATACGGTGATCGTGCGCCGCGCCGGCGACGTCATCCCGCAGGTGGTGGGGGTGCTGGAAGATCGTCGGCCACAGGATGCGCGCGAAGTGGTGTTCCCGCTGCACTGCCCGGTGTGCGGCTCCGACGTTGAGCGCGTGGAAGGCGAGGCGGTAGCGCGCTGCACCGGCGGTCTTATCTGCGGCGCGCAGCGCAAAGAGGCGTTGAAGCACTTCGTTTCCCGCCGCGCGCTGGACGTTGAAGGCATGGGCGACAAGATCATCGAGCAGCTGGTGGACAAAGAGTACGTGAAGAACCCGGCCGATCTGTTCCGTCTGTCCGCCGGCATTCTGACCGGCCTGGATCGCATGGGGCCGAAATCGGCGCAGAACCTGGTCAATGCGCTGGAGAAATCCAAACAGACCACCTTCGCTCGCTTCCTGTATGCGCTGGGCATTCGCGAGGTCGGCGAGGCGACCGCCGCCAACCTGGCGGCGCATTTCGGATCGCTCGAGAAGCTGTTCGCCGCCGATATCGAGGCGCTGAAAGAGGTGCCGGACGTCGGCGAAGTGGTGGCCAAACACACCCGCAATTTCCTCGATGAAGCGCTCAATCAGCAGGTGATCGACGAGCTGGTGGGCGCCGAGATCGGCATCCACTGGCCGGCGCCGGTGGTGGTGGTCGCCGAAGAGATAGACAGCCCGTTCGCCGGCAAAACCGTGGTACTGACCGGCTCGCTGAGCCAGCTGTCGCGCGACGAGGCCAAAGATCGCCTGACGGCGCTGGGCGCCAAGGTCAGCGGCAGCGTGTCGAAGAAAACCGATTTGGTGATCGCCGGCGAAGCGGCCGGCTCCAAGCTGGCGAAGGCGCAGGAGCTGGGTATCGCCGTGATCGACGAAGCGGAAATGATCCGCCTGCTGGGTGACTGATGGAAAAGGAAAACCTGCTGGAGATCGCCAATACCGTGATGCCGTTCGGCAAGTACCAGGGGCGGGTGCTGATCGACCTGCCCGAAGAGTACCTGCTGTGGTTCGCCCGCAAGGGCGAATTCCCCAAAGGCAAGCTCGGCATGCTGATGGAGATGACGCTGGCGATTAAAATCGAAGGGCTTGACCACCTGGTCAAGCCGCTGAAGAAAAGCTGAACTGACGGGCCTCGGCCCGTCTTTTTTACCCGCGCGATGCCTGCGCGTTGGCGTTGGGCACCGCCTGTTGCGCCCGCTGCTTGCGCTGATACCTTTTCGCCAGCACCGCACAGGTCATCAGCTGCACCTGATGGAACACCATCAGCGGCAGCACCATGATCCCCACCGTCGCCGCCGGGAACAGGATATTGGCCATCGGAATGCCGTTCGCCAGGCTTTTCTTCGAACCGCAGAACACGATGGTGATCTCGTCCGCCTTGCTGAACCCGAGCCAGCGCGCCATGTAGGTGTTCACCACCAGCACGATCGCCAGCAGCACGATGCTGCCGCCGACGATAAACGCCAGCGAACCGATCCCCACCTGATGCCAGATGCCGTGCGTGACCGCCTCGCTGAAGGCGGCGTACACCACCAGCAGAATCGAGGTCTGGTCGGTTTTGCCGATCAGCGGGCGATGGCGCTCGATCCAGCCGCCGATCAGCGGCCGCAGCAGGTGGCCGGCGACGAACGGCACCAGCAGCTGCAGCACGATCGAGCCCACCTGCCGCAGGCTGCCGGTATCGCCGTGCACGTTCATCAGCAGGCCGACCAACAGCGGCGATACGAAGATCCCCAGCAGGCTGGAGGCGGAGGCGCTGCACACCGCCGCCGCCACGTTACCGCCCGCCAGCGAGGTGAAGGCGATGGCCGACTGCACGGTGGCGGGCAGGATGCACAGGTAGATGAAACCGGCGTACAGCTCGGGGCTGACGTCGATCGGCGCCCACCAGGCGAACAGCATCCCCAGCGCCGGAAAAATGATGAAGGTGCTGAACATCACCCACAGATGCAGCCGCCAGTTATTGCTGCCGGCCAGGATGGCCTCGCGCGACAGCTTGGCGCCGTGCATGAAGAACAGCAGGGCGATGGCGGCGATGGTCAGGGCGTTGAGCCAGCCGACGAACTCGCCGCGCGCCGGCAGGAAAGAAGCCAGCAGCACGGTGGCGATCAGCGTCAGGGTAAAACGATCGGGTAGGAATCTCATGGCGATGCGCTCGGGTAGAAAATCGATGGGGCTATTCTCCCGCGTGGGTATATAATAATTAAATTGATTTATTTAATTCATCTATGAATAAAACACATGAATTACTCACTCAAACAGCTGCGGGTGTTCGTCGCTGTCGCCCGCCACGGCAGCTTCAGCCGCGCCGGTGAGGCGATCGGCCTGACGCAATCGGCGGTCAGCCACAGCGTGAAAGAGTTGGAGGCGGAGGTCGGCGTGCGCCTGCTGGATCGCACCACGCGTGAAGTGGTGTTGACCGACGCCGGCCTGCGGCTGGCCAACCGGGTCGAACGGCTGCTGGACGAACTGCAGGCCGCGTTGCTGGATGCGCGCAGCTTTGGCGTACAGCGCAGCGGCACGGTGCGGGTGGCGACCAGCCAGACCATTTCCGCCCATCTGATGCCGCAGTGCATCGCCGCCGGCGAGCGCCAATACCCGGAGATCCGCATCATGCTGCGCGATCAGGCGCAGCAGCAGGTGCTGCACAGCGTGCGCAATGCCGAGGTGGATTTCGGCATCGTGGTCGATCCGGTGCAGGCGGTGGATTTGGAGTGCGAAGCGGTGCTGCATGAACCGTTCCTGCTGCTGTGCCGCGACGATCACCCGTTTGCTGCGCGTCAAGAGGTGCGTTGGTCGGCGTTAAACGGCTGCCGCCTGGTGTTGCAGGATTACGCGTCGGGCAGCCGGCCGTTGATCGACAGCGCGCTGAGGCAGCAGGGCGTCGAGGCGCAGGTGGTGCAGGAAATCGGTCATCCGGCTACGCTGTTCCCGATGGTGGCGGAAGGGATTGGCATCAGTATCTTCCCGGCGTTGGCGCTGCCGCTGCCGGAAGGGGGGCGGCTCCGGGTACGGCGGCTGGTGCCGGAGATCAATCGCGCGTTGATGCTGGTGCGGCGCAAGAACCGCTCGCTGACGCCAGCGGCGGAGGCCATCTGGCAGGTGGCGCGTCAGCAGGCGGCGCTGCTGCACCAGCGCCGGCAGGAAAACGCCGAATATTGATTCAGATATAGACGTCCACCGCGTTGAGCGGCGTCGGGCGGTTTACGCCGTCGCCGGATTGCGCCGCGGCTTTTTCCATTTGCTCCTGTTGCTGCTTTTCCATTTCTTCTTTCTGGATGCGCGCGATCTCGGCCTGCAACATCTTGATCTGTGCTTCAATCAGCTGTTTTTGCTTCTCGATCTCTTTGGGATCGGCGCTGGAGTCCTTCAGCTCCACCAGCTTTTGCTGCAGAGCCTGAATCTGCCGGTTCAGCGCCTTGATGCGTGCCGAGGCGCGGCTTTCGTTGAGATTTTCCGGTTCGTCATTGCCGCTGGCGCCTTCGCTTTTCTTCGCCTTGCCGCCTTCCGGCTGGTTGTTGACCGGTTTGGCCATCAGCAATTCGCCCTGATGGCCCGGCGCGCTGAAGACGTGGCTGACGCCGGGAACGGTATTTTTGATCGGTACGATCATGGTGATGGTGGTCGACATGGGTGCTCTCCCTGAGTCTGGCTATCGCTGTTCAGGGTATCGGCAGCGGCGATTAAATCTTTACCTGCCGCAGGTGCGGCCAGCGCTGCAGCCAGCCTTTGTCGAGCACGCGCTGGGCATAGGCCGCGCGATCGCCGTTTTTCACGTTGAAGGTGATGGTGTCGTCGAACAGCGCCGCGAGCCCGAAGGGGGCCACCAGCGTGATGCTGTCGTCGGCGTTCAGGCGCGCGCCGATCGCCGTTTCCACTTCGGTCCAAAAGCTGATGGCCTCTTCGCTGTCGCGGTAAGGCGCCCGGCCGCCGCGCAGGTGCATGCGCGCCTGATTCTTGACCGACCAAGGCCGCGGCAGCCATTGGTGCAGGCGCGTCTCCAGCATGCGATCGCGCTCGGCGTCCGCACGCTCCGCATCGAAGTGGATCACGTCGATATCGTTGAGCGGCGTGGCGTCCACGTAGCCGTGGCGCCGATCCCACACCAGATTGCGTACGAAGCCGGCGCCCAGGCACCAGTCATTCAGGCCGAGCCGGCGCACGGTGCGCAGGGCGGCCATGCGAGCGTCATCTTGTTGCAGCCAGTCGGTAATTTGCCGTTGCGGATCCATCACCCCTCCTTTTTTCGCGGCTACTGTAACCCGAAGCGGCGGCGGGTGAAATGGGGGAAAGCGCGACGGCGGCGATCGCGTGCAAAATAATTTTCTTTTCCCACTGACTACACTTGGTGCAGGGCTGTTATCTCGTCACTCGGGGCAAGGGAGGGGGCTATGTATCAGGCAACGGTGGGCCAACGCGGCTATCGCTTTGGCGATCTGCGTCAGCTGATGGCGAAGGCTTCGCCGGCGCGTTCCGGCGATTATCTGGCGGAGGTGGCGGCGCAAAGCGCCGAAGAGCGTATGGCGGCGCGCATTGCGCTGGCGGACTTGCCGCTCAAGGCGTTCCTGCAGCAGGCGCTGGTGCCGTACGAAGAGGACGAGGTGACGCGCCTGATTATCGACGGCCACGATGCCGCCGCCTTTGAGCCCATCTCGCACCTCACGGTCGGTGATTTTCGCGATTGGTTGCTGAGCGAGCAGGCGGACAGCGCCATGCTGGCGCAGGTGGCGGCCGGTATCACGCCGGAGATGGCGGCGGCGGTGAGCAAGCTCATGCGCAATCAGGATCTGATCCTGGTGGCAAAGAAGTGCCGGGTGGTGACGCGCTTTCGCAATACGATCGGCCTGCCGGGCCACCTCAGCGTGCGGCTGCAGCCCAATCACCCGACCGACAGCCTGCAGGGCATCGCCGCCAGCATGCTGGACGGCCTGTTGTACGGCAGCGGCGATGCGGTGGTCGGCATCAATCCGGCCAGCGACAGCCTGCCGCTGCTGGAAAAGCTCAACTACATGCTGGACGACGTGATCCAGCGCTTCGCCATTCCCACCCAATCCTGCGTGCTGACCCACGTGACCAACACGCTGCGGCTGATAGAGCGCGGCGCGCCGGTGGATCTGGTGTTTCAGTCGATCGCCGGTACCGAAGCGGCCAATCGCGGCTTCGGCATCAGTTTGGCGCTGCTGGCGGAAGCGCAGCAGGCGGCGCTGAGCCTCAGGCGCGGCACACTGGGCGACAACGTGATGTATTTCGAAACCGGGCAGGGCAGCTGCCTGTCGGCCAACGCCCATCACGGCGTCGATCAGCAAACTTGCGAGGCGCGCGCCTATGCGGTGGCGCGCCATTTCTCGCCGCTGCTGATCAACACCGTGGTAGGGTTTATCGGCCCCGAATACCTGTATGACGGCAAGCAAATTATCCGCGCCGGGCTGGAGGACCACTTCTGCGGCAAGCTGCTCGGCCTGCCGCTGGGCTGCGACGTCTGCTACACCAACCATGCCGAAGCCGATCAGGACGACATGGACACGCTGCTGACGCTGTTGGCCGCCGCCGGGTTAACGTTCCTGATCGGCGTGCCGGGCGCGGACGACATCATGCTCAACTACCAAAGCACATCGTTCCATGACGCGCTCTATATCCGCGAACTGCTGGGGCTGAAGCACGCGCCGGAGTTCGCCGCCTGGCTGGCGGCGATGAACATTACCGACGAACGCGGACGGCTGCGCGACGCCGCCGCCAATCATCCGCTGTTGCTGGCGCTGCAGGGAGAACGCACATGAGCAAACCGGTTCACGCCAACAGCTGGGACGCGCTGCGCGCCTTTACCGATGCGCGCATCGCGCTGGGGCGCACCGGCGCCAGCCTGCCGACCGATGAGCTGCTGCGCTTCGGGCTGGCCCATGCCCAGGCGCGCGACGCGGTGCATCAACCTTTCGACAGCGAACGGCTGGCGGCGGATCTGCACGATGCCGGTTGGCCCACGCTGGCGGTGCACAGCCAGGCCGCCGATCGCGCCGCCTATCTGCGCCGACCGGATCTGGGGCGGCGGTTGGCGTCGGACAGCCGCAGCCTGTTGCTCGGTTCGCCATCGCGCCGCGTCGATCTGCTGCTGATAGTGGCGGACGGCCTCTCCTCCAAGGCGGTGCACCGCCAGGCGCTGCCGCTGCTGCAGGCGCTGCGGCCCTATCTCGATTCGCTGGGGCTGACCGTCGCGCCGGTGGTGCTGGCGCATCAGGCGCGGGTGGCGCTGGGGGATGAGATCGGCGAATGCCTGCAGGCCCGGGCGGTGGCGGTTCTGATCGGCGAACGGCCGGGGCTGTCGTCGCCGGACAGCCTGGGCGTCTATTTGACCTGGGGGCCGAACGCGCGCAGAACGGACGCCGAGCGCAACTGTATCTCCAACGTGCGGCCCGAGGGGTTGGATTATCCGCAGGCGGCGTTCCGCCTGGCCTGGCTGCTGGAGCAGGCGTTCCTGCGGCGGCTGAGCGGCATCGAGCTGAAGGACGAGAGCGACAACCCGGCTTTGCACGGCCGGGTGACGCCGCTTTACCCCCAGCTGGGCGGTTGACCGATGGTTTGCTGCAGCAGGGCGGTGAAGGCCGCCAGCCGGGCGGACACCTTCGCCATCGGGCGCAGCAGATAGATGCCTTGCTGCTCATGGCGCGGATCTTCCAGCATTTGCACCAGCTGCCCGTGCTGCACGTCCGGCCCCACCACCCAGTTGGGCAGGAAGGCGATGCCGAGCCCGAGCAGCGCGGCCTGGCGCTGCGCGGTGAAGTCGTCGCAGCGCAGCGCCATGGTGCAGCGGCTCATCAGCGCCGCGTCGAGGATCTGCGCCCAGCAGGCCGGCTGCTGCTTGTGGTAGCGGGCGATCAGCCGATGCTGCGGCAGC
Organism: Serratia sp. CC22-02; assembly: GCF_900182895.1. Lineage (NCBI taxonomy): Bacteria > Pseudomonadati > Pseudomonadota > Gammaproteobacteria > Enterobacterales > Yersiniaceae > Serratia > Serratia sp. CC22-02. The sequence goes on along the minus strand of NZ_FXUD01000001.1, from coordinate 1,395,399 downwards.
GCCTCCAGATCGGCCGGCAGGCCATAGCGGGCGACGTAGGCGGGGCTGGCGCACATCACCCAGCGTTGGGTGGCGATGCGGCTGGCATACAGCGCGCTGTCCTTCTGTTCGCCGATGCGGATGGCGGCGTCGAGCCGTTCCTGCGTCGGATCGGTCTGACGTTCGGTCAGATCGAGGTCGACCGACAGCTGCGGGTAGCGTTCCGCCAGCGTCGGCAGCAGCGGCAGCACATAGGTTTTGCCGAAGGTCGGCAGGCAGCTGATGCGCAGCGTGCCCTGCGGCGTTTCGTTCAGCGCGCTCAGCTCAGCGCGAAGGCCGGTAATGTCCGTCATCAGCGCGGTGGCGCGCGTCAGCAGCAGCTCGCCGGCGTCGGTTAGCAGCAGGCCACGGGTGGAGCGCACGAACAGCGCGGCGCCGAGCGCGCTTTCCAGGGCATCGATGTGGCGCACCAGCGAGGAGGGCACCATGCCCAGCCGGCGCGCGGCGGCGGAAAAGCTGCCCAGGCGGGCCACGTCGAGAAAAATTGGCAGATGTTCTACATAGCGGGCGTCATTCATTTTTGCATTATATGCAAAAGCGTTTCTTATGAATACCCGCTTCTCTGCCGACGGCGCGGCGGCTACTCTGGCTGCGGGTTGACGACGGGCTTCAAGGCCGTCCCATCCCGGCCGTATAGAGAGAAAACGTATAAACCTCGCGGCGCTTAGCACTAAATAGCAGATGTTTTTCCCAGGCTGCGCGAGCCGCCTGCGGAGTTGATTGTCGCTCCAACACCAGATTAACCGTTCAATTTGATAACCGGTTCAGTCTCAATGATTAGTAAGCCTTTACTTTATCTCATTCTGATCTGATACCTGGTTATCGGCCGGCCAGCCGTGCCGGTTTTTTTGTCGCCTTAGGCTGAATCGTTCCAACTGATGAACGCGCCTTGGGGGACATCTTGGCTTACCGTCGGTGGGCCTTTTGAACGCGCGGAACCGCGATCCCGCGCTGGTGGAGGAGTCAGTCATGAACGAAAAACACGGGTGTTCCTGTGCGCGCCATTTGGCGCAGGGTTTTGCCAGGCAGTCGATCAACGCCGGGGAGGGCGAAATCTATCAAATCTCGCTGATGAGCGCGCTCATCGACGGGGTTTACGAGGGGGAGACCACCATTGCCGAGCTGCTCAAGCACGGCGATTTCGGCCTTGGCACCTTCAATCACCTGGACGGCGAACTGATCGCCTTCGATCAGGAAATACACCAGCTGCGCGCCGACGGCAGCGCCCGGCCGGCCGGCCTGCAGCAGAAAACCCCCTTCGCCGTCGTCACCTTTTTCCAGCCCAGCGTCAGCCAGCAATTCGACCGGCCAATCACCAAGGCGCAGCTGCACCAGTGCATCGACGAGCAGGTCGCCTCGCCGAACCTGTTTTGCGCGGTGCGGGTCGACGGCGAGTTCAGCCACGTGGAAACCCGTACCGTGCCGCGCCAGGAGCGGCCCTACCGCCCGATGCTGGAGGCGATAGAAGAGCAGCCGACCTTCTCGTTCCATCAGCGGCGCGGCACGCTGGTCGGCTTCCGTTCGCCGGATTACATGCAGGGCATCGGCGTGGCCGGCTATCACGAACACTTCGTTACCGACGACCGCAGCGGCGGCGGCCACGTGCTGGACTACCAGCTCGATCATGGCCGTCTGCAGTTCGGCGTCATCACGCGTCTCAATCTTCAGTTACCGCATGATGCGGATTTCTTGCGCGCCAACCTCTGCCCAGAGAATTTGGATCGCGCGATTCGTTCCGCCGAGGGCTAACCCCGGCGATCGTTTTCTTAGGAGGTGGAACCATGGCACAGGAAAAAACAGGCAATGACTGGCAATGTGGCGCCGATTTGGTGGTGAAAAACCTGGAAGCGCAGGGCGTCAAACACGTTTTCGGCATTCCGGGCGCCAAGATCGACCGGGTGTTCGACTCGCTGGAGGACGCGCCATCGATTGAAACGGTGGTGGTGCGGCATGAGGCCAACGCGGCCTTTATGGCGGCGGCGGTCGGCCGCTTGACCGGTAAGGCCGGGGTGGCGCTGGTCACCTCCGGGCCGGGCAGCTCCAACCTGATCACCGGGCTGGCCACCGCCACTTCGGAAGGGGACGCGGTGGTGGCCTTCGGCGGGGCGGTGAAGCGCGCCGACAGCCTGAAGCAGACGCACCAGAGTATGGATACCGTCAGCATGTTCCGGCCGGTGACCAAGTATTGCGCCGAAGTGCATGCCGGTTCGGCGATTTCCGAAGTGATCGCCAACGCCTTTCGCCGCGCCGAGTTCGGCCGGCCGGGGGCATCGTTCGTCAGCCTGCCGATGGATATCGTCAATGAACCGGTCAGCGCGCCGGTGCTGGCCGGCTGCCGCTTGCCGCGCATGGGGGCCGCCGCGGCGGACGACATTCAGGCGGCGGTGAAACTGATCCGCCAGGCCAAATGCCCGGTATTGCTGCTCGGCCTGCAGGCCAGCCGGCCGGAGAACAGCGAGGCGGTGCGCCATCTGCTGTACCGCACCCATATGCCGGTGGTCGGCACCTATCAGGCGGCGGGGGTGATCGACGTCAACCACTTCGCCCGTTTCGCCGGCCGCGTCGGCCTGTTCAACAACCAGCCGGCCGATCAGCTGTTGCAGAAGGCCGATCTGGTGGTGAGCGTCGGTTATGATCCGATCGAATACGATCCCTGCATGTGGAACAGCCACGGGCGGCTGAAACTGGTGCACATCGACGTGCTGCCGGCGGATATTGATACCTGCTATCGGCCGGACGTTGAGCTGGTGGGCAACATCAGCGCCACGCTGAACATGATGACCGAAACGTTCACTGAGGCGGTCTGCGTGCCGCCGGAGGTGGAGCTGATCCTCACCGATCTCGGCCGCCAACGTACTGAACTGGCGGAGCGCGCCGCCCGCCGCGGCGGCATGCCGATCCACCCGCTGCGCATCGTCAAGGAGCTGCAGGACATCGTCAGCGACGACGTAACCCTGTGTGTGGACATGGGCAGTTTCCATATCTGGATCGCCCGCTACCTGTACAGCTTCCGCGCCCGCCAGCTGTTGATCTCCAACGGCCAGCAAACCATGGGGGTGGCGCTGCCGTGGGCCATCGGCGCGGCGCTGGTTCGCCCCGGCGATAAAGTGGTGTCTATCTCCGGCGACGGCGGGTTCATGCAGTCGAGTATGGAGCTGGAGACCGCGGTGCGGCTGAAAAACAACATCGTGCACGTCATCTGGGTCGATAACGCCTACAACATGGTGGAGATGCAGGAAGTGAACAAATACCAGCGCAAATCCGGCGTGGAGTTCGGGCCGATTGACTTCAAGGCCTACGCGGAATCCTGCGGCGCGGTCGGTTTCGCCGTGCAGTCGGTGGACGATCTGCGGCCGATGCTGCGCAAGGCGATGGCGATCCAGGGGCCGGTGGTGGTGGCCATTCCGGTCGACTACGCCGACAACTATAAGCTGATGGCGCAGATGAACTTCAGCCAGATGATTTAATTTCATCATCATCGGGCGGTTTCACCGGGGCAGGCCGCTTGCGCGCCTGCCCGTTTTTATGCGCGGAATTTGTCCTTTACTTCGCTAACTGCATGATTTATTGCTATCCGTTGGGCTGTTTTTTCACCACTGGGGATAGCGCAATGAAAAGAAAAGCAATAACGATCGGGCTGCTGGCGTTGGCGATTGCCGGCGGCGCGCGGGCCAATACGCTGGTCTACTGTTCCGAAGGCTCGCCGGAAGGCTTCAACCCGCAGCTGTTCACCTCCGGCACCACGGTGGACGCCAGTTCGGCGGCGATCTACAACCGGCTGGTGGACTTCAAACCCGGTACCGTCGAGCTGCAACCCAGCCTGGCGGAAAGCTGGGAAGTGAGCGAGGACGGCAAGCGCTATACCTTCCACCTGCGCAAGGGCGTGGCATTCCAGAGCAATAAATATTTCACGCCTACCCGCGATTTCAACGCCGATGACGTCATCTTCTCGTTTATGCGACAAAAGGACGCCAACAACCCGTATCACAAGGTCTCCAACGGCGGCTACACCAACTTCGAGTCGATGGAGTTCGGCACGCTGATCGACCGGATCGTCAAGGTGGACGATCACACCGTGCGCTTTGAGCTCTCCCGCGCCGAGGCGCCGTTCGTCGCCGATCTGGGCATGTACTTCGCCACTATTTTTTCGGCGGAATATGCCGACGCGATGCTGAAGGCCGGTACGCCGCAGCGGGTGGACAACGATCCGATTGGCACCGGGCCGTTCCAGCTGGTGCAGTACCAGAAGGACGCGAAAATCCTCTACAAGGCGTTCGATCGTTACTGGGAAGGCAAACCGAAGATCGACCGGCTGGTGTTTTCGATCACGCCGGATGCGACGGTGCGTTACGCCAAGCTGCAAAAGAACGAGTGCCAGGTGATGCCGTTCCCCAACCCGGCGGATCTGGCGCGCATGCGGCAGGACGGCAACCTTCAGGTGATGGAAAAATCTGGCTTGAATATCGGCTTCCTGGCGTTTAATACCCAGAAAAAACCGTTGGATAACGTCAAGGTACGCCAGGCGTTGGCGCTGGCGGTCAACAAGCCGGCGATCATCGAGGCGGTGTTCCACGGCGCCGGCCAGCCGGCCAAGAACCTGCTGCCGCCGACCCAGTGGGGCAGCAACGCGCAGCTTGAAGACTACCCGTATTCGCCGGAGCGGGCGAAGCAGCTGTTGCAGGAAGCCGGGCTGGGGCAGGGGTTTGACATCGATCTGTGGGCGATGCCGGTGCAGCGGCCCTATAACCCCAACGCCAAGCGCATGGCGGAGATGATCCAGGCCGACTGGGCCAAGATCGGCGTGCGCGCCAAAATCGTCACCTTCGAATGGGGCGAATATTTGCAGCGGATTAAAAACGGCGAGCACCAGACGGCGCTGATGGGCTGGACCACCGCCAACGGCGATCCGGACAACTTCTTCGGCCCGCTGTTCACCTGCGCTTCGCTCGGCGGCTCCAACTCGGCGAAATGGTGCTACAAACCGTTCGACCAGCTGATCCTGCAGGCGCGCGAGGAGAACGATCACGCCAAGCGGGTGGCGATGTACCAGCAGGCGCAGGTGATGATGCACGATCAGATGCCGGCGCTGATGATCGCGCACTCGACCATCTTCGAACCGGTGCGCAAGGAAGTGAAAGGCTACGAGATAGACCCGTTCGGCAAACACATCTTCAAGCAGGTGTCGCTGGAGAAGTAACGAAAAGGCCGGGGTAACCCGGCCTTTTTCATGCCTGCGGCGCGTCGCAGTGGTAGCGGCCGCGCGGGATCACCAGCGGGGTGTGGGACAGCGGATCGTCGATGATCATGCACGGCATGCCGAACACCCGTTCCACCAGCTCGGCGGTGATGATTTCCGCCGGGTTCCCCTCCGCCACGATCTTGCCGTCGCGCATGGCGATGATGTGATCGGCATAGCGGCAGGCGTGGTTGAGATCGTGCAGCACCGCGATGAGGGTTTGGCCGTGCTCGCGGTTGAGCTGACGGAACAGATCCAGCAGCTCGATTTGGTGCGCGATGTCCAGATAGGTGGTCGGTTCATCCAGCAGCAGCAGCGGTGTTTGCTGCGCCAACGCCATCGCCACCCAAACGCGCTGGCGCTGCCCGCCGGACAGCTCGTCGACGCTGCGGTCCGCCAACTGGCTGACGTTGGTGGCCGCCATGGCGGCTTCCACCGCCTGTTTGTCGGCCTGCGTCCACTGTTTCAGCAGGCTCTGGTGCGGATAGCGGCCGCGCGATACCAGGTCCGCCACGGTAATGCTGTCCGGTGCGATCGAAGTTTGCGGCAGCAGCCCAAGCTCGCGCGCCAGCGCCTTGGTGGCGAAGCTGCTGATGTTTTTGCCGTCCAGCATCACCTCGCCGGCGCTGGGTTTCAGCAGACGGCACAGGGCGCGCAGCAGCGTCGATTTGCCGCAGGCGTTCGGCCCGACGATCACCGTGAAGGCACCGTCGGGGATCGCCACGCTCAGATCGTCAGCGATGATTTTATTGTCGTAGCCCAGCTTCAGGTGCGAGGCGTGCAGGCGGTGGCTCATGGCGTTATCACTTTTCATTATCTGCGGGCCTCACGGATGAGCAGCCAAATCAGGTACAGGCCGCCGATGCAGACGGTCACGACCCCGACCGGCAGTTGGATCGGCGCAAAAAGATGTTGGGACACCACGTCGGCGCCGAGCAGCAGCGTCGCGCCCATCAGCGCCGAGGACGTCAGGGTGACCGAGGATTGTCCGGCCAGGCGGCGGGCGATCTGCGGCGCCGCCAGCGCGATAAAGGAAATCGGCCCGGCGGTGGCGGTGACGGCGGCGGTGAGGGTGACGCCGAACAGCATCAGCCACAGCCGGCTGCCTTCGGCGTTCACGCCCAGTGCGCGCGCCGTGTCGTCGCCCATTTCCAGCAGCTGCAGCCGTTTGCCCATCAGCAGCGCGGCCGCGGCCGCCAACACGATGAACGCCGTAGCGGGCTGGGCTTTCTGCCAGGTCATGCCGTTGAGTGAACCGGCCTGCCACATGGCGGCGTCCATGGCGCGCTCCAGCGAGGCGGTGATGATCAGCCAGGTATTGGTGGAGACCAGCACCGCGCTGATGGCGATGCCGACGATGATCAGCCGGAAGCCGGCGATGCCCTGGCGCCAGGCCAGCAGGTAGATGGCCAGCGCGGAGAGAATGCCGCCGGCCAGCGCACCGCCGGCGATGTAGTAATAGCCGCCGTTGAACAGGGTGATGGCGATCAGCGCGCCGGTGTAAGCCCCCATGTTAAAGCCAATCACGTCCGGGCTGCCGAGCGGGTTGCGGATAATCGACTGGAAGATGGCGCCGCTCATGCCGAGTGCGCCGCCTAACAGCAGCGCCATGGCGATACGCGGCAAGCGCCATTGGGTAACCACGGTGACCAGATTTTTCGGCGCCTCGCCGCTGAGCGCGGCAAAGACCTGTTCCAGCGAAAGCTGCAGCGTGCCGTAGCACAGCGCGGCAACGGCCATTGCCAGACACAACGCCAGCAGCGAAAGATTGACCAACAGCAGGCGCAGCGGCATGCGCCAGTTGATGACGCCGTCTGGGCGGCCGATATGCAACGTGTGGGGCAGACTCATCACAGACCCCCCAGCGTTTTCTTGCGGCGCACCAGCCAGATCAGCACCGGCGCGCCGATGAAGGCCGCCACGATGGAAACCCGCAGCTCACCGGCCGCCAGCAAACGGCCGACCACGTCGGCGCACAGCAGTAAAATCGGCGCCAGCAGCATGGAGTAGGGCAGGATCCAGCGCTGGTCGGGGCCGACCCACCAGCGGGCGATATGCGGCACCATCAGGCCGATGAAACTGATTGGGCCGACGGTGGCGGTCGCCGCACCGCACAGCAGCGTGATGGCGATCACCGCGACGACCTGAGTCAGCACCACGCGCGCGCCGAGCGCGATAGCCAGGTCTTCCCCCATGCCGATGGTATTCAGCGGCCGGGCGATGAGCAGCGTCAGCAGGCAGCCGAGCAAAATGGCGGGGGCGGTAACCGGCAGCGTGGACAGCGTGCGGATATCCAGCGTGCCGGCCTGCCAGAAGCGCAGTTGGTCGAAGGTTTGCGGATCGATCAGCGACAGCCCGGTGGTGATGCCGAGCAACACCGCGCCGATCGCCACGCCGGCCAGCGTCAGCCGCACCGGGTTGATGCGCCCGCCCGCCAACGTGCCGATCAGGTAGACCAGCAGGGTGGTGAGGGCGGCGCCGACGAAGGCGTAGGCCATATAGCTTTCGGTGGTGGCCGCGCCGAAAAACATGATGCCGATGACCACGGCGAAGCTGGCGCCGGCGTTGATGCCGAGCACGCCGGGATCGGCCAGCGGATTGCGCGTCAACGCCTGAATCAGCGCGCCGGCGGCGCCGAGCGCCATGCCGGCCAAGATGCCCGCCAGCGTGCGGGGTACCCGGGCGTTGAGAATGATGGTGCTGTCGGAACCGCTCGCGGCGCCCTGCAGGCTGAGCCAGACGGTATGGAAGGGGATGGCTTTGGAACCCAGCATCAGGCTGGCAATGATGCACAGCAGCAACAGCGCCAAGCCGATACCGAACCCGGCGATGCGTTTGAAGCCACTGGCGTAAGCTGCGTGCGGTGCGGACGAAAGCGTCCGCTCAGTCGGAGTGGGTACGTTCACACCGGTAACTCCTGTATGATTTTTATTCTCATTGTTATTTGCGTTCATGCGGGCGCTAATAGTAGCACGAGTTTACGCCCGCATGCACCCGCCGGTTGGTGGCGCAGGTGCGTTGACGATGTTAATAACTATTGATATTTCAATTGATTGAATGTGAACGGTTGCCCTGTTTATGGCAAACGTCGGCAGGAGGTTGGCCTGCCGACGGCGTGGTTCAGGGCTTTTTGAACAGCCGTTCGATTTGGTTCAGCATGTTGGTGGCGCTGTAGTAATCGAGACGGAAAGTGTCGTTGCCGACGGCGTAGACGTGCCGCTGTTCCACCGGCTCCAGATGTTTGAGGAACGGGTTGGTCAGCACCTCTTGCACTTTACGCTCGTTGGTGGCGAACAGGATCAGCGTCTTGCCGTTCAGGCCCTCGGCCATTTTTTCGCCGGAGATCTGGATGATGTCATGGCGTTTACCCATGCTGGCATTGCCTTTGGCGCTTTCCGGTGGGGTGGCCAGTTGGAAGCCGAGCTGGGTCAGCAGTTTGCCCTGGGCTGACCCCGGCGTCCACAGCATGGCCTCGCGGCCGTTGTCGGCATACACCAGCGGGGTGGTCGGCTGCGGCGGCAGCGCGATCGCCTGCTTCACTTGCTCCACGCGCTGTTCGAAACGATCTTCCGCCTGTTTGGCGCCGGCTTCATGGCCGGTGATCTCGCCGAGCTCGCTGGCCAGCTGTTGCCAGCTTTTGTCGCCATAATCGAGCACCAGCGTCGGCGCAATGGCGGACAGCTGATCATACAGTTTCAACGCCGAATCCCCGCCGGTTGCGGCGACGACGATCAAATCCGGCGCGGCGGCGGCGACGGCTTCGGCATTGGGCTCCACCTGATACAATCGTTCGACGTGGCGCTGTTTGGCTACCTCGCTCCACTGGGTAAAGAAGCCTTGTTTATCGGCCACCAGAGGGTTCGGGCTGGTGGCGCCGCTGGCGACCACCGGGGCGTCGATAGCCAGCAGCGTGCCGGTGATGGTGACGCTGGTGGACACGATGCGCTGCGGCGGTTTTTCCAGCGTGAACTTCCCTTTGGCGCTGTCGATGGTGCGCGGCCAACTGCTGTCGGCAGCGGGGGCGGACGGTTTCTGCCCGTCGCTCTTGTCGTCCGGGCCGCAGCCGCTGAGCAGCAGGCTGGAAGTGGCGATAAATGCAATGAACAGCTGGCGTAAGGATAGGGTCATGAGCGGGCTCTTTCTTTCCTTGAACTAAGGCGTATCAATCCGGCGGCGGATTGGCTGCGTGGTGGATGCCCGCTAATTTACCATTCAAGCCGCCAAAATGATAACCATTCGTATCTTAGCGTGTGGTGAATAGAGAGAATAAGAAGAAGGGGAAGTGAGTGCGACAGAAACGAAAAAAGCGCCAAAAGGCGCTTTTTCCTGAATGTGGGGGCGTGCAGGATTGATTCGGCCTGTGGCCTCACCCTGCGGGCAACGCTGCGCGTTGTCGTATCGCTGCGCGATGCTCGAACCTCTACGGTTCTTCATCCTGCACGACTCGGTAAACTATGCCTGCGTGAAGATGAAGTCAGAGGTGGGTGGCGCAGAAACGAAAAAAGCGCCAAAAGGCGCTTTTCTCTGAATTGGTGGGTCGTGCAGGATTCGAACCTGCGACCAATTGATTAAAAGTCAACTGCTCTACCAACTGAGCTAACGACCCGCAGAAGTGGTGGGTGATGACGGGCTCGAACCGCCGACCCCCTCCGTGTAAAGGAGATGCTCTACCAACTGAGCTAATCACCC